>NZ_VWVV01000016.1 GCF_009830945.1 Nocardiopsis sp. FR4 | reverse complement strand
GCCGGACTCGCCCACGATGCCCAGGGCACCGCCCGCGGGCACCTCGAAGGACAACCCGTTCACCGCGTGGACGTCGCCGTCCATGGTCGGGAACGTCACCCGCAGGTCGTCCACGCGGACGACGGGCGGGACGCCGGACGATACGGACTGACTCATGGAACCCCTTCTTCACCGGTGCGGCGTTGCGGCGGAACCGACCGGTTATCCGTGGATGCGCACGCGCGGATCGATGAGCGGGTACAGCAGGTCGACGATGAGGTTGCAGATGACGATGAAGAACGCCCCGAACAGGGTCACGCCCAGGATGACCGGCAGGTCGCTCTGTGTGATGGCGTTCACCGCGTAACGGCCGATCCCGTTGAGCGAGAACACCTGCTCGGTCAGCACCGCGCCGCCCAGCACCAGCCCCAGGTCCAGGCCGAAGATGGTCACGATGGGGGTGAGCGTGGGGCGCAGCGCGTGCTTGAGCACCACGGTGCGCTCGCTCAGCCCCTTGGCCCGGGCGGTGCGGATGTAGTCCTCGCCCAGGGTCTCCAGCATGCCCGCCCGGGTCTGGCGCGCGTACATCGCCGCGTGCAGGAAGGCCAGGGTCACCCAGGGCAGAAGCAGTCCCTGCGCCCACCCGGCCGGGTCCCGGGTCAGGGGGACGTAGCCGGGCGTTCCGAACAGCCCCCAGGCGTGGACGAGGAAGGCCAGGGCGAGCAGGCCGGTGAAGAAGATCGGCAGGGACACCCCGGCCAGGGCCACGGCCATCGCCACCCGGTCGAACAGGCTGCCCTTCCACACCGCCGAGACCACGCCGACCAGGATGCCGCCGACCAGCCAGATCACCCCCGCGCCCGCGGCCAGCGAGGCCGTCACCGGCAGGCGGGACACGATCTCGGGGAAGACCTCCTGGTAGGTCTGGAAGGAGTAGCCGAAGCACGGCGCCGCGCACTCGACGGTGTCGCGGCCGAACCGGTACTCGGCCCCCAGCAGGATCCCCCGGACGAACTCCCCGAACTGCACGACGATGGGCTTGTCCAGGCCCAGGCGGTCGATGGTGGCCTGGATCGCCTCCGGGGTGGGGGCGCGTCCCACGTACATGGTCGCCAGCTGCTCGGTGGTCCGCCCCGCCCAGCGGGGCACCACGTAGAAGATGGCGAAGGTGACCATGGTGACCACCGCCAGCAAGAGCAGCCCGGCGCCCAGGCGGCGCAGGATGTAGGTCAGCAAGGAGTGCGCTTTCTGTCCTCGGCCGTCCTCCGCGCGGCGCGGAGGCTCCGGAGCCCGGCGGCGGGGACGGTGAACGCCGTCCCGACGGACGCCGTCCCGACGTGAACACCGTAACCCAGTGCGATCAGTCGATCACACTTATTCCGGCCGGTGTCAGTGTGCAATGGTGTCCGGGCCGGGGCGCGGGGTGCCGGGGACGGCCGTCGTCCCCGGCGCCCCGCCCGGTCAGCGCTCCCGCGCGACCCGCAGCAGCCGCGCGGACAGGGCGATCCGGCACGGGAACAGCACCAGGAGCAGCACGAGCCGCTGTGCCAGACCCGCCCAGTCATGGAGCGGCGCGCCCTCCGGCAGGACGAACACGACCTGGAGGACGAAGGCCGCGAGGGCGACCGCGCCCGCCACCGCGCTGTAGGCCGCCAGGTTGTTCCAGCGGGGATCGCGTGCCAGGCGCGGGGCCAGGGCGAGCAGCCCCACCGCGCTGCCCAGGAAGAACGTCATCCCGGCGATCAGGTGGCCGCCCGGGTCGTAGACGTTGCCCGCCGCGTCGGCGCGCAACGGCAGCGCCGCGGCGAGCAGGAGTCCGACGCCGCTCAGCAGGACCAGCGCCGGACCGGCGAACCCGGCTCTGACCGGACGTGGCCCGCGGTGCAGCCCGAGGGCGAAGGCGATCGTGAGCAGCCCGAAGACCGCGAAGTTGGCCTGCTGGATCCAGCCGAGCGGCCCCGCCTCCAGGGCGCTGACCGTCAGGGCGACCGAGTCGAAGTCCGCGCCCCGGTAGGCCTCCTGGGCCATGTAGGCCGCCGTGAACAGGACCGGTCCCAGGACTCCGGCCCAGGCGGACCACATGGTCCACGTGGTCCGGACGGTCCCGGCGTCCGGTGCCGCACGGCCTCGCTCGGCCACGGTGGACGTGTCGGCGTCGCGTTGGAGCTTCATGGCCGCCTCCCCGCGTGGGCGCCCGGTCGGTGTTCCGGGCGGTACACGACCCACGCTAGGAGGGACCCCGCTCCCGGGCCATGGGGAGTTCACCCCAGGCGACGAGCCCGTGTTCCATGGCGAACAGGGCGGCCGCCGCACGCGTGGACACGCCGATCTTGGCGTAGGCGTTCTGCACGTGGTGGTCGGCCGTCTTCGCCGAGATACCCAGGACGCGTCCGATCCGCTTGGTCGGCAGGCCGCGGGCGAGCAGGGCGACCACCTCGGCCTCGCGCCCGGTCAGCCCGGCGGGCCTGGGCAGCCCCGGGGCCCGCTGCCCGGCCGCCTCCAGTACGGCGGTGACGCTTCCGGGGTCCAGCCGCCGGTCGCGGGCCTGACGGACGAGGCCGTCGGCGGCCCGAGCCGGGGACAGGGCCTCCCTGTGGGGGCGGGGCTCGGTCATCGCGTGGTAGGCGTCGGCCGCGGCGAGCAGTCGGGCCGCCGGGCCCAGGGCGGGGGCCGGAAGCCCCCGGTGGTAGCCGGTGCCGTCCAGGCGCTCGTGGTGGGAGACGGCGGCGGGGACCAGTGCGGCCAGGAACGGTGAGCGGCACAGGACCCGCTCCCCGTGGTAGGTGTGCAGCCGCACCTGTTCCCACTCGTCGGGCGTCAACGGGCCGCTCTTGCCCCAGATCCGGGGCGGGACCGCGACGCGGCCCAGATCGTGGACGAACCCCGCGCGGCGCACCGTTGACACGTCCTCCTCCGCCAGGCCGAGGCGGCGGGCGGCGGCCTCGGCCAGCCGGGCCGTTCCGGAGGAGTGGCCCGTCAGGTACGGGGAGAGCAGGTCGGCGAAGTCCCCGGCCGCCGCCAGGGCCCGGTCGATCTCCGTGCCCCGCAGCACCAGTTCCGGCGCGGGCTCCCGGGCCAGGACCTCGTGCCAGGCGCTCTCCGTGGTGTCAGGCGCCAGGAGTTCCTCGGCGCGGTCGGCCAGGAGCGCGGCGATCTCGGGGTCGAAGGCGTGCCCGCCGCGTCCGCGCGCGGTGCGCGCCGCGTGTTCCGCGCCGCCGAGCAGGCACTGGAACGCGGCGTCGCGGGCCACGTGGACGATGCGTACCGCCAGCGGGACCCGGTCGCCGCGCAGCCGCCCGGGATCGCCCCTGCCGTCCCAGCGTTCGGTGAGATCGCCGAACAGCTCGCGCACGCATCCGGGCAGGCCGACGCGTTCGACGATCATCCGGGCGACCTCGCACATCGCCGCGAGGTGGCGTCTGTGCCCGGCCACCGCCCTGGGCAGGTTGACCGCCACCCGGTAGGCCCGCGCCGGCGGCGGTCCGCTCGTACCCGCCAGGGCCCCGGCCAGCCCCGCCACGGTACGCGGCGGGCTCGCGAACATGACCGGGGTGAAGTGCTCGACCAGCGCCCCGTCCTCGAAGAGCTCGGCGTTGGTCTGGGAGTCGACCGTGCACCCGATGTAGAAGAGCAGGCAGCCGTAGTACACCTGGACGGCGGTCTCGTGGCCGATCCGCAGGCGCTCACCCAGACGCGTGGCGACCAGGGTGCTGCGCAGCCCGTGTTCGACGGGCAACCTCATACCGAGGTCCGTCGCCAGACTCAGCGAGGCCACGAGCTCGGCCGCGCGTACCCCGCCCCGCCGGGGCCGCTCCGGCCCCGGGACCGGTGTAACGGGCATGGCCCCACTCTACGCCCGCCCCCGGGCGCGGAACGCGCGTGCCCGCACGCAGCGGGGACAGGGGCCGGGCGGGCTCGGTGGCGGAGAGCCCGACGGCCGGAGGCTCAGCGGCGGCCGAGCGCCTCCCGGCCCGCGCGCAGCACCGCGCGGGTGTCGGGGTAGTCGAACAGTTCGCCCTCGAAGAGGCCGAGCACCGCGGCCACGCTGTCGACGGGCACCCCGCGGGTGCGCAGTACCGCGCCGGTCCAGGACACGAACCGCGTGAAGACCGCGGACTCCCCCACGTACAGTGCGGCCAGGAGGAAGTCGATGACGTGCCCCAGGTTTTCCACCGTGCGGTCCAGCGCGGCGCCCTCAAGGCGCAGGCCGCGGGCCTCGTAGGCCTCACACGACCGCCGCGTCCCCAGGCGTACCAGGTCGCGGCGGCGCCGGACCAGGCTCGCGTACTCCGGGGACGGTTCCCGCGCCTCCTCCGCCGGCCAGGGGTCGGTCAAGGGAGCCGTCGGGGCCGAACCCGCTCCCGCCCGCGATGACGGGCACGCCGGTGCGGTTGGCCGCGGTGATCATGGCGTGCGCGCGGACCAGGTGGCGGACGGGGACGCTCGCCCCAGGAAGGTGACCCGCCAGCCGCGCAGGCGCAGCACGTCGCCGAACAGCCGCGCGGGCAGGCCGTGCCACTCCCCGTCCACACAGGCCACGACCACCGATCCCGGGCTCGCGGGGCTCTCGGCGCGCGCGAGGCCGTGTTCGAGGACCAGGCCGATCGCCCGCTCGCTGACATGGGTGGCGGCGTGTTCGCGCGCCACCGACCACTCGTTGGCCTGCCACATCATCCCCACGCGGGCCTGGGAGGCGGCGATGACGTCCAGTAGCAGCGCCTCGTGGTCCGCGCCCCGGCCCAGGGCCGCGCGGACCACGTCGAGGGCGCCCCCGTCGTCCAGGGACCGGACCCCGTCGAAGAAGTCGTCGGCCGCGCGTTCGATGAGCCCGCCGGTGTCCCCGGCGGCTCTCCCGGGGAGGTCTCCGACGGCCCCGTGGGCGGCCCTCCCAGCGGCCGCGGGGGCCTGGACCGCGAGGACGGTGACGTCGTCGTGCTCGCCGCCGTCCAGCCAGTCGTCCACCACCTGGGCGAGGCGGTCCGCCACAGCCGAGGCGGAGATGCCCGAGCACTCCGACAGCAGCCGGTGCGGGCGCTCCTCGCCGAGCATCCGCCCGTCCCGCAGCGGGTTGCGCGCCTCGGTGACGCCGTCGCCCTCTTCCCCGCGGGGCCCTACTCCTCCCGGGTGGTGCCCAGGGGCATGTAGTCGTACATCGAGTAACCCACGTGGTAGTAGACGTTGGTCAGGTTGGCGGGCCGGTACAGCACCGTACGCTCGAACACGGCGGGCAGGATCGCCGCCTGCTCCATGGCCCTCCGGTCGATCCGCGTGTAGATCTCGGCGCGCTCGTCCGGGTCCTCCAGGGTGACCACCTCGTCGAACCACGCGTTGATCTGCTCGTCGTCGAGTTCGGAGATGTTGGCGTTGCCCGCGTCCCGGATGGCGTCGCCGTCCAGGATCTTGCTCATGAACCCGTAGCCGCTGGCCCAGTCCGGGGCCCACCCGTACACGGTCAGGCCCAGCCCGTTCTCGTGCACGAAGTCGGGCGAACCGGCCTGGGTGTTGGTGTAGGTGTCGGAGGGGTACTGCTTGATCTGCGTCCGGATGCCCACCCGGGCCAGGGCCTGCTGGAGCGCCTCGGCCGTGCTCACCTCGGTGGGGCGGTCGGCGCGTACGCCGATGGAGGTGGAGAACCCGTCGGGCTGGCCGCACTCCTCCAGCTTCTGCCGGGCCATGTCGAGGTCGCCCCTGTTGTCCTGGGACGGGTAGGGGTCGATGCTCGGATCGGCGCCGGGCAGTGCGGCGGGCATGATCTGGGTGGCGATGTCGCCGCCGGTGTCACCGCCCCAGGCGCGTTGGAGGGCGTCGCGGTCGGCGGCGTACATGACGGCCTGGCGGCAGGCCAGGTCGTCCAGCGGTTCCAGGACGGTGTTGATGTTGACGTAGCGCAGGGTGTTGCTCTGCGGGTTGTCGACGCTGGCCCTCTCCGCCTCGTCGGTGATGAGTGTGCCCTTCATCGCCGGGCCCACCCCGGTCCCGCCCAGGTCCACGTCCAGCTCACCGTTGACCAGGCGCTGGTCGATCTCGTTCTGGTCGACGCCCAGCTGCACCTCGATCCGGTCGGGCAGGGCCGGCCGGGTGGGGTCGGTGGAGGCGTCCCACTGGTCGTTGCGCACCAGGTTCAGGGACACGCCCGGCCGGTAGTCGCCGTCGAACTCGTAGGGGCCGGAGGAGACGACCCGGTTCTGGTACTGCACGCCCCGGTCGGCTTCGGGCGGGACCGGTGCGGTCTGGGGCTGGATGAGCACGTAGGGGAACTCGGCGAAGCTCTTGTTCAGGTGGAAGACCAGGGTGTGGTCGTCGGGGGTCTCGATCCCGTCGAAGCCCTCCAGGGGGTCCGCGCCGTCGGCGTAGGGGCCCTCGTAGTCCTCGGAGTCGGCGAGCAGGTCCCGGAAGTACTTGGGGCCGTTGGGCAGCGCCTGGTCGCCGAAGTTGCTGCGCGCGATGGCGTACTTGACGTCGGGCGCGGTGATCTCGGACCCGTCCTCGTACTTGAGGCCCCGCTTGAGCCGTACCGTCCACTCGGTGGAGTCCTCGTTGGCCTCGGGCAGGGCCTCGGCCAGGTCGGGCTGGAGCTCGGTGCCCGCCTCCCCCGGCTCGCCGGTGTAGGTCAGCAGGGTGCGCGCGTAGTAGCGGCTGAAGTTCCAGCTGAACGCGTAGTAGGTGTTGCCGGGGTCGGGCGAGTCGAAGTCGGAGGCGATGGCGTAGCGGAGGGTGCCTCCGGTCTGGTCGGAGGGGTTGACCACCGAGCTCTCGCCCTCGTTGAACTCGGCGTCGACCTCCTCGCCGCCACCGCCTCCGCCGCCGGCACCGCCGCAGGCGGCCAGCAGCACCGCCGTGGCGGTGCCCAGGGCCAGTGCCGCGCACGTGCGGCGGCTGCCGCCGCGGCGTCCGCGACGGTTCCCGGGGGGAACCGCGTGTGTGAAGTGGTCAGTGGTCACCTTGCCTCCTGGTCGGATCGGTCTGCTGGGCCGCGCGGCCCGGGGAGCGGTACGGGGAGCGAACGGCACACGAGCGGCCCGGCCGGGCCGTCAGTCGGAGGAGCGGGGGTCGAAGGCATCGCGGAGCCCGTCGCCGAAGAGGTTGAAGGCCAGGACGGTGACGAAGATGGCCAGGCCCGGGATGATGACGAAGTGCGGCGAGGTGGTGTAGAAGCGCAGGGCGTTGTCCAGCATGCCGCCCCAGGTGGCCATGGGCGGGTTGATGCCCACGCCCAGGAAGCTCAGGGCCGCCTCGAAGAGGATGTTCGTGGGGATGAGCAGGGTGGAGTAGACCAGGACGGGCGTGACGAGGTTGGGCAGGATCTCGCGGAAGACGATGTGGGCGCTTCCCGCACCGAGGCTGCGGGAGGCCTCGACGAACTCGCGTTCCTTGAGGGTGAGGGTCTGCCCGCGCACGATGCGGCCGATATAGGGCCAGTTGAAGAAGCCGATGATGAAGACGAGCACACCGATGCGCAGGTTGTTGCCGCTCAGCCCGAAGGCGCCGTCCGGGATGACTCCGACCAGGGCGATGGCGAACAGCAGTAGCGGGAAGGCCAGGAAGATGTCCATGGCCCGGCTGATGAGCACGTCGACCCAACCGCCGAAGTATCCGGCCACCACGCCCAGGCCGGTGCCGATGACGACGCAGACCAGGGTGGCCACCGTGGCGACCAGCAGTGAGGTGCGGGCCCCGTAGACGATGCGGCTGAACAGGTCGCGGCCGTTGACGGGTTCCACACCCAGCAGGTGCTCGGAGCTGATCCCGCCCCAGGGGTCGAGTTCGGTGGAGGGACCGTCCGGGTCGCGCAGGACGCCGCCGGTGAGCGGGTCGATGAGGTCCTGGTGGAATTCGTTGGGCGGGTCGCCGAACCAGGAGGCCAGCAGCGGAGCGAACAGGGCGACGAGGATGAGCAGGAGGACGACGACGCCTCCGGCCATGCCGACGCGGTCCCGGCGGAACCGCTGCCATGCGATCTGGCGCAGGGACCTGCTCGCCGCGTCCGCCCCCTCCGCGGCCGCCGCCTCGGGGTCGGCGTGCCGGGACGACTCCGGCGCGTCCATCGGCGCGGTCACCTGCGCCCCACCCCCACATCAGCCGTCACAGCGATATCACCCTGCGTACATGCACGGATACGCACAGCTTGCCCGAGGTGTGGCGGGGTTTCCAGCGTCCGCGCCGGTCACGGGGCCGCGCGCGGTCGTTCCCGGGGGAGCACGGGCGCACGGTCGCCCTCTGCCGGAAGCTCCGCCCCCCGGGGTTCGGACCAGCCCCGACGCTCCTCCTTCAGCCCCCGGAGGGCTGGACACCGGCCCGGGTTCCGCCTTCGCCCCCGGGGGTCTACCGGGCGGCCTCCTCTCCGTCGACCAGCCGGAGCTCGGACCAGGACCAGTTGCGGCGCAGCCAGCGGTCGTGCGAGGCCACCACCACCGCCCCCGGCGCCGTGCCCAGGGCCTCCTCCAGCTCCTCGGCCAGGGCCAGGGACAGGTGGTTGGTCGGCTCGTCCAGCAGAAGGACGTCCGGGGCGTGCCCCACCAGGACCGCCAGCGCCAGCCTGCGCCGCTGCCCCACGCTGAGCACACCGACGGGGCGGTCGAGGTCGCGCGGGGCGACCAGGCCCAGGTCGGTCAGGCGCGGCGCCTCCGGGCGGTCGCCGTAGAGCGAGCGCGGGGTCCGCTCGGGGTCGGGGAAGACCACGTCCTGTTCCAGGAGGGCCACCGACGCGCCGCGCCGCCACAGCACCCGGCCCGACGCGGGCCGCAGCCGGTGCCCCAGGGCGTACAGCAGCGTGGACTTGCCCGCGCCGTTGGGTCCGGTGACCAGCAGGCGCCCGTCCGCGGGCACGTCCAGGCGCTCCAGGCGCAGCCGCCCGGGGACCACCAGGTCGCGCACGGTCAGGGCGTTGCCGTCGGCCGTGCCCGGGTCACGGGTGAGCGGGGCCGTGAACTCCAGCGGCCGGGGCGGTTTACGCACCTGGTCGCGTTCCAGCTCCTCCAGCCTGCCCCGGGCGTCGCGGACCCGGCGCGAGACCTGTCTGTCCACGCGCCCGCCCTTGTAGTCGTAGGCCATCTTGGCGTTGTCCCGGCGCGGGCCGTTGTGGGCGACCTGGCGGGCCCCGACGCGCACGGCCTGGCGCAGCTCCTTGAGGTCGTCCTGTTCGCGCTGGTAGCGCTCCTCCCAGCGCCGCCGTTCCAGGCGTTTCTCGCGCAGGTAGAAGGAGTAGGCGCCGCCGTAGCGGGTGGGTCCGTCCACGGCCGGGTCCAGGTCGACCAGGCCGGTGCACACCGCGTCCAGGAACACCCGGTCGTGGCTGGCCAGCACCACGAGGCCGGGCAGGCCGCGCAGGTACTCCTCCAGGAACTCCAGCGCGCGGTCGTCCAGGTGGTTGGTGGGCTCGTCGAGCAGCAGGGCGCGCGGGCGGCGGATGAGCAGGGCTGCCAGGGCCAGGCGTCCGCGCTGGCCCCCGGACATCGCGCCCACGGGCCGGTCCGGGGCGACGCCGTCCAGGGCCAGGCCCGTGACGACCAGTTCGGCGCGGCGCTCGGCGTCCCAGACCTCCAGTCGTTCGGCGTCGGCCAGCGCCTCTGCGTAGGCGCCCATGCTCCCCTCGGCCGCGCTGGTGGTCAGGCGCCGTTCCACGCGGCGGGCCGGTTCGAGGGCCTCGTCCAGCACCGCGGACAGGGGCGTCTCCGGGGGGTGCGGCAGTTCCTGGTGCAGGAAGCCGGTGTCGGCCGGGCGCTCCACGCGGCCGGCGTCGGGTTCCTCGAACCCGGCGAGCAGGCGCAGCAGCGTGGACTTGCCGCTGCCGTTCTCGCCCACCAGGCCCAGGCGCTGGCCGGGCGCGACGTCGAGGCTGAGGCCGTCGAGCACCACGCGGGTTCCGTAGGCCTTGGCCAGGTCGCGGGCGCGCAGGAGCGGGGTCGTGTTCACGGCGGGACCACCCTTCGTGTCGGGGTGGGCCTCGATGCGCGGAACCGGCTCGTGAGCGAGGGATCGCTGACACCGAGACCGCACCGGGGGTAGCCGCCGAGCGGGGATCCGGCTCGGCGGTCGTGGGTCTCGATGTCAGGAACGCATGTTGGGGAAAGGCTAACCGGGGGCGGCGGGGCGCGCAAAGGGTTTTGCGCGCCCCGCCGGGTCAGCCGCGCAGGGAGCGGTAGCGCTCCACCAGGGCGGCGGTGGAGGCGTCCAGACCGCTGACGCGGGCGCCCTCGGTCAGGGCGGGCTCGACCCGCTTGGCCAGGACCTTGCCCAGTTGCACGCCCCACTGGTCGAAGGAGTTGATGTTCCACACCGCGCCCTGGACGAACACCTTGTGTTCGTAGAGGGCGACGAGCTGGCCGAGCACGGAGGGGCTGAGGCGGTCGGCCAGGATGGTGGTGGTGGGGCGGTTGCCCTCGAAGGTGCGGTGCGGGACCAGTTCGGCGGGCACGCCCTCGGCGGCGACCTCCTCGGCGGCCTTTCCGAAGGCCAGCGCCTGGCCCTGGGCGAAGAGGTTGGCCATGAGCAGGTCGTGCTGGGGCACGAGGCGCTCGGGCAGGTCGGGGGCGGGGTTGGCGAAGCCGATCAGGTCCGCGGGCACGAAGCGGGTGCCCTGGTGCAGTAGCTGGAAGTAGGCGTGCTGGCCGTTGGTACCCGGGGTGCCCCACACCACCGGACCTGTCTGCCAGGTGACGGGGCGCCCGTCGCGCTGGACCGACTTGCCGTTGGACTCCATGTCGAGCTGCTGGAGGTAGGCGGGGAACTTCGACATGTGGTGGCTGTAGGGCAGCACCGCGTGGCTCTCGGCGTCCATGAAGCCGCCGTACCAGACGCCGAGCAGGCCGAGGATGAAGGGCAGGTTGCGCTCGACGGGGGCCGTGGCGAAGTGGGTGTCCATGAGGTGGAACCCGGCGAGCATCTCCCGGAACCGCTCGGGGCCGATCGCCACCATGAGCGGCAGGCCGATGGCCGAGTCGTAGGAGTAGCGTCCGCCCACCCAGTCCCAGAACTCGAACATGTTGGCGGTGTCGATGCCGAACGCCGAGACCTCCTCGGCGTTGGTGGAGACGGCGACGAAGTGCTTGGCGATGGCGGAGTCGTCGCCCAGGCCGTCGAGCAGCCAGGAGCGGGCGACGGTGGCGTTGGTGATCGTCTCGACGGTGGTGAAGGTCTTGGAGGCGACCACGAACAGGGTGGTGGCCGGGTCGGCGTCCACGAGTGCCTCGTGCAGGTCCGCGCCGTCCACGTTGGAGACGAAGCGGAACTCCAGGCCGCGGTCGGTGTAGGGGCGCAGCGCCTCGTAGGCCATGGCCGGCCCCAGGTCGGAGCCGCCGATGCCGATGTTGACGATCCGGCGCACCGGCTGGCCGGTGTGGCCGAGCCAGGAGCGGGAGCGCACGCGGTCGGCGAAGTCGGCCATGCGGTCCAGGACCCGGTGCACCTCGGGGACGACGTCGCGGCCGTCGGTGCGCACGACCTGGTCCCGGGGGGCGCGCAGGGCGGTGTGCAGCACGGCCCGGTCCTCGGTGAGGTTGATGTGCTCGCCGCCCAGCATGGCGTCGCGCAGGTCGGCCACGCGGGTGGCCGCGGCCAGGTCGCCGAGCAGGCCCAGGGTCTGGTCGGTGACGAGGTTCTTGGAGTAGTCGACGTGCAGGTCGCCGACGTCGAGTGTGTAGCGTTCGGCCCGCCCGGGGTCCTCGGCGAACAGCTGGCGCAGGTGGGTCGAGCCCCACCGCTCGCGGTGCTCGCCCAGCGCGGCCCACTCCCGGCGTCGGTCCAGGTCTGCGGTGTCCTCAGCGCGGGGAAGAGGTGTACTGGCAGACATCCGGCGGCTCCTCGTCGTTGTGTGCGGCTTCCGTGCGCGTAACAGCCTGCCACGAAAGCCCGCCGGGCGCCCTCAGCTCCGCAGTCCCTCCTGTTCGCGGCGCAGCACGGCCACCTCGGCGCGCAGGGCGCGCAGCTCGGCCAGGATCACCGCGTGCCCGGAGTCGGGGCCGCCGCCGTCGGGGGCGGCCCCGGCCAGGACCCCGCCGCCGCCCTCCTCCCTGCTCTGGTCCCCGTCGTCCTTCTCCAGGGCCTCCACCGCAACGGCGATGAACAGGTTCAGGGCCACGAGTGTGGACACCAGCACGAAGACCACGAAGAACACCCAGGCCGTGGGCCTGTGCTCCATCACGTCCTTGGCGATACCGCCCCAGCCGTCGGCGGTGGCGATCTGGAAGAGGGTGAACAGCGAGGAGGGCAGGTCGCCGAAGTAGTCCGGGGAGACGTCGGCGAAGAGCTTGGTGGCCATGACCGCCGACACGTACAGCAGCAGCATGACCAGGAAGAGGATGGACATCATGCCGGGCAGGGCCCGGAAGAGTCCCGCGACGACGTGGCGCAGGGACGGGATCACCGACAGCAGGCGCAGGACCCGCAGCACGCGCAGCACCCGCAGCACCGCGAAGGGGCCGGAGGTGGGCAGCAGGGCGATGCCGACGATCACGACGTCGAACCAGCTCCACGGGTCGCGCCAGAACTCCCCGCGGTGGGCGTACATCCGCATGCCGAGTTCGACGACGAAGAGGAACAGGATGACCACGTCGACGGCGTGGAGGAGTTCGCCGTGGGCGGCCATGGCGCGGGGCGAGGTCTCCACCCCGAGGATGACCCCGTTGACGAGGATGAGGGTGATGACGCCGCTCTGGAACCAGGAGGCGTCGACGAGGGATCGGACCCGCTCGCGCACGGCAGGGGGTACTCCGTTCATGTCTGGCAGCAACGGGACGAAAGCCTACTGTCGGTCACCGACGCCGCGCGGCCGCCCTGGCGTGCCCCCGTGGTGAGAGGGCATCATCGGTAACAGGAACCGAGCGCGAGGGGGACGCCGGTGACGGAACCGAGCGAAGAGGAAGAGTTCGACACCCGGTCCTGGGACCTGGGGTACGACGACGACATCGACGTGGACATGGGCCTGGGAGCCGCGGACCAGGACTCCGCGGTGGCCGAGTTCCTGCGGGACTATCCCGACGGCCACCGGATCGAGGAGATCGAGGACCACGGCGTTCTCGGTATAGATGCGGAGCTGGGCCAGGAGGTTTCCGAGCCCGAGCCGGAGGTGGAGCCGACGCCCGTGGCGCGGCGCGAGGAACTGGCGCGGCTGCTGCGCGCCGAGGAGTTCGCCGAGAGGGTGCGCGAGCGCGGCAGGTGAGTCAGCCGCCGCCGGACAGGTCGGCGCGCAGCCAGCGCTCCACGCGCAGCACGTGCACGGTGGCCGCGGCCCGCGCCGCGTCGGGGTCGCGGGCCAGGAGCGCCTCGTGGATGCGCCGGTGGTCCTCGGCCAGTTTGGCGGTGAGCCCCGCCTCCCGGTGGCCCGCCCACACGCGGGCGTTGAAGGTGCGCGAGGAGAGCCCGTCGTTGATCGCGGCCAGGGTGGCGTTGCCGGTGCTGGCCACGATGGCCTGGTGGAAGCCCAGGTCGGCGGTGACCGTGTCGGCGCACACGGTGTCGGGGGCGTCCTCCATGCGCTCCAGCAGGGAGCCGATCCGGTCGAGGTCCTCGGCGCTGGCCCGCGCGGCGGCCAGGGCGGTGGCCGCGGGTTCGAGCATGCGACGCACTTGGAGGACCTCCAGCAGGGTCTCCCCCTGGGAGACCTCGGCCAGGACGGAGAAGGTCTCCAGCAGGTCGGCGGGGCGCAGGGCGGTGACGTAGACGCCCGCGCCGTGCCGCGACTCCAGGACGCCGAGCGTGGTCAGGGCGCGGATGGCCTCGCGCATGGAACTGCGGGAGACCCCGAGCCGGGCGGACAGGTCGCGCTCGGTGGGCAGGCGCTCGCCCGGTCCGACCCGGCCGCTGGCGATCATGGCCTTGACCTCGTCGACCGCGCGCCGGGTGACGGACGTGTGCTCGCCCACGGGTGCCTCCCTGCGGGGGCGGGGTCGCGGCGGCGGGAGCGCCCCGCGACTCCCAGCCGAAGAGATCATACCAATCAGGATCCGATCTAGCTCGATCAGGCCTTTCTTGCCAATGTACGCACAAAAGTGCAAGATTGGTCAGACCACTTCGGGTTCGTGGCTCCACCGGTGCGGCGGGGCGTGAAGGAGGCACATGCGGATCGCCCTGTTCGTCACCTGCGTCAACGACACACTGTTTCCCGACACCGGGCGCGCGGTCGTGCGCCTGCTGGAGCGGCTGGGCCACGAGGTGGTCTTCCCCGAGGACCAGACCTGCTGCGGGCAGATGCACTACAACACCGGCTACCGGCGCCCGGCCAGCCGTCTGGCGGTGCGCTTCGTGCGCACCTTCGAGGGCGCCGACGCCGTCGTGGTCCCCTCCGCGTCCTGCGCGGCGATGATCCGCGACAACTACCCGCGGCTGGGCGCCAGCGGCAGCCGGCTGTCGCGCAAGGTGGCCCGGATGGCCCCGCGCGTGTACGACCTCACCGAGTTCCTGGTGGACGTGCTGGAGGTGACCGACGTGGGCGCCTACTACCCGCACAAGGTGGCCTACCACCCCACCTGCCACGGCATGCGCATGCTCGGCCTGGGCGACCGCCCCCACCGGCTGCTGCGGGCCGTGCGGGGCCTGGAACTGGTGGAGCTGGCCGGGGCCGCCGAGTGCTGCGGCTTCGGCGGCACGTTCGCGGTCAAGAACGGCGACGTGTCCTCGGCCATGGGCGCGGACAAGGCCCGCCACGCGGTGGAGAGCGGGGCCGAGGTGCTGTGCGCGGTGGACAACTCCTGTCTGATGCACATCGGCGGCATCCTCTCGCGGCAGCGCGCCGGCGTGCGGGTGGCGCACCTCGCCGAGATCCTGGCCAGCACCGAGAAGGAGGTCACCGCCCGATGAGCGGTACGTTCCTGGGCATGCCGCCCTTCCCCGAGGCCGCCCGCGACGCGGTCAACGACTCCCGGCTGCGGCACAACCTGCGCAAGGCCACCCACACCATCCGCGACAGGCGGGCCGCGGTCGTGGACGAGATGGGAGCGGACTGGCAGCGCCTGCGCGCCGAGGGAGCCGCGGTCAAGGAGCACACCCTGCGCCACCTGGACCGCTACCTGGAGCAGTTGGAGGAGTCGGTCGAGCGCGCGGGCGGACGGGTGCACTGGGCCTCCGACGCGGCGGAGGCCAACGCGATCGTCACCGACCTGGTGAAGGCCACCGGCGAGACCGACGTGGTCAAGGTCAAGTCGATGGCCACCCAGGAGATCGAGCTCAACGACGCCCTGGCCCGGGCCGGGATCACCGCCTACGAGACCGACCTGGCCGAGCTGATCGTGCAGCTGGGCGAGGACCTGCCCTCGCACATCCTGGTCCCCGCGATCCACCTGGGCCGCGCCCAGATCCGGGAGATCTTCCTGGAGCAGATGGCCGAGTGGGGCGTGCCCGCCCCGCCGGGGCTGACCGACGACCCCCGGGCCCTGGCCGAGGCGGCCCGGGTGCACCTGCGCGAGCGCTTCCTGCGCACCCGCACGGCGATCTCGGGCGCCAACTTCGCGGTGGCCGACACCGGCACGCTCGTGGTGCTGGAGTCGGAGGGCAACGGGCGCATGTGCCTGACCCTGCCCCAGACCCTCATCTCCGTGGTCGGCATCGAGAAGATCGTGCCCACCTGGTCGGACCTGGAGGTGTTCATGCAGCTGCTGCCGCGCTCCTCCACCGGCGAGCGGATGAACCCCTACACCTCGACCTGGACCGGGGTCACGCCGGGCGACGGCCCCCAGGAGTTCCACCTGGTGCTGCTGGACAACGGCCGCACCGACGTGCTGGCCGACACCGTGGGCCGCCAGGCGCTGCGCTGCATCCGCTGCTCGGCCTGCCTGAACACCTGCCCGGTCTACGAGCGCACCGGCGGGCACTCCTACGGGTCGGTCTACCCGGGGCCGATCGGCGCGATCCTCACGCCGCAGCTGCACGGGATGTCCTCCGAGGTGGACGAGGCGCTGCCGTACGCGTCCTCGCTGTGCGGCGCGTGCTACGAGGTGTGCCCGGTGGCCATCGACATCCCCGAGGTGCTGGTGCACCTGCGCGAGGAGGTCGCCGCCTCCCCCGGGCACGCGGGCGAGCGGGCGCTGATGGCGGGCGCCGAGGCGGTGCTGTCCTCCCCGCGCGCCCTGGACGCGGTCCAGCGCGCGGCGGGCCTGGGGCGAGGCGCCGTTCCCCGGCACCTGCCCGGTATGGCCGGGGCCTGGACCGACACCCGGGACATCCCCGAGGTGCCCGCCGAGTCCTTCCGGCAGTGGTGGAACAAGCGCGGGAAGGGGAACCAGTGAGCAGCCGCGAGAGGATCCTGGCCCGGGTGCGCCGGGCGCTGGCCGACGTGCCCGCGGACGAGCCGCCGGTGCGCGACTCCGGAGGCGGCTTCGCCGACAGCCACGGCGTGGGCCCGACCCTGGAGGTGCTGGAGGACCGGCTGACCGACTACCGGGCGCTGGTGCGCCGGGTGGCCGCCGACCGGATCGCCGAGGAGGTGGCCGCCTCCCTGGAGCGCCGGGGCGCGTCCCGGGTGGTGGTCCCGGCGGGGCTGCCGCGGGAGTGGCTGTCCGCCTCCTCGGCCGCCTGGCTGACCGACACGGCGGAGGAGCCGGTGCCGCTGGGCGACCTGGACGGGGCCGACGGCGTGGTGACCGCGTGCGCGGTCGCCGTCGCCGAGACCGGCACGATCGTCCTGGACGGCGGGCCCGACCAGGGGCGGCGCGCGATCACCCTGGTCCCCGACTACCACCTGTGCGTGGTGCGCGCCGATCAGGTGGTGGACGGGGTGCCGCAGGCGGTGCGGCTGCTGGACCCCGCGCGTCCGCTGACCTGGATCAGCGGGCCCTCGGCGACCAGCGACATCGAACTGGACCGGGTGGAGGGGGTGCACGGGCCGCGCACCCTGGAGGTGCTCCTGGTGGAGCCCACTTCCTGAGCGGGTCGCGGGGCGGGGTGGCGCCAACACCACCCCTCCCCTCCGGGAGACCCCCGGGGCGGGACGGGGGAAGGCCCCGATGACGGCACCGGGCGCGGTTTCCTAGCGTGGGAGGCCCCAGACGGCACCGAACGACGGGACTCCCCATGCCCCACGCACCGCTTCTCAGTACCGCGCTGGCCGGAGTCCTGCTCCTGCCCCTGGCCGCGCCCGGTACGGCCGCGGCGGCGCCCGCCGCCGCCTTCCGCGTCCTCCTGCCCGCGCCCACCGGGGAGCACCCGGTGGGCACCACGGACCTGCACCTGGTGGACGGGACCCGCGAGGACGTGTGGGCGGGCGGGCCCCGGGAACTGATGGTGACCCTGTGGTACCCGGCGCGGGCGGGCGCGGGGCGGCGGGCGCCCTACCTGACCGGGGCCGAGTCGGAGTTCATCGTCCGGGCGAACGGGCTGGACCTGCCTCCGGACGTGCTGCACCGCGGGGTGCGCGCCCACGCGCGGCTGGACGTGCCGCCCGCCCGCACCCGGGAGGGCTTCCCCCTGGTCGTCCTCTCCCCCGGCGCCGGGCACAACCGGACCTGGTTCACCTCCCTGGCCGAGGACCTGGCCAGCCACGGCTTCGTGGTGGCCGCGGTGGACCACGCCCACGAGGCCTCCCCTGTGGAGTTCCCCGACGGGCTGCGGCACCAGGAGTACACCCCGGACTGGGCCCTGGGAGCCGCCAACCGGGCCGAGGACGTCTCCTTCCTGCTGGACCGGCTCACCGGCGCCGACCCCGCCTGGCGGTGGTCCCGGGTGATCGACGCCTCCCGGGTGGGGATGGCCGGGCACTCCTGGGGCGGCACCGCCACCGCCGAGACGCTGCGCGCCGAGGAGCGGGTGGACGCCGGGATCAACCTGGACGGGCCCTACTACCCGCCCGTGCTGGAGGAGGGACTGGACAAGCCCCTGGCGCTCGTGCAGAACGGCCAGCGCCGCGAGTGGCACGGCACGGCGGAGCTGTGGCCGCGCCTGGAGGGTTGGCGGCAGTGGATCCGCCTCCGGGGCTCGGGGCACTCCAACGGCATCGACCAGGGCCTGGTCACCGAGCGGCTCGGGCTGGCCGAGGAGCTGTACTCGCCGGAGCAGTGGCGCGACCTCTACGGCGACGTCGGTGTGGAGCGCGGCCTGGAACTGGTGCGGGTCTACGGTCTGGCCTTCTTCGACCACCACCTGCGCGGCGGCGACCAGCCCCTGCTGGAGGACCCCGAGGGCTTCCACCCCGAACTGGTCGTGGTGGATCCCGGGGCGGAGTGACCCGGGGCACCGGATACCGGCGCGGGGGCCGGGTAGGCGTGGGGGCATGGTTCTCGTGTCTGTCCTGGGACTGCTGTTGATGCTGTCGGTCACGTGCGACGCCGTCGCCACCGTGCTCCACCCGGACGCGGAGGGGCTGGTGGCCCGGAGCGCGCGCAAGGCGGTGTGGCGCTCGGCGGCCGTGACGGGCGCGCGCCTGCCCCGGGGCGAGCGGCGCGTGCTCAGCCTGGCCGGACCGCTGATCGTGGCGCTCACCTTCGTGGCCTGGATCGGACTGCTCACGCTCGGGCTGGCGCTGGTCGTCTGGCCGATCCTGGAGGAGGGGTTCGAGATCCAGACCGACCTGGGCTCCCCCGGCTTCCTCGACGCCCTCTACTTCGCGGGCGGCACCGTCACCGTCCTGGGCTACGGCGACCTCACCCCGCACACGCCCCCCGGACAGATGGTCTCGCTGGTGGGTGCGGCGATCGGCTTCACCCTGTTCACCGGGATGGCCACCTACGCCATCGAGGTCACCGGGGGTGTGTCCACGCGCAACCGGTTCGCGCTCTCGGTGCACGACGGCACGCGCGGCCGGGGCGGCGTCAGCATGTTCGCGGAGCACCTGTCCGGCGGCGTCGACGACACCCGCGCGCAGTGCCGGGGCTGGGCGCAGACCCTGCGCGAGGTGGACGAGCTGGTGCACCGGTACCCGCTCGTGGCCTTCACCTACCGGTCGCGCCGTCCGGAGTACGACCCCGAACCCGCGCTGCGCCACATGGCGGAGATGGTGGTGGCCGCACTGGTGGCGAGCGAACACGAACCCTCACTGCGTACCTCGGCGCAGGGGCTGGAGCAGGCCCTGACCCGCCTGCAGCGGACGATCGCCAGGACCTACCTGGGCGGGGAGGTCGTCCGCGGCCTGCGGGACCCGAGGCCCACCGAGCACGACCTTCGGGTGGTCTCGGAGGTCGAGCGGCTCCTGGCCGGGCGCCTGGACCTTCCCGCACGGGAGCGGGTGGACGGACGCGAGCAGGTGGCCGCGACGGTCCGCCACTGCCGCGTCTTCCTGGACGGGCTGCACGCCTGGGCGCGCACCGAGGCTCCCCCGCACGAGTGGGAGGGGCGCTGAGCCCCCGGCGCGGTCAGTCCGAGGACCGCCAGGCGGCGAGCAGCTGCTCCAGGGCGTCGGGGGCGGGCTCGGGTTCCCCGGCACGGGCGAAGGGCGCCTGGTAGCGGGCACCGGCGCCCCGGGGCGCCCGGCGCTGCCGGCGCTCGACCGGGACGGCCCGGGGCTGCCGCTCCTCGGGTTCCCGCCCGGCCAGGGGCGCCTGGTAGCGGGCGCCGCGCGGCGCGGGCTTGCGCTTCCTGCGCACCCACCGGCGCACCGGGGCGGGCGCGGGCTCCTCGTCCTTCTCGGCGCGCTCTCCGGTGGCGGTGAACCACACCGGTAGCTCGACCAGGCCGTGCACCCGGGGCGAGGCGCTCCAGCGCAGTTCGAGGGGTTCCACGGCGAGCACCATGCCGCGCAGGCGGTCCACGGCGGTGTCGATGGCGGTGCGCACGAGTTCCCGGGTCAGGCCGGTGGCCGGGCAGCGGTGGGCGCCCGCGCCCCAGGCCAGGTGGGAGCGGTCGCCCGCCAGGGTCATCGCGTCGCCGCCGCGGGCCACGCAGGGGTCGGTGTGCGCGGCGGCCAGCCCCAGCAGCAGGGGGTCGCCCCGGCGGACGCGGGCGTCGGCGAGGCGCAGGTCCGCGGTGGCGTAGCGGCCGGGGAGGGTCCGGATGGGGGTGT
Source organism: Nocardiopsis sp. FR4 (assembly GCF_009830945.1). GTDB lineage: Bacteria > Actinomycetota > Actinomycetes > Streptosporangiales > Streptosporangiaceae > Nocardiopsis. The sequence continues at coordinate 115,810 of NZ_VWVV01000016.1, read as the reverse complement.
CGGTCCACAGGACGTAGTCGACGAAGTCCTCGGGGGTCAGGGTGCCGCCCAGGTAGGCGGTCCACACGCCCGGGTCCTCCAGCAGGCGGAGCAGGCCGTTGCCGATGAGGTGGGCGGTGGGCTCGTGCCCGGTCCGCCACAGCAGCGACAGGGCGTGGACGGCCTCGGCGTCGGTGAGCGCGTGGGGGTGGGCGAGCAGCCGGCTGGCGACGTCCTCGCCGGGGTCGGCGCGCTTGCGGGCGACCAGTCCGGCGAAGTAGTCCTCCAGCGCCGCGGCGGCGGGTTCGGCCCGCTCCGGGTCACCGCTCCACCGGCGCCGGGCCAGGTCGGCGAGTAGGTGCCCGTAGGCCTCGGGCAGGCCGAAGAGCTCGTTGAGGACCAGGGCGGGCAACGGGGCTGCGAACTGGCCGACCAGGTCGGCGGCGCCCTCGGCGGCGACCCGGCCGAGCAGGTGGGAGGCGGCGCGCTCGACGACCGGGACGAGCCGGGGCGTGTCCACCCGGGCCAGCGTGTCGACGACGGCCGCGCGCAGCCGCCGGTGCTCGTCGCCGTCGCGGTCCAGGGCCGCGCCGGGGACGGGCGCCGCGCCGCGCGGGTCCCGGGTGCGCGGGTCGGCGGAGAATCGGGCCTGGTCGCGCAGGACCTGGAGGCTCTCCTTGTAACCGAGCACCAGCCAGCCCGACACCCCCGGGGCGACCTCGACCGGGGCCAGGCCGCCGTACTGGTCGCGCAGCCGCGACCAGGGCACGTCCGTGCCGCCGTACGGGGCCGGGTCGTGGGGGCGGCGGGCGGCGCCCGCGGGCGCACCCGTCCCGGTTCGCTGGTTCATGGGGACTCCATCGGTCGCTACGGGTGCAGGCGACGGTACGCACCGCGTGTTTCCGCCATGCTTCCGGCAGGAAAGCGGCGTTTTTCGGCACCGGGCACCGGGGCCGACGTGTGACACCCCGGGAGCACACGGTCACCTCGCCCACACGGGCCGTTGTCGCCGCCCGGCGGAGCGGTCCTGCCGGTACGATGGCCTGTCGGTTCCAGCAGCACACGACCGAGGAGAGGCGACCGTGGGCAAGAAGGGTCGCGGCCGCACGCGGCGGACCGCCGCCGAGCCCTGGGCCGGTCCGGCACCCGGGGACTCCCCCGCGCGGGTGGTCTCCGGCGCGGTCGACGCGCTGGTGCTGGGCCGCGAGGGCGGCGGCGTGGACCTGGCCGCGGCCCGGCTGGCCGACACCGAGGACCCCGCGTGGGCCGACGCGGCGAGCCGGGCGGTCCTGACCGCCCTGCTGGAGGCGCTGGCCTCGGCCTGGACGCGCGGCTGGCAGCCCGCCGAGACCGTCCGCCAGGCGGGGCGGGTGCTGAACCCGGTGGCGGCGGCGGTGTGCGCGGACGCGGTGGCCGCCGACCTGGAGCGCCACTCCCCCGCGACGGTGGACCCCCGGTGGACCGCGCAGGTGCGCGCGCTGGGGGCCGAGCCCTCCTGGGGCGGACCGGAGGGGTACCTGGGCCACGTGTGCGCGGCGCACGGGCTGTCCCGGTTCGAGGCGGTGGAGGAGGCGCTGCGGCTGCTGGCCGCCCTGCGCGTGCTGGCGCCGCTGCACCGCCTGTGCCCCCTCCCGGGTACCTACCGGCCGCGTCCGGAGGGCGCCGCCCATGCGGACCCCGCCAAGCTGGCCCGGGTGCGCGCGCTGCTGGCCAAGGCCGAGTCGACGGAGTTCCCGCACGAGGCCGAGGCGCTCAGCGCGCGGGCCCAGGAGCTGATGGCCCGGCACAGCATCGACCGGGCCCTGCTGGCCGAGGAGCCGGGGCGGGACCCGGAGGCGACGGCGGGGCGGCGCCTGCCGGTGGACGCCCCCTACGACGAGCACAAGGCGGTACTGCTGCACGAGGTGGCCGAGGCCAACCACTGCCGCGCGGTGTGGGACCGCGACCTGGGGCTGTGCACGGTGATGGGCTTCCCCGGGGACGTGGACGCGGTGGAGCTGATGTTCACCTCGCTCCTCGTGCAGGCCGAGGCGGCGATGCGGGCCAGCGGGTCGGTGCGGGACCGCTCGGGCCGGGCGGCGGGGCGGGCCTTCCGGTCCTCGTTCATGTCCGCGTTCGCGGTCCGGGTGGGCGAGCGCCTGGCGGAGTCCTCGCGCGCCGCGCACGAGGCCGCCGCGGCCGAGACCGGCACGGACCTGGTACCGGTGTTCGCGGCGCGCGAGCGCGAGGTGGAGGCGGCCGTGGCCGAGGCCTTCGGGGAGCTGACCTACTCGCGGGTGCGCGGGCCCGCCAGCGAGGACGGCTGGCACGAGGGCCGGGCGGCGGCCGACGCCGCGTCCCTGGGGCGCTGACCGGGCGGAAAACCGGTGGCCGCGCGGGCTGGCGAACCGGTAGAAACCGGTCCATGCACAAGTACCCGCGGACCCGGCACATCCGGGGCTCGCGCCCGCAGCCGGGCGACCACGACCTGTCAGCCGCCCCCTTCGCGGAGCTGGCCGGGCGGCACCTGGTCGTGGAGGAGAAGCTGGACGGGGCCAACGCCGGGATCAGCTTCGGCCCCGGCGGCGAGCCGCGCCTGCGGAGCCGGGGCCACCACCTGACCGGCGGCCCCCGGGAGCGGCAGTTCGCCCCGTTCAAGGCCTGGGCGGCGGCCGTGGCGCACCGGCTGCGGCCGCGCCTGGGCGAGCGCTACGTGCTCTACGGGGAGTGGCTGTACGCCAGGCACACCGTGTTCTACGACGCGCTGCCGCACTACCTGTGCGCGTTCGACGTGCTGGACACCCGTGAGGGCGAGTGGCTGTCCACGCCGCGCCGCGCCGAACTGCTGGAGGGCACCCCGGTGGTGCCGGTCCCGGTGCTGCACAGCGGCCCCCTGGAGCACCTGTCGGACCTGACCCGTCTGGTGGGCCCCTCCACCTGCCGCACCCCCGACTGGCGCCGGGCCCTGGCCGAGGCCGCGCGGGAGTGCGGAGCCGACCCCGACCGGGCCCTGGCCGAGGGCGACGCCTCCGACCTCATGGAGGGCCTCTACGTCAAGGTCGAGGAGGGGGCCGCACCGTGGGCCGCTACAAGTGGGTGCGCGCGGGGTTCACCGCCGCCGTCCTGGACTCGGGCACGCACTGGCTGGACCGGCCGCTGATCGCCAACCGGCTGGCCGACCCGGAGGTGCTCTATGCGGGTGTTTGACGAGCTGTGCCCGGCCCCGCCGCGCTGGGACCTGGACTGGGCGCGGGTGCGCGAGGCCCTGCCCTGGGTGCGCGACCTGGCCGGTGTGGAGCAGGATCCGGTGCACCACGCCGAGGGGGACGTGGAGACCCACACCCGGATGGCGTGCGAGGCGCTGTCCGGGCTGCCCGCCTGGCGGTCCCGGCCGTGCGCGGAACGGGTGCGCCTGTTCGCCGCCGTGCTGCTGCACGACGTCGCCAAACCGGTGTGCACCCGCCGGGAGGAGGACGGCCGGGTCACCGCGCACGGCCATTCCCGACGGGGCGAGCTGACGGCGCGGCGCCTGCTGTGGGAGGCCGGGGCGGAACGGCCGTCCGCGGAGGCCGTGGAGTGGCGCGAGCACGTGGCGGCCCTGGTGCGCCACCACCAGGTGCCGTTCTGGGCGCTGGAGCGGCCGGACCTGCGGCGGATCGCCTTCCGGGTGAGCCTGGTGGCACGCAACGACGACCTGGTGCTGCTGGCCACCGCCGACCTCCTGGGCCGCCGCTGCGGCGACACCGCCGAGGTCCTGGACAACATCGGCCTGTACGGCGAGTACTGCGCCGAACAGCGCTGCCTGGAGGGCCCGCGGGACTTCCCGTCCGACCACGCCCGGTTCTGGTTCTTCCGCGGGCCCGACCGCGACCCCGACCACGCCGCCCACGACGACACCCGGGCCACGGTGACCGTCATGTCGGGGCTGCCCGGCGCGGGCAAGGACACCTGGATCGCCCGTCACCGGCCCGGCCTGCCCGTGGTGGCCTGGACGCCCTGCGCGCCGAGCTGGGCACCGGCGCGACCGGCGACCAGAGGCCGGTGGCCGCCGCCGCCCACGAACGCGCCCGGGAGCACCTGCGGGCGGGTCGGTCGTTCGTGTGGAACGCCACCAACGTCTCCCGGTCGCTGCGCGACCGGTGCGTGGACCTGGCCGCCGCCTACCGGGCGCGGGTGGAGATCGTCTCCGTCGAGGCCCCGCCCCGGGTGCTGCGGGCCCGCCTGGACCGGCGGGACTCCCCCGTTCCCGCGGCGGCGGTGGAGCGCATGGTGCGGCGGTGGGAGTACCCGGACATGACCGAGGCGCACCGGCTGGCCAGGGTGGTCAACGTCTAGGACGGGGCGCCCGGGCCTCCGCTTCGGTCGGGCCCCGGCCCGAACCGGGAGGGTTTCGGCGTTCGCGCACGTGGGAGGGGTGCGCCCGGCTAGCCTGTGGGCATCGACTCGCACGACTGGTGATCGGTCCATGACTGAGAGCATCTATGCCGCCGTGCACGCCTGCCTGAGCTGGGCCCGCACGATCCGCCCCCGGCCCGCCGTGGACCCCGACAGCCTGCTCTTCCTGCTGACCGAGCACCGGCAGGCGGGCGCGCCCGACCCCGGCGACTGGTACACCGCGGACGTGCGCGCCGTCGCCCGCACCGTGCGCTCCTGGGACCGGGTGCCCGGGGAGCTGCGCCCGACCTGGCTGGCGTGGTGCGACTACCTCGTCGACCGGGGGCTCCTGCGCTCCTCGGAGAGTCCGCGCCAGCTGCGCGCCGCGATCGCGGCGGTGGACCTGTCCCCCGGCGGACCGGACGGGGAGGCGGCCGGAGAGCCGCCGCCGCCCGCCCTGGAGCGGTTGCGCGCCGAGGGCGGCCGCGGGTCCGCACCCCCGGTGGTGCCCGCCGAGCCGGGCGCCCTGGACGCGGCGGCGCGCCGGTGCCCCCCGCTGGTACTGGCCGCGCGCCTGGCGGAGTGGGTGGGCGCGGGCAGGGCGCTGCGCCCCGGTTTCGAGGGGGGCGACGCCCTCGGTGACCGCGACGCCGCCCGGGCGGCCGAGGCCGTGGGCGTGTGCCCCCGGCGGATCCCCGCGTTGTTCGCGGTGGCCCGCGACGGCGGCCTGCTGCGCACCACCTACACCCGCGTGCTGCCCGGACCGGCGCTGCCGGCGTGGCGGGAGGGCGCGCCGGGGGCGGCGGCCGACGTCTGGGCGGACGCGCTCGCGGCCATGGCCGCCCCGCGCGGGGTGTCGGCGTGCCTGCTGCTCGACGACCTGTTCACCAGCGGGCGGGCGCGCACTCCCGCCCAGCTGGCCGCGCTCTGTCTGCCCGGGGAGCGCGCCCGGGTCCGCCAGGTGCTGGAGGCCCTGGTCGGCCTCGGCGCGGTCGCGCGGGCCGACGGCGGCCGCTTCCTGGTCACCGGGCTCGGCGACCACTGCATGGTGCGCCTGCTGCGCCGGTCGGGGGGAACGGTGGTGCTCACCCCGACCGTGGCCCGGATGGACGCCCGGCTGGTGTTCGACCTGCTGGAGGAGGGGCGCCCGGTGGACACCGGGGGACTGCTGGAGCGGTGGGTGGCCGCGCGCGACACCGGCAGCGCGGTGCGCGGTCTGTTCGGGGCCTGCGACGCGCCCGGCGACTGGCACCGCCGCGTCCGGGCGGCGGGCGTGCTGGCCGCGCTGGAGGAGGCCCCGGTCGCGGTCCTGGAGTCGTACGCGCACCATCCGGTGCTGGGCGGGTGGGCGCGGCGGCTGCGCGGTGCGCGCTCCGGCCCGGTCTCCCACCAGGAGGTGTGGTCGGTGCTGGACGAGTACGCGGTCCTGCTCGACCGGGGCGGGCCCCTCCCGGCGCGGGACGGCGAGCGCTACGCGGGGTGCGCGCGCGAGTTCGTGCGCACCGTACGGCTGACCGGGCACCCGGCCTCGGACACCGTACTGGACCTGCTCGCTCGGGAGGCGCTCGGGCGGGCGCTGGCCGAGGCCGCCGCTGAGGAGCCGGCGGAGTCCGCCGGTCGGGAGAGCCCCGCCCCGGCGCCCTCCTGACGGCGGCCGGCCTCCCACCCCGGCCGGGGTGGGAGCGCAGGCGTCGGTGCGGGGTTCAGTCCTTGATGACCAGTTCGTAGGCCAGGAGGTCGACCCCGGGCATGGGGGACCAGTCGCGTTCGGGCACGCGCTGGAATCCGCGGGCGCGGTAGACGTACTGGGCCGCGACCATCTCGGGCAGCGTGGACAGCAGGAGGCGGGCGATCCCCTCCTCCCGGGCCCGGTCGACCAGGGCGTTGACCAGGTCCCGGCCCACGCCGCGCCCCCGGGCCCCGGGGGAGACGGCGAAGGCCCGGAGTTCGGCCTCGTCGGCGTTGCGGGCGATCTCGCTCTCCGGCGACCAGGGGTCGAACATGATCGTCCCCAGGAGGCGGTCCTCGTCGGCGGCGACCAGGACCTCACCGCGCCCGTCCGCTCCCAGGAGGCGCAGCGCCTCGACGTAGGCCGGGTTCGCGTCCAACAGGCCGTCGGCCGTGTAGGCCATCACGCGCAGTTCGCTGACGGCGTTCATCTCATCGGGAAGTACTCGACGCACGATCATGCACGTCATTCAACATGATGAGGGCGTGCCGCGCGCCGGTTCGCCGCACCACCGGGGGAGCCGAAAACGTCACCGTGAGTGACTTTTTACGGAGGTTTATCCCCCTCTCCCCGGGCGCGGGGGACCCGGGGGAGCGGGGCGGGCGGTGTCCGTCAGGTGTCCTTGATGGGCTGGCAGCCGTCCGGGTCCTCCGCGACGGCCTCGCGGTCGTAGGCGTCCTGGGGAAGCCCCCCGGGCTTCTCCCCCTCGGAGAACTCGTCGGGGTAGGCGGGGGTGAAGGTGTGCTCGTCCAGGCAGTGCGCCGGGCCCACGAAGCGCCACCACAGCGGCCACGCCTCCAGCTCGTCCAGGCCGATGTCGTGGAAGGCCACCTCGCCGTGGTGGGTGGTGACCAGGCGCACCGACACCGCGTCCCCGGGCCGCGCCACGGGGTGGACGATGGTGTACTCGGTGCGCACGGCGAGGTAGTCCCAGCCCTGCTCGTCGCGGGCCGCCTCGGCGCGCATGGCCCCGTCCACCTTGACCACGTCGCCGACGGGCTCGGCGGTTCCGTTGGTGAGGTTGAAGGTCAGGCCGCGGGTGTCGAGTTCGGGGTCCGTGTTGCCGAGGTTGTCCATGTACCAGTCCAGCGGCCGGCCGGAGAGCAGGGAGGCGAACTCGCCGTTGTCCTCGCGGAAGACGGCGTCCTGGTTGAGGTAGACCGCCTCCAGCAGCTCCCGGGTCCGCGCGTAGGCCTCCTCGACCTGTTCCCGGCTGAAGTCGCCGACGGGTTCGGCCTCGGGGGTCTCGAAGCCCTCGCCGTAGTCCTCGGCGGGGCTTCCGGCGAAGGGGGCGTCGCGGTCCAGGTCGTAGGCGTCGATCGGGGTTCCGGTGACGGCGCTGTGGGAGAGGCGGGCCAGGGCGTCCTGCAGCGGGGAGCAGCCGGTGAGGGCGAGCGCGAGCAGGACCGCCCCGCCGGATGCGGCGAGGGCACGTGGTGACATGGGGGATGCTTTCGTGTTGTCCGGGCGTTGTGCGAACTCTGTCCGCTTGAGCGTTTCTACCACCGCGGCCGGACCCGCCCGAATTCCAGCTCGGGGCCCTCCCGCGGCGGAGCGGCCTCCCCGCCCCGGGAGGACCCGGGGCGCGCGCCGGGACTCAGGGCGCGGGCGGCACGTTCCAGGAGGTGAGGACGGGCCGTCCGTGCTCGCGGCCCAGGGTGCTCAGCGATCCGGTGGCCAGGGTGAAGAGCGCGCCCGCCGAGGGCGGCAGGCCCAGCCAGCGCACGGCGAGGACCCGCAGGACGTGGCTGTGCGCCACGAGCACCACGTCGGGCCCCTCCTCGCCCAACAGGGGTGCGAGGCGGTCCAGGACGCGGGCGGCGCGGGCGCCGACGGACTCCAGGCTCTCCCCCGGGTGCCCGGGGCCGCCCGGGACGACGCCGTCCCGCCACAGGTCCCAGCCGGGGCGCTCGCGCCGGATGTCGGCGGTGGTGATCCCCTCGTAGCCGCCGTAGTCCCACTCGGCCAGGTCCGGGTCGGTCCCGGCACCGGTCAGCCCGGCCAGTTCGGCGGTGCGCACGGCCCGGCGCAGCGGGCTGGTCACCACCCGGCCCACGGAGCGCGCGGCCAGCGAGGGGCGCAGCGCCGCGGCCTGGCGCTCACCCTCCCCGGTCAGCGGCAGATCGGTACGCCCCGTGTGCCTGCGCGCGCGGCTCCACTCGGTCTGTCCGTGCCGGACCAACACCAGTTCACCCATGGTCCCCTACCTGCCCGGTGGGGCCGGGCCGACTCCCGGTCCGGAGAATCCTCCGGACGCCGGACACCGGGGCGGCTTCGTCGCTACGCTCCTGACCATGACGCAGCACACCGCAACGAGTGCGGATCCCCTCCCCGACGAGATCCCCCGACCCCGTTTCCTGCGGCCCAACGATGACCTGGCCGCGGCCATGGAGTGTGCACGCTGCAAGGAGCGGGGCATCAGCGTCCCCCCGGGAGGAGCGCCCCGCAGACTCACCAACGCCGAGTCCAAGCGGCTCAAGAAGGAGAAGAAACGGGCCCGGGCCGAGGCGCGGACCCGACCGCAGGAGAAGATCCCCGCCGACCGCAAACGCGTGCCCCGGATGGGCCCGCACCACGCGGAGTTCTTCCGCGACCTGTGGGCGCGCGTGGCCTCGGAACGGGCGGGCGCCACCGCCGACAGCCGCCTGCTGGCGTTGACCTGCGCGCTGCGCGGCGCGCTGAAGGGCCAGGCCAACCTCACCGGCCAGGACCTGCGCGTGCTGCGTCTGGAGGACGCGCACGCGGCGCTGAGCGACCTGGTCGGCCAGGGGTGGCTGGGCACCACGCCCGAGGCGGTGATCGGGTCCGACCCCCTGCACCCGGCCCTGTGCGACCTGCCCAGCCTGTCGGGGAGCCCGTACCGGATCGGCAACGGCGTCCGGTCCCGGGCCTCGGGGTGGTTCTCGCGCACCCTGGCGCACAAGAAGATGCGCAAGAAGCCCAACCGGCTCCGCCTGGTGGCCGCCTACCTGGCGCTGCACGCCGAACCCGACGGGCGCCTCAGCGTCCGGGCCCAGGACGCCGTCGAGGGCTGCGCCCTGTCCGGCCCCGGGGAGCTGGCGGAGCTGCTCACCTGGCTGACCGAGATCTCCTGGATCGAGGGGCTGAGCGCGGGCGGGGGCGCTCTGGACGCCTCGCTGACCGAGGTGACCCTGCCGCTGACCTACGTTCCGCTGCCCCCGGCCACTCCGCCCAGCACCGCGCCCGCCTCCACCCCCATGGACGTGCCGGTGGCCGACCGGGCCCGCGACCTGGTCGAGGGCAGGGAGGAACGGTTGGCGCGCTGGGTGCACGAGTACCGCGCCGAGCACGGCCACGGGCCCAGCTGGTCGGTGCTGGCCCGGGCCTTCGCCTGGCCGCCGCGCCAGGCGCCCGACCACGACGTCACCCACGAGGCGTTCCGCATACTGGCCGAGGGCGGGTGGCTGACCGGTTTCGGACTGCCCTTCGGGCTGCGCCCCGGGCGGGCGTTCGAGGCCCGGACCTCGTAGTCCCGCGCCGGGGGCCGCGCCACGGCTCCTGCCGCGGGTGGGGGAGCCGGTCTCCGGCGGTCCCGCACTTGTGGCGCGTCTCGGTCACCGGGGCGCGCTGCGGGTACGGAGGTCACGCGGGAGGCACCGGGCCGTGCACCTCCTCCGGTCACCGCACTAGGCTGCCGCCCATGTCCGATCACCACACGAATCCCACCCCTGCTCCGACCGACGCCCGGAAGGAGGGCCGCGCGGGCCGGAACGTCCTGGTCACCGGCGCCTCCCGCGGGATCGGCCGGGCGATCGCCCTGGCCTTCGCCGAACAGGGCGACCGGGTCGCCGTGCACTGCGCGTCACGGCCCGAGGAGGCCGAGCGCACCCTGCGGCGGCTGCCCGGGCACGGGCACGCCCTGCTGCGGGCCGACCTGGGCGAGCCCGGCGCCGCGGCCGGCCTGGTGGCGGAGGTGGTGGACCGGCTGGGCGGGATCGACGTGGTGGTCAACAACGCCGCGGTCAACACCCCGCACCCGCCGGAGAGCACCCCCTACGCGGAGTGGCGGCGGGCCTGGGAGTCCACCTTCGCCGTGAACGTGTTCGCCGCCGCCGACGTCAGCTACCTGGCGGCCCGGCACATGATCGGCCGGGGCGTGGGCGGGCACATCGTCAACGTCGGGTCCCGGGGCGCCTACAAGGGCGAGCCGGACCACCCCGCCTACGGTGCGAGCAAGGCGGCCCTGCACTCGCTGGGCCAGTCGCTGGCGGTCGCCCTGGCCCCGCACGGCATCACCGTGGCCTCGGTGGCGCCCGGGTTCGTGGCGACCGAGCGGGTGGCCGACCGGCTCACCGAGCGGGTGCGCGCGCAGAGCCCCTTCGGCCGGGTGGCCTCCCCCGAGGAGGTGGCCGCGGCGGTGCGCTACCTGGCGTCCCCGGAGGCGGTCTGGTCCTCCGGCGCCGTGCTGGACGTCAACGGCGCCTCCCACCTGCGCTGAGGTGGGCACATCGCGGGTCGCGTCGGGCCCTCAGCCCGCGAGGTCGGCCAGGAGCGTGGCGGCGACGCTCTCCTCGTACACGGCCGTCCCGTGGACGGTCATCGCCTCGGCCAGCTCCGGATCCCACGGGGTGGGCCGCGCACGACCGCTCAGGGGGTAGCCGTCCGCGCGCACGTGGGCCCGGTAGTCGTGCGCCGACATACGCCAGGGCCGTGCCGCATGGCGTCGCGTCACCTGCCTGGCGATGGCCGTTCCGGGCCAGTCGAAGTCACCGTGGTAGCGCAGTTCCCCGCCCCCGGCCCGGACCGCTGAGGCCAGCCGGTGGAAGGCCGCTGAGGGGTGCCCCTCCGTGCACAGCAGGGGTGCCGAGCCGGTGCCGAGTTCACCCGCCGCCCGCCGCAGCACGGCCGGGTTCTCGCACACGTACACGATCGGCGCGCCGACGGCGACCGGCAGGTGGACGAGCTGGTGCAGGGTGACGTGGAAGGGGGTGGCGTGGCGGGCGGCGCCGGTCAGCCACTCCCCCAGCCCCCGCCCGTGCGCGGGCAGGTTGAGGACCAGGACCCGGCTGGCCAGGTCGTCCAGGACCACGTCGCAGGACTCCCACAGGGCCCGCCGCTCCTCGGCCCCGTCGGGGCGGTCGGTACCGGTACGCAACGCCAGGGCCCGGAGCACCAGACGGGACAGCGCCGTGCCGTGGTTGAGCGCCTTGGTGTCCCCGGTGGCGGTCACGGCCAGGTCCGGGAGCAGCAGAGGCGGCGTGCCCTCGGGGCGGTCCGTGACCAGTTCCAGGACCCGGGCGGCCCGGAGCAGGGTCCGGCGTGCCGTCCCCCTGCCGATCATGGTGCCCAGGGTGCCGTCCCCGGTCAGGTCCTCCAGCCACGTCCGATACCACGCGGCCTCCTCGTGCAGAGGGCTGGCGGCCGCCGCGGACAGCGCCTCCTCCCGGGCCCCGCGTCTGTGCGCCTCGACCACGGAGGTGTACCGCAGCTTCGGTCCGATGGCTTCCAGGAGCTCGGAGAGCCGCAGGCCGGTGTTGTCGTGCACGACCGCGTCCAGGACCGACAACCGCACTCTGAGCTGCGCGGCTCCCCGGGGCGGGAAGCCTCCGGTGATGCCGATGACCGCCTCGCGTTCGGCGTCCGTGGGGTTCCTGATCCCGACACTGCCGTCCAGGCTGCCGTCGTGGGACTCCAGGTAACGGCGGGCGGCCCTGAGCAGGCGCCCGTAGCGCTGGTCGCGGAACACCTCCACCGCCTCACTCACCGGCGTCCTCCAGCAGGGTTCCGGCCGAGGACAGCGGCGCGAACCTGCTGGGGGTGATGCCCAGCAGTTCGGCGGCCAGCTCCTCGTTGCCCGAGAACCCGGCGTCCGCGTCGATGGTCTGCGTCCCGTCCCAGAGCATGAGCATCGCCGAGACCGTGTGCGCGCCCTTGTCGTGGTGCATGTCGTAGTGGGCGGCCATGGGCACGCTGTCGTAGTGCACCCACAGGTCGTGCCCGGTCATGAACATGTCCAGGTCGAAGGTGACGGTCAACCCCATGAGTTCGGGCTTGTAGCGGTCGTCGATCCCGGCGAAGGCCTCGTCCAGGGCCACCATGCGCGGACAGGTGGGCAGCGCGGATCCGTACAGGGCGTTGGCGGCGGCGAACAGCGGCAGGTGGATCGCGGCGGACTTCTCCCCGCCCGACATCTGCTCGTGCTTGTTCTTGGTGAGCTTGACCTCCTCCTGTCCGGGCACCGCCATGCGCAGCTCGAACCGGTACCAGGAGCGGTAGTCCAGCACCGCCGACAACACCTGTTTGTAGGTGGCGCGGGGGTGGGCCGCGTGGTGCTCGCGGATCATCTCGCGCAGGACCTCGCGGAGCCGGTTCAGCCCCGAGGCTCCCAGGCCGGTGGCGTCGCGCCTGACCAGCTGGGCGGCGGTGGCCTGGTGCTCCGTGAGCCGGTCCGAACGGCTCCAGCGGATACCGATCCGCGTCCCCGAGGACATGGGGCGCGAGCGGGTGTCCCGGTCCATCCCCGCGACCAGGTCCCGTGCGGCGCGCACCCGCTCGTGGATCTGCTGGGCGATGCCGGTGAGCAGTTCGTCCTCCAGTACTCCGCGCTCCTCGTCGCGCAGCAGCGCGCCCTGTTCCTCGACGCGTTCGGCGATGACGCGGGCGAAGGCGGAGACGGGGTTGCGGCCGGTCTCGTCGTTGACGAACACCGAGATGACACCGCTGACCCCGAGGTCGTGGTCGACCCGGTAACCCTCGGCGTCGGCGCCCAGGGCGTCCTGGAAGACGCGCAGCGCGGAGGAGACGCGGGTGGAGGCCGCCTTGAGTTCGGTGTCGGTGACGGCCGGCCCCGATCCGACGGCCTCGGTGAGGATGTCGAGCAGTTCCGCGGCCTGTCCGGGCAGCACGGCGCGTACGGCCGCCCCGGGGTCGGTGGCGACCGACTCCAGGACCTGTTCGGCGGCCCGGTCCGCGGTGGGCCACATGTGTCGCGGGGGCCAGGTCGGAGTGGTGTCCGCGCCCAGGGTGGCGCGCAGTTCCGGGGAGGTGAGGGCCGCGAAGGTCTCGGCGTGCTCGAAGAGTGCGGCGAGGGCGTCGGTGAGGGCCCGGTGGCCGCCCTCCAGTTTCTCGTCGGCGCGGATCATCGCCTCGTGGGCGGCGGCGGCCTCGCGGGCGGCGCGCTGGTGCTCCTCGCGGGCCAGGCGCAGGTCCTCCTTGACCTGCTCCAGCTCTGCCATGAGCTCCTGGACGGGCGCGCTGATGCTTTCCTGTTTGGCGGCCAGCTCGGCGGCGGTCCGCTCGTGTTCGCGCACCCTCTCCTCGTGGCGCTCGCGGTCCCGCTCCAGGCGGCGGCCCAGCCGGTCCACCGTCTCCTCGCGGCTTTCCAGGTCGGCGGTGTGCCGGGCGACCTCGGTGCGCGCGGCGTGCAGGGCGCGGGCCGTCTCCACGAAGTCGTCCACCGCCCGGGCGACCGCGTCCACGGCCTCGGGGCCGGTGGGCATGGCGCGTTCGGCGGCCACCGCGCGCACCTGGTGGCGGTGGGCGTCCACCTCGGCGACCGCGGCGTCCAGGTCACGGCGCCGCTCCTCGTTCTCGGTGCGGGCCGAGGCCAGGAGGGCGGACTGCCTCTCGACCCGGCGCACGGCACGCTCGACGGGGGCGGTGTCCGGCAGAGCGGCGCGCGCACGGGTGAAGGCCTTGAGCAGGGTGTGGGCCCGGTCGAGCTGTTCACCCAGATGTGCGCGCCGTTCGGCGAGTCGGGCGATACGCGCGTCGCAGGCGGCCAGGCGCTCGCGGCGGCGGAGGGCCCGGTTGGTGGCTCCGACGAACTCGGGGGCCTTCTTGGGGGAGGCACCCACGAGGATCCCCTGGGTGAAGCGGCCGCCGGCGCCGACCGTGTGCACCGCGTCATCCCCGGGAGGAGCGCCCTGTTCGCCGGTACCGGAGGGGCCGGGGTCGCCGGTGAGGCGGACGGAGGCCAGGATCCGCGCGATGACGTGCCCGGGAACCAGGTCCTGTTCCTCGGGCACCAGCACGTCGGCCAGCGTCCGGCCCCGGGTGAGCGCGGTGGCCTCGGTGGCCAGCAGGTAGGCGTCGGCCTCTCCCGCGGCGAGGGCGGCACGGGTGGCTTCGGCGTCGGGGTGCACCCAGGCGGTGAGGAGGCCCGCACCGTGCAGGGCTCCCTCGATCGCGGCGGCGTCGCTGTCGGCGAGCCCGTCGGCGAAGCGGACCAGCTGCCACAGCGGGGCGCCGGGGCGGCCTTGGCGCGGGGCGGTGCGCAGGCCGTCGGCCTGCGGGGCGTCGTCGCGTTCGGCGGCGATCTCCTCGCGCTCGCTGTTGAGGAGCGCTGTCTCGGCCTCGATCTGGTCCCGGCGGTTTTCGAGGGTGCTCGCGTGCGCGGCGGCGTCCAGGCGCTGTTGGTCGGTGTGCTCGCCGTAGACCTCGGCCAGGGTGGGAGTTCCGGGTTCACCGAAGGCCTCCAGTGCGCTGTGCAGCGCCGCGACGCAGGCGGCGCCGGTGACCGGGGCCGGGCCCTCGGCCCACTGCCCGGACCACACGGCCAGCGCCTCGGCCGCCGTGCGGCGGGTGGCGTCCAGGTCCTCGGCGGCCTGGTCGCATTCCCGTTCCCGGCTCCGGAGCCGCTCGGCGGCCTGGTCGGCGGCCCGTTCGGCGGTGCCGCGCGCGGTTTCGGCCCGGGCCAGGCCGGCCAGGCGCTCGCGTACGGCGGCGATGTCGGCGAGGCGGGCGGTGGCCCGGGCCCGCGCGGTCTCGGGCAGGTCCTCGCCGGTGTCGGCGGTTCCCTCACCGTCGTGGGCGATCCCGGCCTGCGCGGCGGTCTCGGCGAGTTCGGCGGCCAGGTCCCGGGCACGGGCCCGCCCGTGTTCGAGGCTCTGGGCGACCTGTGCGGCCTCCCGCCGCAGGGCGGCCACCTCCCCGGCCTGGGCGTCCAGTCGCTCCTCCTGTTCGGCCAGGTCGCGGGCGGTCTCGGCGCTGTGCGTGCGCTCGATCTCCAGTGCGGCGTGGCTGCGGAAGGCCTCGTGCGCCTCCAGCCCGCTGCGGCGCGCGGCGAGCCGACGCGCCCGGGCGTCGTGCTCCTCGGCCCGCTCGGTGGCGGCCGCGTGCGCGAGGGTGGCCTCCTCCCGCGTGTCGCGCGCCCGGGCGATGGATCCGGCCTGCTCCGCGGCCAGGTCGATGGCCGTACGCACGCGGGAGAGCCGGTGGCGGGCGTGGGCGGTCAGGTAGTCCGCGTACTCCCCGGCGAAGGCGGTGGTGGCGGCGTGCGCGGTGGTGGCCTGGTCGAAGCGGCGCTGGACCGCTGCCAGGTTGGTGAAGTCGCGGGCGGCCTGGTCGACGAGTTCCTCGTCCAGGGGGCTGAGGCCGCTGGTGAGGGTGTCGGAGACCTTCTCGGGGTCCAGGTCCTTGGCCAGCAGGGGGCGGCGCAGCGCCAGGAGCAGGTCGAGCAGCTGCACGTAGCGCTCGCCCAGGCCGAACAGGCGGGCGTCGACCGCGCGCCGGTAGTCGGCGGCGGTGGAGTGGTGGGCGGTCTCGCCCAGGACCGTCTTGAGCTGGCGTTCGGTGAGCGGGCGCCCGTCGGAGGCCAGCAGGCCGAAGTCCACGCCCAGGCGCTGGTCGGTGACGAAGAAGGAGGGGATGACGCCGTCGCGGTGCCGGTGCGCGCGCAGCCCGATGACCAGGGTGACCGTCTCCGTGGCGGCCGGGACCGGCCGTCCGGTTCCGGGGGCGGGCCGGGCGAACTCCATCCACACGTACCCGTACTCGGCGTCCTGGCCGCGGTAGAGCAGGTTGGACTTCATGGTGCGGTTCTGGCCGCTGAAGGGGTCCAGGCGCCGGGCGTCGGTGTACCCGTCCAGGACGAACGGGAAGAGCACCTCCAGCGCCTTGGTCTTGCCCGAGCCGTTGTGCCCGCGCAGGACGAGGCGGCCGTCGGCGAAGACGAACTCCTCGTCGACGTAGTCCCAGACGTTGATCACACCGGCGCGGCTGGGCCGGAAGCGGTCACTGGTCATCGGTTTCCTTCTGCGGGTCGGCGTTGTCGGGGCCGTGGTCACCGGTGGGCGCCGCGGGGTCCGCCAGGCCCAGGGGCAGCTGTCCGGCGTCGGCGCGTTCGGGCAGGGCGCCCTGGATGTTGCGGTAGCGCAGGGCGGCGGGCAGCACGAGGGCGCCGCCGGGTACCGGCCGTACCAGGGAGAGTTCGGCGAGCAGTTCCAGGGCGGCGTCCAGCAGGCCGTAGGGGTCCTGCTGCCAGGCGCCGCCGAAGGAGGAGGGGCCGAACTCGGCGAAGAGCTCGTGCACCATGGTCTCCCACCGGGCGCGTTCGACCAGGGGGACCTCGAGGGGCACGGGCGCCTCCGTGTCGCGTCCGGGGGGCTCGGCGCTCCAGGCCAGGGCGTCCACGACCCCCTCTCGGGGCAGCCCGGCGTCCACGAGCCGGATGAGTTCGGCCTGGTCGAGGGCCTTCGGGGGGACGGGCAGCCGGACCAGGGCCGCCAGGGAGGTCTCCAGCAGGTCGGCGACCTTGGCCAGCAGCAGGCCCGCGGTGCGGTTGACCGCGCCGCCCCGGCCGGGGAAGGGCCGGTCGGTGAAGGTGCCCGCGGGGTCGGCGAGCAGGACGCCCTCGGCGCGGCGCTCGACCCGCAGCCCGGTGGCCCGGGCCAGGTCCTCGGCCACGCCGCGGCCGCGCAGGACCGCGGCGACCGCGGGTTCGACGTCGGCGTAGTGGACCACGGGCTGTTCCACCAGCAGCCGCCGGGCCCGGCGGGCCGCGTGCTCGCGCGGGGAGGTGTCGGTGAGCGGGGCGGCGAGCAGCCCGGCGACGCTGGTCAGGTGCTGGACCGGGCGGGTGGGGCGGAAGAGCAGCTCGCACACCTCGTGGTCGATGTCGAAGAGGGCGTCGCCCTGTCCGCCGCCGGAGGCCCACGCCTCCAGGGACCCGTCGGACAGGTGCAGGGCGCCGCGGTCCACCAGCCAGTGGGCGACGTCGACCAGCGCGGCCTTGTGCGCCCCGTCGGTGGGGTCGTAGCCCAGCCCCTCGACGGCGTTGGCGGCGGGGGTGAGGCGAGCGACCAGGTCGGCGAGGCTGATCTCGATCTGCGAGCGCTGGAAGGCGGCCAGCAGCAGACACAGGTAGGCGAGCCTGCGCCGGTCGAAGGGGCGGCCCCGGCGCGCGAAGGTCTGGCGCTGGGTGGGGTCCAGGGCGTCGAGTTCGCGGACCAGGCGCACGTGGTCGGTGGTGGCGACCAGGGTGTAGCCGAAGAGGCGTTCCAGGTCGTCGGCGAGCTCGTCGGCCCAGCGCAGCACCTGCTCCAGGGCGCCGGGGCGCGGGCGCGCGGCGGTGATGAGGTCGCAGGTCAGGACGCGGCGCATGGCCTGCTGGTAGGAGCCGAGGTCGGCGGGGGCGATGGTGCGGGCGTGCAGGCGGGGCATCAGGGGTTCTTCGTTCGGGTCCGGTGGCCGGTGACCTCCAGGCGCAGGCCCGGCAGGTGGAGGCGGCCCTGGGCGGTGCGGACGGTGCTGCCCGCCGGGTCGGGGACCAGGCGGACCAGGGTGCCGTCGCCCTCCCCCGAGGCCGAGGACAGGCGTCCGGCGACGACGGTGCGCCCCTCCAGGGCGCGGGTGACCAGGCGCAGCAGGACGCGGGTGTCGGTCTCGTCCAGGACCCGGCCGTGGGCGCCCCGGTCGACGAGGCGGGCCGCGGCCCGGCGTTCGGCCGCCCGGTCGGCGGCCTGGCGGCCGCGCAGGCGCGCCTGGGCGCCGGGGTTGCGCCGCACCGGCTTGGGCACGCCCGCGGTGGGGGCGGTGCCGCTGCGGAACAGGGTGACCGACACCTCCACCCCGGGGGCGTCCCACCAGGTGGTGCTGGGGGAGATCTGCTCGTCGTCCTCGTGGGCCGCGCCCAGGTGGCGGGCGGAGCGCACGTTGAAGGCGGCGCCCATCAGGGCGTGGGCGGCGCCGTCGTCGGGGGTGTTGAACACCCAGGCGGCCAGGTGGCGCAGCTGGGTGGAGCGGTTGACGCCGCCGCGCTGGGCCTCGGTGATCTGGCGCAGCAGCGCGATGACCCCCGAGACGGCCGAACGGGTGGCCGCGTGGAGTTCGGCGGCGCGGGCGGGGATGGCCTCGTCGGAGGCGAACCAGGCGCGCAGGGCCCGCCAGCGCCTGCGCCAGTCGGCGAGGCGTTCGTCCCGGCCCATGAACAGGCGCTCGTCGCACTCGGCCGCGCGGGAGAGCAGGGTGGCCAGGCCGGTGTCCTCGACCTCGCGCACGGCCCGGTCCAGGCGGGGCAGGTAGCGGTCGAGCTCGGCCGTGAAGTCGCTCATGTGCACCAGCAGGGCGTTCTTGTGCCGCAGGAAGACGTCCGGGGAGGCGTCGGTGGAGCGCAGGATCTCGCCCAGGGTGACGTGGAACTGCGCGGAGCGCCGTCCCATGTCCTCCATGACCGCGTCCAGGCGCGCCAGGCGGCGGTAGACGTGCTCGGCCTGTCCGGTGCGGTTGGCCTCGGCCAGGGCGCGCAGGTCGGCCAGCACCTCGGAGAAGACCAGCCGGGACAGGTTGACGTCCTCGATGCGCGCGCCCAGGAGGTCCTCCACCGCCTGGTAGGCCCAGTAGCCGAGTTCGCTGAACTGGTACACCGACTGGCGGTTGCGGTAGCGCGCCAGGTTGCCCGCCCGGGAGGCGTCGTCGAAGCGGTGCACGACCCGGTCGGCGTGCAGCTCGTCCAGGCGGTCGCGCAGGCCGCGGTCGACCTCGGGCACCTGGTCGTGGACCCGGGCCAGTTCGCGCAGGGCGGCGGCGACGTCGTCGGGGGCCACCTGGACCTGGTGGACCTCGCGCAGGCGGTCCATGGCCCGCAGGATCCACAGGTAGGTGACGTGGTCGTCGCGCCGCGTGAAGTTGAACAGCCGGAACCGGTCGCTGACCGCGAGGGAGTCCATGTCCAGGGCTCTGCGTTGGGCCACGGGCCGCCCCTTCGTTCGTGGTGGTGCGTGTGCGGGCGGCGCCGTCGAGGCGACCGCCCAACACTAACGCTAGGTGACCGCGAAGACGGTACACCCGTTTTCCACAGGGGCGTTCACCGCCGGTGCCCGGTGGAGCCGCGGGCTCCGCCCGCGGCCCCACCGCACCCGGGGCCCGTGCGGTGTGGTCAGCCGCCCGAGCCGACCTCGGCCACCGCCTGGTCGATGCGCTCGGCCATCTCGATGTCGCTGGTGGTGACCGCGCCGACCGAGGCCGTCCGCACGGTGAAGGTGATACCGGTGTCGGTGGTGCGGTGGTCGAAGGAGTGGCCGATCCGGTGCGCCAGGCGCTCGGCGCGGTTGAGCAGCGGCGCGGCCCGGTCGGCGGGCAGCTCCACCTCCCTGGTCAGACCGCCGGTGTCACCGTTCCAGTCGGGCAGATGGTCGGCGAGTTCGTCCGCCAGCCCGGGGTCGCCCTCGCGGATCCCGGCGAGCACGGCCCCCACCAGCCGTGTCCCCTTCTCCGGAGGGCAGCCGACCCGTTCGGCGACGTCGCGGCCCAGCGAGCCGGACGTGTGCGGCTCCCCTTCCCCGCGCGGTGCGGGGACCTGGTCGTGCAGCACCGCGGGTAGCTGTTCACGCAGGTGGTCCCGGGTCCGCGGGGCCGCGTACCGGACCAGTTCGCCGGTCACGGCCTCCAGCGCCCGTTGCGCCTCGTCGTTGTCGACCGCGTTGCCCTCGCGGACGACGTGGTCCACGAGTTCCTGGTAGGTGATCATCGTTCCCCCTCGGGTCGAGAGGGCGTCGGCGGGTCCGCTGGGGATCCTTCCTCCCCTGGCCTGCGGCGGACGCGGCAAACTCGGCGCCGCGCGGATTCCGGGCGGGGCCGTCGGCCGGGCCGTTCCGGACGCGGACGCCCCGCGGCGGGGCGCCCCGCGCACCGGCTCAGGGGACCCTCTGGGCCTCGGCCCCGGGGGCGCCGGGCACGGCGCCCGGCCGGCCGCGGCGCCCGCGCCGCAGCAGGACCAGCCCGGTGAACAGGCTGGCCGCCAGCACCGCGGCCATCATCGCCAGGAAGCCGACCGGGCCCACGTGGGGGCTGAGGATGAGCGGGATCGCGGCGGCGGTGACCAGGCCGCCGCCGAAGAAGGGCTCGAAGATGAGCTGCTTGTAGCCGAACGCCGGGTAGGCGGGCGACCTCATCTCCGGGTCCACGACGCGCATCAGCACCAGACCGGTGGCGGTGACGCCCAGGGACTGGCCGAACTCGCCGATGCCCCGCTCGAACCAGTGGCTGGGCATCATCCGGGGCGCCAGGAGGAGGAAGGCGCACACCGACCACGCGACGCCCGCCGCGGCCAGGATCGCGAAGGCGGCGAAGTTGTCGGCGATGGCCCGCAGCGACAGCGTGGCCATCGCGGCGATGATGAGCACGTCCAGCGACAGGCCCTGGATGCGCTCGACGGTCTTGTGGTCGACCACGTCGTGCCGGTCGAACCGGTCGATGAACACCTGCAGGACGATGCCGCCGATCATGGCCAGCGGGAACAGCGGCACGTAGGCCATGATCTCGATGGTGTCGGCCCACAGCGCCCGCTCCAGCCACCGCAGGCCCGTGAGGAGGAGCTGGCCGATGAGCACGGCGAGGGCGACCAGGCCGAAGTGCAGGGTCAGCGGGTCCATGGAGGAGGGGTGCACGGTCATGGTCGCGCCCGGGGTGCGCCGCTCCCGCTCGACCAGTCCGGCCCGCTCGCCGTCGGTGCCCCGGGCGTCGGCGCTGATCACCGAGGACCTGCCGCGGCGCACGCCCCAGTTGATCAGGACGATGCCGACGATGATGCCCGACAGCAGTCCCACGGTGGCCATGCCCAGCGCCAGGTCCTGGCCCTGGGCCCAGCCCGCCTGCTCGAAGGTGGAGCCCAGCCCGGCCGCGGTGCCGTGGCCGCCCAGGAAGCCGATCTCGATCAGGGCGCCGGAGAAGGCGGGGACGTTGAACAGCGGCACCAGCACCAGCAGGGCGAGTACCAGGCCGATCACGTACTGGCCGCTGGCCATGGTGATGCCGAAGGCCAGGTTGGGCCCGGCCAGGCTCGCGGCCTCGCGCAGCCGGGGCATGCGCTTGCCCAGGAAGAGGCTGGCGAAGACCACCGAGATGAGCAGGCCGGGCAGCGCCGACCACACCGACATCACGTCGGCGCCGAAGAGTCCGCCCTCGGCGGCGCGCTCGGCGAAGCCCCCGCCCAGGCCCCGGTCGGCCAGCAGTCCCATGAGGCGCCCGAACACGTCGGGGCCCAGGAGCAGCGCGATGCCGCCGCCGATGATCGAACCCGGCAGGTACAGCCTCTGGGTCAGCTTCCACCTGACCCGGACCAGCTTCGATACCAGCAACAGCACTCCCAGGAGCAGGAGTGCGAGGCCGACGGTGTCAGGGGTCATCTCTACCTCTCGTGGTCGTGCGGCGGGGCCGGGCGCGCGTGGTGCGCGGCACCGTCCGGGCGCGGCCGTGGCGGGGAGGTAGGGGGCACCACGGGTCGGGCGGTGACCGTGGTGCCACGATCACCCGCGGCATCCTACACACGCCGTAGTGGTACCGGACACGGACGCGGCGTGACGGCCGGGCGGGGAGCGCCCGTCCGCCCGCGTCGGGCCGCGCGCCCCCGGCCGCGCCGTGGGAAGGATCACGCCCCGGGGGACGGAGCCGGCACCCGGCCCCCGACCGGACCGGGGGGCGGGAGCCGGATCTCCGTTGACAGGATCCGGCCGCCGGAGAGTAAATTACCAGTGGAAAGATTCCCTCCCGAAGGAGCGCCATGGCCCCCCTCATCGCCCTCGCCGGCGTCACCGCGCTGCTGCTCGCCCTGGGCGCGGCGGGGGTGCGCCCCCTGCGCTCCTGGCCGCTCGCCCTGCGGGGCGGCCTCGCCGCCATGTTCACGCTGACCGGCGTGTCCCATTTCGTGGGGATGCGCGAGGAACTGATCTCCATGGTCCCGCCCGCGCTGCCCGCCCCCGCGCTGCTGGTCACCGTCACCGGCGTCCTCGAACTGGCCGGGGCCGCGGGCCTGCTGTGGGCGCGCACCGCGCCCTGGGCCGCGGCGGGGCTCTCCCTGCTGCTGGTCGCCATGTTCCCGGCCAACGTGTACGCGATCACGGCCGGGGTGGAGACCGGCCTGACCGACGACCTGGCGGTGCGCACCGCGATGCAGGCGGTGTTCCTGGCCGCGGCGCTCGCCGTGCCCGTCGAACACGTGCGCCGGACGCGCCGCGCGGCGCGGCGGACCCCGCTGCCCGCGCCGCGCTGACCTCAAGCGCTCAGAGCTTCTCCCAGGTGCCGCAGCCCGAGGAGTGGAAGCTGTAGTCCGAGGCGCTGACCGTCACCTCCACCCGCAGGGCGGAGGAGGTGAACTGGTTGTCGATGATGTCGCCGGAGGCGGCGGTCCGCTCCCAGTAGCAACCGGAGAACGGGCCGCTGCCGGACTCACTGACGTAGGTTCCCGGCTCGATCTCCTCCCCCACCCGGAAGGTGCCCGGGGTGATGAGCACCAGCTCCTGGGCCGCCTCGAGGAGGGACTCGGCCTCCTCCCGGTCGGGGTGGTCGGGGCACAGCACCAGCGCACCCCGGAGCTCGGCGGCCTGGTCCTCGAACCTGACGGCCTTCTCCGCCAGGGACTCGCCGCAGATCGCGTAGAGGTGGACCACGTCGCCGACCTCGTCGTAGCCCGCCGCCTCCGCCGCCTCCCGCTGCAGCGGCGTGTACCCGCCGCCGGTGTGGTCGGCCTCGCAGTCCCTGACCTCGAGCTCCCACAGCGCGGACCACCGGAGGTAGATGCCGCCGCCTCCGTCCGCCAGATCGCAGGCCAGCTTGATGTTGTCGGGGATACGACCCGGTTCGTCCTGTGCCTCGACGGAGTCGGCGTTGGGGGCGCGGTGGACCGTGGGCGAGGAGACCGGGGACGGGGAGGCGGCGGCCTCGGCCGCGTACTCATCACCGGCAAGGGCCGAACAGGCACCCAGGGCCAGCACCAACAGCGGCACCGTGAGGGCGAGTGCCTTGCGCATGGGGGGTTCCTTCCGTTGGTCCGCACCGCGCGGCACGGGGAGCACACGCGGTGATCACTACCTCTGACGCTGCCGGAACCCCGACGGATCACCCGGGGGCCGGGGTTTCGGTACGGAGTTCCCGTGGTGCCGGGGAAACGGCGCCGCGCGCCCTCGGTAGGGTGGCTCCGGACCGCGGCCGGGAGAGGACGGTGGGATGGGACTGTTCGCCATCAGCGACCTGCACGTGGGGCACCGCGACAACCGGGCCTTCACCGAGGCGCTGCGTCCGGAGTCGGCCGACGACTGGCTCCTGGTGGCCGGGGACGTGGCCGACACCGCCGCCAACGTGCTGTGGGCGATGGAGCTGCTGTCGGAGCGGTTCTCCACCGTGGTGTGGGTACCGGGCAACCACGACCTGTGGACGGTGCCCTCCGACCCCGTCCGGCTGCGCGGCCGGGAGCGCTACGAGTACCTGGTGGACTCCCTGCGCGCCCTGGGCGTGCACACCCCCGAGGACCCCTACCCCCTGTGGCCCGGACCGGACGGCCCGGTCGCCGTCGCCCCGCTGTTCGTGCTCTACGACCACTCCTTCCGGCCCGCCGGGACCTCCACCAAGGCCGAGGCGCTGGCCGTGGCGCACGCGGCGGGGATCGTGTGCACCGACGAGTACCTGCTGCACCCCGACCCGTACCCGGGCCGGGACGCCTGGTGCCGGGCCCGTCTGGAGTACACGCGCGAGCGGCTGGACGCCCTGGACCCGCACGTGCCCACGGTGCTGGTCAACCACTTCCCGCTGGTGCGCGAGCCCACGCGGATCCTGCGCCACCCCGAGTTCGCGCAGTGGTGCGGCACCGAGGCCACCGCCGACTGGCACGTGCGCTACCGCGCCCGCGCGGTGGTCTACGGCCACCTGCACATCCCCCGCACGATCGTGGTCGACGGGGTGCCCCACGTGGAGGTCTCCCTGGGCTACCCCCGTGAGTGGGGCGCGCGCCCCCGGCCGCCGGAGGGGCCGCGGCTCGTCCTGCCGTAGGCGGGGCCTACCAGTCGCGGGCGCGGGTCAGCTCGCGAACCGCGGGCAGCACGGCGTCCAGGACCGTGGCGAACCAGGCGGAGAAGGGCCGCTGGCCGCTGAGCCACTCCAGTTCGGCGGGGTCGACGAAGGCGACCTCGGCGATCTCCGCCGGGTCGGGGCGCGGGGCCTCGCGCACCAGCCCCACGAAGAGGTGGTTGTACTCCTGCTCCACCAGACCCGAGTCCGGGTCGGGGTGGTTGTAGCGCACGGTCCCGGCCTCGCGCAGGAGCGCGGGCGAGACCCCGAGTTCCTCGGCGGTGCGCCGGGCCGCGGCGGCGAAGGGCGGCTCACCGGGGTAGGGGTGGCCGCAGCAGCTGTTGGACCACACGCCGGGCGAGTGGTACTTGCCCAGGGCGCGGCGCTGGAGCAACAGGCGGTCCCGGTCGTCGAAGAGGAAGACCGAGAAGGCCCGGTGCAGGCGTCCGGGGGCCAGGTGCGCGGAGAGTTTCTCGGCGGTGCCGATGGTCGTCCCGGCCTCGTCGACGAGTTCGAGCAGGACGGGTTCGGGGGCGGCCCCGCCGTCGTGGCGGACGGCGTGGTCGGTGGCTGATCCGTTGGACATGGGCCTCCTTTTCGCGTTGGGGAGGGGCGGCGCGGCCGCGGGGCCGCGCCGCCGGGCGGTTCAGACGCGGTCGGCGGCGATGAGCAGGTAGTGGAAGCTCTGCTCCCGGTAGGCGGTCAGGAAGGGCTCCTCGATGCCCGTGGCCACCGGGGACTTGGCGCGCAGCTCCCAGTAGGGGATGGTCTGCTCGGTCAGGTCCACGACCGCGACGGGAACGAGGTCGTTGGCAGCCATCGCCTTGAAGTAGGCGCTGCGCGGGTGGATGTTGCAGGTGTAGTGCTCGTCGATGCGGCTGACCGCCTTGGAGCGGCCACCGGTCACGTCGTTGTAGCAGCCGGTGATGGTGACGTAGCGGCCGCCGTGCTCCAGCAGGCGGGCGTGCTCGCGGAAGAGCTCGTACAGGTCGACGTACATGGTGGACTCGTTGTTCCAGCTGGCGCGCAGGGAGCCCGTCTCGAACCCGGTGTCGAGCATGTTGCGGAAGTGGAAGCGGACCCGGTCGGATACGCCCCGCTCCCCGGCCTGGGCGTTGGCGAAGACCACCTGCTGCTCGGAGATGGTCACGCCGTCCACGTGGCAGCCGAAGCGCTGGTTGGCCATGAAGCTGGTGCCGCCCCGGCCCGAGCCGGTGTCCATGACGCGGTCCTCGGGCCCGACCGGACCGAGGTGGTCCAGCAGCAGGTTGGCCTGCGCGGTCTCCAGTCGGTGCATCTCCTCGATGATGCGCTGGTCGCGGGTCTCCTCGGGACCCTCCAGCACGGAGGGGTCGTAGTCGCCGACGCCGTAGTGGTGGTGGAAGAAGCCGTCGACCTCGCCGAGGCGGATGTTGACCGGGTCCTTCTCGGCGTTCCAGTAGGCCGCCACGGACTCCTGGTAGGCGGTGCGCAGGACCTTCTCGGAGGAGGGCATGGTCGTCGTGGTCATCGCGGAGTACTCCTTGTCGTGTGTGCGGGGAACGGCCCGGCCGGGACCGGGCGTGCTCAGGCGTTGTCGGCCGCGTGGTAGCGCCCGCTGGTGGCGTGCCACTCGCGGCTGCCGCCCATCCAGGCCCACAGGCCCCACAGGAAGCGGCGCAGTTCCGGGGAGCCGGCCAGGGCCAGGGCCGAGGCCTCGGCCTCGAAGGTGTGCATCAGTTCGTCGTGGATCTCGACGGTGCGCCGGACGGCCTCCTGCTCGGAGCAGTCGTCCTCGGTGGCGATGAGCCGGGGCAGGCTGAAGTCGGTGACGTCCTCCTTGCCCATCGAGTAGAGGTCGTTGACGATCACGCTCGCGCTGCCCGCGAGGGTGAAGAGCCGGCGCACCCGGGGTTCGGAGAACTCCACAGCCGGGAGTTCGTATCCGGCGACCGTGTCGATGAGGGCCATGCAGGGCACGAAGCTGTTCTCGTGCCGGTGCATGAGGAACTCCCAGACCGGTGGTCTCTGCTTCTGCGCCTGCCAGACCCCCTCCTGGTTGTAGGCGACGAACATGATCGCCAGCTCGTGGCGGAGCCTGCGCACCTGGGCCGGGCTGCCGTAGTCGGCGAGGTGGTCCAGGCTGGAGCGCAGGGCGACCATCACCGGGTCCCTCCGCACGACCTCCTCCAGCTGGGGCGCGTAGCGCAGGGGCAGGTGGGCCTGGTCGATGACCGAGTGGGCGATGGCCAGGCGCTGGCCGAGGAGTTCGGGGCGCGCCTCCTCCACCTCCCCGTCCACGTAGTGGTCGTCCACGGACCACTCGGCCAGGGCGCACCTGGCCGCCGCCAGCAGGCGGTCGGGGTCGTCGGCCTCGGGGTGGGCGAGCATGATGAGCCGTCCGAACCCGGCCCTGCGGATCCGGTCGAGCTGGCCGGGGTAGATCCCGACCTCCTCGGCCCACTCCACCAGCCGGTCGTCGACCTCCCGGCCCAGAGCGGGGTCGTCGCGTACGGCCGGAGGGCAGTACAGCGCCGGAACGGAGTCGGTGGCGGCGTCCGCGTTCGGGGGCCCGCTCCCGGTCGGTTCCGCGGCGCTCCGGTCCGGTTCCCGCACGAGCAGGAGCGGACCGGCCGGGTGGCCCGGGACGCGCGGTACGGAGGCCGCGGTGGCGCCGCGGGCCAGCCCCGGGACCCGGCCCGCGCCCTGCACGGGCGCGGGCGGCGAGGACAGGCGCAGCGTCGCCGCCGCCGTGCCGACACCGCCGGGGCGGACCGGAAGATCGGGGGCCGCCGGGGCGGCCGGGGCCCCGGCCGGGGCGAGCAGGTCCGGTCTCCCGGGGCGCCGCGGGTCGCTCAGCAGTGCCTCCACCAGGTCCGCCACCTCCGGGGCGGCGGTGGAGGAGGACATCCTTGACAGCAGTGACACCGTCTCAGACCTCCTTCCCTGACGGTGTCGGTCGGTCAGGCACGCGGCGGCACCTCGGCGTTCTCCAGGATCCCGACGGCGTCGGGCACCAGGATCGCGGCGGAGTAGTAGGTGCTGATCAGGTAGGAGATGACGGCCTTGTCGTCGATCCCCATGAAGCGCGCGTTGAGCCCGGGCTCGACCTCGTCCGGCAGGCCGGTCTGGTAGAGGCCGATGACCCCCTCGTTGTCCTCGCCGGTACGCACGGCGATGACCGAGGAGGTCTGGCGGTCGGAGATCGGGATCTTGCCGCACGGCAGCAGGGGCACACCGCGCCAGGCGGGGATCTTGTGGCCGTTGATGTCGGTGGAGTCCATGCTCAGGCCCCGGGCGTTGCACTCCTTGGCGAAGGCCGCGATGGTGCGGGGGTGGGCGTACATGTACTGGGTGTTGCGCCGCATGGTGAGCAGGTCGTCCAGGTCGTCCGGGGTGGGCGGCCCGGAGTGGGTCTGGATGCGCTGGTTGAAGTCGGTGTTGTGCAGCAGGCCGAACTCGCGGTTGTTGACCAGCTCGTGCTCCTGGCGTTCGCGCAGGGCCTGGATGGTCAGCCGCAGCTGCTGCTCGGTC
Organism: Nocardiopsis sp. FR4; assembly: GCF_009830945.1. GTDB lineage: Bacteria > Actinomycetota > Actinomycetes > Streptosporangiales > Streptosporangiaceae > Nocardiopsis. The sequence continues at coordinate 88,218 of NZ_VWVV01000016.1, read as the reverse complement.
TGGTTCATCGGCTTGTTGTAGAGGTCGGCCACACGCGTGTGCACCCGCAGCACGGTCTGCGCCACGCTCAGCTCGTACTCGCGCGGCCGCAGCTCGTAGTCCACGAAGGTGGTGGGCAGCTCGGCCTCGCCGACGTGGCCCGCCAACAGGGCGATCTCGGCCTCGCCGTGGTTGTTCTGGCGCTGCTTGGGCAGGGACAGGAACTCCTGCACGTGGGCCTGCAGGGCGGGCGAGTCGTCCAGGATGGCGATGAACTCGCTCCGGGGCAGCTCCACCAGGGTTCCCGACGTGGCCGCCTTGACGGTGAACTCCCAGGTGGGCTCGGTGTCGAGCAGGTAGCGCTCGCCGAACTTGTCGCCGTCGGCGAGCACGCCCAGGCGCTTGGTGTCGCCGTAGGGGCCGACCGTGGTCTTGTGCACGCGGCCGTGCGCGATCAGGACGAGGTGGTCGGCCGGGTCGCCCTGTTCGGCCAGCACCTCGCCGGGCTCGAACTCGCGCTGGGTGAAGCGGGAGGCCAGGGCCTCCAGCACCTCGGTGTCCCCGAAGCCGCGCAGCAGGGACAGCTCCCCCAGCTCGGCGGGGATGACCTGGACCTCCGAGCCGGTCTGGTGGAACTCGATGCGGCCGTCGCCGACGGTGTAGGTGAGCCGCCGGTTGACGCGGTAGGTGCCGCCGTCGGTGTGCACCCAGGGGAGCGTCTTGAGCAGCCAGCGGGAGGTGATCCCCTGCATCTGCGGCACGGACTTGGTCGTGGTCGCCAGGTTCCGCGCCGCGGCGGTCGCCAGGCTCTGTTGCTTGCCGTTCTGAACCTCGGGGGCTGCGTCGATCGACATCGGCCGTGTCTCTCCTCGTGCGTCGTTCCGCCCGCGGTGCGAGGTTGGGGCGGCCCCGGGCACCGGAGGGAGGGGGTGAGGGTTGCGTGTACGCGGATACGTGCTCTGACCAGCGCCGTCGGCGCCCGTGAAAGCACTTCGTAAACCGCTGATCACCCTAGGAGAAGGATTTCCCCGAGCACAAGGAAATCTCGATTTTTCCCCTCTACGAGAAGAGTGGCCGATGTCCTATTCCCACCTTGGCCCCTATTGACATCACCGGCATTGATAATTCACCCCAAAGTACCATCAAAATCCACGAAACCCCCTTGGAGCGGGGGAAACGCACCCCCTCCTCCAAGCACCACCCCGCCGGGAAAAATCCCTCATTCCGCACATGTCACGATGCGGAACCCAGCAGAAAAATGTCGAACCCCGGCATCCCGGTCACCTCGGAGAGGGCTATTACGGTCATCCCCACCGACCGGCTTCGGGGAACCCCGGCACCCGCCGCCTACACACGCCCCCGACGGAACACAAGGGACTTGCGATACCCATCGGCCGCGGACGCCGCCCGGAGGAAGGTTCCGGCAGGTCGGGAGCGAACAAAGTCAACAGCCTGTCCGCAAGTGGCCACCAAGTTTTACCCAAGCAGCGGTTGCGGTATTTTTGTGCAGGCGAGCAAAAGAACACAAAGGCGAAATAAAGAATCACCCCACCCATCCCCACCTGCGTGAACACCCCACACAACGTTCACAGAACCGAGCCGAAGGCACCATTTACCACCCCTCGGCATAAAGAATTCCCCAGCGTATCCGCCCCCGTGCCTGGAAAACAACACACGCCTCCCCCGGAGGCACGGAAGGGAAGCCCCATGCCCAGAGCCCTCAGACGCGCCGCGGCGACCGTGCTGATCGCGGCCGGGATCACCGTCGGAACCGCCGGTGCCGCGGCGGCCGTCGTCAGCTACGTCGGCGGCGGCACGTGGTACCACGGGGTCGCCAACGGGGTCGTCTACTCGAACTACTACCACCCCACCCAGTGCCACGGGTCGACGGCGGTCGGCGCCTACACCTACCGCTCCCCCGCGGTACTGCCCGGGCGCACCTCCATCGCCGAGGCCCGGAGCGCCCTGTCCAACAACCAGACCTACTGGCGGACCTGCGGATAGCCGCACCGAGGGCCCGCCGGCCCCCGCGCGGCGGGCCGCCCCGCTCCCCCTCCCCACGCCAGGACGCCATGCCGCACCGCACCATCGCCTTCGCCCACACCGCGCTCCTCCTGTTCGCCGCGCTTCTCGCCGCCCTGCTGCTCGCCACGTGGGAGCTGACGATCCCCACCGCACAGCACTCGGCCGTGGTCTGGATCGTCGAGGACGAGGGCGCCTCCGACGGCGCGGACGTGGCCCGCACCGTCCAGCGCGTCGCCGAGGAACGCGACATCGCCATCGGCTTCGCGGCCCCCGACGTCACCCGCCCCGAGTCGCTGTGGCACCTGTACCTGGCCGTGGGCGACCCCGGCTCCCGCCACGCCGACTGGCTCACCGAGGGCTACCCCTCCTTCGGCCGCACCATGGAACTGCGGGTGCACCCCGTCGCCGAGCTCGCGGACCGCAGCCCGCGCGGCTACTACCTCGTCTTCGGGCCGCCCGAGAACGAACAGGTGCTCACCGCGGCCCTGGCCGAACACGGCCTGGGCGCCGACGTGGGCGGCAGCCGGGCGCGGCTGTGGGACTCCCTCCTCGGCGGACCGCTGTTCAACGCCTGGGCCCTGGCCCTGCTGGTGGGCGTGACCGCGATCGCCGCCGGGGTCCTGCTCGGCTCCCGGGGCTACGCGGTCCAGCGCCTCCAGGGGCGCTCCTACCCGCGCATCCTGCTGCGCGACCTGGGCCAGGTAGCGCGGCTGTGGGCCCTGGCCCTGCCCGCGGTGGCCGCGCTCACGCTCGTCCTGCTCGGCCTGCACAACGGCTGGAACCAGATCGGCCTCTACACCACGACCGCCCTGACCCTGGCGGGGGGCTTCCTGGCGGTGGCCCTGGCCGCGCACGCCGCCGTCCTGGGCCTGGCGCACACCACCGCGATCCTCCCGGCCCTGAAGGGCCGCGTCCCCGCGCGCGCCGCCCAGGCGGGCGCCTACCTGGTGCGCGTGCCCGTGCTGCTCCTGGTCCTCGCCGTCCTGGGGTCCGTCGTGCACCTGGGGCGGACCGCCCGCGAACAGCACGCCTCGCTGGAGGCCTTCGAACACACGGGGCAGACCTCGCACATCACCCTCAACGGCAGCACCGGGTTCGACGACGTCGAGGCCACCGACGCCCTCCTGGGCCCCTGGCTGCGCGAGGCCGACCGGGACGGACACGTGATCATCGCCGACCAGCAGGCCCCCGAGGTCCTCGTGCCGGCCGGCTCCCCGCGCCCCGACTTCGACGTGCTCATGGTCAACGGCACCTACCTGGAGGAACAGGCGGTCCTCTCCCCCTCCGGGGAGCGCTACCGCGCCGCCGGGGACCGGATCCGCGTCCTGCTCCCCCAGACGCACGGCGCCCACCGCGAGTCCATCGCCGAGGCCCTGCCGTCCTGGTCCGAGGCCTACGCCGGGGACCGCTCTCCCGGAACGGAGGCCGAGATCCTGCCCGCCGCCGACGGGCAGACGGTGTTCACCTACGGGTCGAACCCGCCCTCCGGGTTGGGCGAACTCCCCTTCCTGCGCGACGCCGTGGTCATCGCCCTGCCCAACGGCACCGTGCTCTCCGAGAACGGCTACGTCAACACCATGACCCACGAGGCGCTGCTGTTCCCCGACCCCGGAACGGTGCAACGGGCACGCGCCGACCCGCGGATGGCCGAGTACGTCAACGGGGTCCAGCCCGTCTCCGCCAAGGCGGCCAGCGCCTACGCCGCCCAGCTCACCCTGCTGCGCGTCGAGGCGTTCAACCTCCTGGCCGGGGCCGCGCTCCTGCTGCTGACCGCCGTGGCGGCCTGCGTCATCCACGTCCGCACCCGGGCGCAGACCGTCTTCGCCCGGTACATCAGCGGGTGGGGCTTCGCCGCCACCCACCGGCGCCTTCTGGCCGTCGAGGCGGCCGTCGCGGCGGCCTTCGTGGGCTGGGCCGCGTGGGAGGCCCTCACCGCCCTGGCCGCCGCCCGGGACCCCGCCCGGCCCCTGCCGCCCGAACCCGTCCCCACCAGCGGCCTGGAACCCCTGTACGCGCTGGCCGTCGCCGCCGCGTCGCTGGCCCTGACCCTGGCCGCGCTCACCGTCTTCCACCGCCGTATCGTCCGCGAGGGCTCCTCGCAGGCCTGACCCGGAGAGCACCATGATCACCGTCGAGAGCCTCACCAAGTCCTTCGGCAGGCGCACCCTGTGGCAGGACCTGGACCTCACCGTCCCCGCCGGGCGGATGCTCGCCCTCGTGGGCCCCTCCGGCTCGGGCAAGACCACCCTGCTCAACTGCCTGGGCCTGCTGGAGAGACCCACCGGCGGGCGCCTCCTGCACCAGGGCACCGACCTGACCCGGCTGGGCCCCGGCGGACAGCGGCGCTTCCGCCGCGACCACCTCGGCTACCTGTTCCAGAACTACGCCCTCATCGAGAACGCCACCGTCAAAGCCAACCTGGACGTGGCCCGCCGACGCGGCCCCCACGCCCACGCCCTCGAACGGGTCGGCCTGGCCGGACGCGAGAAGGAGAAGGTGCACCACCTGTCCGGAGGCGAACAACAACGCGTGGCCCTGGCCCGCCTGATGGTCAAGCAGCCCTCCCTGGTCCTGGCCGACGAACCCACCGGCGCCCTGGACGAGGACAACGGGCGCATGGTCGTCGACACCCTCCGGGAGATGGCCCGCCGGGGGTGCGCCGTGGTCATCGCCACCCACAACGACAGCGTGCGCGACGCCTGCGACACGGTGTTCGACGTCGGACGGGCGCCCGCCCGCTGACCTCTCAGGGCCTGCGGGCCAGGCCGCCGTACTCGTCCATGGGCCGGGCCCAGGCGGCCTGGGCGGGCACGGGCCGCCACAGGGGGCAGGGCACCACCCCGGGCTCCACCAGGTCCAGGCCCGCGAACAGGCCGCGGACCTCCTCGGGCGTGCGCAGGCGGTAGGGCTCGTCCCCGGCCTCGTTCCACCGGCGCACCGCCTCGACGGCCCGAGGGCCCGTGGCCTCGCACGTGCTGTGCGTCAGGGCCAGGAAACTGCCCGGGGCCAGGGCGCCCATCAGGTGGTCCAGGATCCGGGCGGCCTCACCGTCGTCCCCCACGAAGGGCAGGACCCCCAACAGGACCACCGCCACCGGGCGGGTCGGGTCCAGCGTCCGGGCGGCCCCGGCCAGGATCGCCGCGGGGTCGCGCAGGTCGGCGTGCAGGTAGCCGGTGGCGCCCTCGGGGGTCCCGGTGAGCAGGGCGCGCGCCCGGACCTTGACCAGGGGGTCGTGGTCCACGTAGAGGACCCGGGCCGCGGGCTCGGCTGCCTGGGCGGCCTCGTGGGTGTTGTGGGCGGTGGGCAGGCCGGTTCCGATGTCCAGGAACTGGGTGACGCCCTCCCGCTCGACCAGGTGGGAGACCACCCGGTCGCGGAAGGAGCGGGTGGCCAGGACGATGTCCACGATCTCGGGCAGGACCTCGGCGATCCGGTCTCCGGTCTCCCGGTCGACCGGGTGGTGGTCGCGTCCGCCGAGCCAGTAGTTCCACACGCGCGCGGAGTGCGCCACCGCGGTGTCGACGGGGGGTGGGGTGCTCATCGGGCTCCAGGGTCAGGGGGCGGTCCCAACCTAGGACGCGGGCCGGCCCGCGCACACCGGTCTTTGGTCCCTTGACCAGCACCGGTTCCCCGGAGACGCCGCCGGCCGCCCGGACGCGGTCCGGGCGGCCGGAGAGCGGAGGCGCTACTTGACGAGCTCCTCCTCGGCGGGCTCCTCGGGCTCCTTGTCGCCGCGCAGGTGGGCGAGCAGCCGCACCAGCTCCTTCTTGGCGACCGGGGCCAGCAGGTAGAGGCCGATGATGTTGAACAGGGCCGCGGCGAACACCAGGGCGTCGGCCATGTCCAGGACGGCGCCCAGGGTCAGGACCGAGCCGATGACCAGGAACACGCAGTAGGTGACCAGGTAGACGCGCTGGCTGCGGGTGCTGTTGCCGAAGATGTGCGTCCAGCCCTTGAGGCCGTAGTAGCTCCAGGTGATGACGGTGCTCAGCGCGAACAGCACGACCGCCACGGTCAGGACGTAGGGGAACCACGGCAGAACGCTGCCGAAGGCGTCCGAGGTCAGGCTCACGCCGCCGGGCAGGGCCTCACCCGCGGCCGCGGCCTCGCGGGCGGCGACCCAGGACTGCGGGGAGGCGATGACGATGGTCAGCGCGGTCATGGTGCAGATGACCACGGTGTCCAGGAAGGGGGCGAGCATGGCGACCAGGCCTGCGCTGGCCGGGTAGCGGGTCTTGACGGTGGCCAGGGCGATCGGGGAGGAGCCCAGACCGGCCTCGTTGGAGAAGGCCGCGCGCTGGAAGCCGATGACCATCGCGCCGATGGCACCGCCCGCGACGCCGGTCGGGGCGAAGGCGCCGTTGATGATCTGGCCGACCGCGTCGGGCAGCAGGGGGATGTTGACCGTGATCACGGTGACGCAGGCGAGCACGTAGATGACCGTCATGGCCGGAACGAGCTTGCTGGTGACCTTGGTGATGCTGCTGATGCCGCCGATGACCACGAAGCCCACGAGCAGGGCCAGGCCCACACCGAACACGAAACCGCCGGCGCCCCCGCCGAGGAGGCCGTCCGCGCCGCCGGTGACCGCGCGGATCTGCTCCAGGGTCTGGTTGGCCTGGAACATGTTGCCGCCGGCGATGGCGAAGATGACGATGAAGAGGGCGGTCATCCAGGCCAGGACCTTGCCGAGCGGCGCGAGGCCGCGTTCGGCCAGGCCCTTGGCCAGGTACTTCATCGGGCCGCCGCTGACCTTGCCGTCCGGGCCGATCTCGCGGTACTTCACGCCCAGGGTGCACTCGGTGAACTTGACGGCCATCATCAGCAGGCCGGCCAGGACCATCCAGAAGGTCGCGCCGGGGCCGCCGATGGTGATGGCGATGGCCACACCGGCGATGTTGCCCAGGCCCACGGTGCCCGAGACGGCGGCGGTGAGCGCCTGGAAGTGGGTGACCTCACCGGGGGCGTCGTCGCCGAGGCCCCCGCGGGCGATCCGGAGCGCGGTGAGCGGCTGGCGGAACTGGAGGAAGCCGAAGTAGAGGGTGAGGATGACACCGGCTCCGACGAGCCAGGCGACGATCCAGGGGAACTCGGCCCCGAAGAGGTTGACCTTGGCGAAGACCACGTTGGTGAGCGCGGTGGCGATGGGGTTGAAGACGACGTCGACCGCGTTCTCGATGGTCGTGCCGACTCCCCCCTCCTGGGGGACGGCGTCAGCGCTGATCATGTAGCGCACCTTTCGGCCGGAGGCGACGGGCAGAGCGGTTCCGCGCGCCCGGTGGTCGGGCCGTACGGGATCCTGCCGACCGCCTTGTGGGCGCTCGGTTCCGGTCCGTCGAACGGAAAGTGGTGGGCGAAGTCCGCCTCCCCGTACGCACGAGGACGTTTAGGTGCCCTACAGACACGCTTTAGCAGAACTTCACTTCCGGGATCCTAAGCCCATGTGCGTTACCTGGAACACAGAGGTCACGAGGCTTTACTTTTACCTCGCTGGCACCAGCAGCCCCAGCACACCCGGTAATCAGCGTTGACCCGAACCCCTCGGCAGACACCCATCCCCTACGGCGCGGGGCTTGGCGGCCCCCGGCGCGGGCCGCGGTCGCGACCCCGGCCTCCCCCGATCCGACCTGCCCACTTGGCCGATTCGTTACCATCCCGTTGCCGAGAATCCCGACACTTCAATTAGTCCCGTGGTAGGGACATGGGATGTATTTTCGCCCCCGGGGCTGGGCACCGGTACACACCGCCCCCACGGCGGAGGCCGGCGTCCGGCTCCACGGGCGCCGGGCAGGGGCGGGCCGCCTCCGCCGGGTGCCCCGACCCCGCGACCACCCGGAACGCGTTCCCCTCCCGGCCCCGGTGGGCGCTATCGTCCGGTGGGGTGGGGACAACCCCCGGCACGCCACGACGACGGTTCCGTGCCCGGGAAGCACGATCCCGCACCGCAGACAGTGAGGAAGAACCGGCTTGCGCACGAGCAGCACACCGCCCAGAGCCCCGCGCCCCGACCGCGGCGGCGGCATGCCGTCCTGGCTCCCCCGCGCCATGATGCTGGCCCTGTGGCTCGTCACGGCGTTCCTCCTGGCCCTGTGGCTGTTCGTACGGCTGCAGAACCTCCTCATACTCCTGCTGATCTCCCTGTTCCTGGCGCTGGCGCTGGAGCCCGCGGTCAACTGGCTGCACCGGCGCCGGTGGCCGCGCGGACTGGCGACCGGAACGGTGATGCTCCTGGTCCTGGTGCTGACCGTGGCCTTCCTCAGCCTGCTCGGGTCCATGCTGATCGGTCAGGTCCTGGCCTTCACCTCCGAGGTGCCCGCGATGGTCCGCGCCGCGCTGAACTGGGTCAACACCACGTTCGGCACCTCCTACTCCCCCACCACCCTGCTCAACGAGGTCTCCAGCGCCAGCGGCCTCGTCGAGCAGTACGCCTCCGGCATCGCCAACAACGTCTGGGGCGCCGGGACGACCCTCCTGGCGCTGCTCTTCAACACGCTGACGATCGCGCTCTTCACCTTCTACCTGTGCGCCGACGGGCCGCGCTTCCGCCGGGTGATCTGCTCGGTGCTTCCGCCGCGCACCCAGCGCGAGGTACTGCGTGCCTGGGAGATCGCGGTCGCCAAGACGGGCGGCTACCTCTACTCACGGGCGCTGCTGGCCCTGGTCTGCGCGGGCGCTCACTACGTGGTGCTGGTCCTGCTGGACATCCCCTTCGCCTTCGCCCTGGCGCTGTGGATCGGCGTGCTGTCGCAGTTCATCCCCACCGTGGGCACCTACATCGGCGGCGCGGTCCCCGTGCTCGTGGCCCTGTCGCAGGGCCCGTGGGCGGCGGTGTGGGTGCTGGTGTTCGTCACCGTCTACCAGCAGTTCGAGAACTACCTGCTCCAGCCGCGCATCACGGCCAAGACCCTGGACATGCACCCGGCGGTGGCGTTCGGCTCGGTCCTGGCGGGAGTGGCCATCCTGGGCGCGCCCGGCGCGCTCCTGGCGCTGCCGGTCGGTGCGAGCCTGCAGGCGTTCCTGGGGATCTACATCCGGCGGTACGAGGTCGCCGAGCACCCCCTGCTCTCCGCCGCCGAGGACGGGGAGAAGGCCGCGGCGCCCGCGGATGACGGGGCCGCCCCGGAGGAGGGGGCCGGCCCCACGTCGAAGACGCGGAATGAGCGCCCTGGGGGCTGAGCGGCGCCGCGCCCGCCCGCGGGGACCGGAGCGGCGGACGGCCTCGGACCCGCTCCTCCTGGGGGGACGACGAACACACTGCTTTGATACGGAAGTCGCCTATTGGGTCAGATACCCTTTTCGAGTTGTCCACGACGGGGAAGGGTTACTCACCATGGACGTTCTGCGTCGAAACAACGTCACGGTCACCGGCAACGCCGACGGGCCCGCGGTCGTCCTGGCCCACGGGTTCGGCTGCGACCAGAACATGTGGCGCCTGGTCGTTCCCGCGCTGGCCGATCGGTACCGGGTGGTGCTGTTCGACTACGTCGGCTCCGGGGGGTCGGACGCCTCCGCCTGGAGTGAGGAGAGGTACTCCTCCCTGGACGGCTACGCCCAGGACGTCATGGAGGTCTGCCGCGAACTGGATCTGGAGGAAGCGGTTTTCGTGGGGCACTCGGTCAGCGCCATGGTGGGCGTTCTGGCCCTGCGGGCGGCGCCGGAGCGGATCGGGGCGCTGGCGATGGTGACCCCCTCGCCCTGCTACATCGACGACGAGGGCTACCGCGGCGGCTTCACCCCGGGAGACATCGACGAACTGCTGGCCTCGCTGGAGTCGAACTACCTGGGCTGGTCGGCGACCATGGCACCGGTGATCATGGGCAACCCCGAACGGCCAGAACTCGGGCAAGAGCTGACCAACAGTTTCTGCGCCACCGACCCCGACATCGCCCGGGTCTTCGCCCGGGCCACCTTCCTGTCCGACAACCGCGCCGACCTGCGGGACGTGCGGGTCCCGACGCTGATCCTCGAGTGCGAGCAGGACGTCATCGCCCCGCGCGAGGTCGGCGCCTTCGTCCACGCCGCCGTCCCCTCCTCCCGGCTGGTCACTCTGGAGGCCACCGGCCACTGCCCCCAGCTGAGTGCGCCGCAGGCCACCGCGGCGGCGCTGCTGGACTTCCTCGAGACTCTGGGACGGGACGGATGAGCGGGGAGTCAGAGCCGTTCAGAGCGGCGGGCAACGGGCCCGACACCAAGGCGACCTTCACCGCGCTGCTGGAGAACAGCGCCGAGGAGCTCTACGAGTCCGCGCCCTGCGGGTACCTGTCGACGCTCATGGACGGCACGATCGCCAAGGTCAACGCCACACTGCTGAGCTGGCTCGGCTTGGAGCGCGACGACGTGGTGGGCCGTATGCGCTTCAGCGACCTGCTCACCATGGGCGGCAGGATCTACCACGAGACGCACTTCGCGCCCCTGCTGCGCATGCAGGGCGAGCTCAGAGGCATCGCCCTGGAAATGAGGGCGTTCGACGGCAACCGCCTCCCAGTGCTGGTCTCCTCCGTCATCAAGCACGGCGACGGGGGCGAGCCGCTGCTGATACGCACCACCGTCTTCGACGCCACCGACCGCCGCTCCTACGAGGAGGAACTGCTGCGCCGCCGCAGGGAGGCCGAGCGGGCCCGGACCGAGGCGGAGCAGGCACGCCAGCAGGCCGAGGCCGAACGTGCCCGCCTGAGGGAGGTGCTCACCACCCTGCAGAGGGCCCTGCTGCCCGACACCCTTCCCGAGGTGCCGGGGATGGAGGCGGCCGCCTACTACCACACGGCCTCCCCCTTCCGGTTGGGCGGCGACTTCTACGACCTCTTCTCCCTCGACGACACGCGCTGGGCGTTCTTCCTCGGCGACGTGAGCGGCAAGGGCCCCGAGGCCGCGACCCTGACCTCCCAGGCCCGTTACGCCCTGCGCGCCGCCGGCCTGCACTCCCCCGACCCCGCCACCCCCCTGGCCACGCTGAACACCGTCCTCCTGGAGCGCTACGCCGACAACGGGGACCCGCGGTACTGCACCGCCCTCTTCGGCATACTCGAACCCGGAGGCGGCGGTGTCCGCGTCCGCCTCGCCTTCGGCGGCCACCCCCCGGCCCTGGTGCTGCGCGCAGACGGAACGTGCGAGCAGCTGTTCACGCCCGGCGGGATGCTCGTAGGCGTGCTGCCCTCAGCCCACTTCGCCACCGTCGAGACCACCCTCGCCCCCGGCGACACCCTCCTGCTCTACACTGACGGCCTGACCGAGGCCCGCACCGGATCCGGGGCCGAAACGATGTACGGCGAGGAGGGCCTGCTCTCCTTCGCCTCGGAGCACGCCCCTCCACCCCCCACGGCATCGTCAGCGCCCTGACCGGACTGCTGAAGAGCTTCGGCGACGGCCTCGAGGACGACACCGCCCTCCTCGCGCTCGGCGTCCCGCCGCCTCGTCCGACAACCGACACCTCACGATGAGCAGTCCCTGATGAACACTCTGAACGTCACCTGCCGAGACACCACGGCCGGCCCCGTCCTCGACGTGACCGGTTCGCTGGACTACAACCACTCCGCGTCTTTGCGCCAGGAGGTCAGGCTCCTGTCCCTGGACCCGGGCCAGTGCCTGGTCATCGACCTGGCCGGACTGGACTTCTGCGACTCCAGCGGTATCAGCGCCCTCCTCGCCGCCCGCCAGCACGTCCTGGCCGCCGGGGCCGACATCGTCCTGGACTCCGTCCCCGCCAACACCATGCGCATCATGACCATGGTCGGCCTGCACAAGGTCTTCACCCTGCGCCCCGCCGCCTCCTGAGCTCCGGCTGAGCCGTGGCGACGCGTCAGCCGAGGCACCGCCACGGACCGTCGGTGAGGACTGGGATACTCCCCGCATGCCGCTTTCCCCTCCCCCAGACCCAACCGTCTCCACCCTGCTGCTGGACTGGGAGCGCGTCCGGGGACACGGGCGCGAACCCGAGATCCTCGACCTCCTCACCGCGGTCGACGCGCGGCTCGCCAGCCGCCGCGACCGGGGCAGGCTCCTGTCCGACCTGGCGGCCACCTTCACCTCCTCCGGGCTGCCCGAGGCCTACCTGCCCTGGTACTGGGACACGGTTGGCCACCGCATGCTCCGCGGCCAGAAGAAGCACGCCGGAACCGCCTACCGCCGGGCCCGCGAGGCCGAGGCCGCGCACGCCTTGGAGGTCGACACCCACCACGCGGTGGAGAACGCCCTGCTCTTCGCCCGGGCCGGGGCACTGCCCGGTAAGGAGCTGGGCCTCCACCAGCGCGCACTCGCCGAGCTCCTGCCCGCCCCGCGGGCGCACACGGAGTTCCTGCGCTTCCTGGACGCATGGACGGACGGCGGAGCGCCTCCCCCGGCCGACCTGCTCACCCGGCTGCGCGCCTCGGCCCGCGCCGCGGGGCTGGCCACCGCCGAGGCGGCCCGAGCCCTGGGCCGAGTCTTGGCCGCCTCCGGGGGACGTGCCGTGCCGGTGGGCCTGGTCCGCGCGGCGGACCGGCTCTTCGCCCAGGCGCCACCGCACGAGGAGGACCGGCCCGGCCTGGCCGTCCTCTTCCCCGCCTCCATCACCGACGGCGCCGAGTGGCTGCGTCTGCTGGAGACCACCGGTATCGCCGAGGACATGGCCGAGGGACGGCTGCGCCCCGAGAAGGGCTACGGCGCCTGGCTGTCGCACTACTTCTTCATGTACAACCACCGCTGGGTGGGCGAGGGGGTCACCAAGCAGCGGATGCCCGGTGAGCTGTACGCCCTGCTGCCGCGTCTGGCACCGCGGATCCGCGCGGAGGGCGCCGCCGTCCGCCTCTACGAGGGCCGCTACCGCCACGGCCGCCTGGACTCGGACCTGGTACTGGCCTGCGAGTCCCACGGCGTCCGGGTGGAGCTGCCCGAGGGCGTCACCCGTCCCGTACGCCCGGTTCCGCGCCGGGAGGAAGCCGTACCCAAGCTCCACCGGGAGTTCCTGGAACAGGTGAGTGCCGAGGTCGAAGTGGTGCGCGGCGCCCCACTGCAGGAGGCGGAGAGGGCGCTGGACGCACTCGACGCCCGCCTGTCCCACGACGCGATGCGCGGGTGGGACGGGGTCGAGGACGTCCTGGACGGTCTCGACCTGGTCGAACCCCTGGCCCGCACGCTGCGGTTCGGAGTTCCCGGCGAGTACGTCTGGCCCGCCTTCGAGGAGGCCGTGGCCGAGATCGGCGCCCGCGACGGCGGTGTCCTGGGAGTGACCCCCACCTGGCCGGTGCTGACCGTCTACGGCCGGGACGCGGCGGTGGCCGTGGACCACCGGGGCCGCCGCGGGTGGTGCGCGTTCACCCTGCCTGAGGAGGCCGAACGGCACACGGTGCACTTCGTGGGCGGCGACTTCCAGGTCACCTGGGCCTACGGCGGAAGGAGCCGCAGCAGGCAGCCGCAGCGGGCGTTCTGGTGCTCGGCGCCCGACGACGTGTTCGAGGCGTACTCCCCCCGGCCCTGTTCGACTACGGCGGCGACTCCACCAGGCTGGGTCTGGTCCTGGCCTCCCCGGACGGGGGCCGCTACGACTTCGAACGCGTCCTGCGCGCTGGAGACCGCAGCGGCCCCGAGCGGCTGGACGACCACCTGACCGACGGCACGCGCGTGTGGTCGAGCACCGGGGCCACGGGGGACGGGCTTCCCGAACTGGACCCCCTCACCGGGCGGACCGTCGGGTACGACCTGCCCGGTTTCCTCGACGGCGACCCGATCGGCCTGTACACGCGGACGCACCTGGTCCGCCTGCCGGAGGACTCACCGGAGTCCCCCCTCGGCTCGAAGGACGGGCTCGCGGGCTTCCGGGTGTTCCGGCCGGACCCCGGCGCGGAGGACTGGACACCGGAGTTCCTGGAGGGCACGGACGGTCGGCGAGCGGCGTTCCGGAGCCTGGGCAACCACACCCACTGGGGTGTGCTGCGCATGCCCGAGGGCACGGCGGAGGGATTATTGACCCTCTGCGTCCGCCCGCGCGCGGCGACAGTGGTCCGGTGCCGAGACACCGGCGACGACTCAGATGTCTGGCAGGTCGGCGTCCACCCCCGGGTCGGGGCGGACGAGCGCGCGGACGACGCCCAGCTGCCCCTGATGCCGCCGCCCGCCTTCTGGCACTTCCTCACTCCCCGGGACCCGGCCGCCTCCCGGATCCTGCGCGGAGTGGACGCCGACACCGCCCGCCAACTCATCGACGCCGCTCTGAGCGTTCCGGCGCCGGAGGGGCACGTCTGCGGGGCGGGCCTGCTCACGACCTCGGTCCGGCACTCACCCACCCGCCGGGCCGCCGTGCGCGGGGCCCTGGCCCGCCTGCTGCCCCAGATCACCGACGAGGCGCTCGCCGACGGCACCGGCGGCCTGGTCTGGGCGGTGCTGTGGGCCGCCGACCTGCGACTGCGGCGTGAGGAGATGTCGCGGCGCGCCGCACTCGTACGCGCGGACGCACCGCTCAGGCCCGGGACCGGGACCACCGACGCGGCCCTGGAGAAGGCCCTGTCCGGCCTGTTCGACCCGCGGGCACTGTCGTTCGCGTACTCCTCCGGCGACCAGACGTCCACGCTCACCGCGCTGGCGGCCGACGGCGCGCGGCTGCGCGGCCGGATCGACGAGTGCACCCGCAGGCTGAGCCCGCCCGAACCCCCGGCGCGGTGGAGCGACCTGCTCGACTGCACCGACGTGCTCCTGTGGAGGCTGGCCGCCGGCTGTCCCGACCCGAGCACGCACGACGCCCTGGTGTCCCTGCTGCGCCTCTGGGCGGAACAGCCCTTCGCGGAACAGGGGACGGCGTGGGTGCGCGGCCGGGCTCCCGGTGCCGCGATCGCGCCCCTGCTGGCCGCCGGCCAAGCGGTCGTCACCGACCCGCCCGGAAGCCCGAGCCGCGCACCGGACAGCAGGGTCCGGCACTGGTCGGGCCGGTACGTGCGGTACCGGAGCTACACCTACGTCCGCGCGGCGTCGGCTCCGGTACCGGCGAAGGCCGAGGAGGAAACTCCGCTGCACGTGGAGCGGGACGAGGCCGCGCGGATGCGCCAGTTCCTCGGCCTGCTCGACCAGCGGGACCCCGTGGTGTTCGGCCCCGACGCGGTGAAGGCCTTCCGCGCCGCCACCCGGGTCACCAAGGGCACCGCCGAGTTCGTGCTCTCCGACCGGTTCGGCTGGCCGAAGGCCGAACCGGAGAGGGGGCCCGCACGGGCGGAGTACCGCAGGACCGGGGCCAGGCTGCATCCCTCCCAGATCCGGCGCATGCTGTGCGCGGCCGTGCCCGGGGACCCCGCCGAGCTGTGGCGGCCCGGCGGCACCGCCGCCGCGGCCGAGCGGATGGGCCGGGTGTGGGCGGAGGTCCTCGGCATCCAGCCGATCAGGGCCGAACGGGCCGCCGCGAAGGCCGGAGCCGGGAGTCCCGCCCCGGGGAGGGAGCCGTCCTGAACCGACCTGCTCAGCGACCACTCCCGCCCCTACCTGTTCCAGGGTTCCCGGGGCCCGGAGGTGTCTTACCGTGCCCTGGCACCGTTGGGCCGGGTTCTGTCCGCGGCCCCGCACGAGATGTCCGAACAGGCCCTCCGGGAGCGCGACCCGGCGCGGCGGGTGGCCGTTCCCGGCCACCCGCCGCCCCACCTGCCCGAACACGCGCCAGGCGCGGAAAACCCCGGCCCGTTCGTCACCGGGGCCGGGCATGATCGGGGCCATGGAACGCTGCGACTTCTGCGAACTCCCCATCGACGGCGGCTGCGCCTGCGACCTCGTCAAGGACCAGAGCCCCCGAGGGCAGAGCACCGGTACCGCCACCGGCGACGCGCACTTCCCCACGGGCACCCTACTCATCTCGCCGCGCGGCGTGGCCCACCGCCCGGGCTGCCCGCACCAGTCCGACTCCGAGATCAAGGCGCCGCTGTGGGGCTGGATCCCCGACGCCGACCCGCGGCTGTGGCGCCGCCTGGGCGAGAACTCCCCCGCCCGCGCCACACACGGCAACACCGAGCGCCTCGCCACCCGCCGCTGCCAGAGCTGCGACACCTGACGGGAAACCCCGTGAACTCCCCCGTCCCCAGGGCACCGGTGCTCCCCAGAGCGGTCACCGGTGTCCACGTCCGCCACATCCGGCAGACGTGCTGTCCCTGCGCCTTCGCCGTGGCCTGGGCCGACTTCGAGCCAGCGCCGGGCACGGACTTCGCCCTCGCCGACGACCTGCCCGAGACCTGCGGTTATCCCGGAGAGCCCCTCCCGGAGGAGTTCGTCCGCGCCTTCGCCCAGGGGGTACGCGAGGCCTGGTCGGAGGCGGGCGGCGGCCGGCCCCGATACACCGCCCGCGCGGTGTTGCGCGACGCCCTGTGGTACAAGGTCGACTCCAACCCGGAGAGCTTCCAGAGGGCGGGGCGCCTGGCCTCGGGCGAGGCCCTGCGCTGCGTCGCCGAGGGCCGTGAACCGCGCCCGGTCGGCCGCTGCGCGCGCCGGGACCGCCCCGTTCCGCCGATGCCCAGGACCCTGCGGCCCTCCGAGGGCTCCCCGCCCGCCTGAACCGGTCTTCCCCGTCCTTGGCCCCAGGGACTCCCTGGGGCGCCGCCACACCCCTCGGCCTGCTCGGCACAGGGCCGAGTCGCCAGCCCCGGTCAGGGCGTCAACCCGGTGGCGTACCCCCTACGCCCCTCCTCCGGCGACGGGCCTGTTTTCGGGAACTTCCGGCGGACTTCTTCCGCGTCTGCCTGAGTACCTCACGCAAGGCTTCCTCGAAGGTACCGCCCCGCGCGGTCCTGCTCCGGAGGGCCTTCTGCGGCATCTGCAGAGCCCGTTCGCAGATACGCCGCGCCAGTTCCGGCTTCCTGGCCAACGCCCTGTCGGCCTCTCTGAGACTTCTGTCCAGCTTGGCCACGTCGACGCGCAGCTTCTGAGCGCGCGACATCGTGGTAACGCGGACCGGGTACTTCTTCGACGCGCCGCGCGCCGGTTTCGCCGTTGCCGGAACAGAAGGTCGGCTCAGGGCGTCCTCACGCTCGGAGTGGAGTTCCGCCGACCAATCCCCGCTGACACTCGGCCGGGGGTCGTCCGTCCACCAACCGCTACCGCTGCGCCATGTGGTCCTTCTCGACTTGACCATCGGACCCACTCCAGGAAACAGCGTTTCCACCGCACCTCCGCACCGGTACACCCCGAGCGACGATGCGCGCGAACAGGGCGTTCGCTCCTCCCCATCATCCTGAAGCAAGCGCGGAAGCGGGGAGGAAGTGGCCGCTTCCGGCCACATTGGCTACCAGGGGCGAAAGGAACTCTCACTGCAAGCAGTCACACCGTAAAAACAGCATAATGCCGCATATGAAGGCTTTTGTCGGAGTAACTGACCAGGTCTGGGCCGAATTCCTCGCCCAGCGCCCCCACCTGTCCGAGATCAACTTCTGGCGCCCTTCGTCGGACAAGGACTTCAGCCGCATCGGCCTGGGAGATCTCTTCCTGTTCAAGACCAGGTACCCCCACAACAGGATCGTCGGCGGCGCCGTCTTCAGCGGGTTCGCGCACGTTCGACTCTCAGAGGCGTGGGCCGCCTTCAGCGAGGGCAACGGTAGGAGCAGCCTCGGCGAACTGCGCGACGCGCTCAACGTGTACCGCCGCAAGGATGACAAGCCGCCCATCCGCGCGGGCGAGGACCCGCTCATCGGCTGCATCATGCTGCGCGACCCCGTCTTCTTCCCCGAGGGCACGACCTTCGCACCCCCGCCGGACTTCAGTAAGAACCTCATCCAGGGCAAGGGGTACGACGACATCGAGACCTCCGACCTCGCGGACTACTTCGCCCCGATCGCCGACCGTGTACTGACCGAGGGTGCGGATGCCGCTCTCGGGGAGGAACCGGGGGACACCAGCACCTGGCGGCACGAGGGCCCCACCCGGGGCGGGTACCGCCCTGTCCGCCAGCGCCTCGGACAGGAGGCGTTCAAGCTCGCCCTCCTGAACGCCTACCAGGGCAGGTGCGCTGTCACGGGGGTCGACGTGCCCCCGGCCCTGGAGGCCGCGCACATCCACCCGATCTCCGAGGGAGGACTGCACCGGCTTGACAACGGCCTGCTGTTGCGCGCGGACGTGCACCGCCTCTTCGACCAGGGCTACCTGGCGGTCTCACCCGAACTGACCGTCCAGGTGAGTCCCCGCCTGTATGGGCACCCCTCCCCCGCGGCCGGGGAGTACACCGCTTTGGAGGGCAGGAGCATCACCCTCCCCCCGCGCAAGGCGGACCACCCCAGCCGGGACGCACTCGCCTGGCACCGCGAACGCGTGTTCCAGCACATCTGAGGACGGTTGCCCCCTGTCACCTTTCCCACAACACTCACAGGCGCGGGTCTCAGCCGCACAGGCTTACGCGATCCGGCCCGAACCACCGGGGGCACCTCACCCCGACTCCTCCACCAGAGTCCACACCCGTTTGAGGGGCAGGTCCTTGACGATCTCCTCGGGAAGGCGCTCGTAGGTGCGAAAGATCGCTTCCATGAGATCGGTGTCCTGCCAGATCCGCACGGTGAAGTACTGGTGGCCGAGGAGCATCCGGCGAGCCTCCCTGGTGACGCCTCCCCAGGCGACGAGGAGCCCGTGGTCGGCCTAGTGCTGCCTGACCGCGCCGACCAGTTGCTGCACGACGGGCGCGCCCACAGGCTGGGCCTCGCTCTTGACCTGGACGACGATCCGCGGTGATCCCAGCCCCAGCGGTCCGGTTCCGGCCAGGACGTCGATACCCCCGTCAGCACCTGTCGGCGGTGTCGTGCAGTGGAACCCCTCAGCCTCCAGTACCGCCGCGACGAGTTCCTGCATGCGGTAACCGGCGAAGGTCTCGATCAGATGGGTGCGGACCCGGTCCGTGGCCTGCTGTTCGATGTCGAAGGCGACGGCCGTCACGTCACTGGTCTCACCCTCGTCAGTGTCTGCGGCGGGCTCCTCTCCCGCAGGAGTTCCCTGTGGCGTGCGGGCCCCGGGGTCGCTGCCCGTCAGCGCGGTCTGCTCGATCCTCCAGGCTCCGTCGTTGCGTTTGACCTGGCAGACCGTGAGGAAGGCACCGAGGGAGTACAACAGGTCCTGGCGGATCGCGGAGCGGGGGATGTCGTCACGCAGCCACTCGACCCGACGCACGTGGCGGCATCCGGACTCGTTCGCCGAGCGGTACTCGTAGTCCCCGCTGACCCGGCCGATGGCGATGACCGATCTGGTCTTGAGCGGGAGGACGACGAGATCACCCTGGTGGATGCCGGACCTGAACGCCCACAACTGGTTGGCGAGGTTGCGCAGGCGGTTCTCGCCGTCTTCGGGGAAGGACCGGCGGAGAAGCTCGAAGACGTCTTCCCTGGCCTGGGCTGAGGACAGGTCGGGGACTCCGGTGAAGCTGACCGCGACGCAGCCGTTCTCCAGCGCCCAGGGCTCCCATTGCCCCTTCGCCCCCGCCCGGACGATCCATGCCCTCATGTCCGCTCCCCTGTCGGTGCTCCGTCCTCCCCGTCTATCATGCGCCGGTCCCGGCACGCGCGGTCAGCCGTTCAGGACTTCCGCAGCGGGATATGGCGTGTCGAGCGAGGGCAGACGGGCCATGGCCGTCACCCACCCAGGTGCCCACCCACACGTCCGCGCAGGTCTGCTCGACGGAAGGGGTCCGGCACGCGAGAGGAGGTCTTCCCTCGGCGACCGGAGCTTGGCCTCTCCCCGCCGGTGCCTGGAGCGGCGGGAGCGCGGCCGTTCCATCCGAGGGGTCTCCCGCGGCGGCCCGGGGCCGCGGGTGACTGTCTTCAGCGGCGGCCCCGACCGGCACAGGCGCGTCGCGAGACACCACCGGACCTCAGATCTGAGCGGCGCGCATCGAGGCAGCCGTGTTCGCGGCGACCGCGAGCGGATCCGTCAACGCTCCGCCCAGCAGCCCGGCGAGGTCGTCGCCGGTGTCGTCGAGGAACCCGTGGCGGACGCCGGTGGCGATCGAGACCATCATCGGCGGCTGGAACGGCAGCAGGGCGCCATCCGCGAGAAGGCGGGCACGGTACTCTCCGAGACTGATCGTGCGGTGGGTGACACCGAGCCGCCCGGCGACGTCGTCAGCGCTGATCGGGTCGCCGACCAAGTCGTAGGTCCTTGCGGCGTGCGGGGCGGGATCGGCCGCGACGGCCGCCGCAGCGGCGGCGAGGTCCGCACGAGCGACAGCGGACAGGGCACCGGTACCGAACGCGGACTCCAGGCCGTCGGGGGTCCAGGCGAGCAGCGCGCCGAACAGCTCGGCGTACAGGCCGTTGCGCAGGATGGTCCACCCAAGCCCGCTGGCCCTCACCAACCGCTCGGTGGCCCGGTGTGCGAGCGCGAACCCGAGGTGGTCCCCCGCGCCGGTCAGGCTGGTGTAGACGATGTGGGTCACCCCGTCACGGACCGCGGCGTCGACGGCGGCGCCGTGCCGGGCGATGACCCGGTCATCCTCGGCGTATCCGGCCGAGACCAGGACCAGGGTGGAGACACCCGTGAGGTCCAGGCTGGCGGGGTCGTCGAAGTCGAGACGGCGCAGACCGTCCCCAGCGGCGCGGCTGCCTCCGACGACCGTCACCCCCCGCGTTCTCAGTTCATCCAACATGAGCGACGCCAGCTGCCCGTTCGCCCCGGTCACCATGATCATGCGCCTCGACCCCTTCGTGGTTCTCTTCGGTAACTGCCTCTGAGATCCTGGACCGGACGCAGACCGCCCACAAGGAGGCAGATCCATGTCACCGACGCACACCGGTGTAACCACCGGCGCGGCCGACCTGGACCCGTGCGGGGAGTCGGACCACCCGGACTGCGGGATCCGCGACGTCCTCGACCGGGTCGGGGACAAGTGGTCGGTCCTCGTCATCGTCGAACTCGCCCGGGGGCCGCGCCGCTTCCGCCAGCTCCAGCGCGCGATCGACGGGATCTCCCAGCGGATGCTCACCCTGACGGTCCGGCGGTTGGAGCGGGACGGCCTGGTGCTCCGCACCGTCTACCCGACGGTTCCGGCCCAGGTCGACTACCGGCTCACCGAGACCGGGGTGAGCCTGACCCACCTGGTCAGGGCGCTCGCGGACTGGTCACTGAAGCACCGGGACACCATCGCCCGGGCCCGCCGCGCCTACGACGCCGAGCACCCCGGCAACGGGATCCGATGACCGAAGCGTTCGGGGCACCGCGCTGGGCCGCCGAGGCCCCAGCCTCTGCCTCCACTGGCTCCCCGTCCATCTGGACCGGCCTTCCGAGGACGGCGGTAGACCGCGGATCCGGCAGACACCAGTGCGTCTTCGACCAGTCGCGGGAGGTGCTGGCGCGCCGGGCACCGACTCACGGTGCCCGGCGCGCGGGTGCGGACTACTGCCGCGGTGTGAGGCGCATGAAGGTGATCGAGTGCGCGGGGAAGGTGTGGGTGAACACGGTGTCGACACCGTCGACGGTGGAGGTCCGCGGGCTGACGGGCCGGTCGGTCGCCGTGTTCACGGCGTCCGGGGCGGCCTGGAGGACGGTCAGCTCGGCGGTGGGCTCCACCCGCGCGGAGCCCAGGTCGATCGACGTGCGGGCCGCCTCGGCCTGGGCGTTGACGACCTTGACGATGAGCTCACCGGTCCGCTCGTCGCGGGTGACCACCTGGCGGAACGGCTCGGGCTCGGGCGCGGTGAAGCTACCCCATTCCTCGCCGTCGAGGTAGAGGGTCACGTCGCGGTCGCGCACCTCGACCCGGATGTCGTAGGCGCGGCCGGTCTCCACGGTGGTGCCGTCGGAGATGATGGAGCTCTTGGCTCCGCCGGAGGCGCGCTCCACCGCGGACTGGGTGTTGTTCCACCCGCCCAGGTTCCACCAGTAGTAGTCGCCGGTGCCCTGGACGCCGAACCCGACGAGGAAGCCCTCGGCGCCCTCGCGCTTGGTGGCGGTCACCTCCAGGTCGTAGTCGGTCCACCCGGGGTCCCCGGCGGTGACCATCGTGTTCTCACCGGAGACCTCGGTCTGCACGTAGGCGCCGTTCTCCACGACCCAGTTCCCGGCGTCGGTGACGTGGGTCCACCGGTCGGCGTCGGAGGAGAAGTCGTCGGCGAACAGCGTCTCTCCGTCGGCGGAGGTCACGCGGACGTCGTCGTACTCGGCGCTGGTGTTCCAGGTGGACAGCCCCACCGCGCCGGTAATCGGCCCGTCGACGCCGGGGGTGCCGGAGGCGGCGCTGGGCACCACGTGGTCCCCGGTGTTGGTGGAGAACAGCCGCTGCACCTCGTAGTTGGCCGAGCCCCAGCTGGTGGTGTTGTCGAACCAGATCATGTCGGGGGTCCACTGGGTGGACCAGTCCGCGGCCAGCAGAGGGGCGTAGGAGGCCATCTTGACCACGTCGGCGTTGCGCTCCAGCCCGGTCATGTAGGCGGCCTCGGCCAGGGCGTTGGAGAACTGGTTGCCCTGCGAGGCGAACTCGCCCAGGTAGACGTCGGGGCCCTGTCGGTCGTAGGAGTCGTAGCGCTCGTTGTTGGACAGGAACCACTCGGGCGAGTTGTAGTAGTGCTCGTCGACCATGGCGACGCCGTGCTCGCGGTTGAGCTCCCAGGCGCGCTCGAAGACGCCGCCGCCGGAGGCCGGGCCGGAGTTGGAGACGACGGTGATGTCGGGGTACTCGGCCTCGATGGCGTCGCGGAACCGCAGGAAACGCTCGAAGAACGCGTCGGGCAGGTTCTCCTCGTTGCCGACCTGGACGTGGGTCAGGCCGAACGGCTCGGGGTGGCCCATCTCGGCACGCACGCTTCCCCACTCGGAGTTGGCCGGGCCGTTGGCGAACTCGATTAGGTCCAGGGTGTCCTGGACGTGGCGCCGCAGCAGCTCGGGGTCGTCGGTGGCCTGGTTCTCGCCGCAGCCGGTGACCAGGGCGGGCACCACCGGCAGCGGCATGGCGCCGAGGTCCTCGGCGAACTGGAAGTACTCGTAGTAGCCCAGCCCGTAGGACTGGTTGTAGCCCCAGAAGTTGTGGTTGGTCGCGCGCTCCTCGACCGGGCCGATGGTGTCCTTCCACTGGTAGGAGCGTTCCCGCGGCCAGTCGGGGCCCTCGTAGGCCTCGTGGCTGCCGGTGTTGACCAGGCAGCCGCCGGGGAAGCGGACGAAGCCCGGTTCGAGCGCGGCGATCCGCTCGGCGATGTCGGCGCGCAGGCCGTTCTCGCGGCCCTTGAAGGTCTCGCGCGGGAACAGCGATACCATGTCCAGGCCCAGCACGCCGCCGCCGCTCCCGGTGACCGTCAGCCGGCCGGTGGTGCTGGAGCCGGTGGCGGTCAGCGTGCCGGTGTACCGCGCCCAGCCGCCCTGCACGTCCAGGGTCAGCGACTCGGCCAGCGGCTCTCCCTGGGCGTCGTGCAGCCGCACGGTCAGCGCTGCGGCGCGGCCCGGGGACTTCGCCCACACCGAGAAGTCGTACTCCTCCCCCTCGGCGACGGGAATTCCGGTGGAATACCCGCTGTTGACGACACCGTATTCGCCGCCGTCGGCGGGCAGGACCAACCGGAGGTAGTTGCGGTTGCGCTCGTTGAGCCGCCCGTCGTCGTTCACCACCCTCGCCTGGACGTTGGCGTTTCCGGTGGAGATCTCCTCCCATGCGGTCATGGGGGTGTAGTTCTCGTTGTCCGCGGTGCTGTATTCGAAGGACCGGTTCTGCACCAGTTCGGCGTACAGGCCGCCGTCGGCCGCGTGGTTGATGTCCTCCATGAATATGCCGTACATCTGGTCGCTGATCTCAGGACCGGTAGCGGAAGGGTCGATGTCGATGCTGTAGTCGGTCGCGGCCGACGCGGGGGCGGCCGCGGTCACGGCGCACAGCAGTCCGGCGAGCAGCGCGCACGCGGTGCGCGCCGGTCTCCTTCGGTTCGCTCGCAATTCTCCTCCGGGGGGTGTGCCACCGACGGGGGTCCGGTCGGCGGTTGCGGGATTTCTCGGGGCGCGGCGATAGGAGGACTCCCGACGACGAGAATCGTTTACCGGGGACACGGCGCGCGCGTTACACGGCCCTTGTCCCGTCATTCGCTATTTGGATGTTAGCGTTAACATTCTCCGACGTCGTCGAACGAGTCCAGTCATTTGAGGTATTTTCCTAGGTATATCCCTGAGTCTCCGAGAGTGTCAAGGGGTGTTCCACGAATGAATCGTGTAATCCGGTTTCCCTCCCCGTGGAGGGAAACCATCACCGCGTGACGCCTGTCGCGCCGCCTTGACACCGGAGGGGTGATCCCGTCAGCGATTCCGGTCCACGGCCCTTCGGGCACCCCCAGGGGACAACGTGCCCGAACACGATGAACCACATACCTTCAGCGCCGCGTTCCGGGGTTCCCGGGGTGAGAACCCCCGACCGAGCCCCGCCCCAGCCGGGCCCCGGCTCCGCAACCCCGATACCGTTCCCGGCTGACAAGGGCTTTGAGGACCGCGAGGACACGGAATCTGCTGCCGCCCGCGGCCCCCGAGGGCGGGCCCGGAGGCCCGCCCCGCGCGATGGCTCATAGAGCACTGGCGAGGGTACCGAAGGCGGAGAGAGCACCCAGGAAGGAGCCCCCGGCGATGAGGAGGGCCATGGGCCAGCTCTTGTCGGCTTCGCGGGCGATGAGCAGGGTGAGGGAAAAGGCTCCGAAGGAGGCTCCGCACACCAGGGCGAAGGTCGTGGACACGCAAGCTCCCATTCACGATTCCAGGCAGGGCGCACTCGTATGTGCGCCTTCCGGTTCCACCCGAAATCAGAGAGGACTCAACGGTTAAAGGGATACCGCGATGCTTCCCACGACTCCTCCGCCACCTTCCCACGACGTTCGCAGGATGGCACGATAAACACCCCCGCGCAACCCGGCATCGCCCCACGAACCGTTTCTCCGGCATCATCCCTGTTCAACGGGAAAGCCGTCGTTCCTTGAAGGCCCAGATACCGGCGACCTCCGTCCCCCCGAGCAGACGCCCCTTTCCAGCCAGCCAGGAATGGTACTCGGTGTGCTGAGAGAAACCGTCGTTGCTGACCACGACCCCGTCCTTCTTGCGGGCGATGTCCAATAGGTAGACATCGGCTCCGCCGACCGTTCCCGAGGGAACCCGGTGCAGGACCCCCTGGGCGATCTCCCGATCCACTCGCGCCTTCTCCGGGTCGGGTACGACATGGCGGAAGTTGGCGTCGACGAAAACGATGACCTCCGCCCCGGGGTACTGGTCGCGCAGTTCCGCGAGCGCGGCGTGGAGCCGGGCCAGCGTGGGCCGCCCGCCCATGCTCCGGTTCTGCGAACCCCAGGCGAGGTTGGAACCGTCGACCACCAGGGGACGGCACCCCGGTGCCTCTCCCTCCCCCGCCCGGAGGGGAGCCGCCGGGGAGGGACGCGGCCCCGGCTCCTTCTCCGGTGGTACGGCCACCGGTGCGGGCTGGTGCTCCGCCGACGGGGCGGCCGACTCGGGCAGGCGCGGCCGGGTCTCCAGGAACTCCCGCAGACTGGCGGCACTGACCCCGACCCCGGTCGTGGACAGGCCGAAGGCGTTGATCTCACGCTCGACGAGCACCTCCTGGGTGCGCTCCAGGACGGCGCGGACCCCCAGCAGACCGTTGAGGTCGTAGGTGTAGGTGAGGGTGAAGGAGGCCTCGTCCGGTTCCGTGAACGGGGGCAGGTCGATCTTGAGCTCGGTCAGGCAGATGTTGGAACCGTTGTCCGCTCCGGCCTCCTTGGCGACCGGGTCGGCGGGGTCCCCCTCCCAGATCTCCACGCTGAGCCGTTTCTGACCGACGTGGTTGGGACGGTAGGTCTTCTCCTGCGATCGGGGAAGGGTGGCGTTGCGCGGGATGATCTGGCTGAAGGACCGGGTCTCGCCACGGTCGTTCCGCCTGGTGGACACCGTGCCCAGGGCGTGGGTGGTACCGACGGCCAGGTCGATCTCCAGGTCACCGCTGTTGATGGCCGCGGCGACGGCGGCCCCCTGGGCGACCGCGGTCATGGGGTCGCACAGGTCCGCCGAGACCATCCGGTCCCCCATGACGTCGCCGACCATCCGCCGAACCAGGGGGATCTGGCTGCTACCACCGATCATCAGCACCGAGTCGATGTCCTCGGGCCGCATCCCCAGGTCCTTGAGGCAGCGGTTGAGAGGCTCGATCGCCCTCTCCACGATCGGGCGGACGACCTGTTCGAACTCGGCCCGGGTGACCTCGACGCTGCTCCTGTTGCCGGGCACCGAGACGGCGACGATCTCCTCCGTCGACAGACGGATCTTCGCGAGTTCCACGGCACGGGAGAAAGCGGCCTCCTCCGCGTACCCCTCGGGCCTGCGGCTGCTCTTGGTGAGCACCAACCGCCGGAGGGCCGTGTCGATCTCCAGTCCGCCGAGCTGGGCCACGCCCCGCGCGGCACGCTCCTCGAACAGTCCGTCCTCGGCTTCCAGAACGGTGACGTCGATGGTCCCGCCGCCCCAGTCGAAGGTGACGACGTTCTCCAGGGCGTCGTCACCGACCTGCTGCTTGTAGTAGAGGGCGGCGGCGGTGGGCTCGTTGATGAGGGAGTCGACCCGGATCCCCGCCTCCCGTGCGGCGGCACGGGTGCGGAACCGGGCCGCGCCGGCGGAGTTGGCGGGGACCGTGACCACCGCCGTGTCCACGTCCAGGAACTGCTCGCTGTCCGCACGTTCACGGATGGCGTGGAAGATACCGGCGGCCACGGTCGAGGCCGACCAGGAGGTCCGCCCCACGGAGATCCTGTCGTCCCCCACCAGGAGGCGCTTGGCCGCCGGGACGACCTGTTGGGAGCGCAGCTTGGCCTCCCAGCCGAACAGGACCTCCTCACGCAGGGAGCTCACCCCGACCACGGACGGGAACAGGGTCTCGAACCCGGGATAGTTCCAGTCGTCGAGGTTGGTCGCGTCCAGGGCGACGACCTCGGCGTCCTGGCCGGTCCAGCGGGCGAGGACCGAATTGGTCGTACCGAAGTCGATACCGAAGCTCATCGACGCCCCCTCTTCTTCTTGCCGACCCGACGGCCCTTCAGGGGCGCCCCGCAGGTCAGACAGACCGCCTTCTCCTCGTCCCTTCCCGGATCCTTGTGCGGAGGCGCGTCGCTGAACACGACCTCCCCGGCCAGCACCAGCCGGTTCGTGGCCTCGTCCACGAAGGCGGGCTTGACGACCGCCGCGTGCGGCTGCGTCTCCGGGTCCCCTTCGACCACCCTGAAGAGGGACAGGTCCTCGATACCGGTGACCTTCTTCAGGCCGCTGGTCCGACAGAAGTCGGCGATCCTCCGGGCCACCGCGTCGCGGCGCCCCTTCGCCTCCGTCAGCTCGGCGAGTTGGGCGAGCTGGGCCAGATGGGTGCGCCTGGCCTGCATGTTCTCCACCAGGGCCCGGCGTACGGCCTCCTTGACCTCGGCCCCGGTGATCTGTTCACCGCCGCTTTCGGCGAGGGCTCCCGTGACGCCCTCCACCAGGGGTTCGAGGATCGTCCGGGGGTCGAGCCGGGAGGCGAGCAGGGTGAGCAGGCGCTTCCTCTCACTGCTGGGCAGTTCGAGGAGGAAGCTCCCCAGGTCCTCGTCCGTGACCTGCCGGTGGTGGTCGGACGTGTTCATGGTGTCCTTTCGCGAACGGCCAGTTCCATGAGCGACGCCATCGCCTCGTCGCGTATCCGCTCCCTCTCCGACGGGGGCAGCGACTCGGTGCGGCGCGGGAGGGGGCGGGCGCCGGGGATGAGCGGCGCCGGAACGCGCGGCGCCGGAAAGAGTTCCTCCCGGTGCACGGGAAGCACGTACAGAGGATGGTTCTCCGGTCCGCCGTCGGCCTCGATGTCCCGGAGGAGGTCCCTGGCGTGGTTGATGTCGGAGAGCTCCTCGGTCCGTCCCTTCAGCTCCCGCCGCAGCCCCCGCCAGGCGGCCTTCCACTCACCGGCCGCGACGCCGTGGGGGACACCGAGCTCCAGGTAGGGGTTGAACAGCGGCCCCCGGTGGTTGCGGTCGGTGTCCAGGAGGCTCATCAGCCAGGCGATGTTGGCGGCGACCACGGGGCTGTCCGACTTCAGGGCCGCCAGCCTCACCCACGCGTTGCGCAGCGCCTGGGAGTCGCCGGGGTCAGCGAAACGGAGGTTGAGGTAGACCTCCATGGCCGTGGCCTCCTCCCGCACCCAGGCGGTCCTGGACGCCAGATGGGGGGACAGGGCCTTGTACGTCCTCGGGTCGACGTTCATCAGGTCGCGGTGGGCACGGCGCAGGTCGCGCCAGGCGACGAACTCCGACATCGGGGCCGGAGCGCTCCTGGGCAGGGTGGCGGATCCGCACAGGTCCTCCAGCAGCGGCCAGAAGGACCGGTCGGCGAACACGGCCCGGGGCCAGGCAGCGGGCCTGCCCCGGTTGTCGAGCAGGTCCCGCAGGAGATTCTCCGCTCTGCCCGCCAGCGAGCCGACGAGCAGCTCCGCGGCCACCGGGTCCCCGTCGGCCACTCCGGCCAGGATCCGGGCGGACTCGGGAGCCTCGTCGGGCACAGGAAGGCCGGGGTCCTCCCGTAGGCGTCGCCTCCAGAGTTCCTCCGGCCAGTCGAGTGCCTCCGCCTGTTCGCCGGTCAACCGGTCGGGGTCGCTCCGCGCCAGGAGGTAGAGGTTCTCCCGGGCATCGGTCCGTTCCTGGCCGGTGGGAGACACCGCCGGTTCGCGGCCGAGGAAGTCGTCGACGAGCGCGAGCGGCGCGGTCGAGAGGAAGCGCTCCGGGTCCGTGGGGGCGCTCCCGAGCCGGACGAGTTCGCTGTCCCGCCACAGCAGCAGGGGCGGGGTGGGGCACCGGACCTTGAGGAGCGTCTCCGCCGTGGGTTCGACGCGTCCGCTGATGAGCGCCGCCACGTATCCGCTCTCGGCCGTCTGACGCACTCCGATCTCGTGCAACCGGGCCAGGTGGAGCGCTCCGAGGCGGGAGGGCAACCGTCCCAGCAGCCGCAACAGGAGAGAGGGGGCTTCCGGGCAGGGCCTTCCGTTGAGCAGGACGGACAGCCTCTCGGCCGTGTCCCCGCCTGCGGCCCCCGCGGCGACGATGGCCGCCTCGACCGCGTCCCGCAGATCGGATATCCGGTCGGGTTCCACCTGGAATTCCCGCCAGACGTCGTCCCCTCGGGCCCGTGCCCGCTCCTGGCGGATTCTGGCCAGGCGCTGGCGTTCCTCGGCCAGTGCCCTGGCCTTCCGTTCCCGGGGATCACCGGTTCCCACGTTGACGAACTCTATTCACATGCGGATTCGACACGGCACAGCTCGACAGGGTGGCGGTCCGTACGGGGTCGGAGTTCCACGAGCCTGCCGGAATCCTAACGGCATCGGAACCCAACGGGGAAGGGAGGTCGCACGGTCGCGGCACCTCACAGCGGATATCCCCGCCAACACGTGGCGCCATTTCCCCTCCGCGTGTCCTCCGATGGGTCTAGCCTGGCCCTTTCCCCCGCCCTTTCCGACCCCTATCCCGCAAAATCAAAACTACCTCCCTTGAGAGCCCGCTGACCAGCGAGTTCTTTGTTCGTGAACGGAAGCCCCCATGACCACAGCCCGCCCCGAGTCGGCGCTTCCGGCCGGGTTTCTCCACGCCGTGATCCGTGACCGCCCCGCTGACTCCCCACAGGTCCGCGTCGCCGCGGAGTGGGTGCGCTCCGCGCCGGGCGCGGCCGGCGCGGAGGATCTGATCGCCGAGCTGTTGACCGGACCGTACGCGAAGGAGGCCCCGGGCTGGCTGATCGAGGCCGCGGCCGCCTGTGACCCGGACACGGTCTCGCGCCTCCCGGGGGACCCCTTCCTCACCAGCCTGCCGGTCCTGGCCCTCGACCACCCGTCCTGCTCCGAGGAGCTGCGGGTGCGGGCACTCCGCGAGTGCGACGACGACAAGCTGGCCCTCTTCGGGAACGAGCGCGTCAGCGAGCGGCTCGCGCGGGCCACGGCCGGGGAACTGGGGCGTCGCTGCGGCAGCCCGCCCGCGGTGACCCCGGAGACGGGCAAGGACCCGAGTCCCGCCCACCGGGTGCTCAGGAGGCCTCGACTGCACGATGTCGTCTTCTCGGCCGCGCTGGACCTCCTCCCCGTCTGGTCGCCCCGGAAGCGGGAGGAGGGCGAGGACCACGAGCAGTGGTACGCCTGGTTCTCCGCGGCGGGCGACGCCTGGGAGCGCATGTGGCGGGATGTTCTGAGGAGCCAGGAGGACCGCCACCGGCAGATCCTGGAGTGGTCGGTCTCCTCCCGCTCCGCCGAGGCCCAGATCCGCCATCAGCTTCTCAGCGGTATCCCCTGGTCGGTGGAGCCGGACCTCCTGGTCGAACTCGCCGAGCACGACCTCCGCGCCTTTTCCGAAGCGCTCCTGTGTGCGGAGATCGCCCACCAGGTGTCGCTGGGCGTACCCGCCGATGAGGTGGAGGAGCGGTTCCGCGAGAACCTGCCGTTCCTGGGTAGGCGCAGGGGGTGGCTGATAGAGGCTGTCCTCAGGGGTGAGGATCTCTGGTTGGATTCCGCGCTCGAGGAGCCGGTGGACACGGCCAAGGCGTGCGTCTCGGACACGTGGCGGTACATCCTCGAAACGCAGGAGAACCCGGAGGAGCGACGCTCCCCGCACTCCTGGCGCACGCCGCCGGAGACGCTGGCACATCTGCGCCGGATGTTCGCCGAGGCCGCCGTCCATGTCATCCCCTGGTGGGAGAAGGCCCCCCATGAGCAGCGCTTCGGCCCCAGGGGCCTGCGGTGGCTGCGCGTGGTCCTGACCCATCTGCCCGAGGTCACCCCGGAGCTCAGGGAGTCGGCCCGGCCGATCATCCGGGCGGGCGAGGCCTACCTCCGGAAACAGGGACCCTCCTACCGCAGCCACCAGATGTACCGGGACATGGAGCGCCTCCGTGAGGACCTGGACGTCCTTCGGAGGCTGGTGGACCCCTCCTCCGTGCCCGTCGCCTCGGGCGTACGTGAACTCGGCTCCCCGGACAGGGTGGAGGTGCGGGAACTCGCCGACCTGAGCGCCGACGACCTCAGGCGCTACCTGGACGCGCACCCCGGCCATGACGCCCTCGTGGAGAAGGCGCTGCTCTCACTGGCGTTCGAACGCCGGACCACCGGGAAGTCCCTCTCCGGAATCCTCGACCGCCATTCCGCCCCGGAGGCGGCGCTCCTGCGGCTGACGAGGCATCTGCGCGCCCGCCTGGGCGGCAACCCCCCGCTTCGCCGGGCCTGGACCGCGCTGGTCCTGTCCCTGCCGGAGGTGGCCCCCGAGGTGGTGCGGGCCCTGCCGCTGTGGTCGGCGGTGCGCTGCCCGCAGGGACAGCCAGCCGTGGTGTCGGCCGTCACCCAGGCGCTGGGCACGGACGAGCAGGCCTGGAAGCGGTTCGCCGACAACCCGGCGACGGGCTCCGGGGAGCATGCCTGGCTCCGGCTCGACGACGTCCTCGACGCGGCCGCGGTCGGTGAGCCCTGGCCCGCGCCTCCGTCGAGGTACCGCGCCGAGTAGCGGAACCGCCACCGGGACCCCCGTCCCGGTGGCCACGGGAAGGCCGAAAACACTCATGCGGGTACCCGGTCCCAGTACGATGGTCGTCACCTCCCGTCACGATTCTCCCTCCAAGGACACCCGATGCCCGGCTCCCCGCGTGCCCGTGACACCAACCCCCGCGCCCTGAGGCAAATCGCCCATGTGCTGAACAGGGATTTCAACGCCCAGATCGACATGAGCGACTTCGAGGGCAAGCAGCCGCAGGAGGTGGAGACCGCCCGGTCCTCGCGTGCGCTGGCCGCACTCGCCGTCCGCGGTTTGACGGGCTGGGAGGACAAGGACTGCGTCAAGTGCGTGATCGACGGCCGCAGGGACCAGGGAATCGACGCCATCGCGATCTCGGAGACCTCGCGTGAGATCTGGCTGGTCCAGGCCAAGTACAGCTCCAAGGGGACCGCCGGGGTGGGCAAGGACGCCGCCAGAGCGCTCATCCAGGGGTGGCGGCTCATCGACAACAGCAACTTCGACCGCCTCAACGAGCGCGCCCAGCGGTTCGAGGACCGGCTGCGCGCCGTTCTACGCGACCCCCACGCCCGCGTGCACCTGGTCATGGCGGTCACCGGCCCGGGGGGTTTGAGCGAGGAGGTCCGGGAGACCTTCGAGGACGAGTTGGCGGAGGCCAACGGACACGGTCTGACCCTGGACTACAGGGTCCTCAACACCGAGTCCCTGTGGCAGCAGATCCGCGTGGAGGAGGCTCCCCCGGAGGTCGAGATCGAGGCGCGGATGCGCAAGTGGATCCACGTCGACGTGCCGGTCAGCATGTACCAGGGGATCGTTCCCGCCTCCCAGGTCGCCGAGTGGTTCGGCACCGCGGGACAGCACCTGTTCCAGCAGAACATCCGCTACGCGCTGGGGGTAAACGAGGTCAACTCCGGCATCGTGGAGACCGCGGTGAACAACCCGGAGTACTTCCTGTGCTTCCACAACGGGATCACGGTCATCTGCGACTCCCTGGAGACCGAGTTCCCCGGTCGGCGCCGACCCGACGAGCCGGTGATCCTGAAGCTCCGCGGAGCGAGTGTGGTCAACGGAGCCCAGAGCGTCACCTCCCTGCACCACGCACTGCTGGAATCTCCGGAGGCCCTGGAGGACGCGGACGTGAGTGTCCACGTCATCTGCACCAACGGGGACTCGCCGGAGCTGCCCTCCCGGATCACCACCACCCGCAACCGGCAGAACCAGGTCGAGGAGCGGGACTTCGTCGCCCTGGACCGGACCCAGACCTACATTCGCGAGGAGTTCGCCCTCGTCCTAGACAAGACCTACACCTACAAGCGCGGTGAGGCCGATCCTTCTCCTGATCAGGGGTGTTCCGTGACACAGGCGGCGGTGGCCCTGGCCTGCGCGCACCCCAACACCAAGCTCACCGTCCGCGCCAAGCAGAACGTGGATACGCTCTGGGAGCGTGGCTCGGACGGAGCCTACGACCTTCTGTTCAAGGAGCAGCCCAGCGCTTCGATGATCTGGGGTATGGTCCGGCTGCACCGGGCGACCGTAGCCCGCGTCCACGAGGTGGCCAAGAAGTACAAGGGTCGGGCCGCCGACGTGGCCGACCGCGGTGACTTCCTCATCGCTCACCTGGTGTCCCAGATCATCGACCGCAAGGGGATGGACGACGTCGAGTACGGCTG
This sequence comes from Nocardiopsis sp. FR4, assembly GCF_009830945.1. Taxonomy (GTDB): domain Bacteria; phylum Actinomycetota; class Actinomycetes; order Streptosporangiales; family Streptosporangiaceae; genus Nocardiopsis. Next base: position 55,136 of record NZ_VWVV01000016.1, on the reverse strand, counting down.
GGACGGGGTACTCGCCCGTGTGCCGGCGCTCGTCGACACAGTGTTCCCCTGGCTCGTCCACCATGTGGACCTGGCCTTCGGCCCGGACTCCAAGAAGTCGCTGACCCGGACCCTGTCGGATCCCCTGCGCTGCCGTCTGCTCAGTGACGCGGTCCTGCGCGACGTACGAGCGGGCGGGGAATCACCGAAGGTCCCCGACGACTACCTGCGGCAGGCCCAGCAGAGGGCGTCCCGCAAGCTCCGCCGCCCGAACAGCGTGACCATCCTCAAGGACTCGGGCGCCCTGGTGAACGGGACACCGCTACGCTTCGAGCCCGCCAACACGAACGAACGACAGGCCCTTTCGGAATGGCTGGCCAAGGACCCCGCCCGGGTCGAGGCGTCATGGACCGGCAACCGCAAGTACCCCCTGCTGTGGGCGGCGGACGGGCGCAACTACTCCCCCAGCGGACTCGTCATGCACATGTACGGGCTCGTGGGCTGGGAGAACGCCCCGTTGGCCGTCCAAGGGCCCTCCCGGTGGTACATCGACGGTGTCTCCATGGCTGACCTGGCCGAACGCCTCTACGCGGACATGGGCGACGAGAGCTGAGCGGCAACGGCGGCGGGGAGGTACGAGAAGCGGATCGGAGACTGCGACGATGGCCAAGCACTGTTTCGCCGTGTACCGGATCCAGGTGTCCAGGATGCGGCGCCCGGACCAGGTCATGCCCGTGGACGACCTGGACGGAGGAGGGCTCGACCTCCTGGACCTGGTCGGAGAGGCGCTGAAGGAGCTGGAGCACACGCCGAGAAGGGACGAACGGCGCCAGTACTACCTCTCCGTTCCCGACCACCGGCGTACCGAGGAGCGGGAGGTCGAGATCCGCTTGGACTACGGCAAGTTCGGCAGCCCCGGCATGGTCAAGGACGTCCACAAGCACCAGGACCGGTACCGCATCAAGCAGGATGAGGCCGCCACGACCTTCCTGCGCAATCTCGTCGTGGTGCCGCGCCGCGCTTCCTTCGCCCTCCTGCTCACGGAGCGCTATCGGCGCACCGGCGCGGGTACGGCCTTCCTGGAGCACCTGAAGGAATCCACCATGCCCGCGCTGAGGCGGAGGGGCCTGGTCCTGAGACACGAGGCCCTGGCCGACTCCGAGGCGTTCCGGATGTTCCTGGCCAGGGCCCGGCTGACCGAGATCGAGGTCAGGGAGAACTTCCGGGGGACCGACCTGTTCAACCAGGACGAGACGCGGCCCAGCGGAACCTTCTGTCACACCTACAAGCCCAAGCGGATGGACCAGGCCCTCCTCTCCCTCTTTCGCGAACAGGTGCTCACCCGATCCTTCGACATGGCCGAACTCTTCCATCTGCGCACCGCCGAACACATCGTCGAAACACGTGTCACCCTGAACGACGACACCCAGGAGAGGACGATCATCCTCGACGAGGAGGAGACGGCGCCTCCCCTGACCTACCTCCTGGCGGAGGACGACGCTCCGCGCCCCTCCGACCGTCAGGCCCTCGCGATCATGCGTGAAACCGCGGCCAGAACGTGTCAGCACCTCGCGATAGATTCGGACTGAAGTTCGACAGCCTCGGCGTGCGGGGGCGGACACCATCGATGAGAGGGTCGCCATGGACGCGAAATGGTCCGTACTTGGCGTCGTCACCGATCACCTGAACACACTGGTGGACCGGCGCACCGGGCGCTGGATGACCCGGGACTACGCGGCCTTCTTCGCCTTCCCCCTCGGTGTGGGGGTCTGCGCGTTCCTCTTCGAGGTCCGGATCGCCAACGCGCAGAACCTGATCGCGGGCGTCTCGGTCTTCACGGCCCTGCTGTTCGGCCTGCTGGTCCACGTCTTCGGGCTGGGCCTGCGCGTCGCGGCGGAACGTTCGGGCGAGGGCGCGCTCAGAACCGCCCGCATGGTGGACCAGCTGCACGCCAACGTCGCCTACGCGACGCTGCTGGGCCTGGTCGCGACCGCCGGCCTCATGGCCCTGATCGTGGCCTACGACCAGGAGGCGGTACCGCGATGGGCCTCGGCCGTGGTCATCGCCGCTCTCGTGCACCTGTTCATGACACTTCTGATGGTGTTGAAGCGGATCCGGTCGATGTACGCGCAGATGCGCAGGTACGCCCCGTTCACCGACAGGACCTGAGAGGCCGACGCGGCCCTCAGCCCGCGGCGGCGGAACCGCGCGCCCCGTACAGCCGCGCCTGGAGAGCGTGGACAGCGCTGTTCCTGAAGTCGACACCGTTGCGCTCGCACCAGAGGACGATCATCCGGCCCGCGGTGACGGTGCGCCTGTTCTTCCTCTCCTCGCTCAGGAGCCCGTCTCCTCCGTTCACCGCCCTCACCAGGACGTTGGCCACGTCCTCAAACCTGGACGCGTCCTCAAGGACACAGGAGACCCAGGTACCGACCGCGTCCTGTGCCAGGGCCTCGTCCCCCTGGTCGAGGACCGTCCCCCACATGTCCGCGACACGGTCGGCGGCCCGGTCCCCGTCTCCGTACGTCCTCAGCCACACGAGCATCTCGGGTGCACCGTCCTCGGACCCGGCCAGGGCACGGACGAGGAAGCGGAACGCGACCTGTCTGCGTCTGGCCGGGACTCCTTCGTGGCACCACCCGTCCAGAACCGCCTCGACGACGTCGAACCATCGTTCCGCTTCCCCCGCCAGCGTCTCCACAGCGTCGAGCGCGGCCTGACGCGCTCTCTCCGACTCGGCCTGGGCGAGCCATTTCAGGCGGACCAGCGCGGACACGGGGTTGCTCAGGCCATAGAGGGCGCACACGCGCGCGACCGCCACCGCCTGGTGATCGGACGAGGGCTTCTTGGCGATGTCGTAGAGGCGTCTGCGTATCGCCCGCCCGAAGTCCGGCGACTCGGCGACCGTGGCGGCGAAGTCCACCGCTGCCTGCCTGGTCCTGCCGTCCTGCGTCCAGTGGTCGAAGAAGGTGACCGTCAGGGCCTGGTCCCCGCGCAACAGCGCCAGGCGCTCACAGGCCCGCCATATCTGAGCGGCGAGCTGCGGACTCCCCTCCGCGATCAGGTCACCCGTCCAGGTGACCAGATGGCCCCGGAGGCGCGGAAGTTGCTCCCAGACGTATTCCAGTACCGCGTCCGCGTACTCCGGTCGGGTGAAGCACACACCGCGATCCCGGGTGCGGCGTGCCCCCACGACTTCCAGGGAGGGGTCCACTCCCAGGCCCGAGAGCCCTCCCACGTCCCCGGGCCGGACATCCAGGATCCGGGCCAGCGCGTCGGCGGCGGTGAACACCTCGGACGCTTCCCGCCCCTCCAGCATCGCCGTGGTGATCAGGACGATCCGGTCCCAGGCCGCCGCCGTGTCCCCGCGGTGCTCGGCGAACCACCCGTCCAACTCGCCGCGCCAGTCACCGTAGGCGCTGAGCGCGTTGCGGGTCCACGTCTCCGTGCAGGTCCTGGAGTCCGTCGGTCGGGACTGGTAGGCGATGCGCGCCAGGCGCACGGCGTCGGCGGGAGCGGCGTCCCGCATCTTGTCCTGGACGGCCCCCCAAGTGGTCCACACCCTCTGCTCACTCGCCCCCAGCAGGTATTCCAGATGCCCGGCGAGCACGGTGATGCCCGGCGGCCTGCGGACACGGAACACGGGGACCTCGTGCAGCTCGCCGAGGAGCTGTCCGGGCCGGGCGAGGACGGTCAGCGCCGCCCCGGCCGCGGCCGCCCTGACTCCGAGGGCACGCAGTTCGGTGACGACCGGCTCTTCGATTCGGGGGAGTGCGGAGAGGTCGACCAGATACCCGTTTCCCGGTACGGGCATGGTGCGGGCCAGCCGCATCCGGGGTTTCTCGTCCAGGGGGATCGAATGGACACGCAGCCCGCGTGATGTGTGCAGGGCGATGGCCGTGGTCTCCCTGCCGTTCCCGGGCTCTCCTTCCAGAACGCCCCGTCCCTGGTCGTCGAACACTTTCCGGAACCGCTGATAGGCCTCCGGTTCGGCTGGGGAGAATGTGGCGGCGAGGTACTTCTGATATTCCCCGAGCACCGCTTCGGTCTCGGTGTGCACCATGTCGCCGAGGTGGATCGAGATATGCCCGTGCATGTTCCCGATCTGCACCAACTTGAGGATCTGGCCCAGGTTGACGAAGGTGTTGTCCACCGCGCCGGTGATCTGGTCCGCCATTCCCCTCCCGGCTCTCTACGAAGAAGCGAAAAGCAGCACGGGCACCAGTTCTACACCAGGAGAAGGAGCCCTCAGCCAACTCGCGGCCCCTTCTCCTGGCCAGATCCGGCCAGTGCGTAGACCCCGTGCTCAGAACAGGGGTTCGGTTCCGTGCCCGGTTCGGGGGGACCGGCGCCTGCGACGGCTTCCCCGGGAACGGTTGCGCGCCTGCCGCTGGGCGGCCGTCTCGTTTCCCCTCTCCACCGCGACGACGACGCCCCGGCCCGACCCGGCCCTTTCGGTGACGAGCTTGTCCAGGTCCTCCACACTGGTCCCCACCGTCCCCACCAGCCCTGTCTTGACCAGCTCGATGAACTCGGTGTTGGCCAGGTAGCGGGGCACGGTGTCGTATCCGAGGAGCGTGCCCCCGCGGGGTCCCCTGGTACGGGGATCGTCCAGGAGCAACCGTATGTAGGAGACGGGCAGGTACAGGCCCCTGGTCGGGGCCAGGCTGGTGCTGTCGTCCTCGGGGGTCCACTGGGCGAGCTTGACGAAACAGGGATCGCTGCTCAGACGCCAGTCCTCGGGGGAGGCGGGATCAGTACTGAGAGCGGCCAGTGCTTCCAGTTTGTTCATCTGCTCGCGCAGTCGGGCATCGACCCAGATGTTCCGCTCCCCCAGGGGAAGGCGTTTGTACTGGACGAAGACGAAGCTGCGCGTGTTGTGGTGGTAGTAGATCAGGTCCGTGCCGAGCCGCCCCTCCACGGGTGTGGCGTTGACGTTGGTGATCTCCAGCGTGCGCCTGCCGTCGGTGAGTACCTCGATGTCGTGGCGGCGGAGGTGCCCCAGGCTCGCGCCCCACTCCAGGGGCGGGTGCGCGTCCCGATCGATCAGGCCCTGTTCGGTCGGCTCCCGGACGAGTCCGGCCAGGTAGGGGGCGTTGGCGTCGGCGGGACGCCTCCAGTTTTCCAGCGACGCGCTGGGGAAACCCGCGATCCGTGTGGAGACGCGCATGGCGTCGCGCTCCTCCATCCGGAAGCGGTCCTCAGGCCTGTCCTCCTCCAGTTGGTCGCGTTCCAGGGCGGCGCCGAGGTATTCGAGTATCGCGTCCAACCAGTCGGACATCCCGCGCAGCGCCGAGAGTACGGCCTCCCCGTCCTCCCTGGCCATGGGGTAGACGCCCTTTTCGGTGGCGGTCCACAACCGGTCGGCGAGATCACCGTCGAGTTTCTGTTGCAGGGTGAGCAACGGCAGGAGTTCGCGCACGTCCCGGAGAACGTCCACCTTGATCCGTTTGCCGACGGTGGCGACCTTCTCTCCTTGGGGATCCAGAATGACGCCCAGCTTCTCCAGGTAAACGCCTGGGGGAACGGCCTCGTCCCCCTCCTCGTAGCGCACGAAGACGAGGGCGATGTTCCCCTTGGGGTAGGGGGCGGGAAGCCCGGGGGGAATCGTGTGCGTGAAATACTCGTCCAGGTCGAGAGCGCCTCTGCTCTCCCGCCGCGATGAGGAAGTCAGGGTGAAGACGTAGATCACCTGGAAACCCTAGCCGCCGCCCTGGAACCCCGTTCCACCGGCTTCCGCAACCGTTCCTTCTTCTTGATGGCCTACGCCCGGGGTGGAGGGCGGCCACCCGTTCCACCCCGGGTGGTGTGGATCAGCCTCCGAAGGTGACCAGGTCGGGTGCCGGATCCAGCAGGAGGAGCACGTCTCCGGGTTCGGGCGCCTCGCTCAGACCGGTGGAGGAGGCCACCCAGTAGGAGAGCGTGGCCTCGCCGAACCAGATGAGCAGGTGGGGGTTGTACCGTTGGAGGTCGGCGGCGCGGGCGTGCTCGCGGGCGAACTCGGCGCGGTGCCCGCCCAGACGGGGCAGGCGTTCGGCCCGGAGCCTGCGGCAGGAGGGGTGCTCGCAGCGGGGGCAGTAGGGCCCGACCAGGGGGCGGCGCCGGGGCAGCGGTGGAGGCACGCGGTACAGCGGGTCGCTGGAAGGTCGGGGGTCGGGGATAGGATGCGTCACTGATCCTGCTTTCTTACATCTCGCAGTGTGGAATTCAGGGATTGGTGGGCCCGGGAAGAGCGCGGCAACGCTCTCCTGGGCCCGTTTCACGTTCGCGGTGTGATGCGTGTCGGCTACGGCTGGGTGTTCCAGCGGCTTCCGGCCAGGTCGTAGGCCAGGAAGAACCACACCTGGCGGTGGTCGGGGATGCCGTTGTCCCCCCAGTCGGTAGCCAGGGCGTCGATCATGGCCAGCCCACGCCCGGACTCGGCGGACAGGTCCAGCCCGTTCGGGTTGGGCCGCAGGTGCGAGCGCTGACCGAAGTCCACCGTCTTCCCGTCCCGGGCGCCCTGGTCGCGGCAGGTCAGGCGCAGCCCGGTGCGGGTGCGCTGACAGGTGAGGGTGTAGACCCCGAAAGGCTGACCCGACTTGGAGTGGCGCAGGGCGTTGCTGGCCAGTTCGCTGCCCAGCAGGGTGAACAGGTAGCGGTAGTCCTCCTCGCGTGTGGCGGCGCAGGTGTCCAGGAACGCGCGGACCAGGGGCAGGTACTGGACCGAGCCCGCGAAGTCGTAGCGGCGCACCCGGTAGGGGGCGCGGTCGGTGGTCCCGGTGAAGTAGTGGCGGCACCGGGGCGGCACCAACTCACCCAAGGGGACGGTGACCTCGGGCAGCGGGGGCATCGGAGGCCTGGGGGCGGTTGCGAGCATGGCGAACAGACTCCTTCACAGGTGGGAGTTGAACGGGTGGTTCGGCGTGCCCGCAGGCATGGGACCTTCGCGTTTCCCCGGCAGGAGGAAGGGGCACGGCGTAGCCTGACCAGCAGAGACTCTGCGTGAGATGCCAGTCACTGTCTACACTTCAACCATGACAAGAAATTCCACTCAGGTCAACTAGTGCTAGAGAATTCCACTGACAAGCTTTCCCCGCTAGGCTGAGCGCATGGCCGCTCCCTACAGCCCCAGCGTTCGTCGCCGACGCCTGTCAGCCGAGCTCAAGCGTCTCCGGACTGAATCTGGGATGACCCTCGTCGAAGCCGCCAAACGCGCTGGGATGGGCAAGTCCAACCTGAGCAAGATCGAACAGGCGGAGTCCAAGACGGTCCCCGCTCCGACCTTGAACAAGCTTCTGGATCTCTATGAGGTGCGCGACTCCACCGTCCGGAGAGCCATGCATGAGCTCTCTAAGCTGGCTGGACAAAAGGGGTGGTGGTCCTCTTACAAGGACGTCATGCCTCAGATCCTGGCTGACTTCGAAGCTGAGGCATGTGCCATCCGTACCTTCGAGCCCCAGCTAGTTCCTGGTCTTCTCCAGACTCCCGCATACGCCGATGCGGTCTTTCGAGCCAACCGGGTACGCGACGACGCTGAGATCTCTCAGCGTGTGGCGGCTCGGATGGCTCGACAGACGATCTTGAATCGAGTCGATCCACCAACGTACCTGGCGATCATTGACGAGGCAGCCCTGCATCGCACGGTGGGGTCACCCGCCGTAATGCGTGAGCAACTGCGTCATCTAACGCATCTGGCCGCACGCCACAACATCGACATCTATGTCCTGCCGTTCTCAGCAGGAGCCCACACATCGACCGAGGGAAGCTACCTCATCATGGACTTCCCCGACCCCCGAGATTCGAGCATCGTCTACCTAGAGGGACCCGCCACTACCATGTATTTGGAGGAAGACCACCAAATCAGGGCGTTCAACGCCATGTTTGGCAGCACCCAGAGTTGTTCTATGACTCCGGTGCAGACTTTGGAAACCCTTAAGCACCTGATCCAGGATCTAGAAGAGTGAGCACAGTGGCTGATCAGATGATGTGGTGCACCAGCAGCTACAGCGGTGTCAACGGGGACTGCGTAGAGATCGCTCACGCCCTCAACTTTCGCAAAAGTAGCTATACCGGTGTAAACAACAACTGCGTCGAGGTCGCCGACCTGCCTGGCGGCGCAGCCGTCCGGGACTCCAAGAACCCGGCCAAGGGCCACCTCCCCTTCCCCGCCGCCGAGTGGGAAGCCTTCCTCTCCGCAGCTCTGAGATAGCCCGGACCCGCGAACGGTTGCTGCCCGGCAGAGGAAGGGACTCCTCCACCGGGCAGTGTCTGTTCACCGGCACCAGGGGCAGCACAACGCCCCGAGACAACCGCTACGTCAGCCCTCGGTTCCGGCTTCTTCCCGCTCCGGGCCGAAGACCCGGCTCACGTCCGGCCCCTGCCACCTACGGTCCGCACGCCAGACGACATAGACACCGAACATCTCGCAGAGCACCTCCACCGCCCACCCCTCCACGGGCTCCCGAGGCAGGACCAGGCAGATCCGGTCGATCTCCTCGGGGCAGACGTGAGCGGCCTCCCTGGCCCTCAGCACACCCTGCCGCATCCCCGCGTAGGTGTGGCCGTCCTTTCCGAGGACCTGGAACAGGGACCTTCCCTCCGGCCCTGACGAGAGCACGTCGACCAGGTCATCATGCCGGGGGCGCTGTCCGCACTCGTAGAGTTCGGCCATGAGGGCGTGCCACAGGCGTTGACCCTCCTCGTCCTCCCTCGCGCCCTCGGCGGCCCGCTCGACGAACGCCCGCAGTCCCACCCCCGCGGCCGCTGTCTGGACCGTGTCGGCGGTTTCCCTTTCCTCGGGAAGCGTTTCCGGTGACTCCACCGTTCCCGCCTTAGGAACCGTGCCCGAAGAACCTCCGTCCGCCGAGGTATCCCCATCCTGCTCACCACCGCCCAGCTCGGGCGGAAGCGGCCGGGCGTGGACGACGGACAGCGACTGGGTATAGCGGGTCAGGGCCACGTACAGGCGTCCCATGCCAGCAGGGCCCTCCCCTACGATCGCGGCGGGCTCGACCACCACCACATGGTCGAACTCCAGGCCGTTGACCTCCGAGGCGCTCAGCACCCGCACCAGCCGCGCGTTCTTCCCCTTGGCCGCGACGGCCTCCGCGATCTCCTCGGCCCCCACGAAGATGTCCACGTCCTCGGGGATGATGACGGCGATCGAGCGCTGGCCGTCCGTGGCGGCCTCCAATTCCCACAGGCGGCGTTCGAGCTCGTCGAGCAGCGTGCCCGTGTCCGCGCGGCGCAGGGTCAGCGCGTTCCCCTCACGTTCGCGGATCGAGCGGGGAACCTCCGTGCCGGGGGCGTGGCGGCGGGCGACGGAAGCGGCGAACTCCATGACCTGGCGGGGCACGCGGTATCCCACCAGGAGTTCGGCGGTGTGCCACTGCCCCGTACCCAGTGAACGGGCGAAGTCGCCCCAGTTGGCGTACCTGTGCGGACCCGTCGCCTGCGCCAGGTCGCCGAGGACGGTCATGGACCCGTCGGGGCACCGCTGGGCCAGGGAGCGCACCTGCATGGGGGTCAGGTCCTGGGCCTCGTCCAGAACGATGTGCCGGTATACACGGGGTCGCTCACCGCGCACCAGGAACCGCAGTTCCTCCAGACAGACCCGGTCCTCCTGCGTCCAGACCACCTTGGTCCGGGGTTTGTTCAGCAGATGACGTTGTTCCTCCTCACTGAACAGGTCCTCGGCCGCCCTCGCCAGGACGTCCCGGTCCCCGAACAGCCGCCGGAGGATCCGTTCCTCGTCCGTCAGCGGCCACAGCGCGTTGACCAGCGCGCTGACGCGGGGATGCTGTTCCACCCAAGCCCGGAGGCGACTGTCGACGACGATCTCCTCCTTGACCGCGCCCTCCTCCTGCCCTTCTTCCTGTTCCTTCCCGCGGGCCTTACGCTCTTCCTCGCTCAGAAAGCGGACGACGCGGGCGGCCAGACCGTTGAGCAGTGGCTCCAGGAACTGGTCGCGCTGGTCACGCAGGGATCCGGGGCGGGTGAGGGCATCCTCCAGGTACCGGTCCAGGTCCGCGCGCTCGACCTCGGCGCTCATACCTCCACCGGTGATGGTGAAAGCGCCGTACTCGACGAAGTCCTCCAGCCGTTCGGGCCGGGCGACGCCCTCGACGGCCCTGCGGAGCAGTTCGGCCATCCGTAGGTCGGATTTGATCCTGGCCCGGGGCCCGGTGTCCTGGGGCGCCGTCCCCGTGCCCCACATCCGGGAGAGCTCCATGGTGCGTACGCCCCGGCTGCCCAGCGCGGGGAGCACCGTGCTGACGAAGTCGAGGAACTCCTGGTGCGGACCCACGACGAGGACGTCCTCCGCCTCCCACCCCCTGTTGTCCAGCAGCCAGGTGACCCGGTGCAGGCCAACGGCGGTCTTACCGGTTCCCGGACCTCCCTGGACCATCAGGACACCCGGGCGGCCGTCGGCGACCAGGTCGAGTTGCTCCCGCTGGATGGTCTCGACGATGTCGCGCATACGCCCGTCGCGGGCCTGTTCGAGCTCCTGGACGAGGAAGGGGTCGAAGGCTTCTCCTCCCGCACTGGCGGGGACCGGCTGGAGCGGGGAGTCCGCGGGTCCGCGCACGTCCGCGAGGCCGGGGGCCGGGAGGAGGTGGATCTCGTCGTGGAAGTCGCGGACGCGCTGACGGTCGCAGTGCAGGACACCCCGGAGCCGCACCTCCCCCGGGTCACTCTGCCGAGCCTGCCGCCAGCGGACGGCGGCCTCCGCGGTCCAGGAGATGACGACGCGTTCCCGTTGCTCGTCGACCACGTTCCGGCGCCCGATGTAGAAGCTCTCCCCGTCACCTCCGTCACCGGTCACCGTGTCGACGCGCATGATCACGAGGGGCTTGTCCGCGAGGTCGTCGTAGGCCTCCAGCCTCTTCCGGTGCTGTCGGAGCAGCTCGGCGCTGTCCTTGGCGTTGGCGCCGCCGGGGTCGAGGACCATCTTCTCCGTCTCGGCCCTCATCCGCTCCAGGCACACGTAGGCGTGGTCGACGGCCTCCTGTTCCCGGGCGATGACGGCTTCCCGCGTGACGGTCTCGCGACCGTGTTCGGGCCTCGTCGTGGCACTCATGCGATACCCGCTTCCACCAGGAAGGGGCTCGGCCTGCCGTGCCAGGACACGTGCAGGTGGTCGCGTGCCCGGGTGCAGACCACGAAGAGCAGACACCTCTCCGCCATCAGGTCGGTCGCGTGCTGGATCTCGTCCACCCGCGCGTCGGTGATCGCCTTGGGGTTGGGTACGACCCCCTCGGAGACCCCCACCGCCGCGACGCACCGGAACTCCAGCCCCTTGAGCGAGTGCATCGTGGCCACGCGCACACCCGGGGTGTCGTCGTCGGACCCGCGCAGTTCACACGCCTCGATCCCGGCACCGGTGAGCGCGGACACCGTGTCGCCGACCGCCCACCTGAACCGCGCGGCGACCGCCACCGAGGACGGCTCCACACCCGCGTCCAGCCACTCGCGTACCCGCTTCACGAGGGCGTCCCACTCCTCCCCCGGGGTGGTGGCGGCGTGAGTGGTCGGCCTGGGTCCCTGGAGCGCCGACCGGTACCCGGCGAGGGACTCGGTGCCGCCGTCGGCCAGGGCCTCCACCTCCTCCCCCTCCAGCAGCGGCCGGGACCAGGTGAGGATCTGCTGGGTGCTGCGGTAGTTGCGGCGAAGCCGCTGGGAGCGCCCCACCACGTTGATGCCCAGGGCCTTGAGGGAGACCTTGGCGTCGTAGATGCGCTGGTGGGGGTCCCCGGCGATGAACAGGTCGTCGGGCGCGGGTGCCACGGCCGCGCGCAGCAGCCGCCACTGCGCCGGGTGCAGGTCCTGGGCCTCGTCCACCACCACGTGCCGGAAGCGCGGCCCGCGCTCCTCCAGGAGCCGGGCGGCCTGGTCGCAGCCCCGCAGGTGGGTTTGGACCCCGTCGGCGTCCAGGCCCTCGGTGAAGGCGGTCAGGGCCCTCCACACCCGCTCGCGCTGGGGGGCGGCCAGCCGGTTGCCGCGTCCCCTGCGGTCGGCCTTCTGATACTCCTCCAGGGTGTCCAGGCGCTGGGCGAGGACGACGTGGCGGTACTCCTGTTGGAGGAACTCCGCGCTCCACTCCAGCCCCTGTTCGCCGACGATCCGCCGCCAGCGGTCGAGTTCCTGGAGGTCGTTGACGAAACGGGGCGCGCGCCCGCCGGCGGCCTCGGTCAGCACCTGGCTCGTCTGGGCGTTGACGGTGGTGATGTCGAGCCGCTCCAGCCGACCCGGATCATCCACGAGTTGGCGGATGCCCGTCCTCAGCGCCGAGGCGAGGGTGTTGGTGAAGGTGGTGAACAGGATGCGCTCACCGGGGCGCAGGTAGGTCAGCAGGTGCTTGACCCGGTGCATGGCCACCACGGTCTTGCCCGTGCCGGGGCCGCCGGTGACCTGGTAGCTGCCGGGGTAGCTGGCCTTGTAGGCAATCCTGCGCTGTGCGGGGTGCAGGAAGGTCCGCCAGGCGGCGAAGGGCTGGGAGAGGATCTCCTCCAGCTCGTCCAGGCCGGAGACCAGCCTGACCCGGGTGGGGGTGTTGCGGATGGCGGTGTCCAGGTCGCCGCCGACCGCGCCGGAGGGCCGGTGGGCGACGACGTCCCGCCAGATCTCCTCCACGGAGAAGCCCGCGGCCAGGTACTGCAGGACCTCGGCCTGGTCCTCGGGCAGGAAGGGGACGATGTCGGCGAGGTCGTCGGCGTCCACGGCCGTACGTGCGGCGCGCAGCACCTTCTCGGTGACGCCCAGGGTCGTCAGCTCCCCGTCGGACACCTTCGCGAACAGCCGCTGTTCCGGGGCGGTCGGGGCGGCCCGCTCCTCCAGGTCGGGGGTGGCCCGTTCCAGGGCCTCGGCGTTCCAGATCTCCACCGCGCCGGTGAGCTGGTTGACACCCGCGTCCTGCTTGTTGGCCCAGTCGTAGGCGGCGTCGTGTGCCAGGACCTTCAGCAGGAGGTAGCTGTCACCGCTTTCGGGGGCGAGCACGACCCCGCGGTAGAAGTTGTCCACCTTGAAGGTGAAGATGCTCCGGTTGCGGCGGCCCTGGGGCGGTTTGAAGTTGAGTCCCTTGTCGGCCTTGAGCTCGGCGTGGGTGAGAAGGCTGAACTTCTCCATGGCGAGCCGGATGTTCTTGCGGGCCGACGGGGGGAGCTCGTCGTACTCCCCGCTCGCGAAGAACTGTTTTCCCAGAGCGAGTTGCGGCATGGGGGTGGGGTTCTCCTTCTGTGGCTCAAGGAACGGGGGAGACGGGTGCGCGGCGTGTCGGGCGCCCCGCGGGTCATCGGTGTCTGAGCCGGTGGAGGATCTCCTGGATCTGCCGGGTCTCGGGGTCGTCGGGACCGTACACCGCCTCCAGGTCGGCGTGGAGGGCGGTGAGTTCGGCGGCGGCGCGGTGGGCGTCTCCCGACCACAGCCGCCACATGCCGATGTCGCGGCGCAGCTCCAACGCGATGTCGGAGCGCTCCCCGATGGAGTCGCGGACCCGGTCCAGGAGCGCTTCGGCGTCGCGCAGGGCCTGGGTGGTCTGGCCGAGTTGGGCCAGGCAGTAGGCGGCCTGTTGGCGGCAGACGATCGCCCTTTCCTCGGTGGGTCCGCCCTGGCGCTCCAGGATCTCGGCGAGCGCGGTGAACTCGGGCAGGGCCCGCCGGAAGTCGCCGCCCAGGCCCAGTGCGTTGACGCGCAGCAGGCGCAGTTCGACGACCTTCGCCGACTCCTCGCCCAGGGCGGCCGCCGCCGGTTCGAGGATTTCGTCCAGGACCGCCGCCGCCTGGGCGAAGCGGTCCTCGGCCAGGAGCGCCGAGGCGTGGGCGTCGGCCTCCTCCAACGCACCGGGTTCGAGCCCGGGAACGACCGGGGGCCCGGAGGGAGGACCGACCCTGGTCGGTGCGACGCCCGTCTCCGGAGGGGTGGGCGGCCGGGGGGCCATGGGACGCCGGTAGGGGCGGGTGGGGTCGGGCAGTGCTCCCGGCGGCCGGGGCCTCTCCGGGGTGGCGAGGTCGGCGGGGGGAAGGTGCGGGGCGAGGCGGTCGTGGACCTCCTGCGCGGAGGCGGGACGGGCCTCGGAGCTCTTGGCCAGCAGGTCCGCGAGGAGGGCGTCCAGGTCGGCGGGCAGGTCGGGGCGCAGTGCGGAGGCGGGTCGGGGGGTGGTCTGCACGTGGGCGACCTGGAGTTGGAAGGCGGTGAGTCCGGCGGGGAAGACGGGCTGCCCGGTCAGCAGCTCGTACAGGACGCAGCCGAGCGAGTAGAGGTCGCTGCCGGGGGTGGCTCCCAGTCCCTTGACCTGTTCGGGCGGCATGTAGGCGAAGGTTCCCAGTTGGGAGCCGGTGACGGTGAGGCGGGTCAGATCGGTGCGCAGGACGGCGGCGACGCCGAAGTCCAGGACCTTCACGGAGCCGTCCTCGGCCACCATGATGTTGCCGGGCTTGAGGTCGCGGTGGATGACCGGGACCGCGTGCGCCTGCGCGAGCACGGCGCACACCTGGGCGGCGACGGAGGCCGCGGCCGGGACCTCCAGGGGAGCCCGTTCGTTGATGAGGTCGGACAGGGGGATGCCCCTGACGAACTGCATCACCAGGTAGAGCAGGCCCTTGTCCCGGTCGATGGCGGCGTCGTAGACGGCGGGCACCCCGGGGTGCTCGATCCGGGCGGTGATGCGGGCCTCACGCCGGAAGCGCTCGGCCAGTTCACCGTACTCGTCGGGTCGGGCGACCAGGTCGGGGCGGATGACCTTGACCGCCACCGGACGGTCCAGGACCGTGTCGTAACCCTGCCATACCTGTCCCATTCCGCCGGTGCTGATGGCGCTGGTGATGTCGTACCGGTCGGCGATCCGCCGCGGGGGCCCGGGCACCATGCCCTCCATCCGGGGTCGACGCGGACGGTGGTGCGGGGCCACCGGCCACAGGGGGGTTGTACGCGTGCGTCGTGGGTGATCCTACGGCCACGGGGAGCGGGATGGGGCGCCGCTCGGGCCTCCGTTCCACCCGAGCGGCCGTGCCCTCAGGCCGCCGTGGAGCCGTGCTCCCGGCGAATGAGCCGGTAGGCGGCCCTCCGCATGGCGCGGTTGATCGAGTTCTTGAAGTCGGCGTCACCGAAGTAACGGTTGGTGAACTCGATGCCGCTCTCGTAGCGTTCCGCGATCGCCTCCTCCATGGGCTCGTCGAACACGTGCTGGAAGGCGTTCTCGTCGCTGTTGAGGGCGGCGAGTTTGACCTTGGGGTTCTGGACGACGCTCTGGAGACGCTCCTCCAGCATGAGCCGGTCCGCCTCGCTGAGGTTGCGGCCGAAGTGCTCGTTGAAGAGCTCGATGAGCTCGGAGAGCAGCTCCTTCCTGGGATCGGCGGCGCCCGCGGCCCCGTCGGAGAAGCCGGGAAGCTCCTGGTCGCCCTCCGGGGACAGCCCGAGGTCGTGCTTTCCGGTCGCGAAGAGCCGGAAGTGGCTCAGGCTGACCTTGCCGATGTCGACCCCGCCGTCCCGCCGGGCGGGCAGGGCCCGGAGCAGGAAGCGGCCGTACAGGTACAGGCGCTCCAGCTCCGTGTCCGGGTAGCTCATGATCTGGGCGAGGAAGGCGTACTTGGTGACGTAGTCGTTGAGCTCGGTCCGGAAGGTGTCGGCGTCGGCGCGGTCGTCCTCGTCCTCGGCGGTGGCCAGCGTCGTGTAGCGCTCCACCGCGGGATTGAGGTGGCGCAGGAGGTCGGGGTGGTTCCTGAGCTGTTCGTCGGTGGGCTGCGGGCCGTCCGTGACGTCGAGATAGGCCTTGGCGAAGCCCTCCAGCTCGGCCTCCACCAGGATGTTCGCCCCGTGCATCAGCCGGTGCTTGGCCCTGTGCAGCCGGTCGGGGTCGGCCTCGACGGTGACCGCCTGCTCGTAGAAGGGCTTGAACTGCTCCTTGACGTCCTCGGCCCGGTTGACGAAGTCGAGGACGAACAGGTCGCTCTGGCTCTTGCGCGGGTGGGTGCGGTTGAGCCGGGACAGGGTCTGCACGGCGGCCACGCCCTTGAGGGGTTTGACCACGAACATGGTGGTCAACAGCGGCTGGTCGAACCCGGTCTGGTACTTCTCGGCGACGATCAGCAGCCGGTACTCGCGGTTGCCGCTACGGGCGCCGGAGTACCGGTCGTCGGCGGCGGTATAGGCGAAGCGCTGTGGGAGCTCGCCCTCGGGGAAGCCGTTGACGTCGGCCTCGGTGACGCCCGGGTCGTCCTTGGTGAGTTTGAGGGCCCCGGAGAAGGCGACGAGGACCCCCGGGTCCGGGGCGCCGCTGTCCTCCAGGTAGCTGACGGTCGCCCGGTACAGGCGCAGCGCGGCCTCGCGGGAGCGGGTGACGACCATGGCCTTGGCCCGGCCGTCCATCTGGCCGCGGGTGACCCGGTTGAAGTTCTCGACGATCACCTCGGCGTGCTGGGCCAGCGAGGACTCGTGCAGGAAGGCGAAGCGGGCGAGTTCGGACCGGGCCTTGTCCGCGTCCACCTCGCGGTCCTCGGCGTTGAGGTTGGCCAGCTTGTACTGGGCGCCGTACGTGAGGTAGTTGCGCAGCGGGTCGAGGATGAAGCCCTCGTCGATGGCCTGGCGCATCGAGTAGACGTGGAAGGGCTCGTACTTGCCGGTGGCCCGGTTGCGGCGACCGAACAGGTTGAGGGTCTTGTGCTTGGGGGTGGCGGTGAACGCGAAGTAGGACAGGTTCGCGCTGCGGCCCCGGTAGGCGGCCGACTCGCGCAGGGCCTCCTCGGTGGACTGCTCCGCCTGCCCCTCCTGCTCGCTGTCGGGTTCGTCGTCGTCCGCGTCCAGGCCCAGGTCCCGGAGGGCCTTCTTGACGTCCTTGGCGGCCTCTCCGCTCTGGGAGGAGTGCGCCTCGTCGACGACGATCGCGAACCGGTGGCCCTTGATCTCGACGGGCTCCTTCTTGAGGTAGTCGAGGAGGGCGGGGAAGGTCTGGAGGGTGACCACAAGGATGCGCTTGGTGGAGGTGGACAGCGCCTCGGCCAGTTGGGCGGACTTGGAGCCGCCCTTGCCGCCGATCTTTCCGACCAGCCCCTCCACCTGGGAGAAGTCGCCGACGGTGTCCTGGAGTTGGCGGTCCAGGACGGAGCGGTCGGTGATGATGATGGTCTTGTCGAAGACCCGTTCGTTGGGCTTGAGGCCCTTCTCCACGGCGGCGGGGTCCAGGTGGGAGGGGTCTTCGGAGGTGTGTAGGGAGGCGAGTCGGTGGGAGAGCCAGGCGATCGTGTTGGACTTGCCCGACCCGGCCGAGTGCATGACGAGGTAGTTGTTACCCGCCCCGTGGCGGGCGGCGTGGTCGACGAGGGTGCGCACCGCGTGCCACTGGTGGAAGCGGGGGAAGATGACGCTCTGGCGCTTGCGGCCCCTGGAGTCCTTGTCCCGCTTGACGTGGACGAAGCGTTCGAGGAGGTCGAGCCAGTTGTCGATCTGCCAGACCTGTTCCCACAGGTAGGAGGTCCGGTAGCCGGTTGCCCCCGTCGCGAGCGGGGGGTTGCCCGCGCCGCCGGTGCGGCCGGGGCCCTCGGAGCCGGTGTTGAACGGCAGGAAGACGGTGTCGGGACCCGCGAGGCGGGTGGTGAGGAAGACCAGGTCGGGGTCAACGGCGAAATGGACCAGGGTGCGCCGCGCGAAGAGCGTTTCGAGGGGGTCGCGGTCGTGGGCGTACTGGCGTTTGGCGTCGTTGACGTCCTGCCCGGTGAGGGGGTTCTTGAGTTCGGCGGTGGCGACGGGCAGGCCGTTGACGAACAGGACCAGGTCCAGGGACTTGCCCCGGTCGCCGTCCTTGGTGGCGTAGTGCAGCTGGCGGGTGACGCTGAGCCGGTTCCGCCGGTAGTTGTCCAGGGCGTTCTCGACGATGGTGTGCGAGGGCCGGAAGTGGGCGAGTTTGAAGCGCACCCCTTCGACGGTGACGCCCTTGCGCAGGACGTGGAGGGTGCCCTGCTCGTCGATCCGCTTGGCGAGGGTCTTGGTGAAGGTGGTCTGGGCGGCTTCCGTGCCGCCGCAGCGCGCGGCGAGCTCCTCGAACTCGTCCCCCTGGGTGGCCCCGAGGAACTCGGTGAGCTGGGCGGTGTCCAACCCCAGTTCGGCGTGGTAGTCAGCGGGGGTCCCCTGTCGCCAGCCGTTTGAGAGCAGGGAGGCGACGATGTTGTCCTCGAAGGTTCTCTCGTCGTAGACGGGGCTCACGAAACATCAGCTCCTCGCGCGGTGGTGACGTCGATCTGACCGGTGACAGCGGCGGTGATCAGGGCACGCTTACGCTCTTCCAGAAGCTGGATCTGTCGGTCGGCGAGTTCTCGCAACCGGTCAGTGAACACACGACTCTCTTCGAACCTGGCTGCGGCCCTCGCCTGCTCATCGAGCGGAGCCGCCGGGATCGGCCATGCCTTGATCTCCTCGGACTTGAGATTGACCATCGACTGGGAAGTCCCATGCGAAGCCATCGCACACATTCCCCGAATACGACTTCCACCAGCAGCGAAGGCAAGGAAGCGAGGGTCGATATTCCCCGACGTTTTCACTCGAAAGATCTTGTCAGAAATAAGAAGCTTCTCGCGCACCCTGGGGACGAGAGCGACCGACCCAACCAAGGAAGGAGTGTTAGCCCGAGTGACCAACAAATCCCCCTCCTTAACTTCATACCGCGACATACTTGCGTCGCCCTCTGGGTAGTGCTTGTTTTCCTCTTCAGTAAAGACGCCGAGCTTAACAGAACTAACCTTAAGCACTCCCCATTCACCCTCAGACGCAGGATAATTGTCACACAGCGGACTGAATCCTTGCTCCATGCCAACAATGGAGCGCCTGAGTAGACGATCACCAAATTTTTCAGAGAGCTTGACTATTTCCATGTCAATCAAGGCTCGATGCCTCTGACGAGCAAGAACAGAAACTTCCCTTCTTTTCCAACCAGCAGCCTCTACGAGACCCACTTCAGCATCAAGGAAGTCAGCTATACGCCGCTGCTCCCCAAGCCCCATGGCGGGAACTTCTATAGCGCCAACCTGTTCAGCAGTCACTGCCGAATACGTTGAACCAGTGGCAACAGAATTCAAAATTTCACTCTGTCCATTAAGCCACCACCAAAGATACCTTTGGTCAACAGACTCTGCGCGAATTGCACAAACTCCACGACCTACTGCATAACGGCGATCAGCAATATTTACAGCACCAACAGGAGCCCTCACTGAAAGTAGAATATCGCCAGTATCACAGTACTTACTGGCAAGGTTGCATTCAAATTTTGGCTTCGGATTCTCAGGGCCAAATTCAGCATTCCCCTGAAGAAATGGAATGCCAGCAGTGAGTGGTGTTACATCCTCAGACTTCGGAGATTGCCCCGCAATAATACGAGCAACCCTTTTAAGGGGAACTTTATTCACTTGGTCGCCTCTCCCAGGAGTCGCTGGATCTCGCCCTCAAGCTGCTTGAGCTCGGCATCGATCTCCTCCAACGGCCGGGGAGGCGTGTACACGTAGAAGTACCGCGTGAAGGGGATCTCGTAGCCGATCCTCGTCTTCGAGTGATCCACCCAGGCGTCCGCGACGTGCGGCAGGACCTCCCGCTCCATGTAGGCCTCGATGTCCTCGCCCAGCGGGATGTTCTCGAAGTCGCGCAGTTCTGGGTCCGGCTCCGGCTCGCCCTTCTTCCTCTGAACCTCGCCCTCGGGGTCGCGCACCGACACCACGGACCAGACCGCCTTCATCACGGCCGTGGGCGGTTTGCTCACGCCCGCCTCCGCCAACGCCACCTGGATCCGGTCGGCGAACTCGGTCTTCTTGAAGGAGGGTCCGACACCGACCAGCGACCGGAGCGTCTCCACCAGCTCGGCCTTCTGCTCGTACTTGGCGGTGGCCCTGCCCTTGTCCAGCACGGCGCTCAGCTCGGCCAGGGCGTCCTCGGTGACCTCGAAGCGCAGCTTCAACGGGCGCTCCACGGTGATGCGCTGGTACCCGAAGTCCTCGTTGGCGAAGACCTTCACCTTGCCGTGCAGGGGGTGCTCGGGGTCGGCGGCCACGCCCTGCGCGTCCAGGTACAGCCGAGACAGCTCACCGATCTGCTCGTCGGTGATGTACTTGCGCTTGTCGCCCAGGGACTTGCGCATCTTGGCCCAGTGCTCCCGGGCGTCGACGAGCATGACCTTGCCCTTGTGGGCGCTGTCCTTGCGGTTGGTGAGGATCCAGAAGTAGGTGGATATCCCCGTGTTGTAGAACAGCTGGTCGGGCAGGGCGACGATCGCCTCCAGCCAGTCGTTCTCCAGGATCCACCGGCGGATCTCCGACTCACCGGACCCCGCTCCCCCGGTGAACAGCGGGGATCCGTTGAAGACGATCGCCAGGCGGCTGCCGGGCTTCTCGATGTTCCCCGGCTCGTAGGGCTTCATCTTCGAGATCATGTGCTGGAGGAACAACAGCGAACCGTCGTTGATCCGGGGCAGCCCGGCCTCGAAGCGACCCAGCCTGCCGAGCTGGTGCTCGGCCTCCACGTCGTCCTTGACCTTCTTCCACTCCACCCCGAACGGCGGGTTGGCGAGCATGTAGTCGAACGTGCTCCCCCGGTGCTGGTCGTTGTTGAAGGAGTTGCCGAACTTGATGTTCTTGGGGTTCTGGCCCTTGATCATCAGGTCGGACCGGCTGATCGCCCACGACTCACCGTTGAGCTCCTGGCCGGACATCGCGACGGTGGCGTCCGGGTTGAGGCCGAGGATGTAGTCGTGCACCTCGGTGAGCATGCCGCCGGTGCCGCACGCCGGGTCCAGGACCTCGCGGACGACCCCGGGGCCGCGCAGGCTGTCCTTGTCCGGGGCGAGGAGGAGCTCGGTCATGAGCCGGATGACCTCGCGGGGGGTGAAGTGCTCACCGGCGGTCTCGTTGGAGATCTCGGAGAAGCGGCGGATGAGCTCCTCGAAGACGTAGCCCATCTGCATGTTGGAGACCCGCTCCGGCCCCAGGTCCAGGTCCGCGAACCTGCCCACCACCTGGTACAGCAGGCCCGCCTCGTCGAGCCGCCGGATCTGCGCGAGGAAGTCGTACTTCTCCAGCACCTCGCGGGCGTTCTCGGAGAAGGCGTTGACGAAGTGCGTGAGGTTGTTGGCCGCCTGGGAGGCGTCGTCGGCGATGCGCTTCAGCGTCAGCGGACTGGTGTTGTAGAAGCTGTGGCCCGACGCCCGGAGCACGAAGGTGTCGTGCACGGGCTTGCCCCTGAACTTCTCGTGCGCCTCCCGGACCGCCTGCTTGGTCGGCTCCAGGACGCAGTCCAGCCGACGCAGCACGACGAACGGCAGGATCACCTTGCCGTACTCGGACTGCTTGTAGTCACCGCGGAGCAGGTCCGCGACGGACCAGATGAAGTTGGCCAGCTCCTGGTGGGTACTCGAGTTCACCGGGGTCCTTCCGAAAAGGGGTATGCGAGTGTGGGGGCGCCGGGGTGTGCGTCAAGTCTGTCTGATGTCCGGTGTGTCCGGGGACCGTTCGGCCTGCTCGGCCCCTCCCGGGCCCGACGGGGGCGGCGGCGCCAGCAGCCCGGCGCGCAGGCCGCTGGACAGGTGCTCCCCCAGCTCCCCGGCGGCCGCGCTGACCCGGTCCAGGTGGACGCGGAACTCGTGGATCTCCCGGAAGGCCGCGCCGTAGCGCCGCTGCTCGGCCAGGGAGAGCAGCGGCACACTGAGCTTGCGCAGGTCCACCCGGACGATGGTGGAGCCGAGCCCGGCCCGGCGCAGGTTGTCCTCGTCCTCCAGGAACCCCGCCAGGAACCAGGGGTCGACGTGCGCCGGGTCCGGCCGGAGCAGGTGCAGGTTCGCGCCCAGCAGAGCTCCGGACTCCTCCTCACCCGCGACCCGGGCCCGGTACGGGCCCCGGCGGGCCAGGGAGGAGGGCACGACCACGTCGCCGGGCCGAACCCGTACCCGCTCCTCCGGCTCCGCCGTGCCGTCGAGCGCGTCCGGGCGGCCGCTGGGGGTGCGTCCGCCGAGGACGTCGGCCAGGGTCAGTACGCGAAGGCCTCCCGGGCCGCTCTCCTCCTCCCCGGGAGGGGACGCGGTTCCGGACGAGGGGGCCCGGTACAGGGTCAGGGCGCCGGAGCGCGCGAGGTCGGCGACGGTGGTCATCCGCCATCCGGCGGCCTCCCGCCCGGCCCAGCCGTGTCCGGGCACGGACGCGCGGGTGTCCTCCAGGACGCGCAGGAGTCTTCGCCGGGCCCGTCCCGACCACTGGCCCGCCTCCCTCCCGCTCATCTCGGGCGCGGCCACGGGCAGGTGGCGGTGCGGGGTCAGGTCCACACTGTCGTCCAGCAGCTCGATCGCGGGCACCGCCCGGCAGAAACCGGGCTGGTCGGCGACCTCGGCCGGCGCGCCGAGGAAGTCCCGCCAGACCCGCGTGACGGACCGGCGCAACCCCTCCCAGTCGACCGGTCGGCGCTCGCCGTCCTCGGCCTCCTCCTCCGTGCCGGCCGCGGTGTCGACGAACAGGATCCGGGGCTCCACCGCCGACGCGGGGTCGGGCTGGTGCAGGACCCACACCTGGAGTCCGACGTGCACGGGGGCCGCGGCGCCCACGGGAAGGGCGAGGACCGCCCGCAGCGCGCCGCGGCGCAGCAGTTCCCTGCGGATGCGGCGCCCGGAGGGACGCGAGGCCGCGGCCGGCGGCATGAGCAGCACGGCCAGGCCTCCGGGGCGGGTGTGGGCGAGGCAGTGCTGCACCCAAGCCAGTTCGGACTCCGACCGGGGCGGTACGCCGTAGGCCCAGCGCTCGTCGTAGGCGAGCTGGTCCGCGCCCCAGTCGCGCTGGTTGAACGGGGGGTTGCACAGCACCGCGTCGAAGCGGCGGCCGGGGAAGGCGTCACCGGTCAGGGAGTCGCCCCCGGTGACCTGTGCGGACACGTTCCCGTCTCCGTGCCCTGTGTGCAGCCCCAGCCGCGCCCGGGCCAGGCGCGCGGTGGCGGCCGCGGTCTCCTGACCGTGCAGTCCCGTGGCGCCCGCGTCCGCGGCGGCGCGGAGCAGGGTGCCTCCGCCGCAAGCGGGGTCGAGCACCTCACCCCCACCCACCCCGGCCAGCGCGGCCATGAGGTCGGCCAGTGACCCGGGCGTGATGTGCGCCTTGCCGCCCAGCGAGTCCACGTAGGCGTCATGCAGGTGGTCGGAGAACTCCCGCGCCCGTTCGGGGGTCGTGGCCGCCTCGCGCAGTGCTCGGGCCAGCTCGTCTCCTCCTGGGCGGGCGGTCAGTCTCTTCCCCGCGGTTCCGGCGGCCTCGGCACCGCCCCGGGAGAGGTCGAGGAGGAACTCCTGCGCGTCGGCGACCACCTCCGCCGGGTCCGCGCCCTCACCGGCGGCGGCGCGCACCTGTTCCCAGACCAGTTCGTGCGGTGCGCGTTCGGGCAGGCGCCCGCCCCGGGCGAGCCACGCCTCCACCTGGGTGCGGTCGAACAGCGCCCGGTTGCCCGCTCCGCCCACCGGTCGCGGGAAGTCCTCGTGGCGTCGGCGCCAGTTGCTGACCGTGGTCCGACTCACCTGGGCGATACGCGCGATGTCGGCCGCGGTGACGCCTGTGCCCTGGGCCATGGAGCGCCTCCTCTCTCTCGGTCGAGAACAATACACCACGAGAATCTAGAGTTGACAATGTTTTCAGCCGGTCTCTATGTTGATGTCATCGGTGAGACTACGCCGTGTCGACGACACACCCCCCTGGAGCCGGCCATGTCCATGCCCGTGCCGCTGCCCTTCGAAGAGAAGCCCCTCCGGCAGGCCCCCCGGAAGGTCACCGCCGACCAACTCCTCGACGTCCGCGAGTCCGAATGGCGGCCGCGCCTGGACGGCGTGTCCCTGGTCTCCGAGGCGGCCATCAGCCCGAAGGAACTGAGGCAGGCCGCCCTCGCCCTGGGGAAGGTCTTCACCGCCCGGCTCAACGCGGGGATGGAACCCCGGCTGCACCGCTGGCCCGCGTGCACGGCGGCCGTCACGGTCGGCATCGCCACGGCCCACTACTCCGGCGGCAAGCTGTGGCCCGACCTGTGGAAGCACACCGGAGTGCCCCGCCCGCGCCAGGCCAACGCCGAATGGGGCAACGGGTTCCTGCGCTCCCTGGACGTGCTGGGGTTGGAGCCCTTCACCGACGACACCCAGTACCGGTACGTGGGTCCCATGGTCATGCACTCGGGGATCCCCACCTACTGCCTGAAGGACCTGTTCGACCTCATCCTGCACCGGGTGCACGCCGACCCGGGCCTGGACGCCCACGGACTGCACCAGTGGGCCCTGGGCGGGCAGTTCCGGCTCAGGGACCTGGACAAGCCCGCGCAGCGGTTCCTGTCCTCGGGTCGGGACTACGCCCTGGAGACCATCGAGCGCTGCATGCACCTGCTCGAACTCCTCCAGGACGACGCCGACGCGACCTGCCGGGAGGCCGGTCTGCCCGAGCGCTTCCGCGCACCCGCCGTACGGGCCCTGGAGGAAGCCGGGGCCCGGGGCGCGCTGCCCGCCTGGAACCGGTCCGCGTCGGCACGGCGCCGGTCCCTGCGCCCCAGCCTGGGGCTGGACCCCTACGTGCACGGTGTCCACGTCCAGCTCCCCGCCGACGAGTACGGGGACGACGTGCGCTGGAACATCGTCACCGACGAGGACAGCCACAGCGTCCGGCAGCGCTGGACAGGCGGTGAGCGGACCGTGTTCACCCTGCCGCGGCCCACCCGGAGCGTGTCGGTCGCCCCGCACCGCACCGACGCCTGGCACCGGCTCACCCTGGTCGACCCCGACGATCCGCTGCTGCTCTTCACCGAGGACGGCGCACTGGTCAGCACAGACCTGGCCCTGCCGCCGGGCTCGGTTTGGGCGCTGTACCCGGGGGAGCGGACGCTGGCCCGCTCCGGCGACGTCCGTGTCGCCGAGACCGGTGAGGCCCCCTACGGCTGGCGGGGCTGGGAACTGGTCCGGCTGCACACCGAGCGCGGTTCCTGGCTCGGCCTGGAGGGAGGCCGCGTCCACCGGATCCAGGGACGCGCCCGCCCCGAGGTGGAGCTGTCCGATCCCGTGCCCGGAGTCACCACCGTGTACGGCGCTCCGGTGCACGCGCGTCCCCCCGCGGTCCTGTTGCCCGAGGACACCGGCTCGGCGGTGGCCTGGGACGTGGACGTGCTCTTCGCCGACAGCGGCCGCGTCCTGGCCCGCGCCACCGGGACGGGGGGTGACCGCGTGCACCCCTTCGACGGGCTCCCCTCACCTGTGCTGGGCTCCTTCACGGTACGGGTCCGCGGGCCCCTGGGCCGGGGCACCCAGCTCCAGGTGGCCGTGGCCGAGGGTCTGACCGCCACACACGAGCCCGGTGTCCGGATCCTGCGGCGGGGAGGGCTGGCCCCGGGGCGCTCGGAGCTGACCGCCCCCGAGGGGCTGCGCGCCGAACCGGCCGTGCACGGGTTCGACCACGACCAGACCTCCCGGGCGGCCACCCTCAGCACGGGCACCGCGCAACTGCCCGTCACCATCCGCCCCCCGCACCTGCGTGTGCTGTCCACCGGGGGGCACACCCCCCGCTGGAGCGCCGAGCCGCTGCGCCTGGACACCGAGGCGGTGGGCGAGGCCGGGGACCTGCTGGTCCGCCTCCCCGAGGGAGACGATCCGGGTCTGCTGGGCGATCTGTGCGTACGTGAGGGCGTGCGGCCCCTCCAGTGGGTGCGGGCCCGCAAGGACACGCCGGGGAACACCGTGCGCTATCCCCTGGCCCAGGTCACCGACACCGCCACCGCGCATCCGAGCCTGGAGCTGGTGGTGGGCTACGCCGCCCGGGTCGTGCCCCTGGCGTCCGTCCGACCGCGCCGTCTGGCCACCGGTGTCCGCCACCAGGGCGGGGATCTCCTCCTGGAGGGGTTCGTCGGCGCGGCGGACGTGAGCGCGGCCGTGTACACCCAGCACGCCCCCTGGCGCGGGCCCGAGGTGTTCCCCGTCACCGCCGAGGGACGGATCGCGCTGCCGGAGGACGGGCGCGTCGGAGGGCCGCTGCTCGTGGTCGTGGCCGTGGAGGACCCGTGGGCGGTGACCGACTGGCCCCGGTGGCCCGACGCCGGCACGCCCAACCTGCTGAGCTGCTCCGTGCCCGGCCGCCCGCACGGCACCGACGAACCGGAGGAGGCGCTGTGCCGGGCCCTCGCCGCCGGGGACCTGTCCGAGGCGGCGCGGGAGGGCGGGGCCAACGCCGTCCGGCTCTGGCGAATGCTGGGGGTGGCGGACCGACTGCGCGCATCGGACCTGGCGGAGCACACCGTGGTCGGGGCCCGCCGGGCACTGGCCGCCCGCCCCCTGGAGGCCCTGGTGGCCCACCCGGACGCGGACCTGTCCCCCCAGCGGAGCGTGTCCACCCTGGTCTCCTCCGGTGTGGTCGCCGCGCCGCTCGGAGAACGCCCCGACCCCGCCTGGGCGGCCGGCCTGTGGAGCCGCCTGCCCGTGGCCGCCTGCCTGGCGGGCGGCCACGTGCTGGCCCGCTGCGACCTGGACGCCCCCGAGAGCGGGCACGCCGACTTCCTGGAGCAGATGGAGCAGCGCTGCGGGCACACCGCCAGGAGGATCCTGGAGGAGGGCGGACGCGACCCCGCCCACGGCACGGGGCGGTTCGACGCCGCCACCGAGAGCATGACCGCTCTGTCCCCGGAGCGGTTCGAGGCGCTGTGGCAGGCCGCCCGGGTCGTACCCCGGGCCCTGCTGGACGGGGACTCGCGGAGCAACGCGGCCATGGGCCTGTTCACCATCCGCGACTCCGCGCGCCTGCGCCTGGTCCGCAAGCACGGAGCCGACATCGTCCACCCGGTCCTGCGCTCGCTCACCCGGTTGCGCCCTCACCACCAGCACGCCGCGACGGCACTGGTCGGATCGCGCCACACCCCCGACGCGCGGCCGTGGCTCAACCTGCCCGCGGTGTCCCTGGCCATGGCGGTCACCGCGCGCCTGGCCGCCCGGGGCTTCCCCCTGTTCGCCTCCCTCGCCCAGGCGCAGCGCAGGACGTGGACCGCGCTGGCCGAGGCCGCACCCGACCTGGTCGCCACCGACATCGTCCTGGCCGAACTCACCCTCTCCGGTGCCGAGCGCACCCCCGACCACGAGGAGCAGACGTGACCTCCCAGCTCGACCCGATCGACGTCAGCGCCCAGATCAGCGCCACCTACCGGCGCTACCTGCGCTCGCTGCTCCCGGTACGCGACCCCGTACTGGCCTCGGCGCTCGACGAGCGGATCTCCTCCAGCGCGCTGTTGAGCAAGGGCCCCCTTCTGGAGGCCACCCCGCCCTACGAGACGGGCCGCACCCCCGAGGAGCTGGTCCGGGAGGGGGTCCTCTCACCCGGCTTCCTCGCACCGAGCGGACCCGACATCGACCTGACCCGGCCCCTGTACCAGCACCAGGAGGAGGCGATCCGCAAGGCCCGGGCGGGACGCAACCTGGTGGTGGCCACGGGTACCGGCTCGGGCAAGACCGAGAGCTTCCTGGTACCCGTCCTCAACGAGCTGGAGCGCCAGCACGAGCGGGGCGAACTCGGTCCGGGCGTGCGGGCCCTGCTGCTCTACCCCATGAACGCGCTGGCCAACGACCAGCTCAAGCGGTTGCGGCAGCTGTTGGCCAACAGTCCGCACATCACCTTCGGCCGCTACACGGGAGAGACCAAGGAGAGCGAACTCAGGGCCCGGGAGGCCTTCGAGTCCCTGCACCACGGGGAGCCGGTGCTGCCCAACGAGCTGTTGAGCCGGGAGCGGATGCGCCAGAACCCGCCGCACCTGCTGCTGACCAACTACGCGATGCTCGAGTACCTGCTGCTCCGCCCCGCCGACCTGGACCTGTTCGAGGGCGAGCACGCCGGGCAGTGGCGGTTCATCGCCCTGGACGAGGCGCACGTCTACGACGGGGCCAAGGCCGCGGAGCTGGCCATGCTGCTGCGGCGCCTGCGCGAACGGGTCGCCCCCGGCCGCGAACTGCGGTGCATCGCCACCAGCGCCACCGTCGGCGATGACCCGCACAAGGTCATGGACTTCGCTTCGAAGCTGTTCCACGCCCGTTTCGAGTGGGACGACGCCGACCCCGACCGGCAGGACCTGGTGAGCGCCACCCGGCGCGACACGGTCACCGAGAGCACGTGGGGCCCGCTGCCCGCCCTGGAGTACCGGGCCCTGGCCGAGGTCGAGGACCCGGAGCGGGCCCTGGTCACCGCGGCCAGGCGCCACGTGGTCGGCGGCGCGGACGCCGCCGCGCTCCTGGCCGGGGAGCGGCGGGTCCAGTACCTGCGCGTACTCATGGCCAGCGGCGGCCCCCGCCCCCTGGAGGAACTGGCCGAGGAGCTCTTCAGCGCGGTCCCCGACCCCGGGGAGGGCCAGGGGACGCGGACCCCGGCCGAACGGGTGCGGGCCCTGGCCTCACTGGTGTCCCTGGGCAGCAGAGTGCGGGACGAGCACGGCAACCCGCTCCTGTCGGCCCGTTACCACCTGTTCACGCGGGCCACCGACGGGGCCTTCACCTGCTTGGGCGAACAGGGGCCGCACGTCTCCCTGGCCCGGCACGAGGAGTGCGAGACCTGCGCGGCCCCCGCCTTCGAGCTGGGCGCGTGCAAGCGCTGCGGTGACGTCTACGCCGTGGGAACCCAGATCCACGACGGCCGGGGGCGGCGCCTGGTCCCCCAGCGCTCCCCCAAGGACCCCGCCGAGTGGTTCTACCTGGGCACCGCTCCCACCACGGTGGACGATGACGACGACACCCTGGAGGACCCCGGCGACCACCGGGCCGAACCGCGCTTCCTGTGCACCGGCTGCGGCACGGTCTCCGACACCGCCGACGGCTCCTGCGCGGTGACGTGCCGGGGCCGGTCGGTGCGCCCGGTCCGGGTGATCCGGAGCAAGAGCCGCAACCCCGACACCGCACCCTGCCTGCGGTGCGGTGCGCGCGGCGCCGAGACCCTGCGCCGCTTCCAGAGCGGCAACGACGCGGCCGCCGCGGTCGTGGCCACCGCGCTCTACCAGGCGCTGCCCGAGGACCCCGACGAGGAGGCCGCCGACCGCCCCGGCGGCGGACGCAAACTGCTGACCTTCAGCGACAGCCGCCAGTCCGCGGCCTTCTTCGCGCCCTACCTGCGGGGCAGCTACGAGGTGTTCCAGCGGCGCAGGCTGATCCTGGAGGCGATGACCGACATCCACGACCCCGACCCGGACGAGCACATCGGGGTGGAGGACCTCGTCGACGCCACCGCCAGGACGGCCAAGCGCGCCGGGTTCTTCGATCGCAGGGCCTCCAAGCGCGAGCGGGTCACCAGGGTCGCCCCCTGGGTCCTGAGCGATATGGTCACCACCGACGACCGCCAGTCCCTGGAGGGGCGGGGTCTGCTGCGGGTGGGCCTGCTGCGGCCCGGGGGCACGCGGATCCCGCCGGCGTTCACCCAGCGCCTGGGGCTCTCCGAGGACGAGGTGTGGGACCTGTTCGGCGAGCTGGTGCGGACCCTGCGCCAGCAGGGGGCGCTGACCATGCCCGAGGGGGTGGCCGCCGACGACGAGGTGTTCGCGCCCCGGCGCGGTCCCATCTTCGCCCGGCTCAACGGCAGCGACCGGGCCCGCAGGGTACTGAGCTGGCTGCCCACCCAGGGGGACAACCGCAGGCTCAACTACGTGCGCAGGCTGCTGGAACACCTGGAGGTGGAGGCCGATCCCGCCACGGTTCTGGAGTCGGTCTGGAAGACGCTGACCAAGGACGAGGACGGCTGGCTGGTCTCCTCCCGTGAGCGGGGCCTGGGCACCGTCCACCAGGTCGGCCACCGCGACCTGACCCTCACCCTGGTCGGTCCCGGCTCAGCCCCCTACCAGTGTGACGGGTGCCGACGGCTGCACCCGGTGTCCGTGCGCGGCGTGTGCCCCACCCTCAACTGCACGGGGACCCTCGTGCCCTACGAGGTACCCGACCCCGACAAGGACGAGGACCACTACCGGCAGCTGTACCGCAACCTGAACCCGGTCACCCTGGCCGCGGAGGAGCACACCGCCCAGTGGTCGAGTGAGCGGGCCGCCGAGATCCAGCAGGACTTCGTCAAGGGCAGGATCAACGCCCTGTCCTGCTCCACCACCTTCGAGTTGGGCGTGGACGTGGGCGAACTGCAGTCGGTGTTCATGCGCAACATGCCGCCGACCACCGCCAACTACGTGCAACGCGCGGGGCGTGCCGGGCGCCGCGCGGACTCGGCCGCACTGGTGGTCACCTACGCCCAGCGGCGTTCCCACGACATGTTCCGCTACCAGGAACCGGAGAAGATGATCGCCGGGGAGGTCCGCGCTCCCTACGTACCGCTGGCCAACGAGCGCATCGACCGCAGGCACGCGCACTCGGTGGCACTGGCCGCGTTCTTCCGGTACTGGTACCGGGAGACCGGGGAGTCGTGGGGCACCGTGGGCGAGTTCTTCCGCTCTGGTCGGGAGGGCTCGCCCGCGCCCTACACCAGGGTCGCCGACTTCCTCTCCCCGGTCCCCGGCGAGGTCTCAACAGCTCTAGAGCGCATCCTGCCAGACGAGGTCGCCCGGCGGCTGGACCTGAAGGGCGGGGACTGGGTGGAGCGGCTGTGCGAGATGCTGCGCGCGCTGGGCGCTGAGGTCACGGCCGACGTCGAGGATTTCGAGCAGCGGCGCCTGGAGGCCTTCCAGGCCCGCAACAGCCCTCTGGCCGCGCGTTTCGAACGCACCATCAACACCGTCACCGGACGCTCCCTGCTGGGTTTCCTCGCCACCCGCAACGTCCTGCCCAAGTACGGGTTTCCCATCGACACCGTTGAGCTGCGCACCCACCACTCCGGTGAGACGGTCGGGCGCAGCTTGGAACTGGCCCGGGACCTGTCCTCGGCGATCTACGAGTACGCCCCCGGCAGCTCGGTCGTGGCCGGCGGCAAACGGTGGACTTCGGCCGGGGTGTACCGCCTGCCCGGCAAGGAGCTGCTGGGCAACTACTACCGGGTGTGCGAGGGGTGCGGCCACTACGCGGAGTCCCGTGACGAGCTGCCGCCGGTGTGCCCGTCCTGCTCGACCGCCTACAAGGGGACACCCACCCAGTACCGCATCCCCCAGTTCGGGTTCGTCGCCAGTACCAAGGTCGAACCCGCCGGAGCGGTACCGCCCAAGATCTCCTGGCACGGGTTCACCCACGTCGTGAACCTGGCCGCCGAGCCCGAGGACCACCCCCACGAACTCCCCGGCGGTACCGTGCTGTGCCAGGCGGGCAGCCGGGGGGAGCTGGTGGCCGTCTCCGACGGGCCGAGCGGGCTCGGGTACCTCATCTGCGACCGTTGCGGCTGGGGCCAGGGGGTGACCGAGGGCAGGAAGCCCCGAAAGCACCCCCACCCCCTCAAGGGCACCGACTGTGAGGGGACGGTACGCCGCCTGTCCCTGGCCCACCGCTACGAGACCGACATCATGGAGGTCTCCTTCGGTGGTGCCCTGGACATGGGGCGCGTCAGCGATCCGGTCCGCTACTCGCTGCTGTTCGCACTGTTGGAGGGGGCCTCCTCCGCGCTGGACATCAGTCGCGACGACATCGACGGCACGCTGTTCCGGCGTCTGGGGGGAACGATGAACCCGGTGCTGTTCGACACCGTCCCCGGTGGCGCGGGCGGACCGGCCAGGATCGCCGCGAGCTTCCCGCGTGTGCTGGAGGCCGCCCACGCGCGGGTGGACAGGTGCGACTGCGGGGTGGAGACGTCCTGCTACAGCTGTCTGCGCAACTACCGCAACCAGAACTTCCACGACCGGCTGCGCCGTGACGCGGCGTTGGGCGCTCTGGAGGCTCTACTGGGCTGAGGACGCCGGGTTCCGGGAACGGCCGTGTTCCCGGAACCCGCGGTGCAAGGGGTCCGAGGCGTCCCACGCAAGTTCTGTCAGTGGTTCGTCGGCGGTGCGCCCGCCCACCATGCGCTGTCCCGTTCGGATGCTCTGCCCGTCGTCGCCGCCGACACGGTCGGCTACGGAGGTGTCCGCCGGAGTCGGAGAGGGGTGCCGACCGCGTTCTCGGATCCCCTCCCCATCGACACGGGTGTCCCCGACGCCCTACGCCGCCGGGTCAGGGCCCTGGGGACAAGTCGACGTGAAGGGTCCCCGACCAAGCTGAACTCTCACCGGAACCCACGGGAACGTGATGACCATGAGCGCGAACGGGAACCGCTCCATCCCGTCCCCTCACCGCGGGGCGGACCCGAGTGGCGGTTCCTTCCCATGAAAGGCGGAGCCCGCGCGGGGTGCCACAGCGCAAGGCACGCCCTAGGAGAAGAACACTCTCCATCGCTTGTGTCCGATCTCCAGGTCTCCGGGAGCCCAGTGCCCGACGGCACCGGCCCTGCCTACCGCGGACAGGACCTGGCACACCCGTTCCGTCACCGCGATCCGATGTACCGGGGGGACGACGGTGCTGAGTTTGGCCGAGACGCTGATACAGCTTCCGGCCACCGGGGATCGGCCCGAACCCTCCAGGCGGAACCGCCCTGGTCAGCGGTTGGCGGGCGAGCCGCAGCACTTCTTGTACTTGCGGCCCGAGGCGCACCAACAGGCCTCGTTGCGGGCGGGCGGCCAGGCCCGGATCCGGGGGTCGTCCGGGGCGAGCTCCCGCCGCGCCCACGCGGTGGTGGTGGCCTCGTCCGCCGGGTCCAGGCCGGAGCGCTCGGCGAAGGCGGTGACCTCATCGAGGTCGTACAGCACCACGGCCCGCGAGGCCCGGGGGTTGAGGCGGGCCCGCTCGCGCAGGGCCCGCTCGGCGGCGCGGCAGTAGGCGTCGGCGCCCTCCTCGGCGGCGCCCCCGGACAGGACTCCCCCGGCGCGGGCCCCCTCGAAGGACTCCCGGGAGCAGAACGCCGCCACGTCCGTCTCCGGGCGGTCCTGGCCGGTGCGGGAGAGGTCCGCCAGGGCCTCGACCTGGCGACGGGCCACGCCCAGGGCCACCTCGTCGTGCTCGTCGTGCGCCATGCCCAGCCGCATCCGGGCCAGCAGGCGACTGACCAGCGGCGCCAGGGCCAAGTCCTCCTCCTCGGCGAGTTCGGCGGGCGGCGCGGCGACCAGCCTCCGGGCGGCGATGTTGTAGCAGTGCAGCGCCTCGTCCCAGCGCTCCAGCGCCTGGAAGTGCTCACCGAGCAGCTGGGCGGGCCCCTCGTCCAGCCGGCCGGGGCGCAGGAGTTCGGCGGCGATCCGCTCCGCCTCGGCCGCGTCCCCCTCGTCCCGGCTCTCGCCCAGGAGCTTGACCAGTTCGACGGAGGCGTACTGGCCCTCCAGCGGTGTGGGCGGGTCCTCGCGCATGTCCTCCAGCGCGCGGCGGGTCCGCTCGCCGCCCCCGGCACGGGAGGCGGCCCCCCGGAGGAGCTCGTCCAGGTCCCCGGGGTCGGTCCCCGGGAAGGCGTCGGTGCTGGCGGTGTCGGGGCCGTGGTCGGTCATGGCTCCCAGCCTAGGGGCCGCCGGCACCCGTTTCCGGCGCTCACGGCGCCGGCGGGTGCGGGGCGCCACGGCGGTGCCTCGCCGCGGTCGTCCGTGCGGCCGCGTACCGGCGGGAGGAGGAGGGCGGGGCACCGGCCCAGAGGGTGGAACTCCTGGTCCGGATGCGGCTCTTCCCCCGGGCCGCGCACGACGGGGGCGGGACCGCGGGCCCGGTCGGGATCGGCCCGCGCGAGGAGGCCCCGGTGGAGGAGCGCCCCTAGCTGGCCTCCTCCTCCATTTCACGCCAGTGCACCGAGGACACCTCCGGTTCCAGGCTGAGCCTGCGCACCACCTGTTCGAGCGTGTCGTCCTGGCGCCCGCTGACGACGATGTCGGCGCGCACCGACACCGAGTCGGGGTCCTCGGTCAGGTGGCCGCTCTCCACGGAGCGCAGGCTGAAGTCGGTGTCGGACAGCGCCTGGAGCAGCAGGGCCCGTACGTGGGCGTCCTGGGAGTCGCTGCACACCACGTGGATCCGGTAGACCGTCCCGACCTCGTGGGAGGCGGAGTTGTGCTTCTGGAGCCGACGGGCCACCGGGCGCAGCAGGACGTTGGCGGCCACCACCGTGACCGCGCCCATCGCCGCGCCCACGTATATACCGCTGCCCGCCAGGACTCCCACGGCCGAGGCGCACCAGATGGTGGCGGCGGTGTTGATGCCGCGCACGTTGATGCCGTCGCGCAGGATGACGCCCGCGCCGAGGAAACCGATGCCGGAGACCACCTGGGCCGCGACACGGGTCGGGCTGACCTCGTCCACGGTGTTGGCGGCCAGGAGCACGAACAGCGCCGACCCCACGGAGACGAGCGCG
Organism: Nocardiopsis sp. FR4; assembly: GCF_009830945.1. Taxonomy (GTDB): domain Bacteria; phylum Actinomycetota; class Actinomycetes; order Streptosporangiales; family Streptosporangiaceae; genus Nocardiopsis. Next base: position 20,916 of record NZ_VWVV01000016.1, on the reverse strand, counting down.
TTGGTCCGCAGCCCCGCCATGCGCGCCCGCCACTGGCGCTCGACCCCCACCAGGCAGCCCAGCCCGAAGGCGCAGCCGAGTCGGAGTGCGAACTCCCACCATTCCAGCATCCGTGCCCCTCCCCTTTCGCACCCCTGCGCACCGCTTGTCCGGTAATGGAACGGCTACCCCCGGAACCTCCGTGCACACCCCCGAGGTGTGAAGGAACCCAACCAAATCCTTATAGTGGGCGGTCAGGGCACGCACAGCGTTCACCGAACCGGCTGTGTATAGTCATGACCTGTCAGCTGTGGTCACAGACGGGATGGGGTCCATGGGCACCGGTGACGTGCGGGTGAGCTCGGCGGACATCGCCAGGATCGCGGGGGTCAAGCCCACCGCGGTGAGCAACTGGCGGCGCCGCCACGAGGACTTCCCCCAGCCGGTCGGCGGCACCGACCGCAGCCCCCGGTTCGACCTGGCCCAGGTGGAGGAGTGGCTGGCCGCGCACCGCCAGGTCCCGGGCGTGGACCCCGACCAGCGGCTGTGGCAGGCGCTGGACTCCCTGCGCTCCCTGGTGCCCGCCGAGGCGGCGCTGGTCTGGGCCGGGGTGCTGCTGCTGTACCTGGACGCCGAACCCGCCGCGGCGGAGACCGGCACCGACCCGGCCGCGCTGCTGGAACGGGCCCGGCTCTCCTTCGCCGAACGCCTGGAACGCGCCGGACTGGACGCCCTGGCCGCCCGCCCTCCCGAGGGGGTGCCCGCCGGGAGGGCCGGGGTGCTGGTCGACGCGGCCGTGCGCGCCGCGGGCGACGGCGGGGCGCGGTCCTCCTTCGGGCGCCTGCTGGGCCGACTGGACCAGCGCTCCCCCTCCGGCTCGCACACGGTCCCGCCCGAACTGGCCGACCTCATGGTGCGCCTGGCCGGGGACGGCGCGGTGGTGGCCGACCCCGCCTGCGGACGGGGCGAACTGCTGCTGGCCGCCGCGCGCGCCGGGCGGCGCGCCCTGCGCGGGCAGGACCGCGAGGGGGCCTCGGTGTGGTCGGCCGCGCTGCGGCTGGCCTTCGCCGACGCCCTGACGCCGGAGGCGGACCTGCGGGTGGCCGACGCCCTGCGCTCCCCCGCCTTCGGTGGGGAGGGCGCCGACACCGTCCTGTGCGCGCCGCCGTTCGGCGAGCGCAACTGGGGGGCCGAGGAGCTCGCCGAGGACCCGCGGTGGAGGTACGGGGCGCCGCCCCGCCTCGAGTCCGACCTGGCCTGGGTGCAGCACTGCCTGTCGCTGCTGCGCCCCGGCGGCTCGGCGGTGGTGCTCATGCCGCCGGGGGCCGCGCAGCGCCCGTCGGGACGGCGCATCCGCCGCTCCCTGCTGCGCGCGGGCGCCTTCGGCGCGGTGGTCTCGCTGCCGCCGGGGTTCGCGGCCCACTACGCCGTGCCGCTGCAGCTGTGGGTGCTGCGCGCCCCCGAGGAGGGGGCCGCGCCCGGGCCCGTGCTGCTCGTGGACACCGACGCGCGCGAACCCGGGCGGACGCCCTCCGCCGAGGAGGTCGCGGCCGCGGTCGACGGGGCCTGGAAGGAGTACCGGGCCGACCCCGAGGGCTTCACCGAGCGGCCCGGGGCGGCGCGGGCCGTGGACGCGGTCGACCTCATGGACGGGGAGGCGGACCTGACCCCGCGTACGCGCCTGCCGGTGCCGCGCGCCTGGACCGGCGACCCGGCGCTGTTCGCCGAGCGGCGCGGGCGGATGGAGGGCGCGCTGCGCTCCCTGCGCGCCCTGCTGCCCGAGGCCCCCGAGGACGGCGGCGGGGACGGTGCGGCCGGAGCGGTCACCCTGGCGGAGCTGGCCAAGGCCGGGTCGGTGACCATCCGGCGGCCGGTGCCGCGGCGTTCGGCGGAGGAGGGCGGCCCGCGGACCAGCGCCCGGGTGCTCACCGGCGAGGACGTGGTGCGGGGCGCGGCCCCCGAGCGCACCGAGGAGGTCGACGCCGACCCGATGCGCAACCCGCCGATCCAGGAGGGCGACGTGCTGATCCCGGCCCTGGCCCGCAGACCCACCGCGCGGGTGGCCGGCGCGGCCGACGCCGGGGCCTATCCGGGTGTCGGCCTGTACGTGGTGCGCACCAACCCCGCCGCGGTCGACCCGTGGTTCCTGGCCGGGCTGGTGGCCAGTTCCGGGGAGTCGGCCAACATCACCCGGGTGGGCAGCAGCATGCGCGGCCACCTGAGGGTGGACCCGTCCCGGATGCGGCTTCCGGTCCTGCCCGTGGAGGAGCAGCGGCGCCACGGGGAGCTCTTCCGCCGGGTCGCCCGGTTCCGGGAGTCGCTGGCGCAGGTGCGGGAGTGCGGCGAGGAGCTGGCCGATCAGGCCGTGGACCTGATCGCCGCGCGGTGGCAGGACCCGGGCGGCACGCGGGGCTGAGGCCGCGGGCGGGCCCCGGCGCCTCCCGCGCCGGGGCCCGCCCGGGGTCAGCGGACCAGGGTGTCGAGCAGGGCGCGGAACTCCTGGTCGCCGCTGAGCGTGACCGATCCGCTCCCGCGGTCCACGCGCACGCCCACGGGGCGCAGGTCGGGCGGACGCCCTGGTCGCGCGAGCGCGATCCCGGGTGCCACCAGTACGGCTGGGCGCTGATCGGCTTGTCGCCGTCGGCGGTGTAGCGCTCGGCGATCTGCTGGAGGTGGTCGATGGCGGCGATCGGGTGCCCCTGGCCGAGCGGGTGGGCGAGCACGACCTCGGGGACGGGGGAGACCACCAGTGCCCCGTGCGGCAGGTCGCCCAGGTGGCGGTCCAGGACGTGGGCGTGCGCCGCAGCGTAGGGGTGCCGTCCGCCGATGTGCACGATGCGGGTTCCGTCGAACTCGTGCTCGCTGACCTCGGCGTCCTCGCCGACGGAGGCGGCCACGGCCTCGGCGAAGACCGTGGCGTCGGGGCGCCCGGAGCGCTCGTGGGCCCGTCGGGGCAGCGGGCTGAGCGAGTCGGGGGCGTCCACGACCACGGTCTGCCACAGGCCGGGGGCGGTCTCGCGGGTGACCAGGGAGTCGAGCGCTCCCTCCCGGCGCGGGCGCAGGCCTGTTCCAGGGCGGCGCCGAACTCCGCGCGCAGCCCGTCGGCGTCGATCCGCCGCGCCTGGTCGAGCCGGGCCGCGAGCCACTCCGGGACCAGCTCCTGGTCCCGGGGGAAGCGCTCCAGCTCCTGGGCGTACACGAGCGGGCTGACCCCGGCGGGCAGCTCGGGCTCGGTGTCGTGGTTGTACTCGATGTTGAGCTGGCGGGAGCGGTGGACCGAGATGACCATGGAGAGCCAGGTGCCCTTGCCCGGCTGGTAACAGGCCTGTTTGAGGGCGTCGACCGCGTCGGCGGCCCCGTCGGGCACCTCGACCCGGCGGACCCGGCCGTCGGCCTCCTGGACGGCGAGCGTCTCGCCGCGGTGGGCGCCGACCACCCTGGCGACGTAGGTGAGCTGTCACCATCCCTCGGGGTGGCCGCGACCAGTTTCCTGGCGAGGTCCTGGACGAGTTCTCCCTGTTCCAGGGGTCCGGGGGGCGGAGCGGTCATGGTGGTCTCCGTGTCGGCTGTGGTTCGAGGGGGCGCGGAACGCGTTCCCCTTCCTACCGCCTCGCGGGGACACAGCGTGCCCGGGCACCTACCCGGCGCCGCCGCGCGTCACCGGCGGGGCCTCACCCCGGGAGGGCGTCGAGGTAGACCCAGTTCCCCCCGTGGCGGGTGAAGCGGCTGTGCTCCTCCAGCGCGCCCTCGCGTCCGTTCTCCCGGTACACCGCGCGGAAGGCCACGGTGCCCTCGTTGTGGAAGGGCGTGCCGCCGGTGGTGGAGAGCACCTCCAGGCGCCTCCAGACGGTCGCGGGGTCCAGGTCCAGGTATTGGGGCCGGGTGTCGGGGTGCCAGCTGCGCAGCAGGTAGTCGCGGTCGCCGACGGCGAAGGCGCTGTAGCGCGAGCGCATGAGACGTTCGGCGGTGGCGGCCCGCTCCCCGCCCCGGTGCAGGGGGGCGCAGCAGTCCCGGTAGGCGCCGGGGCCGCCGCAGGGGCAGGGCGCCCCGTCGTCGGTCCGCGGTGGTCGGTGGTGTGGCATGCCCCCATTGTGGCGTCCGGAACCGGGTGACGCTCCGCCGCGGGCGCGCGGCCGGGGCCGGGACCGGCGCGGGCACACCCGGGACCAGCGCGTTCTCCGGGGCTTCGGAAAGCCTTGCGCCGCCGGGCTTTGCGGGTTGCGCGCGACACTCCGCGACCAGGACAATACACGCATCACTCCCGCCGACGAGAGGCACGCACGTGACGGAGACTCCGCCCATCGACACCACCGCGGCCCACTCGGCGCGGGTGTGGAACTACTGGCTCGGCGGCAAGGACCACTACCCGGTCGACCGCGCGCTCGGCGAACAGGTCGAGCAGGCCTTTCCCGAGATCGTCGAGATCGCCCGCGCGGAGCGGGAGTTCCTCGTGCGCGTGGTCACCCACCTGGCCCGGGAGGAGGGGGTGCGCCAGTTCCTCGACATCGGCACCGGCCTGCCCACCGCCAACAACACCCACGAGGCCGCGCAGGCCGCGGCCCCCGACTCCCGCGTGGTCTACGTCGACAACGACCCCATGGTCCTCGCCCACGCCCGCGCCCTGCTCACCAGCAGCCCCGAGGGGAGCACCCACTACGTGGACGCCGACCTCACCGACCCCGGGCCCCTCCTGGACCAGGCCCGCGCCCACCTGGACTTCGACCGGCCGATCGCGCTCACCTTCCTGGGCACCCTGGGCCACTACCCGGTGGAGGAGGGCACCTACGCCCTGGTGCGCGCCTACCTGGACGCGCTGCCCCCGGGCAGCTTCTTCGCCATGTGCGACAGCACGAACACCGGCCCGGAGATCGTCGCGGCCACCGAGGCGTGGAACGAGGGGGCGTCCCTGCCCTACCACCTGCGCACCGTCGAGGAGATCACCGCGTTCTTCGACGGGCTGGAGCTGATGGACCCGGGGGTCGTGTCCATCCCGTTCTGGCGCCCCGACCGGACCGACATCGGGCGGCCCGAGGAGATCGCCCAGTACGGCGGCGTGGCCCGCAAGCCCTGACCCGCCCGGCCCGGCACCCCCGGCACGTCCACCGAACGAAAGGCCCGTCCGTGACGGAGACTCCGCCCATCGACACCACCGTGGCCCACTCGGCGCGGGTGTGGAACTACTGGCTCGGCGGCAAGGACCACTACCCGGTCGACCGCGCGCTGGGTGACCAGATCCTGGCCGTGCGCCCGAGCATCGTCACCGACGCCCGCGCGGGCCGGGGCTTCCTGACCCGCGGGATCACCCACCTGGCCCGGGAGGAGGGGGTGCGCCAGTTCCTCGACATCGGCACCGGCCTGCCCACCGCCAACAACACCCACGAGGTCGCCCAGGCCGCCGCACCCGGGTCCCGCGTGGTCTACGTCGACAACGACCCCATGGTCCTCGCCCACGCCCGCGCCCTGCTGGTGGGCACCGAGGAGGGCGCCACCGCGTTCGTGGACACCGATCTGCGCGAGACCGGGAAGGTGCTGGCGGCGGCGGGCGACCTGCTGGACCTGGACCGCCCGGTGGCGCTGAGCGTCGTGGGCACGCTCGGGCACATCCCCGACCTGGCCGAGGCCCTGGACGTCATGGAACGGTACAGGGCGGCACTGGCCCCGGGCAGCTTCGTGATGGTGGGCGACCACGTGATGCCCGACGACCCCGCGGCGCTGGCGGCGCTGGAGCGGTGGAACGAGGGCGCGGCCCTGGCCTACCGCTCGCACACGCGCGAGGAGTTCGCCGCCTACTTCGGGGGCCTGGACCTGCTCGAGCCCGGGGTGGTCCCGGCCACGCGCTGGCGGGCCGGGGAGCCCGAGGTCGGCGAGGCTCCGGACACCGACATGTGGGCGGGTCTGGCCCGCAAGCCCTGACCCGGCCCCCCTGCCCGGGACACCGGGCCCCTCCCAGAGCAGAGGTGCGCCGGGCCGCCCGTGCCGGTCGGCGGGCGGTCCGGCACGGCCGCACGCGACAGTGCGGCCCCCTCCCGCCCGGGTGACTCTCTCCCCGGAGCGCGGGACCTCCCCTGAACCGGGCAGAACTCCCATTCCTGCCGTCATTCCCGAAAAAGGGTTGAAAGTCGCCCATCTGGCCCGCACACCGGCCCCTTTCCGACGGGCGCGCACCCACACCCACGCCAGAAACACCCCAAACCCCCCATGGGAGTCCTTTCTCTCCCTTGAATCCCATGGAAAACACAGCGGGACATCTTTTCCAAAGAACTCCCCTGGCGCCCCAAAAGCCCCACGACGCCATCAAATAAACAAGAAATACTTCCCGCACCACCAGGGAGGAAACCACCCCGACCGAGAACACAGGACGCGGTTCCACCATTACACATAGCGAGATAAAACGGCCTCCTCGAAATCCGTTGAAGACCCCCACAGAAGACAGTAAAGTAAGGCTCCCGATCGCTTTTCGGACAATAATCCAATTGTTCGCACACACGTATCGTTTATCGTGCTGCGAAAAACAACAAGACGGACGAAGGGACAGGTGGCGTGGCGCTGACCCCGCGTGCGGCGACGACCTGGAGACGAGCGGCCCTCGCCGCGGCCTGTCTGCTCTTTCTCCTTCCCCCGCCCGCCGCCGTCGCGGCGCCCGGGGCCCACCCCGCCGACGAGGAGGCGTCCGAGTCACCGAGCCCAGGGGAGGAGACGCCCGCTGAGGCCCCCACCCCGCTGGACATCGTGATCCTGGTGGACGAGTCCGGCTCCCTGACGGAGTCCGACGTCGCCGAGGAGACCAGGGCGGCCTCCACCATCGCGCAGAGCGTCCTGGACCCCGGCTCCCGGGTGACGGTCGTGGGCTTCGGCAGCAACAACGGACGCCCCGGCCAGATCGCGGCACGGGAGGTGTGCCGTCCCACCCCGGTCGACGAGGGGGCGGGCCGCCAGTACCTCTCCGACTGCGTCACTGGGCTCCGGCGGCGCGACTCCGCCGAGGGCGACGACACCGACCACGCCGAGGCCCTGGGCACGGCCCTGCGCTACCTGCGCGACCCCGAGGCTCCCCCGGACGCGGTCGGAATCGTCTTCCTGCTCACCGACGGCGAACTCGACGTCCGCGACAGCCCCCACTACGGCGCCCGGCCGGAGGACCGCGACGACAACGCGGCGGCCCGGATCGAGGAGCACCTGGAGACCGCCCGTGACAACGGAGTGCGGATCTGGCCCCTGGGCTTCGGATCGGCCATCGACCGCGACCAGCTCGACGCGTTCGCGGCGGGCGGTTCCCAGGAGACGTGCAACGACCTGGAAGTGGCCGCCCCCTCCGCCCGCGTGGTCGACGGCTCCGCCGACGTGGTGCTGTCCCTGCGCGAGGCCCTGGCCGCGGCCTCGTGCTCGGTGGCGGGCGACCTGGACAGCGACACCCTGCGTGGCGGCGGCACGACCACCCTGTCGGCCGTGATCCCGGCCATCGCCACCGACGGCGCGCTGGTCGTCACCAAGAACAACCCCGCCATCGGGGTCGAGTACACCGACCCCGAGGGCGACGCGGTCGACCCCGGGGCCGAGGAGCACAAGGGCTCCCGGACCAGCCTCAGCGGCGCCAACGGCGAAATCGAGGTGCTGCACATCGTCGACCCCCTGCCGGGCACCTGGGAGGTACGGCTCACCTCCCCGGACGGAACCCCCGAGGAGCTGGTGACGGCCACCGTGCAGTGGCAGGGCCGGGTCAACACCTACCTCACGGTCGAACCCGCCGAGCGCTCCTCCCGGGAGCTGGTGGTGCGCGTGGACATCCGCACCCGACGCGGCGCCGTCACCGACGCCGGGGCCCTCTCCGAACTCGACTTCTCCGCCGAGGTCGCCCTGCCGGACGGCTCCTCCGAGCCGATCGCGCTCAGCGACGAGGGCACCGCCCCCGACACCACCGCCCGGGACGGCCAGTACGCGGGTACGGTCTCCGTCCCGGAGGGGGATCCCGAACTGCTCTTCACCAGCCGGGTCCAGGGCCCCGGTGTCCCCGACGACGTGCGGGAGCTGCGCTACACCGTCGACCCCGGAGGCGCCTCCCTCCAGCCCAGCGTCAGCTTCGACGCGCCGCCCCTGGAGGTCTGGGCGGGCACCGAGATCGGCGGAATCCTCAGCGTCGACAACCAGGACACCGAGGCGGGGCAGGTGGAACTGCTCCTGGGGGTGCCCGACGGCGTCCTGGCCACCATCGAACAGGACACCGCCTCCTTCGACCCGGGCACCAGCCGGACCCCCTTCACCGTCCGCTTCGAGGAGGGCTCCGCGCTGGGGCGGGCGGTACTGCACGTCCAGGCCGTCAGCGCCGACGGCGCCGTCCTGAACACCTCCGCCCCGCTCACGGTCACCGTGCGCACGTCCCCCGGGCTCCTGGAACGCTACTGGTGGGCCTGGGCGCCGCTGGCCGCCCTCTTGTGCGCCGGGGCGCTCCTGGCCTGGCTGCTGTGGCGGCGCAGGCGCGAGGCCCGCGACGTCCGGGGCCTGGTGGTGGAACTCCAGCGGAACGGAAGCTCCCTGGGGCCCGAACTGCGCGCCCCCAGCAGGCGCGGCTCCTCCTTCGTCTTCACCATCCGCGACGCCGAGGGAGCGGAGCCGCGGTTGGAGCACGCGGGCCCCACCGACTCCGCACGGCTCTACCGCGCCTCGCGCTCGGCCTCCGGCGGTGTACTGCTGCGCACGCCCCGCGGCCGCGTCCAGTCCCTGGAACCGGGCGAACGCAGCGGCCCCCTGGGCGACGACCTGACGGTGCTCTTCCGCGACGAGCGACGCCCCCGCGGGACCGCGGGACCGCACGCCCCCGCCGGGGCGTCCGCGGGCGCGGCCGGTGAGGCGGGCGGGGAGGGCCCGCGCCCCTCGGGGATCCGCCTGGACTGACACCGGCGGGAACGCCCCCGCCCCGACCCGGACACCCGACGCTCCGGCCGCCGCACCCCGGCGGCGGCCCCGCGACGTCCGCCCCGAAGAACAACGACCAGCCTGAAGGGCCTGCGAGACCCCATGACGATGAAGCTCTACCAGCCGCTGCTCTACGTCGGCCTCGGCGGCACCGGCTGTCGTATCGGAGCCGAACTGGAGCGCCGCATGCGCGAGGAGCTGTGCGGCCCCGACGGGACCGAGTTCCAGCAGTCGCGCCCCGGCGCCGACCTGCTCCCCTACCAGCTTCCCTCCTGCGTGCAGTTCGTCTACGCCGACGTCAACCGCGGCGAGCTGGACAGCCTGCCCGAACGGGTCGTCCCCGGCCGCCGCCACTTCGCCGCGGCCGAGCGCACCGCCCACTACGTGCGTGACCTGGTGCCCGAGGTGCACACCTACCCCGAGGCCGCGCGCAGCCTGCGGCTGAGCGCCAACGAGACGGTGGACCACTGGCTGCCGCCCGCGGGCGGGGAACCCCGGGTGGCCCCGCTGGACAAGGGCGCCGGGCAGTTCCCCACGGTGGGACGGGCCGCGCTGTTCGAAACCTTCCGCTCCGGGACGGGGCCGGCGGTGGCCCCGCTGCACGAGGCGATCAACCGCATCGCCAACTCGGCGGGCGACCTGGCCGCCCTGGGCGGCACGCTGCCCCGCTCGTGCGACGTCTTCGTGTCCTTCTCCGTGGCCGGGGGTACCGGCACCGGGATCTTCTACGACTACCTGCACCTGATCGCGCACACCTTCCAGCGGCCGGGACTGCGCGTGAAGATCTACCCCCTGGTCCTCATGCCCTCCGCCTTCGACGAGGGCTTCGGCGGCGGACGCAACGCCAAGCTCAACGCCGGGCGGGCCCTGCTGGACATGTTCCGCCTGGTCGACGACCAGAACGGCCGCGCCGCCTCCCTGGAACTGGTCAACGAGCACCGGCCCGGGGGCGACCTGCGCGACGAGACGGCCGTCTACTACCCGGTGGAGGGGCGGGTGCAGATCATGCCCTCCACCGTGCAGACGGCCTTCCTGTTCAGCCGCCCGACCGGGACCGACCGGGAGGACCTGCACCGGTCCGTGGTCTCGCTCGTACTCTCCCTGGCCAGCACCGACATGGACCGGCGCGCCGAGGCCGAGTCCGCCAAGCAGGAGAACCACCAGTCCTTCGCGGACAGCTTCATCAACACCCAGGCCGACCGCGAGTCCCTCGCCGAGACCGGGATCGGTAACCGCGGGGTGTCCACCGCGCTGGTCGCCTCCCTGACCGTGCCGGTGGACGAACTCTCCGACATCATCGGCTCCCGGCTGCTGCGCTCGGCGGTGGAGGACATGCAGGCCCCGGCGCAGAGCGCCGAGGGGCGGACCGAGGCCCTGGTGAACGACTTCTTCTCCGCGGCCAACATCCACCCGGTCCTGGCCCAGGCCGGCATCGACTTCGCCGAACCGCAGCCCGTCACCGGAGCCGAGGAGATCGCCACCGCCCTGTACGACCGCGGGGACTCCATGAAGCGCAGCCTGCACGCCCTGCGCGGCAAGCTGGGCCACGAGATCCCCGAGATGGCCCAGAACTTCGACCACCGGGCGGGGGTGCGCGAACTGCTGGGACAGGTCGACCCCTTCGACGCGCTGCGCGTGGTCGCGGGCGACTCCCACAGCAGCAGCCGGGTCGGCAGGCTGGGGGTCCTGGGCATCCTCCAACAGCGCCGCAACACCCCCTCCCCTCCCGAGGGGCTGGGCTCGCTGCCGCCCATCCCGCGGATGCGGGACCGCGTGGGCGGAATGCGCAAGGTGCGCTACACCGACCCAGTGCCGGTACAGGCCAGGAAGGACCAGGATCTCTGGTACGACTGGCAGACCCGCGTGGTCTGGAGCGAGGCGTGGGCACCGACCGTACCGCGCTGGAACCGGGCGGCGACCCAGCTGCACCGGGACCTGGGCGCCCTGACCCAGCAGCTGGACGAGCACGCCCGCGCCGACCGCACCCGTTTCGAGCGCCTGGCGCAGCAGCTGTACCGGCCGCGCACGGGCGTCTCCTACCTCCTGCCGCCCTCGGGCGGGGACCTGGAGCCCTTCTTCGTGCGGGTCCGCGACCACCTGGCGCGCTTCCTGCACGAGACCGGGCGCCTGCACGTGTCCCCCACCGACGCGGAACTGGTCCAGGTGCTCATCGGCGCCCGGGGGTGGCGCGCGGCCTACGACACCTGCCTGGAGCGCGGCCCCGCCGAGGCGGTCGGCTTCCTGCGGGAGACCCTCAAGTCCGAGGTCAAGCGCTTCCTGCGGGAGCCCGGCCCGGCCCACACCCCCCTGCTGCCCCGTCTGGCGGACCTGCTCTCCCAGGCCGCGGAACAGGGCGACGGCAGCATCGCGGACGAGGACCTGGCCCAGTTCCGCGCCCAGGTCGCCGGGCTGCTGCCGGTCGGCTACGTACCCCAGGGCAGCGGCCCGCTCAAGGTGCTGATCACCTACCACTCCCCGTCCGCCAACCCCCGCGTCGAGCAGTACCTGCGGGAGTCCGTCAACCTGCCCCGCGGCGGCGGCCACGCCTACGAGTTCCGGCCGGTCAGCGCCGAGAGCCTGAGCGTGGTGCTCTTCCGCAGCTCCATGGGGATCACCGAGGTGCCCGAGGTGCGGGAGGTGATGCGCCTGTGGTCGGAGGCGCTGACCCACCAGCGGCCGCAGGACTACCTGCCGTGGCGCCAGCGCCTGGGCTACGACTTCAGCTACCTGGCCACCACCGAGCGGCACCGCGTGCGCATCCTGCACCGGATGCTCAACGCCCTGTGGAACGGCCGGGCCACGGTGGTGGGGGACCCCTCCTCACCCGACGAGGTCCGCTTCACCCTGGGCGGCGGTGTCACCATGCCGCTGCGGCTCAGCCCCCTGGGCCGGGCCTCCTCCTGGGGCAGCCTGCTCCAGGCCTACGAGCACTGGGCCTTCAACGGGGAGGACGGCATCACCGGCCAGTTCTGCGCCCAGCTCATGGCGGAGCTGCCCCGGGGCGTGGAGAGCCGGCCGTCGGAGCCGCACAGCGCCTACACGGCCCTGTGCCAGTCGGCCGACAAGGAGGTCGGACGGCTGGACCGGATGCTGGAGGACCTGCGCGGCAACTCCCGCAACCGGGCCCGGCAGATCCGGGACTTCTGGGAGCACACCCTGCCCGCCGCACTGGACCTGGAGTTCCAGGGGGTGGCCGCCCCGCTGAGCACCAACCTCCGGGACCTGGAGCGCGAGGCCCGCTACCACGGCGAGGACGGTGACCTCTTCCGATGAGCGTGCACCTGCTGGACCTGCGGGGCACCACCGCGCGGGAGGCCCTGCAGCGGGTCCGCCGGGACTTCGGCGAGGGAGCGCCCCTGACCGGCTCGGACCGGGCCCTGGTCCTGGACGGGACGGAACTGCTCCTCGACCACGGCCCCGCCTACGTGGAGGCCTTCACCGGCGGGCGCGTCCGGTCGCTGGTGTGCGTGGTCTGCGGCTCGCCCTCCGACGACGGGAGCGGACGCCGTGTCCTGGAGCGTCCGGGCGAACTGGGCCCCGAACGGGGCGTGGCCACGCTGTGGGTCAGCCATGAGACGGGGGTGGACTGGGGCCTGCTCCCCCCGGGGACCCCCCGGCCCCACCCCGACGCCGCCCCCGGCTCCCGGGCCGGGGTGGCGCACCTGGTCGAGGTGCTGAGCCAGGCCGAGGTCTTCGACCAGATCGTCGAACTCAGCCGCCGGATGCCCGACGCCGCGGCCTCACCCGGCCTGTCCTGGGCCGGGCCCGAAGGGGGATCGGACGCCGTCGCCTCGGCTCTGGCCCGGGCCGTACGCGACTTCACCGACCCCGACCGCGGCGGGCCGGGGCCCTCGGCGGAGTCGGCCCCCGGGCCGCGCGGGGGCATCCTGGCCGACCTGGTGCGGGGAACCCACCGGCCCACGCCCGGGGACGGCCATCCGGGCACGGGCGAGCTGGCCGGCCACGAACGCCGCCTGCGCGACGACGTGGCCGACGCCGAGGCGGCCCTGGCGGCCGCCTCGGGATGGGGCGGCGTCCTGGCCGCCCCGGTCCGGATCCGCGAGGCGGAGCTGGCCCGGGTGGGCGGCTCGCTCTCGGGGTACCGGGAGCGGGTCCGGTCGCTGCTGTCGCGGCTGAGCTCCCTTGGCGGGGAGCGGTTGGCGGCCGAGCTGGAACGCGCCGGGCTCCGCGGCCGTCCGCCGGGTCCGGAGGATGTCGAAGAGGCCGTCGGCGCGCTGGCCCGCCGGGCGGAGGAGCGCCTGAGCCGGGGCTCGTCGGTGACCGGCGTCGCCGCCGACCTGGACCGGGTCGCCGAACGGGTCTCCCCCCGCGGCAGCGCCGCCGCCCTGCCCCGGGCCGACCGGGCGGCGCCCGACGAGGTGATCGCCGCGCTGAGCTCACCGCCGCCCTTCCCACTTCCCCGAACTCTCTCCGGGCTGCTGCCCGCGGCCTTCCTCCTGCCCCTGCTTCCGGCGCTGACCGGCGGCTGGGCCGGACCGGTCGGAGCCCTGGTCCTGGCCCTGGGCTGGGTCGGGGCGCTCGCCGCGGGCCTGCGCTCGGCCCGGGGCCCGGGTGCGGGCCGACCGCTCCTGGCGGTCCACGCGGTCACGGCGTTCGCGGGCGCACTGGCCGGCACGGGGCTGGGCGGACTGCTCCGGACCGACTCGCTGCCGCCGGGGCCGCCCCCGCCGTTGCTCCTGGGAGCCGCCCTCGCCGTCAGCGCGGCCGCTGGGACGGTCGTGCTCGTGCGCACCTGGACCGGGCTGGCGCGCCGCTGGAGGGACCAGGTCGGGTTGGCGCGGGCGGGCGCGGCCGCCTCCGCCCTGACCTCGCTCGTCAACGAGACGGCGCGGGAGGAGTGGTACCCGGGCCCGCAGCGGCGCCGCCTCGCCGACACCGCGCGCGCCGCCGCCAGCGCCGCGCGCGCGGTGGCCGACGCCCTGTCGGAGTCCGTACCCGGCCCGGGCGCCCCCTCCCGCCTGCCCGAACTGGAGGCGGTGCTGTACTCGGACCTGGCCGCGCTGGCCCGCACCTGCCTGGAGGACCTGTGGGCGCGGCCGCGCGCGGACGGGCCGGTCAGGGACCCCTACGAGCGCACCCGGGCCACGGCCGCCGACCTCATGGAGGAGTACCGGGGCCACCTGGACCGTGTGGGCCCCCACGCCCCGCCCCGGTTCGCCGACCCCGACCTGCCGCGGCGGATCTACGGCGGTTCGGGCCTGGACCGGGCGGTGCGCACGCTCCTGCGGCAGCCGGAGGAGCGCATGCTGCAACTGTGCGACCCCGTGCACCTGCCGCTGCTCAGGGACACGGCCTCGGCGGTCGCCGTGGTCCGTTTCGCCCCCCGGTCACTGCGCGGGCAACTGCACCACGACGGGCACGGTGAGCGGGCCCCGGAGATCGCGCAGAGCACGGTGTGGACGCACGGCGGGCGCCTGACCGGGCTGGTGCGCCTGGTCCCGCTGCGCCACGGGGTGGTGCGCACCCGGTGGTCCGGCGCCCGGGAGCCCGACCCCGGGAGCGACCCGGCGGGCGGCTCCGCCGAGGCCCCGACGGGGCACGACGGGCCCGCGGTCCACCCGGAGGGCGCGGACGGCCCGGCGGGCACGGGCCCCGCGGCGGCACAGGAGGGCACCGGTTCCCGGGCGGACGCGGGACCGGGTGGACAGGACACGGAGGAGGCAACGGGTGTCGGCGGTGCCGACGCGCCGCCCTCCCCGTTCGAGGAGGACTACCTTCGGTGAACGAGTACGGTTCCCCGAGCGGGGTCTACCTGACCCCGCACCGGGACGAGGTCCCGTACCGCCTGGTACGGATCCGCGCCGACGACACGCTCGCGCCCGCCCACCCGCTCCTGGAGCACGACCTGGTCCGGGACGAGGTCAGCGACCGGGTGCTGCTGCGGGTGCGGACCGCGCGGCGGGAGCGCCCCCAACAGCGGGTGGAGGCCTTCAACGCCCTGGACAACGAGATCCTCGCCGGTGTGCGGCTGGCCAGGGCGGCCAGCGGTTCGGCCCCCGCCGAGCTGAGCAGGCTGGTGGGCTACCACGACGACCCCGCCGAACCCTTCGCCCTGTTGGAGCCGCACGTCGGCGAGCCCTTGGAGGCGCTGTACCGGCGGCGGCAGCTCTTCGACGCCGAGCGGGCCGCCTTCCGCGAGGGGCTGCTCCGGGCGCTGAACTGGCTGCGGTCCTGCGAGGTGGTCCACCGGGACATCCGGCCCGGGACCGTGCGCTGGGACCCGGACCTGGCGAGGGTCCAGCTGTGCGGTTTCGCGCACGCCACCGTGGCGGGCACCCCGCGCACCGCGGTGGGCGCCGAGCCCTGGGCCTCACACGAGCAACGCGAGGGCACGGGCGTGTGCGACCCGCGCGACGACGTCTGGTCCGCGGGCCTGGTCCTGTTCCAGGCCCTGAGCGGACACGACGTGCGCGGCGGCGGGGTGCTGCCCTTGGAGGACTTCCCGAGCCTGGCCGTGGAACTCTCCGACGTCTTCGCCGGGACCGCGGCCGAGCGTCCGGGCGCCGACGTCCTGCTGTCCCGTTTCTCCGGGACCGCGACGCCCTACCGGCACAGAATGGACGCCCACCTCAAGCCGGGGCGCGCGGAGTTCCTGGATCGGCTGGGGCACAAGCGGGAGGCCTCCGGGTACGTGGCGCCCCGGCGCGCGGACGAGGAGGGCCCCGCCCGGGAACCGGGGGGTCCGGCGGAGCCCGGCTCCGCCCCGGCGGACGCGTCCCGGCGCCCCGGCGGGCGGCGGAAACCGGTCCTGTGGGCCTTCTACGCACTGGTGCCGGTGCTGTTGGCCGCGGCCGCGATCCTGTTCGCGCTCACCCGCTGAGAACGGCACCCCCGACCGAGAGGCGGACCTGATGAGTGAACACGAGACCGCACCCCCCGGGGTGCGCTGCCCGGTGTGCCTGAGCCGGGTGGTCCTGGACCACGGGAGGCTGTGGTTGTGGAAGGACGGCGAACACCGGGCGCTGGAGGTCCCGGACGGGGCGACTCCGGAGCAGCGGCGCAGGCTGTTGCGCCGCGCCCAGGTGCGCTGTCCCAACCAGGCCGGGGAGGTCCCCGAGCACCACCTCCCCTACCAGTACGTCAGCGCCGACAGCGACCCGGTCGTGGTCGCGCTGATCGGGTCCTACAAAGCGGGCAAGACGCACCTGCTGGCGTCGATGGTCGGCGCGATCCAGAACCAGGGGCTGGAGCAGTTCGGCCTGTCCGCCTCCCCGCTGGACGTACGCGGGTACGAGGAGTTCACCAACACCAAGGTCCGGCCCCTGCTGGACCGCGGCGAGATGCTCGACCGCACCAGCCATGACGTGTGGGAGTTCGAGGTCGGCCTGATGGTGGGCGACGCGGAGACGCCCTCGGCGCCGCCCAGGGCGGTGACCTTCTTCGACGTCTCCGGTGAGGTCCTGGGCACCGCGGGCCAGGCCGAGAAACAGGTGTTCCTGGACACCGTGGACGGCTTCCTGTTCGTCTTCTCCACCGAGGACATGCGCAACGAGCGCCCCGAAACCACGTTCGCCACGGTCCTGGACCTGGTCGCCGACAAACAGGACAAGGCAGCGGTGCTGGTGATGAGCAAGGCGGACCTGTTCCGGTTCGAGCACCCCGTCGACCGGTGGCTGCGCGACGGCGTGCGCGCCCCCGACGCCGAGCGCGTCGAGGAGGAGACCCGGGACCTGTACGCCTTCGTCAGCCGGTACGACAAGGGCCGGACCTACCTGCGCCCCTGGTTCGAGTTCGGCAGGACCGCCATCCACGCGGCCTCCGCCACCGGCGGTCCTCCCCTCCCCGAGGGCAGGGCCTACGCGCGCCCGGTCCGGCCCCAGCGCGCCCTGCAACCCTTCCTGACCCTCATGGCCGCGACGGGAGTGCTGGGCGGCGCCGAGGCGCGGAAGGTGGGCCGCTGACATGGCCGCACCGGTCGGGAGCACCGGGACCGTACTGCACCGGATCTCCTTCTCCGTCCGCGACGACGGCCTGGTGGGCCCGGGGCTGGGCCCCGTCGGGACCTCCTTCGCCCAGGAGGACTACAACGGGCTGAGCCTCTGGCGGGACAGGCTCGTCAAGGTGGTCGATCCGGCCCTTCCCCCCGAGCTCGCCGCGCCCAGCTACTGGTACCGCAGGTTCGGGGACGGCCGGGCCGCGCTGCTGCGCCGCTCCCCCGAGGACAGTCCCCGGGACCGACGCGGGACCCGGGCCCAGGCCCTGGTCGGTGAGCACCTCGGGTTGCCCGGGGCGCTCCTGTCCGCTCTGGGCGCGTGGCCCTACCTCCGGACGTGGCTGGAGACGCCCGGGCGGACCCCCCGCGGATGGGCCACCGTCGACCCCGTCACGCTGGCCGGGGCCGAGTGGAAGGTGCGGCGGCTGGACGAGGAGGCGGCCGCCCATCCCGGTCTGCCCGCCCTGGTCGCGCGGGTGCTGGAGTTCCCCCTGGAGCCCCTCGACGTCCTGGTGCCCGACCGGGGCCCGTCCCTGGACGAATGGGAGCGCCTGCTGCTGCTGTGGGGGCTCTACCGCGCTCTGCGCGACATCGTCGGCGAGGAGAGGTCCCCCCTCTACGAGGGGATGGAGTGGTCGTTCTCCACCTACGAGCCCTGGCCCGCGCGCAGGAGCGCGCACCAGGAACGGCCCCGGATCGCCTTTCGGCCCCCCTCCGGTCCGGACGGTCCTCCGCTGGTGGACGTCCTGGCTCCGGAGAGGGCCGACGAGTACCACCTGACCGCACGCTGGCTGGTGGGCCTGCTGCACCGGGGGCCCGCTGAGCTGTCGGAGCTCGGCAGGGAGACGAGGGCCGCCGGGGACCACGACTCGGTACTGGACTACCTGTACTCCCGGGCCCGGGAACAGGCGCTCCCCCAGCCCCCTCCGGTCCCGCCGGCCCCCCCGCCGGAACCGGACCCCGCGCCGCGGGCGGCGGCGGGGCCTGCGGCTCCGCCGCCGCCCGCCCCGCCCGGACCGGAACCCGGGTCCGGAGGCGCCGTGGAGGACACCGGGGAGCGGGACCGTTCCCAGCCCCCGGTCGCGCCCTCCCCGCCGGTCCCGGCGACGGTGGGCCGCCATTCGGAACCGGATCCTCCCCCGCCTCAGGCGTGGGCGGACCCCTGGCAGATCCCGCCTCCGCCCGGGGCCCGTCCCGCAGCCGGGGCCGCGCCCCGGAGCGCCCCGGCCGCGGAGGGCGAGCCCGCCCCCGCCGAGGTCCAGCGGCTGCTCGACGACCTGGCGAAGGCACACGACGCGCACGAGATGGCCGCCGTCGCCACCCTGATCGTCCGACTGCACCACCCCGGGTTCGCCCAGTACCTCCAGCCGCGCGGGTACCCGGGCAGGCGGGTGGAGATCCGCGCCGAGGTGCTCCTCGTGCTCGTCGCGGGCCTGTTCCTACTGGTGGCGATCCTCCTGGCGGCGAACCTGCTCTGAGCCGGTCCGGTCCGCGCACGCGGGATACGGGCGCGGACCGCCGACCGTCCCGCTCCCCCGGTCGGCGGTCCGCTCGGGTCGGCCCCCGTCCGGGCCGCCCGTCCTGCTGTCGGGGCCGGACTCCGCCCGCCCCCGGCCGGCCTAAGGCTCCTGGAGCGTCCACTCGCAGCCGCCGGACAGCTCCAGCGCGGTGTCGCCCTCCTCGACGACCACGGAGCCGGGTCCCTCGATGTTGTTGTTGGCGATGATGTCGTCGAGCTCCCCCGACAGGCCGGACAGGCGCGCGTAGTAGCACATGGGGAAGAGGTCGTCGGGGTCCGGGCCGTCGGTCGTGTACGTGCCGGGCCCGATGTCCTCGCCCACCCGGTGGACGCCGTTGCCGATGGTGGCGGGCCCCTCCTCTTCCTCCTCCGGGGCCTCCTCGGCCGGGGCGGCCTCCTCTTCCTCGGGGGTCTCCCGGGGCGCCCCGGCGGTCTCGGAGGGCCGCTCGCCCGTGGAGCCGGCTTCGCCGCCTCCCGAGAGCGCGGCCACGCATCCGGCGAACAGGAACAGGACGAGCAGGACACCGAGGCATCCGCCGCATCCGAGGCCGATCTTCCCACCCATGGACGTGCCCCGGCCGGGCGGCGTGCCCGGCACCGGCGGGATGGGCGGTCCATGGGGAGGCTGGGGAGGCTGGTTCATGGTGGTGCTCCGGTCTGTGTGTACGGGGGCCGCGAAGCGCCGCCGGAAGGCGGGCCGCCCCGTGGGGCGGAGTCCGGGGCGGCCGGGGCGCGCGGACGCCCAGGCGTGCACACCGCTCCCGTTTTCCACGGAACCCTTCGCTGTGTGCACAGCATACACATATATGTGAACATAGCCAACCATGAACACTTAGCTTGGAGTAGCCGCTGTGAACACTCGCCCCGGTCCCGAGCCGGGCCGAGGGGCGGGCACCGCCGCGGGACGCGGCACCGGTGCGTCCCCGGTGGCCCGAGAGCACGAAAAGCATTCTTTCCCGAGCTTTCCCAAACTTTTCTTCCGGAGAGGCGGAAAACAATGGGAGCCCTCCCGAGGACCTTTTTCCCCATTCTCCGGGTTTCCTTGGTCAGGCCCCTGACAGTCTCCTCGAAACGCCTTCCGAGACCGGGTTCACTGGAGATGTGCCGACGCTGCCCGGCCCTCCCCCCGAGAGGGGAAACGGGAGGGCGCCGACACGGTCCGGACGTATCCGCGCGACGGCGCGGCACCAGAAAGGATGCGGGGATGATGAACACCAGCAAGAAGACGGTTCGCCGTATCGCTGTCGCCGTTCTGGCGGCTCCCGCCATCGCGCTCTCGGCCTCGTCGATGTCGGCGGCCGGCACCGACCACGGCGGTTCGGGCGGCACCTACCACCACCACAGCAGCTCCTACGCCGGCCCCGGCGGCGCGTACCACTACAGCAGCTACAGCCACGGCGGCTACTACGGGCACGGCGGCCCGGGGTTCTGGATCCGGTAAGGGGAGGACCCCCGATATCGCCACACCCGGGACAACCGCGTTCGGCGGGTCGGTACGGAGGACCAGGTCCCCGCACCGGCCCGCTCCTCCGTGTCCGCCTTCCACGAGAGGCGGAAGAGCGCCGCGGCCACGGCCTCCCGGCCCGGAGAGCGGGACACCCGCACTCCACCTCCCGCCGGAGGGAGCGCGGCGGCACAGGGGCCAGCCGTCGCCCGGACCGGTCCCGCACGTCCGCCCGGGCGACACGACGCGCATCGGCCCGCACGACCGGAGACGACCTCCGACTGTCGGCGACATGACAGTTCCGGTGAACGCGGGCGCCCGGTGGGAACACCGCTCACTGCGACCATCAACCAGGCGAGGACACGGTGGTGACCAAGCCGAAGCGGCAGCACACACCCAGCGATGCGGGGCTCGTCCAGGAGGCGGTGTGGATCGCTCAGCACGTGGGGGCCGGACCTCCTCCCCACTGGACAGATCAGACATATCCGCGCTGGCCGCCAGCCTGGGCACGCGACGGCTACAGCGCGGCGAGACCGCCTTCGAGTCCCACAGACCCAGCACCGGTGTCTGGATCGTCCGCTCCGGCCGACCCGCCCTGGAAACCGACCCCAACGGCTCGTACCACGGGGTCCTGCGCGTGCTGCGCCCCGGCGACGTGGACGGTGACATCCAGTCGCTGCTGTGCACGCCCATGGCCTACACCGCTCGGGCGGTGGAGGACAGCGTCTGCCTGTGTGTGGCCCCGGACCGCTTCGCCCGGCTCCTGAGGCGGCATCCGACCTTCACCCGCCGCTGGATGTCCAGCATCGCCGAGCGGCTGGAGAGAAGCCAGGACCGCGTCGCGGGAAGGTCCTCAAGGAGTTCGAGCACCTGGGTCTGATCCACGTGCGGTACGGCGCTGTCGAGGTACTCGACCCCGAGGGCCTCGCGGAGCACGGCGGGTGACGGGAGACGCACCGGTGGCCGGGGTGCGGCCGGTCCGTGTTCCTACCGTGCTCTAACGCGGTCCACAGGAAACGGAAAGGTCCACCTCCTACCGTCGTGACCCATGACGAACAGCACCGAAGAGAGAACCCCGGAGTCCGGGCGGCGCCCGAAACACGGGACCGC
>NZ_VWVV01000015.1 GCF_009830945.1 Nocardiopsis sp. FR4 | reverse complement strand
CTCGTCCACCTGCCGCCGCACCTCCGGGGAGATGGTGCGCTTCCCGGACAGCGCGTAGGAGGCGGTGCTGCGGGAGACCCCGGCCAGCCGGGCCACGTCGCCGATGGTCACCATCGTTCCTCCAGGGAATCGTGTCGGGGGCCCGTCACGGTCGCTCCAGGCGGCCGCTGGAGAACTCCGCGAGGGTGATGTTGTCGATCACCGGGGCGTACCGGGACCGCAGCAGGAAGTCCGGCCAGGTGTCGGAGGCGTAGGACCCGCCGTCGAAGTCGGGGCGTTCCTCAGAGGAGAACGTGATGGTGTTCGCCCCCCGCTCCAGTTCCACCGGCACGGTCAGCACCCAGAAGTTGTTCGCGTGGAAGGTCGGCGGGAACAGGACGGTCTCGGGGTCGGCGCCGTTGACCGAGACGTCGGCGTGCCGGGCGACCGGGTTGGGGTTGTAGTGGGTCGCCTGCGAGGTCTCCGGGTTGGCGTATCGGACGCGCATGGCGTAGGTACCGGCCCTGGGGACCCGGACGTGGAAGGTGAGCGTGTTCGTGTTCCCCGGGTCGCCGCCCACACCGGTGACCGCGGACCCGCCGTCGGCCAGGGAGAGTTCCGTGGTCTGCGCGGTGCCGTCGGCCCTGGCCTCCTCCGCCTCGTGGACCCACGTCGCCAGGTGTTCACCGGTCGGGGTGACGTCGAGGCGGTCGACCAGCAGGGCGGGGCCCGCACCTGTGAGGGTGATCTTGTTGATCCCGCCGGAGAGGGAGACCGCCACCGACGTGGGCGCCGGTCCGACGCGCAGGACGTCGCGCCCGTTGACGGCCAGATCGGCCCGGCCGTTGCCGAAGGCGTGCACGTCGATCCTGGCCTCGGCGTCCTCGGCCGAGTAGGCCCAGAACGTCACCGTGTCGCCGGCGCCGAGTTCCACCGCGCCCGCGCCGGACGCGCCGTGGCGCCGGATCCGCTGGTCGCGGTAGACCGGCCGGGCGCCGTCCAGCTGCGCCAGTTCGGCCTGGTAGCTGGCGGTGGTCGCGTCCGGATCCGGCAGGGCCAGGGTGATCCGGTCGATGATGGCGTCGCCCCGGGTGGCCCCGGATCCGTCCAGGCTGCGCGCGGCGAGGCTGATCACGTTCTCGCCCGCCTCCAGTTCGACACTGGTCCGGGTCTGGTTCCAGACCACCCACTTGTACGCGAGCGGCAGGAAGACCTCCTGCTCGGCTCCGCCGTTGACCCGTAGGAAGACGTTGGTCGGGCCCTGTTCCTGGACGAGGTCGTGGGTGTAGAGGGAGCTGGCGAAGACACCCAGGTCGTAGGTGCCCGCCTCGGGCACGTCGACGGTGAAGTCCAGGACGCCGTCGGAGCCGGTCCGCAGGCCGCCGACGTTGTACCCGCCGGAGGTGTAGAACTTCGAGACGTCCGACGGCGAGCCCTCCGGTCCGTTGCGGCTGTAGCCGCCGCCGGTGTACTCGGCGTCCTCGGCCTCGAACGAGCCGGTCCACCGGTGCGGCCCGGTCCCCCCGGGCGTACCGTCTCCGGCCGGGGTGAGGACGATCTCGTAGGCCGACGACTCCCTGAGCCCGGGGAGGGAGCCGCCGAAGTCGAAGGCGACGGAGCCGTCCCGGACCTCCAGGACCTGTTCGGTGACGAGTTCGGGCGGGCCCGAGTCGCCGAGTTGCCCGCTCCAGGGGATCTCCCGCACCCACGCGTGCACCTCGGTGCCGAGGACCTCCTCCGGGACGTTGCGGAACTCCACCCACGCGGGCCCGTCGGCGCCGCCGAACAGCGCCCGGACCCGGGCCCGTTCCTCGTCGAGTGCGGCCAGGCCCTGGAGGGTGTAGTTCGCCCCGGGCGAGGGCGGGGTCACCTCGACGGTGTGCCCGCTCATCTGGCCGTAGGAGTGGTACAGCCACCACTGGCCGTTGGCCCGGTTGGCCTCCACGGACGAGTCGGAGAGGTTGCCGTTCATGTTCCAGAAGGCGACCATCGCGTCGACCTTGGACTCCTCGATCGCCGACATCCACTGCACCATCTGGCCGGGCACGGAGGTGTGGTAGTTGAACGCGTACTCGTTGACGTTGATCGGCAGGACGGTGCCCTCGTACTCGGTGCCGGCGAAGACCTCCTTCTCCCACTGGCGGTACCGGGCCACGGACGTGCGGATCTGCGCGGGGTGGCTGAGCTCGTGCCAGGTGATGACGTCCGGGACCGTCCCGGCCTCGACGGTGTGCTCCAGGAAACCCCTGACCTGGTCGAACAGGATGCTCGTGTTCGGCCCGGCGACCCGCACGTCCCCCAGCCTCTCCCTGACCATGGCGTGTGAGCGATCCCACGCGGCGAAGTAGTCGGCGGGGTCGTCCAGCCAGCTGGTGCCGTCGTAGCTCCACTCACCGGTGCCGAACATGTTGCCCTCGGGCTCGTTGAACGGCTCGATGACGATGTTGTCCAGGTACTCGGGGTCGAGCCGACCGATCTGGTCGAGCTGTTTCTCCAGCACCCCCATGTAGTGGGAGAGCCGCTCCTCGGGGGTCTGGCCCGGCCACTGGTAGGGGAAGCCGCGGTAGTAGTCCGTGGCGCGGACGTAGACGTCGCCGCCGGTGGCTCCGGCCAGCGGGCCGACGACCTCCAGGGCGTCCGAACCGGGGTGCTGGGCGCCGTCCTGGGCCTTGGTGGCCACGGTGCGCACGTTCATGCCCTCGATGATGTTCTCGGTGGGCAGCCCGGGGCCGTAGAGGCCGTAGAGGGAGCCGCTGGCGCCCCCGTGGAAGGCCCCGGTGTCGGTGGCCAGGTCGATGGAGAGCTGCCCCTCCCGGATCACGGTGACCGACGCGGTCAGGGGCCACTCCCCCGCCGTGCCGGAGACGGTGAAGGCACCCGTGTCCGCGTAGGCGTCGGGATCCACCTCGTCCCACTCCGCGGTCAGGGGCCGGTCGTAGCCGTCGGAGAAGTTGGCGGGCACCGTCCGCGGCAGGTCCGGGGGCGTTCCGACGGGGGTGCGCAGGTCGAACGCGTCCTCCGTCAGGCCGGTCGGCACCGGAACCCCACCCGTGAGCTCCGCGACCTGCTCCGGCGACAGTGCCGCGTGGTAGACGCGGAAGTCGTCCACCTGGCCCTCGAGAAGCGGGTCGGGGTAGAACGACCTGCCGATGTACCCGGCGCCGTCCGACGAGCCGGAAAGCAGTTCGTCCGCGCCGACCCCGCTCGGCGCGGAGTCGACCGCGACCCCGTCGAGGTAGGTGGTGATCCGTCCCGCACCGGTGTCCAGCGTCACCGTGAGGGTCTTCCAGCCGCCCGCGGGAAGCGCCGCCGAGCCGGTGTTGTGGTCCTCGGCCCCTCCCCCGCCCGTGGTGACCGCGGTGCGCAGCAGCCCCTCACCGCTGTACGGAGTGGTGAAGAGGTACCGCGTGTCGTCGGTGCCCAGGGCGTAGGCCCACTGCCACGGGGCGGTGGCACCGCTCCACCGGACCCGCATGGAGACCGTGAGGTCGGTGGCGCCGCTGAGGACACCGGCGGGCAGCCGGACGTAGGCCCCGCCGGAGTCGTGCGCGCCACCGGGAAGGCTCAGTGCCGTTCCGCCGTCAGCGCCCTCGACCAGCGAGGCGGTCGCGGCGTTGACGAGGCTGGCGTGGTGTTCGTTTCCCGAGGTGTCCGCGATCGTGGTGCTGAGATCGTCGGAGTTGAAGTCGTAGTGGACGACCGGGTCCGGCAGGTCGACCGCGGCCGCGTGGCTCGCGGACGCCAAGGCGGCGACCAGTGTGCTGGCGAGCATTGCCGAGACCGCGCCGTTGCGCAGGTATCTCGGCCCCGATGACGACATCCTTGCTGCTCCTGACTTCTCGCTTGCGATGGCCACACCAGCGCGAGGGCGCGTCCTTCCAGGCCACAACCGTCGAACCGGTTCGACACACGAGCCGATGCGCCCCCCTGTCCTACGATTCCGTGTCCGTGGTGTGAAGCCCGTGTGCGTGGCGCCTAGTGTTAGCGCTCACAAAGAAGCGGTCAATCCGGGCTCCACCACTCTTTACCCTTTCGTTA
The DNA here is from genome assembly GCF_009830945.1 of Nocardiopsis sp. FR4. Classification (GTDB taxonomy): domain Bacteria; phylum Actinomycetota; class Actinomycetes; order Streptosporangiales; family Streptosporangiaceae; genus Nocardiopsis. Next base: position 152,481 of record NZ_VWVV01000015.1, on the reverse strand, counting down.
ACTTCCACGCGTCCAGGGAGCGCCGTCCCACCGGTTCGATGGCGCTACCCGGTCGCGGCGGCCACCGGCTGCCGCAGAAGGGTGCGCTGTCTCTCCGGCGCCACCCTGCGGAGGTCGCTCAGGTGGACCTCGTGGTGTCTGCCGGCCATGCGCAGGCCCCGCTCGGGGACGAACTCGTGGTGCATCCGCCGCAGCGCCTCCGCCTCGCCGCCGAAGGAACCGACGTGCGGCGTCTGCGCGCACCTCCCCTCGACGAGGGTCTCCAGACGGACCTCGTCCAAAGGAGTCCATGTCCCGGGCCCACCACAGGCCCTCCAGCGGTGGGCCCACGTAGTCGCGGCCGGGTTCCCGCTCGCTGGCGAACTTCAGCGCGTACGCCACCGGGTAGAGCGCCCGGGCCGCCCCGGCCTCCCCGGGTCTCGGTCCCGGCCGGTCAGGCCCCACCGGGTGGGAGCTCCAGGTAGTCGATGTTGGGCAGGCCGTCGGATCCGGTGGCCACGAGCCGGACGGTGTTGTCGCCGGAGTCCAGCCGCACCGTGATCGTCGCCCTCGCCCAACTGCTCCATGCGCCCGTGGCGGCGAACGGGGCTGACGCCGCGGTGGAGCCGTTCACCACCACTTCCGCCGGCCGGCCGCTCGGACCGCCGTTGGCGTACCCGACCACCAGGGTGACCGTTGCCGGGGTGTCGGCCCGCACCGTGAACCGCGCCGCCGCACCGGTGACGTTGTCGGTGTTGCAGAATCCGCCGCCGGAGTACCCGGGGTGGTCGGCGTCGACGGTGCCGTCGCAGGCGGCCGGTGCGTGCTCCGCCTCGTGGCGCCGGGGAGCCGGTTCGCCTACACCGTTGTCGTCGCTGAAGTCGGCGCCGAGGTTCGCGTGGTCACGGGGGCGCACGAACTCCGTGGCCGGGATCGAGCCGTCCGCCGCGCGCGGACCCTTGATGACGGCGGCCGAGGTGCTGACCAGGTCGGCGTCGCTCCAGTCGTCCTTGAGGTCCCACGAGTTGCCGTCGCCGCCCGAGGAGCCGAGGTTGACGCCCGCCCCGTCGGCCACCGACAGGTTCCGGTTCAGCGTCGAGGCCGACCGGTTGAAGACGAACCCGCTGCCGCCGTTGGCCCAGGCGGTGTTGTTCTCCAACCGCAGCGAACCCGGGTTGCCGTTGTCGATGAACCCGCCCACGGCGTTGTCGAAGGCGATGCTGTTGCGCACGACGTGGTTCGCCGCTCCGCGTCCGAGCTTGAAGCCGTTGCCGTCGCCCTCCCAGCCGGGGAAGCCCCAGCGGTCGACGCCGTTGCCCCAGGCGACGGAGTCCTCGATGCGGATCGGGCTGAGGAAGTCCCAGGAGTCGAACCCGTCGTCGGCGTTGTTCCACAGCCTGGCGCCGATCACGGCGTTGCCCGAGCCGGTTCCCTGCTTGATGGCCAGGCCGTCGGCGCTCTCACCGTTCTTGCGCGGGTCGCGGTTGCCGTAACTGTCGAGGTTGACGACCCGGTTGTCGCTGGAGTCGAGTACGAGGTGCAGACCGGTCTCGTAGTTGTCGCGGGTGACCAGGTCCCTGTAGACGTTGTTGCTGGACTCGATGGCGAAGATCCCGTAGGGGCCGTTGATGATCTCCAGGCCCTCGAAGCGCCACCAGTCGCCGCTGACGTGGATCGCGCCGCGCTCGATGCGCGGGTAGGGCTCCCCGAACGGGGCGGGGGTGTTGGGCATGTTCTCACCGTCGATGACCACGTGCTCGCCGTCGTAGGCGCGCATGGTGATCGGCTGCGAGGGGGTGCCGCTCTTCTGGATCCGGATGTTGACGCTCGGCTCGTAGGTGCCGCCGCGGATCTGGATCACGGTGCCGGGGGCGGCCAGGTCGACGGCGCGTTGGATGGTGCGCAGGGGGGCCGCCACGGTGCCGGGGGCGGAGTCGCTGCCGTCGACCGCGACGGTGAGCGTACGGTCCTGGGCGGCGGCGGGCTGCGCCGGCGCGACCGGGACGAGCAGCGTCAGGGCGAGGAGCAGCGGTGCGCCGCGGCTCCGGAGACCACGAAAACGCATGATCGGTAAAGCCTCTCTCGACAGGACCGGAGGGGGTGAGCCACGGCCGGCCCGCCCGGTTCGCTCGGGCGGGCCGGCCCTCAGGTCGGCTCAGGTGCTGTCCGCCGGATCGGTGACAGACCGTCGCCGCTGCCGTCAGCCGGCGTCCTACGGCGCGCTGGCGTAGGTCTCGAACTCGGCGACGCGGGGTGTGCCGTTCGAGCTGGTGATCTCGAAGTTGACCTTGCGCAGCGTCGTCGGGGCGAAGGTGATGGCACCCGCTCCGCTGCCGGTGGCCAGGACGGCGCCGGTGTCGTGGTCGACGACCCGCCAGGAGCCGATCCGGCCCCGGCCGCCTCGCGGATGTTGATCGCGGACACCGTGGTGTTGGAGCCCCACTTGACCGAGATGCGGCCGGTCGAACCGCTCGGCGACCAGTAGGTGCCCATGTCACCGTCGACGGCGTTCCCGTAGCTGGTGCCGCTGGCCTTGCTGGAGCCGTCGGCGCCGGCCCCGATGCTGAGGTTGGTCCCGCTGGGGGGGTCGGTCGGGTCCGGGTCGGTCGGGTCCGGGTCGGTCGGGTCCTCCGCCCGGCAGTTGCCGTCCGAGACCCTGTTGCCCTTGCCCGCGCCCGCGGTCTGCTGGACCACGCCCGGCACGCAGCCGGCGTCGTCGAGCCCGTAGGAGTAGGGGACGCTCACCGACGTGGTGGACTGGGGGTTGGGGCCGGCGGGGTAGTTCTTGTCGCCCTGGCTGGACCAGGTGACGTTGTCGAAGACGTTGCCGCCGACCTGCCAGTAGCCCCTCTCATTGGTGTAGAAGGTGCCGAGGACGTCCTTGGAGTCCTTGAAGTAGTTGTTCTCCACCTTCGCGCGGGCGCCGGCCCGGGAGTTGATGCCCGAGCTGTTCAGCCGCACGTAGTGGTTGTTGTACATGTGCGCCGTGCCGCCGCGCAGCAGGGGCGCGCGCGAGTCGATGTTCTCGTACAGGTTGTGGTGGAACGTGACGTAGCCGTTCGAGAGGTCGCTCTCGCTGGACCCGATCAGGCCGCCACGGCCGGAGTTGCGCAGGATGCTGTAGGAGAGGGTGACGTACTGGGTGTTGTTCTTCATGTCGAAGAGGCCGTCGTAGCCCTCCGACTCCCCGCCCGACGCCTCCAGGGTGACGTGGTCGACCCAGACGTTGCGGACGTTCGCCTCCATCCCGATGGCGTCACCGCCGTTGGACGTGGGCGAGCCGGACTTCTTGACGTTCCGGACGGTCACGTTCTGGATGATGATGTTGCTGGACTCCCGGATGTGGATGCCCACCTGGTCGAACAGGGCTCCGCCGCCGGTGCCGACGATCGTGACGTTGCTGATCTTCTTGAGCTCGATCACGCCGTCGGCGGTGTCGCAACCGGTGCCCGACACCTTGGAGGTGTTGCCGTGGTTGATGGTGCCTTCCACCTGGATGGTGATCGGGGTGCTGGTGCTGGGCCGGTTGCACAGGGCCTCGTGGATCTGGGTCCCGGTCGTGGCCCGTACCGTCTGGCCGCCCGCACCGCCGGTGGTCCCGCCGTTCTGGGTCGCATATCCCGTGGCGCTGCCGGTCTGCGCCGATGCCGGGGACATCGGCAGGGACAGACCAGCCGCCACCACGGCCGCAGTGGCCAGCGCCGACAGGAGTCGGCGCGTGTTGGATCGTCTCACTGCTCACCTTTCCTACTGGGGGGTACACGTTGACGTGTTCCCCCGAGCGTAGAGAAAGCGCTTTCCATGTCAAGGGGGGTTAATGCAAACGTTTGTAGGAACGCTGGGCACCTTGACTACCCTTCACGTCTGTGAACTGGGGATTCACCGGCGTCCGACATCGACTTCGGGATTGAGTACCTTTTTGATTGCAACCGTTTGGACTGGTGTCCCGGTGCCGCGGTAAGCCGGACGCGGACGTCCGGACGCGGTCGGGGGCGCCATGGGCGGCGGCTCCTCCGGGTCGGCACCCCGGGTCTCCGACGGGCCGGGAGACGAGGGGATCCTCCGCCAAGCGGCAGGCCAGCGGAAGGGCCGCTCCGCGACCGACCGCGCGGACCTGGAAAGCGTGAAGAAATCCCCGGGTTCATTTCATGTGGAGGGCATCGGCAAGAGATCAGTGTGCAGAAATACCGGCGAAAGCCGGAAAGCGGTCGGCTCCGCGCTCGCAACGGCGGTGCGGACGGCGGTTTCCGGCCAGTCGCGATCGACCCGCCACCGGTGTCGTTCCGACCGCGGAAGGCTCCCTATACCCGCGGACCAGACGGGGGCGATCCCCCTCCCCCGCCCGTGCGGCGGTCTGCCGTGGAGCGCCCCGTGAACACACCGCGACCGGAGACGGATGGTGCGACCGCGGCGGTCCGGCGGTCGGGGCCCGAGGCGACGGAAGGGATTTCAGGCGGCACGGAGTTTTCTCAGCGGGAAGGCCGCTCCGGTGAGTTCCCTGGAGGCCTCCCGCAGTCGGCGCGCGGCGTCGACGCCACGCGCCCCCGCAGCTCACCGGACCGGCTTCGGTGCACCTCGAAGCCCCATGAGACCGCGGGGACCGGCATATCCATCTCCGGGGATATCCGCCGTTGCGGCACGGAGCGCCGGCAGGGCGCCGCGTTCCGCGTTCCGCATGACCGAACCGATCAGTATTCGGTTCACCAGGAATCACAGGTTCCGTTCTTCGGGCATCAGATTCGCGGCCGAGATCCCGGCAGGCGCGGCCGTGGAGATCACCGAGGAACCGGATTCACTGAGCCGCCGTCGGAGTTCCGGGGCGAACAGGGAATCGGCGAGTTCGGACTGCCCGTAAGCGGAATACTCCCGGTGGGGCTTTTTCTCCCGGTTGGGGTCGGCGAAGTCGATCGTGCCTATTCGGGGCGCGAGCGAGGTCACCGTGACGCCCCTCTTCCGAATCTGCGGCAGGAGCGGGTGCGAGATGGCCGAGGTGGTTGGTCCCCAACTGCGGCTCGAAACCGTCGGCGGTGCGGGACACGGGCGGGAGCGACGGACCAGCGTTGTCGATGAGCGGGTCGATGGGCTCGGTGAGCTGCCGCGCGAACGTCCGGATCGAGGACAGGCCGGCGAGGTCGACTCACGGACCTCCACGTCACCGTTCGTCGTCGCGGCGGCACGCCCCTTTTCGGGGTTGCGGGCGGCGGGCAGGACGCGCGCTCCCCGTTCGGCGGGCCCTCCGGGGCCGCGCTCCCTCCAGGGCCCCCGTACACGCGTCGCCACCACCGGGAGCGGCGGGCGGGGCACCGAACAGCGGTGAAGCCCCTCCGGTGGCGGAGAGGGCTTCCCGGTGCTGTCCCCGGCGGACGGGTTTCTCGGATCCCCTGCGTTGGGCAAGGGGTCCGGCGAGCGGTCCAGGGCGGACCCTGCGCCAGGCGACCACAACCCGCGGGGTGGAGCCCAGCGTTGCAAGGGCCCGCTCCGCCCACCCGACCGACCCGCGCGGCCCCGGCCGCAGGGGGTACCCCGGAAGGTTCGAGGGGTCGCCCCCCGGGAAACACGAAGGACGATCCGGCGAGGCGGCCGAAGGCCCCCGAGCAGGATCGTCCCGAGTCCGTGGACCCTGGGCAAGCCAACTACAACCCTGCGCGGCTCGCTGCCAAGCTCGAAGCCCTCCTTCGTGAGCTTCCCGCCCTGACAGCACCCCTCCCCCGGCATGAGCAGCCGACGAAGAAGCCGGGCACCGCGAAGCGCCTCAAGCCCCAAGAGGTAGACGAGCTGATCGTCGCTTACCAGGCGGGCACGAACGTCTACAAGCTGGGAGAACGCTTCGGCATCAACCGTCAGACGGTGAGCGCCATCCTCAAACGCCACGGCGTACAGATCCGCAAGCGGGGTTTGACGGAGGAAGAGATCGATGAAGCGGTGCAGCTCTACCAGCAGGGCTGGTCACTGACACGGATCGGCAAGCGCTTCGGAGTCGACAGCCGAACGGTGCGGAGTCGGCTGCTGGAGCGCGGGGTGCGCATCAGCAAAATGAAAAAGCCCGCTTAAAAAACGGGCGTGCGATACGGCGTCACAATCTACAAGAGAGATGAAGTGACGAGCGTCAGCTGCCACCACGAATGTCCACAAGATTCCGGATCAGGGTAGGAGGCCTATGCCCCAGTTGAACCTCTAATCCGATTGGAATCGGTGGGTTCTCCAGCGCGGCGTGGCCGAACGTCGCACATGAGTAGATTGGGATCGTCTTTGCTATGCAGATTTCCTTCAAGCTCTGAATTATATAAGAACGCGCACGACTGCCACCTGAAATGTGCCCAACAACAATTCCCGTAACATCGTCGAAGAATCCTCGAAGAGAAAGTGCAACTAGCAGTTGCCGGTGAACACGAACATCCTCGTCAGCGCATTCGAAAAATAGCACCTTTCCTGCAGTCGAAAGTTCCCTTGAAAATGCCCCCGAAAGATAAGCGATCGAAAATGTACTGAGATTCCCCCCCACGAGGCGCCCCTTGGCGAAACCAGGAATTACGGGCACCCACAACTGATCTGAGGACAGCCCAAACACTGGCCAGCCCGCTATATAGCGAGCCACATCCATCAGGCTATGCCACGTTTGGTCGAGTTTCCCGGCTACATTAGGCCCGTAGAACGTAATCAGACCTGTGTCGAATGCGATCGCATTCAGGAGCACGCACGAATCACTGAAACCGAACCACGGTCGTCTTCCGAAAGCGAGGGCCTTGACATCAAGCGAAGAACCAAGGAAAAGGTCAATTGTTGCTTTGCCTCCCCACGCAGACAGGAACGCATCAATACCAGTATCGCAAACCAGATCCATGAGCGCACTCCGCCGAGTAGCAACACTTCCGGCCGCGTAACCATCCGTCGCACGCAGGTTTGCTGGCACTTTTATGACATGACCAGAATTTCTAAGTGATGTGATCCCCTGCGCCAATGCCATATGGCGCCGTTCGTTCAAGGCGTCACTAACAGCATAGATGCCAATTGAGAGGCTTCGGCGCCGAACTTCGGGATGGTGAGTATCCATAGCCACCATTAAGTCATTACAGGAAACTACACTATTGCCGGAGGAGCAGCGAAAGGATTTGGCCAAAGCTCAGCAAGCTCCCAGTAGCCCTTCCTTCGCTCCAGCACCGCGTAACCTCCCAGGGTAATCCGAAAGGCAAAGTTTCGATGCTGAGGAAGCTCAAGGATCGAATACACGAATGACTTAATAACACCAGCATGCGACACGATCACGACATGGCCAGGTTGGCGACGAGTTACCTCCTCTACGAACCGTGACACACGTCTGAAGACCTCCTCATCCTGTTCGACTCCGTTGCAGCCCTCCCAGTCCTGAGTCAAATCCTCGCACCGCAATCGAAGCGCTTTCCTCCGTCGGATGATTTCTTCACGCGACAAGCCTTCCCAGTCTCCGAGATCGCGCTCCTTCAGCTCATGTGATACCGCCACTTTGAGATTGAGGGCCGCGCGCAGCGACTCAGCAGTCTGTATGGCCCTCACAGCAGGGCTAGTCCAGACCACTTCGCACTCCACCTGGCCAATTTTCTCCACTAGTGCATCACACTGCTTATTTCCGCGCGTCGACAACCCCGGATCCCCTGCGGATAACAGCTTTGCGCTTTCGTTCACAAGGGTAGATCCGTGACGAATCAGAAATAGCTTGTCAGCCAACCGGCTACTCCCACTCAATGAGACGAGTGAGCGTGTAATTAGGTCCCGACAAACCCAACATTGGCGTCCATGAATCACTGGAAAGACGCAGAAGTGACGGTGGCAACGCCGGCAGTTCAATGCTCGTCGAGTAAGTCAACCCTACTGTCACATGCGGACGGAAACGATCACCGACGCCATTTGCAACGTCTCCGTTGCCGCCAGTGGCCGCTAGAGCTTCTTCCTGAAGCTTCCGCATGGCGCCAGTGCTCAGAACGGGTATCTCGATCCAGTTGTCGCCGTCCGGACCTGGAACGATCGAGACTCCAGCGAGCGTGAGGGTACCCAGCGTAAGGTCACGCAACTTGTAGGTTTGCTGGTTGAGCAAGCCAAGATCAGCGTCTTTCCACTGGACGATAGTTATATGCGGGAGAGCATGTTCCCCGAGCGCGAGTTCGGAATCTACGCGCTCATTGACTGCTTCTGAGAACGCAACAAGCTGGATCGCGATCTCGTCCGAGGGGACAAGAACCAAAGTGTAAACGGTATTATCTGTCACCTTCTGACACCTTTCATATCAATTAATATTAATGTATCGCAAAAGATCACTTCCTGCAACTCACCGAAGGGGTGGTTTGCATGTTCGTCTAACATACTCGATCCGACGTCCGTACATGGGCTGTTCCAGCGGCATCTCGTACCACTCTTGGCGAGGTCCGAAGTAGTTGCGCGGCGCCAGGTCGGCCGTTGCAGCTCTTATGCTGTCGAGCAGTTGGTCAACGGACACAGTGCCAAGCAAGGCAGATCTCAGGATTAACGGCATCAAAACATACTGACTCATAAAGTCATCATATCGTCGCGATCGTTCTTCAAATACACGAGATTCAGAAATCGTTTGTACCATTGGAGTCGACCGCAGGTACTCAGGATCACCCACGAAACCTTGGCAATCTCGGTAGACAATCAACACCTTACCCAATTGCCGAGCTAGCAAAATGTTCTGTGCATGCATCTCCGGCATGAGTCCTGTTCGGACGCAGACGTTCCAGTAAGATTCAAGTAGTGGAAAAATTAGGTTGTCTAGCAACCACGCCGTCGTATCCTTTGGATCTTGTCGATCGATATTGGCGAATCCCCAAAGGTCAACTTTCTCGTCTGCGTAGCGAGAGAGCAGGGAAAAGAGAGGAACCATACTGTCGATTTCGCCCTGCACACAGGAGGGGGCGACGTCGCGAAAAATGCAGCCAAGCTGTGGCATTGCGCCGCCAAGCATGACCAAACCGCTGCGTTCTGCCAGGTGCGGAATCGATTCCGCGGTAAGAATATTGCAAACTGCAAGAGAGTGTTGAACCTTCCTGCGATCCAGGCCCGAGCCAAAGCGACCCAAGACACCCGGATAGGAGAGTTTGAGCCAAAGAGAATTCACATAATCATCTGCGACTAATAATGTGCGCCCAGAGGCACTGGGGACAGCCCGAACGCGCGCCCGCACAGAAAATTCTCTTCCGTCCGCAAAGTAATATCCTATCGAGTCAGGATGGATAGGAATGCTGTTCATGGTTCGACACATAGAGGCCATATTGGATCTGTTATCGCCATAGACCTCAAGCTCTGCGGCTGGAGTTGTGACCAAAGGAACTTCAAAATCTGGCAGGCCGAACCGCGGGGAATATCCCGCGCTTGGGCCGTTAACAAATGAGAGCCGGTTTGGTGAACCATCGTTCGCGTGACGTTCCAAGAACATTAGATTTTCGAGCCACGAAGGAGGCTGGACTGAACGCTCGTTGATGCTATTCATCGGAACATCGGTTCCAGATTCTCCACGTACGAGGATCGTGAGACGTTGGCTACGTCCGGGTACGAGTACCAGGTGTCTGCGCTACGGAAATAGGAGGACGCGTCGATCCACTTGCCACGAAAACGATCAGCACTTCGGCAAATGAGCAAATTTTGATTAGTTGACCATACTGTTGCAATTGCCGCTATCATGGGAGCAAGAATATAGCATCCCAGTTTGAAGTCGTAGGAAAATGATCTCCGCTCGTATAGATCTGGAGCATCTTCATCGATTGTCTTGTAGCTTGTGAATTGACAGCTCAAACCTCGGCGGCGGCGAATCACCATATCCTTAAACAAGTCACCCATATCTCTAAAAACTGGCGCACATGTCGAACCGTTCAATCCAATGGAATAAAGAACGTTCTGGGCATTACACTCGGGCAAGAGGCCCCAATCACGAGCCAAAAGCACATAGCTGTCGATCAGCTTTCCAATTACATTCTCAAATGCCGCATCCATAGTCCAATCGAGTCGATCACGCAGCTCGGTTAGCAACGGATAGGTAGGATTTCGGCTCGTTTTCGCTAGGATGGAGAATGCTGGGATCAGTGGTTGCTGAAGCAGGTCTGCGCCAATCGTCCTGCCTAAAGTTCCCCAACCACGAGTGCTTGAACCAAGCCGCGGTTCGCAAAACCAGCCATAGTCCTCAGGCAAATAATATATGCCGCCTGCCAGTGCGGACGCCTGCTCTAGTGCTGCACTCGCCTCCAAGCTTGCGAGCCATTTGAAGTGATACAAGTCCCGAGAGAACCGTCCAATTTTCCCAGGGAAATGTAGCTTTAGGAATCCTAGTACATCTGATTCAGGACTCAGGACAGCAACTGTTCTAACTGATGCCGTGGGAACGCAGCGCAAAGTTGGACTTTCCAAAACATCGCTGTGACCAGCGAGCGGATGCACTGGAACAAGTACGTTGGAGGAATCTGAAGGCAGCCACTCTGGCAAGCGACCAACTATGGTGACCAAGTCCCTCGGGTACGATACGAAGGGGATCTCAATGCCTTTGCTACCTTCGCTTGCAGAGTACTCGACATCACCGATACTGGGAACAAAGCCACTGGGCGAACCATCGTTGAGATAAGCCTCGCAGTAAAGCAATAACCTACTGAAGTTTCCTCGCAGGAGACTCTGATCCCATGCGAAACGCAGCTCATCACTGAACACTTCCGCTTCCTTCGCCGCTCGTTACCACATCGCGCACGTTGTCTGCTTCGTTCGCAAAGAACTCGAGATACCGCTGGATAAATGTATTAATATGTCCCTCTTTTTGGCTTGCGTCCAACTCCAACCAGACACTCTGTGATCCGCCGCGCATATTTGGAGAACCGTAAAGGAAGACGAACGTCCGGTTGTCGATCTTCAGCACGCCCACCGTAGGATAGGACTTAATCTGAACTACACGAACTCTGTCCTGATTTTTCGCCCCGGCGTGCAGGCTGAGTATCGTTTTGATTTCTTTTGGGAAATGTTCAGGCCAAGTGGAATCGTAAGCCAGGCCCTGAGACTCATGCCACTCTCGTTCTTCGGTGATCCGATTCATCACTCCGCGGTTCTGCGGACTGCCGAGTATTACATTGACAACAAGCGAACGTTCGGACGTGAGGCGTTCTGCGATACGCATTAGGAGAATTCGGTTCATCAGTACACTCAGTCCTAGGCCAACACCGGTGATCTCGGTCCGAGCATCCGCGATTGCATTCTCCAATGCGGCGACTATGCGTGGCTCCTGCGAAGATTCATAGGTTGCGAGAATCCCCTCGCGCTGGAGGAACTGATCGTACTCTGATAGTTTTCCGCTAAATCGCCGTTGGTACTCGTCCAATAGAATGCCTACCAGGGCAGTTCCAAAGATAGTGCCAAGAGCTGCGGTGAGCACTGTCCCTACTACTGCATCAACAGCACGATTGAACAGCGGCGGGTTGGGTGCGAGGTGAGTTTGCTGGACTACCTGCACGATGGTGAGGAAGATGACTGCGAAGCTAGCTATCGTCCAGATGTACGCGCGAAACCGCCGCCGCTCAGTGTACATCGACCTGTCAGAATGACGATTTCGGATTCGTCGCCTAGCAAACACTATGGCTCCATGTTGTCGTGCCTCGTTGCACCTAGAATAGTGGTAGAGATTCCCGAGAAATAGGGGACTGTCAGCACAAGTCCGCCAATCTGTGCCATAATCGTCGCTTCGGTTATCTGGGAAGCTTTATAGTCGCCTCCTTTGATAAAAAGGTTGGGCCGCAGGGTCATCAAGTCGTTATTCGGCGTAGGCTCATCGAACTCGATCACATCATCAACATAGCCGGTGTCAAACAGTTGTTGCCGTCGAGTTGAGGCTGTTCGTATAGGCCGATCCTGACCCTTCAACATTCTGACCGAACGATCAGAGTTCATTAGGACCACTACCCTCTCTCCAAGCGCGCGACATGCACTTAGTAGGGAGATATGGCCAGCGTGAAGTAGATCGAAACAGCCGCCGGTGGCGATGATAGGCACTTTTTGAATTTGGAACTCATTCTTTCCGTGGACACCTATCGTAAGGTGCTCGCTGCGGATCTGTCGTATGGTGGTCATCGTCGCAGTCCGGACGCTCCCTCGTATGTCTTTCAGATCTGGGGCACTTGCGAGTGCTGCGCTAAATAGATCACCAGCACCCACAACTTTCCGGTTTTCGTACGCCACCGTTGGGCAAAAGAATCCGTCTGTATCCGGGCTGTATCCAAAGGCTCCAGCTGAGCCTACGGTCGTGACACAGGCATTCCAACCATGGTTCTCAGTAAAGGCTTGGGCGCGGCGAAGAAAGGTGCATGCTTCATCTGAACTATGGTCAGACCGGTCCAATGTCGCATAGTATCTGGCGTTGGCCGTGACGATGGAACGACGGATAGGTAAGATGCTATAAAGATGGGGATCCCACACTATTGTCTCGAAATCTTCCATCAACTCCCTGACGCTAGCCACCACGTCGAATCCATAATCCTGGACGAGCAACCGGCTAGTAGAAGGAAGTTGGAGAGAACGACTATTGAGGGTTTGTCGGCAATCACGACTTCGACCTGAATTGACCTGTATTAGTTGGTTGTTAGCATTGATCCAGATGCGTTCTGGGGCCGGGGTCGTCCCATCACCCAGGGCGATCAAACTACTCTCATCGTGGAGGAAACTGCTGATGGCCTTGTCGATGAGGGCTCTGGGAAGGGCGGTGATCACTGTTACGGGCTGTCCCGTTGCTTCTAGCGCTCGTACGCTATTCCAAACTCCACCCAGAGTTATATCGTCGTTGAGCCGAAAGGTGGTCCGCTGTCGCGAGAGGAGCGGTTTTGCCGTCCTGTCTATAATAGTGTCACCGACGACGGTGATGAGTTCCTGGATCACACATCACCCTTTCAACAGTTGCGAGCAGAACTCGTGCAAGAGGCGAGTCATCTCCTCTTGAGCGACTTGAGTGCTGGACGTTTCAATTTGAACAACGACGTCAGCATACTCGAAGAGTGGACTGTCGCGAGCTGCGGTGAAAGCTACCGTTACCAATCTCGCTCTTCTAGCGAATTTGGCGGCCTCGAGCATATTAGCGCTGCGCCCAGACGTTGTTAAGAGAATAATCGTATCACCAGGCTCGGCAAGAACCTCTAGTTGGACGGAAAACGTCTGATCGTATCCACGGTCGTTTGCTAGGGCACTTAGGAGGGCACTATTTGACGTCAAGCTGATACTGCGCCTCGCGGTCGGATAAGTGCCCATTCCTGTCACCAGTTCTGCAGCCATGTGTTCGGCTAACGCCGCGCATCCCCCATTACCCGCCCAGAAGATTGTTCTTGTTGATGCCTCATTTGGTATGGCCAGCTCGGTGAGGAGTGATTGGATAGTCGGTTCTAGACGGGCTGACGGTTCATACTTGAGAGTCGACATCAAGGAATTCGCTCTCTTTTGGGCTGCTGGAACGTACGACAGCAGCAAATCAGGGCTACTCGGAACTTGACGGCACGAGTTTGCAAGCCGAGCGCGATGAGGGCAGAGCGTGCCTCCGCCTGGGCTACAGGTGGCCAACGATGTCTTGATGGTGTGTATCTGAGGGCGGCGGTATCAACTAGTTCTTCACGCACTTCACGAACACCATCTTCGACTCGTTCGCCAGCCATCAAGTGACGTGCGGCTGTGATGTCAAGCTTGCCAGGATGTGTTTTTGTCGATTCTGATTGAGTCTGAAACAGAATACTCCGGCGCGAAGGGCTAATAACTCAGCAATGGAATGTCCTATTCCACTGCCTCTTTGAATTAGCATCAACACGCTGCATCTCCTCCAGATGCCGCAAACTAGCATCCCTTAACCAGCTAACCCTTCATGCCTCTTAGTATCTACCCGCTCCCTCACCCCCGCAACACCAAGTCTTGCACCCCGAGGTACGTCATGACCTCACTGTGGAGGAAAGAAACCTGTCATCTCGGACATCTCAGCAACCCTGATACATGCAGGGCCAGAGCCGCTGATGCCTCATCAACAGGCTCCCGCACGCCAATCCATGCTCTGATCTGCAACTTTGTCCACAGAGCACGGAGCTCCGTCTTCAAGAGATAGCTCCCCAACCAACCCGCAGAGGTAGCAACCCACAAACCTCACATAACACTCAGAGAACCCATAAGATATGTTTCGTCACCAATAATCACTAAAGCAACTTTCAACCCAAGCTGCGCAACAACACCATCTTCCTCGTGTAAGGCATAGACCCTCACATAGCACGATGCCCTCGCCATATGGCGAGGGCATCCAGGGAGGTTGAGGCGTGAGTTCAGCCGAGCCGCTCCTTCGCCAGCTCCTCCAGGCCGTAGCGCTCGACGTGGTCAGGGTTGCTCAGGTCGATGGTGCGCAGCCCTTCGCCCTGGAGCCGCTCGTTGATCTGGTCGAAGTTCTCCCGCACGATGCGCTTCTCAGCTTCGGAGGTCCTGCCCTTCTTAGGCTTGCCTGCGTGTTCGAGGGTGGCGTAGTCGATCTTCGCAGCGGCAGCAGCCGGCCGCGCCGAGCGAGTAGTGACCGTCTTAGCGGTGGTGAGCAGCTTGTCCATCGGCTGGTCCTGTGCCAGCGCCTCGAACTCTGACAGCTCTAGCACCACCGAGCGAGGGTCTTCGCCCTCCTGGTGGATTTCCAGGTGCACGAATTGCTTCTCGTTATCGAGGTTTTCTACCTCTTCAGCCAGTGCCTCAATTTCCACGACGTCTTCCCCGAGGATGGGGTGCCCGCGGACGATGATCTTCACGAGATCTTCGTCATTCTCAATGAACTTACCGGTCAGATCCGAGACACGGATGACACGCTGCGCCACTGGGGTTCCTTTCCAAGGGGTTTTGGTTAAGGCTAGTGTAGCAGCAAAAGCGGCCTATTGGCTTTAAAAGTGCCAGGGCAAGTCTAACCACACAACAGCTATAGCTATACGGTACCCGCTTGGATTAAGCGACTAGAGCAAGGCGACTAGCTCGCCGCTTCTTCAAGCAGCTTTGCTTTCATCTCATCCTCCAGCACCCACACGAAGACAACTCCTGAACGAGGGAAGATCCAGCCGTCAAATCCAAGCTCGACAGTTAGCTTCGGCACAGAGGCCGGACTCTTGCTGATGCGTGCCTTCTGAGCACTGGCGATCAGATCCAAGCTATGCACGTAGCGAATACCGCTACCACCGTAGGAGAAGCTGACTTTGACGCCCTTAGCCGGACGTGGGAAGTCGAGCGCCAAGAGGTGACTGTTGCGCTGGATGAGTACTCGGTAGGTGTAGGACAGCTTCACCTCCTTGGAGCCATCAGGGGTGACGCCAGTGTCCACTGTGTAGGTCTGGGCGCTCTTGCGTGATGAGCGGCGGATCCGCCGCTCATCACCGTTAACGGTGAGCTGCACCAGCTCGAAGGCTTCCGGCGAGGCAGCTGTCAGGTCACCAACTGGCTCAAAGTACCAAGCACCCGTAGTCGTTGGATCTTCTAGGAGTGCCCGGTAGTCGCCCATGTCAGAGACAGCCGAGAAGCGCATGACTGGCTGGCTCGGGATGACGCGGTACTCCCAACGGACGGTCGCGACGAACATGGAACCGCGGCCAGAGGCCGGGCCGCCCGTCCAGGGGTCGAGTGAGACAGACACGTCAACGTCGTACCAGCGCTCGGGGGCACGAAGCACCTGCTTGCTGAGGTCGCTGTAGACGTCATGCGCCAACTCCTCATCCTTGAGCTGAATGGCCAGAGTGTTACGTGCCACCTGGTCAAGCGTCTCGGGTGAGGAGACACGGGCCAGGTCATCGGCGTTGAAGGCGAACCCTTGGATCACAGCATCACGGATGGCCGGCGCCTGCTCAGCTACAACTTCACGAAGCCGGTGCATCGCCTGTTCTTCACCGTGTTCGCGGTTGATGTACTCGAAGGCAACCACAACGAGGCCGGTCGTCAACAGCGCTATACCGACGTCATTAACGACAGCAGAGGACAACAGCTCCCACCCTGGTTGCCGTTCGGCCCAAGCGGAGAGAAGCAGGAGCGCGACTCCAACCACGATGGCTACCACAGCAAGCAGGGTCAGCTTGGTTTTGTAGAGAGATCGGTAGAGGTTGGAGTTTCCGCTTCGCATATATGATTTTAATTATACCATTAAATGCATAAATTCAAATGAGAAGCAATCTCCGTCGAGAGTCCGCAGCACCAACCTTCCAGCAAGCCAAGGAGCAGGCACGACCGAAGCCCTGGACCACAGAGACCCAGGGCTTCAGCGGACGGCAAGGGAGTGTCGTCCTGGTGCTCGCTGCTACGAGCTATGAGTGAGCGGATCGGCTACTTGCCACCGCCGGTACCGCCACCGTCACCACCTCCGTAGATGCGGACCATGGTCACACCTCCTCCCCATGTCAGGCAGGGCAGCGCACGTATGCCCTGTTAGGGGTGGGTTCCGTACGTGCGGACACGCACAGCATAGGACACATAGTCTCTATACGTATAGTCATTAGACATACTTTCTCTGGACGTAGGGTCTTGGGACGTATGTGGTTGGGCATGTTATGACTGCTCAGCCCATATCCAGCGCCGCCCAGACCTTCGGGGCACGGGTGCGCGCCCACCGCCAGAACCTCGGCAAAAGCCAAGAACAGCTCGCCGAAGCTGCTGGACTGCATTGGACGTTTATTGGCCAGGTGGAAAGAGGAAAGCGCAACCTGAGCCTGCACAACTTGCTGAAGATCGCGGCGGGATTACAGGTGGATCCTGGGGAACTAGTGCAGGGGTTGCGGCTCGAGGAGTGAAGTCGGGACTATTTAGTCCGTTACGACGTCTTCCCGTTCGGGGTAGCAAGCGACGCCTTCACGGCCTCGATATCACGTTCAGTCGACTCGTCCGAGACAAGTAGAACCAGTAGTGCACATGCCCGCAACGCCAAAGCAGCCGTCTCGCGATCTACCTCATGCATAAAACCATGGGCAATAAGGTTGCGAACGTTGTGCCCGTCCTTCAGTAGGAACACCCGGAGGAATCGACCCCAGTCTGGATCAAAATCGTTCTCCTCCAGCTTGTCCAAGAAGACCCCGAGCCCGGGAAATTGCCCGTCCGAATCTCCGACCGCAGCCCGATACATAGGCTCGTTTAGTTCCAGCAAGAGAGAGCGAGCTGACGCCTCGATCTTTGGAACTGCCAGATGCACACTGGCTGCAAACTCGCCTACCCAGTAGAGCTGAAATGCCTTAGCGAGCGCCTCCGCCAAAGCAGAATGAGTTCCAGTCTCAGAGATACAAGCTTCGAGGTCCTCCTGGGAAGGGACACCAAATCGCGTACGCATCACATCTAGTGCACTAGACAGGAGCACGCCGCTAAGCTGGATTTTTACACTCTCCGCATGAACGCGCTGGCGCTGCAAAGAATCCTCTTCGCCAGACGAAACACGCTTAGGAAAGCCTTCCGGGCCGAACTTAACAGTCGTGGCTAGCTGCTCAACAACCGAGACACCCTGCTGCTTGCGAGCCAGCTCTTCGTTGCTCGAAACACTGCCACTGGGGCATTCGCTTTGGAGCCAAAATCGCAAAGCTTCTTGCCACGACCGAGCGCGCCCATAGGGGATCAAATAGTTGCGAAAGATTTCAGATGGGACCTTGAACTCGGTTTCCAGAGTCTTCCACTCCACCGGTGGAGCAGACTGCAACCTCGAAACCGCTACCTCTTCAAGGTGCCAGACACCGAATTGGCGCGCTGTTGATGCCGCCTCATTCAGATAATAGACCTTGATAAGAGCTTCTCGTGCGTTGTCGGCTTCCTTCAGTAGAGCATGAATCTGCGCCTCGCTAGCGCGCTGTATACGCGCTTCATCGCCAGCGGCCCTTCTCCGAACGATATCGGCAACTTCTTTAACGACATGTGATTCCGTGTAGGCCTGCAACGCGACATCGAGAAGGTCATCAACTTTTGGATCTGCTGGCTGAGCTTTTTTCCTGCGCGACGGAGCCGCGAGCGAATCCAACAGCGGCACGGCCACATAAGAAGTATCGTCGGTCCGCAAGGCGTTTTCTGTCATATCCATCATGGCAGATACAACCTGCTGTTCCAGCTCAGAGAGTCCTACTGAGCGAGCAAGAGTCAACGCCCTCAGCAGCCCCTCGCCTTGCTCATAAACTTGAAAGCTTCCCCCCACTGTGTCCAGATAGGCGCGAACAGCTTGCTCAGCGGCATCACGACGATTCCGTGCCAGCTTGAGCGCAAATAGGATATCTGCGCATCGAGCCCGAGCCACAGGATGCGTCACCGCTGACGTGAGATCAACCCACAACGCTCGCGTCTGATCATCGGCATCATTCAGTGGCCGCGGAAAGTAAGAGGGGCCTTTCAATGGAACGAGGGAAGTGTCCGGCTTAGACGACCCGATCGGTGTCGACTGCAATGAGTAACTAAAGGTCATTAGCAATTCACGCACAGCCGCAGAGGAAATCTGCGGGTTCAGGCCTGTCGCAAGCTGCCTCAAGCGGATACTTACTGCGTGGAAGTCATGAGCATCTTCGCAAGCTGAATCAACAAGCTGCACAAAAACTGGCACGAGGTCAGGATCGTGCACATAAGGCAAAGGTCCCTGAGTAACTTCCTCCGAAGACGTATCCTCGGTGCGACCAGTGGCATCGTTCACGGCTTCAGCATCTTCCATGTCAAGCTCCCCACCCGACCACTTGCACAGCCTTGAGAAGACAGTCAATAAGAAAACCCGTCGAAGACCTGGCACTCGGGTATCTCCTCAAGTACTGGGACCGCTGTCGGGTTTTCTTGCCAGCACCCCTACAGACAGCGCCGCTCACGCCGGATAAAGTCATCCAGCGTGAGCGGCGCTCTTCGCCTCGACGAGCAGCGCAACGTCCAAGTCGGAGTAGCCGGCCTTCTCACCGAGGCACGCTCAGGCCGCTTCTCCCCCGGTGCCCTCGGTCACACCTCCGAGTAGTAGGCCGTGCTTGTCGGTCGTGTGCTCGTAATCGACGGCGCCTTCGGGGCCTGCAGCGAAGTGTCGCTTGGCGAAGCGAATACGCATGGCCTCGTCCCACTCAAGGTCTGCCAGATTGCGTGTGCCCTTGGTTTCACGCACGAGATAGAGCCGCTGGGCACCGTCTTCGTCGTACACAATCGCCCAGTCAGGCGAGTATTCGCCCACAGGCGTCCGAACCTTGAAGCGGCGCGGGAGCTTGGCGAACAGCTTGACGTGCTCGCGGTCGTTCTCCAACTTGGCGGCGAAAGATCGTTCGACGTGGCTGTCGTAGTCGACGTGGTCGAAGAGGTTCGCACCATCATCCGGCGCGGGCACAACACCCCTTTGCGGATCAGGGTTGCCCGGCATCGGCTGTGGCGGATTCTTGGACTCGACCTCGAGGAACACTACCTCGGCGTCCCACCAGCTCTCCTCGTCCATCGGCTCATACGTGACGCCCTGCACCATCTGTTCGATGGTCTCGACACGGATGGCGCTGGCGACGATGCGTGCCCAGCGATCTGGGTCGTCGAGGACATGCCGAGCGTAGTCCCTGCCTGGATGGGTCAGGATCGCCCGGACGATGCCGACAATCGTGGGACGGGTGAGCTGGAGCGGGAACTTGCCGTACTGGAGCTGGTCCTCAATAAGTTGCACCACGTCGGGTAGCCGCTGCCCGACAACCACGATGCGTTCACCCCGAGACTCCGCCACGGTCGTATCAGCCGTGATGACCTGTCCTGTGTCGTCGTACACCAGGTCGGCAGACTGCACTACGTTGGCCCGGCGCTCGATGAACGCCAGCTCCTCCAGGTGCTCCGACTTGGCCACAACAGCAACAAGTTCGGCCGGGTCAACCGTGACGCGGTAGCGAGCCTTGTAGCGGATCCGCGTCCAGAGTTCAGCGAACTCTGGACTATTGAAGAGGGCCGGGCGCCGGCGCACGGTCACCTCGGTGTCGGCGTCCTCGACCTCTGGCCCAGAGTCACCATCACCGCCAGCCCCACCGCTCGCGACGTACTCAGCGTTGAGGCCGTCCCGGAACTCAGTGAACGACTCGTCGACGATCAGGGTCAGTCGATTCATCGACGGGTCCATGACGCGGCGGCCAGACTGGTCAACTGGCAGGCGGAGCCCGCGGCCAATCTGTTGACGACGCTCCAATTCGGAACGGGTGTGGCGCAGGAACCCAACTTGGAAAACGTTCGGGTTATCCCACCCTTCCTTCAGCGCGGAGTGGGAGAAGATGAACGCACGCGGGTTGGCGCGGTCAAGGATGAGTTCCTTGTTGGCGATGATCTCCTGGTAGGCCCGCGCCTCGTACTCAGCGTCAGAGGCACGCCCTGCGGTGTCCTTCAAGATGCCCGTCTTGGTCGACGGGAAGTACGCCACGCGAAGCTCAGCCGGATTCGGCATGTCGTCGACGGCGTTCCCCGCGCGCAGCCACTCCTCGCGATACAGCTCATCGAACATCGCTGGCAGCACCGCCTCGCCGCCCACATAGTCAGCGACGTGCTCGACGAAGAACAGCGACAACACCTTCACGTCGCGACCCATGGAGTCAATCTGCCCCTGGCGGCTCAGGTGCTGGCGGATCGTGTGCCGGATCTGATCACGCCACACCGCCAGGTGATCCACGCCGGTCTCTTGGCCGGCCCTAACCGTCAGGCCGTTCTCAAAGATGACCCGGTCGGGCTTCCGCTCCATGCCCTCGACCACCAGGCCGCGGTACTGGGCGAGCCCGCCAGATTCCTCGAACAGATCGGTCCCGTTCTGCAGTACCACCGGGGTGCGGCGCGCACCGTTGGCGGATGCGCGATCGATGATCGCCTCGCCCATCAGGCGCTTACGAACGCTGCGGAGTTTGTCCAACCGCACGTATGGCTTGCCGTCTTCGCCCGCGACGATGCCCTTCACCGACACACGCTTGACTAGACCGGCCTCGGCAGCCTGCTTCGGCCCGAGCCGGTGCACCAGGTTGAACGGTTCCTTGTGCGTGGCGCTGTAGCGCAGTGCCACCAGCGGGTTCAGCGTCGCGATCGCCTGACGACGCAATAGCGTCGCCATGTTCTGCGGCTCATCAATCAGGACGACGGGGCGGGCCTTCGCGATCTGCTGCACGCCCGTCAGATCGTCTCCCCACAGCTGAGGCTGCTCAGCGCTGGCGTACAGAGTGTTCTTGTTCGGCTTGTCCAGGGACTGCACACTAGCGACCAGGAACTGCACCGTGCTTGACGGTTCAGCGAAGTCGCTGAGCGCCGAGTTCTCCCCGAGTACGCCCCAGCTGTACGGGACGTTCGGATACTTCGCCCGAAAGTGCTCCTCGGTCTGCTCGAACGTCTTCACTACCCCGGCACGGATCGCGATCGAGTGCACGAGGATGACGAACTTCCGCAGCCCGTACTGCTCCGCCAGCCGAAGCGCAGTGGAGATATACACGTACGTCTTGCCGGTACCGGTCTCCATCTCGACCGAGAAGTTCGGGAACGCCTGTGCCACACCCAACAGGTCCGTCTCGGTGAGCAGGTCTAGCTCACGCTGTACCGTGACCGACTCCCTCGCGGTCACCGCAGCGAGGTTGTCAACCAGGATCTCCCGCTCAAGCCCGAAGGCAGCATGCCCATCCGCGCCCGCCGCCTGCCCGGCAAGCGCATCGCGTGGAGGCACGAGGGCACCCTCAAACAGGTCGACCACTGCAGCCACAGCGGCCGACTGGTGCGGCTGATCATCAAAGCGAAACTTCACGGGGCACCCGTTCCAACAGAATCAACTTCGACTGCAGGCGCGGCGCAAGGGTCAGCGTCACTGAGTCATCGACCTTGTCACCACGAAGGATCAGCGTGTCGTCATCGCTCAAGTTCAACGCGTCCGCCGCGGCGAGCGTGAAGGCCTCGAGGGAAACCAGAAGTCGCCCGACCGCATCATCTGCTTCCGACGGAACGAATTCATAAACCGTGACGCCGTCGACATCGTGCGTTACTACCCGGGCATCCAACCGTGTCCCAGTGGCTTTGAGTGCTATTTCCCACGCCACGTCGATCGGATTCGCACCGTCCACCACCGGAGAGCTCTCCGTGTAGTCGAGCACCTGCTCCAGGTACGTCTGCCCTGTGAGCTCGGGGGTCGCCACGATCGGCTTCTCAACGATCAGGTTCGTCGGGCGCGTACGGAAGATCCGGAAGCCCAGGTCAGGTGTGTCCCCTTGCAGGGCCTTGGCGGCACGACGCAGCCGCTCTGCCGTGATCTCGAAGATCGTCTTGTATCCCTCATCGAGCGCGTTCTTGCCCGACTCCTCCGAGGCATCAGGCTTCTCTGGCACCTGAACGAGGATCCAGTGTCGTGTGCTGCCGTCCCTCTGGTTCTGCTCCCAAACAGCCTGTCCGGTTGAACCGGAACCCGCGAAGAAGTCGAGGATCAAGTCACCATCATTGGTGATGGCGTGGAACAGGCGAGCAAGCGCATCAGTGCTCTTCGGGTAATCGAAAACAGTCACGCCACCCATGAGCTTATCAAAAGCTTTCGACGCAGCCCGGCGGTCCCTATAGAACACGGAACCCGGCGCCCACTCCTCATGTTCATGCAAGTAAGATTTGATCTTCAGGCGCTGATCAGTGTTCTCCGGATAGTAGATGCGCCCCTCTGCATCCAACTGTTCCATTCGCTCCCGACCATAGGCCCAGCCGTTCCGATGCGGCTTATAACCCTTAAAGTCGTAAACGAGGTTCGGTCGCGGATTTGGGCTTCGGAGATTATCCGGAAAGTAGACGCCTCGATCATCGACATAGTTGAAATGTTCATGAGCCTTTGACGGGTGCTCCTTCGGGAGCTTTCCGAACCAGCCCAGGAGCGCGCTATGGATCGACACATAGTCAGTGCCATGCTTTTCACGAAACTCAGCCACCTTCTCGTAGATCTCGTCGAGACCTGACTTTCGCTCCCGCCAGCGAACGCCCTGCTCACGCAAGTAGGCGTAGTCACGGGCGTAGGCCAGCGCGTAGTCGTGGCCAGCAGAGATCTGCCGTGCGTCGTTCTTGCGGCCACCGTTCCAGACGAAGTTGCCAACAAAGTTCTCGGCCCCGAAGATCGCATCGAGCAAGAGCCGCAGATGATGTACCTCGTTGTCGTCGATCGAAACGAGGATGACACCGTCACGGCGCAGCAAGTGACGGGCCAGCGCGAGGCGCGGGAACATCATCGTCAGCCACGGCGCATGCTTGCGCCCACTGGTTTCAATCCGACTCGTGGTTGCATTGCCCTGCTCATCGACCTGGCCGGTCTGCTCGAGGTACTGGCGCTCGGGGACGGCGAAGTCGTCGTTGTAGGTGAAGGTGTCACCGGTGTTGTACGGCGGGTCGATGTAGACCAGCTTGACGGCACGCGAGTTACCCGTTCTTCAGGAGCTTGAGCACCTGCAAGTTGTCGCCCTCGACCAGGACATCGCGAGCTGTTCCCCAGTTCCGTGACGCGTCCTCGTCCGGCACCAGGGTTGCCGTCGTCGCTGAGCGAGCATCCTTCCGTGCGCGTTCGATACCAGGCCAGGTAAAGGCGAAGGCCGGTTCGGCTTCCTCGCCCAGGCCAAGTGCAGCCAGCAGGGAATCACGGTCCAGCTCGCCGTCGCTGAAGGCGCTTGGGACGAGATCGCGAAGCTGTGCAAGCAACTCGTCGCGGTGATCCGGGGTCTGACCCGGTACCGAGGACGTCATCGGATGACCTCCTCGTGGCGAGCACCACAGTTGCGCACTGTTGCACTGGGGTCGTATGACCACCGGTTCGGGGGTGTTGTCATGCTGCGGCTGTTCTCCTCCACGCCGACGGCGTGCTACGTCTAGTTCGGATCCGCGGCCTCACGCTATCGGTGGCTGGCTTGGGGGCGAGCGTACGTCTGCGTGTGACGGCCCCGTGGCACCCTCCCCGGCTCATCACACTGCTGCAGGGCCTCCATCGACCGCTGCCACAGCTTCAGCGCCTACCTAGGTGAGACGGGAGCCCACCCTATCGATCTTCGCTGACGAAGCAGGTGGAAGATGCCAACCTGATTCAATCACGGAGAGCAACGAAGCGAGCGCCCACCTCATCGGAGATGGGCGCTCGCTTGTTGTGGTCCGGGGGAAGGCCGAGGGCTATACGCCCGTGGACTTCACATCCTCGATGAACATCCCCCACTCAGCGAACGTGAAGGACAGGTGCCCTGCCTCCGGGTTCTTGCTGTCGCGCATGAGGGTTGCGCCAGGCACGTCCGCCACCTCGACGCAGTTGCGCTCACCGTTGCTGAAGCTGCTCTTGCGCCACACGGGCGACGCCTGGTCGTTGCTGCTCACTGCTTCATCTCCCTTGCCACCGAAGCAATCATCTGCTCTGAGTCCGCTTCGTCGAGCGAGGCGTCCCAGATGTTCGTGAAGGCCGCTTGGTAGCGGCTCACCTCATGGTCTTTGTCCAGGTACAGCGCTCCGGTGAAGCCGTCGACGTAGACGGTCGGCGGCTCTGACGGCTTGCCATCCCCGTTGAGCGGGAAGCCCAGCATCACGAAGGGGCCGGACATGACGCCGTGATGCAGGCCAGCGGAGAAGGGCAGCACCCGCAGGGACACGTTCGGCAGTCGCCCAACCTCCACCAGGTGGTCGAGCTGCTCGGCCATCATGGCAGGGCCGTTGACCGAGCGCCGCAGGACGGCCTCGTTCAGCACGACTTCCAACGTGGGCGGCGCCGTGGTGCGGGTGATGAGGGTCTGCCGTGCCACCCGCACATGCACGCGGCGCTCGATTTCTTCCGCGTCCTCATCCGGCTGTGACGCCCGGATGATCGCCCGGGCGTAGCTCTCCGTCTGGAACAGACCCGGCACGAGTTCCGACTCGTACCAGTTCATCGTCGAAGCGGCCTCTTCGAGCCCTATGTAGACGTCGAAGTCCTCAGGGATGACGTCGCCGTAGCTGTGCCACCAGCCGCGGGCCTTCGTTTCCTTGGCGAGCGCCATCAAGGCATCGGTCAGGTCAGCCGGCGCGCCGTAGATGCGACACATCGCCTCCACGTCGAGGCTGCGCAGCGAGGTCTGTCCCGTCTCGATACGCCAGATCTTCGCCTCCGACCACTCCAGCTCCTTCGCCGCCTTGCGCACGGTCAAGCGTGCCTGGTTGCGCAGGTCACGGAGGTAGCGGCCGAGCTGTCGTCGGGGGACCGTCGAGCCTGTTGCACCCGTCGTCATCACACTTCCAATGCTCATTATGAAAGACATCTTACACCCGGAATGAAAGCATCCGTACGCACGCTTCGTAATGCGTTTCTTGGGTTCGTACACCCGTTCCGGAATACCCAAAATGAAGTCTTGCATTTAGGGTATTAGCCATGCAAGACTCCGACCATTAACCGGCGTGGCACCCCAGGTGGCACGCCAAAAGGCCAGGTGGCCCAAAGGGGGCGGCCATCTGGCCCCTCCCCAACGCTTTTAGGTGGCTACTGTGAGTGACAAGCACCGTGCAGCGTGCATCGCAGAGCAGGTCAAAACCCTCGATACTCCGACAAACTCCGCAGCGCTTCGGCGCTTGAATGACGCCCTGGAACTGTTCGGCATCACGCCGAGCATCGACGAGGAAAACGGCGAGGCCGTTTTCCTCCACACCGACACCGTCAGCGTGTGGGTGCGCCGCGAGTACTTCCACATCGAGCACGTAGATAATGACGGGAACCCCAGGCGCCACGTCACTGTGCGCCTTTCCCGCCTCCCGGATGCGGCACGACTGGTGGCCACCTACGAGGGGTGCCTCTCCGCGGCTGGCGGTGAGACATGAGCACCGCCCTCAGCCGCCCACTGGCCTACGGCTACCTGCGCATGCCCGCTGCTGCACAGCGCCGCGAGCTGCTGCTGTGGCACCGGCAGTTGAACACCTACGCCCGCGGCCAGGATTTCATCCTTGGGCAGGTGTTCGTGGAGACGCCTACCTCTCCGGAACCTGCCTTCAACCGGTTGGTGGCCCAGCTCAAGCAGGGCGACGCCACCGAGCTCCTGGTGCCGACGCTGGAGCACTTCACCCGCTTCCCGAGCCTCCAGGACGGCATCGTCCTCATGCTCGGCGAGCTGGGCGTGCGTGTGTGGCTGGTGGGTGACTGATGGCTCGCAGACTGACCCTCGTGGCGTTACCGAACGCGGTGGGCATCGCCCGCCACTTCACCACGGTGACACTGCAAGGACTACTGCAGACGATCGTCGACAACGCCGAGCTGGTCGTGTCGGAGCTGGTGACCAACAGCGTCGAAGCCGGTGGGCTGACGATGGAGACGCCCGCCGGGGAGATCAGCTCCCGCCACCTGGTCACCCTGGCGCTGGCCGTCAGCCCCACCCACCTCTACATCGAGGTCACTGACCTTGCTCCTGGAGGCCCGACGCCTCGCTGCCAGGACGACGACGCCGAATCCGGCCGCGGGCTGTTCCTGGTGGAGGCCTTCTGCGAGCGCTGGGGCGTGACGCCGCACCAGCCGATCGGGAAGACGGTGTGGTGTGTGCTCTCGTTGAGGCCGCTGGCGCCGGCAGACGCGGCAGAGCGCACCACACCGCTCCCGGTTCAAGCTCCTGTACTGCCTCGTCGCACCTCGCTCCGACATCGCGACGACGTTCCTCCACTGCTGCCGAACGCCCGCCCGTGGA
Source organism: Nocardiopsis sp. FR4 (assembly GCF_009830945.1). Lineage (GTDB taxonomy): Bacteria > Actinomycetota > Actinomycetes > Streptosporangiales > Streptosporangiaceae > Nocardiopsis. The sequence goes on along the minus strand of NZ_VWVV01000015.1, from coordinate 125,899 downwards.
AGTCGCCGTTGCCGACTGAGGGCATCAAGAAGCTCCTCGAGGGACTGGCACGCCTGTAGGGGGAAGTAGTAACCGGCTTCCTGATGCGCATTCCACAACGGGAATCTTCGTGTCGCCGCCTCGATGCTCGCCGAGGGGTGCACCAGGGGAAGCAGGGCGTGTGTTCGCCTGGAGGGTTCGCCCCGGATGTTCGAGCGAAGCCACGGTTTCCTGCAGAAGCCAGATACGTCATAACAGAAGGTGCCGAGAGCGAGCAGGGCCGTAGAAGAGCAGCAATCTTGCTGGCCGCCGCGCCTCGGCGCCTCATCGGTTTGGTGCGGCTTCATGAGATGAACCTGTCCAGGTTCGTCGGCCGCACCTCATTGAGGAGGTCGCTCACCATGAGCGAACAGCCCACTGGATCGAGCGAAGAGAAGAAGTCCACCGTCGCTATCCGGGTGTCCCCCGCGTTCAAGCAGCAGCTTGACTCTGTCGTCGCTCTCACGAACATGACGCTGAACAACGCGGGTGTCGAGGCCCTGGAGGACTGGGTCGCCAAGATCCTGTCCGACCCCAAGGTGCGGGAGAAGGCGATGGAGAACCTCCAGGCCGAGGAGCAGGCGCTCAACGAGCGGCGCCAGGCGCTCCAGAACATGCTCGGTGGTGGCGAGGCCACTGCCGAGGGCCAGGGGAAGGACGCTTCGCCCCGATCGACGCCGCGCAAGAAGTAGTGCGGCGAGCCGCTGTACCCGAGCTGACGCTCGGGTGTGGTGCAAGGCGGGAGTCTGCTTGAACCTACTTTGTGGGTTTGGGTGGCTCCCGCCTTTTCAATAGCGTTCGGCTGAGATTTCCATCTCAGGAAAAATTCTCCTCACTTCAGCAACGTCAAGACCCATGCCGATTATTTCATCCTCACTGAAAGTTCCATCGCTGTTTATTCCGCCGCTGATCATACTCCAGCCATCATCCGCCTCCCGAAAAAGGATATCGACACGACCCGAGAGACTGGCACCAGGGCCGAATGCTTCGACACGAGCAAGACCTTCACGGCAATGCACCTCAAAGATATCTGAGTTGTAATTGTACTCAACGTATGGCAAAAAGTCAGACTCCCGACAGGGATGCGCATCTGAGGGCGAGCTTGCTATCGCCGATGGTGTTTCAGTGACATCGCTAAGTGGAGGAGAGGAGGGGGCCACACCGTAATCCATATCCTGAACAATTTTACAGACAGCATCATCTTCCCTTGATGGATCGCACTGTCGAACATTTGGCACTTCGACCTTCAGCACATCCGTTCCGAGGAGTTCTCGGCTGCCCTCCTGTTCCATATAAAGATCACCAGATGGTAGATCTTCGCCTTCATCCCCCACAATCACCAACCGCGTGCCTTCATCAAGGTGACGCATTGACATGATCTTGTCAGTTCTATCTTCGATTTTCTCCCAAACACCTTGAACCAGCCGCCATACGGAAGGCGGAGTAGGTGCATACTCGGAAAGTACATCACACGAACCAGATAGCATAACTGCATGAAGCTGGCCATTATTTGCCCACCAAAGGTCGAGCACTCGAACATACCCGTTCACCGCAGGAATTCGATCTACGGGATGCAGACTGGAAATATCTGTTTCTACCACTTCACCAGTTTCCGGCTGAGCAATGAAGACCGCATAACTTCCAGAGCAGCTATGAAGCGACGGGCGAATCGCACTTGTTACTGCAAAGTGAACATTTCCATCGGTTGTATAGGCAGGGCGAACCTCTCCGATCCCCCTCATCAGTCTTCCCTGATCCACGACATCAATCTGATGAGGCACTGGAAGGGATTTATCGAACTCTATCTCTTGCACAGAACCATCTACCCGAATCATGAAGAAGCTATCTCCATCTCGATTCATTCCAATGGCAAGCACATAATCCTTTGATCCAGCAAAAACCCTCATGTCAGAAAAATATAGAAGATCTAGTTCATCTGACGCCAAAGACACAGGAAGTTCACCAGAACCCAGGTCAAAGCGAAGCAGTCCTTCGACTGTAAGACTGTCCTCGCCATTTCTGGTCGCGATAAGTGAGTCTCCCCCGACTGGAGCGATGCTATGACAATAGGAGCAGTTAAACCGTCGAGCATTGCCAGTCCGTGTATCAACCGTTACAAGCTCTCGACTACTTGGACCAGCGTCAAGGTCGCCAGCCGATATGAGAGATACATGTCGGCCGTCCAACGACCAGACCATTCCACCGTACCTGTACTCATAGGCGACGTCTTCTCGCGCTACCTCCACTTTCCCTTCCATGACGACCAACTCCTCTTCGGTCACAAAGGAAAACAAACTTCCCTGCGAGGTCGAAGTGGAATCAGACGAAAAAACAGAGAGAAGGAAAATAATAACAAGGACACTGGACACTACTCGGGGCGCCAACCCGCCTCCTGCCACATCTCGCAGTACCCTTCAGCCTCAACCGACTTTATTGTCCATTCAGGCGGGGCAGACTCCCAAACCTCTGAGTATCGAACATCCTCGTTCCTGCCACCATTCTCAGAGAGACCTAGTTCCGTTGGATCCTGGGGGCACGCTACACCGCTTACACGAAAAGTTTGCGCCTGACCCTCATTGGAAAGAACATGAGAGTATTCTTCTCCTCCAACCTGATAGTCAATGGCAACCTCAAAATCGAACGCACCCCAGTAGGCATTGAACTTTGCCACCACCGTTCTCTCCTGATCAGGAGGCACACTGATAGATTGACTCTGAAAGAACGGGCTCCCCTCTCGTGGATCCAAAGAACTTCCTGGAAACCACTCGCGCGCAACAGGGTTCGTCTCATCAAGAACGAACTGCATGTTACTTATGTCATCTCCGCCCGCGCCGATCGCTCTCAATAGCAACCCACTTGCAGCCGCTGTTGGCGGGTTCTTGAAGACAGGACGAAGGTTCGTCACTCGCACTTCTTCGTCAGACTCTCCAGAAAGCAAAATATGAATCTCCATCTGGCTGACGTAGTAGGCGCCTGCTTCGACGGCGATTTCTCCGATGTTTCTTGCATCAGAGGAAGCGTTGGCTTCCTCGATAGCCCCTATGGCGGCATCTTTTTCTGAATCCGGAAACGCCAAGAGCATGGCACTTGGATTGCCTGACCATGCAAGCGAGATGTCAAGAGGGTCTCCATCGCCTCCCCCACCATCAGACAGGAGGCGGACTCCAACGAACCCGATAAGGAGGATAGCTACGACTGAGGCGCTAGCTACAAGAAGCACACGCTTACGTCTCCGATTTGGAGCTTTTCCTGAGATCTTCGTCTTCACAGACGCAGATCCGTGCACCACAATATTGAAGAGGCCGATTATTCTATCCGAAGATGAATGCGATCGACCCTTACTGGAGGATTCATACGGTGTCTCATTTTCCTCGACCCTGGAGTCTTCTCTATCACTCTCCGAAACATCTGCACCTCCCTCGATCGCTTGCCTTTCAAGCTTCAGTAGAGCATCTGCGAGATGCTCATAAAAACGCTCTACAATAACTCTCCTGAGTTTGTAGTCATGATCAATCTCCGGGATGCCAGATTCACTCTTAAGAATTTTATAGTAGTCTTTGTATCCATAATCTCCACGCCCACCGTCTTTCACAGGAAGATCCCCGCGAAGACCACTAAGCGTCATACCGATCTGCCGCCATGTAATTTCGCATCCTTTCGGTTTCTCATCAGGCAGTGACTGAATGGCCGCGCGAGTCACTTCATACCGCGCGTACGGCCGCCCAGACTTTACCCATTTTTCTTGCTCAACTACTCGGCATATGTGTGCAAGAAGAGGGAATTTATCTTCCTCGCCGGGCTCGCTGAACACCTTCGCAAGAGGGCGGTTGAAGGCCACCTTCAGCTCAGATACCAGGCGATCTCGCTCCATGACAGCCGTCCTCCGGATCTTGGGGCCTGAGCTGATTCTAGCCAAGCATGCTCCGGATGTCAGGAGGTTCTAACACCTCCGATCGCGCAGAGACGCTTCTAGCGCATCCTTGCATCCAAGTCGGCTGCTTGTTCTGCTGAAAGCTCCTCTTCCAATCTCAATGATATTGAGACAGCAACCTGGGCTGCATCTATGGCATTTTCATGACGGTAGACATAAGCCAGCACGTCACGAGCTAGCTCGAAATTTCTCTTAGCTATAGCTGGCGTCAGCAAAGCGGCCATAGTGAGAGCCTCATCCGTGCCTTTTTCCTTCAACAGGAGGTAGGTATCTTCTGCTTTACCTTGCTCCCGATCCGCCAAGTCTTCAAAGTCATCGACAAAGAATTTCTCTACGTTGAGCAAGGGCTTATCTGGATCAGAAGTATCTTCATGGTTTCCTGCGTACGCGAGACCGGCCCCAATCTCCGCCATCTCCTCCGGGTTCAACTTGTCGAAGTTGAATATCCCCGTTCTCTTTTCACCCCTCTCTGGGTTGTGTGGTGCTTGTTGAAATTCCGTCATAGTACTTACATTTAACGACAATAAAACATTTAAATCAATAGTCATCCCATGAGCACATAACATGACCTCTGTGGATTGAAGTCCACTGACCTGCAAAAACTACACGGCCAAGTTGGCGGCCACTCTCACGGCCACGAATTGGCCGCCAAGTTGGCCGTCTACGACCTTTCACGGCCACGGGGTCCTGGAGGAGTCTCGAATTGTCGCCAACAAGGGCGACAGGAGAGAGGCGCCTCCCTCCGCGCACAGCGGAAAGGAACTCCCCATGGAAGGCTGCATCGCAGCAAACCTCATCGGTGTCGTGCCGATGACGGCCGCATTCATCACCGGCTTCATCCTCTGCGTTGTGCTGGGCGCGACGCTGCGCGTTGTGACCGGAAGCTGGAAGCAGACCAGCCGTCTGCCGCTGGCCATCGAGAACAAGCAGATGCGCGCCGAGAACGCCGCCCTCCGGCGCATGCTCGGCATGGAAGCCGGTGACGCCAAGTGACCCGCACCTTCAACCCCGAAACGGTCGGCGAAATCATCGCGCTACGCGGCAACCTCGCCACCACCTATCTGTCCCTCGTCGACGTTCTCCGCGCGTTCGAGGCCAATACGGACACCAATACAACCACCCATCGTGAGCGTTTGCGCGCTGAGCTGGACGCCGTCGACGTCGAGCCGCTCGCCAACCCGGCTGATCAGCGCTGGTGACGGCTCCTTGGGCCGGATGCCCTCTCGCATCCGGCCCGCTTCCTCTCCCTGTTCTTCTTCCTCCTACGCAAGGAGTCTGTCCATGTCATCCACGCTCACGTCGGCGCCGCTGCGCCGGCCTTCTCGCCGCGCACGGCTCATGGCGGCGGCTGCCGCTGCCGGAGCTGTGATGTTCGCGGCTTCCGCCTGCGGCCTGCTCGACGACGCTCCCGACCCCGCGGTTATGGCCGAACACCAGGCAATGCTCGCCAACTGCCAGGACACCGCGCCCGGAAGTCTGGTTCTGGTGGATGGAACCGGCAGTTCCAACACTGAGGCCATCACCGCCGAGCGACTCGACGCCATCGAGCACATCGCCCGCCAGACCGCCGTCTGCTCCGGCTACCTGCGCGTCGCTGTCTTCTCCTCGTCCAGCGCGGCGACGACGGCCCTCTACGACGGGGCGCTGCACCCGCACGGCGCCACGGACAACGCCCGTATCCGTCGTGTCCCGGCCCTCATCGAGGACGTCATTCCGGGTATCCGTGAGGGCTACGAGCCCGCGATGGCCGAGCTGCCGGGCGGTGGGTCGGACATCCTGGGGATGCTCCGGCTCGGTGAGGAGTTCGCAGGCCAGCTCAGCACGGACTACCACCTCGAGCTGTACCTGTTCTCCGACGGCTTCCACAACGTAGGGCACAAGCCAGGGAGCGAGGCCCTCTCCCTGGAAGAGGCCGAGGCCTTGGCCGCCGAGACGACGATGCCGGATCTGTCCGGAGCGTCGGTGACGGTGGCTGGTATCGGGAGGGTGGCCGGTGACCCGGTGCCCTCCGACGTGGTCGAGGGGCTGGTCTTCTACTACCAGGCGCTATGTGCGCAGACGGGTGCTGAGGAGTGCCTCGCTGTGACCGACTTCAACGTGACGGCGCGGTGACCGGCATGGGGAAGCGTTTCTACTTGCCGGGCTCGTCCGCTTCGGCGGATGAGTGGACGGCCGAAGCTGACGCTATCGGGTTGGTGCGCGTGGATGAAGCCAGTGCCCTCCCGCGCCCGACCAACGTCGGCGAAACCTACGCCGAACAGGAGTACCGGGCACTCGGTGACGAGCAGCTTGCTTCCTGGGCGGCCGAAGGCGAAACGGCAGCGCGTGAGCACCTGGTACAGGCGCGTGGGTTGGATGTTCAGGCCACCGCCGTTGAGCGGTTGCTCGTCCACCAGGAGGAGGACGTGCGTCAGGCGAAGGCGGACTACCAGCACGCCGCGCGGGTGCTCACCCCCTACGTACGCCGCGAGACGGGCAACAAGCTGCGCTACTGGATTGGCTGGCACGCCCTCGTTCTCGGTGACATGGCCGGAGTAGCCTCGGCCGCCATCATCCACGGCGATCTGCCCGTCTTGGCGGTGAGTATGGCGCTGGCGTCGGGTATCGCGGCGGGCAGTGCTGGGCTGGTGGGGTCGGAGGTACGGCACCTCCGCAACGCCCGTGCTCGGCAGCGTGACGAGGGTGACCTCACCGATGATGAACAGCGCTACGCCCGTTTGTTCAGCGGCACTCGGGACAAGGGGCTCGGCTATGTCGGGCTCGTGGGCGTCGTTTCCCTGATCGTCGTCGTGCTCGTCGCCGTGGGGATCTTCTTCCTGCGCGGCAGTGTCGAGGGCGCGGCAGCCGGATTGACCTTCGGGATGCTGGCGGCGGCCACGGCACTCGGCTCCTTCCTGCTGGGTTACTCGGCAGCCGATGATGTGGCCGATGTCGTCTCCGGCTACAAGAAGCGTGCCCACGAGGCGGAGCGCCACTTCCGGAAGCTGGCCAAGGACGTATCGCTCAAGGAGCGCGCCGAAGCCGCGGAGACGGCCCGCTCGACCTACGCCGAGCACCAGGCGCGCGGGCAGGCGGCAGCTCACCGGATGGCGTCACTGCGCCACCGCATCCAGCGCAACAACACCGGCGTTCTGGGACATGGACTGCCTTCGGGGGAGTCCGCCCTCGGACGACGGTGGCGTCCGGAAGCCAATGGCCACATCCAGGAGATGCCGCGATGACCTTCCTGCCTATCCGGTTGCAGCCGGGACGGTTGCTCGGGCCGGCGCCCGCAGGCGGTGGGGATCGTCCTTCCGCAGCCGGGTTTCGGCTCGGGTCGCCGGGCGCTCCGTCCCTGGTGCCGACGCTCCTGATCTGCCTTTTCGACAACTCGGGGTCGGTGATCAGCCCCAGTGGCACTGACCCGCTGTCCAACCGTTTCGCCGAGGTGGAGTACGCCTTCGCCGTCGTGGCGAAGCGAGCCGCCCCGCACGAGCTGGGGGCGGTGCTGCACTTCGACTCACCCTGTCGGGGCGACGTCGCACCGGTGGCGCTCAACCGGGGCGGGATAGCGAAGTTGCAGGGCGGTTTGGTCGTGCCGGGCGATGGAGCGGGCAGTAGTGCGCTCCTCCCTAGCTTGCGCCAGGCGGTCAAGCTCACCGAGGGGTATCCGCAGCACGCAGCGACCCTGGCGGTGCTGAGCGACTTCAGCCTCCTCGACGCCAACCCGACCGCAGCGCTGCGCGAGCTGGCGATGTTCCCCGGTGAGGTGCATGCCGTGGTGCTCGGTGGCCATCTCCGGAGCGATGCCTTCGATCCCCGCATCACCGTGACGCACGTGCAGCGCGAGGATCCGCCGGGCGCGGTGGCACGGGCGCTGTTCGCCAGCCTGATCACGCACCGTCGAGGCGGACGCCCGGCGTCTCCTTGAGTGTTGGCGTCGTCCATTCCACAACGCAAATTTTCCTGGTGGTCAACCTCAGATAAGGGGTCGGTTCACCGAAGGGGCGAGGGATGGCGTTCGGGTGAATGTTCACCCGAACGACCGACCGAAGCCACGGTTTCCCTCACCCCTGCTTTCCGTCATAACTAGCCGCATCCCAACGCGTCACAAGTAAGACGCTGGGAAGAAAGGAGAACCGTCAAGTGACTACTTATCAGCCGCAGCCACCACGGCCACCAAATGAGGTGCCTAGCCGCTTTAGGACGGTCTTAGCTGATCCGCCATGGAACCTCCAGCAGCAGGGCGACAAGGGCGCTTCGCGCCACTACAGCCTCATGACTCTGGAGCGCATCAAGGCCATGCCCGTCAAGGACTTGGTCGAGGAAGACGCGCATGCCTGGATCTGGACCACCAATGCCACGCTCCGCCAAGGCTACGAGGTGGCCGAAGCCTGGGGGTTTTCGGTTCGCAACCAGATCACGTGGATCAAGTTCCGGCTCGGGCTGGGTGCCTACCTGCGCAACGCCACTGAGCATCTGCTGTTCGCCACACGCGGCCACGCACCGGTGCAGTTCCGCTCGCAACCGACCTGGATGGTCGCGCCAGTGCAGGAGCACAGCCACAAGCCCGAAGAGCAGTTCCCCATGATCGAGCGGGTGTCCCCTGGCCCCTACCTGGAGTTGTTCGCCCGGCGGCGTCCGCCGAGCAACGCGGCGTGGTTCGTCTGGGGCAACGAAGTCGATGCCGACATCTCGATCCCCGGCTACCCGGTGCCGAGCGACCGGCTTCACGGTCACAGCGGTGACCCACGGTGAGCGACGAGGGGCTGAGCCCGTTCCGAAATCCCGCGCAGTGGCTGCTTCGTACCAGCCTGCTGGTGCTGGTGGCGATGCTGGCTCTGACCTGGTCGCTGGAACTGTTCAAGGACTTGTTGCCGTGGCTGCTCGGTATCGCCGTGGTGGTCGGCATCGGGTGGGCGATCGTCGCCGTCATCCGGTGGCGGCGCTCCCAGTGGTAAGCGCAAGCGGGACAGTCACGTAACAGAGGTGCGCGTGTTGTGAAATGGACATTTTCCTTGACACGCTCGCACAGCTACCTCATAAGTAATTGCGGTACGACGTGTTGACCGCAGTCAACATAAGCAACTTAAAGCTCGACCGTTTAACGACCCACTAGCAGAAGGTCGCCCAGACGACGAGCACAAGCGGAAAGGAGTTGATCTATGCCAAAACGAAAGAAGAAAAACCAAGGGCGCACCCCGCGTCAGGAACGACGCTTCGTCGTCCGTGGCGTCAGGCGGGAAAAGCCGGACCTGCGCAAGCTCGGCCGAGCGCTGCTCAGTCTGGCGCAGGCCGAAGCCGAACGCGAAGCCCAGGCACAACACACCGCCCAAGCGGTAACCGAGGACGAGCGGGAAGACGCCCCGTCTGCGGATGGAGGTGACAAGGATGACCCTCGCGGCAGCTAACCCGCTCTCCTTCGCCACGCTACATCTGCCCCGTCCACTGGATGCGGGTATGGTGACCGGCTTCCTGTCGCGTCTGGCAGCCGAACCGGGGTTGTCGCCGGTCGTGCTGGAGGCACGCGCCGACCACGACGGCATCCGTCATCTGGTCGGCGCACCGGTACATCACCTTTCCCGACTGCGGCGCCTGTTCACGGACATCCTTCCCGGCGCGATTCTGACGGGTACGCCTGCCGCTGTTCGTCCGACGATGACGGCCACCGCGCGGCTCCGCCTTCGTCCGGCCGGAATGCCGCTGCGCGCAGATAGCGCCGAAGCCACTTCGCGGGCGCTGCTGGCGGCCCTGGCGATCCACCTGTCAGCGGGGGAAGCCCTGGCCGTACAGGTGGTACTCGGCGGACGGCGTGCTCCACGCCTGGTGCCGAAGACGGTCGCTGACCCCGGCACCTCTATCCCTCAACTCCTGACTCGAGGCGAGCGTCCGGCCGACTCCGAAGTGCGCCAGCAACTGAAAGCGCGTCTCGGACAGGTCGGCCTCAGGGCGACCATCCGTCTCGGCGCCGCCGCGGGCGATGCCGAGCGACGGCGTTACCTGGTGCTGAAGCTTTTGGGGGCGATCAGCACGGCGCAGAGTGCCGGGCTCCGGATCGAGCTGGTACGCGAAGCCGCCCACAAGCTCAATGACGCCGCCTCGCCGTGGTGGTGGCCCTTCGCCCCAGGCGTGAGCGAACTCGCCGGATTGCTCGGCTGGCCGCTCGGGGAGGGCGACCTCCCCGGGATGCCGCCGCTGCATCCGAAACCGCTCCGTGCTGCTAACGATGTCCACGCGGGCGAACGGGTCTTCGCCCGCAGTGCCGTGCCTGGGGACGATCGTCGCTTGGGCATCTCCGCCCAAGACCAGACCTTCCACGGCGTGGCCTACGGGCCGAGTGGCTCGGGCAAGTCGAACGCGCTGCTGCACCTGATCATGGCCGACATCGCCGCGGGGCGACCGGTAGTGGTGCTCGACCCCAAGCGCCAGCTCATCGACGAAATCCTCGCTCGGCTCCCCGAGGAGCGCATCGGCGATGTGGTCGAGCTGAACGCCGCCGACGAGACACCTGTGGGCTTCAACCCACTGGATGTCAGCGGTCGTGATCCGGATGTGGTGGTCGACGGCATCCTGGCTGTCTTCGAAGCGGTGTTCGCTGACGGCTGGGGACCACGTACCGCCGACATCTTCTCGGCGTCCCTTCGCACCCTGTCCCGCGCCAGTACCGCCAAGAACCCGGCCACGCTGCTTGACCTCCCCCAACTGCTCACCGATGCCGCCTTTCGCCGGCAACGGGTCGGACGCGTGCAAGACGATGTCGCGATGGCCGGTTTCTGGGCCTGGTACGAGGGGCAGTCGCCCGCCGCCCAGGCCGCTGCTATCGCCTCACCGCTGAACAAACTAAGACAATTCCTTCTCCGCCCGGCCTTGATCCGGATGCTGGATCAGCGTGAAGGACGCTTCCGGCTGCGGGACGTCTTCCGTGACAACAAGGTCGTGCTCGTTCCCTTGAACGAGGGGCTTATCGGGCCGGGGACGGCATCGCTGCTCGGCAGCCTGATCATCGCCGAGGTGTGGCAGGCCACCCAGGAGCGGGCCAGCGAAGCCGACGTGAGCAACAAGCCCGGCGTCGTCTACGTCGACGAGGCGCTCCGCGGTGCGGTGGACATCAACGCACGGAGCAAGATCCAGTTCGCCACTGAACACGGCGACGCCCAGGCCGCCGCCAAGCTCGCCCCCGAGTTGACGGCCGAGGACTTCATCGCCCTGCCGCGCTTCCACGCCTACGCCAACCTCGTTGCGAACGGCCGTCCCTCCGGCTGGGCACTGGTGGAAACCCTGCCGCCGCTTCCCGGTACCCGCGATGTCGAGCAGGTGCGCCAGATCATCCGCGACAACTACGCGCCTCTCTCCTCCGAGGACGTACCCGACGCCGAGCCCCAAGCTCCCGCTTCTGAGGCCGACGAGGAAGCGGCGCCGCCCCCGGGTGAGGGTGACCGGATCGGGCGCAAGCGGCGCACGGGAGGCAAGCGATGAGGTTGCCACATCACCCGCACGACAGAGGTGAGGGCCGTGGGTTCGCTCGTCGGTTCGCCCCTGGCCTCGCCCATGCCTTCACGTCGACCACAGATTTCCGTCCTCCCTGGTCAATCCCGCTTCCGTGTCCCTTCCGGGATAGGAATGACCGCCCTTCAGGCGGTCATCACCGCCGACGGCTTGGCTCTGTCACGCGAAGGAGGCTCCTATGACCCGTGACAACGTTGCCGATCTGCTGCTGTCCCTGTCCGACCGTGACCGCAACATCCTTGAGTCCCTTCGCAAGTTCCGGCTCCTCACGACCGCCCAGCTCCGGCGGCTGCACTTCCGCCACCAGGAGGAGCCCACCGACCCAGAGGACGGCGGTGCCGACGGTAAGCGCAAGAAGGGGCACACCACCGAAGGTGCGGCAGCCGTGGCCGCGATGCGTGTGCTCGGGCGGTTGGAGGCTCGTGGGCTGGTGGCACGCCTGATGCGCCGTATCGGAGGGGTGCGGGCCGGAAGCAGCGGCATCGTCTGGCAGCTCGGCGCGACTGGGGAGCGTTTCCTCCGGGTGGTGTACGGCGAACAGAAGCGCCGCCGCTACGTGGAGCCCTCGCCTCGGTTTATTGACCACACCTTGGCCGTTGCCGACATCGCGGTACGGCTGCGTGAGCTGGAGCGTGACGGTGTGCTGGAGGTCGTGGGCCTGGAGCCTGAGCCGAAGAACTGGCGCGCCTTCCTGGCTCCTCACGGTGCCCGCTCGTGGCTCAAGCCGGATCTGTTCGCCATCACCGCCAGCGGCGAGTTCGAGGACCACTGGTTTATCGAGGTGGATCGGGCGACCGAACGGCCTGACGTGGTGATGCGGCAAGCGCAGGTGTACCAGCGCTACGCCACCACCGGCCGCCACCAGGCCGAGCACAACCTCTTCCCCGTGGTGCTGTGGGTGGTACCTGATGCGAAGCGGCGTCACACGCTGGAAGCAGCGTTGGACGCCGAGCGCGGTTTGCAGCGCGACATGTTTCGGGTGATCACCGTGGATGACTTCACCGCAACGGTCACTGGTACTGCCACGCCCACACCGTAGAAACAGGGAAGGGAAACAGAAAACCTGTTCGACTCCATATAGTGACCATATAATTACCCTGGGAATTTAGCCAATTCGGAGGTAGAATGGGGGAAGAATTAAGGGACCGGGGGAGAAATGACCGACGAACAGGCAAACGACTTTGGAGTGTATATACGGGAACTGCGCGAAGCGAAAGGATGGGGTGTGCGTGAGCTTGCCCGACAGGTACAACTCGATCCCGCGGCTATTACCAAGATGGAATCTGGTCGAGTACACAACCCACGCACGCAGACTCTCCGCGCGCTGGCAACGGCTCTCAGCACTCCGTTCGCCGAGATACTCAGCATGGCGGCTTGCACTCCCTCTTGTCACATACCGTGCATCGGGGTTCACCTGCGCTTGTGTTACAGCCACTTGCCAGAGGAGACGATCCGGAGGATTGAGGATTTTGCTAACCAGGCGATAGCTGAAGTGGAGGCGAAGCAGGAACGAGAGATGGGTGCAGAAGATCAATTTTAAGGGGTGGGAAGAAAGGAGTTTTTATGAATAAGGAAACATCATCACAAGAACCACTACTACTGAGTATAGAGGACGTGCGCACAGAACTCCAAATCAGCCGATGGCAGGTGTACAAGTTGATTAATAATCGACAACTGAAGACCGTGACTATCGGCCGCCGAAGACTGGTCGCACAAGAGGATCTGAAGGCACTAGTCGAAGATCTGCGCAGACAGGAGGACGGTGACTATGGGCAGACGCGCTAACGGTGAAGGCACCATCTACCAGAGGGCAGATGGGCGCTACGAAGCGGCCGTCATGCTACCGACCTCCAGTGGTAAAAGGAAGCGATTTCGCGTATACGGAAAGACCCGGCAAGAAGCACATAGTAAACTCACGAGGATAGTTGAGGAAGTCCGCCGGGGAGTCATTCCGCCCGACCAACCCTGGAAGGTCAGCGAGTACCTGGACTTCTGGCTCGAACGAGAAAAGCGCCGTCCACTTACCCGAAAACGGCATGAGACGATAACACGCCTCTACATCAGGCCTGGACTTGGACGCCACCGGCTTGACGGCCTGTCTGTACGGATCGTGCAGAACTTTCTCGACGACCTCCTTGCTGGCGGGAAGTCGGTTGCCACGATCCACCAGGTACGCAAGGTGTTGAGCGCCGCTCTAACCTACGCCATGCGTCAGGAGATGATCATGCGGAATGTGGCTCGTCTGGTTGAGCTGCCACGATACAAGCCGAAAGAGGCACAACACTGGGCTCCCGATGAAATAGTTCAGTTCCTCAAGGCAGCCGAATCCGATCCGCTCTACCCAGTCTTCACACTACTCACGCTCTATGGACTGCGGCGTGGCGAAGTACTCGGTATCCGATGGTGCGATGTTGACTTCGATCATGGCGTCCTGCACATCCGGCAGCAGGTACAACGAATCAACGGCAAGCTTGAGCAAGTTGAACTCAAGACGGAATCCAGCGAACGAGACGAACCCTTACTGGAAAAAGCTCGGGAGGTGCTTCTCGACCAGCACAGGGTACAGGAGGAAGCTAAATCTGAAGCCGGTAACGACTGGCAGGGCACTGGCAATGACGATGAGCTCGTCTTCACCACACATACCGGCCGCCCTCTCGAATCACATAATCTTGCGCGAGCGTTTATGCGAATCTGTAGGCAGCATGGGCTACGGCGCATCACAGTTCATGGACTTCGGCACAGCAATGCCACCACCCAGAAGGGGCTACAAGTCCATTCCCGAGACATCCAAGCAATCCTTGGCCATGGCGATGTTCGGACGACAGGTATCTATGAACATGTTGACCTCGCCAGCAAGCGGAATGCTCTACAAAAAGTTGAAGGACGTTTGTTCACGATCTCGAACAACAGGAAGCATTGCCGTCAAAATTACCGTCAGACCACGCAGAAGAACGATTCGACGAGCCCAAAATCCCAAGAAAGGAAAACACCCACCCCTGGTGGGTTGGGTGTTTTCCTTGGTGGCTCCTCCCAGACTCGAACTGGGGACACAAGGCTCTTCAGAGCGATCGGTGCCACCTTAGGAGAGCGTCTGACCTCTATAAAACTAGCCATGCAACGACGTGCGAATACGTGGATGATCGGCTGTATTGCCGTACAAATTACCGTACACGACACCCCCATACACCAGCACACAGAAACGAGGCCCAAGCCTCCATCCGATAGCTTGCGTTAAGGAGCGCAGTGACTTTCCTCGATGAAACCCCGGACATCAGCCTGCCGCCGTTGCCACTCTCGGGCGTGGACGAAGCCGTCCTCTACCTGCGGGTGTCGGACAAGAAGCAGATGAACACCGACGCCGACTTCGACCCCGAAGGCAACTCCATCCCCACCCAACGCCGCCACGCCAACACCAAGGCAGGCGACCTCGGTGTGCAGGTGATCAGGGAGTACGTCGAACCCGGACGGTCTGCCACCAGCACCGCCAAGCGCCCTGAGTTCCAGCGCATGATGCGCGAGGTCAAGGAGTTCAAGCGCCAGGGTCGACCGATCAAATACGTCATCGTCTACACGATGAGCCGTGTCTTCCGGAACGTGCTGGAGGAGCTGACCACCAAGGCCCAGCTCGCGCAGTTGGACATCACCCTCATCTCGGCGAAGGAGAACTTCGGCGAGGGATACATGGGTGAGGCCATGCAGGCGATCATGGCCGTGTTCAACCAGCTCCAGGTGCAGATTAGCGGCGACGACATCAGTACCAAGATGGAGAACAAGGCGCGCAACGGCGGCACCCCGGGCAAGGCGCCGCTCGGCTACATCAACACGCGCACCCTCATCGACGGGCGCGAGGTCCGCGTCGTACGGCTGGACCCTGACCGTGCGCCGCTGATCCGCCTGGCCTTCGAGCTGTACGCCACCAATGACTACACACTGGCCGATCTACAAGACGAGCTGTACGACCGTGGGGTGCGCACCCGTGCCACACAGCGGTTTCCTTCAGGGGCGGTGTCGACCAGCAAGCTGTCACGGATGCTGCGTGACCGCTACTACATCGGCTATGTCACCTACAAGGGCGAGGAGTACGCGGGACGGCATGAGCCTCTGGTCGACGTGGAGTTGTTCGACCGGGTGCAGGCCATCGCGGACAGTCGCTCGACTGCTGACGAACGACGACGTAAGCATCACCACTACCTCAAGGGTTCTCTCCTGTGCGGTGACTGCCATCGCACCCGCAGCGTGGACAGCCGCATGATCATCCAGAAGTCCACCAACCGGCACGGCACCGAGTACATGTACTTCTTCTGCATCGCCAACCAGACCGGCGGCTGCCGCACCCCACACATCAACGTGGTGCGTCTGGAGGAAGCGGTCGAAGCCCACTACGCCACCGTGGGATTCACACCCGCCTTCATCGAGGAGGTACGCGCTCACCTGGAGCAGACGACCGCGGAGCAGCAGGAGGCGACACGCCTGCTGCACGACCAGCTCCGCAAACAGCTCCAAGAGGTGGACGTCGCCGAGGACAACCTGCTCGCCCTGGCCAGCGATGCGGAGATCAACCGCGACAAGATCCGCGAGCAGTTGCGCAACCTCCAGGCACGGCGTCGCCGTCTGACCTCACGCCTGGAGCACACCGAGGAAGACCTCTCCGGGGCCGCACGTCTGGTCGAGGCGGCACTGCGACTGTTGGAAAATCCCCAGGCGCTCTACCTGCGCTGCGACGAGGAACAGCGGCGGATGCTTAACCAGGCCATTTTCCGCGCCCTGTACGTCGAGGAGGACAGGGTCACCGGCCAGGACCTCAACCCGCCCTTCGACGGCCTGCACGCCCTCCAGGATGGCCGTACGGGCGCTGGCACCGCCGAGGGCGCCAAATCACCCCTGAACAGCGACGAAGCCCCCTCCGTAGATGGAGAGGGCTTCCAGGTACTGTCTTCGGTGGACGCGCTTCTGGACTCCCTTGCATTGGGCAAGGGTTCTAGTAAGCCGTCCAAGGTGGGCGCGAAGGGACTCGAACCCCTGACCTATTGCTTGTAAGGCAATTGCTCTAACCAGCTGAGCTACGCGCCCGTGCGTCGCACGAGATCATACCGCTTCGCGGGGCGTCCCGCGCCTGGGGCTCAGGCGAGCTCGCACACCCGTTTGAGGTACTCGCCCACGTCACGCGGCTCGGCGGGACCGGTCAGGACCGACCAGCGCACGACCCCCCGCTCGTCGAGCAGGAAGGTGCCGCGCCGGGCGGTGCCGCGCGCGGGGTCGAGCACGCCGTAGGCCTCGGCCACGCGGCCGTGCGGCCAGAAGTCCGAGAGCAGGGCGAAGGGGAAGCCCTCGCGGTCGGACCAGGTGCGCAGGGCGAAGACCGAGTCCACCGACACCGCCAGGACGGTGGTGTCCAGGGTCTCGAACTCGCCGTGGCTCTCACTCAGGTCGGCGAGTTCCCCCGAACACACGCCGGAGAAGGCGAGGGGGTAGAACACCAGCAGCACCGGGCGGCCGCGCAGGCCGCTCAGGGAGACCTCCTGGCCGTACTGGTCCTGGAGGGTGAAGTCGGGCGCGGTGGCGCCCACGGGCACGGTCATGGCTCGCTTTCGTCGGTTGGCGGGCGCCCCTCAGCGCCGCGCGCCCTCCGCTGGGGCGCGCGGCACGGGTGGTGCGGTTACCGCTTGGGGACGACCAGACGCGTGCCCGACCAGTCGGCGCCCACGCTGACGGCGCTGGTCTGCGAGAGGCCCGACGTGTTCGCGGCCTCGGCCACGTCGCTGGGCGACACGTGCAGGTCGCGTCCGGCCTTGGGCGTCAGCACCAGGATGGTCCCGCCGTCGGCGATGGTGGTCACCGTGTCCATCAGCGCGTCGGTGAGGTCCTCCTCCTCGTCGGCCCGCCACCACAGCAGTGCCGCGTCGACGTCTCCGTCGTAGTCCTCGTCGACCAGCTCCTCACCGGTGAGTTCGGTGATGGATGCGCGCAGGCCCTCGTCGACGTCGTCGTCGAAACCGAATTCCTGCACCACCTGACCCGGCTTGAATCCGAGTCGGTCAGCCAAGCCACGTTCGCTCTGTGCCTGGCCCGCGGTCGCGCTCACGAAAGTTCTCCTCCACAGATGGTTTTTCTCAATCTTGCCTGCACGAAGCAGTTGTCACAACGATGCCGGGCCTTTTCGCCGCCCGTCACGTGGGTCCGCGACCATCGCTGATGGCCTAGTTCACACGCTAGTGGCATGTTCCGTCAACGCGTTGCCAAACCTGTCCCGCCCCGGGGGTCAGGAGGACGAGAGGAAGGACAGCCGTACCCGCCGGTCGGGGTTGTCCACGTTGAGGTCGACCACGGCGATGGACTGCCAGGTGCCCAGCTCCAGCTTTCCGGAGACGACGGGGACGGTGGTCTGGGGCGCGATGAGGGCGGGCATCACATGGGAGCGCCCGTGGCCGCGTGAGCCGTGCCTGTGCCGCCAGCGGTCGTCCGCCGGCAGGAGGTCGTCCAGGGAGGCGAGGAGGTCGTCGTCGGAACCCGCCCCGAGTTCGAGGATCGCCACACCCGCCGTCGAGTGCGGGATGAAGACGTTGAGCAGCCCGTCGCCGCCGGCCTCGGCGACGAAGTCGCCGCACTCGCGGGTGATGTCGGTGATGCTCTCTGATCCACCGGTGTGCAGCTCAAGGATCTGTGTCCGCATAGCGCCACCTTCGCGCAGGTACGGCGCTCGTGCAACCACCCCGGTCGGGGCTGTGGATGGCGCGCGGGCGCGGAAGGGACCATACTCGTCCACCACGTATGCGAACCTGGACGAAAAGAGGGGAAAAGGTGACTGCTTCTTTGCGTCTGGGGCCTCTGCTCAGGCATCCGGGGCCGACCACGGCCACGGTCTGGGTGGAGACGGACGCCCCCTGCCTGGTGAGCGTCGTGGTCGAAGGCGCGGCGAGGGCGACCGCCCCGACCTTCACCGTGCACGGGCACCACTACGCCGTGTGCACCGTCGAGGGCCTGGCCCCCGGCTCCCGGCTGCCCTACGAGGTGTTCCTGGACGAGGACCGGGTCTGGCCCGAGCCCGGCAGCCCCTTTCCGCCCAGCACCGTGCGGACCGTGGACCCCGGCGCGCCCACCCGGCTGCTGTACGGCTCCTGCCGCACGCCCACGGAGGACACCCCTGAGGGAATCGTGCGCTACGGGCCGGACATGCTGCGCGCCACGGCTCGGCGCCTGGCCCGCGAGCCGGTCGAGGGAAACCTGGCGCTGCTGCTCATCGGCGACCAGGTCTACGCCGACGAGGTCCAGGAGTCCATGCTCGCCTTCCTGCGCGAGGCCCGCGGGGCGGACGACACGGCCCCCGCGGACGAGGTGGTCCACTACGACGAGTACGCCGAGCTGTACCGGCAGGCGTGGAGCGACCCCCAGGTGCGGTGGCTGCTGTCCACCGTGCCGACCCTGATGGTCTTCGACGACCACGACATCCGCGACGACTGGAACACCTCCGCCGCGTGGCGGCGCGCCATGGAACGCCTCCCCTGGTGGCGCGGGCGCATCACCAGCGGCCTGGGCTCCTACTGGGTCTACCAGCACCTGGGCAACCTCTCTCCCGGGGAACGGGAGGGGGACCCCCTGTGGAAAGCCGTGCGCGCGGCCGGGGGCGACGCCGCGGAGGAGGTCGACGCCTTCGCATGGCGGGCGCACAGCGAACCGTCCTCCTACCAGTGGGGCCAACGCCACGACTTCGGCGGCGTACGGGTCCTGGTGGCCGACACCCGCTGTTCCCGCGCCCTGGACGAGGACGACCCCTCCGACGGGTCCCGGTCGATCCTGGGCCCGCGGGGACACGCCTGGCTGGACGAGCACCTGACCGGCGGACCCGACCACCTGGTCGTCGCCTCCACCGTCCCGGTCCTGTTGCCCCCGGCGGTCCACGACCTGGAGGCGTGGAACGAGGCGGTGTGCGCGGGCGCCTGGGGCCGGTGGGCGCGCGGGCCCGCGGAGCGGCTGCGCCAGGAGATCGACCTGGAGCACTGGGCCGCGTTCCGGTACTCCTTCGAGCGCCTCCTCGACACGGTGGCGCGGGTCTCCCGGGGCGAGCGCGGACCGGCTCCGGCCACGGTGCTGTTCCTGAGCGGCGACGTCCACTTCTCCTACCTGGCACGGGCCCGGTACCGGACCGGGGGCGGCACGAGCCGGGTCACGCAGCTGGTCTCCTCGCCCCTGTGCAACCAGGCACCGACGACCATGCGCCGGATGGTCCACCTGTCCGTGAGCTGGCCGCTGCGCCTGGTCGGACGGGTGCTGTCCCGGCTCGCCGGGGTGCGGCCGCCCGCGCCGCGCTGGCGGGTGGAAGAGGGGCCCTACTTCGGCAACACCATCGGCGAGGTCGGCTTCGAGGGCCGCGAGGCCCGCGCCGCCTGGTACCACTGCCCGGCCAGCGGGGCGGACACCCCGCCGGCGGTACGCCTGCGTACCAGGGTCTGAGGACCCCGGTGCCGCACCTGGCGGGTCAGCGCCTGGGGTGGGGGCGGCGAACGGACTGCACGCCGCGCCGGGTCCGGCGCGCCGCCAGCCCCAGGGCACCGCTGCCCTGGCTCAGGAGGGAGCGGGCCCGGTTCACCGTCCCCCGGCCGGCGTCGGCGGAGGCGGAGGGCCCGGTCTCGGAGGCGTCGGCGTCCCCGTCCTCCTCCGCGCCGCCCAGGTGCGGGAGCACCCGGGTCGTCCTGGTCTGCGGCGGAACCGTCCCCAGCTTCGGCAGGACCTCGGTCGGCCGCTCCCCCCCGTCCCGCTCGGACGGCTCCTTCGAGCCCAGGTGCGGGAGCACGTCGGTGGCCTCCTGGTCGACCGCCTCCTCGGCCACCGGCCGCAGCGGGCGGGTGCGCTCGTCGTCCTCGGCGGAGGAGGCGTCCTCACCCGTGCGGGTGCTCTCCTCGCGCACGGCCCGTTTCCAGGCCTGCTCCTCCTCCTGCGCGCGCTGGTCCTGCCTGGCGTTCTCGGCGCGCCAGGAGCGCCAGGCCGCGGCCAGCGGGGTGGCGATCGGCCAGGTCACGTCGGCCGGACGGGAGAGGGCGTGCCACAGGTAGGCGGTGGTGCCCCATGCCTCCATGGCCCTGCGGGCCCTGGTGATGGTGAAGAAGGTGGGCATGGCCAGCAGCAGCTGCGGCCAGGCCAGCGCCAGGGCGGCGAAGAGCGGGTACATGCCGCCGCCCGCCACCGACGCGGCCGCGCCGATCACCACCGTCACCAGGGCGAGGGAGATCCGCAGCTGGGTGAACTGGCGGAAGCGGTGCAGCGAGCGGCGCGCGGACACCGGCGGCGCCAGGCCCTCGGGCAGCGGGGTGGGCTGGACCACCAGGGCCAGCAGCAGCGTCCCCACGCCCACGCTGGAGGCCAGGAGGATGGTCCACCCCGAGGCGGAGAGGCTGCCGCCGACCAGGAGGTAGAGCAGCCCCAGCAGGGGCAGCGGGGCGGGGATCCAGAACAGCGCCCGCCTGCGCAGCTCCCCCTCCTGGGTGGGTTGAAGAACGAAATCCCTCACTTGGCGGGAGAGCTCTCCCGACTGACGGAAGAACCGGGAAACGGCCCTCGGTCGCTCGACCACAGCGTTGACCCCCCAAGAACGTCGTGACGGGGCGGTGCGGGGACCCGCGCCCAGGAGTGACACTCCAGCCTCGCCGGTCCCATCGGCCATCCGCCCACTACAAAGCTATCCCTTTTCGTGCGGTCTCCGGGCGCACACGAGCAGTTACTGACATACCCGGTGCTGGTGAAACTTCCATAAGTGCCCAGACATGACAGGCAACGATCAGGTTACGGCACGGGTTCCCACCTGCGGCGGCTCAACCCTCACCGGTTCCGGAGAGGCGTCCCAGGGCGATCGCCACCCGCAGGACGAAGGACCCGCGCCCGTCGGAGGGGACGCGGCCGGTGAGCTCGGCGATCCGGCTGAGCCGGTAGCGGACCGTGTTGGGGTGCACGAAGAGCATCCTGGCGGTGGCCTCCAGGGACGAGGCGTGCTCCAGGTAGACCGAGAGGGTGTCCAGCAGGGGGGAGCCCGCGCCCAGCAGGGGGACGTAGACCTCCTCCACCAGCTGGCGGCGGGCCTCGGCCTCACCCTGCAGCGCCCGCTCGGGGAGCAGGTCCTCGGCGAGCACCGGGCGGGGGGCGTCCGGCCAGGCCACGGCGGCGCGCAGCCCGTTGACCGCGGCCCGGGCCGAGGCCCCGGCGGCGTTCAGGTCGGCGACGGCCGGGCCCACCACCACCGGGCCGGGGCCGAAGAGCCCGGCGAGCGGTTCGGCCGCGGCCCCGGGCAGCTCCTCGGCCGGGTAACGCCCGCCCACGCCCACCACGACGACCACGCGCGTGCCCTGCATACCGGCGAGCACGTCGTGGCCGAGGCGGCGCGCGGCCGAGCGCAGGTCGTCCAGGACCTTGCCGCCGTCGGACTCACCCGCCTCGCCGGCCACCGCGATGACCGGGGTGTGCGACCAGCCCAGGGCCGACCCCCAGGTCTGGAGACCGTCCTCGTGGTCGCCGTGCAGCAGGGCGTCGACGATGAGGGCCTCCAGGCGGGCGTCCCAGGCGCCCCGCGCCTCGGCCGCGCGCGCGTAGACCTTCGCGGAGCTGAAGGCCACCTCGCGCGTGTAGCGCAGCACGGCCTCGCGCAGCTGCTGGGCGCCGCCGGGCGCGGCCAGCTCCTCCACCTGCCCCTCGACCACGTCGATGACCACGCGGATCATGTCGACGGTCTGCTGGAGGGAGACCGAGCGGGTGAGCTCGCGCGGTGCGGTGCCGAAGACCTCGACGGTGATGGCCGGGCGCCCGCGCACCGGGTTGCGGAACCAGTCGACGAAGGCCGCCACCCCGGACTGGGCTACCAGGCCGATCCACGAGCGGTCCTCCGCCGACATGCGGCGGAACCAGCCCAGGCGCTGCTCCATACGGGACACGGCCGCGGTGCCGAGCACGCCCATGGAGCGCTCCAGGCGCCGCACTGTCTCGGCGCGGATCCGCTCCTCCTCGGCCGACGCGCCCGCGGCCGCCGTACCTGCCGGAACCGGGGTCCTGTCCTGGTCGTCCTGGGACTGGTGGGATTCGGTGTTCACACCTCTAGGTTCGCATTGCCCCCGACCCCGGTCGGCGCCGCGTCCCGGGCTCCGGGTCTGAGGCGACACGCCTCCGCCGTGACGGCGGCGGCGCGCCCGAGCGGCGCGTACCGTCGGCAGTGATCTCTCCCACCGTTTCCCGGTGCGGGGACGCAGGTCCGACACCGTTTTGTGGAGTCCCCACAAACGGTGTCGACAGAACTTCGTGTACCTCCCTATCTGACTGGTGATCTCCTACAGGGCAAGGTTGATGTCGTGCTTGTAATCGTTGCTCCCGGCCAAGGCGCCCAGGTTCCCGGTTTCCTCTCCCCGTGGCTCGAACTGCCCGGTGTCTCCGCGCAGTTGTCGGCGTGGTCGGAGGTGGCCGGGCTCGACCTGGTGCGCTACGGCACCACCGCGGACGCGGATGAGATCCGTGACACCGCCGTCGCCCAGCCCCTGCTGGTCAGCGCCGGCCTGATCGCGGCCGACGCCGTGCTCGGCCCGCTGGCCTCGCCCTCCCCGGGGCTGCCCGCCGAGCGCTCCATGGTGGACGCGGTCGCCGGACACAGTGTCGGGGAGTTCACCGCCGCCGTCATCGCCGGCGTGCTCTCCCCCAAGGACGCCCTGGCCCTGGTCAGCGAGCGCGGCCGCGGCATGGCCGAGGCCGCCGCGCGGACCGATACCGGAATGACCGCGGTCCTGGGCGGTGACCGCGAGCAGGTGCTGGCGGCCATCGCCGAGGCGGGCCTGACCCCGGCCAACGACAACGGCTCCGGGCAGATCGTCGCCGCCGGAACCACCGAGCAGCTCGCCGCCTTCGCGGAGAACCCGCCCGAGCGGGCCCGGCTGCGTCAGCTGTCCGTGGCGGGCGCCTTCCACACCGAGCACATGGCCCCGGCCGTGCAGCGGGTGCGCCAGGCCGCCTCGGTCCTCTCCCCCTCCGACCCCACGGTGCGCCTGCTCTCCAACGCCGACGGCGCGGTGGTCGACAGCGGCTCCGAGTACCTGGAGCGGCTCGTCTCCCAGATCGCCTCCCCGGTGCGCTGGGACGCCTGCACCCAGACCCTGGCCGACCTCGGGGTGACCGCGATGATCGAGCTCACCCCGGCGGGCACCCTCACCGGTCTGGCCAAGCGCGCGCTGCGCGGTGTCGAGCTCCTCGCGGTCAAGACCCCCGACGACCTCGACCGCGCCGGCGCCCTCGTCAAGGAGCACGCCGGAACCGCCGCGGCCGATGACCAGGAAGGCTAACCATGTTCAGCTCCCCGAGCGCTCCCAGAGGGGCGGCGATCGTCGCCCTCGGCGAGTACCAGCCCTCCCGCGTGGTCACCAACGCCGACCTGGAAGAGCGCGTCGACACCTCAGACGAGTGGATCCAGAGCCGCGTCGGCATCCGGGAGCGGCGGATCGCGGGCCCTGAGGACACCGTGACCAGCATGGCCGTGGCGGCGGGCGGCAAGGCCCTGGCCGCCAGCGGCCTGTCCCCCGAGGACGTCGACCTGGTGATCGTGGCCACGTGCACGGTGGAGGACCAGATCCCCAACACCGCGGCCACCGTCGCCGCCCGGCTCGGCGTCCCCGCCCCCGGCGCCTTCGACCTCAACGCCGCCTGCGCGGGCTTCTGCTACGCGCTGGGCGTGGCCTCGGACATGGTCCGCGGCGGCAGCTCGCGCAACGCGCTGGTGATCGGCTCGGAGAAGCTCAGCGACTGGGTGGACTGGGACGACCGCAGTACCTGTGTGATCTTCGCCGACGGCGCCGGGGCCGCGATCGTGTCGGCCTCCGAGGAGCAGGGCGTGGGCCCCGTGGTCTGGGGCTCCTCCGGCGAGCGCGCCGACAAGATCTACCTGCGCGACCACCAGTACCTCTACCAGGAGGGGCAGGCGGTCTTCCGCTGGACCACCACCGAGCTGTACAAGGTGGCCCTCGAAGCCCTGGAGCGGGCGGGCGTGGAGCCCTCCGAGCTGACCGCGTTCGTCCCGCACCAGGCCAACCTGCGGATCGTGGAGTCCATCGCCAAGAAGCTGGGGGCGCCCCAGGCACTCGTGGCCCGCGATATCGTCACCGCTGGCAACACCTCCTCCGCGTCCATCCCTCTCGCGCTGTCGCGCATGATCGGACGCGGGGAGCTGCCGTCGGGGAGCACCGTACTCACCCTGGGCTTCGGCGCGGGGCTGGTCTACGCGGCTCAGGTGATCCGCATCCCCTGAGCACCGCCCGAACCCGCGGTCACACCGCCCGGTCCGAGCCCTCACGTCCACGGCCCGGACGGTGTCCCTGAACCAACACCGAACACCAAGCAAGGAGAAACACGACATGGCTCACAGCGAGCAGGAGATCCTGGAAGGCCTCGGCGAGATCATCGAGGAGATCGTCGGCACCGAGCCCTCCGAGGTCACCCCGGAGAAGAGCTTTGTGGACGACCTCGACATCGACTCGCTGTCCATGGTGGAGATCGCCATCGCCGCCCAGGACAAGTTCGGTGTGGAGATCCCGGACGACCAGCTCAAGGACCTCAAGACGGTCCAGGACGTCATCAACTTCATCCAGAAGTAGCGCGTTCGGGGCGGCGGGGCCCACACCGTCCCGGCCGCCCCACCCCACAGCCGCCGTACGGGGCACCGTTCACCAAAGCCAAGCCTTCCCGGCCCGCAGCCGGGAACGACCCACGAGAAGGGCGATCGGATCATGTCCAAGACCGATGTCGTCGTCACCGGCCTCGGCGCCACCACCCCCCTCGGGGGTGACGTCGCGACCACATGGTCCGCGCTCCTCGACGGCCACTCCGGCATCACCGCGCTGCCGGAGGAGTGGCACGAGTCGCTGCCCGTGCACTTCGCCGGACGGATCGCGCAGGAGCCCGCGGAGAAGCTGCCCCGGCCGCGTCTGCGCCGCCTGGACCGCACCCAGCAGTTCGCGCTGATCGCCGCGGCGGAGGCCTGGGCCGACGCCGGGTCCCCCGAGGTCGACCCCGTGCGCCTGGGCGTGGTGGTCTCCAGCGGGATCGGTGGCATCCTCACCATCCTGGAGCAGTACGACACCTTCCGTGAGAAGGGCTGGAAGCGGGTCTCCCCGTTCACCGTGCCCATGCTCATGCCCAACAGCCCCGCCGCCGCGATCAGCCTGGAGTACACGGCCCGGGCCGGGTCCCACGTGCCGGTGAGCGCCTGCGCCTCCAGCGCCGAGGCCATCGCCAACGGTGTGGACATGATCCGCGCGGGCCGCGCCGACGTCGTGATCGCGGGCGGCACCGAGGCCGCGATCCATCCGCTCAACATCGCCTCCTTCGCCTCCATGCGCGCCCTGTCCACGCGCAACGACGACCCGCAGACCGCCTCCCGCCCCTGGGACAGGAACCGCGACGGCTTCGTGATGGGCGAGGGCGCGGGCATCCTCGTCCTGGAGTCGGCCGAGCACGCCGCCAAGCGCGGCGCCCGCGTCTACGCGCACGCCGCCGGGGTGGGCTACACCAACGACGCCTACGACATCGTCCAGCCCGAGCCGGAGGGCACCGGGCAGGCCCGGGCCATCACCCAGGCCCTGGCCGACGCCGACCTCACGCCCGACGACATCGTCCACGTCAACGCGCACGCCACCTCCACCCCGGCCGGGGACGTCGGTGAGACGCGCGCGATCCGCGCGGCGCTGGGCGACTCCGCCGCCGACCGGGTGGCGGTGACCTCCACCAAGTCCATGACCGGCCACCTGCTGGGCGGGGCGGGCGCGGTGGAGTCGATCGCGACCATCCTGGCCCTGCACGACGGTCGCATCCCGGCGACCATCAACATCGAGGAGCTCGACCCCGAGGTGGTCGTGGACATCGTCCGTGACAAGCCCCGGGACATGCCCACCGGCGACGTCGCCGCCATCAACGAGTCCTTCGGGTTCGGCGGCCACAACATCGCGGTGGTCTTCCGCCGCGCCTGATCCGGCGCGCGACGGGGCCGCCGCGCCGCGGCGGCCCCCGCACCGATTCTCCAGTGCCGCCGCACCGGCGTGCCCATGACCGCTTCGGCGAAGGAGCGCAGCTTCCGTGACAGTGATCGACAACCGTGTGACGGCGGTCCCGCAGGCCGCCCCCGAGAGTGATCCCCGCCAGCCGCGTGTCCGGCTCACCCAGTTCTTCGACGAGGGCTCCGTGCGGCTGCTCACCGAGGAGGGGTCTGGCGCCGACGCCGTGGCCGCCGTGGGCCGCCTCAACGGTATGCCCGCCGTCGCCTTCGCCAACGACGCCCGCGTCCAGGGCGGCGCGATGGGCAGCAAGGGCTGTGCCGCCATGGAGGTGGCCTACGAGCACGCCGTCCGCGAGCGGGTGCCCGTGGTGGGCCTGTGGCACTCCTCCGGCGCCCAGCTGGCCGCCGGCGTGGAGAGCCTGCACGCGGTGGGCCGGGTGTTCGCCGCAATGACCCGCGCCTCGGGCGTGGTCCCGCAGATCTCGGTGGTGCTCGGCCCGGCCGCGGGCGGCGCCGCCTACGGTCCGGCGCTGACCGACATCGTGGTGATGTCGGCCAAGGGCAAGGTCTTCGTGACCGGCCCGGGCGTGGTCGAGAGCGTGACCGGCGAGAAGATCACCGCCGAGGAGCTGGGCGGCGCGGACGCGCACGGGCGCCGCAGCGGGGTGGTGCACGTCACCGCCGCGGACGACGACGAGGCGATGCGGCGCGGCCGCCAGCTGGCGCTGCTGCTGGGCAACCAGGGCCAGCTGCGCACGGGCGAGGTCACGGACGTGGACCTGAGCCACGTGCTGCCGGAGTCCTCGCGCCGTGCCTACGACGTCAAACCGCTGGTGGACGGGGTCCTGGACAGCCCGCTGGGCGAGGAGTCGATCGAGCTCCAGGCCCGGTGGGCGCCGAACATGGTCGTCGCGCTGGGCCGCCTGGGCGGGCGTACCGTGGGCGTGCTCGCCAACAACCCGCTGCGGCTGGGCGGCTGCCTGGACTCCAAGTCGGCGGAGAAGGCGGCCCGGTTCGTGCGCATGTGCGACGCGTTCGGCGTTCCGCTGGTGGTCCTGGTGGACGTGCCCGGCTACCTGCCGGGCGTGGGCCAGGAGTGGGACGGTGTGGTGCGGCGCGGCGCCAAGCTGCTGCACGCCTTCGCCGAGGCCACCGTGCCCCGGGTGACCCTGGTGACCCGCAAGTCCTACGGCGGCGCCTACATCGCCATGAACTCGCGTTCCCTGGGCGCCACGAGGGTCCTGGCCTGGCCGACCGCGGAGATCGCGGTCATGGGGCCGGTGGCCGCCGTGCGCATCCTCAAGCGGCGCGAGCTGGCCGCGGTCTCCGAGGAGGAGCGCCCGGCCCTGGAGGCCAGGCTGGCCGCCGAGCAGGAGAAGGAGGCCGGGGGCCTGGACAGGGCCATGGAGCTGGGCGTGGTGGACGAGGTCATCGAGGCCAAGAACACCCGCACCGCCCTGGCCGAGGCGATCGTGGCGGCTCCGGCCGCGCGCGGCGCCCACGGCAACATCCCCCTGTAGGCGCCGGGGGCCTTCGCTCAGGTGGGACGGGGGTCCACGCCCGCCGCACGACGAACGGGGCGCCCCGCCCGCACCGCACCGCCCGCCGGGAGACCCGGCGGGCGGTGCGGCGTGTATGCGGCGGTTCACCTCGGTGGAGCCGCGAGGAACGGGGCGTGAAGGTGAACCGAACAGCCGAGAAAACGCCTTCAGGTAGGACCGTTTCCCGGACACCATGGATATGTGTCTGCCCTGCATTCCCAACACTCCCCCACAGCATGGCGGGACGAGTCCGACGCGCCTCCCCGCCGTGCCGCGGGCGCGCCCATCTACCAACCCGTCGTGGACCTGGACTCGGGTGCCGTGGTGGCCGTGGAGATCACCGCCGCCCCGCCTCCGTCGGGCCGCGGCCGCTTCGCGGAGGTCAGTTCCCAGGAGGAGTCGGCGGTGGCCGAGTGGCTCCTGGTCCTGGTCCGGGAGGCCGCGGCGACCGAGAGCCTGCTGCCGCTCGTGCTGCCGCTGCCGGCGCGGATGCTGTCGGGTGAGGGGTTCGCGGCCCTGGCGGAGAGCCAGTTGCGCCGTGCGGGCCGCCGTCCCCGCGACATCACCTTCATGCTCAGCCCCGATCTGGCCGAGCTGGCCAGGCCCACCGTCGTCGCCGGTGTGGCCCGGCTGCGCTCGGCGGGGTTCCGGTGCGGTTTCGGCACCGCGATGGTGCGCCCGGACCTGGTGGTGGAGTCCGCTCCCTTCCTGATGCGGATCGACCCCTCGATCGTGTCCAAGGTGGCCTCGGACCAGCGGCAGGCCACGGTGGTGGAGGGCCTGGCCCGGATCGGCCGCGGCAGCGGGGTGTACGCGCTGGCCTCGGGCGTGCACGCGGCCGAGGACGTGGTACGGCTGCGCCGCTGCGGGATACGCGTGGGCACGGGCCCGTTCTTCGCCGACCACACCTGGCGGCCGGGCGAGCGGGTGACCCCGGTGCCCGAGCCGACCGCGGGGCAGGAGGGCGCGCACGACTCCGGGCCCCGGGTCACCGAGTTCATGGTGCCGCCGGTGGGGCTGGACTCCGACGCCACCGCCGAACAGGTGCTGGAGTCCTTCACCGGGGATCCGGCTCTGAACAGCGTCATCCTCATCGACCACCGGGAGCGGCCGGTCGGGGTGATCGACCGGACCCGGTTCCTGCTGTCGGTGACCGGCCGCTACGGGCACGCCCTGCACGCCAAGCGTCCCGCGATGCGCCTGGCGGAGTCCCCGCGCACGGTCCCGGCCTGGATGTCGGCGCTGGCGGCGCTGCGGGTGGCCGGGCAGGACACCGTGCGTGTCTACGACGACCTGATCGCGACCAACGACTACGGCCAGTGCCTGGGCGTGGTACACATCAGCGACCTCATCCAGTCCCTGTCGCGCAGCTGAGCCCGGACCGGAAGCGCCTGGGGCCCCGCGCCTGTCGGTGCGGGGCCCCAGGCGCGGTCCGGACGCCCCCGGAGGCCGGGGGGCACGCCGGCCCCGGGTCACTCCACGGGGTCGGGCCCCTTGGTGCCCGAGGGACTGCTGGTCGGTGTGCTCCCGACCGGGTCGAAGCCGTTGTAGGCGGCCTCCCGGACCCTGCCCTCGGCGACGGCCCTGGCGATCTCGGCGCGGGTGGCCTCGTCGTAGAGGTAGTCCAGGTGGGGCCGCTTGGGCTGGCGCCCGTCGCCGGAGGAGCGGCCCAGTGCGCGTCGGCGCAGCCAGGGCACCAGGTGCTGGCGGGCCCAGCGGCGGGTCTGCCGGCGCCGCAGGATGCTGGGCAGCTGCTGGGGAGGGGTGGTCCACGGGTCGGTCCAGGCCTCGGTCGGCCCCATGGGGAAGCCCAGGAGGTCGGCGATGCGCGCGGCCACGATCTGGTGGCCCGCACCGTTGAGGTGCAGGCGGTCCTCACTCCAGGCCCGGGGGTCGGCGAGGGCGTTGAGCGCCCACAGGTCCACGACCTCGGTTCCGGTGCGCTCGGCGACGGCGCGCATGTGCATGCTGAACACGGCGACGCGACCCCGGTAGTAGCGCAGGACGGGGATCCAGCCGGTGTCGTGGCCGGAGAGGATCACCACGCGCAGACCCGCGTCGCGCAGTTGGCGGATACCCCACTCGAAGTGCTCGGCCAGCCGGTCGAGGTCGCTGCCCGGGCGCAGTACGTCGTTGCCGCCGGCGAAGACGGTGACCAGGTCCGGTTTCCACCGGAGGGTCTGCTCCAGCTGCTCACCGAAGATGTGCCGCATCCGGCGTCCCCGCACGCCCAGGTTGGCGTAGCGGAAGTCCGGCGTGACCGTGCCCAGGTGCTCGGCGAGGCGGTCGGCGAAGCCCCGGTACTCGCCGCCCGGGCCGCTGTCGTCTTCCATCCCCTCGGTGAAGCTGTCGCCGATCGCCACGTAGGACCGGATGGGCTCCGGTCTGCTCACGCGAGCGGCCGCTGGGGGATTCGTCTGGAGGTCCGTCACATCTACCAATCATCCGGCTCGACCGTCCCACGCCTGCGCAACGCCGAGGGAGCGCGGGTACGGAATTCTGGTACGGGCCGCACGGGGGCGCGCCGACCTGTGCCCCAACACCGTCGACCCCTGTCGGCCAGCGGGTGCGGCCTCCCGGGAGAAAGGTCGTTCGGGCGATGACAGTGCCCGTCCAGCATACCCGCGACCGACGACCGGGTGCCTGAGGCGCGGTGCGCCGCCGCGGGGTCCGCACCGGCCCCCGCAGGGGCCGGAGGGGGTGCGCGCGCACCGCGGTTCCGGAGCGGCTCGGGAAACCCCTCCGCCCGGCCGACCTCACCAAAGGCGTATATCTCTTATGAGGTAGATCACACATTCACGCAGGTCACCGGTGGTGAACGTCCCTCTTGCCGTGATCACGCACCGTGTTCGCGTCCCGCGGACCGCTGACCGGGTCCACCTGGGGGTACCCATGTGGCGCGCGGGGACGTACGATCTCGGAGAAGTGCTCACGGCACCCCTGTCCCCCGGCTCGCCGTGCCCTCCCCCGGCACACCGGACCGGCCCGACGCTCGGCCCCCACGCGGGTGAGGGGCGCGTACTGTGGTGCATCGAACCGAAGGCCCGTGCGGTTCCTTCCCAATTCACGTGCAGACACCAGGAGGTCGAGGTCCCCAGCGGATGAACGCCGTCTCTCCGATCTGCCTCGTCGACCTCGCGCCCGCGCTGCGGTGGTCGAGGTCGCCGGACGTGGCACCCCTGCTCCACCATGACCGCCTCATCGACGGCTGGTGGCACTCGCTGCCGGTGGCCCGTGTCCTGGACATCGCCGGTCCGCCCTGGCTCGCCCACGGCATCGCCCGCCTGGCCCTGGAGCACTGGCCGCACGTCCCCCTGGCCGAGTTCCTACCGAGCCTGCGCACGCAGGCGGTGGACTGCTCCGAGCTGTCCGAGCCCGTTCGCGGCGCCGTCGTGTCCGCCGCCGGGGACTGGGAGCGTCTCGTCTCCAGCAGCCCGCAGGAGATCAACGAGTGGCGGCTGCCCGGCTGCGGTGTGGTGGACGTGGTGAGCACGGTGGCCTGGCGCGCGCTGCAGCCCTGCTGCGAACTGCCATCGGGACCCACGCCCTCCCCCGCGCTGATGATGGAGGCCGTGCGCACCATCAGCCACTGGATGCCCGACTCGGCCCCCGAGCACGTGCGCAACGCCCTGGAGTACCTCACCGCCGCCACCGGCGCGGGTGACGAGGCGGGCGGGGACTCCGGAACCGGGCTCACGCCGCCGCAGACCCCCGCGACCCGGGCGATCCGCACCCTGCGGGCCCTGCGCGCCCAGCGCAACGGAGAGCAGGACGAGGAGTCGGTGGTCGCGGAGCAGGGCGCGGCCCCCACCGCCACGGTCAGCTCCGCCGCGATGATCCCCGGGTCGGCCCTGGACACCGAGGCGGTCAACGGCGAGGGCGGGCGGGACGGCGTGGGCGACCTGCGCTCGCAGTTCCGCAGCTCGCTCCTGGGTCCCGGTCGTACCCTGCGCCGGCCCAGTTTCGGCCCGCCCAAGGCGATGCGCCCCGACCACGTGGAGGAGCGGCCCCCAGCCCCGGCGCTGGGCGAGCACCCCCTGGTGGACCTGGTGGAGGAGATGTTCCGCTCCTGGCCGGAGCTGGAGCGCACGGTCGCGGCCGAGCGCCTGTTCGCCACCGACCCCATCAGCATCCGCGTGCTGTCGGAGCAGATCGCGGTGGACGTCACCCAGATCCGCGCCGCCCAGCGCAAGGTGGAGGAGCGCCTGCTGCGCTGGCTCAACGCCCCCGAGGGCGCGGCGATCACCAAGCACCTGCGGGAACTGTCCGAGCTGCTGGGCTCGGCGACCACCATCGACCGGCTGATCAACGCCCACCCCGACCATCCCGTCGAGGTGCCCACGCTGGGCACACCGCTGTGGCGGGTGATCATCACCCTGTTCACCGACCGGCGGATGCACAACGGCTGGCTCATCGCCGACGACCCCAACCGGCTGCGCTGGCAGACCCGGGAACTGCTGGGCGACGCGCCCAGCATGACCGAGGCCGGTATCCGGCTGAGCCGTATCGGCATCCGCCAGCAGGAGCTGCGCGCCTGGCTGCTGAGCACGCCGGGGGTGAGCCTGCGGGACGGGCACGTGCTGGTGGACCCGTCGGTGCCCATGGAGGTGCCCACCAACCACGCGGGCCACAACGCGCCGGAGGAGGCGGGGAGCACCACCGAGAACGGGCTGCCGATACGACGCCGTATGGACGCCCCCCCGGCCGAGTCCTCGTCCGCCCCCCAGCCGGTCTTCGCCCACGAGCAGGGCGCCGCCCTGGGCACCGCGGCCCTGGACCCGCACCGCGTCGTACCGCTGGGCCCGGCCCCCGGTCAGGTCCTCGGCGCCCCGCCCGCCGCGCAGGCCGTTCCCCCCGTCCCGCACGCACGTCCGGGTGCGAGCGACCCGGCCATGGCGGCCCGCTGCTTCCGCGCCCCGGACGGGCGCTGGTGGCACCGCATCGACATCACCGCCGACCACCTCAACGGCGCGCCCGTGGCCGTCCCCACCGGCTACGCCACCCACCTGGGCCTGCAGCCCGGGCGGCTGCTGTGCCTGACCGCGCCCGGGGCCGACCTGTTGGTACTGGTCTGGCGCGACCAGCCCGCGTTCGACTCCCTGCGGCCGCTGCTGCGCCGCCAGGCCGCCCAGCCCGGCGACCGCGTGTTCATCACGGTGGCCGGCGACCGCCTGGACGCGCGCAAACTGCCCTCCGCGGACCTGAGCGGTCACCCCCCGGCCGCCCGGGCCCTGCACCTGAGCGGGTACACCGCGCCCGCCTCCACTGACGAGGCGTTGCGGATCCTGGCCCGCCGTGTCACCGACAACGACGACGAGTCCTTCGCCGACCCGCAGGCCCTGATCGACCTGCTGACCCTGCGCGGGGACAACGACATCGCCGCGGAGCTGCGCGCGGGGCTGTTCGCCGCGCACTGACCGCCTCCCCTCCGGCTCGAGGCCCCCGGGTCCCGCCCGGGGGCCTCGTCGTGACCGGACGCAGCGCCGCCCGGGGCGCCGCCCCGGTCCGGCGGGGGCCGCGCGGCGGCGAAGGGTGAACCAGTGGGTGGGGAACTCGTTCGTCCCGGGCTTGGTGTCGACCAGGTCCCAGTCCGGGAAGCGTTCCTCCAGCTCCTCGGCGGTGACACCGGCGAACTCCTGGTCGAGCACCCCGTAGCCGTAGCCGAACATCAGCAGCAGCGCGCCGGGCTCGGCGCGGCGGGTGATCCCGTCGGCGTAGGCGTCGCGGCGGTGGGCCGGGATCCCGCAGAAGCAGCTCAGGTCGAATAACAGGTCATAGCGGCCGGACACGTCGAGCTCTTCGAGCCGGGTGGCGTCGCCGCACACCAGGCGGGGCGCGACGCCCGCCGCGTCGGCCCTGCGCCGCGCCTGTTCGATCGCGCGGTCGATCAGGTCGACCGCCACGACGTCCCAGCCGTGCCGGGCCAGGTAGACGGCGTTGGTCCCGGTGCCGCAGCCGAGTTCGAGCGCGCGGGGTGGCCGTCCAGACCCTCTACTTCGTCTTCGGCAACAAGCGCACGCTGTTCAAGGACGTCGTCGACACCACCGTCGCCGGGGACACCGAGCCGGTGGCCACCATGGACCGCGAGTGGTTCCGGGCCGCGTGCGCGGCCCCCGGGAGGTTTTCGACCGGGTCGCTCCGCTCACGCCGCTGATCGCGGCCGCCGCCACCGATCCCGAGATCGCCGCGCTGTGGCCCCGTGACGGGGACCCGCGCTACACGGTCCAGCGCGCGGCGGCCACGGCCCTGGTGGCCAAGCCCGGCGCCCGTCCCGGCCTGTCGGCGGACACGGCGGCGGATCTGCCGTTCGGCCTGCTCAGTCCCGAGCTGTACCTGGTGTTCGTCCGCGATCGGGGCTGGTCGCCGGACGAGTGGGAGAGGTGGGCGCACGCCACGCTGCACGCCCAGCTGTGCGCGGACGGGGCGGCGCCGTAGGAACGGCTCCCCCGCCGGGCGCACGCGAACGGGCCGGGACCCCCCGAGGGGGTACCGGCCCGTTCGCGTGCGTGCGTCAGACGTTGAAGCCCAGCATGCGCAGCTGGTCGCGTCCGTCGTCGGTGATCTTGTCCGGACCCCACGGCGGCATCCAGACCCAGTTGATCTTGACCTCGCGCCCGAACTCGTCGAGGGCGCTGGTGGCCTGGTCCTCGATGACGTCGGTCAGCGGGCAGGCCGCGCTGGTCAGGGTCATGTCCAGCGTGATCGTGCCCTCGTCGGCGCTCACACCGTACAGCAGGCCCAGGTCGACGACGTTCACGCCCAGCTCGGGGTCGATCACGTCCTTGAGCGCCTCGCTGATCTCCTCGACCAGCGCCTCCGCCTCCGGGGAGAGGGGCGCGGTCTCGGGGGCCTCGGTCGACTCGGTCGTCTCGGTCTCGTTCTGGCTCATCAGGCGGTTTCCTTCTCCAGGGACTGCGACACGGCGTCCTTCCAGGCCATCCACCCCAGCAGGGCGCACTTGATCCGCGCGGGGTACTTGGACACCCCGGCGAAGGCCACGGCGTCCTCCAGCACGTCCTCGTCGGGCTCACCCCGGCCCTTGGAGTGCATCAGCTCCGTGAACGCGTCCAGGGTGGCCATCCCCTCGGCGACGGTGCGCCCGATGAGCAGGTCGGTCAGCACCGAGGTGCTGGCCTGGCTGATCGAGCAGCCCATCCCCTCGTAGGAGACGTCGCTGACCACGGCCTTGTCGTCGAGGGCGTCGGCCCCCTCCGCGGGGATCAGCGCCACCCGCAGCGTCACCTCGTCCCCGCAGGTGGGGTTGATGTGGTGCGCCTCGGCGTCGTGCGGATCCCGCAGGCCCTTGTGGTGCGGGTTGCGGTAGTGGTCCAGGATGATCTCCTGGTACATCGCGTCCAACTGCATGGTCGTCCTCGCTCTAGGGCCGGGTCCCGAAGAACTTCTGCGCGGCCCCGATCGCCTCCACCAGCGCGTCCACGTCCTCCAGCGTGTTGTAGAGGTAGAAGGACGCGCGTGTGGTCGCGACGATGCCCAGCCTGCGGTGCAGCGGCCAGGCGCAGTGGTGGCCCACCCGGACCTCCACGCCCCGGTCGTC
This sequence comes from Nocardiopsis sp. FR4, assembly GCF_009830945.1. Taxonomy (GTDB): domain Bacteria; phylum Actinomycetota; class Actinomycetes; order Streptosporangiales; family Streptosporangiaceae; genus Nocardiopsis. The sequence continues at coordinate 90,365 of NZ_VWVV01000015.1, read as the reverse complement.
GAGCACCTGTCCCAGGTCGTGCGGGTGGATGTCCTCCACGGCGAAGGACACGGCACCGCCGCGGTCCACCGCCTCGGCGGGGCCGACGATCCGCACGCCCTCCGTCTCGGAGAGCCGCTTGAGCGCGTACTCGGTGAGCTCGTGCTCGTGCGCGGCCACCCGGTCCATGCCCACCGCGGTGAGGTAGTCACAGGCGGCGGCCAGGCCGACGGCCTGGGGGGCCATCGGCACGCCCGCCTCGAAGCGCTGCGGCGGGTCGGCCCACGTGGAGTACTCCATGTGGACCACGCCGATCATGGAGCCACCGGTGATGAACGGCGGGATGGCCTCCAGCAGTTCCCGGCGCCCCCACAGCACGCCGATCCCGTTGGGACCGAGCATCTTGTGCCCGGAGAAGACCAGGAAGTCCACACCCAGCTCGGTGACGTCGACCGGCATGTGCGGGACCGACTGGCAGGCGTCCAGCACGGTCAGCGCACCGACCTCGCGGGCCCGGTCGACCAGCGTGCGGACCGGGTTGACCGTGCCCAGCACGTTGGACTGGTGGGTGAAGGCCACGACCTTGGTGCGCTCGTTGACCAGGTCCCCGACGCCGGAGAGGTCCAGACGGCCCTCGTCGGTCACGGGGAACCAGCGCAGCGTCGCCCCGGTGCGCTGGCACAGCTGTTGCCAGGGCACCAGGTTGGCGTGGTGTTCCATCTCGGTCACCACGACCTCGTCGCCGGGCCCGACCTGGTAGCGCCGCAGCTGCTCGTCGGCGGTCGCGGCGTTGCTCAGGGCGTAGGCCACCAGGTTGACGCCCTCGGTGGCGTTCTTGGTGAACACCACCTCGCCGGCGTCGGCCCCGATGAACCGGGCGATGGTCTCCCGGGCCGCCTCGTAGGCGTCGGTCGCCTCCTCCGCGAGCTGGTGCGCGCCGCGGTGCACCGCCGCGTTGTGGCGTTCGTAGAACTCACGCTCGGCGTCGAGCACCTGACGGGGCTTCTGCGAGGTGGCCCCCGAGTCGAGGTACACCAGCGGCCGTCCGTCGCGGACGGTCCGGGAGAGGATCGGGAAGTCCTCCCGGATCGCCGCGACGTCGAGCGGGCCCGTCCCGGCCCTGCCGAACTCGCGGACTGTGGTCATGGGTTACGCGCCCGCCTTCACGAAACGCTCGTAGCCCTCGGACTCCAGCACGTCGGCCAGCTCCGGACCGCCGGACTCGGCGACGCGGCCGCCCGCGAAGACGTGCACGAAGTCGGGCTTCACGTAGTTGAGGATCCGGGTGTAGTGGGTGATGAGCATGACACCCATCTCGCCGCCGGCCTTGGCCCGGTTGACGCCCTCGGAGACGACCTTGAGCGCGTCGACGTCCAGGCCGGAGTCGGTCTCGTCCAGGATGGCGACCTTGGGCTTGAGCAGCTCCAGCTGGAGGATCTCGTGGCGCTTCTTCTCACCGCCGGAGAAGCCCTCGTTGACGCCGCGTGCGGCGAAGGCCGGGTCGATGGCCAGGTCCTTCATCGCACCCTGCAGCTCCTTGGAGAACTGGCGGAGCTTGGGGGCCTCGCCGCGCACCGCGGTGACCGAGCTGCGCAGGAAGTTGGACATGGACACGCCGGGGACCTCGACCGGGTACTGCATGGCCAGGAACACGCCGGCGCGGGCGCGCTCGTCGACGCTCATCTCCAGGATGTTCTCGCCGTCGAGGAGGACCTCGCCCTCGGTGATCTCGTAGCGCGGGTGGCCCGCGATCGCGTAGGCGAGGGTGGACTTGCCCGAGCCGTTGGGGCCCATGATGGCGTGGGTCTCACCGGAGTTGATGGTCAGGTCAACGCCCTTGAGGATCTCCTGCCGCTCGTCCTCACCGATGAGGACGTCGGCGCGCAGACCGCGGATTTCGAACTTCGTCATTTCAGGCCTCAGGAATTCTTCTCATCCAGCGACACGAGCACGTCGTCGCCGTCGATCTTCACGTCGTAGGTGGGGACCGGCTGGGTCGCGGGCGGGTTGATCGGCGCCCCCGAGCTCAGGTCGAAGCAGGAGCCGTGCAGCCAGCACTCGATGGTGCCGTCCTCGACCTCGCCCTCGGAGAGGCGGACCTCGGCGTGCGAGCACACGTCGCGCACGGCGTAGACCTCGCCCTCGCTGCGGACCAGCGCGATGGGTGTCTCGTCGTCGGTCTCGACGCCGAGGGCCCCCTCCTCGGGGATCTCGGCGAGCTCGGCGACCTTCACCCAGCGACCGGACTCACTCATGCTCGGCCAGCTTGCTCTCGACCTTGGCCATGATCTCCTCCCGCAGCTCCTCGACCGGGATCCGGTTGACGAGCTCCAGGAAGTAGCCGCGGATGACCAGGCGCCGGGCCTCCTCCTCCGGGATTCCCCGCGAGCGCAGGTAGAACAGGTGGATGTCGTCGAGCCGGCCGCTGGCGGCGGCGTGCCCGGCACCCTCCACCTCACCGGTGAAGATCTCCAGGTTGGGGACCGAGTCCACGCGGGTGTCGTCGGTGAGCTGGAGGTTCCGGTTGTGCTCGTAGGAGTCCGTGCCGGTGGTGCCCTCGCCGATGATCACGTCACCGATCCACACACCGTGGGCGTCCTTGCCGCTCAGCGCGCCCTTGTACTCCACCCGCGAGCGGGTGTTGGACATGTTGTGGTCGATGAGCGAGCGGTGCTCGTGGTGCTGGCCGTCGCCGGTGAAGTACAGGCCGTGCAGCTCGGCGTTGGCGCCGCGCCCCTTGTAGGCCACCTTCGGCGAGAGCCGGACCAGGTCGCCACCCAGCGTGATGACGATCGACTTGAAGGTCGCGTCCTTGGCCACCTGGGCGTTGTGCTGGGAGACGTCGACGGCGTCGCGGTCCCAGTCCTGGACGCTGACCAGGGTCAGGCGCGCGCCCTCGGCGACGTGGATGTCCACGCTGCCCGCGCGCACGCCGGTGCCGGTCTGGTTCAGCACCACGATCGCCTCGGCCAGCGGCTTGACGTCGATCACGAACTGGTCGTAGCGGGTGCCGCCCTGGGCCTGGCGGTGGATGGTCACCGGGCGCTCCAGGGCGGCGCCCTGGGCGACGGTGACGACCGTGGCCTTCTCGAAGGAGGTGTGCGCCTGGGCGGTCACGCGGTCCGCGGGGAAGCCCGCGGCGCCGATGCGCTCGTCGTCGCGGCCGACCGTCTCGACGGTGACGCCCGCGGGGGCGTCGATGTCGACCTTGTCGGTGCCGTCGGCGACGGCGGTGCCGTCGTGCAGACCCCTGAGGCGGCGCAGCGGCGTGAAGCGCCACTCCTCCTCACGACCGGCGGGCACGGGGAAGTCGTTCACGTCGAAGGACCCGTGGGTGGCCAACTTGGAGAACGGGATTCCGCCGAGGCCGTGGCTGTGGGCCCTGGGTTCGGTGCTCGGGCTGGTCAACTTAACCAACCGCTCCTTCCATCTGAAGCTCGATCAGCCGGTTCAGTTCCAGCGCGTACTCCATGGGCAGCTCGCGCGCGATGGGCTCGACGAACCCGCGCACGATCATGGCCATGGCCTCGTCCTCGTCCATGCCCCGGCTCATCAGGTAGAAGAGCTGGTCCTCGCTGACCTTGGAGACGGTCGCCTCGTGCGCGAGTTCGGCGTCGTCCTCACGCAGGTCGTTGTAGGGGTAGGTGTCCGAGCGGCTGATGGTGTCGATCAGCAGCGCGTCGCACTTGACGGAGGACTTGGCGTGGTCGGCGCCCTCCTGAACCTGCACCAGACCCCGGTAGGAGGCGCGGCCCCCGCCGCGTGCCACCGACTTGGAGATGATGGTGGAGGAGGTGTTGGGCGCGCAGTGCACCATCTTGGAACCGGTGTCCTGGTGCTGGCCCTCGCCCGCGAAGGCGATGGACAGGGTCTCGCCCTTGGCGTGCTCGCCCATGAGGTACACGGCCGGGTACTTCATGGTGACCTGGGAGCCGATGTTGCCGTCGACCCACTCCATGGTGGCGCCCTCTTCGGCGACGGCGCGCTTGGTGACCAGGTTGAAGACGTTGTTCGACCAGTTCTGGATGGTCGTGTAGCGGCAGCGCGCGTTCTTCTTGACGATGATCTCGACGACGGCCGAGTGCAGCGAGTCGGTCTTGTAGATCGGCGCGGTGCAGCCCTCGACGTAGTGGACGTAGGCGCCCTCGTCGACGATGATCAGGGTCCGCTCGAACTGGCCCATGTTCTCGGTGTTGATCCGGAAGTAGGCCTGCAGCGGGATCTCCACGTGCACGTTCTTGGGCACGTAGATGAACGACCCGCCGCTCCACACCGCGGTGTTGAGCGCGGCGAACTTGTTGTCGCCGGGCGGGATCACCGAGCCGAAGTACTCCTCGAAGATCTCCGGGTGCTCCTTGAGGGCGGTGTCGGTGTCCAGGAAGAGGACGCCCTGCTCCTCCAGGTCCTCGCGGATCTGGTGGTAGACCACCTCGGACTCGTACTGCGCGGCCACACCGGCGACCAGGCGCTGCTTCTCCGCCTCGGGGATGCCCAGCCTGTCGTAGGTGTTCTTGATGTCCTCGGGCAGTTCCTCCCAGGACGTGGCCTGCTTCTCCGTGGAGCGCACGAAGTACTTGATGTTGTCGAAGTCGATCTTGGACAGGTCCGCGCCCCAGTCGGGCATGGGCTTCTTGTCGAAGAGCCGTAGGGACTTGAGGCGGAGCTTGGTCATCCACTCCGGCTCGTCCTTCTTGGCGGAGATGTCGCGGACGACCTCTTCGTTCAGACCGCGGCGGGCCGAGGCCCCGGCCGTGTCAGAGTCGGCCCAGCCGTACTCGTAGTTTCCGAGCCCTTCGAGCTCGGGATGCGCGATAGACGTCATGCGCGGACTCCTCCTGGACTCAGACGTCCCTATGGTGAACGGACGCGGGGGTGTCGTCATCCCCGCTCGCCACGTCGCCCCGGGGGGTGACGTGGGTGGTGCACACACCGTCGCCGTGGGCGATGGTGGCCAACCTGCGCACCGGGGTGCCCAGCAGCCGCGCGAAGGCCTCGATCTCGGCCTCACAGAGTTGCGGGAACTCGGCGGCCACGTGCGCGACGGGGCAGTGGTGCTGGCACAGCTGGTCGCCGCCCCCGGGTGCGGGCGCCTGGCCCGCGGTGGCGGCGTAGCCGTCGTTGGAGAGGGCCTCGGCCAGCAGCCGGACGCGCTGCTCGGCGGGAACCGCGTCCAGCATGGGCTTGTAGCGCCGCTCCAGCTCGGCGACCTGGCTGCGGGCGAACTCGCCGACGGCTCCGGGTCCGGCCGTCTGGGCCAGGAAGCGGAGCGCGCTGGTGGCGAGGTCGTCGTAGGCGTGGACGAAGGCGTCGCGGCCCGCGTCGGTGATGGCGAAGACGCGCGCCGGCCGGCCCCTGCGGCGGCGTCCGCCGTGGGGTCGGGCGTCACGGGCCTCGATCATGCCCTCGCTGGTCAGGTTGTCGAGGTGGCGGCGGATGGCCGCCGGGGTCAGGCCGAGCCGCTCTCCCAGGGAGGAGGCGGTGATCGGGCCCTTCTCCAGGATGAGCCGGGCGACCCGGGCGCGGGTGCCGGTCTCGGCGCCGCGGTCCGGCCCGCTCAGGGGGCGGGGCGGGCTGACGCTGGATGCCTCGGGCACAGTTTCCCCTCCCTCCTCGGACTCGACTCCTGTTTTTGACAACATCAGTGTGGCGTAAATAAGTCCGCCGAGGCAAACCCGACTCCGCGGCGGGTCCATGCCCTTGGTCACGAAGGAAAGCCTTGCCTAACAGGCACTTCACGTGCCCGTCACCCTGCGGACACAACCGCGAACAGGGGTCCGATCATCCCTGGTGACCACATTCTGGGAATACGGTCCCGTCATACGGGACAGCTTCGCTGTGCGCACCCGGGTAGGGTGCTCCGCCGGCTCGGGGCGGTGAGCCGCCCCGCCGGGCCGCACGTAGACTCAGGGCCCATGGACACAGCCGCGGTCGAGGTCGTCGACCTGGTCAAGCGCTACGGCGCCACCACCGCAGTCAGCGGCCTCACCTTCAGCGCGCGCCGGGGCGCGGTGACGGCACTGCTCGGACCCAACGGGGCGGGCAAGACCAGCACCGTCGAGATCTGCGAGGGCTTCCGCCGCGCCGACGGCGGGCGGGTACGGGTGCTGGGGCTGGACCCCCTCGCCGACGCCGCCGCGCTCAAGCCCCGCGTCGGGGTGATGCCGCAGTCCGGCGGGGTGCCCACCGGCGCCCGCGCCGCCGAGTGGCTCCGGCTGATGGCCTCCTTCCACGCCAGCCCGATCGAGCCCCGCCTGCTGCTGGAGCGGCTGGGGCTGACCTCCGTGGCCGCCACCCCCTTCCGCCGCCTGTCCGGCGGCCAGCAGCAGCGCCTGTCGCTGGCGTGCGCCGTGGTGGGGCGCCCCGAACTGGTCTTCCTGGACGAGCCGACCGCGGGCCTGGACCCGCAGGCGCGCATGGCCACCTGGGACCTGGTGTCGGCCCTGCGCGAGGCGGGCGTGGCCGTGATCCTGACCACGCACTACATGGAGGAGGCCGAGCGGCTGGCCGACCACGTGGTGGTCATCGACCACGGGGCCGTGGTCGCCGAGGGCAGTCCGGCCCAGCTGACCGGGGGCCGCCGCGAGGTGTGCTTCTCCACCGACGCCCCCCTGGACACCGCGCTGCTGGAGGCGGCCCTGCCCGCGGGCAGCCGGGTCGGCTCGCAGGAGGCCGCGGGCGGCCGGCGCGAGTACACGGCCACCACCGACGACCCCGGCGCGCTGGGCCCGGACTTCCTGGCCACGGTCACCGCCTGGTGCGCCTCGGCCGGGATCCTGGCCGAGGACCTGCGCGTGCGTCGGCGTACCCTCGAAGACGTCTTCCTCGAACTCACCGGCCGGGAACTGCGCGACCAATGACCGAGCACACCTCCACCGCCTCCGCCGGCGCCACCGCTCCGTCCCGGAGCGGGGACGCCGTGCTGTTCACCCCCGCGCCCGGGGCGGCACCGCTGTGGCGGATGATCACCGCCCAGGCGGCCATGGAACTGCGGGTGACGCTGCGCCACGGCGAGCAGTTCCTGCTGACCATGGTCATCCCGGTGCTGCTGCTGGTGGGCTTCAGCCTCACCGCGGTCCTGGACGTGGGCGGGGACTCGCGGGTGGACGCGCTCACCCCCGGCGTGCTGGCACTGGCGGTGATGTCCACCTCGTTCACGGGCCTGGCCATCGGCACCGGCTTCGAGCGCCGCTACGGCGTGCTCAAGCGGCTGGGCGCGACGCCGCTGTCCCGGTTCGGCCTGCTCGCCGCCAAGACCCTGGCGGTCCTGGGCGTGCAGGTGATCCAGGGCGTGGTCCTGTGCTCCGTGGCCCTGGCGCTGGGCTGGTCGCCCGTGCCGCACCCGGGCGGCGTGCTGGCGGCGGTGGCGCTGGTGCTGCTGGCGACCGCCGCGTTCAGCTCGCTGGCCCTGCTCATGGCGGGCACCCTGCGGGCCGAGGCCACCCTGGCCGGGGCCAACCTGGTCTACGTGCTGATGCTGGGTCTGGGCGGGGTGCTGTTCCCCACCAGTTCCTTCCCCGGCCCGCTGGAGCAGGCGGCCTCGGTGCTGCCGATCACGGCGCTGAGTTCGGGGCTGCGCGCCGTGCTGGCCGACGGCTCCCTTCCCGGCGCGGGCGCGTTCGCGGTGCTGGCCGTGTGGACGGTCCTGGCGGGCCTGCTGGCCAGCCGCCTCTTCCGCTGGGACTAGGGTCCGACCGGGAACCCGGCCGGCCCGACCCGAGCACGGCCTCGCCGGGGCTCAGCCCAGGGGGATCAGGCGCCACTGCTGGTGGGCGTGGCCGCCGTCGGCGGCCTGGGCGACCAGGGCGCCGTTGTCGGGTGAGCCGCCCTGGCCCTCCAGGGCCTGTCCCGTGGCCCGGTTGAGCAGGCGCACCACCCCGGGGCCGACCTCGACGAGCGACCAGTGCTGGTTGGGCGAGCCGGTGCGGGTGAGCAGTGCCGCCCCAGGCTGGGCGGCCGGGTCGGTGGGGATCTCCAGGAGCTTGCCGCTGCCGTCGCCCTCGATCTCGTAGAAGCCGCCCTCCACGGGGATGAACCGCCACCGCTGGTTGGAGTCGTCGTGGCGGTCCCACAGGTGGACCGGGGCGCCGTTGTCGGTGGACTTGTTGGCGACGTCCATGACGCGGCCCCCGTGCACGTTCTGCAGGACGTAGAGGAGTTCGGGGTCCAGACCCGCCGGGTGGACCACCTCCTCCTCCGGCTCCTCCTCGGGCTCCTCGCTCTCCCGGGGCTCCTCGGGGGCGCCGGGCGGCTCGACGAGGATGCCCGAGACCGGGCTGAGGTCGGTCTCCTCCGCCTGCGTCCCCTCGGCGGCGACCAGTCCCCCGGTGTAGCCGCCGATGACCGCGACCAGGAACAGGGCCAGGGCCGCGGCGGCCAGGGGCCAGCGGGGGACGTCGTGGGCTCGGGCTCGGCGTCGGGACATGAGGGGGACTCCAGCGGGGTACGGGGGTGGCGGCCGCGGGAAAGGCCACGGCTCGGTCTATTTCACACCACTTGCCCCTTTGGCGCACGTTCGCGGAGGTTTCTGGGTGCCGCCGCGGAGTCGGTAGGGTCCGGCCATGGAAGCCTTCGGAGTGCCCTGGTTCGTCGCGGTCCGCCAGCTCGGACCACCGCTGCTCCTGCTCGTGGTCGGCGGCGCGCTGCTCGCGTGGCGGCGGCCGGGTCGGCCGGGACTGGTGTGGGCCGCGCTGGGAACCAACCTGGCCGCCGCGGCCCTGCCCTACCTGTGGATCGGCCTGCAGATCCTCACCGACCAGGCGGAGCGGACCGTGTACGGCCTGGTCATGACCCTCTTCCAGCCCTTGGTGGCGACGGTCGCCTGGATGCTGCTGCTGGCGGCGGCCCTGACCCGGCCGGCGGCCCCGGGCGCCCGCGCCGGACGGAGCGCGGCGGAGCGGACCGCGGACCGGGGGGAGGCGGAGAGGACGCCGGAAAACATAGGATGATTCCCCATGGGCACTCCGGACCGTTCGCAGGCACCCCTCCTCCTCCGTGTGGCGGAGGCGGTGCCCCCGGTCTGGCTGGTGCTCGTGGGGATCGTCTCGGTGCAGACCGGCGCGGGGGTGGCCAAGAGTCTGTTCGAGGCGCTGCCCCCGGCCGCGGTCGTGTGGCTGCGGCTGCTCACCTCGGCGGTGCTCCTGGTGCTGGTGGCCCGCCCGGCGCTGCGCGCCCGCCCACGCGGTGACTGGCTGGTGGTCGCGGGCTACGGGACCGCGCTGGCGATGATGAACTTCTTCATCTACCAGGCCTTCGCGCGCATCCCGCTGGGGATCGCGGTCACCATCGAGTACCTGGGGCCCCTGGCCATCGCGCTCCTGGGCTCGCGCAGCCGGATCGACGTGCTGTGGGCGGCCATGGCCGGGCTGGGTGTGGTCGCGCTGGGCCTGGAGTCGGGCTCGATGGATCCGCTGGGGGTCGCCTTCGCCGTCCTGGCCGCGGTTGCCTGGGCGGGCTACATCCTGCTGAGCGCGGCCACGGGCCGCAGGTTCAGCGGTACCTCCGGACTGGCCCTCGCCAGCGTGGTCGGCGTGCTGGTCATGGCGCCGATGGGCGTGGCCGAGGGCGGCGCGGCCCTGCTGGACTGGCGGCTGCTGCTGTTCGGCCTGGTGGTCGGGGTGCTGTCCTCGGTGGTGCCCTACACCCTCGAACTGACCGCGCTGCGCCGGATGCCGCCGAGGGTGTTCGGCGTGCTGATGAGCCTGCAACCGGCCGCGGCGGCCCTCGTGGGCCTGGTCCTGCTGGGCGAGGCGCTCACCCCGTGGCAGTGGGTGGCGGTGGCCTGCGTGATCGTTGCCAGCGCGGGCTCCACCCGCACCTCGGCAGGACGGGATGACGACGATGGGGGGGCCGATGAGGCCCCTACCCCCCTTTCGGACGAGCATCCCCAGGACCGCTGAACCGGAAACCGGTGGCGGAGACTCCGCCACGGGCGGGACCACCGCGACGCGCCCCCTTGCGGCCGGTTGGAGCATCCTGTCCGAAAGCCAGGAAAAAGACCGAAAATATCACTCTATGTTTTCGATGTGACACAAATGGTTATCAGGGCAGGTGAGTCGGTCAACTGGTCCGACCACTCACATGCGAAGGGAAAACCATGCGCACGACCGCGAAACTAATGATGACCGCTCTGTGCACCGCAGGCCTTCTCGGCATGGGCGTCGGGAACGCCTCCGCCGGAGGAGGCGGAGGCGCCGGGGACGGCGGGGCTGCAGGAAGCGGCGGGACCGCCGCGGGCGCTGGGGCCGCCGGGGGCGCGGGAGCCCCCGCTGGAGCTGGAGGTGCCGGAGGCACCGGAGGCATCGGAGGCGTCGGAGCCGCTGGTGGAGCCGGAGGCGGCGGGGGCGCCGGGGGCGCCGGAGCCGCTGGTGGAGCCGGAGGCGTCGGAGCCGCTGGTGGAGCCGGAGGCGGCGGAGCCGTCGTCGTCGGCGGCAACTACCAGCCCTGCCTGAACAAGCCGCAGTCGCTCGGGGAAATCAACCTGAACCTGGCCCTGGTCAACCCGTGCATCGTCAAGCACTAGGGTCGCCCGACACCGGGGGAGCCCGCCTACAGGCGGGCTCCCCTCCATTCGCCACTGGACGGCGTCGGCACGGGTGACGAGGCCAGGGGGCGCGACCGGACCCCACAGCGATGTACTACAGTCTGTCGTATGTCTGTTGCCCCGGCCTACGCGGCGTCCGCCGCGACCACGCCTCCCCCGCTCGCGGCGGAGGACATCGTCCTTCTCGGAGTCCCCCTGTGGGGCTGGCAGATCGTCGTCGCGGCGGCCGGAGTCCTGGCGCTGGTCCTGCTGGCGCGCACCATCTGGAACCCCACCCGGCGGTCGCTGCGCGCCTGGGCCCTGGGCAACATCGTGGTCAACGCCGGGATCGCCGTCACCGGCGCCACCGTGCGCGTGACCTCCTCCGGGCTCGGCTGCTCGGAGTGGCCCAAGTGCACACCCGAGAGCTTCGTCCCCGTGGACACCGGGCACGCCGCGTTCAACGCCGCCGTGGAGTTTGGCAACCGCACGCTCACCTTCATCGTGCTGGCCGTCGCCGTCATCACCCTGGTCGCGGTCCTGCGGACCCGGCCGCGCCGCCGCGACCTGCTCCGGCTCGCCGCGATCGTCCCGGTCGGCGTCCTGGGCCAGGGTGTGGTCGGCGGCATCACCGTCTGGAGCGACCTGCACCCCGCCTCGGTGGCGGCGCACTTCCTGCTGTCCATGGTGGTGGTCTTCGTCACGGTGGCGCTGTACGTGCGCTGCCGCGAACCCCAGGGCAGGCCCCAGGTGTCCGCGGGCCCCATGCTGCACGCGCTCAGCATCGGCCTGCTCGTGGTCGGCTTCTTCCTGCTGGTGGCCGGGACCGTGGTCACCGGCACCGGTCCGCACGGCGGCGACGCCGCCGCCCCCCGCTGGGCCTTCGACCTGCCCGCCGTCACCCGCCTGCACTCGGCGCTGGCCTGGCTCACCACGGCGGGCGCCGTCCTGGCCGCGACCATCGCCTTCCGCGGTGAGGCCCGCCGCCCGGTCCGCGTGAGCAGCCTGTTCCTGCTGGTCACGGTGGTCCTGCAGGGCGTGCTCGGCTACACCCAGTACGCTCTGGGGCTACCCGAGGCCCTGGTGGTCCTGCACGTGCTGGGCTCAACGCTGACCTGGGTGGCCATCTGCCGCCTGTACTTCTCCACCACCCGCCTGGTGCCGCCCGGCCAGGAGCTCAGCGAGGACCCCGCTGACCGCCGTGACGCGGAGTCTGCTCCTGTTGGGCCCGCGCCTGGGCGATGACGTGCGCGAAGTCGGACCGGCGCAGGAAACCCGAGTCGGTGGGGCTCTCCGCCCAGCCGGGGGCCACCGGCTGAGGCAGCCGCCCCAGGAAGGTGTCCCTGGCCACGTGCATGAGCGCCAGGAAGGAATCCCGGTGCACCTTCCAGTCGCGGCGGACCAGACCGGCGTCCATCCTCTGGTGCAGTAGCGCCAGCTCGGTCGCGGCCAGCTGGTACTCCCGCATCGACTCGCGGCCCCTGCGCCCGGCGTTGCGGGCCGCCCACTCACGGGCCTGGCGGCGCCCCTTCAGGGAGCTGAGCATGGTGATGTCGGCCGGGGTGACCAACCCGGTGGGGACGTAGGGCGGCAGGTAGCGGGCGATCGCGCCGATCTGGCGCTGGCGGTCGCGGGCGGCCAGCGCGAGGACGCCCATGAGCACGCCGAAGAGCACCATGTAGGCCGCGGCCAGGCCGTGCCAGCCGAAGTAGGTGGACCCGTTCCACATGCCGTGCAGCAGCACGGCCGCCGCCCAGCCCGCAACCGGCGCCAGCAGGCGCAGGCAGCCGGTGCGCATGGCGGCGTAGGCCACGCCGATCCCGATCATCGCGGTGTAGATGGGGTGCCCGAACGGGGCCACCAGCCCCCGGATGGCGAAGGTGGCCACCAGGGTCCCGTCGAAGAACGCGCTGAGGAAGTACAGGATGTTCTCGGTGAAGGCGAAGCCGGTTGCCACCATCCCGGCGTAGATCACCCCGTCGGTGAAGGTGTCGAGTTCGTGGCGGCGGCGCCAGAGCAGGATGAGCAGGACCGCGCCCTTGGCGCTCTCCTCCACCAGTGGGGCCACCGCCGACGCGGCCAGGAAGTCGCCCGCCTCCTGCCCGAACAGCGGCACCGTGACGTGGGCCAGCCCCCAGCTGTTGAGCAGCAGGGAGGCCACCACGGCCACACCCGCTCCCCAGGCGAAGGCGAAGAACAGCACCCATCCGGGTTCGGGCTCGATGCGGTCGAGCATGAGGATGAGCGGAACCAGGATGCACACCGGGATGACCGCGGCCACCAGGCTGATGCCGAAGCCGAGCCCGCCGTCGATACCGGCGGCGGCCCCTCCGGCCAGGGCGAGCAGCCAGAGGTAGACCAGCATCCCGGCCATGCAGAGCACGCTGAGGGTGGTCCCCAGGATGAGGGTCATCGAGTAGCGGGAGCGTCGGCCTTGGAGGATGGCCTTACTGTCGAGACGGGGCATGGGCACCGATCGTAGCGGGAGGCCCGGCCAGCACGGTTCCGGCCCCCGTTCCGGACGGAGGCGGGTGCGCGCCTCGCCCCGGATGGGGCAGGATCGTAGTCCCCGCCACGAGAGGCGCGCTTTTCCCAGGGAAGGGACCGCAGCATGGAGCGAACGACCGCCACCCCCGCCACCCCCACGGGCGCGCTGTGGTTCCTGCGCGTCGCCGTGCTCTTGCACCTGGCCGCGATCCTGTGGGAGGGGGCGACCGCCGGACAACTGGTCACCTTCAACACCGAGGCACTGCCCCTGCACTACTACGGGGCCTTCGGCGTGCACACGGCGGCCGCGCTCCAGGTGCTGGCAGCGGTCCTGTACTGGCGGGGTTCGGGGCTCGGTCCGGGTCCGGCCCGCACGGTCCTGCTGGTCAGCCTGCTGGCGTTCGGCTTGGGCTTCCCACAGGCGACCCTGGGCACCTACGGGCCCCTGCAGGTCCACGTACCGCTGGCCCTGGTGCTGACCGGGACCGCGGTGTGGGCGACCGTGCTGGCCTGGCGCAGGAACTGAGCGCCGGAGCTGGCCCCGGGGAGCGCGCCGCCCCCTGGGGGCGGGGAAGCGCGGGCCTCAGCCCAGCGCGTTGGCGATCAGCGGGTCGACGGTGACCGCCACGAACAGCAGCGCCAGGTAGGCGTTGGACAGGTGAAAGAAGCCCATCGTCTTCAGTTGGGCGCCGGTGACGCCGGCGCGGGAGCGCTGGAGCAGGCGGTGCGCCTGGAGGACCAGCAGCGCGCCCAGGGCCAGGGCCACCGCGCCGTAGAACCAGGTGGTGCCGGCCACCGGCCAGAAGACGAGCGAGACCGCCACGGTGGCCCAGCTGTAGAGGACGCACTCCAGGAGCACGCGGCGGTCGCTGGCCACCACCGGGAGCATGGGCACCTTGGCCTGCGCGTAGTCCTCGCGGTAGCGCATGGCGAGCGTCCAGGTGTGCGGCGGGGTCCAGAAGAAGACCACCAGGAACAGCACGAACGGCGCCCAGTCCAGGCTGTCGGTGACCGCGGCCCAGCCGATGAGCACGGGCATGCAGCCCGCGATGCCGCCCCACACGACGTTCTGCGCGGTGCGCCGCTTGAGCAGCATCGTGTAGACGAAGATGTAGAACAGGATCGCGAAGGCCGACAGCGCCGCCGAGAGCGGGTTGACCAGCGCGGCGAACCCGACCGTGGAGCCCACGGCGAGCACGAGCCCGTAGGTGAGGGCGCCGCGGGGCGTCACCAGTTCCATCGCGCCGGGGCGTTGGCGGGTGCGACGCATCTCACGGTCGATGTCGCGGTCGATGTAGCAGTTCATGGCGTTCGCGCTGGCCGCGGACATGGTGCCGAAGACCAGGGTGGCCACCGCGGTCCACAGCGGCGGCACCCCTCCGGCGGCGACGAACATCACCGGGATGGTGGTGATGAGCAGCAGCTCGATGACGCGGGGCTTGGACAGCGCGACGTAGGCGCGGACGCACTGGCCGAGGGAGGCCGTGCGGGCGGCCTCGGGCCCGGCGCCGTCCGGGTTCGTTCGCGGAGCGCGGTTGACCAGGGCCATCAGTACCGCGTCCCCACTGCCGGACGGCTCGCTCGCGCCCCCGCGGGGGTCGCCGGCTCGGTTTCAGACACGCGGATACCTCGACAACTCTAGGGGTCTCGACACTGCTCGCCACGCGGGGTAGAGCGGACCGACAAAGCGTCAGGATCGGCGGAAACCCCGTCAACGACATACTGTAGTACTTCCTCGCGGGGACCGTGGACCAGCCCCCTCGCCAGTGAAACCCCCTGGTCCCGGGGTGGTACGCCGTGCTGGGGCCGCCGGGCGCACAGCAGGCTCGCGCCCGCCCCCGCACTCCCCCAGCCTGCCACGCGCCGCCCCCTCCTCCGACGGCGCCCCGGGAACGCACGGAGGGTGCCGAACCCATTGCCATACGGAGCCGACATAGCCGAGATCACCGTGCTACCAGCCAGTAAGGGGAGGTGTCGGCCAACGACATCTTCGGCGCCGAACGATAGGCTCGAACACGGCCGGACTCGTCGTGGTTCCCAGGCCGCGACGGCCGTCGTACGGGGGATGCCGGAGGTGGCGTGTCCGCCTGTCCCGGGCAGCCGGGCGCGGACCCCATCCCCTCGCGTTCTCCCCGGTCCCGCCGCGCGGCGGCGGGGTGCCCGGCGGCGGCAGACCAACGCAACCGACACACCACCCCGCGCCCCGGCCTCCGGGCGCCGGGGGTGCCCGAGAAGGAGAACGAAAGTCCGTGAGCACCCACACCCCGCAAACCCTGGAGTGGTCGGACCTCGACCTCCGTGCCGTCAACACGGTCCGGGCGCTGGCGATGGACTCGGTCGAGAAGGCGGGTAGCGGCCACCCCGGCACCGCCATGAGCCTGGCGCCCGCCGCCTACCTCCTCTTCCAGAAGGTCATGCGACACGACCCCTCCGACCCCGAGTGGACGGGCCGGGACCGCTTCGTCCTCTCGGTCGGCCACTCCAGCCTCACCCTGTACATCCAGCTCTACCTCGCCGGGTACGGGCTGGAGCTGGAGGACCTCAAGAGCCTGCGCCAGTGGGAGAGCCGCACGCCAGGCCACCCGGAGTTCAGCCACACGCCCGGCGTGGAGACCACGACCGGCCCGCTCGGACAGGGCTTGGGCAACGCGGTCGGCATGGCCATGGCCGCCCGCCGCGAGCGCGGCCTGTTCAACCCCGAGGCCGGACCGGGCGCCAGTCCCTTCGACCACCACATCTACGCGTTCTGCTCCGACGGCGACGTCCAGGAGGGCGTGAGCCACGAGGCCAGCGCGCTGGCGGGGACCCAGAAGCTGGGCAACCTCATCATGGTCTGGGACGACAACCGGATCTCCATCGAGGACGACACCCGCATCGCCCACTCCGAGGACGTCGCCGAGCGCTACCGCGCCTACGGCTGGCACGTGGAGGAGGTCGACTGGACCGCCACGGGCGAGTACGTCGAGGACGTCGAGGCCCTGTACCAGGCGATCCTGCGCGGCAAGGCCGAGACCGAGCGCCCGACCTTCATCCGCCTGCGCACCATCATCGGCTGGCCCGCGCCCAACAAGCAGAACACCGGCGCCATCCACGGCGCGGCCATCGGCGCCGAGGAGGTCTCGGCCACCAAGGCGATCCTGGGCCTGCCCGACGAGCCCTTCGCCGTGGAGGACGAGGTCATCAAGCACACCCGCCGCGCGGTCGAGCGGGGCCGCGAGGCCCGCGAGGCCTGGGAGGTGGAGTTCCGGGCCTGGCACGACAGCGCCGGCGAGCACGCCGAGCTGTTCGACCGCCTGGTCGAGGGCCGCCTGCCCGAGGGCTGGAAGAAGGAGGTCCCCTTCTTCGAGCCCAGCGAGAAGGGCATGGCCACCCGCAAGGCCAGCGGCGAGGTCCTCTCCGCCATCGCCCCGGTGCTGCCGGAGCTGTGGGGCGGCTCGGCCGACCTGGCCGGGTCCAACAACACCACGCCCAAGGGCGAGCCCTCCTTCCTGCCCTTCGACCGCGCCAGCGGCATGTTCCCGGGCAACCCCTACGGACGCGTGCTGCACTTCGGCGTGCGCGAGCACGGCATGGGCTCGATCCTCAACGGCATCGCCCTGCACGGCCCCACCCGCCCCTACGGCGGCACGTTCCTGGTCTTCAGCGACTACATGCGCCCCGCGGTGCGCCTGGCCGCGATCATGCAGCTGCCGGTCACCTACGTGTGGACGCACGACTCCATCGGCCTGGGTGAGGACGGCCCCACCCACCAGCCGGTCGAGCACCTGTGGGCGCTGCGCGCCATCCACGGCCTGGACGTCGTCCGCCCGGCCGACGCCAACGAGACCGCCGTGGTGTGGCGCTCGGTGATCGAGAACGGCGACCGTCCGACCGCGCTGGCGCTGACCCGGCAGAACCTGCCCGTCCTGGACCGCGAGGAGTACGCCTCCGCCGAGGGCGCCGTGAAGGGCGGATACGTGCTGGCCGAGGCCGACGGCGGCGCGCCCGAGGTGATCCTCATCGCCACCGGCAGTGAGGTGCAGATCGCACTGGAGGCCCGCAAGGTCCTGCAGGAGGCGGGTACGCCCACCCGTGTGGTGTCCATGACGTGTGTGGAGTGGTTCGAGCGCCAGGACCAGGCCTACCGCGACCAGGTGCTGCCGCCCTCGGTGCGCGCACGGGTCTCGGTGGAGGCCGGGATCGCCATGGGCTGGCGCGCCTACGTCGGCGACGCCGGCGAGTCCGTCAGCCTGGAGCACTACGGCGCCTCGGCCCCCTACCAGGTCCTGTACGAGAAGTTCGGATTCACCACCGAGGCCGTGGTCGAGGCCGCTCGCAAGAGCCTCGCCAAGGCCGGAAGCTGACCCGGCGGGCCCGCCGGGAACCCCGGCGGGCCCGGTGTGCGACCAGGGGCGGCACCGTTTCCGCCCCGAGGAAGGCGTGAGAAACCCATGAGCAACGCACTCCAGGACCTGTCCCAGGCGGGCGTGTCCGTCTGGCTGGACGACATCAGCCGCGAGCGGCTGCGTTCGGGCAACCTGGCCGAGCTGGTCTCGACCCACCACGTGGTCGGCGTGACCTCCAACCCCACCATCTTCGACAAGGCGCTCTCCGAGGGCGACGCCTACGACCAGCAGGTGCACGAGCTGGCCGTGCGGGGCGTGTCGGTGGAGGAGGCGGTGCGCATGATCACCGCCTACGACATCCGCTGGGCCGCGGACGTCCTGCGCCCGGTCTACGACGCCACCGACCGCGTCGACGGCCGGGTCTCGCTGGAGGTGGACCCGCGCCTGGCCAACGAGACCGAGCGCACCGTCGCCGAGGCCAAGGCCCTGTGGTGGCTGGTGGACCGGCCCAACCTGATGGTCAAGATCCCGGCCACCGCCGCGGGCCTGCCCGCGATCACCCAGGCGCTGGGGCACGGCATCAGCGTCAACGTCACGCTGATCTTCTCCCTGGAGCGCTACCGCCAGGTGATGGACGCGTTCCTGGAGGGGATGGAGCTGGCCCGGACCAACGGCCACGACCTGTCCCGCATCCAGTCCGTGGCCTCCTTCTTCGTGAGCCGCGTGGACACCGAGGTGGACAAGCGCCTGACGGAGATCGGCACCGAGGAGGCGCTCGCCCTGCGCGGACGCGCCGCCCTGGCCAACGCCCGCCTGGCCTACGAGGCCCACGAGGAGGTCTTCGCCTCCGCCGAGTGGAAGGCGCTGGAGGAGCACGGCGCCAAGCCGCAGCGCCCGCTGTGGGCCTCCACCGGTGTGAAGGACCCCTCCTACGAGGACACCCTCTACGTCAGCGAGCTGGTGGCTCGCGACACCGTGAACACGATGCCGCAGGCCACCCTGGACGCCACCGCCGACCACGGACGGATCGGCGGCAACACCGTCCTGGGCACCTACGAGCAGGCCCGGTCCGACTTCGCCGCCCTGGAGGACGCCGGAGTGAACCTGACCGACGTGTTCGCCGTGCTGGAGCAGGAGGGCGTGGACAAGTTCGTCAAGTCCTGGGACAGCCTCCTGGGCGCGCTGTCGGCCAAGCTCGACAAGCTCTCCTGAGGTACCGCGGCCGCCGCGGGGGCGCGCCCCCGCGGCGGCCGTCCGGCGTGAGCGGCCCCGCCCGCCACGGGCCGCAGCCGCCCCACCGGCCGCCCTCGACACGAGAAAACCGTCCGTTTCCTCCCCCGCCGAGGGCGGGGGCATCCACGGAGGAATCCAGGTGAAAGAACCGGTGATGCCCGGAGCGGTCCCCAACCCGCTCCGCAACGCCCTGGACCGCAGACTGCCCCGCATCGCCGGACCCAGCGTGCTGGTGCTGTTCGGGGTCACGGGCGATCTGGCCCGCAAGAAGCTGCTGCCCGCCATCTACGACCTCGCCAACCGCGGGCTGCTGCCGCCGGGCTTCGGCCTCGTCGGCTTCGCCCGCCGCGACTGGGAGGACCAGGACTTCGCCGAGCAGGCCTACCAGGCGGTGCGCGAGCACTCGCGCACCCCCTTCCGCGAGGACGTGTGGCGCCAGCTGAGCGAGGGGGTCAAGTTCGTTTCGGGCGAGCTGCACGACGACGACGCCTTCGACCGCCTGGCCCACTGCGTGCGTGAGCTGGACGCCGAGCGGGGCACCGGCGGCAACTACGCGTTCTACCTGTCGCTGCCGCCCAAGCTGTTCCCGACCGTGCTCAAGCAGCTCAAGCGGTGCGGTCTGGCCGAGGCAGGCGAGGAGGCCGAGCGGCCCGGAGGGGTCCAGCCGTGGCGGCGCGTGGTCATCGAGAAGCCCTTCGGGCACGACCTGGCCAGCGCCCAGGAGCTGAACGCGGTGGTGGACGACGTGTTCCCGCCCTCGTCGGTGTTCCGCATCGACCACTACCTGGGCAAGGAGACCGTCCAGAACATCCTGGCGCTGCGCTTCGCCAACACCCTGTTCGAACCGCTGTGGAACCGCAGCTACGTGGACCACGTGCAGATCACCATGGCCGAGGACATCGGCGTGGGCGGCCGCGCGGGCTACTACGACGGGATCGGCGCGGCCCGCGACGTCATCCAGAACCACCTGCTGCAACTGCTGGCGCTCGTGGCGATGGAGGAGCCCCTCTCCTACAACGCGGACGCGATCCGCGCGGAGAAGGAGAAGGTGCTCGCCTCGGTGTCGCTGCCCGAGGACCTGGCCACGGGCACCGCGCGCGGCCAGTACGCGGCGGGATGGCAGGGCGGCGCGGCGGTGCGCGGCTACCTGGAGGAGGAGGGGATCCCCTCCGACTCGGTGACCGAGACCTACGCCGCGCTGAAGCTGGCGGTCAACACCCGCCGCTGGGCGGGCGTGCCGTTCTACCTGCGCACCGGCAAGCGGCTGGGCCGCCGGGTGACGGAGGTGGCGCTGGTCTTCCAGGCCGCCCCCCAGCAGCTGTTCCCGCGCTCGGACGTCAGCGAGCTGGGGCAGAACGCCCTGGTGCTGCGCATCCAACCGGACGAGGGCGTGACCCTGCGCTTCGGCTCCAAGGTGCCGGGGGCCAGCATGGAGGTCCGCGAGGTGAGTATGGACTTCACCTACGGGCAGTCCTTCACCGAGGCCAGTCCCGAGGCCTACGAGCGCCTCATCCTGGACGTGCTCATCGGCGACCCGCCGCTGTTCCCGCGCCAGGAGGAGGTGGAGCTGTCCTGGCGGATCCTGGACCCGGTCGAGGAGTACTGGGCCAAGGAGGGCCAGCCCGAACAGTACGGCTCGGGCACCTGGGGGCCGGAGTCGGCCGAGAAACTGCTCGCCCGGGACGGCCGCCAGTGGCGGCGCCCGTGACCAGCCACGACACCGCCGGGAGGAACCGATGACGCTCTACCTGCCGCGCACCACCACCGCGCAGATCGCCGAGGCGCTCATGGCCGAGCGGCACAGCGTGGGCGGCGGCGCCATGAACATGGTGCTGACCCTGGTCATCGTCACCGACGAGGCCGACCACTACGACGCCGTGCGCGCCGCCACCGAGGCGGGCCGCGAACACCCCTCGC
Source organism: Nocardiopsis sp. FR4 (assembly GCF_009830945.1). Taxonomy (GTDB): domain Bacteria; phylum Actinomycetota; class Actinomycetes; order Streptosporangiales; family Streptosporangiaceae; genus Nocardiopsis. Next base: position 69,905 of record NZ_VWVV01000015.1, on the reverse strand, counting down.
GCGTGGTGGCGCTGATCCGGCGCGACCCCGAGGCCGAACCCGCCATCGACGCCGAGATCCGCCGCCCGGGCACCTCCGGCCCCGGCGAGGCCGTGCTGCTGCGGCTGTACGGGCCGCTGGGCGAGCACGCCGACTCGGTGGTCACCCCGCTGCTGGTGCCCGACGCGCCGGTGGTGGCCTGGTGGCCGGGCGTGGGCCCGGCCAACCCGGCCGCCGACCCGGTGGGCCGCCTGGCCCAGCGGCGGATCACGGACGCCCTGCGCGCCCCGGACCCGCTGGGCGACCTGATGGAGCGGGTGGCCCACTACCGCCCCGGGGACACCGACCTGACCTGGACCCGGCTGACGCCGTGGCGCTCGCTGCTGGCCAGTGCCATGGACCAGCCGTGCGGGTGGGTGACCTCGGCCAGCGTGACGGCCGAGTCGCACTACCCGAGCGCGGAACTGCTGGCGGCCTGGCTGTCGGACCGGCTGGAGGTGCGGGTGGACCGCGAGACCTCCCACGGACCCGGCCTGACCGAGGTCCGGCTGCACACCGACCACGGGGACATCGTGATCTCCCGGGTGGACGGCCGGGTGGCCACCCTGTCGCGGTTCGGCCAGCCGGACCAGACGGTGGCGCTGGCACGCCGCTCGGCCTCCAGCGCGCTGGCCGAGGAACTGCGCCGCCTGGACCCTGACGAGACCTACGAGAGCACGGCCCGCCACCTGGAGTCGCTGCTCTCCGGAAGCGGAGCACGAGTATGAGCGAACCGGAGATCATCCGTCACGCCGACGCCGGCGAGCTGGCCGACAGCGTCGCGCTGAAGCTGGTGAACATGATCGTCCAGGCCGAGGCGGACAAGCGCGACTTCCACCTGGTGCTGACCGGGGGCGGGATCGGCATCCGCACCTTGGAGGCGCTGCGCGACCGCGCCAAGGAGGCCTCGATCAGCTGGTCCCACGTGCACCTGTGGTGGGGCGACGAGCGGTTCCTCCCGGACAAGGACCCCGAGCGCAACGAGACCCAGGCCTGCCGGGCCCTGATCGACGCGATCGACATCCCCGCGCACCACGTGCACCCCATCCCCGCCTCCGACGGGATGGACGGAGACCACGTCGAGCACGCGGCCACCCGGTACGGCCGGGAGCTGGCGGTGGCGGCGCGCGGCGCGGGCCCGGTGCCCGTCTTCGACGTGTGCCTGCTGGGCGTGGGCCCGGACGCGCACGTGGCCTCGCTCTTCCCGGGGCTGCCCGGCGTGCGCGAGGACGAGGCCTCGGTGGCCGCGGTGCACGACTCGCCCAAGCCCCCGCAGCGGCGGGTCACCCTGACCCTGCCCTCGATCCGCTCCGCCCGCCAGGTGTGGTTGCTGGCCTCGGGCGAGGGCAAGGCCGAGGCCGTGCGCCTGGGCCTGTCGGGGGCGGACGTCGACGAGGCCCCCGTGGCCGGTGCCCGGGGGTCGGAGCGGACCGTGTTCTGGCTGGACGAGGCGGCGGCCTCCCGGCTGTAGGGCCTCCGAGCCCCGGGCGCGGCCCCGGTCCGGGCACCGGTCCGGCCGGGGCCGCCCCGTGTGCTCGCGGGAGCGGGCGGGCGCCGGGTCGGGCGCGGGCTCACAGGGAGCTGACGTCGGTGCGCAGCAGCGGGGGGAGGGCGGCGTCGGGGTCGGCGACCACGACCAGGGGGCGCAGCGGTTCGCCGAAGGCGATCCGGTCGGGCGGGCCCTCCCCGTCCGCGTGGTGGGCGATCCAGTCCACGAGTTCCACCGCGCGGCTGACGTCGCCGCCGGGCCGGGTCAGGGCGATCACCGTCCCGGCCACGTCGCAGCGCGTGTTCAGGTGCAGGGTGGCCGCGAAGACGCTCTGGGCCCACGCGCCCCGGCCGACCTCCCGGACCGGTCCGCCGGGCGTGCGGCGCCGGCGCCAGGCCGGGGCGGTCAGCCCCACGGCGCGGTCGTCGAAGGTGAGCACCAGGCTGGGCCGTTCCTGGGCGGTCAGGCACTCCTCGGCCCCGCCCAGGGATGCGTCCATCCACACCCCGACCGGGCCGCTGGCCGCCCGGACCAGGGCGGCGCGGGCGGCGTCGAGCAGGGCGGTGTCCACCTGGGTCCGGGCCGTGCGGCACACCCGGTCGGACAGGGGCGCGCCGGTGAGCGGCGTGTACCCGGGCAGGACCAGGGGCCAGTCCACGCTGGCCCGGCCCCGCAGGGGCAGCGGGCCGTGGGTCAGGCAGACCACGGTGCGCCCGCGGGCCAACTGGTAGGTGGTGCAGGCGCCCGTGCGGCGGGCCGCCAGGGCCAGGCCCAGGCTCATCGCCTTGGTTCCGGTGGTGATGTCGACGATGACCGGAGGAGCGGGGTCGGCGTCCCGTTCCCCGACGATCCACGCCTGGGCCACCGAGGCGACCGCGTCGGCGTCGGAGCCGTCGACGGGGTCGGGGGTGAAGCGGACCCGGTCGCGGTACCCGCTCTCCCGAAGCAGGGCGGCGTCCGCCCGGGGGGCGCCGGGGTGCTCGGCGGCGCGGAGGGTGCGGGCGGCGGACTCGCGCACCCCGTCGCGCACGCTCTGGCGCGAGGGCAGGATGAGGGCGCGGGCGGGCCGGTGGGCGTGCAGGGCCGTGAGCGTGCCCAGGCGGCTGCCGCCCAGGGAGGTGACGAGCACGGGCCGGTCCTCGGGGCCGGGGTGGTGCTCGGGGCACGTTCCCGGCTCCGGGTCCGGGAGCGGGTTCCGGCCCGGCGGCGCCGCGGGGGGCGGGCCGCCCAGGCCGGGGAAGAAGACCCTGCGGAGGTCCTCGAAGGAGGTCAGGCGGGAGAGCAGCTCGTCCAGGTTCCACACGTGCACGGTGCGCGGGGTCAGGGCGGGGTTGTAGGCGGTGACGCGCTCGCGCAGTCCCGGGACCGCGGGGCCCGAGTAGACGAACAGCACCTGGACGGCGGTGCCGAAGACGCGGCGGGCCTTGGCCACGGTCCACCCCGCGCGGGCCACGACGTCCTCGGGGCGGCTCTTGGTCTCCACGCACAGCACGCGGTGGCGGTGGCGCACGACGGCGTCGAAGTCGGCGACGGAGTCCTCGGGGTGGCGCGGGTCGGCGACCTGGCGCGGTCCGACGACCTCGGTGTCGGGCTGGCGGCGGGTGTGGCGCAGCAGATGGGAGAGGAGGCGTCCCTCGGCGACGACACCGCGCCGCACCGCCGGGGACAGGTCGGGGAAGCGGGCCTGGAGGGCCTGACGTCCCCCCTGCACGACCAGGCGCACGGGTTCGGGGTCGCGGTCGTGCAGCCAGTACGCGCCGTGGATCGCGGCCAGGGTGCGCAGGTCCACGCCGTCGCTGACGACGGGGCGCCCGGATCCGTCGGCGGTGCGCAGGGTGTCGTGGACGGTGTCGAGGTAGTGCCGCCAGCGGCGCGCCCGGGGGTGGCGCTCCAGCGGCAGGGCCTGCTCGTGCAGCAGGGCGGCGGCCACGCTCATGACCTTCGTGCCGCCGGTGTAGTCGAGGAACCAGGGTTCTCCCCCGTTGGCCCGGTGCAGCGCCCGGAGGGTGTCGGTGACCGGGCCGAAGTCGTGGGGGTCGGGACCCACGCTCACCACCCGCACCGACGCGTGGCAGCCCAGCCGTTCGACGGCCGCGGCGACCCGCAGGGCCGGGGGCCGGGTGCCGTCGCTGGCCACGAGGGCCAGGTGCTCGGCGGGCAGGGTGAGCGAGGACAGCAGCGCCGGGGTGGGGTTCTGCCCGACGAGTACGACGGCGGCGCGGGGAGTGTCCACGGCGTCCTTTGCGGCGGGGATGCGGACGGGGCGGCGGGACCACGCTACTGGTCCGGGCCGGTGCCGGAGGCCGCGCCCACCCTCTCCTGGGCGGAGTCCCCGGGCCGCCCGCGTGCGCCGCACCACGACGGGAAGCCGCTGGCCACGAACGAGCGGCAGGCGGTGACCGCGCCGCTGCCGTCGCGCACCAGGTCGGAGGGGACGAGCAGGTCCTCGCGCTCGGGGTGGGCGAAGACGACCACGGAGGAGACGATGAACCACACCCCCTCCTGCGGTTCGGGCAGGTTGGCGCGGGTGCGCTCCTCGGTCATCAGCGGCGCCCCGGCCACCTTCAGCCCCGCCGGGACGCGCACGGCCTCCACCCGGGCGGGGTCGGACGACCGGGGCCAGCTCCGGATGACGCGCGAGCTCTCGTCCACGAGTGTCACCACATGCGGCGTCAGGTTGACCACCCGCATACGGCGACCTCCCCCTGGGTCCGGCGGCCGCACGGGCCACCTCCGTGGCGTGCCCCGTCGCGGGGCCCTCACCGCAGTCTCTCGGACACATCCGGGGGCGCCCGCCCACCGGTCGGACCGAAACAGGAGAAAGGGATGAGGCCATTGTGGCTGATATCCATTTCAGTTAATTATCGAATACTTTGTACTGCTTGGTACGTGGGTCCGACAATTGACATTTTCACCGCGGTGGCACTACTTTGATGCCCGGTCTCCCGTTGACGCGGGGGTGCCACCTGAGGTCTCACGTTTCTCTCGCACGCGCTTTCCCGGAGGGCTGGGGAAGCGACCCGGCCCCGGACCACCGGGGAGAAGAGTTCGTGAGCACGCACCACTGCTCCGCCTGGGAGCTGTTCGGCTCCGCCGCCTTCCTGCGCGTCTTCACGCGTGTCCTGGGGTGCGGGCCCTGCTCCGCGGACGGAACCGCGCAGGGCTGTTCGGGCCACGCCGAACAGTTCTGCGACTATGTCGACCTGTGCGCCGAGCACTGCCCGTGCCCGGTGCACGGAGGCGACCCCGACAGCGTCGTCGCCGTGCGCATGAGGCGCGCCGCCCCCGGAGAGGCGGGGGTCGACCGCACCGCCGCCCACCGGCTGCGCGACGCCCTGGACGACGTGCGCCGGGACCGCTCCTACAAGAACCTGCGCCGGGTCTATCCGCAGACCGGCGCCGACGGGCGGGTCCGCTGCGCCTTCTCCGAGCGCCCCCGCCGCTGGGCACAGCGCCGCGACGTGTCCCGGGTCGCCACGGACGTGGTCGAGCAGGAGGCCCTGGCCCTGCTGGTGCTCACGGCGGGCTGGGGCAACCCCGCGGCCGACCTGCCCGAGGACATCCACCCGGGTGAGACGGTCTCCTTCACCGAGGACGGCAGCGCGGTGCCCGTGGCCGACCTGCGCGGGCGCGCGCTGACCGAGGTCCGGGAACCGCCCATGGTCTCCACCGCCACCGGCGACTACCTGCTGCGCAAGCTGGCCGAACTCGCCTCCGGGCGCGACGCCGACCCCGGACGCACCCCCGACCAGCGGCGCCGCCTGCTGCTGCGCCGCCTGCTGCCCGGGATGAACGGCGAGGACGTGGCGCGCAGGCTCACCGGCGTCCTGGGCCGGATGGCGGTGGACATGCCCGCCCACTTCGCCCTGGTGCAGCGGGCGCGCGGCCGGGCGCGCAGCGCCCCCTACTCCCCCGTTCCCGACACCGAGCCCCACGGCGACCCCGGCGGGCGGCGCGAGGTTCTGGGCGCGGCGGAACGGGCCTGGCTGCGGCGCACCGCCCTGGAGCTGACCGAGCGCGCGCAGGGGGCGCGGTCCGCCTTCGAGTCCGATCCCGAGGAGGCGCTCGACACCCTGCTGTGCGAGCTGCTGGAGGAGGGACCGGCCGTGCCCGCGCTGTGGGCGGGCGCCCAGGACGACCCCGACCTGCGCGCGGACCTGTTGGAGGCGCTCGCCGAGACCATCGGCGGCTGACCCGTGGCGGCCGGCCGGGGGCGTGGTCGCACGCCGATCCGTTCAGCCCCTACCCCCTGGCGTCCCGGAAGCGCCGGGTCAGCGGGGGCAGCACGGGGTACTCGGCGAACTCGCGCAGCGACATCACCGCGGTCGCCGACCAGGGCAGGCGCCCGCGCCACCGGCTGGCCAGGCACACGTCCACCGCCTGATCCACCTCCCGCCACCGCCCGGGGTCGGGAGGACCCTGCAGGCGCCTGCCGGCCAGCGCGGCGCCGAACGCGTCCAGGAACCCCCGGACCAGGTCCTCGTCGGCGCGCGTGACCCCGGCCCCGGGGCGAAGGTCCAGCGCGCGGGCGCGCCGGTCCACCAGGTACAGCTCCGGGCGCAGGTGCACGCTGCCCATACCGAGGGACTTGCCCATGCCGAGCTTGTGGGCGTGCGGGGGGTCCGCGGGGTCCCCGCCGTCCACGGGGTTGTCCAGCAGCAGGGCGCGCAGCAGCGCACCGAGTTCGCCCTCGGTGAGGTTGGTGAAGGTGATGCGGGAGTGGAAGGTGAGGCCGTCGCGGAGGGGGATGACGTCGCGCTGGGTGTCGCGGGGCGGCTCGGCCCGCACCCCCGGTTCCAGCACCTCCAGGCCCAGCTCCTCCTGGGCGCGCGCGTCGTAGCGGACCGGCCTGCCCAGGTCCTCGCGGTGCCGGTGCAGGTAGGCCTTGTACCCGCTCAGGCGCACCCGGCCCTCGTGCGACCACGTGACGACGTCGGGCCGGTCCCCGGAGACGGCGTCGGGCCCCTGTACCAGGTAGTTGGCGAAGCAGCCGCGCTGGGGCGAGAGCAGTTGGACGCGCAGGGCGGCGCCGTCGGGGTAGTCGGGGTCGGGGTCCTCGCTCAGCGCGCTGCCGAAGGACACACGGCCCTTGGAGGCGCCGCCCGCCCCGGCGAAGGTGTCGGTGTCGCCGAACAGCGCGCGGCACACGTCCACGGTGCGTCCGGCCAGCGCGGCCCGGTCGGGGTCCCCGTGCTGGGCTCCGAGCAGGGGTGCGGGCAGCGCGCGGCGGACCGGGTTGTCGTCGCTGACGGCGATCCGGTAGCCGCCGGAGCGCCCGAAGGAGACCACCGCCCCGGAGGCGTCGAGGTCGAACCAGACCGGTTCGAGGCTGCGCCGGGGCAGGCCGCCGCCGTGCGCCCCGCCGACCGGTGCGCGGGCGGGGTCCGCGGGGCCCGTACCGAGGGTGTCGGGGAAGGCGGCGCGCTGGTAGCCGGTGACCTGTTCGGCCGACTCGAACAGCTCCACCATCGCGTCGGGAACGCGCAGACGCCCGCCCAGGTCGGAGGGGCGGGGGAAGAGGTAGGCGTTGCGGCGCTCCCCCGCCGCGACCCCGGTCAGGACGAGCAGGGCCGGGACCACGCCGCCCCGGCCGCGGTCCCGTGCCGCACGGGCGGCCAGGTGGGCGCGGGCCTCCTCCTCGGTGGGCGCCACGGCGGCCACGCGGCGCTCTCCGGGAAGGTGGACGGCGTACACCCACCGGTATTGCAGGTGGCCGTGCTGCTCATGGGTCGTGGGTACATAGGTGTTGTTCCGGGGCGGGTCGGGGAAGTCCTGGACCCCGAAGTCCCAGGCGCGCAGGCTCTCGCGCAGGACCGCGAAGGGCACCTTGAGCGCCTGGCCGGGCTCGGACAGCGGGGTGGCGGGGACCCCGACCACGTACCAGCGCCCGTCGGGGGGCGAGTGGAACAGGAACCCCTGTTTGGTGCGTAGCCCGGCGCGGCGCCTGCGGTACTGGGCGTGCCGGCGGGCCATGACCCGCCGGGCCCGGGTGGACAGTGCGCTGTCGGCGTTGTCGGGGTCGATGCGCACGGGTGCCCGGAAGAACAGCATGGGGGTGTTGACCGGCCCGGTCTCACCGCTGGTGAGCATCCGCACGGTGTTGCGCACCAGTCCGCGCAGGGTGGACCCGGGGATGGCGGGCAGCCGGCGGTCGCCGTGGGGGAAGCGCAGGGAGGAGCTGGCCCGCCCACGTTCGGGGGCCTGGCCGACGAAGGTGGGGGTGAGCGTGGTCAGGGTCAGGTCGATCCACCCCGAGTGGGTGCCCTCCACCGTGCGGTCGTGGCTGCGTAGCAGAGCCTCGGCGGAGTGGCCCCCGTGCAGGTCGCTGGCGGGCATGGGGGTGTCGGCGAGGCGGACCAGCCCGTAGGGCGCGGTGGCGTGGAAGGGCGCGCCCCGGGGCCGCGGGCCGGACGCGTCGTCGCCGGACCTCCGGCCCGGGCGCGGGCTCACCCTCGTTCCCCTCTGCGGCGGATCTCGTCCCCGGTGCCCACGTCGAACTCCGGTCCGGTCGGCTTGGGGCCCGTGCGCATACCGGTGAGGCGGTGGAAGGCCACCCCCACCGCGCCGGTGCAGGGGTCGCTGGCCCAGTACTCGCGTACGGTCAGCCACGTGCCGGAGCTCTCCAGGGCGGTCCTGCCCCCGGGCTCGGGGCGCGGGGTCCCGGAGAAGTCGGCCCAGGCCACCGGGAGGACGGCCCGGGTCCCGGAGGGCTCACCGGTCACCGACAGGGGCACGTCGCCCTCCAGGGCGCGGCTGTGGTCGGGTCCGTTCCAGCCCTGGAGGAGGAAGGAGCGGTCGCGCGGGCGCAGCCACTCCGGGAGCGCGCCGGGGGCGTCGGCGCTGATCCATCCGGCCCCCGCCCCCTCGCCGACGCGGACCTGCGCGTGCGGGCCGAAGACGAGCACCTCCAGGATCCGCCAGCGCTCGGAGAAGGGCGGCGCGGCCGACAGGTGCGCGGTGGGGGGCTCGTCCGAGCGGCGCCACCGGTCGCCGGGGCAGGCTCCGGTGAGGCGGCCGTCGCCGAGTTCGGCGAGCAGCCACTGGGGCTGACCGGGCCCGCCGGGGACGTCCCCGGTGCCCGTGTCGAGCAGGCGGCAGCGCCGGCCGCGGACCAGGACGTCGGACAGGACCGCGTCGACCTGCGCCGCGGTCAGGCGGTGCGCGGTCAGCCCGTGCGGGCGGGGAGGGTCGGAGTTCACCGGGGCGCCTCCTTCGCGCCGTCGGCGGTCGCGGGGGCGAGGACGGCGCGCAGGGCGTCCAGCCAGTCGCGCGCGGTGGCGGCCTCGGGGCTCTCCTCCTCGAACACGGCGGTGAGCAGGTCCACCGTGTGCGGGGGCTCCCCGCCGCCGGGGTGGGTGACCAGGAGGGCACGCGTGGCCGTCAGACGTCCCTGCCCGCTGCCCGCTCCCGCGCCCACGGTGTCGAAGGCGACCGTGGCCAGTTCGCGCACGAGCAGGGCCAGCAGGCCGCGTACCGCGTCGTCGGGTTCGCTCACGTCCACGACCGCCTCGGCGGCGCCGCCGCAGTGCAGGTCGGTGGTGAACAGGTGTCCGTCCACGGCGTCGCCGAACAGGGCGTCCACGGTCAGGCGGGTGATGGTCAGGGGCGCGCCGCCGGTGAGGGCGGGCGCGGCGCGCAACCGGACGCGCGAGGGCCGGGGGCGGCCGCTCCGGTCTGTGTCGGCGCCCCACCAGCGGTCGTGCCAGCCGCGCCACCGGTCGGCCGGTGCGCCCAGGTGCTCGGCCGCGTCGCGGACCAGACGGCCGCTGATCCGCTTGAGCAGGGCGAACAGCGCCGTCTCGCCCAGGACGGGGCCGGCGTGGACGACGGGCTTGTCGGGGTCGGAGACGACGGGGCGGTGCCGGTGGGCCCGGTCCGCCGTGCCCAGCCGTTCGGGGGCGGGGTCGTCGGCGATCAGGAGTGCTCCCGGCCGGGTCCGGCGCGGCGGAGGGGCCAGCGGGTCGCGGGGCTCGGCGACGGCCAGGGTGAGGTGGAGCTCGGCGCGGTGGCGGCGGTCGGGCTGGCGGGCCCGGGCGGCCAGGTGGGCCGCGGTGGCCGTCCGGCCGCACCGGCGCAGGCGTTCGGTCAGGGCGGTGGCCAGGTCGCCGGGGGCGTCGGCCACCGCGGCGGCCCCGTCCGCCCAGCGCTCGGCCCAGGTGCGGCCGTGGTAGGCGAACCAGTCGCGCTCGTCGGTGAGGTCGTGGCGGCGCACGGCCCAGTGCGTGGCGCGGACGGCGCCGTAGCCGCGACCGGTGCGGCCCCCCACGCGCACGCCGGGGCCCACCCCCTCCAGGCCGCCGGAGGCCAGCAGGAGCAGGGTGAGCAGGCGGGCCTCGTCGGCGGGCGCGGGTACGCTCAGCCGCAGGTGCGCGGTGAAGACCGTGCCCGCGGGCAGGACCTCCCACCGCCACAGGCGGCCCGGCTGGGCGGTGCCGGCGGCCGGGTCGACCCGGGTACCGGTGCGGACCGTGACCGTGGCGCCCTCGGGGAGTTCGGCGGGGGCGTCGTCCGCCTCCAGGGCGCTCGTGGCGGGCGCCCCTCCGGGCAGGGCGCGTTCGCGGCCGGAGCCCATGAGCGCGCGGACGCTGGCGGGGTCGCCGGTGCGGGCGGCGAGTTCGTGGCGCAGCAGCCCGGCCAGGGTGGTGGCGCGCAGACGGGGCACGCCGGTGCTCGGGTCGCGGTCCACGTGCAGGTCCACGTCGCTCTCGGCGGCGTGGCGCGGGGTGGGCCGCGCGGCGCCGACGTGGGTGTCGGAGAGCAGGCACAGCCGGAGGGTGATCTCCCAGAGCAGCGCCGGGCCCCCGGGGCCGCCGCTCACCGGGGGCCTCCCCCCGCCGGGCGTCCCCCGTCCCGTTCCTCGCGCAGGACTCGGGCGGCCTCGGCCAGCCAGGAGGAGATGAGGAGCAGGGCCAGGCGTGCGGCGCCGCGCCGCTCCCATGCCCGGGCTCGGGCGGACAGGCCGCTGGGGTGGTCGCCGGGGGGCAGGCCGTCGGGCAGGGACAGGTCCACCGCCGCGATCGCCCGGGCGTAGGCGGGATCGTGCCCGGGGTCGGGCCGGTTGTCGGCCCACCAGGCGGCGGCGTCGGCCGCGCCCTCCAGCCAGGACCGCACGGGAACCGTCCCCCTCCGGCCGGGGCGGGCGAGGCGGGCCCGGGACAGGGCGCGCAGGGCCCGCTCGTGCGGGGCCCCGGGGCCCCGGGCGGAACCGGTCTCCGGCGGGCGGCTGGCGACCGTGCGCGCGAGGGCGGCCAGGACGTCCTCGGGGGCGCGGTGGGCATGGGCGGTGATCTCGCGCAGGCGGCCCAGCAGTCCGGGTGTGAGCGGGGCGGGCGGGCACGCCGGGTCGCGGGCCAGGGCTCGGGCGTGGTCGCGGACGGGTCCGGCCGCGGCGTTCCACAGGAGCGCGTCGTACAGGGCGTCCAGCTGCGCGTCCCCGGCGCCGTCGGCGTCGACCGTGCCGTCGCGGTGTGCTCCGTCGGGGTCTCCGCCGGGGCCGGGGGCGCGGCCCGCGAGGGGGACCGCCGCGGGGGCGAGGGGTTCGGGGGCGGGCGGCGGCGGGGGCAGCAGGGCGAACTGGCCGTGGCCGTCCACGAGCCGCTCACCGAGGGGGTGCGCCTCCAGGTCGCGGGCCTGGTCGGCGTCCAGGTCCCGGTCCAGGCCCAGCCGGACCACCGCGCCGGGGAGGGCGGCCCAGCGCTGGGCCATGGGCCCCCGGTAACCGCGGTGGTAGGCGCCGACGAGGCCGGCCTCCACGTGGCTGGCCAGCACGCGGACCCCCGTACCGGGCAGGCGTCGCTCCAGGAGTTCGAGCACGGCGGGCACCAGGGCCTGGGGGCGGGCCTGGCCGTCGGCTCCGGTCAGCAGGGCCGGGGAGAGCAGGAGCAGGTCGACGGGGGTTCCGGCCGCCCAGGAACGGGAGCCGGCGTAGGCGATCCGGTCGGGCGACAGGAGCCGGTCGGGGTCGACCGGGGCGACCCGGACTCCGCCGTGGGCGCGGGTCCCGCCCGAGCCGAGGGTGAGGGTGCCGTCGGCCTCGGCGAGGAAGGCCGCGACGCGTTCGGCCAGTTCCCGCAGGGCGGCGCGGTCGCGGGCGCGCAACTGCCAGCGGGCCTCGAAGACCTGGCCCGCGTCGAGGCTGGTGGTGAGGAAGGGGACCCCCTGGGCGGCCTCTCCGGTCCGGGAGGAGCCCAGGTACTGCTCGGCGGTGGTGCGCACGGCGGCGCGCAGGGAGCGGTCGGGTGTGAGGGGGTCGCGGACCGCGCGGTAGGGCGTGGCGGGGTCGGTCGGGCCGAAGGTGTCGACGGTGGTCTCGCCGTCCTTGCCCGGGGTGTAGAGGTAGGCGGGGGCCGGGTAGGCGACGGCGGTCCGCTCGGGCGGGCCGGGCAGAGCGGGGTCGCCGCCCGGTTCCAACCGGGGGTGGGCGGGGGCGAAGCGGACCTGCTCGCCCCGGGCCACCCAGGCGTGGAGTTCCCGGGTCCGCCCGGCCCGGCGCAGGGCGGCGGCGAGCATACCCCGCTGGGCGCGTCCGCTGATGGTGTGCTCGGAGTCCACCCGCAGCGGGTCGAAGGAGGTGCGCACGGCCAGGCTGTCGGTGAGGACGTAGCGCAGCGGCAGGTAGCCGCTCACCGGGGGGTGGTCCACGGGCCCGTCTCCTTCCGCGTCGCCTCGGCGCACCGACCCGCGGCGCGCGCGGTGCCGCCGGAACCGGTACCAGGGACACACGCTAGGTGAACATGAGGAATATTCACTTCTTGGCGGGGGCCGTGCACCGTGCCGTCCCGGTACCGTCCGGCGTCCGCTCCGGGGCGGGGGGACCCTCCCGGGCACGGCCCGGAGGGACCGGTTCCGGGGCAGGTCACGGGGGCGCGCCGTCGTGCTCGCGCCGTCCGGGCGCGGCCAGGCTCAGGGTCAGGGCGTGCGGGTCGGCGTGGCCGGGTTCGGCCAGGCGCACGTCCACCCGGCCCCTGCCGCGCGTGCTCCGCATCCCGATCCGGGTGGTGGCCAGACAGGCGCGGGCCAGCAGCCGCCAGTGCTCCCGGTCCGGCTCGGCCGCCCAGGTGAGCCCGGCGGTCAGCGTCAGCCCCGGCAGGAGCACGCGGTGCGTGCGCAGGCGCCCCGGGGCGGGAGCTCCGTCCGCGCCGACCTCGATTCCCGACTCCAGGGTGGTGTAGGCGTCGGTGACCGAGCGGCGCAGGGCGGAGCGCACCGGTTCGTCCCGGCCCGCGAGCGCGCGGGCGACCGCGGCGCGGACGGGGGCGCCCAGCACGGCGTGGCCCACCCGCAGTATCCGGTCGGCGCCGTGCGAGCCCCTGCGTCCGAAGAGGTCCTCCAGGGCTCCGGCCAGCTCCGGCGCCACCGTCAGCGCGCTGGCCGCCCCGGCGCGCAACCGCGCGGCGAGGCGGTGGCGGGGCAGGAAGGGCAGTCCGTCCCCGTCGGTGACCACGTCGGTGTCGGCGCCCGTGCCGTCCGCGCTGGCGCCGACGAACAGCGCGGGAGAGGCCAGGTGCACCGCGACGCGGTCCGGGCGGCTCACCGGGGGGTGTCCCGACGCTCCGCCCGGCCACGGAGGCCACCGGCCCCTGTCCGCCCCTGTGGTTGGGGCCGGTGGTGATCGAGGGCCCCGGCCAGGCCGGGGTCCAGGTGCAGGTCCATCACCTCGACCGCGTCGAGCAGCCCGCCGGGCGTCCAGCCCCGGGGCAGCGCGGCGGGGCGTCCGGTCACGTGGGCTCGGCGGGCGAGTTCCGGGCCGGGGTCGGCACCCGACTCCAGCAGGGGGACCAGGTCCGAGACCAGCCAGCCGCGGTGACGGGTACCGCCGTCGGCGAGCAGGCTGCCCGGACCGGCCGCCGAGAGGTAGCGGTCCAGGAAGCGGGTGAACCCGGTTCCGGTCAGGGGCAGCTCGGTGCGCGGCCGGGGAGCCCCGCCGGCCTGGTCCAGGCGGCGCAGCACCCGGTCCACGCCGTCGAAGCGCGTCGTCCAGGCCACGGCGTGCTCGTCCGGCGCGGCGGGGTCGGCCTCGGCCAGGAGTACGCGGTGCCGTTTGGCTCTGCGGCACATCGCCTCGCACAGGTCGTAGCCCAGGGAGAGCGGCGCGCCGACCGGCTGGACGGCCACCCCCACCCCGACCGTGGGCACGAAGGTGGTGTGGGTGCCGCCGGGCCCGGAAACGGGACGGCCGCCGCCGGGACGGCCGCCGTGCGCCTCGGCGAGCGCGCGGTGCAGGCCGACCCGGGGGTCGCGGGGGTCTCCCACGACCGCGGGGTCGGCGTCGAGCCAGTCGAGCGCGTAGCGCACCAGGCTCAGCGCCAGTCGGGCGTCGCACAGCACGGTGAGGTCGTCCCCGGCGACCACGACGGGGCGCACCGGAACCGACACCGGCCCGGGCGGCACCTGGTGGAGGGTGACCGGCCCGCAGGTGCCGGCTCCGGGGATGTGGGGGCGCCGTCCGGGGTCGGCGCGGACGGTGGCGGCCACGGCCCGGACCAGCACGCGGGCCAGGCCCTCGGTGAGTCCGGCGATGCGGGTGGACAGGCGCCGCTGGGCCAGGGCCCCGGAGCCGGGCACGGCCGGGTCCCCGGCGCGTTCGCGGTAGTCGCCCAGCAGCGCGCCGAGCCCGTTGACGTCGATGTGTACGACCGCCAGGCGGCTGACCCCGCCGTGGTCGCGGCCCAGGCGGTCCACCTCCATCGGCAGGGTCAGGGCGGGCGACCCGGTGGCGGTGGCCGCGCCGGCCAGCCAGGCGGCGCTGTGGGCCCGGTGCCAGCGGCGGCCGACTCCGCGCGCCCGGGCCACGTCGGCGGTGACGCGCTCGTACACGTCGGGGTGGTCGTCCTGGGTGCGGCTGCTGTCCACCGCCTCCGCGGGGCCGCCGCTGACCGAGCACACGGCGGTGACGCCGTACCCGTGGGCGGGCGTGTGCAGGGCCGACATGTGCCGCCGCGCCTCGCGCAGCCGCACCGGGAGCACGGCCAGAGCCTCGTCCACCCCCGCGGGGGGGCGCTCCCCCCGGGCCTCCGCGGGGAGCTGCTCCCCGGGCGCGGCGGGGCGGGGCCCGTAGGGCACGTGCGCCACCACGGGGGTCAGGCCTCCCGCGCGGTCGCGCAGGCGGCGGGTGTAGCGGGCGGTGAAGGCGCGCGCCGACGCCGGGTCGCCGAAGACCGCGGTGAGCGCCCCTCCGGCGTCGCGCAGGACCGCGCAGTCCGGCGGTACCAGGTCCGCGATCCCGTGTTCGGCGTCGGCGGTGTCGGTCAGCTCCGCGACCAGGGCTGCCCGTCCCACCGCGTCCAGGATGCGCCGGCCGCTGTAGACGTAGGCCTGGATGCCGCGCAGGTCGACGCCGACCACCACGCCGCTGGCCGGGAGGCGCGGCGGGGGCTCTCCGGCACCGGGCGGGCGGTGCTGCTCGGGGGCGGCGGTCACCGTGTCGGGCTCCTGGTCGGCGGGGTGTGCGGGGCGCGGGCGGGGTCCGTGCGGGAACGGGCTTCCGTTGACCTCTCTCGGACGGTGTCCCCTCCCCCGGCCACGGGACCACCGATACCAGGACCGCTTCCGGGGCGGCGCACCCGGCCCCCGCGGTCCGGTCGCGGCACTGTCCGAGAGAGCTGGGTACACGTACCCGCCCCGCAGGAAGGTTCCCCATGGTCGCGCACACGCCCGAGCCGGTCGCACGCGGGCACCGAGGCCCGCCCGCCCCCGCCGCCGACGCGCCCGCCCTGGCCCCCCAGGACCTGGTGCCGCATCTGCGCGGGCTGGCCCGCGCCCTGCGCGAGGGCGGCGCGGCGGAGCGCGCGGCGCGGGTCCGCGCACCGAGGAGCTGACGCGGCGGCCGCACCGGGTGCGGCGGCCCCGCGAGCACGTGACCGCACGCGCCGCGGGACCCCGGGTTCCCGGCCCGCCCGGGGACCTGCGCGCCCGCCAGCGGGAAGGGCGAACACGGGCGCCGGTTCCCACCCCCGTCCACGGGGCGGGAACCGGCGGCGGCCGCGCGGACCCGCGGTGCGGGACCGCCCCTCCCGGCCGACGGGGATCAGTCGAACAGGGCGCCCCCGAACTCCTCGGCGTCGGCGGCCAACCGGGGGCGGGACTCGGCCACGCGCTGCGGGGCGCGGCGGGGAACCCGGCGGGGGCCGCGGCGTGGTCGCTGGGCGGGCACCTCCGTGGACGCGGAACCGATGGTCACGGTGTCCACGCGCACCGCGCCGAAGCCCTGGGCGGTGTACTTGCCCACGCCGGTCAGCTCCAGAAGCTCCAGCAGGGCGGCGAAGGCGTCGACGTGGCGGCGCTCGCCCTGGGGCAGGTGCAGGCGCAGTCCGCCCAGCCAACCGAGCACGGTGCGGTTCTCGGCGTGGTGGTGCTCGGCCAGGCGCACCTCCTCGCCGTGCAGGGGCGCGCGGCGCACCTGGGACAGGCTCTCCAGCGCCCCTTCCAGCCAGGGTTCGGCGAGTGCGGGGGGAGCGAACCGCGCCACGGCGCCCACGGCGCCGCTGCCGCCGACGATGCCGCCGCCGGAGCGGTGCACGGCCCCGAACAGGCGCCGGGGGGTGGGCCACACGTGCGGGATGCGCTCACCGGCGGCGTCGCGCGTGGTCATGACGACGGGGGTGAGGGCGCGCACGTCGGCCGAACGCACGGCGGAAGGGCGGCGCGGGGCGGTGAGCACCTGGGCGTAGGAGCGGTCGAAGGTGCGGGTGACCGAGAGCGGGACCAACAGGTGGTCGCCGACGCGCTGGACCTCCCCGACGAGCTTCTCGGGGTCCAGCGGGGGCGGGGCGGTGTCGTCCAGCCAGGTGAGCGTCCAGTGGTACAGCCGGTCCCCCAGCGGCGCGGGCCAGCCGTGCATGGCCCACCGCTTGGCCGCCGCGTGCTCCTCTGGGGCCTGGGGCCACCAGCGGTTGAGCAGCCCGTGGCAGTCCTCGGGCCGGACCGGCCGCGCCGCGTCCGCAAGGTCCCGCAGGATCACGGTCCACCGCCTGGGCACGGGCACCACCCCTCTCGCTCGCTCCGTCCTCACGCCGAGGACTCCTCTCGGACAGTCGTGTGCCCGGCCCCGCCGGCCCCGGAGCGGACCCGCCCGGCCCGCGGACACGGAGCGGTCCGGTCAGCCCTCGGCCACCTCCAGCAGGCGCCCCACGGTGCGCCAATCGGTGTCCTCCGCGGAGAAGACCGCGTTGCCGCTCTGGACGGAGGTGGAGACGTCGCCGTAGCCGAGCCCGCCGGGCAGGGCCCGCAGGTCGGCCATGGCGACGTGGCGGTGCCCCCCGACGTTGATTCCGCGCAGCAGCGCGACGTACCTGGTCATGACAGCGATTGTGTCGACGGCCCTGAAGCGTAGGAGCGTTCGCGCGGGGCTGTGGACGACGCGGGAACCGCGCCCCGGCGGACGGGAGGGGCCGGGTGTGCGTACGCTGGTCCACGCGGCGGACGAAGCGGACGCCGCGCGCCGAGACCGGAGCCGACCCCGGGGGGACCGTGCCGCGCCTGAGCCACACCTTCGACATCACCGCGGTGGACAGCGAGGTGGTCACGCGGATCGTCGCCGCCCTGCACGAGGTCGCCCGCGCCTGCCGGTTCGACGGCCGGGGCTGGCTTCTCACCCCCGACGAGGAGACCCGGGCCCGCCTGGAGCAGCGCGCCGACGCACTCGGGTTGGTGGACCGCGCGGAGAAGGAGGGGCTGCGCCGGGACCGGCGGCGGGCCGCCGAGAAGCTGCGCGAGGGCGCCGCACGGACACCGGGCGAGGCCGACGAGCTGGCCGTGGCGACCTCCACCACCGCCCTGCAGCTGCAGAACGGGCGGCACCTGGTCCCCCGCAGCCACTACCTCGTCGCCGAACTCTCGCCCGAGGGCGTGCCGGTGGAGCCCGTCGGCGAGGACCGGGGCTGGAGCGGCACCGGTCTGACCATCACCTCCTGGGACGAGGCGGGCACGTGCGCGGTCGAGTTCGCCATGCCCGACACGGTCGGCACGGCCGACCCCCCGGTGACCTGGGGAAGCATCACCCACGAGGCCCCCGCGGGCCTGCTGGCCTGGGAGGGGCGGGTGCGCCTGCCCGGACGCGGGGCCTGGCTGCGGTCGGCCAGCGGCACCCTGCGGGTGGACACGCGCGCCTGGTACGCCGCGCTGGACGGAGGGCGGGACGAGCCGCCGGTCCGACTGCGCGCCACGCACGCCCTGGCCGAGATCACCGCCTGGCTGTCCCCCGCCGCCGGCCCCCGCGGCCGGTGGTCGGTGGAGGCCGTGCTGGACGTGCGCGGCAGGGGCGTGTTCCGCCCCCTGGTGGCGGCGGCCTTCTGGGCGACCACCGCGTCCTTCCGCCGACAGGACCGGCGGGCCGACGGGGAGCCGACCACACGCGAGCGCCTGGACCAGGCCGCGCGCTCCTGGGACCGCCTCGCCCGCAACGCGCCCGAGATTCCGGGGCTGCTACGCGAACTGGCCCGGGCCATGGCCGAGGCCCGTCCCCGGGACCGCGGCGGGTCGGACCACGACAGGCCGGGCCCCGGGGACTGAACCGCCGGGTGGGCGGCGCATCGCTCGCGGGACAACCCGTCGGTGCCGGTCTGCGTAGGCCGACCCCCTCGCGGAGGCCACCGCGCATCCTCACGGTCAGTCCTGGTCGGCGCCCCAGCCGGTCAGGGAGCGCACCCGCAGTTCGGTGAAGCGGGCGGTGTTGCGCTCCGGCGAGAGCAGGCTGCCCAGGACGGCGCACGCGAAGCCGACCGGGACCGCCAGCAGCGCCGGGTTCTCCATCGGGAAGAGCTGGATGTCGATCCAGGAGGGCAGGACCGACAGGTTCTCCCCGGTCACCGGGTCGGTCTTGCCCGACATCACCGGGGACAGCAGCATGAGCAGCAGGGTGGCCGACAGCCCGCCGTAGACCCCCCACTCCACACCCCGGGTGTTGAAGCGCCGCCAGAACAGGGTGAGCACGATGACCGGCAGGTTGGCGGCGGCGGCCATGGCGAAGGCCAGGCCCACCAGGAAGGCCACGTTCTGCTCCTGGGCCTGGACGGCCAGCACGATCGCCACGCCGCCGACCACGCAGGCGGAGAAGCGCGCCACCCCGACCTCCTGCGACTCGCGCGGGCGCCCCCACATGAGGATGTGCCCGAACAGGTCGTGCGCGATGGAGGAGGACGAGGCGAGGGTGAGGCTGGCGACGACGGCGAGGATGGTGGCGAGCGCGACCGCCGAGATGAGCGCGAGCAGCACGGCCGCGCCCACAGGTCCGGCGGTCAGGCGCCCGAGTTCCTCGGCGAGCATCGGCACGGCGGTGTTGCCGGAGGGGTCCGTCGCCGCGATCCGCTCGGAGCCGACCAGGGCGGCGGCGCCGAAGCCCAGCGCCAGCGTCATCAGGTAGAAGGCGCCGACCATGCCGATGGTGCGGTTGACCGAGGTGCGGGCCGAGCGCCCGTCGGGCACGGTGTAGAAGCGGATGAGCACGTGCGGCAGCGCGACCGTGCCCAGCACCAGGGCCAGCCCCAGGCTGATCAGGTCCAGCTTGTTGAACAGGGTCCGCGTGGGGTCTCCCGGCACCTCGACCCCCAGGCGCAGCCCGGGTTCCAGGAAGGCCTGGCCGTGCCCGCTGGCCTGGGCCGCGCCGCTGAGCAGGGCGCGCGTGTCGAAGGAGAACAGGGCGAGCACCAGCGCGGTGAGCAGGCCGGTGGCGGCCAGCAGGACGACCGCCTTGATGATCTGCAGCCAGGTCGCGGCCTTCATACCGCCGTACATGACGTAGACGATCATCAGCACGCCCACGAGCACGATCGCGCCGGTGCGGGCGTGGTCGGCGCTGGCCCCCAGGAAGGTACCGCCGTCGTGCAGGCCGAGCAGGACCGCGACCAGCGCGCCCGCCCCCACCATCTGCGCCACCAGGTAGAACACGCACACGGTGACGGTGGAGACGGTGCAGGCCAGGCGGACCCGCATCCGGCGCATCCGGAAGGCGGGCAGGTCGGCCATGGTGAAGCGGCCGGTGTTGCGCATCAGCTGCGCCATCGGCAGCACCAGCAGCCAGGCCACCAGGAAGCCGATGGAGTACAGGAACCCGTCGTAGCCCCGCAGGGAGATCATCCCGGCGATGCCGAGGAAGGAGGCGGCGGACAGGTAGTCCCCGGTCAGGGCGAGCCCGTTCTGGGTGCTGGAGAAGCCGCGCCCGCCCGCGTAGAAGTCGACCGCGCCGCGGGTGGTGTGCCGGGCCCGGATGGTGATGGCCAGGGTGACCAGGACGAACAGGGTGCACAGGCCGATCGTCCAGGCGTGCGCGGCGCCGAACTGCCCGCCCAGGGCGCTGCCCAGTCCGTCCAGGAGAACCGCGCCTCCGTCCGTGGCGGGCGCCTCCCCCGCCCCGGACGGAGGCGCGGAGGCGGTGCCGTCCCCTGTGACGGCACCGCCCGTCGTTCCCGCGGCGGGGACGGCCGTCATCGACCCACCACCGTCCCGCTGACGCTCTCCTCCCGGAGGGCCCGTTCACGGACCCGCTCGGCGAGGGGATCGAGCGTGCGCTCGGACAAACGGCCGAAGGCCCAGGCGAGAACGAAGGTCAGGGCGAACTGGCCCACGCCCGCCAGCAGCGCCACGTTCACCGAATCCGCGATCTGGATGCTCATGAAATCGCGCGCGTAGGCCGACAACAGCAGATAGGAAAGGTAACTGAACAGGAATACCGAGACCAGCAGTCCGGTCTGGAGCGCGAACCTCCTGCGCAGTTTCACGAAACACGGGTCGACCGACATGCGCTCGCTGGTGTGCGTCCGGTAGGCCTGTACGCGCCGCGCCGTGGACCTGCGCGTCCCCGGCCGCGGCTCCTCCCCCGGGCCTCCGCCGCGCCCTCTGTGCGCGTCTTCCATATACTCGACCACGGCCCTCTCCCTGTTCGCCTTTCCGGGGCACCGCTCCCCCACGGCGCCCGCCGTTTCCCCGCGTTCAGGGCATACCGCCCGCGGGTGCGCACCGGAGGACCGGCCGAACTCGGTGGTTTCCCCCGGATGGGGCAATACCCTAGCGATGCCTCCCACTCCGTGTTCACCAAACGCACACATCAGTGGGGAAAAGGGGAAGTGCCGGATTCACGAAACCGAACACAAGGCAGGAAAACCCCACGGGAACCCTGAGCGGAGAACCGCGCGGCACCCACCGGGCGGGCCGCGCCTCCACCGCCCGCGCGCGGAGCCGCTGGTCACTCCCGGCGCGGGAAGCGGACACGGGCGCACAGGCCTCCGAAACTTCGCTAGGCTTCGGGGCGACCCCGAACCCGTGACGGCAGATCCGGCGTGCAGCCGGTTTGCGCTTTCGTACACATGTATGATGAGGGGTCCGCACTGTTCACGCGATACCGAAGGGAAATCCCCGCCGTGGTCACCGAGGTCTTCACGCTCAAGTACTGCGATCCCCACGCCGTCCGTGAGGAGAAGGTCGAGGCGACTGAGGTCATCCAGTTCGCCTGGGAGGGCTCCGTCCGCGAGGTCGACGCGTGCGCCGACTGCTTCAAGGAGCACGAGACCCGTTACGAGCCCCTCGTGGACTACTCGCGTCCGGTGAAGAAGCGCCGCGTCACCAAGAAGGCCCCGGCCTCCGCGCCCGCCGAGGGCGCCCAGAGCGCCGACGAGGCCGCCGGCAGCGAGTCCCAGTAGCACCGCGGACGGGGTCCCCCGTCCCGGCAGCAGACCTCATCGCGTCAACCGCGAGCGGGGCCGGCGGTCGCCCCCCGGTGACCGTCGGCCCCGCGTCGTGTCCGGCCCCGGGCCGCCGGGGCCGGAGGTTCACCGCGGATCCGCCCCGCCACCGCCCATCAGGCGCGCGAGCTGCCCGCCGCGACGGCCCGCGCCGGCCCGCAGCGCCCCGGCCACCGGCAGGCGGGCCTGCACGTAGGGGCTTCCCGTACGCCACACCCGTACCGACGCCCCCAGGCCGACCATGATCCGCATCATCCCCGCGTTGGCCAGCGTGGTCTCCGCGCGCACCTCGGCCAGCCCCCAGTCGGCGGCGGTGGCGGTCAGCGCGCGGGCCAGGGCGGTGCCCACCCCGCGCCGCTGCCAGGCGTCCTCCACCAGGAAGGCGACCTCCCCCACCCCCGGTTCCAGGGTGTACATCAGGTGCCCCAGGGCGACCGGCTCCTCCTCCCCCGCCGGGCGCACCGCCAGGGTCAGACCGCGCTCGGGGTCGCAGAACACGCGCAGCATGTGCGGGCTCAGCTCGTCCATCCCGGCGAAGTAGCGGCTGCGCACGGTCTCGGCCGAGCAGCGCCGGTGCAGGTCGCTCAGGGCGGGCGTGTCGGCCTTTCGGACCTGGCGCAGGCCCAGCGCCACGCCCGCCGCGGTGCGCACGGTCCGGTCGGCGGGCACCGGTCCGGTCGAGGGCATCACCGAGCGCACCAGCGCGTCGGCACGGCTGGACTCGGTCCAGGTGAAGGGGTGCGAGGCCCGGTGCACCAACACCCCCCGCAGCGGACCGACCGGCACCAGCATCGCCGTGGCCGGGTCCAGTTCCCCGTCCTCGCCGATCCTGGTCAGGTTGGTCCAGCGCGCCCCGTCGGCCAGCAGCAGCTCGGCCAGGGCGTCGGGCAGCCGGTTGGGGTGCGCCCGCAGCCGCTCGGCGAGCAGCAGGGCCCTGGTGACGTCGTCCCCGACCTCGCGCCTGTGGGCGGGAACGACCGTCACCGTACCGCTGGGGCTGTGCTCGGCGACCGCGCGCAGCGCCGCCCCGTGGTCGCCGGGCAGGTCCACGACGAACTCGTCGACCACACCGGACACGTCGGTGTGCAGGGACAGCCCGACGATGTTGCCGCCGCAGCCCGCCAGCGCCCCGACGAGGCGGGCGAGGCCGCCGGGGCGGTCCTCGACCGCCGTCCTGACACGCCACAGGCTCACCGCTGACCTCCCGGGTCGAAGGGCGGTGCACCCGCCGCCGCGGGACGACGCTGTCCCGCGGCGGCGGACGCGCACCGACGTGACTCCAGGTTCGGTGCCGCGGGTTTCGGGGAGGTTAGGCCGCCGTTGAGTTCGTGGGGACACCCGGCCGCCCGCGCGTGGCCCCGCCCCGCGTTCAGGGCCGCCCGAACTCCAGCTCCCCGTCCTTCCAGACCGCCGCGACCTGCGGGACCCCGGGCCGGTAGGCCAGGTACAGGTGGTTGGGGGCGTCCAACAGGACCAGGTCGGCCCGCGCGCCGGGCGCCAGGTGGCCCACGTCGTCGCGGCGCAGCGCCCGGGCGCCGCCCGCGGTGGCCGCCCACACCGCCTCGTCGGGGGTCATCCCCATCTCGCGGACGGCGATCGCGATACAGAAGGCCAGGCTGGAGGTGAAGCAGGACCCGGGGTTGCAGTCGCTGGCCAGGGCGACGAGGGCGCCGGCGTCCAGGAGCGCGCGGGCGTCGGGGTAGGGCTGGCGGGTGGAGAAGTCCACCCCCGGCAGCAGGGTGGCGACCGTGGGCTCGGGGCGCGCGGCGGCCTGGACCAGGGCGTCCACGTCCTCCGGCTCCAGGTAGGTGCAGTGGTCGACCGAGGCGGCGCCCACCTCGACCGCCAGGCGCACGCCCGGCCCCGGGCCCAGCTGGTTGCCGTGCACGCGGGGCAGCAGGCCCCGCGCGGCCCCTGCGGTGAGCACCCGCCGGGAGGCCTCCTCGTCGAAGGCGCCGCGCTCGCAGAAGACGTCGATCCACCGGGCGTGCGGCGCGCAGGCCTCCAGCATGGAACCGGTGACCAGGTCGACGTACCCCTGGGGGTCGTCGGCGTACTCGGGGGCGACCACGTGCGCGCCCAGGAAGGTCACCTCTTCGGTGACGCGTCCGGCCACGGCGAGGCTGCGCCGCTCGTCCTCGACGGTCAGCCCGTAACCGGACTTGACCTCCAGGGTGGTGGTGCCCTGGGCCCGGGCCTCGCGGACGAGCCGCCGGGCACGCGCGAGCAGGTCGGCGTCCCCGGCCCGGCGGGTGGCGGCCACGGTGGTGCGGATCCCGCCGGCCGAGTAGGGCCGCCCGCTCATCCGGGCGGCGAACTCGCGGCTGCGGTCGCCCGCGAACACCAGGTGGGAGTGGCTGTCCACGAACCCGGGCAGTACGCACCGACCCGCGGCGTCCACGCGCGCGTCGGCGGCGGGCGCCTGCGCGCGCGGGCCCGACCAGGCCACCCGGCCGTTCTCGATGACCAGGGCGGCGTCCTCGACCTCCCCCACCGCCCCCCGCCCCAGAGAGGGGTCGTTGGTGACCAGGGTGGCGATGTCGTCGATGACGATGCTCTCGGGCACGTCGCTCATCGGCTGGTGGGGCGCGGCGGACCGGTCCGCGGACCGGGTTCGGGCGCCCGCCTCCTCTCCGGTGTGGGATGACAACTGCTCGGGACGGGCCGGGGGCGCGTCCCGCCTCACGTGTACAGCTCGGCGACGGCCGCGTCGAGCACCCGGGCGGTGTCGGGCACCAGGGTGTGCACGCCCTCGCGCACGATCCAGCGCCCGTCCGCCATCACGTGCCGCACGTCGGCGGCGGTGGCCGCGAAGACCACGGCGTCGGCGGCCCGGCGCGGGTCGGCCCCGGCCAGGCGCAGGCCGTCCAGGGGGACGTTGACCAGGTCCGCCCGGGCCCCGGCGGCCAGGACACCGGCTTCGGGCCGCGCACCGGTGCCCCGGTCCGCGCCCTCCCGGGTCCAGCCCAGCGAGGCGTGCCCCTGTACGGTGGCGGCGCGCAGCAGCGCCCCGGCGTCCAGGGTGCCGCGCCGGTGGGTGCGTAGGCGCTCGTGCAGCTCGACCGCCCGGGCCTCCTCGAACAGGTCGGTGTGGGCGTGCTGGTCGGTACCCAGGCTGAGCGGGGCGGGAAGCAGGTCGCCGGTGCGCGGCAGCCCGTCCGCCAGGTCCCGTTCGGTGGTGGGGCACAGGCACACGGTCGCCCCCGACAGGCGCACGTCGGCGACGTCGCCGTCGGTCAGGTGGGTGGCGTGCACCAGGCTGGTGCGGCCGGTGAGCGCGCCCGCGTCGGCGAGCAGGGCCGTGGGGGTGCGGCCGTGGGCGGCCAGGCAGGCGGTGTTCTCCGCGGGCTGCTCGGAGACGTGGACGTGCAGCGGCGCCCCGCGTTCGGCCGCGAACCCGGCGACCTCGGACAGCCCCGCGACCGGGACGGCTCGGACCGAGTGGATGGCCGCTCCCGTGCGCGCGTGGTCGGCGCTGGGGGCGAAGGCGCCCGCGCGCTCCGCCCAGCCCGCCGTGTCACCGTCGCCGAACCGCAGCTGGGGACCGGTCAGGGGCTGGTGGGCGCCCCGGGCGTCCAGGCCCCCGGACAGGTAGCACGCGTCCAGCACGGTGACGCGGATCCCCGCGTCGGCCGCCGCGGCCACCAGGGCGTGCCCCATGGCGTTGGGGTCGGCGTAGGGGGTGCCGCCGGGGGCGTGGTGCAGGTAGTGGAACTCGCCCACGCAGGTGATCCCGGCCAGGGCCATCTCGGCGTAGACGGCCCGGGCGAGCCGGTGGTAGCCGTCCGGGTCCAGGCGGTCGGCCACGCGGTACATCGTCTCGCGCCAGGTCCAGAAGGAACCGCCGTTCGCGTGGGTGCGCCCCCGCAGGGCCCGGTGGAAGGCGTGCGAGTGGGCGTTGGCCAGGCCGGGCAGGGTCAGCCCCGACAGCACCTCGGCCCCGGCGGGTGCGGGCACCCCCGCCTCCACCGAGGCGATCCGGCCGCCGTCCAGGCGCACGAGCACGCCGGGCTCGGGGACCGCGCCCCCCGTCCAGGCCCACTCGCACCACACCGGGTCGCCGCGCCGCCTCCCGCCCCCGGGTCGTCCGGACGCGGTCTGTTCAGTCACATGTGTCGAGGTCACCCCCGCTCCTCTCGGGCAGGGCGGGCCAGCAGGTCCTGCAGGACGTCGGCGAGGGCGAGCACCCCGGCGTGGCAGTCCCCGGGCCGGGCCCACTCCCGGGGGGAGTGCGACACCCCGGTCGGGTTGCGCACGTAGAGCATCGCGGTGGGCACGTGAGCGGCGAGCACCCCCGCGTCGTGCCCGGCGCCGGTCGGCAGCACGGGGACCCCGGGCCCGGGGGCGCGGGAGGCGACCACCGCGGCCAGCCGGTCGCGCAGGCCGTGCGCGAAGGACACCAGCGGGGACCGGGACTCGGCGGCCACCTCCAGGCCCACGCCGTGCTCGCGGGCGGCCAGCCCGGCCGCCTCGCGCACCCCGGACACGACCGCCTCCAGCGCGTCCTCGTCGGCGGCACGCGCGTCCAACCATGCACTGACCAGCGACGGGATGGCGTTCGTGCCGTTGGGGACGACCCTGGCCCGGGCCACGGTGGCCCGGGCGTCGTGCTGCTCGGCCAGGACGCGGGCGGCCAGGACCGCGTGCGCGAAGGGCAGCACCGGATCGGCGCGGTCGGCCAGGCGGGTGGTCCCGGCGTGGTCGGCCCGTCCGGTGAAGTCCATCCGCCAGCGCCCGTGCGGCCAAATAGCGCTGGCCACCCCCACCGGGTGCGGGGTCTCCTCCAACGCGCGGCCCTGCTCCACGTGGAGTTCGACGAACACGTCCAGGTCCGCCAGCGCCCCGGGGTCGGCTCCCAGGGCGTCGGGGTCGTGTCCGGCGGCCTCCATCGCCCGCGCCCAGGTGGTGCCCCCTGCGTCGGTCAGGCCGCGGGCGCGCTCGGGGGAGATCTCCCCGGCCGTCAGGCGGCTGCCCAGGCAGGGGACGCCGAACCGGCCGCCCTCCTCCTCTGTGAAGACCGTGACGGCCAGGGGCCGCCCGGGGCGGACCCCGCGCCGGCGCAGCTCATCCACCGCGGCCAGGGCGCTGACCACGCCGAGGGGGCCGTCGAAGGCGCCGCCGTCGGGCACCGAGTCCAGGTGGGAGCCGGTGGCCACGGCCCCCGGCCCGGGGTCCCCCCACCAGGCCCACAGGTTGCCGTTGCGGTCGGCGCGCACGTCCAGGCCGCGCGAGCGGGCGGCCTCGGTGAACCAGGCGCGGACCTCGGCGTCGGAGCCGTTCCAGGCGTGGCGGTGGTAGCCGCCGCTGCCGGGGTCGCGCCCCAGGGGTTCCAGCTCGGCCCACAGGCGGTCGAAGGCCTCGGGGCCCGAGGGGGTGTACGGGTCGTTCACGGGTGTGTCCCCACGTCGGTACGGACGGATTCGGATGTACGGAACCGCGTCAGCCGTCCTCGCTCATGGGGACGCGGATGCCGTGCTCCCGGGCCACGCGCCCGGCCTCCTCGTACCCGGCGTCCACGTGCCGGATGACGCCCGTGGCGGGGTCGTTGGTGAGCACCCGCTCCAGCTTGGCGGCCGCCAGGTCGGTGCCGTCGGCGACACTGACCTGCCCGGCGTGCAGGGAGCGGCCCATGCCCACGCCGCCGCCGTGGTGGATGGACACCCAGGAGGCGCCGGAGGAGGTGTTGACCAGGGCGTTGAGCAGCGGCCAGTCGGCGATGGCGTCGGAGCCGTCCCGCATCGCCTCGGTCTCGCGGTAGGGAGAGGCCACCGAACCGGTGTCCAGGTGGTCGCGGCCGATGGCCAGCGGCGCCGACACCTCGCCCGAGGCGACCAGTTCGTTGAACCGCGCCCCCGCGGCGGCGCGCTCGCCCTGGCCCAGCCAGCAGATGCGGGCGGGCAGCCCCTGGAAGGCGACCCGCTCCCCGGCCATGCGGATCCAGCGGGCCAGGTGCTCGTTGTCGGGGAACAGGTCCAGGACGGCCCGGTCGGTGCGGGCGATGTCGGCGGGGTCGCCGGACAGCGCCGCCCACCGGAACGGCCCCTTCCCCTCGCAGAACAGCGGCCGGATGTAGGCGGGCACGAAGCCGGGGAAGTCGAAGGCGCGGGTGAAGCCGCCGCTGCGGGCCTCGTCGCGGATGGAGTTGCCGTAGTCGAAGACCTCGGCGCCCGCGTCCTGGAAGCCGACCATGGCCTCCACGTGCGCGGCCATGGACGCGCGCGCCCGGGCGGTGAACTCCTCGGGCTTGGCCGCGGCCAGGGCCCGCCAGTCCTCGAAGGCCACCCCGGCGGGCAGGTAGGCCAGCGGGTCGTGGGCGGAGGTCTGGTCGGTGACCACGTCGACCGGCGCCCCGCGCGAGAGCAGTCCGGGCAGGACCTCGGCGGCGTTGCCGAGGACGCCCACCGACAGGGGGCGGCGCTCGTCGCGCGCCCGCACGGCCAGCTCCAGGGCGTGGTCCAGGCTGTCGGCGCGCACGTCCAGGTAGCGGTGCTCGATGCGGCGGTCGATCCGGGTGGGGTCGCACTCGACCACGATCGCCACGCCGTCGTTCATGGTCACGGCCAGCGGCTGGGCGCCGCCCATGCCGCCGAGCCCCGCGGTCAGGGTGATGGTCCCGGCCAGCGTGCCGCCGAACCTCTTGGCGGCGACGGCGGCGAAGGTCTCGTAGGTGCCCTGCAGGATGCCCTGGGTGCCGATGTAGATCCACGAACCGGCGGTCATCTGCCCGTACATGGTCAGGCCCTGGGCCTCCAGGCGGCGGAACTCGGGCCAGTTCGCCCAGTCCCCCACCAGGTTGCTGTTGGCGATGAGCACGCGGGGCGCCCACTCGTGGGTGCGCACGACGCCGACCGGGCGCCCCGACTGCACGAGCAGGGTCTCGTCGCCCTCCAGGTCGCGCAGGGTGGCGGTGATGCGGTCGAAGCTGCGCCAGTCGCGGGCGGCCCGGCCGGTACCGCCGTAGACGACCAGGTCCTCGGGGTGCTCGGCGACCTCGGGGTCGAGGTTGTTGTGGAACATGCGCAGGGCGGCCTCCTGCGGCCAGCCCTTCGCGGTCAGGGCGGTGCCGCGCGCGGCGCGGACGGTACGGCTCATGCGGATCTCCTCAGGGCCTTCAGACGAGGGGGACGACGGACTCGGCGGCCTCGACCACCGTGCCGTCGGTGACCAGGTCGGTGACGGCGGCGATCTCGGGTGACAGGTGGCGGTCGGGCCCGGGGCCGGGGACCCTCTCGCGGACCGCGCGCAGCACGGCGCCGGTCGCGGGGCCGGGCTCCAGCGGAGAGCGCAGGTCCAGGGCGCGGGCGGCGGTGAGCAGCTCCACCGCCAGGACGCTGGCCAGGCCGTCCACGGCTCGGCGCAGCTTGCGTGCGGCCGCCCAGCCCATGGAGACGTGGTCCTCCTGCATGGCCGAGCTGGGGATGGAGTCAACGCTGGCGGGCACGGCCAGGCGCTTGAGCTCGGAGACGATGGCGGCCTGGGTGTACTGGGCGATCATGTGCCCGGAGTCCACGCCCGGGTCGTCGGCGAGGAAGGCGGGCAGGCCGTGTGAGCGCGCCACGTCGAGCATGCGGTCGGTGCGCCGCTCGGCGATGGAGGCGGTGTCGGCCACCGCGATGGCCAGGAAGTCGAGCACGTAGGCCACGGGCGCGCCGTGGAAGTTGCCGTTGGACTCCACCCGGCCGTCGTCCAGGACCACCGGGTTGTCGATGACGCTGTCGAGTTCGCGTCCGGCCACGAGCAGGGCGTGGGCCAGGGTGTCGCGGGCGGCTCCGGCGACCTGCGGTGCACAGCGCAGCGAGTAGGCGTCCTGGACCCGGTTGCAGTCGGGGCCGCGGTGGGAGGCCACGATCGGGGAGTGCGCGAGCAGGTGGCGCAGGTTGGCTGCGGAGGCGGCCTGGCCGGGGTGCGGGCGCAGCCGCTGCAGCTCCTCGGCGAAGACCCGGTCGGTGCCCAGGAGGGCCTCGACGCTCATCGCGGCGGTGATGTCGGCGACCTTGAGCAGGCGTTCCAGGTCCAGGCAGGCCAGCACGAGCATGCCGAGCATGCCGTCCGTGCCGTTGATGAGGGCCAGGCCCTCCTTGGCGCCCAGCTCCACCGGGCGGATCCCGGCCTCGTGCAGGGCGGTGTGGGCCGGGCGGAGCTCTCCGGAGGCGTCGCGGACCTCGCCCTCCCCCATGAGGGCGAGCGCCACGTGGGAGAGCGGCGCCAGGTCTCCGGAGCAGCCCAGGCTGCCGTACTCGTGCACGACCGGTGTGATGCGCGCGTTGAGCAGCGCGGCGAGGGTCTCGGCCGTGGCCGGCCGCACCCCGGTGTTGCCCGAGGCCAGGGTGCGCAGGCGCAGCAGCATCAGGGCGCGCACGACCTCGGCCTCCACCTCCGCTCCGGTCCCGGCGGCGTGCGAGCGGATGAGCGACCGCTGCAGGCGGGCCCGCAGGTCGGGGGCGATGTGGCGGGTGGCGAGCGCGCCGAAACCGGTGCTGACCCCGTAGGCGGGCACCTCGCCGCGGGCGAGGGACTCCACCCGTTCACGGCCGTGCCGGAGGGCCTTGCGGGCCTCCTCCGCGAGGGTGACGGGCGCGCCGTGGCGGGCGACGCCGAGGATCTGTGCCGGGGTGAGTGGGACGCCGCCGACGACGACGGGAGGAACTGCTGTGGACATGCCCCCCATTTGACCTCTCGTGGTGCCCCTGGTGAAGAGCTGACACGGGGGTTCCGTCTGAGATCTCAGACGTTGTGGGCTGGCGGCCGCCAGGGGGAGTCCTCCTCCCGCCGTGGCGCCCGAGAGCATCGGTTCCGGCCCTCCCGCACCCGCCCTCCGTGCGGGACAATGGGGGCATGAGCCTCGTTCCGGCGGCCACGCGCGCGTTGCGGCTGCTGCGCTTCCTGGCCACCCGCCCCGGACCGGTGTCGGCCTCGGCGATCGCCGCCGAGCTGGGTGTGCCCCGTTCCAGCGTGTACCAGCTGCTGGAGGCCATGGCGGAGGAGGGCTTCGTCACCCACCTGCCCGAGGAACGCCGCTGGGGGCTGGGCGTGGCGGCGTTCGAGATCGGCTCGGCCTACCTGCGCCACGACGGCGTGGAGCGCCTGGCGCGACCCCTGCTGCACCAGCTCACCGAGACCACCGGCGCCACCGCCCACCTGGGCGTCCTGCACGGCGCCGACACCCTGTACCTGCTCAAGGAGCAGCCCCCGCACGCCCCGGCGCTGATCACCGGGGTGGGGGTGCGCCTGCCCGCGCACCTGACCGCCTCGGGGCGGGCCATGCTGGCCCGGCTGCCGCGCGCGCAGGTGCGCGCCCTGTACCCGGACACCGCCGCGTTCACCAGCCGCACCGGGCGCGGACCGGCCACCCCGGGACAGCTGCGCCAGGTGCTGTCCGAGGAGCGGCTCCAGGGCTGGTCGATGGAGGACGGCCAGGTCACCGAGGGGTTCGTGTCGGTGGCGGCGGCCGCGGTGGACCACAACGGCCGTCCGGCGGCGGCGATCAGCCTCACCGTGCCCAGCGCCCGGCCGGTGACCCCGCGGGCGCTGGCCGGACGGGTGCGCGACGCCGCGGCCGAGCTGACCCGGCGCCTGAGCGGCCGCGCCTCACCGTAGCGGGGGCATCCGCTCCACGACGGAGGGCAGCGGGGCGGTGCGCTCGACCATCCGCAGGATCTGCTCCTTGAGATCGCCGGGCACCTGCACGTAGAACTGCGTGGGCGCGTCGACCGCCTCCAGACCCAGGCTCTCGGCGGTCTCGGCCCAGCTGGGCAGTTCGGGATCGGTCCTGTGGGTGTCCAGCACGAACTCGATGAAGTAGGTCAGCCTGCGGCCGCCGATGTGCACCTCGCGCACGCGCCGGATCTCGGCCCAGGAGATGAACGTCCCCTCGCCGGGGAACCACCACTTGCGCTCCTGCAGGACCGTGACGCCGTCGCTGTCGGCGCTGATGCCCTGCCGGGTGATGCGCTGCGGCAGCCCGCGCAGCATGAACACGTTGCTCCCCGGCCCGAGGAAGAGCATGACCAGGCCCGCGAAGGCCCACAGCGACACCGAGCCGACCGTGGCCTCCTGGCGCAGCACGTGCCAGAGCATGGACCCCACGACCACCAGGAAACCCACGGTCAGGGCGGCGGAGAAGTAGGCCGCGGTGATCCACATCCGTGTGTTGGGACCGCGCAGGCTGACGTACCGGCGCAGGTGGGAGACGCTGGTGGGGCGCTGGGACAGGTCGGAGGGAACGCCCGGGGGCGCGGCGGGGGCGTCCGTGGGTTCGGGGGAGGCCATGCCCCCATTCTCGCAACTCCCCGGAGGTGCTCCGTGCGTCGGGCCGAAGCGGGCGCGGCCGCGGTCGGCCAAAGCGCGGGCGGCGGCGGCCGGAGAGCGCTAGAGTCCGCTCCATGCGACCGAACACCAACGAGTACGACACCGAGTTGCGGGTGAACGGAGAGGTCATCGTCCTGGACGGTATGGCCTACCAGGGCCGGACCGTGCTTCCGGAGGGGCCGGAGCGGTTCGCGTGCCTGGAGCGCTGGGCCAAGGGGGTGGCCGAAACCCTGGGCGAGCCGGTGACCTGGCGCGCCATGGAACAGGGGCAGCTCGCCGGGCGCGGAACGGTGCAGCCGGGCCCCGGGGCTCAGAACCGCCGGGCGCTCTGAGCTCCGCACTTGGCGCACTGGAACTTGCGGTCGTCGCCGAGGATCCAGTCGTGGTCCCCGCCGGTGGGGCACGTAGACATCGACACCATCTCCTCACAGGGGCGGTTGGGGGTACGTGGCGATCACTGTATTTCCCACGAACCACACCAGTCCCGAGAATGAGAAAGTCAGTGTCCATATTCATGTCCGGAACGAGATATCGGTCCGTTCGCGGTGTCCGGGAGCCTCCGCACGCGCGTGGGGCCCGTCGCGACGGCGACGGGCCCCACGGCACACCTGGGGGAGTCAGTTCTGCGCGGCCCTCATGTGGGCCTCGACGGCGGCGCGGTCCGCGCGCAGCTTGGCCAGGGCCTCGTCGAGGATGAGCTTGCCCTCCTCGGCGCTGCGGCGCTCCTTCACGTACGCCAGGTGGGTCTTGTACGGCTCGGTGCGCGGCGGAGAGGGGGGGTTCGCCTTGTCCTTGCCCGCGGGGAAACCGCAGCGCGGGCAGTCCCACTCGTCGGGGACCAGCGCCTCGCTCGCGAAGCTGGGCACGACCTCGTGCAGGTTCGCGCAGTAGAACGGAACCCGGATCCGCGGGGCGGCCTCGCCCCGCTCCGCCTCGCCCATGGGGCCGGCTCCGACACGGCTGCCACGGATGGCACTGCCACTACCCACGAAAAACTCCTTCGGCGAACTCGCTCACCGGTTCTCGGGCGAGCTGGACTGTGGACGGGGTGCGTCCCGCGGGTCGCGGGTCACATACCCCGGTTGATCAGCAGGCCGAGGACGACGATGGCGAGGATCCAGGCGACGCCGACACCGACGGTCATCCGGTCGAGGTTGCGCTCGACCACGGACGACCCGCCGAGCGAGGACGTGACGCCGCCGCCGAACATGTCGGAGAGACCGCCGCCCTTGCCCTTGTGCATCAGCACCAGCAGGATCAGCAGCACGCTGAGAAGCATCACGAAGATGGACAGACCGAGGATCACACGCTCACCCGTAGCTCGACCCCGAAGCGGGGGGATGGACACCTCGATCTCCCGTTTCCCGACGGCGACTGCGGCGGTACCGCCGCGCCGGGCCCAGACGGGTGTCGGAGAAGGAGGAGACCGGGGACAATTTCGGATTTTACCGTGCCCATGGCGGCACGGGCGGGGAAACCGCGAGGCACGGAGAACCCCAAAGCGAAGTCTAGCCCGACTGGCGACCGGTCGGGCACCCCGCCCGTCACCATCCGGTATCGAAGGGTGACGGACGGGGCCGCAGGGCGGCTACCGCTCGCCGAAGCGGATGATCTTCACGAACTCGTCGGCCTTGAGGCAGGCACCGCCGACCAGGGCGCCGTCGACGTCGTCCTGGGCCATGATGCCGGGGGCGTTGTCGCCCTTGACCGACCCGCCGTACAGGACCCGCACCGCGTCCGCGACCTCGGGGGAGTACAGCTCGGCCAGGCGCCCGCGGACCGCCGAGCACACCTCCTGGGCGTCCTCGGGGGTGGCGACCTCGCCGGTGCCGATCGCCCACACCGGCTCGTAGGCGACGACGATCCGCTCCGCCTGCTCGACGGGGACCTCCTTGAGGGCGCCGTCCAGCTGGGCCAGGACGTGCTCGACCTGCCGGCCCGCCTTGCGCACCTCCAAGCCCTCCCCCACGCACAGGATGGGGACGAGGCCGTTCTTGAAGGCGGCCTTGACCTTGGTGTTGACCAGGGCGTCGTCCTCGTGGTGGTACTCGCGGCGCTCGGAGTGGCCCACGAGCACGTAGGAGCAGTCCAGTTTGGCCAGCATGGCCCCGGAGACCTCGCCGGTGTAGGCGCCCTTGTCGTGCGCGGAGATGTCCTGGGCGCCGTAGCCGATCCGCAGCTTGTCGCCGTCGACCAGCGTCTGGACGCTGCGCAGGTCGGTGAAGGGCGGCAGGACGACGATCTCGGCGGCCTCGTAGTCCTTGTCCTTGAGCGCGAACGCCAGCTTCTGGACGAGGGCGATGGCCTCCAGGTGGTTGTTGTTCATCTTCCAGTTGCCCGCGATGAGCGGCAGGCGCTGGGACATGTCGGTACTTCCTTACCAGGGGTCGAAGAGGGGCTACTTGAGTGCGTCGATACCGGGCAGGTCCTTGCCCTCCAGGTACTCCAGGCTGGCGCCGCCGCCGGTGGAGATGTGGCCGAAGGCCGCCTCGTCGAAGCCGAGCGCGCGCACGGCCGCGGCGGAGTCGCCGCCGCCGACCACGGTGAAGGCGTCGGAGTCGACCAGGGCCCGGGCCAGCGCCCGGGTGCCGCCCGCGTAGGGCTCCATCTCGAACACGCCCATGGGGCCGTTCCAGAACACGGTCCGGGCGTCGGCGAGCTTCTCGGCGAAGAGCGCCTGGCTGCGGGGGCCGATGTCCAGGCCCATCCGGTCGGCCGGGATGGCGTCCACGTCCACGGCCGCGTGCGCGGCGTCGGCGGCGAACTTCTCGGCGGCCACCACGTCCACCGGCAGGACGATCTCCACGCCCTCGCGCTCGGCGCGCTCCAGGTAGCCCCGGACCGTGTCGAGCTGGTCGGCCTCCAGGAGGCTGGAGCCGACCTCGTAGCCCTGCGCCCTGAGGAAGGTGAAGACCATGCCGCCGCCGATGAGCAGGCGGTCGGCGGTGCCCAGGAGGTTGTCGATGACGCCGAGCTTGTCGGAGACCTTGGACCCGCCCAGGACCACGGCGTAGGGGCGCTGGGGGTCGCCGGTGAGCTTGCGGAGCACCTCGACCTCGGTCAGCACCAGGCCGCCGACGGCGTGGGGCAGCTTGCCGGGCAGGTCGTAGACGCTGGCGTGCCTGCGGTGCACGGCGCCGAAGGCGTCGCCCACGTACAGGTCGGCCAGCTGGGCGAAGCGGTCGGCGAGCTCGCCGCGCTCGGCGTCGTCCTTGCTGGTCTCGCCCGGTTCGAAGCGCACGTTCTCCAGCAGCGCCACCTGGCCCTCCTCCAGCGCGGCGCAGGTGGCGCGGGCCGACTCCCCCGCGGTGTCGGCGGCGAAGGCCACCTCGGCGCCGAGCAGCTCACCCAGGCGCGCGGCGACGGGGCGCAGGGAGTAGCGGGGATCGGGGGCGCCCTTGGGGCGGCCCAGGTGGGCGGCGACGATCACGCGGGCGCCGCGCTCGCGCAGGGCGGCGATGGTCGGCACGGCCGCGCGGATGCGGCCGTCGTCGGTGATCCGCTCGCCGTCCAGGGGCACGTTCAGGTCGGCCCGGACGAACACGCGCTTGCCGGAGACGTCGAGGTCGTCGATCGTCCGCATGCTGGTCTCCTCGTGGAATGTGGGGTTGGACGGTGGATCGGGGCGCGCACGACGGCACCCCTCCGCGCGCGCCAGCGGGCGAAGGGGTGCCGTCTCACGCGCCGGTGGCCATGAGGGCCGCGGGCGCCTACAGGCCGGAACCGACCAGCTTGGCCAGGTCGACCAGGCGGTTGGAGTAGCCCCACTCGTTGTCGTACCAGCCGACGATCTTGACCTGCTTGCCGAAGGCCATGGTCAGTTTGGAGTCGAAGGTGCACGAGGGCGAGGTGCCGACGATGTCGGAGGAGACGATCTCGTCCTCGGTGTAGAGGAGGACGTCCTTGAGCGGACCCTCGGCGGCGGCCTTGAACGCGGCGTTGACCTCGTCCTTGGTGACCTCGCGGTCCAGGGTGACGACCAGGTCGGTCACCGAGCCGTCCGGCACGGGGACGCGCATGGCCATGCCGTCCAGCTTGCCCTGCAGCTCCGGGATGACCAGGGCGGTGGCCTTGGCGGCACCGGTGGTGGTCGGGATGATGTTCTGCGCGGCGGCGCGGGCGCGGCGCAGGTCCTTGTGCGGGAAGTCCAGGATGACCTGGTCGTTGGTGTAGGCGTGCACCGTGGTCATCAGGCCCTGCTGGATACCGAAGTTGTCCAGGAGCACCTTGGCCATCGGCGCCACGCAGTTGGTGGTGCACGAGGCGTTGGAGATGACGTGGTGGTTGGCCGCGTCGTACTTGTCGTCGTTGACGCCCATGACGACGGTCAGGTCCTCGCCCTTGGCCGGGGCGGAGATGATGACCTTCTTGGCGCCGGCCTCGATGTGCTTCTTGGCGTCCTCGGCCTTGGTGAAGCGGCCGGTGGACTCGATGACGACGTCCACGTTCAGGTCCGACCACGGCAGCTGGGCCGGGTCGCGCTGGGCCAGGACCTTGACGCTCTTGTCACCCACGCGGACGAAGTCCTCGCCGACCTCGATGTCACCCTCGAGGGTGCCCAGGACGGTGTCGTACTTGAGCAGGTGCGCGAGCGTCTTGGTGTCGGTGAGGTCGTTGACCGCGACGATTTCGATGTCGCTGCCGCCAGCGGCGACCGCGCGCCAGAAATTGCGGCCGATCCGACCGAAGCCGTTGACGCCTACACGGATGGTCACGGAACCAATCTCCTCATATATCGCACATCATTTGCACCCGGACATTCGCCCCGCCTGGAACGCGGTGCGCACGGGCGAACCGGGCAGCCGCGATGAGCAGGGTCAACACGCATCGGGTGTTGACGAAGAGCCTAGCGGAGCACGGACGGACAACCGCTGCTGGGCCGTAGCCGAACTCCGCCGACCCTTGTGGATTCGCGACCATCCTGGCACCGCGCGCGCTAAAGGTCTATACCATTGTCGGAAGTTATCCGCCGGTTTGTGCAGTTAACAAAGCCGAACATCGGTGTTACGCGGGCGTCGCGGACGGGTGGCCCCCGGTGTCACGGAACGAGCATGTCCGGGGTGAGGTTGGCCTCGGTCCCCTCGATGCCCAGGTCGCTGGCGCGCTTGTCGGCCATCGCCAGCAGCCGGCGGATCCGGCCCGCGATGGCGTCCTTGGTCAGCGGCGGCACCGAGAGCTGGCCCAGCTCCTCCAGGGAGGCCTGCTTGTGCGCCAGGCGCAGCTGGCCCGCGGCCACCAGGTGCTGGGGGGCGTCCTCGCCCAGGATCTCCAGGGCCCGCTCCACGCGGGCCCCCGCGGCCACCGCCGCGCGGGCGCTGCGCCGCAGGTTGGCGTCGTCGAAGTTGGCCAGCCGGTTGGCGGTCGCGCGCACCTCCCGGCGCATCCGCCGCTCCTCCCACGCCAGCACGCTCTGGTGCGCCCCCAGCAGGGTCAGCAGCGCGCCGATGGAGTCGCCGTCGCGCACCACCACCCGGTCCACACCGCGCACCTCGCGGGCCTTGGCGTGCACCTTCAGGCGGCGGGCGGCCCCCACCAGCGCCAGGGCCGCCTCCGGTCCGGGGCAGGTGACCTCCAGCGACATCGACCGGCCCGGCTCGGTCAGCGAGCCGTGTGCGATGAAGGCGCCCCGCCACGCCGACTCCGCGTCGCAGGCCCCGCCCGCCACCACGTGCCGGGGCAGGCCCCGCACGGGACGGCCGTTGCTGTCCACCAGCCCCGTCTGCCGGGCCAGGGACTCGCCGTCCTTGATCACCCGCACCACGTACCGGTTGCCCTTGCGCAGACCGCTCGGGGAGAGCACCACCACCTCGGACTCGTGCCCGAAGACCTCGGAGATGTCCTTGCGCAGGCGGCGCGCGGCGGCGCCCGTGTCGAGCTCGGCCTCGATCACGATGCGCCCGCCCACCAGGTGCAGGCCGCCGGTGAACCGCAGGATGGTGGACACCTCCGCCTTGCGGCAGCATGGCTTGAGAATGGCCAGACGGCTCAACTCATCCTTCACCACGCCGGTCATCGCCATCGCTGAGGTCCTCCCCGTCACACTCCTGGTCCCGATGCCGCGCACTCGGCACCGGGTGCGCCCGCGACCCCGTCGCGGGCGGCTTTCTCCGTGGCAGACTACGTCACGGGACGCCGACTGCCGATCCCCGCACGGCGTGTTGCGCACGCACCGCCCGCCCCGGGGAC
The DNA here is from genome assembly GCF_009830945.1 of Nocardiopsis sp. FR4. GTDB lineage: Bacteria > Actinomycetota > Actinomycetes > Streptosporangiales > Streptosporangiaceae > Nocardiopsis. Next base: position 32,231 of record NZ_VWVV01000015.1, on the reverse strand, counting down.
GGGCCCTGTCGGCCTTCGTGCCGGTGTGCCATCAATTGCGCTCGGCCCGCGGAAACGGGGCCGCCCGGCACCGCCTCACCCCTCCAGAATCCGCTCGAAGGCCGCCGCGAGGCGGTCGGGGTCGTGGCGCGGGGTGCCGTCCTCACGGGACAGGTGGGCCAGCTCCAGGCGCCCGCCCAGCCGGCCGACCACCGCCTTGAGCGGACCGACCTCCTCCACGGTCCCCCGGTCGGCGAGCACCACGTCCACGCCGAGCTTGGGAGCGTGCTCGTGCAGCACCTCCAGGTAGGTCTCGGGCCTGAAACCGTCGGTCTCCCCCCGCTGGGGCGACAGGTTCAGCGCCACCACGCGCTTGGCCCGGGTGGTGACCAGGGCGTGCGCCAGGTCGGGGACCAGCAGGTGGGGCAGCACGCTGGTGAACCACGACCCGGGTCCGAACACCACCCAGTCGGCCTCGCGCACCGCCTTGACCGCCTGCGGGCTGGCGGGCGGGTCCCGCGGGATCAGGGAGATGGAGCGCACCCTGCCGCTCGTGCTCGCGCACGCCACCTGGCCGCGCACCGTCGTCAGCGCCTCGGGCCGTTCCGGGTCGATCCCCGACACCTCCGCGGCGATGTCCAGCGGCACCGACGACATCGGCAGGACCCGGCCGTGCGCGCCCAGCAGCTGGCCCACCCAGTCCAGGCCCGCCACCGAGTCGCCGAGCAGCTCCCACAGGGCCACGATCAGGAGGTTGCCGACCGCGTGGCCGTGCAGCTCTCCCTCCGAGCGGAACCGGTGCTGGATCACCTGGCTCCAGGTGTGCCCCCACTCGTCGTCGCCGCACAGCGCGGCCAGCGCCATGCGCAGGTCACCGGGCGGCAGCACCCCCAGTTCCCTGCGGAGCCGACCGCTGGACCCCCCGTCGTCGGCGACCGTCACGATCGCCGTCACGTCGGTGGTCACCCGTCGCAGGGCCGACAGGGAGGCGTGCAGACCGTGCCCGCCCCCCAACGCGACCACCCGGGGCGGGCGCGGCCCGTCCCCGTCGGGTGTTGTGCTCTTCGCCATGCCTGTGGCCTGCCCCTCGTCCCATGTCCACCCGGACGAATCGGACCGTACCACCGAGAACGGTGCACCGCAGGCCGACGGGACGCCGTCCGGCCGATCCCGACCGGACTCACGGCCCCCGGGGCCCGCACCGGGCTCACTCGCGGCCCACGTCCCGGTGTACCACGTGCACGTCCACGCCCTGCCCGCGCAGCCGGTCGGCGAACTGCTCGGCCATGGCCACGCTGCGGTGCTTGCCGCCGGTGCAGCCCACCGCCAGGGTCATGTAGTGCTTGCCCTCGCGCTGGTACCCGGCGATGGTCAGCCGCAGGACCTCGGTGTAGGCCTCCAGCATCTCCTTGGCACCGTCCTGGGACAGGACGTAGTCGCTCACCGGCTGGTCGCGCCCGTTCATGGGCCTGAGCTCGGGCACCCAGTGGGGGTTGGGGAGGAAACGGCAGTCCAGCACGAGGTCGGCGTCCACGGGCAGCCCGTGCTTGAAGCCGAAGGAGACCACGTTGGCGCGGGGACGGGCGCCGTCGCTCTGCCCGAAGAAGCCGATCACCCGGGCCTTGAGCTGGTGCACGTTGAGCTGGGAGGTGTCGATGACCAGGTCGGCCTCGCCGCGCACGGTGCGCAGGGTCTCGCGCTCGCGGTCGATGCCGTCGGTCAGGCGGCCGTCGCCCTGGAGGGGGTGGGGTCTGCGCACGCTCTCGAAGCGGCGGACCAGCGCCTCGTCGCTGGCCTCCAGGTAGAGCACGCGCACCGTGATGTCGCGCCTGCGCAGCTCCTCCACCGTGGACAGCAGGTCCTCGGTGAAGGCCAGCGAGCGCACGTCCACGACCACCGCCACGCGCGGCACGGCGCCGTGCGTGCGCCCGGCCAGCTCGATCATGGTCGGCAACAGGCCCGGAGGCAGGTTGTCCACCACGAACCAGTCCAGGTCCTCCAGCGCCCTGGCAGCCGTGCTGCGGCCCGCACCGGACATGCCGGTGACGATGACCACCTCGGGCGGTAGCTCCCCGCCCAGTTCGACCGTCATACGTCTCCTCCCCCGTCAGTGGTGTGTCGTTGTGGTGCCCCGTCCCCCGGCCCACCCGCTTCGGCGGGGCTCCCGGACAGGTGCGTGTGCACGGCCTCGGCCAGTTTGGGGCCGATACCGGGCACCGCGGCGATCTCCTCGGCCGAGGCCGAGGCCAAACGTCTGACCGATCCGAACTCCCGGAGCAGCGCCGTCCTGCGTGACGGACCGAGCCCGGGGAGTTCGTCCAGGCTGCTGCCGGTGAGCGCCTTGGCCCGCCGCTGGCGGTGGTAGCGGATCGCGAAGCGGTGCGCCTCGTCGCGCACCCGCTGGAGCAGGTACAGGCCCTCGCCCGCGCGGGGCAGGACCACCGGGTCGTCCTCACCGGGCAGCCACACCTCCTCCAGGCGTTTGGCCAGACCGCACACGGCGACGTCCTCGATCCCGAGCTCGTCCAGAGCGCGGCGCGCCGCCTCGGCCTGGGGCCGGGCGCCGTCCACCACCACCAGGTTAGGCGGATAGGCGAACTTCCCGGGTGACGGTTCGCCGTCGCCTGGGTTACCACCGTGGTCACCCGTCTCGCCCATGCGGGCGACCTCGCCGCTGCGGGCGCTCTCCTCCAGGTAGCGCCGGAAGCGCCGGCGGACCACCTCGTACATGGCGGCGACGTCGTGCTGCTCGCGTCCGCCCTCACCGCTGCCGCGCACGGAGAAGCGGCGGTACTCGGACTTGCGGGCCAGCCCGTCCTCGAAGACCACCATGGAGGCCACCACGTGCTCTCCCTGGAGGTTGGAGATGTCGAAGCACTCGATGCGCAGGGGCGCCTCGGGCAGCTCCAGGGCCTCCTGGATCTCGTTGAGCGCGCGGCTGCGGGTGCTCAGGTCCCCGGCCCGGTGGGTCTTGTGCCGGGCCAGCGCCTCGCGGGCGTTGCGCTCCACGGTCTCCATGAGGGACCTCTTGTCGCCCCGGCGGGGCACCCGCAGGTCCACCGCCGAACCCCGGTGCTCCGAGAGCCAGGCGGCCATCGCCTCCGGGTCTGCCGGCTCGTGGGAGACCAGGACCTCGCGGGGCACGGCGGTGCCGGTGCCCGCGGTCTCGTCGGCGCCCTCGGTGGGGCCGTAGAGCTGGCCCAGGAAGGTCGAGACCAGCTCGGCCGGGGAGTCGTCGGCGACCTTGTCCACGACGTAGCCGCGCTGGCCGCGGATCCGGCCGCCGCGCACGTGGAAGATCTGCACGGAGGCCTCCAGCGGGTCGTCGGCCATGGCGATGACGTCGCAGTCGGTGGAGTCGGGCAGGACGACGGCCTGCTTCTCCAGGGCGGCGCGCAGGGCCCCGATGTCGTCGCGGATGCGGGCGGCCCGCTCGTACTCCATCTCCTGGGCGGCCTCGCGCATCCTCCCCTCCAGTTCGCGGATGAAGCGGCCGGTCTCGCCCGCCAGGAAGGAGCAGAAGTCCTCGGCCAGGGCCCGGTGCTCCTCGGGGGTGGTCCTGCCCACGCAGGGGGCCGCGCACTTGCCGATGTAGCCGAGCAGGCAGGGGCGGCCGCTGTTGCGGGCGCCGCGGAACACCCCCGCCGAGCAGGTGCGCACGGGGAAGACCCGCAGCAGCAGGTCGACGGTCTCGCGGATGGCCCAGGCGTGCGAGTAGGGGCCGAAGTAGCGCACGCCCTTCCGTTTGGTGCCGCGCATGACCTGGACCCGGGGGAACTCCTCGTTCAGGGTCACCGCCAGGTAGGGGTAGCTCTTGTCGTCGCGGTACTTGACGTTGAAACGGGGGTCGTACTGCTTGATCCAGGAGTACTCCAGCTGGAGCGCCTCCACCTCGGTGCCCACGATCGTCCAGTCCACGTCGGCGGCGGTGGAGACCATCTGCTGGGTGCGCGGGTGCAGTCCGGCGAAGTCGCGGAAGTAGGAGGACAGGCGGGAGCGCAGGTTCTTGGCCTTGCCCACGTAGATGACGTGGCCCGACGCGTCCCGGAACCGGTACACGCCCGGCTCGGTCGGAATCGAACCGGGCGCGGGGCGCAGGTGAGGAGTCGCAGCCATGCCTCCATTCTGGTCGGTCGGGACGACATACGGCCAACCGGCGCCCGCGCGCCGTGACCGTGGCGCGCCTCACCCCGGGTGCCGCACCGGCCCCGCCACCCCCGTTACGGACGGCCGGTCGGCCCCGCGGGGGCGGTCGCGTGCAAGACAAACGTCACGATTGAGTATCCCCATGGTCTAGGTTGGGCCAGGACACACGAACTTTCCGACATGGACGACAAGGGGGCCCTTCGTCGTGCTGCTCTCCCAATGGATCGCGATCGGCGTCGCCGTCACGGTCGCGGTACTCCTGGTCTTCGCTCTGCGCTGGGTGCTCAAACACAGGCTGGCCAAGGTCTGGGGCGCCGCCCAGCACGTCGTGGCCCGGACGGCCTTCTCGGGCTACGCCGCGGCCGCCGTGCTGGGCGCCAACCTCGCCCTGCCCAGCGCCCGCGACGTGGGCTGGAGCACCTACCAGACCATCCAGCACTCGATGCGCATCCTCATGATCGCGACGCTGACGGCGCTGGGCATCAGCCTGGCCTACGCCGTCACGGACATGATCCTGGCGCGCCTGTCGATCGCCAACGGGGACGCCGACCGCAAGGCCCGGCGCCTGCAGACCCAGGTGCGGCTTCTGCGCAGGGTGCTCACCTCGATCATCGTGGTGCTGGCCATCGCCGCCATCCTCTTCACCTTCGACCAGGTGCGCGCGCTCGGCGCCGGGCTGCTGGCCTCGGCGGGCATCATCGGTATCGTCGCCGGTGTGGCCGCCCAGTCCACCCTGGGCAACCTGTTCGCCGGGCTCCAGCTGGCCTTCAGCGACGCCCTGCGCATCGGCGACGTGGTCGTGGTCGAGGGCGAGTGGGGCCGGGTCGAGGAGCTCAGCCTGGTCAACGTCACCATCAAGATCTGGGACGAGCGCCGCCTGGTGGTCCCGGTCGCCAACTTCACCACCACCAGCTTCGAGAACTGGACCAAGCAGGGAACCGCGATCACCGCCAAGGTCGAGCTGCCGCTGGACTGGGAGGTGCCCATCGCGGAGCTGCGCGAGGAGGCCGGGCGCCTGATCACCTCCAGCGACCACTGGGACGGGCGCAGCTGGTCCTGCCAGGTCGTCAACATCACCGAGACCGGCGAGGTGATCGTGCGCGTGGTGGCCACGGCGGCCGACACCGGCGCCCAGTGGAACATCGCGTGCCAGATCCGCGAGCACCTGGTGACCTGGCTCGTCGCCAACTACCCCGAGTCCCTGCCGCGCAACCGCACCCAGTTCCTGGCCGCGGACGAGGACGAGGTCACCTACGCCGCCCGGTTCCCCACCTCGGCGTTCCGGCGCCGCGAGCCCAACGGCGTCAGCGGCCCGTCCGGGGGCGACCCCGGCGAGGTCTGACCCCGCACGCCTCCCCGACACGAGCGAGGGCGCCCGGAGCACCGGCTCCGGGCGCCCTCGCTCATGTGCCCCGGGCCGGGGTCCCTCAGGCCCCGGCGGGCCCCTCCAGGACGATGTCGGTGCCGTCCACGGTGACGGTGAACTCCTCCAGCGGCTCCTGGGCCGGTCCCCTGAGCGCCTCCCCTGTGGAGATGTCGAACTCGCTGCCGTGGCACAGGCAGCGGATGACGTCGTCCACCTCCTGCACCGTGCAGCCGCCGTGCGTGCACGCCGCGCTGAAGGCCCGGTAGTCGCCGGGCCCGGGCTGGGTGACCACCAGCTTGCTGTTGCTGAAGACCGCTCCGGCGCCCTCGGGCACGTCGGTGGTCTGACCGACCACGTGGCCGTACCGGACCTCCTGGGGCTTGGGGGCCTCGCCGCCGCAGGCGCTCACGGCCGTGACGGCCGCCGCGGCGGTCCCCGCCGTCCCGAGCAGGCGGCGCCTGCTCATCCCGCACCCGCACGTCCTGTTATCGGCCACGACCGAACGCTCCTCACCTGCTCCGAAATATGCACTACACAATGTAGTAGCTACTCGGGGTGCCCCGTTCCGGAGCGGGACGGGCCTCACGGCCGCCGCCCGCCCGGCGGACCGGACACCCCGCTCAGGCGACGGGAGGAGCTCCCAGGAGGGACCCCCGCGCCGCACACCCGCCGGGTCGCCCCCTCGACCGTGCGGGCCAGCGCCGCGGCGGCGGTCGCGCACCCCGGGGCACCGCGGGCCCGCCCCTGGAGGCCGCCGCGCGTGGCCGTGTGCGACCTCCTCGGCCGAGGACCTCACCGTCCGTCCGCTCACCCCCGGCCCCGGCGGTGCGGCAGAATGAACCCGTCCCCCCGCGAACCCGGACGGCGGTGAGCGCCCGGGGCGCACGAGACGCGCCGCCCCGGACCCGCGTCCCGGGGACGCTGCCACGGTGTCCGGAGAGTAGGTCCAGGTGCGGGTGAACCAGAGCGACGGTGACCAGCGGACCGCGACCGGAGAGCCGGTGCGCCGGGCCACCATGCGCGACGTCGCGGCGCTGTCCGGCGTGAGCATCAAGACGGTCTCCCGCGTCATCAACGGCGTCCCCACCGTCTCCGACGAACTGCGCGACCGCGTCACGCGGGCCATCACGCAGCTGGACTTCCAGCCCAACCTGGCCGCCTCCAGCCTGCGCCGCACCGACGGCGCCACCCAGCAGATCGCCCTGCTGCTGGAGGACGTGGCCAACCCCTTCTCCGCCACCCTGAGCCGAGCGGTGGAGAACGTGGCCCGCGAACACGGCACCCTGGTCTTCGCGGGCAGCCTGGACGAGGAGTCCCAGCGGGAGCTGGAGCTGGTACGGGCGGCCACCCTGCACCGGGTGGACGGGATCATCCTCGTCCCGGCGGCCCCGGACCACGGCTACCTGCACCGGGAGATCCGCACCGGCACCCCGGTGGTGTTCGTCGACCGGCCCCCGCGCGGCCTGGCCGCCGACGCGGTGCTGGCCACCAACGCCGCGGGCGCCCGCGAGGCGGTCCTGCACCTGGCCGACCACGGGCACACCGAGATCGCCTTCCTCGGGGACGAGCGGGGCATCAGCACCGTCGGCGAGCGCCTGGGGGGCTACCGCGCGGCCCTGCGCGAGCGGGGACTGGCCGAGCGGCCCGGCCGGGTGGCCCTGGACCTGCCCGACCCCCGGACCGCGGCCCGCGCCGTCGCCGCCATGCTCGACTCCGCGCACCCGCCCACGGCCCTGTTCACCGCGCAGAACCTCGTCACCATCGGCACCATCCAGGCGCTCCAGGAACGGGGCCTGCACCACGACGTGGCCGTGGTGGGCTTCGACGACTTCCCCATGGCCGACCTGCTCGCGCCCCGGGTGACCGTGGTCGCCCAGGACGTGATGCGCATCGGCACGCTGGCCGTCCGGCGGCTCTTCCAGCGCATCGCGGGCGACAGCAGCCCGCCCCGGGAGGAGCGGGTGCCGACCGCGCTCATCGTCCGCGGCTCCGGGGAGATCCCGCCGCCGGGAGGCTGAACCCCGCCCGGACGCGGACCGGTCACCCGCCACCCGTGCGGGGCGCCCGCTCAGAGCATCTTGGCCAGGAACCGCCCGGTGTAGGACTCGGCGACCGCGGCGACCTCCTCGGGGGTGCCCTGGGCGACGACGGTTCCGCCCCCGGAGCCGCCCTCGGGACCCATGTCGATGACGTGGTCGGCGGTCTTGATCACGTCCAGGTTGTGCTCGATGACGATCACGGTGTTGCCGCTGTCGGTCAGCCGGTCGAGCACCCCCAGCAGCTTGCGGATGTCCTCGAAGTGCAGGCCCGTGGTGGGCTCGTCCAGCACGTACACCGTGCGCCCGGTGGAGCGGCGCTGCAGTTCGGCGGCGAGCTTGACCCGCTGGGCCTCACCGCCCGAGAGCGTGGTGGCGGGCTGGCCCAGCCGCACGTACCCCAGGCCGACGTCCTCCAGGGTCTGCAGGTGGCGCCGGATGGCGTTGATCGGCTCGAAGAACTCCAGCGCCTCCGAGATGGGCATCTCCAGCACCTCGGAGATGTTCTTGCCCTTGTAGCGCACCTGGAGGGTCTCCCGGTTGTACCGGGCTCCGTGGCAGACCTCGCAGGGCACGTAGACGTCGGGCAGGAACTGCATCTCGATCTTGAGCGTGCCGTCCCCGGAGCAGGCCTCGCAGCGGCCGCCCTTGACGTTGAAGGAGAACCGTCCGGGCTGGTAGCCGCGCGTCTTGGCGTCGGTGGTCTGCGCGAACAGCTTGCGGATGTGGTCGAAGACGCCGGAGTAGGTGGCCGGGTTGGAGCGCGGGGTGCGCCCGATGGGGCTCTGGTCCACGTGCACGACCTTGTCGACCTTGTTCATGCCGTTGACCCGCAGGTGGCGGCCGGGCACCTCGCGCGCCCCGTTGAGCTCCTTGGCCAGCGCCTTGTACAGGATCTCGTTGACCAGGGTGGACTTGCCCGAACCGGACACTCCGGTGACCGCGGTGAACACCCCCAGCGGGAAGGTGACGTCGATGCCGTGGAGGTTGTTCTCCCGGGCGCCCCGGACCACGAGCTCGTGTCCTCGGGTGAGCGGGCGGCGCTTGTCGGGCACCGCGATGGCGCGCCGCCCGGCCAGGTAGTCGCCGGTCAGTGAGTCGGGCGAGGTGAGCAGCTCGTCCACGATCCCCGAGACCACCACGTGGCCGCCGTGCTCGCCCGCGCCGGGGCCGATGTCGACCACCCAGTCGGCGGCGCGGATGGTGTCCTCGTCGTGCTCGACCACGATGAGGGTGTTGCCGATGTCGCGCAGCCGCTGCAGGGTCTCCAGCAGGCGGGCGTTGTCGCGCTGGTGCAGGCCGATGGAGGGCTCGTCCAGCACGTACAGCACGCCCACCAGGCCGGAGCCGATCTGGGTTGCCAGGCGGATGCGCTGGGCCTCACCGCCGGAGAGCGAGCCGGAGGAGCGGGCCAGGCTCAGGTAGTCCAGGCCCACGTCGAGCAGGAAGCCCAGGCGGGCGTTGATCTCCTTGAGCACCTGGGCGGCGATGACCGCGTCGCGCTCGGACAGGCGCAGGCCGGCCAGGAACGCGGCGCTCTCGCCGAGCGGCATCTGGGCCACCTCGGCGATGGATTTCCCGCCCACGGTCACGGCCAGCACGACCGGCTTGAGGCGGGTCCCCTCGCAGGTGGGGCAGGGCACCGTGCGCATGTACCCCTCCAGCCGCTCGCGCCCGTAGTCGCTCTCGGTCTCGGAGTGGCGGCGCTTGACCCAGGGGATGACGCCCTCGAACTCGGTGTAGTAGGAGCGGTTGCGCCCGTACCGGTTGCGGTAGGTCACGTGCACCTGGGTGTCGTGGCCCTCCAGCAGGGCCTTGCGGGCCCGGCGCGGCAGCCGCTCCCAGGGGGTGTCCAGGTCGAAGCCCACGGCCTCGCCGACCGCCGTGAGGATGCGCTCCCAGTAGCCGCTGTTGGGTCCGCCCGACCAGGGGCCGATGGCGCCCTCGGCCAGCGTCTTCTCCGGGTCGGGGACGAGCAGTTCGGGGTCGACCTCCATCCGGGTGCCCAGGCCCGAGCAGTCGGGGCAGGCCCCGTAGGGGGCGTTGAAGGAGAAGGAGCGCGGTTCGAGCTGTTCGAAGGACAGGTCGTCGTAGGGGCAGTACAGGTGCTCGGAGAAGACCTTCTCGCGCTCGGGGTCGTCGTCGGCCGCGTCCACGAAGTCCAGGACGATGGTGCCCCCGGCCAGTTTGAGGGCGGTCTCGACCGAGTCGGTCAGCCGCCCGCGGGCGGAGGCCTTGACGGCGAGGCGGTCCACGACCACGGCGATGTCGTGCTTGTCGTAGCGGCCCAGCTTGGGCGGCTCGTCCAGGCGCACCGCCTGGCCGTCCACGACGGCGCGGGTGTAGCCCTTGGACTGCAGGTCCTTGAACAGCTCGACGTACTCGCCCTTGCGCCCGCGCACGACCGGGGCCAGCACCTGGAAGCGGGTGCCCTCGGTCATCTCCAGGACCCGGTCCACGATCTGCTGCGGGCTCTGGCGTGCGATCTCGCGGCGGCACTCGGGACAGTGCGGAACGCCGATGCGCGCCCACAGCAGGCGCAGGTAGTCGTAGACCTCGGTGATGGTGCCCACGGTGGAGCGCGGGTTGCGGCTGGTGGACTTCTGGTCGATGGACACCGCCGGGGAGAGCCCCTCGATGAAGTCCACGTCGGGCTTGTCCATCTGGCCCAGGAACTGGCGGGCGTAGGCCGACAGCGACTCGACGTAGCGACGCTGGCCCTCGGCGAAGATCGTGTCGAAGGCCAGCGAGGACTTGCCCGAACCGGACAGGCCGGTGAACACGATCATGGAGTCGCGCGGCAGGTCCAGCGAGACGTCCTTGAGGTTGTGCTCACGAGCTCCCCGGACTACCAGTTGTTCGACCATCGAGTGAGACATCCTTCGGCGTTGGCGCACAGGACGCGGACCTCGTCGCGTGAGGCGGGCTGACCCGTGTGTGACTTCGCGGTGCGGCGGTCGAAGGCCTCCCGGCGCTCACCCCGGCCCTGGAGGCGGACCGTCGGGGGAACGCGGGGGAGGCCGCGCGGCTCCCTGCCAGCCTAACGACCGTCGGCGGCGGTTTCTTCCACCTGGAAAAAGCAGCGGCACCCCGGCGCCGGAGCGCCGGGGTGCCACCACTATAGACGAACAGTCGTTCGAATCCAGCCATCGCGCGCGAGTGTCCCCGACGGGGGCGCGCACGCCCGTCCGGTATCAGGAACGATCGCCCGCGGAGTCCTTTTCGGTCGGGACGGCGGGGTTGGCGCGCTCGTCGAACCGCGACTTGACGAGGCTGCCGACGATGGTGATCGTCATGATGCCGAGGATGACGGTCAGGGACAGGCCGATGCCGACCTCGGGTACGTGGACGCCGTTCTCGTGCAGCGCGTGCAGGATCATCTTCACGCCGATGAAGACCATGATCGCCGACAGGCCCCAGCTGATGTAGGCCAGGCGGTCCATCAGCCCGGCCAGCAGGAAGTAGAGCTGGCGCAGGCCCAGCAGGGCGAAGGCGTTGGCGGTGAAGACGATGTAGGCGTCCTGGGTCAGGCCGAAGATGGCCGGGATGGAGTCCACCGCGAAGACCAGGTCGATGACGCCGATCGCGACGATGACCATGAGCATCGGCGTGATGTGCCGCTTGCCGTCGAGCCTCACCGTGAGCTTGGCGCCGTGGTAGTCGTTGGTGACCGGCCAGAAGCGGCGGAGCAGGCGCACCGCCGGGGTCTGGGTGAAGTCCTTGTCCTCCTCGTCGCCCTTGACGTGGTCCCGGACGATCTTGTAGCCGGTGTAGATGAGGAAGGCGCCGAAGAGGTAGAAGACCTCGCTCCAGGCGTTGATGACCTGGGCGCCGAGGACGATGAAAATGCCGCGCATCACCAGCGCGATGACGATGCCGATGAGCAGGACCTCGTGCTGGTACTTCCGGGGCACCGCGAAGGAGCCCATCAGGAGGTAGAACACGAAGAGGTTGTCGACGCTCAGGCTCTTCTCGGTGACGAACCCGGCGAAGTACTCGGCGCCGGCGGCCCCGCCGCCGTAGTACCAGACACCGAAACCGAACACGATCGCGATGCCGATGTAGAAGGCCGCCCACCAGGCGGCCTGTTTCATGCCGAACTCCTGGGGGCCCTTCTTCTTGCTCCAGGGGTGGTCCACGATGGCCAGGTCGATCACCAGGATCGCGACCATGGCGCCGATGGTGGCAGCCCATACCCACAAGGGAACGTTCACGGGGTAACTCTCCTCCGGTCAGTGCGCGCGAGCCGTATGCACGCACGTCGAACCGCCGGAGGTCTCTCCCGTTCACGGCGAAGCCGTGAACCGACGGCACCGGGAGCACGACTCTGTACTCCGTGATGACGACACCGCCGCGACAGGGATACTCCCCTCACGTGCTTGACAAGGATACCGATGGTCACCAGATACGGCGCACACCGGACCGGCGGCAAGCATGGCACCGAAAACCGCCGCCCGGGAACCCCCACAGCGGTGACGTTTCCCGCACCCGGGGGACAGCGTTCCCGGATCCGCGGGCCGGGACACCCGCCGACGCGCACCGGCCTCAGCGCCCCAGGACCGACTTGTACACCCCGGCCGCCGCCTCCACCGCGTCCTCCTCGGTCGGCAGCGCCGCGGCCGCCCTGCGCGAGCGGGCCCGCAGGTCCTCGGCCAGCGCGGGATCGTCCAGCACCCGGCCCACCGCGGCCGCGAAGGCCGCCGGATCCCCCGGGGGGACCATCACCACGGTCCCCGTGTACAGGTCCGGGATACCGCCGACCCGGGTGGAGACCACCGGCAGCCCCGCGCGCAGCGCCTCCATGATCACCAGCGAGGGGCCCTCCCACTGGCTGGTCAGACAGAACACGTCCGCCGCCGCGAGCAGGTCCGCGACGTCCGTGCGGTGCCCCAGCATGCGCACGTCCGCGCTCATCTCCGCGGCCGTGTCGTGCAACCGCCCCCACAGGGGCCCGTCCCCGGCGATGGCCACCACCGGCTCGGGCACGCGGTCGGCGATCGCGGGCGCCGCCTCCAACAGCATGTCCAGCCCCTTCTGCTCCGCCAGGCGGGCCACGGTCAACAGCAGCGGGCGGTCCGGGCGCACCGCCAGGTCGGCCCGGGTGGCCTCGCGGCCGTTGAGCGGCGCGCCCGTCTCGGGCGCGGCCACCACCGCCAGCCGGGCCTCACGCGCACCGGCCGCGCGCAAACGCCTCACCAGGTCCCCCGACACCCCCAGCACCGCGTCCGCCCGACGGGCCACGATCCGCTCCAGCAGCGGGTAGGCCCCCGAGAGCGGCCCCCGCACCAGGGGCGGGGCGTTGTGCGCGGTGACCACCAACGGGGCGGCACCCGCCAGCGCGCACAGCGCACCGGCCCTGACCCCGTGCGCGTGCACCACGTCCGCCCCCCGGGTCAGCACGCGCAGCCGCAGCACCGCGCCGGGGTCACCCGCCGAGGGCGCCGCCCCGATCGGGACCGGACGGAAGCGCAGACCAGCCGAGGTGAAGCCGAACGCGCGCTCGGCCGAGGCCGGTCCCAGCACCGCCACCCGGTGCCCGCGTGCGCGCAGGCCCGCGCCCAGGGAGCGCACATGGCGCCCCACTCCCCCACTACTGGTGCCCACGACCAGTGCGATCCTGCTGCTCACCGCTTCCCCCTCCTGCGTTCGAGTACGCTCCTGGCCCGGTCGGCCACCGACCGCACCGCCGCCCGGTCCACCAGCGCCGCCACGGCCGCGTAGGCGGCCAGTCCGGCCGTTCCCGCCGCCGCGGCCGCCACCACCGCCTGCCCCACGTCGTGGGCGGGCAGCGCACCGGCCACGCCGCGGCCCACCACCCAGCCGACCACACCGCCCAGCGCCGCGGCCACCACCGAGCGCGCCAGTCCCGCCAGCGCGCCGCGCCCGTGGGTCCGCGCCACCCCGGCGCACAGCAGGACGGCGGCCAGGGTCAGCCCCAGGGTGCTGGCCGCACCCAGCCCCGCGATCACCCACCCCCGAGGCAGCACCCACACCAGCGACACCGCGCACACCATCACCACCATCCACCCCACCACCTGGGCGGCGGCGGCCAGACGTCCGTGGTGCGAGGCGTACAGGGCGCGGCTGAGCAGGGCCGCCAGGCCGAACCCCGCCACCCCGGGCGCGTAGGCGAGCAGGGCCCGCTCCAGGGCCACGGGGTCCTGCTGGGCGAGGACCCCCGCCACCGGCCTCGCGGCGGCGGCCAGGGCGGTGCCCACGGCGGCCGTGACCACCACGCAGGCGCGGGCTCCGCCCGAGACCAGCGCGGCGAACCCGCGGTGGTCGTGTTCGGCGTGGGCCACCGCCAGCGCGGGAAAGGCGCTGGTGGCGATGGGCACGGCGATCACCCCGTAGGGCAGGGTGAACAGGGCCCAGGCGTAGGTGTAGAGCACGGCCGCGCCCCCGCCGCCGCCCCAGTTGGCCAGCGCCACCGACAGCAGCAGGCACAGCTGCATGGCCGCCAGCGGCAGCAGCGAGGCCGCCGCCAGGGAGCGCACCCGCTCCCCCACCCCGCGCGGGAAGACCAGCCGGGGCCGGAGGCGCAGCCCCAGCCCGGCGGCCGGGCCCAGGACCGTGAGGAAGAGCGCGGCCACCCCCGCGGTGGTGCCCAGCGACAGGGTGAGCTCGGCCGCCGGCGGCAGGCCGGCGAGGTCGCCGCGGTACCCCGCGCCCAGCGGCACGAAGGCCAGGTAGGCGGCGATGACCACGAGGCTGGACACCAGCGGGGCCAGCGCCGGGGCGAGGAAGCGCCGGTGGGCCTGCAGCACGCCGTACAGGACCGAGGCCAGGCCGTAGAGGACGATCTGCGGGGCGAAGACCAGCAGCATCCGCGCGGACAGGGCCACCAGTTCGGCGCGGTCGCAGCCCGAGCCCGCGCCGAGCATCACCGACACCGCCGGAACCGCCACCAGGGCCAGCAGCGCCGAGAGGGGCACCGCCAGTAGCAGCACCCAGGTCAGGAGCGCCGAGGCGGTCTGGCGCACGTGCTCGCGGTCCCCGCGCTTGGCCGCGGCGGCCAGCACGGGGACCGCCACGGCGGCCAGCGCCCCGCCGAGGACGACCTCGAACAGGACGGCGGGAAGCTGGTTGGCGGTGACGTAGGCCGTTCCCAGGCAGGTGTCCCCCACCGTCTGGGAGAACACCACGGTGCGGCCGAACCCGGCCAGCCGGGCCGCCACGGTGACCACCGCGATGAGCGCCGCCGCCGCGCCAACCCCCCGTGTCATTCCGGCAAGCGTACGGGACACCGCGGCCGTCTCACCCGCGCCTGCCCCACCGGTCCAGGCGGCGCAGGGCCGGGACGCGGTCGATGACCCGGGAGAAGCTGACCCGCTCGCTGGCCAGGGTCAGGGCGGCCGTCCCCGCCAGCAGGGCGGCGCGCACAGGCAGCGGGGACCCGGCGACCGCGGCGGTGCCCAGCGCGGCTCCCAGCGCGTTGGCGCCCGCGTCACCGAGCATGCAGCGCTCGGCCAGCTCCTCGGGCAGCAGCACCGCCGAGGCGCCCGCCACCGGGCCGAGCAGGGGCGCGACCGGGGAGGCCAGGGCGGGGGCGGCGGCGATCAGGGCCACCTTGGCCGCGCGGCCGGGCCGCAGGTCGAACAGGTTGAGCAGGTTGGCGCTGGCCGCGATGAGCGCGCCGTCCACGACGGTCTCCAGGGGGGAGCGGCGCAGCAGGCGGGCGGCGGCGATGCCGGTGGCCCCGATGCCCGCCATCTTGACCATGCCGGTGGTGACCCGCCCCCGGGCGAGTGCGCCCAGGTGCCCGCGCAGCCCGCGCGCCCGCGCCGAACCCGCGAGGTCGTCGTAGGCGCCGAAGGCCGCGGCGCCCGACGCGGCCAGCGCGGCGGCGGCGCGCACGCGCGCGGCGGGCCCGGGCACCAGCAGGGTGGCCGCGCCCACCCCGCAGGCCAGGGCGGTGCCCTGGTGGAGGGTGACGGTGCGGCCCCGGAAGTTGACGCGTTCCCAGGGGCCCCGGGGGCGGGGGCTCCGGGTGAGCAGCGTGTAGCAGGCCCGGGCGGCGGCGGCGCCGATCAGGGCGCCGGCCAGCCCCTGGGCCAGGAGGCGGCCGGGGCGGGACGGGGGAACGGGGGACGTCACGGTGGTCACCCGCCGTCCCGGCTGGCGCGGCGGGCCTCGTCGGTGCCCCGGCCGTCGGTGGCACCGGCGGAGGGCTCCTCCTCGGAGGACTCCCGGTCCGAGGACTCCCCGTCGGAGGAGCCCCGGCCGCCGTCCCCGTCCGAACCGCCCCCGTCGGCGCTCCGGCGCGGCTCGGGCAGCGGATCGGGCAGGAAGCCGCGCACGCCCTCACCGACGCCGTAGGCCCCGCCGTCCTCCTCCAGGGCCTCGGCCAGGGCCAGGATGGTGACGACCTCGCCCATGGGGCGCCCGGCCGTGTCCACGGTGGCGAAGCGCGCCTCCTCCGCGCGCGCCTGGGCGATCATGCCCTGCCCCCGGGCGGAGGATCCGTCACCGGCCACGACGGCGGCTCCGACCTCCTCGTGCAGGGCGGCGGTGAGGGTGCCCAGGACGGCGTTGGCCTTGTCCTGGTCGTCGCCGCCCACGGCGGCGCCGGCCTCGGGCGCGATGACGAGCACGGCGTCGGCGGCCTCCGCGGGGGCGTCCTCGACCGTGAGCAACCCGCCCTCGGAGAAGGCCTCCAGCACGGCTTCGGGGTCGTAGCCGCCCGCGCCGCCGTCCCCCTCCTCCCCGGAGGCGGCGTCGGAGGGTTCCCCGCTCGCCGCGTCGGAGTCCTCGCCCTCACGGGAGGCGCTCTCCTCCGCGACGCCTCCCCCGTCGGCGGACGTCCCGTCCCCTCCGGCGGCCAGGGCGCGGCCGATCTCGGCGCCCGCCTTCTCGTAGGGGCTGCCGGTGAGGTCCTCGGGGTCGTGTGCGATCTGCAGGGACAGTTCGTCGATGAAGGTGGCGTTCCCGGCGTCCAGGAACGCCTCCGACAACTGGATGCGGGCGACGACCTCGCCATCCGCCTGCTCCACCCGGCGGGCCAGGGCGTCGGCCATCTCCGGGGCGGCTCCGGGGGCGCTCACCACGGCCACGCCCGTGTCGGCGAGCAGGTCGGAGAGCAGCTCGCCCGAGACCGCCTCGGCCATCTCGTCGGCGCCGGCGTTGACCCTGTCTGCCACGTCGCGCTCGGCGCGCAGTTCGTCGGCCTGCCCGCGCAGGTCGGCGGTCTCGGACTGCAGGGTGTTGAGCAGCGGGTCCTGGAGCATGGTGGTGCCCAGGACGAGTCCGACGGTGAGGGCGAGGAACACCCCGATGATGGACACCAGGTGGTAGCGGAAATCGATCACGTCAACAGCCCCGTCAGCCAGTAGGCGAACGCGTCCCAGCGCGCCGCGAGAAAGGTGAGGTAGACCTGCCCCGCCGGTGAGCTGTAGGCGGCGACCACGATGGTGAGCAGGCACGCGGCGACCAGTCCGAGCAGGGCCCAGGGGGAGATCCGCGACCGGTACAGGCGGCTCACCCCCTTGGCGTCGACGAGCTTGCCGCCCACCCGCAGGCGGGTCAGGAAGGTGCTGGCCATCCCCGAGCGGCCCTTGTCCAGGAACTCCTCCAGGGTGGCGTGGGTGCCCACCGCGACGATGAGCGCGGCCCCCGAGCCGTCGGCGAGCATCATCGCCACGTCCTCGCTGGTACCGGTCGCGGGGAAGACCACCGCGCCGTAGCCCAGGTCGGTGAGCCGGGCCAGTCCGGGCGCACGGCCGTCCCGGTAGGCGTGCACGACCAGTTCGGCCCCGCTGGCCAGGGCCCGGTCGGACACCGAGTCGAAGTCGCCGACGATGATGTCGGGCCGGTAGCCCGCCTCCATGACCGCGTCAGCGCCGCCGTCCACGGCGATGATGACGGGCCGGAACTCGCGGATGTAGGGCCGCAGGGCGGCCAGGTCCTCGCGGTAGTGGTAGCCGCGGACCACGATGAGGGCGTGGCGGCCCTCCATCCGGGTCTCGATGGCGGGGATGCCGACCCCGTCCAGCAGCAGGTCGCGCTCGTGCTGCAGGTAGGCCATGGTGTTGGCCGCGAAGGCCTCCAGCTGGGTGGCGAGCCCGGCCCGGGCCTCGGCCATGGCGGCCCGCACGGTCACGGCGTCCTGGAGGGTGCCGCGGGCCACGACCTCCTCCCCCCGGTAGAGGGTGGCCCCCTCCAGGCGGAGCCGCTCGCCGTCGCGGACCCGCGTGAACACCTCGGGATCGACGTCGTCGACGAGGGGGATCCCCGCCTCCACGATCATCTCCGGCCCCTGGTTGGGATAGCGGCCGCTGATACTCGTGGCGACGTTGACGACCGCCGACACGCCGCAGCCCACCAGGGCCTCGGCGCTGACGCGGTCCAGGTCGACGTGGTCGATGACCGCGATGTCGCCCGGTCGCAGGCGTTTGGTCAGGTTCTTGGTGCGCCGGTCCGAGCGTACGGGGGCGACCAGCCCTGTGGGAGCGTCCGCCCGGGTGCGGCGGAACCGCATGACTGTGGCGCTGAGCGTATCCGATACCTTCATCGCTGGCATACTGTCAGAACTCTGCTACGGAGAGTTATCACAGCTGTGAGATCGGCGTGTTACGGGTCAAGACCGCCCCGAACATCCCACACCGGGCACGGACACGGCCTGGCCCCCGCCCCTGCCCCACAACGGCACCGGCTCACACACCCCCGGGGCCCAGGCGGAACGCGCCAGCTGACGTCCCAGGTCAGGCGGCCGGGTAGGCCCGTTCCGGGTCGGCGTTGGTGAGCAGCTCCTCGGCGTGGGCCCGGCCCAGCTCGGAGTCCTCCAGGCCCGCCAGCATCCGCGACAGCTCCCGGACCCGGCCCCCGCGGTCCAACCGCACCACACCGCTCTCGGTGACCAGGCCCTCGGTGGACTTCTCCACCACCAGGTGGGCGTCGGCGAAGGCGGCGACCTGCGGCAGGTGCGTGACCACGATGACCTGGGCGCGCTGGGCCAGGCGGGCCAGACGACGGCCGATCTCCACCGCCGCCTTACCGCCCACCCCCGCGTCGACCTCGTCGAAGACGAACGTGGGAACCGGGTCGGCCCCGGCGAAGACCACCTCGATGGCCAGCATCACCCGGGAGAGCTCACCGCCGGAGGCGCCCTTGTGCAGGGCCAGCGGCGGGGAGCTGGGGTGCGGGGCCAGCAGCAGCTCCACCTCGTCGCGCCCGTACTGGCCGAACTCCTCACCGGTGGTGATCCGCACGCTCACCCGCGCGTGCGGCATCGCCAGCGCGGTCAGCTCCTCGGTGACGGCGGCCCCGAAGCGCTCGGCGGCCTCGGTCCGGATCCGGGTGAGTTCGGACGCGGCCCGGTCCATGCGCTCGTGCAGCTCCTCGGCCTCGGCGCGCAGGGCGTCGATGCGCTCGTCGTCACCCTCCAGGTCGCCCAGCCGCTTGGCCGCGTTCTCCGCCCAGGCCAGCACCTCGTCGGTGGTCGCACCGTACTTGCGCGACAGGGAGGTGAGCAGCGCGCGGCGCTCCTGCACCTCGGCCAGGCGGGCCGGGTCGGCGTCCACCGACTCGGCGTAGGAGGCCAGTTCGGTGGCGGCGTCGGTGAGGATGTAGGACGCCTCGTCCAGGCGCTCACCGATCGCGGCCAACTCGGCGTCGTGCTCGCGCACCGCCGCCACGGCCTGCCGGGCCGCGGCGAGCAGGGCGGCCACGTCCACCTCCACGTCCGAGGCCGGGTCCCCGGCCAGAGCCTCGTGGGCGGTGGTGGCGGCCACGCGCAGACTGTCGGCGTGGGCCAGCCGGGTCTCCTCGGCCAGCAGCTCGGCGTCCTCCCCGGGCAGCGGCTCGGCGGCCGTGATCTCCTCCACCCCGAAGCGGAGCATGTCCGCCTCCTGGGCGCGCTCACGCGCCCGCTCCACCAGCTCCTCCAGCTCCTCCGACACCTCCCGGTGGCGCCGGTAGGCCGCCGTGTACTGCTTGAGGACCCGGGACAGCTCCTCCCCCGCGAAGCGGTCCAGGGAGGAGCGCTGGCGGTCGGAGCGCAGCAGGCGCTGCTGGTCGGACTGGCCGTGCACGGCCACCAGGTCGTCGGCCAGGTAGGCGAGCAGGCTCACCGGGGCGGAACGGCCGCCCATGGTCGCGCGCGAGCGCCCCTCGGCCGAGACCGTGCGCGTGAGGATGAGGACGTCGTCGTCGATGTCACCGCCCGCCTCCAGCACACGGGCGGCCACCCGCCCGCCGGGAGGCACCGTGAGCCTGCCCTCCACCACGGCGCGGTCAGCTCCCGGGCGTACGCGCTGGGGGTCGGCACGACCGCCGAAGAGCAGCCCGAGCCCGGTGACGACCATGGTCTTTCCCGCGCCGGTCTCACCGGTGACGACGGTCAGACCCGGTGACAACTCCAAAACGGCGTCGTCAATGACCCCGAGTCCCTGGATGCGGACTTCTTCGAGCACCGATCCCTCTCCTGATAGTTGACGCCACTCCTTCACGCGCGTACACGCACGCGCGCACGGCGCACCGGGGCGTGCGGCCCCGGTCAGCGACCGTGCTCGCCCCGTCCCCGCCAACCGGCGACCGGCAGGCCGAACTTGGCCACCAGACGGTCGGTGAACGGCGCCCGGTGCAACCGGGCCAGCCGGACCGGCGTTTCGGCACGGGTGATCTCGATTCGTGCCCCTGCGGGCAGTTCGACCATACGTCGTCCGTCGCACCAGAGCACGCCCGGCGCCGTGTCCGGAACCACCTCCAGGGCCACCGTGGCCCGGGGCCCCACCACCAGAGGCCGGGCGAACAGGGCGTGCGCGCTGATCGGTACGACCAGCAGGGCGTCCACGTCCGGCCACACCACCGGGCCGCCCGCGGAGAAAGCGTGCGCGGTCGAGCCCGTGGGAGTGGCGCACACCACCCCGTCGCACGCCCAGCGCGACAGCGGGCGGCCGTCGATCTCCAGGACGGTCTCCAGGATGCGCCGCGCCTCCCCCTTCTCCAGGGTGGCGTCGTTGAGCGCCCAGGTCCGCACCGGCGGGGCCGCGTCACCGCGCCCCCCGTTGAAGACCGCCACGTCCAGGGTCATGCGCTCCTCGACGTCGTAGTCGCGGTTGACGACGCTGCGCACGGTCGCGCCGAGGTCCTCCCGCTCGGCCTCGGCGAGGAAGCCGACGTGGCCCAGGTTCACCCCCAGCAGGGGCACCCCGGCCGGGCGGGCGGTCTCGGCGGCCCGCAGCAGGGTGCCGTCACCGCCGAGCACCATGACCAGTTCGGCGCCCTCAGCGGCCTCCCCGGGCGCGACAACCTCGATCGGCGAGAGTACACAGCCCTCCGCCGCCAACTCCTCGACCTCGTTCTTGAGCATGCGCACGACCAGGCCGGCGCGGCTGAGGCCCTCGTGGACCAGCTGTGCGCTGCGTACCGCCGCGGGCCGACCGGTGTGGGCCAGCAGGAGAACACTGCGTCCGCTGGTCATCGCCGTCCCCTTACGTTCACTCCCCCGGCGGGGAGTCTGAGTGCTGACCGGGGTGTTCGCCGACCCGGCCGGGTCACGTTACCGGACTCCACAGACAGGCTGCCACGATCGCTAGCGGGGTCCCTCCCGCACGGCGCGGGCCAGCGCGTCCGGGTCCAGGGGCGGGGCACCCGCGCGCATCCACAGGAAGTACTCGACGTTGCCCGAGGGGCCGGGCAGCGGGCTGGCGGTGACGCCGACGGTGCCCAGACCCAGGGTCAGGGCGTGGGCCGCCACGTCCGCGACGGCCTCGGCGCGCAGCTCGGGCTCGCGGACCACTCCCCCGGCGCCGACCCGGTCCTTGCCGACCTCGAACTGGGGCTTGACCATGAGCACGAAGTCCGCCCCGGGCGCGACGCAGTCCCGGAGCGGTTCCAGCACCAGCCGCAGCGAGATGAAGGACAGGTCGCCGACGACGAGGTCGGGGCGCGGCTCGCCGATCTGCTCGGGGGTGAGCTCACGGACGTTGACCCGCTCCATCACCCGGACCCGGTCGTTGCTGCGCAGCGACCAGGCGAGCTGACCGTAGCCGACGTCGACCGCGGTGACGTGCGCCGCGCCCCGGCGCAACAGCACGTCGGTGAACCCGCCGGTGGAGGCCCCCGCGTCCAGGGCCCGCCGTCCGGTGACGTCGAGGGAGAATCCGTCCAAGGCGCCGATGAGCTTGTGGGCGCCCCGGGAGACGTAGGGGGGTTCGTCTGAGGGCGGCCGGACCACGATGGGCTGGTCCTGGCCGACCTGGGTCGCGGCCTTGGAGGCCACCACCCCCGCGACCTTGACGAAGCCGCCCTCGATGATCTCGGCGGCGTGCCCGCGGGAGCGTGCGTGGCCGCGGCGGACGAGCTCCGCGTCGAGCCGGGTGCGTTTTGCCATGGTCACCTAGGATACCGGGGCCTATCGGGGGGTCTTCGCGTCCTGGTCCAGCGCCCCGAGCACCCCGGACAGCTCCTGGTGCAGGGTGTCGAAGACCGCGACGTGGTCGGCCGTGGGCGCCGAGTCCAGCGCCCGCAGCCGCTCCCTGGTGCTGTCCAGGGTCTGCTGGGCCAGTGCCCTGGCCTGTTCCTTGGGGTCCATGGCTCTCCCGGTCGCTCTCTCGGATGCTACTTCTTCGTCGCGCCCTTGCCCTTGGTGGCGCGCTTGGTGCCCGTGCGCGGCCGAGCGGCCCGGGCGGGGGCCTTGGTCGCGGTGCGCGGCTTGGCCTTGGCGGCCGTGGCGGTGCCCCCCGCACCGCCCTCGGCCGCGGGGGCGTCGCCGTCGGCGTCCTCGGCCCGGGCGTCCTCGGCCCCGGAGCCCTCGGTTGCGTCCCCAGATCCCCCGGTTTCGGCGGCGGGCGCGGAGGGCCCGGAGCCGTCCGCGGACCGCGCCGTCGAGGAGCCGCCCTCGGTGGCCGCGGCGGGTTCGGAGGACTCGTCCGCCGTACCGGCCGAGGAGTCCCGCCCCGCGGAGGAGCCGTCCTGCGCGGGCCCAGCGGCGGGAGCGGGCCGCTGGAGGGCGGCGACCGATGAGGCGTCCACGGCGCCGGGGACGGCCAGGACCCGCTCGACAGCGTGGCGGGCGGCCAGGCGGCGTTCGAGTTCGGCGACCCGGCGCACCAGACGCTCGTGCTCGGAGCGCGGCACGACGTCCATGTCCTCCAGTTGGCGCTCGACCTCGGCGCGGACCAGGTCGGCCAGGGCCGCGCGGTTGGCCTGGCTGGTCCGCAGGAGCTCACCGGCCAGGGTCTGGATGCTCTGCCCCACCCGCGGCGGCAGGCTCTCGTTCTCCGCCGTGGCCGGAGCGGCCTGGCCGTCGGCCCTCAGCAGGGTCTTGGCCGCCGCCACGGCCTGCTTGCGCGAGAGTTCGGTGAGGCCACTGGCGGCATCGAGGTAGGTGCGTACCGCGTCGACGACCATGATTGACGTGCTCCTTGGTGGGACCGCAGAAGGGGAGGGCGAGGAGGGCGCGGGCAAGGCGCGCCACTGCGCGACCGGGGGGTGCCCGGTCAACGCTACCGGGGCCGGGCGACCATTGACACGCGAACTCCGGAGGTCGTTCCATTCGTCCCCTTGGGAACACCAGGACCGTTTTCCCGCCACGGGTGCGGCATGATGTGCCCATGAGCAGCATCGACGCGTGTCTGGCCGGTATCGAGAAGGTGAACCAGAGGATCCTGGACCAACCCGAGGAGGAGCGGCGCAGGCATATCCGCGAGCGCTCCCTCAGCGTGGTGGTACCCGACCTGGCCACCGCCTTCGACATGCGGCTCACCCTGGACGGTCTGGTCGACGTCGCCCCCCGCCCCGTCGACCAGCCCGCGCCCCGCCCCCAGGTGCGCGTCACCGTGGACAGCGACGACCTGGTGGCGCTGGCCGAGGAACGCATGGACGCGGCCAGGGCGCTGCTCGGCCGCCGGGTCAGGGTGGACGCCAGCGTCGGCGACCTGCTGCGGCTGCGACGCCTGCTCTGAGCGCTCCCCTGACGGAACGGACCCGGCCCACGGGGGCACGACCCGCGTGCCGTGCCGGGTACCGTGCTGGAATGCCACGCCAACCTCTCGAACTGGCCCCCTTCCGCGGTCTGCGCTACACCCCCTCGGACGTGGACCGGTTCCTCGACGGAGAGTTCGACCTCGCCCGGCTCCTGGCCCCGCCCTACGACATCCCCGACGCCCGGGAGGCGCGCGCCCTCCAGCGCTCCGACCCGCACAACGCGGCCCGGGTCACCCTGCCCTTCGAACTGAGCCGGCAGGACCCCGAGGGCTCCGTCCCCCGCCGCTACCGCGCCGCGGCCGAACTCCTGCACAGCTGGATCACCGGGGGCGTACTGGCCCTGGACCGGCGACCGGCCCTGTACGTGTACGAGCAGACCACCGCCGAGGGCCGGCGCCAGCGGGGCCTGGTGGGCAACCTCCGACTGCCCGAGGAGGGCACCGAACCCGCGGTGCTCCCGCACGAGGACGTCGCCGACCCCCCGGTGCGCGACCGGTTCAGCCTCATGGGCCTGGCCCGGGCCAACCTCGAACCGATCTTCCTCGTCTACCGGGGCGGTGGCGGCGCCGCCTCGTCCGAGACCGAGGCCGCGGGAGGCACACCGCTGGTGCGCACCCGCACCCGGGACGGCGCCGAACACCGCCTGTGGGCCCTGACCGACCCGGCCCGGCTGCGCCGGATCGCCGACGACCTGGCGGACCGGTCGGCCCTGATCGCCGACGGCCACCACCGCTACGCCGCCTACCGGCGCCTGCGCGCCGCACACGACGACCCCGGGTGGCGGTACGGGCTGGCCCTGCTGGTGGACAGCGACACCCACCCTCCCCACCTGGGCGCGATCCACCGGGTGCTGCCCGGGCTGGACACCGCCGGGGCCGTCGAGGCCGCCCGCGCGGTGGCCGCGGTGGAACCGGTCACCGGGGACCGCGCGCGTGCCCTCGCGGCGGCGGAGCACCCCGCCCTCGTCCTGGCCTCGGCGGAGGGCGGGGCCCACCTGGTGCACGGGTTCGACCAGGATGTCCTGGCCCGGGCCATGCCCCACCGCTCCGCCGACTGGCGCCGCCTGCCGACAGCCGCCCTGCACGAGGTGCTGATGCCGGTGTGGGGAGCCTCCGAGGAACGCGTGCGCATGGTGCACGACGCCCCGGACGAGGCGGTGGCGGCCGCACGCGACGAGAAGGGCACGGCCGTCATCGTGCCCGCACTGCGGGTGGACCAGGTGTACGCGGTGGCCGAACGCGGAGAACTGACCCCGCGCAAGTCCACCTCCTTCGGCCCCAAACCGCGCACCGGCCTGGTCATGCGCGTCCTGGACTGAGCCCGGCCCGGGCACGCCCGCCGCCCGTCGACACGGGCGGGTATCCGCTGGCCGAACCCCGGACCCGCCTGCCACCATGGCCGGACCAGCCCGCCCGCCCACCGAGGAGCCCGTCCACGTGCGCGCCCGATCAAAGCCACCGGAGCTCCCGCAGACCCGGGCGTCCCTGGCCCGCGACCTGACCGCCCTGGGGGTGGCCTCCGGCGACACCCTTATGGTGCACTCCTCCCTCAGCGCCCTGGGCTGGGTGTGCGGCGGAGCCCAGGCGGTCGTGCAGGCCCTCCTGGACGCCGTGGGCACCGCGGGGACCCTGGTCGTGCCCACCCAGACCATGGACAACACCGACCCCGAGCGGTGGCGCGACCCGCCGGTCCCCCGGGAGTGGTGGCCGGTCATCCGGGAACACACGCCCGGCTTCGACCCCCGGGTGACCCCGAGCCGGGGCATGGGCCGGATCGCGGAGATGGTGCGCACGTGGCCGGGAGCCGTGCGCAGCGCCAACCCGCAGACCTCCTTCGCCGCCCTGGGAACCCGGGCCGCCGACCTGATGCGACGGCACCCGGTGCACTGCCGGCTGGGTGAGGAGTCCCCTCTGGGAGCGCTGGAGGCCGCCCGGGCCCGGGTGCTCCTGCTCGGCACCGGGTTCGGCTCCTGCACCGCCTTCCATTTGGCCGAGTACCGGGCTCCGCGACCCCGCCTCGAGGAGTGCGGGAGCGCGGTGCGCACCCCCGACGGCGGACAGGAGTGGGCCACCTTCGCGGACGTGTACCTGGACGAGTCGGACTTCACGCGGATCGGCGCCGACTTCGAGGACACCGGCGCGGTGGTCTCGGGAAGCGTGGGCGAGGCGACCAGCCGACTCTTCTCCCTGCCGCGGGCGGTGGCCTTCGCCACCACGTGGATGACCGTCAACAGGAACGACTGAACCCACCGCGGCCCGAACACGTCGGACGTCACACCTCCCGGCACCGGCCCCGCGACCGCCGCACCGCGGCCTCCCCCACCGCGGACAACGGCCTCCGCCACCGCGCGGACGGCCGTCAACGGAAACGACCGGACCCGACGGCCCCCGCCCCCGGCGCGGTCCGGCCCCCCGTACGGGTCATAGCCTGGAACCCGACCGCTCCCGCCGCACCGAACGGGTTCTCCACCATGCCGCTGCTCTCCGCAGACCGTCCCCTGAACGAGGTCCACGACGCGATGCTCCTGGACCTGGACGGGGTCGTCTACATCGGCCCCCGGGCCGTGCCCGCCGCACCCGAGGCGGTGGGCAAGGCGCGGGCCGCCGGAGCCCGGGTGGCGTTCGTGACCAACAACGCCGGGCGCACCCCGGCGCGGATCGCCGAACACCTCACCGAGATCGGTGTGAGCGCGGCCCCCGAGGACGTGGTGACCTCCGCCGAGGCCGCCGCCCGCCTGATCGGGGAGCGCTACCCGCGGGGTTCGGAGGTGCTGGTGGTGGGCGACACCGCGCTGCGCCAGGCGGTGCGCCGGATGGGACTGCGACCGGTCTCGGTGGACAGCGCCTCGGTGGTGGCCGTGGTCCAGGGCTACGCGCGCACCCTGTCCCGCGACCTGCTCGACCAGGGCGCGCTCGCGGTCCGGCGCGGCGCCTTCTACGTGGCCAGCAACGCCGACGCCACCGCGCCCAGCGCCTGGGGCATCACCCCCGGCAACGGTTCCTTCGTGCGGGTCATCGCCCACGCCACCGGGGTCGAGCCGGTGATCGCGGGCAAGCCGATGCTGCCGCTGCACCGGGAGGGGATCCTGCGCACCGGTGCGCGCAACCCGCTGATCGTCGGCGACCGGCTGGACACCGACATCGAGGGGGCGACCGCGCACGGAGCCGCCGGGCTCCTGGTGCTGTCGGGGGTGACCACCCCCCTGGAGGCCCTCGCTGCGCCCGAGCACCAGCGCCCCCGCTACCTGGCCTGGGACCTGTCCGGGATGAACCAGACCCACCCGGCGGTGGTACGGGAGGGGAACCGGACCCGCTGCAACGGATGGACGGTGACCGTCGCCGACGGCGCACCGCGGCTGGAGGGTTCGGGAGAGCGCCTGGACGGACTGCGCGCCCTGTGCGCGGCGGTGTGGGAGAACGGCTCGGTGGACCCGGCGGGAGCTGCCGCACGCGAGGCGCTGACCGTCCTGGGCTGGTGAGTCGCGCCGCGGCCTCACCGCCCGGCCTCCCCGCGTCCCGCGGCCGGCCGTACCAGGTGCACGGCCCGCGCCTCCACCTCGCAGACACTGCGCACCAGGCCCTCGCGGCCACGCCAGGTACGGCGGCGCAGCTCCCCGCTCGTCTGGACCACGTCGCCCAGACGCCAGGAGCGGATCTGCCCGTGCAGGGCCCGGTCGAAGCTGGTGCAGGTGATCGAGTCGACCCGGCGCCCCCCGTAGCGGCTGTCGGAGGGCCGGACCACGCAGATGCGCCAGGTGGCCAACCGGTCACCGCTGGGCAGGTCGCGCAGACGGGGCGGAGCGGTGATCCGCCCGGCCACGAGGACCTCGTTGCGGTGGCCCGTCTCCGCCCGGTCCGGGGGAGGGGAAACGGGACGGGCGTCCGGCGCCTCCGTGGCGGAGCGCCGTTCCCGGGTCGGGCCCGGGCCGGGCCGTCGGGTGTCGGGCGGAGGGGTGCCCCGGTGCGGGGCGGCTGAGTCCTGCTGCACGGGTACGTCCTGCCTGGGCTGCTGGGCGGGCGGGAGGGGGACACGACGCGGCTGCGGAGCGCGGACGGGGCCCGTGCGCTGGTGGGGCGTCGTGCACCGTTCTCAGGATCCTCCGGCCGGCTCCGCGGAGGAAGGCCCCGCACGGTGCTGTGGACAAGTTCCCGGTGCCGACGCGGAGGAAGCCAACCCCGCTCCGACCTGTCATGACACCCTTGTCCTAGAGTCGGGTTCGGTTCGATTCGGCTTCCGCCGAGCCGCACGACGACCGAGGAACAGGGGTGCTTGCAGTGCACGACGACGTGGACGTGAGCGGTCTGCCCGAGGGGATCACCCCGCTGGGCGACGACATCTTCGCCATCGACACGATGCTCGCCGGGTACCCGGGGATCGTGTCCAGCTACCTCATCCGCTCCGAACGGCCCTGCATCGTCGAGGTCGGCACCGCCGGTTCGGCGCGTGTCCTGCACGAGGCGGTCACCAGGCTGGGGCTGGCCCCCGGGGACCTGGCCACCATCGTGGTCACCCACATCCACCTGGACCACGCGGGCGGCACGGGCGACATGGCCGCGCTCTTCCCCAACGCCGAGATCGTCGTGCACGAGCGCGGCGCGCGCCACCTGGCCGATCCGAGCCGGTTGATGCGCAGCGCCGCGATGGTCTGGGGCGACCGCCTGGACACCCTGTTCGGCCAGATGAGGGCCACCGAGGCCACGCGGATCAGGTCGGTGGCCGAGACCGGGGAGATCGACCTCGGCGGCGGGCGCAGGCTGGTGACCCACTACGCACCGGGCCACGCCAAGCACCACATGGGCATGGTCGACACCCTCACCGGCGACCTGTACGTCGGCGACGCCCTGGGCGTGTACAAGCCGCTCACTGGAGAGGTCAGCCCGGCCACGCCGCCACCGGACTTCGACCTGGAGGCGTGCCTGACCACTCTGCGGCTGTTCGGGGACATCGGCGCCCAGCGGTTGATGTTCTCCCACTTCGGCGCGGTCACCTCGGTGGCCGAGACCCTCGACCGCGCCGAGTCGGAACTGCGCCTGTGGGTGGAGACGGTGCGCGAGTCCCACGGCACCAGCGGCGACCTGGACCACGCCATCGCCATGGTCCGGGACAAGGTGATCTCGCGCTACCGGCCGCTGCCCCCCGGGGCCGCGCCCGAGACCGCGGCGGTCCTGGACACCCTCGCCGGCCCCGAGACCAACGTGTCCGGCATCGTCCACTGGCTGGACAGGCTCGCCCGGGAACAGGCCGAGGCCCGGCGCGCGGAGGGGGAGGAACGCGGGTAGCGGCTGCGCGGCCCCCCGAGGGGCCCGCCCGTGCGCGGGGGCGGCTCCCACACGGACGGGTGGGCGCCCCGGCCTCTGGGCCCGGGGCCGCCCGGTACGGCGGAAAAACCCGGTGCGGCCCGCGTGGTGGCCCGCCTACGCTCAGCGCATGACGATCGAGATCCTCGCCATGCGGCGCTCCGACGTTCCCCGGGTCCTGCCCCTCGTGCACCGCGCCCACCCCTGCCGCGCGGTGGTCGGGGAGGCCATGCTGCGGCGGCACGACCAGCCGGCTCCGGGCACTGAGGAGACCGGCCTGATCGCGGTGGAGGACGGGACCGTGGTCGGCTTCCTGCGCTCGGTCCTGCGCCGCGACGATGGCGGAACCGCCCACGGCCGGTCCTTCCTGGCCACCGTGGCCGACTCCCACCTCGACACGGACGTGGGCTCCCGGCTGCTGGAGGCCTCCGAGCGCGTTCTGCTGGACCGCGGTGCCGGGACACTGCGGGCCGAGGCGGCCGAGGAGGGCGTGCAGCGGGGCGGCGAGGGCTTCCGGCGGGCGGTGCTCGACCGGGGCTACGTCCCGGAGGACACCCACCGCGTCCTGGGCCTGGACCTGTCCGGGCTCCCCGGCCCCCCGCCCGCTCCCGCGGGCGTGGAGTTGCGGCCCTTCACCGACTACGCGGCCGACCCCCGCCCCCTCTACGAGATCGACAGGCTCACCAGCCTGGACGAGCCGGGCGCCGGGGCCCGCTTCCCCTCCTATCCGGAGTGGCGGGAGAGCGTGTGGGACCATCCGCTCGCCGCCCTGGACCTGTGCCTGCTCGCCCTGGTCGGGGGCGTACCGGCCGCGATCACCTGTTTCCTCTCCGGCGGCGGCCGGCTGGAGTCGTCCATGACCGGCACCCTGCGGGAGCACCGGGGACGGGGACTGGCCGGGTACGCCAAGACCGTGGCCCTGCACCGTGCCCGGGACCGGGGGCGCCGCCCACGACTACACCGGGAACCACGCGGACAACGCAC
The DNA here is from genome assembly GCF_009830945.1 of Nocardiopsis sp. FR4. Classification (GTDB taxonomy): domain Bacteria; phylum Actinomycetota; class Actinomycetes; order Streptosporangiales; family Streptosporangiaceae; genus Nocardiopsis. Next base: position 2,496 of record NZ_VWVV01000015.1, on the reverse strand, counting down.
CGATGCTGGCCATCAACGAAAGACTCGGATACACCGTCGTCGGAACCGAGACGCACTACGTCAGGCGTCCCGGGGGCTGAGCCGTTCCGGGGGCGCCCCCGGCAGGTCCAGCACGCGGAGCAGGTGGGCGTAGAGCCCGTCCGCCCAGGAGAGTTCGTGGTCGGGGGGCAGGAGGTCGAAGGCCCGTACCTCCACGGTCTCGAACTCCCCGGTGAGCGGTCGCAGAGCGTTCACCCGGGCGTGGGTGACCACGGTGACGTGCCCTCCGGACAGGACGTAGTAGCCGACCGGGGTGATCTCTCCGAGGACGGCACCAGCCTCCTCCAGGGCCTCGCGGCGCGCGGTGTCGGCGACGCCCTCCCCCGGTTCGGCGTGGCCGCCGGGGAACTCCCAGGCGCGGTGCCGGTTGCGCACGAGCAGGGGCCGCTCCCCCGCGTAGGTCAGGCACACCACCGAGTCGTGGCGCTCGGGGAGCACACCCAGGTACACCAGGGCACCGCCGAGCGGCGGTGTGCCGCCCGGCGGTGCCGTTCCCCCAGCGCCGTGGGACGGGGTCAGTCCCGGCCCCCCTGGTCGCGGCCGCGCTCCGGGTCGCGGTAGCCGCGACCCCGGTCCCCATAGTCGCGCTCCCGTCCCCGGTCGCGGTACTCGCCGTCACGGCCCCGGTCGCGGTAGCCGCGGGCGCGTTCACCGTGGTCGCGTTCACGGCCTCGGTCCTGTCCGCGGAACTCACGGTCCTCGCCGGGGGACTCCCCGGCCTCTGGCGCCTGAGCCTCCTCGTCGGGCTCCTGCTCCTCGGCGTCGGTCCAGACGATGCCGTCCTCGGCGTCGAAGTCGACCAGCTCCATGCCCTCCAGCGCGGCGAGGCGTTCGTCGGCGTCGGTGACCCCGTCGCTGTCCACGGCCGAGGCGCGCGAGAAGTACTCCCGGGCGTCGTCCTCGCGGCCGAGCTCCTCCAGCACGTCGGCGTAGGCGTAGAAGAGGCGGGCGACCCAAGGCCTGGCCCGCCGCTCCTTGAGTTCGGGCACCTGCAGTTCCGCCAGTGCGGCCTTGGTGTCGCCCATGTCCCTGCGGGCGCCGGAGGCGACGATGCGCAACTCGATGCGGTCCGCGGTATCCAGGTCCTTGGCCGCCGGGTCGTTGGCGAGTTCCAGGGCCCGCTCGGGGCGTCCCAGACCGCGCTCGCAGTCGGCCATGAGGGCGAGGAAGTTGTCCCGGCCGCTCATCCGGCGGGCCGCCCGCAGGTCCGACAGCGCCTCCTGCCACTTGCCCACCGTGTAGGCGGCGACGCCGGAGGCCTCGCGCACGCTGGAGAGGCGGGAGGCCTTGCGGCGGGCGTAGACGGCGTGGGCGTAGGCCCGTTCGGGGTCCTCGTCGAGGAACATGCCCGCGGCGACGATGTGCTTGCCGATCAGTTCGGCCAGCGACTTGGGCAGCGAGTGCAGTTCGCGCTTGGTCTCGTCGTCGAGCTGGGAGTAGCTGGCCTCCTCCGGTAGCTGGGGAGCGATGTCCGCCGGGTCGCGCTCCTCGCGCGGAACCCGTCGGCTGTCCTGCCGGTCATCCCTGCCCCGGTAACCGCCGCTCCGCCGGTCGTCCCGACCGCGGAAGCCGCCTTCCCTGCGCTCACCACCGCGGAAACCACCGCCCCGGCGGTCGTCTCGCCGGTCCCCGCCGCGGAAACCGCCCCGGTCCTCACGGCGGTCCCCTCCGCGGAAGCCACCGCGGTCGTCGCGCTCCTGGGAACCGCCGCGGCCGCGGTCGTCACGGCCGCGGTCGCCGCCACGGTCGCGATCGTCCCGGCGGTCACGGTAACCGCCGCGATCACGGTCGTCGCGACCACGGAACTCTCCGCGGTCGTCCCTACGGCCCGCGCGGCGGTCGTCGCCGCTCCGCGAGCCGTCCCGGCTCCGGTCCCCGCCGCGGAAGCCGCCCCGGTCGTCACGCTCCCGGAAGCCGCCACCGCGACGGTCGTCGCGTCGCTGGTAACCGCCGCGCTCGCCACGGCCTCTGTCGTCTCTGGAGCCGCTGTAGCCGGACCGGGCGCGGGGTCCGTCACCACGTCCCCGACCACCAGGCCCACCGGAGCGGTAGCCGCCTCGCTGCTCGTTCGCTCCGGAGTCCTCGCGGTCTCCCGATCGGCTGTCCTCAGTCATCCAACCCGTCCGTCAACACTCAAAAGCGCTGCCACCTTGTTCAAGTAGCAGCGCGTCATAGTACTCGTACCGTCCAGCTTACGACATGGAGTCGCCGCTCACCGCCAAAGGACGAGTGCCCAAAGTCCCACCCCGAAGCCGCCGGTGCGGGCGGTTCCAACCCGTTGCCCGTCACGGGTCACGCCCGCGGGAATTCACAACCGCACAACCCCCCGGCACAAAAAAAGGGGGCCGCCCACAAAGGACGACCCCCCCACAACAAACCGTGGCAGCAACCTACTCTCCCACCCCACCACAGGGCAGTACCATCAGCGCAAAGAGACTTAACGACCGGGTTCGGAAA
>NZ_VWVV01000014.1 GCF_009830945.1 Nocardiopsis sp. FR4 | reverse complement strand
CGGCCGCGGGCCGGGCCGCGGCCGCACGGAGCGGCGGCGGGCCCGAGTGCCTGCCGGCGGAGCCGGACGCCGCCCCGGCCCGCGGGGGTTGTCCGGGCGCCCCGGTGTTCTGGAGGGACCGGAGGCGGGTTCGCGAGGAACGGGCCGACCCGCCGTAGGTGTCACTGCGGTTGCTTCGGCCCGGTTCCCGCGTCCTGGGCGCACCCGGCCCCGGACCGGGGGCGGGAGGGTTCGGCGACGGCGGCTAGTCGACCAGCCGCAGCACGCCGTAGTTGAAGCCCCTGCGGCGGTACACGACGCTCGGAGCGTCCTTGACCTCGTCGTGGAAGAGGTAGAAGTCGTGGCCGACGAGCTCCATCTCCATGAGCGCCTGGTCGATGCTCATCGGCTTGGCCCGGTGGAACTTCTCCCGGACGATGAGGGGGGCCTCCCCCTGGGTGTCCAGCTCGACGAAGTCCTCGGCGAACCGCCCCTCGGCCTCGGTGCCGTCGATCCTCTCCTCGGGCTCGCGCGGCTCGGGGGGAGCCTGCGTCGTGGTGGCGGCGGGCGAGGGCATGTCCCCGGGCAGGTCGGCGGTGGCCGCCGCGACGGAGACGGGAGCGTGGTTGCCGCGGTGGACCTTGCGGCGGTCCGCGGCCTTGCGAAGGCGGGCCTCGATCTTGTCGATAGCCAGGTCGAGGGCGCCGTACCGGTCCGAGGCGGCGGCCTCGCTGCGGATGACCGGACCGTTGGTCCGGATGGTCAGCTCAACCTTCTCACGGACGTCGGCGAGCCTGGGGTTGCGCTCTTCGGACACCTCCACGTCGACGATCATGCCCTTCTTCTCCCACTTGGAGAGCCTTTCGAGCTTGTTGTCAACGTGCTCTCGGAACTTGTCACTCACACCGGTGCGTCGACCCTTGACGATGATGTCCATAGGACCCCCTTCATCGCGTGGCCGTCGTGAAGGCGACGGCCAGGCTGGCTGTCGTCCCTTCCGCCGTCGGGGGGCGAAAGGGGTGTCGCGCGCTAGCCCCCTTCCGCTGGTGCCCCTGTCCTGGAGGGGGCACGGCTCGGTTGGAAAGGCGTATACCCACCAGCAGCGCCCTCATCACGCGTCCCAGGGACACGATTGGGCACAGGCTCCAGGCTGGGAAACGGGCTCTCACCACGTACGGGGCACGGCATCCCGCGGCGTCCGACGACCAGGAGGGGCCACGGCCGCGTGGACCCGGACGGCGCTGGGAGGGGAGCGTCGCCGGGGGTCCGCCGTCGGCGGACCCCCGGACGATGGGATGCCACCCGTCCGGCCGACCTGGTCTTCGTCCCCACATCCGCCTGCTGAGGGGGTCGCCGCTCTTGTACGCGACTACTGCCCTTCTCCCTGTCATGAGGGACATCTGGACCCTCCGCGGGGCAGGTCTTACCTCTAAGGCGCACCGTGATCGGTCGACGAAAAGTCGCCTTACGTGGGCCGTTTCGCCTGCGCCTGGCATCGGCTTGCCGGAGTCGCACCCCGGTGTTCCCGGGGGGCTCAAACTCTCCGACGCAACCACGGACCCGGACGGGTGCCATACCGTGACCGTAACCTGTCCTGGCGAGGATGTCAGGTAGTGATCACCCGCTCAACTCACTGGTAACCATCGCAAACGCCTATGTACGTGGACTTTTCCCCGGTTCACGGGAGTTCGTAAAACCTTCTTGCCCGGTCCCCCTCTCCGGGTCCGGAGCGCTCCCGCGCGCCCCCCGCGCGGCCTCCGCCCTCCTCCAGACGGCCGCCCGTGCCCTCCCGACGGCCTCGGCCACCCCCCGTGCGGCGTTCGGCGAGGACGACGGCGCCCCGGACCCGGAGCCCGCGGGCCCGCAGGGCGCGTACCGCCTCGGCCACCGTGGCCCCCGTGGTGAGGACGTCGTCCACCACGACCACCTCCCCGGCTCCGCTCCCCCGCGCGCTCGGGGGGAGGACATCTCCGGGAGGCGGATCGGCGACGAAGGCACCCGCCCGGTTGGCCAGGCGCGCGGCGCGGCCCAGCCCGGCCTGACGGCGGACCGGCCGCCGGTGGCGCAGCAGCGGCACCACCCGTCCGGCCCGCGGGCCGCCCGCACCCGCCAGACAGGCGCGGGCCAGCCGGGCGACCGGGGCCCGGGGATCGTGCGGCGGGCCGCGGCCGGGGACGGGGACGAGCAGCGTGTCCCGGGCGGCCAGGCCGGAGGCGGTGTAGGCGGCGGCCAGCCGCTCCCCCAGCGGTCCGGCCAGCGCGTCGCAACGGCCCTCCTTGTAGGTGAGCAGCACGCGCCGGTGCCGCCCGGCGTAGGGCCCGGCCGCCCAGACGGGCGGGCAGCCGGGCCTGGGCGCGCACAGGTGGGGGCGGCGGTCCAGGAGTGCCAGGCAGGGGGCGCACAGCGGCCCCGAGGGGGCGGCGCACCCCGCGCAGGGCTGGGGCAGGAGCAGGTCGAGCAGCGCGTCGAACAGGCGTCGCGGCGCTCCGAGGAGGCGGGTGCCGAGGCGGCGGGTCAGGTCGTCCACACCTCCAGCGTCGGGCCGGGGACCGGCCCCCGCCAGGGCCTTCCCCCGCCTGTGGACAACCCGGTGGACGGTCCGGCCGCCGGGCTCTCGGCGCGCTCCCACGGCGGGTTGGGCCGGGACGGCTCGCGGCCTCGGCCGGGGCCGTCCGCGGATCCGGCAGGGACGGTCCCCGGGTTCAGCCGGGGTAGGAGGGCGAGCCGCCCTCCACCACGGTCTCCCAGTTGAACAGGTCGTTGGAGAGCCAGATGTTGCCGTCGTCGGAACCGGCGACCAGCGGCTGGCCCGGGGCTCCCGAGACCGTCACCATGCTCGCGACCGGGGCACCCGCGCTGGTGGACGGCGTCCCGCCGTCCAGGGAGACCAGGAACGCCTGGCTCGTGCCGCCCTCGCGGCTGCCCAGCACGACCAGCTGGTCGGCCGAGCGCCAGGAGACGTCGGTGATCTCCACCAGCTCGCGGGCCAGGGTGATGAACGAGCCCAGGTGGACCCGCCCGTCGGCGTCCTCGACCACGCGGCCCACCCGGAGGGAGCGCTGCCCGTCCACCTCGGTCACCACCGCGGCCCGGGTGCCGTCCCGGGAGATCTGGAACCGCACCAGCGAACCGCCGCCCAGGCCGGTCAGGTTCACCCGCACGACCTCCTCGCCGCCGCGCAGCAGCCACAGCACGGTGGAGTCCGGAACGGCGTCGGCGCCCAGGCCCGGGGTCTCGGGGTCGACCTCCTCCGCCTCCTCACGGGCCTCCTCGTCCTCGGCGTCCTCCTCGGAGTCCGGCTCCTCGATCTCCTCGACCACCCACAGGTTGCCGTTGACGTCCCAGGACAGCTCGGTGAAGGTGCCGTCGGCCAGCACCTCCTCGACCGCGGCGCCGGGGCTGGTCCGGCTGGTGACGACCTCGCCGCCGCCCGCCGTGACCCCGGCGACGCGCTCCTCGTCCAGCGACACCGCGAACCCCTCCAGCGGTACCTCTCCCGAGCCCAGGGGGCCGGGGACGCGCTCGGCGTCACCGAGGGTCTCGGAGTCCCAGTCCGAGGCCGACCACAGCTGGCCCTCGTGCGAGTAGTAGGCCCGGATGTCGGCCCTGGTGGCCCCGGGGTTCACCTCGTACCAGTAGTGGCTGCCCGGGCGCGGCCGGTCGGCCCTCTCCCCCTCGGCGCCGGGGAAGTCCACCTCGGAGCCGTTCACGACCAGGGTGAACTCCTGGATCTCCGGGAGCTGGCGCAGCGTCCAGGCGATCTGCGCGCCCATGCCGAACTCGTCGGGCTCGCCCGCCGCGCTCACCCGGACCACCACCCGGTCGTCGTCCACGTCGAAGCTGGAGCTGGCACCCTGGGGGAAGGAGGAGGACACGGCGGGCTCCAGCCAGTCGCTGGGGCCGCCGACGAGCCTGCGCAGGAGGCGCTTGGCGAGTTCGTCGGTGCTCACCGGCAGGTAGACGGGGTCGGGGACCAGTGCGGTCTCCTCGGGGTTGAAGAAGTACAGGTTGAAGGGCCGGTGGGTGCGCTCCACGTCGAGCTGGCTGAGGATGAGCTGGTCGGGCAGGCTCTGGATCCGCCACTCCCCCTCCGGGTCGCCCTCCTCGCGGGCCAGGTGGAAGGTCTCGTCGAGCAGGCGCTCGGGGTCGCCGGGAAGGTAGCGCCCGTCCTCGTCGATCGTGGCCACCAGCGAGCTGCGCATCCGCACGGTGGCGGTCAGGCCGTCGGCGCTGGTCTCGGTGTCCATGTCGATCGTGTCCAGGTCGGGGAAGACCTTGACCGTGCCGTCCGGCGACCACGCCTGGCCGGTCTCGGGCAGCATGTACTCGCGGGCCGCCTCGTAGTCCTCCTCGAAGCTGCCCATGTCCTTGAGCAGGCCGTTGACCAGCCCCTCCGGTCCCACTCCGATCTGGGGTCCGGCGGGAAGCCGCCGGACGTAACCGCCGTAGGGGTCGTTTCCGGAGTCGTTGCCGTCACCCGGGACCACGGGGCCCGCGGTGGGCACGGTGGCGCAGGCGGCCATGGTCACGGCCGCCACGGCCGCGGCCAGGCAGGCGCGCGCGGCCCGGCCGAACCGGCGGGGTCCTCTCATGACAGTTTCTCCTCGCCCTCGCGGTGGTCGGCGGCGCCGTCGCGGTCAGCGCTCCCGCGCCGGCCTCCGCCCTCGCCGTCCTGTTCGCCCCGGGCGGGGACCTTCTCGGGGCGGGCCGGAGCGCCGTTGCCGCCCTCCCCCGGGAACGGGGCGAACCCGCGTCCCAGGGCGATCTCCGGCGGCACCAGCGGCAGGGGGGACCCGCGCAGTTCGGCGCCGGAGCGGCGCGGCAGGGACAGCCGGAACTGCGAGCCCTGGCCGGGCATGCCCCAGGCCTGGAGCCAGCCGCCGTGCAGCGTGGCGTCCTCCTTGGCGATGGACAGTCCCAGACCGGTGCCGCCGGTGGTGCGCACGCGGGCCGGGTCGGCCCGCCAGAAGCGGTCGAAGCACAGGTGCTCCTCCCCCTCCTTGAGCCCCACGCCGTAGTCGCGCACGGCCACGGCCACCGCGTCGCGGTCGCAGGCGGCGGTGACCACCACGTCGCGGCCCTCGCTGTGCTCGATGGCGTTGACCACCAGGTTGCGCAGGATGCGGTTGATCCGGCGGGAGTCGTACTCGGCCGTGCAGGGCTCGGTGGGCAGGCGAAGGATGACCTTGATGCCGCGCCGCTCGGCGATCTGCTCGGCGTCGCCGACGGCCTTCATCACCTCGTCGCGGATGTCCAGCGACTCCACGCCCAGGGTGGCGGCCCCGGCGTCGTGGCGGCTGATCTCCAGCAGGTCCGCGAGCAGCTCCTCGAAGCGCTCCACCTGGCTGTGCAGCAGCTCCACGGAGCGGCGCATGGTGGGGTCGAGGTCCTCGCGGTCGTCGAAGAGCACGTCCCCGGCCATCTTGATGGTGGTCAGCGGGGTGCGCAGCTCGTGGGAGACGTCGGAGACGAACTGGCGCTGGAGCTTGGAGAGCTCCTCCAGCTCCTGGATCTTCTCCTGGAGGTTGCCCGCCATGTCGTTGAAGGACAGGGCCAGCCGGGCGAGGTCGTCCTCTCCCTGGACGGTCATGCGCTCGGTGAGGTCGCCCGAGGAGAGCCGTTCGGCGGACTGGGCGGCCGACCGGATCGGACTGACCACCTGGCGGGTGATGACGAAGGCGATCAGGCCCAGCAGGATGACCAGCAGCACGCCCACCAGGGCGACCGTGTTCTGGACCAGGTCGAGGATCTCCTGCTCGTGCTGGAGCGGGAAGATGTAGTACAGCTCGTAGGCGTGCGTGAGCTGCGCGCCGACCACCAGCGCGGGCTCCCGCACGCCGTCCGGCTCGGTCCGGACGCTGGTGTAGGTGTGGTACTGCTGGTCGCTGGCCTCGGACTGGTTGACCTGTTCGACCAGGCGCGGGGGGATGCTCTTGGCGTCGCCGGTGGCCCAGCCGTTCTCGTCCCCCACCGAGGGCAGGATGACCACGCCGTACAGTCCGGTGTCACCGCTGCGGCTGTTGAGCTCGCTGGTGATGTTGTACAGCAGCCGGTCGCGGTCGCCGACCTCGTTCTCCTGGAGTTCGGCGAGCGCGTAGTTGAGTCCGGCGCGGTGGTCGGTGACGGCCGTGGAGATCTTGGCGTCGAGCAGACCGCCGCGGACCTGGGAGATGAGTACGTACCCCAGGCCCACCATCACCACCAGGGACAGCACCAGGGTGGTGGAGATGACCCTGAGGTGGAGCGAGCGGCGCCAGTTGGTGTGGACGCCGCGTACCAGGGCGCGGGCGGCGCGCTGGGCGAACAGGTAGGCACGCGTGAGCCCCGTGCCGCTGTCGCGCCAGCGTCCCCCCGAGGCGGGCGGCCCGGAGGGGGCGCCGGCCCGTTGCCCCGTGGAGGGTGAGCGCTCCTCCTCGGGTGTACCTGCGGTCATGTGCGGCTCGGTGGGATCAGGCGGTACCGGCCTTGTAGCCGACTCCGCGGACGGTGACGACGACCTCGGGGTGCTCCGGGTCCTTCTCGATCTTGGCGCGCAGGCGCTGCACGTGGACGTTGACCAGGCGGGTGTCCGCGGCGTGCCGGTAGCCCCAGACCTGCTCCAGGAGGACCTCGCGGGTGAAGACCTGGCGCGGCTTGCGGGCCAGGGCGACCAGGAGGTCGAACTCCAGCGGGGTCAGGCTGATCTGCTCGCCGTCGCGGCGCACCGCGTGCCCGGCCACGTCGATGGTGATGTCCCCGATCTGCAGGACCTCGGGGGCGGGCTCCTCGGTGCGGCGCAGGCGCACGCGCACGCGCGCCACCAGTTCCTTGGGCTTGAAGGGCTTGACGATGTAGTCGTCGGCGCCGGACTCCAGGCCCAGGACGACGTCGATGGTGTCGCTCTTGGCCGTGAGCATCACGATGGGCACGCCGGACTCGGCGCGGATCTGACGGCACACGTCGATCCCGTCGGCCCCAGGCAGCATCAGGTCGAGGAGGACCAGGTCGGGTTTGGTCTCGCGAAAGGCCTCCAGGGCCTTGTCCCCGTCATGCACGAACGAGGGCTCGAACCCCTCACCCCGCAGCACGATGCCGAGCATCTCGGCCAGGGCGAGGTCGTCGTCGACAACCAGTACACGTCCCTTCATCGGTGTGTCCGGCGCCTGGCGTCACACCCGCCCGCGGGCGGGTACCGCAGCGCCTACTCCTCTCTCTGGAAACACTCAAGCGGCATATACGTTCGGTGTGCCCTTGCTCCCCGACGCAAGGAACTGCTCCGTCCCCCACCTTGCCACCTTCGGGCGGTGTTGGGAGAGTGGTCGGTGTTTTTTCGGCCCGCCTGGGCCGGTTTCGGCCACTGGCGCGTCGGCGCTGCTGAGCTGGTCCGCGCGACCTTCGCGAGTGGGCCTATGAGTAACAGAAAGCATACAAAAGGAATGAAGTGGGTCGGTTCCCGCTGGATAGCCCCGAACCGCGCCAAGCACCGGTGGAACCGACCGGTAGGTTGGTTTCCCGGACGCCGGAAACGGCGCCACTCCGCTTGCGCAGCGTAACCGAACCCCATGGAGGGCGGGGCAGATGACCCAGGAGGACGACCACCGGAACGCTCCAGGGAGCTCCCCGGCGGACCCGGACGGCGGTGCCGCCCCCGGTGCGGCCGGGCCGGAGAGCTGGGCGGCGCCCGGCCAGAGTCCCCCGGACCCCTCCGGTTCCTCCTCCTCCGCCGCGGACTCCGGGCCCGACGGCGGCCGGACCGGCCCCGCCCCGCACGAGCGGCGGGGACTCCCCGACTTCGCCCCTCCCGGCCAGGGGCAGGCACCCCAGGACCGGGAACACGGTCTCCACGGCCGGGGCCAGGCGCCGTACGGTCAGCCCGGCCCGTACCAGCCCGGCCACGGCGGGCAGGTCCCCGCCGGGCAGCAGTACGGGTACGGGCCCCAGGGAGGGTCCCCGTACGGCGGCGCCCCCGGGTCGGGCCCCGCCCCGGCGCAGGCCTCCCCGTGGCAGCAGCCCGGCCAGTACCAGTCCTCCGGCTACGGTCCTCCCCCCGGCGCTCCCCCCGGTCAGGGCCACCACCCCGGCTACGGCCAGCCCGCCGGACCCGGGCAGCCCCCGCACTACGGGTACGGCGCGCCGCGCGCGCCCAAGCCCGGCGTCGTGCCGCTGCGCCCCCTGTCCCTCGGCGACATCCTCAACGGCGCGTTCTCGGTGGTGCGGCACAACCCCAAGACCACCGTGGGGCTCTCGCTGATCGTCATGGCGATCGCCAGCATCCTGAGCTCGGTCGGCTTCAGCGGTTACATGTCCGACTACGGGGTGTTCGTCGACCAGATCGCGGCCGACCCGACGGCGTTCGACCCCGACGACCCCTTCCCCTTCAGCACCTGGTCGATCGTCGCCCTGTACGGCGGAACCCTGCTGAGCCAGGCCGGGATCGTGCTGGCCACCGGTCTGCTCACCACCGTGGTCGGGATGGCCGTCCTGGGCCACAAACTCGGCCCCTCCCAGGCGTGGGCGGCGGTACGGGAGCGCATCTGGCCCATCATCGGCCTGGCGCTCGTGCAACTGCTGATCTTCCTGGGCCTGAGCCTGGTCGCCGGGGCCGTGGTGTTCGGCGGCCTGTTCCTGGGCGTCGTCGTGGCCCTGGGCGCCAACGAGGCGGCGGGAGTCGCCATCGTCATCGTCGCGGGGCTGGTGGGCCTGCTCGGCGGCCTGGCGCTGGCGGCGTGGATCTACATCCGCCTCTACTTCGCGATGCCCGTCATCGTGCTCGAACGCCTGGGCGTGGGCGAGTCCCTGGCCCGGTCCTGGCGGCTGACCCAGGGCAGCTGGTGGCGGATCTTCGGTATCGCCCTGCTCGCGGCCCTCCTCGTCGCCGTCGTCAGCAGCATCCTGAGCCTGCCCTTCAGCATGGCCTCGGTGCTGCCCCTCCTCTTCCCCGAGGAGGTCTGGGCCCACGTGGTGGCGGGAGCCGTCGTCTACGTCGGGAACGTGCTGGTCTACGGTCTCACCACCCCCTTCGCCGTGGGCGTGGCCACCCTGCTCTACGTGGACCTGCGGATGCGCCGCGAGGGCCTGGACCTCAGGCTGCACGAGGCCGCGCGGGCGGGCTACGAGGCGGGCCCGGAGATCTACCTTCCGGAGTCGCGGACGTGAGGACACCTCTGGCCGCCGCTCCCGGGGAGGTGACCCGGGAGGAGGGTCGGCGCCGCGCCGCCGAGGAGCTGAGCGACCCCCTGTACGGGGAGCAGGAGCCCTCCCTGATCGACCGCTTCCTGGCCTGGTTCAGCGAACTCCTCGCGCTCCTGGCCGAGGGCGCGCCGGGGGGCCTCAGCGGCTGGGTGGTCCTGGGCCCGCTGCTGGCGGTCCTCGCCGCGCTGGTCGTCTGGCTGATCGTCTGGCTGCGCCCGTCCCGGGGCCGCGCGGTCGGCGCCCCCGTCCACGAGGGGACGCCGATGTCGGCCGACGACCACCGTGCCGCCGCCGACCGGCACGAGGCCGCGGGTGAGTTCGCCGCCGCCGTCACCGAGAGGCTGCGGGCGATCAGCGTGGACCTGGAGGACCGGGCGGTCATCGCGCCGCGGGCGGGGCGCACCGCCACGGAGCTGGCCGCGGAGGCCGCCGAGGTGCTGCCCGGCGAGGCCGAGGCCCTGGACCGGGGCGCGCGGATCTTCAACGACGTGGCCTACGGGGACCGTCCGGCCACCGCGGACTCCGCAGGGACCCTGCGTGAACTGGACGCGCGGCTGCGGGCCGCGCGGCCCGCCGAGGAGGTGCGGGGATGACCGCCGCCACCGCTCCCGCGCCGCCCCGCGCGCCCGAGCCCGACCGTGCTCCGCCCTCCGGTTCGCCGGCCCTGCGGGTGTGGCGGTCGGTCCGCGTCCCGGCGGCGCTGCTCACCGCGCTCGTCGTGGTGTCGGTCCTGCTGTCGCTGGGCACCGAACGCTTCCCGACCGGCCGCCTGGAGCCGGAGTCGGTCTCCCCCGACGGCACGCGAGCCCTGGTGAACGTGCTGGAACAGGACCGGGACGTGCACGTGGTGCGCGGCTCGGCCGAGGCCGAGGAGGCCCTCGACCGCGCAGGGGACGGCGCCGTGCTGGTGGTCTTCCTGGACTATCGGCTGCTGCCCGGGGAACTGGACTCCCTGGCCGCGAGGGACACCGACACCGTCCTGGTCCAGCCCTCCATCCGGTCGCTGGAGGCCTTCGCACCCGGGGTGGAGGTGACGGGCCGGGAGGAGCCCCGGCTGTTCCTGGACCTGGAGGCGCCCCGGGAGGCCGAGTGCGGCCTGGCGGCCGCCGAGGCCGCGGGCAGCGCCCATATGTCCGGTGAGCTGTACACGGCTCCCCCGGGAACCGACGCCGTGGGCTGCTACCCGGGCGGCGACGGCGACGCCCTGGTCCGGGTGCGCGACGGGGAGGCGACCACCACCGTCCTGGGAACCGGCAGGCCGCTGACCAACACCGCGCTGGACGCCGCGGGCAACGCCGCGCTGGCCCTCAACCTCCTGGCCGCCGACGACGTGGTGTGGTTGCGCCCGGACCCGCCCGCGCAGGAGGCCGGCGCCAGCGTGTGGGAACTGCTGCCGCTGGGCCTGCGCTGGTCGCTGGTGCCGCTGGCGGCGACGCTGGTCCTGCTGGCGGTGTGGCGGGGGCGCCGACTGGGCGCCCTGGTACCCGAGGCGCTGCCCGTGGTGGTGCGCGCCTCGGAGACCACCGAGGGCCGGGCCGGGCTCTACCAGTCGCGCAAGGCCCGGGACCGGGCCGCGGCGGCGCTGCGCGCCGGGTTCCTGGAGCGGACGGCGCCCAGGCTGGGCCTGGCCGCGGACGCCGCTCCCGACGCGGTCGTGACCGCCGTCGCGCAGCGGACCGGGGACGACCCGGCGCACCTGCGGGCCCTGTTCTACCCGGGACGCCCCGACCCCTACGCGGCCGACGACGACGCGCTGGTACGGCTCGCCGACGAACTCGACGAGCGCGTCCGGAGGCTGCGGTGACACCGATCCGCACGAACGAGCGAACGACCACCGAGGTATCGAGAGAGGTAGACGGCACGTGAGCGCCTTCACACCCGAGGCACTGCCATCAGCCGACGAGGCGCGGGCGGCGTTGGTCGCCCTGCGCCGCGAGGTGGCCAAGGCGGTCGTGGGCCAGGACGAGACGGTGACCGCGATGGTCGTGGCACTGCTGTGCCGCGGCCACGTACTGATGGAGGGCGTGCCGGGCGTGGCCAAGACGCTGCTGGTGCGCACCGTGTCCGCGGCGCTGTCCCTGGACCACAAGAGGGTGCAGTTCACCCCCGACCTGATGCCGGGCGACGTGACGGGTTCGCTCGTCTACGACCAGAACACCGCCAAGTTCGAGTTCCTCCGGGGTCCGGTGTTCACCAACCTGCTGCTGGCGGACGAGATCAACCGGACCCCGCCCAAGACCCAGGCCTCGCTGCTGGAGGCCATGGAGGAGCGGCAGGTGACCGTGGAGGGCAAACCGGTGGCGCTGCCGGAGCCCTTCATGGTGGCCGCCACCCAGAACCCGGTGGAGTACGAGGGCACCTACCCGCTGCCCGAGGCGCAGCTGGACCGGTTCCTGCTCAAGGTGACGGTGCCGCTGCCCCCCCGGGAGGCCGAGGTGGACATGCTGGGCCGCCACGCGGCCGGGTTCGACCCGGGCGACCTGGCCGCGGCCGGGGTGACCGCCGTGGCGGGCGCCGCCGAACTGCGGGCCGCCCGGCTGGCCGTGGAGCGGGTGCGGACGGCCCCCGAGGTCCTCGGCTACATCGTGGACCTGTGCCGGGCCACCCGGCAGTCCCCCTCGCTGCAGCTGGGCGCCTCCCCGCGCGGTGCGACGGCGCTGCTGCGCACCAGCCGGGCCTGGGCGTGGCTGTCGGGCCGCGACTACGTCACCCCCGACGACGTGAAGGCGCTGGCCAAGGGCACCCTGCGGCACCGCATCTCGCTGCGGCCCGAGGCCGAGCTGGAGGGGGCGACCACCGACGGAATCCTGGACGGGGTGCTCGCCTCCGTTCCGGTGCCGCGCTGATGGTGGTGACCGGACGGGCGGTGCTGCTGGCGCTGGCGGCGACGGCCGCGGTGGCACTGTCCGGACTTCTCGGAGCGGCGGTGACCGCCATCGCGCTGGGCCTGCTGGCGGTGCTGCTGGTGGCGGACGTGCTGCTGGCGGCCAGCCCCAAGGCGCTGGGCCTGTCCCGGGAGGGCGAGACCTCTCTGCGGCTGGGCGAGTCGGCGACGGTGCGCGTGACCGTCGCCAACCCCACCCGGCGGCCCCTGCGTGCGACGGTGCGCGACGCCTGGCCGCCGAGCTCGCACGCCGCGCCGCGCAGCCAGCGGCTGCGGGTGCCGGCCGGGGAGCGGCGCCGGGTGAGCACCACCCTGACTCCGACCCGGCGCGGCGACGCCCGGGCCGCGGGGGTGACCGTGCGCAGCGTGGGCCCGCTGGGACTGGCGGGCAGGCAGCGGACGCTGCCCGCGCCGTGGACGGTGCGCACGCTGCCTCCGTTCCACAGCAGGCGCCACCTGCCGGGAAAGCTGTCCCGGCTGCGCGAGCTGGAGGGCCAGCACACGGCGATGGTGCGCGGGCAGGGCAGCGAGTTCGACTCGCTGCGCGACTACGTGCCCGGCGACGACGTGCGCTCGATCGACTGGCGGGCCACGGCCCGGGGCGAGGGCGTCGTGGTGCGCACGTGGCGGCCCGAACGGGACCGGCGGGTGCTCATCGTGCTGGACACCGGGCGCACGTCGGCCGGGCGTGTGGGCGACACCCCGCGCCTGGACCACGCGATGGACGCGGCGCTGCTGCTGGCCGCGCTGGCGGGCCGGGCGGGCGACCGGGTGGACTTCATGGCCTACGACCGGCGCCTGCGCGCGCAGGTGCGCGCCTCGGGTCGGGGCAGCCAGGTCGGGCGGATCGTGGAGGCCATGGCGCCGCTGGAGGCGGAGCTGGTGGAGTCCGATCCGGCGGGCCTGGTGAGCACCGTCCTGGGCACGCAGGGGCGGGCCCGGCGGCTGGTGGTGCTGCTGACCGACCTGAACGCGGCGGCCCTGGAGGAGGGGCTGCTGCCCAAGCTGCCCGCGCTGACCTCGCGGCACCTGCTGCTGGTGGCGGCGGTCCGGGACCCCGCGGTGGACCGGATGGCCGCCGAGCGGGGCGGCGCGGACGCGCTGTACCGGGCGGCGGCGGCCGAGCGGACGCTGGGCGAGCGGCGCCGGGTCACCGCCGAGCTGCGCCGCATGGGCGTGGAGGTGGTCGACGCCGACCCCGAGCACATCGCGCCCGCGCTCGCGGACGCCTACATCAGCCTCAAGGCCCAGGGGCGCCTGTAGGGGCCGTGCGGGCCGCCCCGGGCGCGGCCCGCACGGGTTCCTCCCCCGACGGGCCCCGAGGGCGGTGACGTCTGCCGGCGGGTGCCGCGTACGGGGCGGTAGGGGAGCATGACCCCTCCCCGAGTCCCGCGGCAACGCCTTCTCCGGCGCGGCGGTCCTCGAAGCCGCTGTGCGAGCCGGTGAACCAGCGGGGGTGTCAGCGCCCGCAGCCGCGGACCACGCCACGGGGTGTCCCGCCGGAAAGGGGGCGGTCAGGCCACCGGGACGGCCGCGGGGGCGTTCTCGATGTCCCCGGTCTCGCCCTCCTGGTAGGCCTTCTTCCCCACCGTGAACACGTAGGCCAGGAACAGGACCTCCGCCAGGGCGCCGATGCCCAGGGCCACCGGGATCGGCAGGACGCCCGCCGCCGCGTTGCCGGTCACCAGGCCCTCGATCAGGCCGGAGACGAACAGCACCGCCACCAGGCCCAGGGCCACCGCGATGGCGGCGCGGGCCTCCTCCCCCAGGGCCCGCATCCGGGTCCGGTCGCCGGGCGCGATGATCGTCCAGCCGATCTTGAGGCCCACCCCGCCCGCGACGAAGACCGCCGTCAGCTCCAGCATGCCGTGCGGCAGGATCAGCCCGAAGAAGACGCCGCCCTCGCCGTGGGCCAGCATGATCCCGGCCGCGATGCCCACGTTGACCGCGTTGAGCAGCAGGACCACCAGGGTCGGCAGCCCGAGGGCCACCCCGAAGATGATCGCCTGCGCCGAGACCCACGCGTTGTTGGTCCACACCTGGGCGGCGAAGGAGCCCCGGGGGTTCTCCATGTAGTAGTTCGCGAACCCGTAGTCGACGTACTGCGCGACGTGCTCCGGGGAGCCCAGGGAGTGCAGCACGTCGGGGTTGGCGGTGATCCAGGCGGCGGTGGCCCCGGCGACCGCGAGCGTGCCCGCGGAGGTGCCGATCCACCACCACCGCAGCCGGTAGAGCACCGCGGGGAAGACCCTGGTGAAGAACCCGCCGACGTCGCGCCAGGCGCTGGCGTGCGCGCCGGTCACCGCGGAGCGGGCCCGCGCCACCTGCGCGGACAGCCTGCCCACGAGGGCGGGGTCCTGCCCGGAGGAGCGCACCACCGACAGGTGGGTGGACACGCGCTGGTAGAGGTCGACGAGCTCGTCGATCTCCTCCCCGCTCAGCGAACGGCGCCTGCGCACCAGCTCGTCCAGCCGTTCCCACTCCCGGGCGTGCGCCGCGGCGAACACGTCGATATCCACGCATCGGACCCTATCGGTTCGGGCGGTCGCGGGTACCGGCCGCCCGCGGGCCGCCGCACGGTCGGGGCGGTGGCCGAAGCCGGTCCGGCGCGAACGGCCGTTCCCGCCTGCGGGTAGTGTCGGGGGGACGATTTCGGACAGCTCTGAGGGAGCGAGTGCTGGTGTCCCATCCCGGCAACGGCGACGCGCGCGGGGACGTGTACGGCGCGACCCCGCTGGTCACGGGTGACGCGGTCGTCCTCGACCTGCGCCCGGCCGGCTTCGCCACCAGGGCCGCGGCCCTGGCCATCGACATGCTCGTGCAGGTCATCGCCCTCATCGCGCTGGGCGTACTGGGCGTGTGGGTCGCCCGCGGGCTGGACCCCGCGATCACCGCCGCCGTGTCCCTGACGGGCACCGTCCTGGTCCTGATCGGCTACCCGACGGTCTTCGAGACCGTCTCGCGCGGCCGGTCCCTGGGCAAGATGGCGCTGGGTCTGCGCGTGGTGGGCACCGACGGCTCCCCGGAGCGGTTCCGGCAGGCGCTGGGCCGCGCCCTGGCCGCGTTCGTGGAGATCTGGACGCTGTTCGGCGTGGTCGCCCTGATCACCTCGATGGTCAACCGCGACGGGCGCCGCGTGGGCGACTTCGTGGCCGGGACGATGGTCGTGGAGGAGCGCACCGGCGGACGGCGCGAGGAGGTCGTCCCGATGCCGCCGCACCTGGCGGGCTGGGCCTCGGGCCTGGAGCTGTCCCGGCTGTCCCCGGAAACCGCCGCGTCGGCTCGCCAGTACGTGCTCCGGTACGGCGAGCTGGCCGAGCACACCCGCCACGAGATGGGCACCCGGCTGGCCAACGCGGTGGCCGCCCAGGTCAGCCCGCCCCCGCCGCCCGGCACCACCCCGCCCTACTACCTGGCCGCGGTGCTCGCGGAGCGGCGCCGCCGCCACGAGATCGACGCCTGGCGGGCCCAGGGCGGACAGCGGACCGGCGGCCAACAGCCGCGCGGCTACCAGGCGTACGGCGGCCAGGCGTACGGCCGGTCCCAGGGGCAGTGGGGTCAGCCGGGGCGTTAGCCCGGCTGGCCGGCTCAGGGGTGCCAGGAGCGCAGGTAGGCCTCCTGGTCGGCGGTGAGCGCGTCGATGCGCACGCCGAGCGCGGCCAGTTCGAGCCGGGCCACCTCGGTGTCGGTCTCCACGGGCACCTCCACCACGCCCGGTTCCAGGTCGGCCGCGTTGCGGGCCAGCCACGCGGTGGTCAGGGCCTGGACCGCGAAGGACAGGTCCATGACGGCGGCCGGATGGCCCTCCGCGGCGCCGAGGTTGACCAGGCGCCCCTCGGACAGCAGCAGGACGCGGCGCCCGTCGGCGAACACGTACTCGTCGGCCTGCGCGCGCACCCCGCGGTTGACCTCCACGGCCTCGCGCTCCAGGGCGGGGAGGTCGATCTCCAGGTCGAAGTGGCCGGAGTTGGCCAGGATCGCGCCGTCCCTCATCCGGGCCAGGTGCTCGGCGCGGATGACGTCGCGGTTGCCGGTGACGGTGACGAAGACGTCCCCGACCGGGGCGGCCTCGGCCATGGTGGTGACCGTGTAGCCCTGCATGACCGCGTCCAGGGCCTTGACCGGGTCGACCTCGGTGACCACGACCCGGGCACCCATGCCGCGGGCGCGTTCGGCCAGGCCGCGCCCGCAGTAGCCGAACCCGGCGACCACGACGGTGCGCCCGGCGAGCATCGCGTTGGTGGCCCGCAGGATGCCGTCGATGGTGGACTGGCCGGTGCCGTAGCGGTTGTCGAACATGCGCTTGGTGGCGGTGTCGTTGACCGCGACCACGGGCAGGCGCAGCTCTCCCTCGGCGCTCATGCGGCGCAGCCGGATCACCCCGGTGGTGGTCTGCTCGCAGCCGCCGAGCACCCCCGGGAGCAGGTCGGGGCGGACCAGGTGGGCCGTGTTGACCAGGTCGCAGCCGTCGTCGAGCAGCAGGTGCGGGCGCGACTCCAGGACCGTGACGAGGTTGCGGTCGTAGGCTGCCGGGTCCATCCCGGCCCACGCGTGCACCGAGACCCCGTACTCGGCGACCAGGGCCGCGGCCGTGTCGTCCTGGGTGGACAGCGGGTTGGACGCCGCCAGCCACACCTGGGCGCCGCCCGCGCGCAGGACGCGCAGCAGGTTGGCGGTCTCGGCGGTCACGTGCTGGCAGGCGGCCACCCGCAGCCCCTCCAGGGGGCGTTCGGCGGCGAAGCGCTCGCGCACGCTGCGCAGCACCGGCATGGACCGTTCGGCCCAGGCCACCCGGCGGACGCCGGCCTGGGCGAGGCCGATGTCGGCCACCTCGTGCGGGGGAAGTCCCATGTGCTCACCGGATTCGTGCTGGTCGGGCCTGGTGGTGCGGTGGGGCCCGGACAGGCGTGCGCGGGACGGCCGTGCGGCCGTCCCGCGCACGCGCGCCCAGAGCGGTGGGCCGGGGACCCTAGTAGCGGTAGTGGTCGGGCTTGTAGGGGCCCGCCACGTCCACGCCGATGTAGGCGGCCTGCTCCTTGGTGAGCTGGGTCAGCTTGACGCCGAGCGCGTCCAGGTGCAGCCGGGCGACCTTCTCGTCGAGGATCTTGGGCAGCGTGTAGACGTCGGTCGGGTACTCGTCGGGCTTGGTGAACAGCTCGATCTGCGCGATGACCTGGTTGGTGAAGCTGTTGGACATCACGAAGCTGGGGTGGCCGGTGGCGTTGCCCAGGTTGAGCAGACGGCCCTCGGAGAGCACCAGGACCGACTTGCCGTCGGGGAAGGTCCACTCGTGGACCTGCGGCTTGATCTCCTTCTTGACGATGCCCGGCACCCTGGCCAGCCCCGCCATGTCGATCTCGTTGTCGAAGTGGCCGACGTTGCCGACGATCGCCTGGTGCTTCATGCGGGCGATCTGGTCGGCCATGATGACGTTGAAGTTGCCGGTGGTGGTGATGAAGATGTCACCGGTCGCCAGCACGTCCTCCAGGGTGGTGACCTGGTAGCCGTCCATGGCCGCCTGCAGGGCGTTGATCGGGTCGATCTCGGTGACCACGACGCGGGCGCCCTGGCCGCGCAGCGCCTCGGCCGCGCCCTTGCCGACGTCGCCGTAGCCGCAGACCACCGCGACCTTGCCGCCGATGAGGACGTCGGTGGCGCGCATGATGCCGTCGGGCAGCGAGTGGCGGATGCCGTACTTGTTGTCGAACTTGCTCTTGGTGACCGAGTCGTTGACGTTGATCGCGGGGAAGGCCAGGGTGCCCTCGCGGCGCATCTCGTACAGGCGGAGCACACCGGTGGTGGTCTCCTCGGTGACGCCGCGGATGCCCTTGGCGATCTCGGTCCACTTGGTGGCGTCGCGCTCCAGGCTGGCACGGAGCAGGCGCAGGAAGACGCCCATCTCCTCGCTGTCAGCGCTGTCGGGGTCGGGGACCGCCCCGGCCCTCTCGTACTCGGCTCCCTTGTGGACGAGCATGGTGGCGTCGCCGCCGTCGTCCAGGATCATGTTGGGGCCCTCGGCGCCCGGCCAGGTCAGCGCCTGCTCGGTGCACCACCAGTACTCCTCCAGGGTCTCGCCCTTCCAGGCGAACACCGGCACGCCCTTGGGGTCCTCGGGGGTCCCGTCGGGGCCGACGACGACCGCGGCGGCGGCGTGGTCCTGGGTGGAGAAGATGTTGCAGCTGACCCAGCGCACCTCGGCGCCCAGGGCGACCAGGGTCTCGATGAGGACCGCGGTCTGGACGGTCATGTGCAGCGAGCCCATGATGCGGGCGCCCCGGAGCGGCTTGCTGTCCCCGTACTCGGCGCGGGTGGCCATGAGGCCGGGCATCTCGTGCTCGGCGAGCCGGATCTCGTCGCGGCCGAAGGCCGCCAGGGAGAGGTCGGCGACCTTGAAGTCGAAAGCCATGCGTTCCTCACTCGTGATGGTCGTTGCGCCCCCGATTCTAGGCCCGCCGCCACGGCCCGGGAGTGAAACTGACAGTTCAGTGTCAGATTTGCTCTCGTTCGGCGCGGACTTCGGTTAGGGTCGCGTCCATGGCCGCCCTCGACGACGCCCGCACCCCGCCCGACCGGTCCCCGTGGCCGCCCGGACCCGTACCCATCTCGGCGGCGGCCGAACGGGTGGGCACCACGGCGCGGATGCTGCGCTACCGCGAGGGCCTGGGCCTGCTGCCCCGGACCCAGGAGCAGCCCACCGGGCGCGGGCACCGGCACCGCCGCTTCACCGAGGAGGACCTGCGCACGATCGCGCTGGGCCTGGAGCTGGAGCGCGAGTTCGACATCCCGCCCGCGGCGCTGGCCTTCGCGCTGCGGGTCCTGGCCGAACCCGAGGTCCTGGCCCGGGTGCGCGCGCACGGCGAGCGGCTGGGCCGGCTCGCGGCGGCGCCCACGCGCGCACTGGACTTCGAGAAGGAGAAGGCGATGCGGCTGTTGCACGGCCGCCGGGCCTGACATCCCCGTCCCCCGTCGTCCCGGGCACCGAGGATCCGGCCGTCCGGGAGGCGTGGACCGCGGGCCCCGACACCCCGGGTTCACATGCGGACGCGGCCGGTAACGGCCACCGCCCAGGACCCTCCGGCATGTTTTGGGGGTCTCCCCACTGGCTACGGAGTCAGCGTGGATACCCTACGTTGCGGCGCGGACCTGGACCGGATTCCGGTCCTGGTGCGCGAAGACCTCACGGACGCCGACCGGCTGCGGGCGATCTGGGCCCAGCACCGCCAGAGCCAGCCGCGGCAGGCGCGCGGAGCCGCGCGACGCGAGCTGACGCGCCGCCGCGTCCAGGAGCTGGGCGGCGGCCCCGCCCTGGAGGAGCTGGTGGTGTCCACCTCCGTGGACGGCACCTCCGGGCAGCCGGTCACCGCCGAGTTCGTCGCGGAACTGGCCGAACGCACCCGAGCCCTGCCGCCGGGCTGCTCCTCACGGGCGCCCGGACGCCCCCTGGACCCGGAGCAGGCGCTGCGGGTGGCCCGGGCCGCGTCGGTGCCCGCGCACCCCGTGGTGCGCGCCGCGCACACCTACGCGGAGTGCGCGGCGGTGCTGGGCGATCTGGGTTCGGAGGGCGAGCCCCACCGGTGGGCGCTGCCGTGGCTGCTCGCCTCGCTGGTGCTGCGCCGGGCGGACTTCCCGCCGCTGCTGCCCGATCCCGCCTCCCCGCCGCCACGGACCGGACCGGACCCCGACCAGCGCCTGGCCGGGCTCGTGCGGCACTTCGCGCGGCTGGTCACCGGGGCGCTGCTGGACGAGCTCAGCTGGACGCCCGAGCCCGTGCCCGAGCCGCGTTCCCCGGTCTCGCCCCTGGCCGCGGTGACCCGGCGCCGGGTCCTGGACTACGTGCGCTCGCGGCGGGAGTCGATCGCCCTGATCCTGCGGGCGCTGGATCCGCGGGCGCGCACGTCGGTCTTCTCCGGGGGGTCCGACGACGCCGAGCCGGGCACGGCGGCGGCGACCGTGGCCGGGACGCTGCTCACCCCGGGGGCGGCGCACTGGTGGACGGCCCTGGAGCTGGTCGTGGGCGAGGCCTCGCTGTGCCTGTTCGTGGTGGTGCAGGAGGTGGGGAGCCCGCGCACGGGGGTGCTCGCGGTCACCGCCGACGCGCGGATGACCACCCCGGAGGGGGTGCGCGACGCGCTGCGCCTGTCCGGGGCCGACAGCGTGACGGTGATGCCCACGGACTGCGTGGACGACCGCTGGCCGCAGATCCGCGACCTCGTGGACGAGGCCGTCTCGCGCGCCATGAACGAGCTCACCCGGGTCTGAGCCCTCGGCCCCGGGCGGGCCCCGCGCGGAGCGGGGTCCGGTTCAGCTGCTGAGGAAGAGCAGCAACAGCACCAGCAGCAGGATCACGATGGTGATGAGCACCGCCGGGATGATCCAGCTCTGCTGGAGCACGGAGTCCTGCCCCGCGGCGGGCGGTACGGGCTGCCGCGGCACGGCGGGGCGGGCGTAGGTCTGGTTCGGGTTGACCATCGCGTTCTGGGCGTGCGGCGTGCCGTGCGGAGGGGAGGGGTAGGCCGGGACGCCCGGGCGGGGGTTCGACGTACCCGGGTGGCCGGGCAGGCCCGGGCGGGGGTTCGACGTACCCGGGTGGCCGGGCAGGCCCGGGCGGGGGTTCGACGTACCCGGGTGGCCGGGCAGGCCCGGGCGGGGGTTCGACGTACCCGGGTGGCCGGGCAGGCCGGGACGCGGGGTGGACGTGCCCGGCGCCGGGTAGGCGGCGGCGCCCGCCTGGGGACCGGTGTGCGGCTGCTGGGGCCGGAAGGGCACCTGGCCGCCGGTGAGCAGGCCGGTCTGGGCGATCCGCTCGCCCTGGCGGACGGCGTCGTCGGCGGAGGGCGCGGACTCATCGGGCCCCTCGTGGCCGAGCAGGCGCATGAGGAGCGTCTGGGCGTTGGGCCGGTTGTCCGGGTTCTTGTCCAGGCACTGCTCCACGATCGGCCGCAGGGACTCGTCCATGCCGGTCAGGTCCGGCGGGGCGCTGACCACGCGGTGCACGACCGCGGGGACGGTGTCGGAGCCGAAGGGCGCGCGGCCGGTGGAGGCGAAGGCGATGACGCAGCCCCAGGCGAAGATGTCGCACTTGTCGGTGATGCCGCGGCCCTCGATCTGCTCGGGCGCCATGTAGGAGGGCGTTCCGACGATCGAGTTGGTCATGGTCGCGGTGCCGTCGTCGACCCGGGCGATGCCGAAGTCGATGACGCGGGGCCCGTCCGGCCCCAGCAGCACGTTGCCCGGCTTGAAGTCGCGGTGGACGATGCCCGCCCGGTGGATGGCGACCAGGGCGGTGGCGGTGGAGACCGCGAGCCGCTGCAGGGTGGAGCCCCGCTGGGTGCTGCCCTTGGCGATGCTCTCCTGCAGGTCCCGGCCCGGGACGAACTCGCTGACCACGTAGGGCGGGTCGCTGTCGAGCTGGGCGTCGATGATCGCGGCGGTACAGAAGGAGGCGACCTTCTGCGCGGCGCGGACCTCCTTCTCGAACCGCTTGCGCAGGTCGGTGTCGCGCGACCACTGGTCGTTGAGGACCTTGACCGCGAACTCGTCGCCGTTGGCGTCCTCGGCGAGGTAGACGATGCCCTGGCCGCCCTTGCCGAGGCGTCCGGTCACGCGGTACTCACCGAACGCGGAGGGATCGCTCGGCTGTAGCGGTTCGGGACCGGGCATCAGTGTCCTCCAGGGAGGTCGTCGTGAGCGGGGGAAGCGCAGCACCAGGGTACGGGTTGCGGGGAACGCGAGGATGCGCCCCGCCATGGCCGAAAGGGGTGCTCACGCCCTGACACACACGTTATGACTGCTGGAGGGCCCGCGGCGTTCCCTTCCGGATCAACCGATTTTTCGCGCCTCGTCGACCAGCAGGACCGGAATGCCGTCCCGGATGGGGTAGGCCAGGCCGCTCTCGTCGCAGACCAGCTCGTCGGTCTCGGGGTCGTGGCGCAGCGGCGCCTGGCTCTGCGGGCAGGCCAGGATCTCCAGCAGCCAGCCGTCGATCTTCGTGCTCATGTTCTCGTTCCTCGTGTGGTGGGTGGGGGAGGGTCCGCCGCGCGGCCCCTCCCCACCATGATGCCCGCTCAGGCGCGGACGATGGCCAGCACCTCGTCGCGCAGGGCGGCCATGCCCGCCTCGTCGGGCGCCTCGACGTTGAGCCGCAGCAGCGGCTCGGTGTTGGAGGCGCGCACGTTGAACCAGGAACCGTCCGGGAGGGAGACCGTCAGGCCGTCGAGCTCGTCGACGGTGACCCCGTCCCGGTCGGCGAAGGCCGCGCGCACCGCCGCCATGCGATCGGAGGCGTCGGCGACCTTGGAGTTGACCTCGCCGGACCCGCTGTAGCGCGAGTACTCCTCGGCGATCCGCGAGAGCGGGCGGTCGTCGGTGCCCAGCACCCGCAGCACGTGCATGGCCGCGAGCATGCCGGTGTCTGCGCGCCAGAAGTCGCGGAAGTAGTAGTGGGCGGAGTGCTCACCGCCGAAGATCGCGCCGGTCTCGGCCATGGTGGCCTTGATGAAGGAGTGGCCGACGCGGGTGCGCACGGGCTTGCCGCCCCTCTCGCGCACGATCTCGGGGACGGCGTTGGAGGTGATGAGGTTGTGGATGATGGTGGCGCCGGGCTCGTGCTCCAGCTCCTGGGCGGCGACCAGGGCGGTGATGGCCGAGGGCGGGACCGCGTCGCCGTTCTCGTCCACCACGAAGCAGCGGTCGGCGTCGCCGTCGAAGGCCAGGCCGATGTCGGCCCCGCTCTGACGCACCTTCTCCTGCAGGTCCACCAGGTTGTCCGGGTCCAGCGGGTTGGCCGGGTGGTTGGGGAAGGTGCCGTCCAGCTCGAAGTACAGGGGCACGATCTCCAGCGGCAGGCCCTCGCCCAGGACCGCGGGGACGGTATGGCCGCCCATGCCGTTGCCCGCGTCCACGGCCACCTTGAGCGGGCGGATGCCGGACAGGTCGACCAGCTCGCGCAGGTAGGAGGCGTAGCCGGACAGAAGGTCGCGCTCGGTGAAGGACCCGGCGGGCCCGTCGTGGGCGGGAACGCCCTCCCGTCGCCCCCCGCCGCCCCCGACGGAGGCCTTCGGGCCGGCCATACTCTCCTCCGCCAGGCGGCGGATCTCGTCCAGGCCGGTCTCGCCGCTGATCGGCGCGGCTCCGGCGCGGCACATCTTGATGCCGTTGTACTCGGCGGGGTTGTGGCTGGCGGTGAACATCGCGCCGGGCAGGTCCAGGTGGCCCGACCCGTAGTAGAGCATGTCGGTGGAGCCCAGTCCGGCGAACACGACGTCCAGGCCCTGGCTGTTCACGCCCTCGCTGAAGGCGGCGGCCAGTTCGGGTGAGGAGGGGCGCATGTCATGGGCGACCACGACGGCGTCGCCTCCGACCACACGGGCGAAGGCCGCCCCGATGGCCCGCGTGATGTCCGCGTTGAGCGTGTCGGGGATCACGCCGCGCACGTCGTATGCCTTGAAGATGCTTGCGAGGTCAGCCACGTCTTCTCCGGCCAGGTCGGTTCTGCTCCGCGTTCGGTCCCGCGCGGCCGGGCCGCGCGCGGTACAAAACTAGCAAGGCGTCCGCGCGGGAACCCCGCGGCGCCCCAGTGTCCCCCGGCACAGGCTCGGGCGCCCGAAAGGCGGTGTTCGGGTCGGAGCGGACACGGCGGTGTCTCCCGGCCCGGTCTCAGCCCTGGGAGCGGGGCGGCTGTTCTCCGCGGCCGGAGTCGGACCTGACCACGCGCAGGTGCCCTCGGCGCAGCGTCTCGGCGCCCTCGCCGACCTCGCCGGCGGAGGCGTTGTCGCGGGCGGGCGGGCGGGCCGCCTCACGTACGGCGTCCGCGAGGGCCTCCAGGTCGTCGCTGCCGGGACCGCCGCCCGCCGTCTCGACGGGAAGCCGGACGACCTCCCATCCGCGCGGGGCCGTCAACCGGTCGGCGTGCACGGCACAGAGGTCGTAGCAGTGCGGTTCCACGTAGGCGGCGAGCGGGCCGAGGACGGCCGTCGAGTCTGCGTAGACGTACGTGAGCGTGAAGACGGCAGGCTGCCTGCAGGCGGTACGGGAGCAGCGTCGAACAGGGCTCACAGCGTTCGACTGTATGCCTTTACTGAGGGACACGCCAGCATCGTTCCATGAGCTGGTCCGTTTCCGTCTCTTCGGCGCCTCCCCGCGTGCCGCTCCGGGGCGGCACGGGGACCCCTCCGGAGCTTTCGGGGCCGCCGGGGCTACGCGCGGGGCGCGTGATGGCTTAGTCTCGAAGTGTGCGACGAGTGCGCCTTTCCAGTGGCCAACCAGACCGAGTGCGGCGCCGGGACCGCCGAGGCCGAGGCATCCGCGGTCCTCTCGTGCCGTCTGACCTGCCGGTTTTCCGCAGCCGAGCGCAGGCCTTCGACGACCTTGTGCTGGACGCCGTCGAACGCCTCGAACGCCTGTGGGCGCGCGAACTGGCCAATGTCGACTTCCTCGTGGAGGACGTCCCCCCGGTCCCGCCCCGCGGGCCGCTGACCGAGGCGATACCGTTCTCCCGCCTGGAGACCGATTCCTCGGGCCGGGCCCGCATCGTGGTGTACCGGCGTCCGGTGGAGATCCGGACCAAGGACCCCGAGGAGATGGCCCTCCTCGTCCACGAGACGGTCGTCGAGGAGGTCGCCAACCTGCTCGGCGTGGAACCGGAGTCGGTCGACCCGGAGGGCTGACCGGCCGCCGGGGCCGACGGTCACGGAACCACGCCCGCCATGCTGTCGCGTACGACGGGGAGTGCGATCCGCACCGGGGCGGGCGCCAGCGGCAGCACGCTCAGAGCGTCGCCGTCACGCAGGACCCGGGCGGCGTGCACGGGCGCGGAACCCTCCAGGAGCTCCAGGCGGACCGTGTAGCCGCCCCGGGCGTCGGTCTCCGAGGGCGCCCGCCAGTCCTCGTCCCCGGTCCCGAACACCGCGGTGGTCCCGGCCGGGACCTCCACCCGCACGGCGTCCCCCTGGGTGCCGTCGGCTCCGATCGGGGTGGCCATCAGCACGGCGTTCCCGGCGACGGCGCCCAGGAGCAGTTCCGTGTCGGCGCCCTCGGGCACGTCGGGCAGGACCGCGGTGGTCTCCAGCGGGAAGTCGAGCGCGGGCACCGCGGACGTGTAGGCGGTCTCCACCACCTTCGCCTCGTCGTCGGTGGCCTCCGCGGCCAACCCCGCGACCACGGGCGCGTCCGCCTCCACCACGACGGTGCCCGGCTCCCCGCCCAGGGCGCTCTCCAGGGTGACCCAGGCCGAGGCCGCGGGGGGCACGGTGACGACCATCGGGTCCTCGGCGGTACCGGCGCCCTGCCCGTCCTCCGGTTCCTCCGGCTCGGCGCCCTCCTCCGGGGCGGAGGTGACGGTGTGCACGCGCACCTCGACGGCTTCCTCGCCGGGAGCGGCCAGGAGCAGCCTCCGCCGTCCGTCGCCCCCGGGTACCCCGGGAACGACGTGCTCCCGGGCGGGCGCGGCCGTGGGGGGCACCCAGTCGGTGTGGCCCCTGGCGTGCTCGGCGAGCAGGGAGGCGGCGACCCGCCCGGTGCTGGTGCGCACGTGCACCCCGACGGCGCTGGTGCTCCGGACCAGCTCGGTCAGGTCCAGCCCGGTCGTCTCCCCCGGGGCCAGCGCGATGCCCCGGCTCTCGGTCGAGTAGGCGGGACCGCCCTCGGTGTAGACGTCCACGCTCACGGTGGCCCGGGACTCCTCGGGGTTGGCCAGGCGGGCGGTGAGCGAGTCCAGCCGCATTCCCTCGGTGTCGTCCCCGCCGGGCAGGGCGAACCAGGTGCCGATGGAGGGCTCCACGCAGCGCACCTCGGTGGCGGATCCCTCGGACAGGGTGGTCTGGGCGGAGTCCAGCCCCGAGGCCAGGGAGCCCTCGGCGCGCAGGACGGCGGGGGTCTCGGCCTCGCTGGTGTCGGCGCTCCACACGCGTCCGGGTTCGGTGAGCTCCGCGCCGAGGGTCGCGCCCGGGGTGCCGGCGGAACCCCCGCCCTCCCCGCCGCCCGCCGCGTCTCCGGGGGACTCGGCGTCCTCCTCCGTGTCCTCCCCGGCGGGGGCCGCGGGCATCGGCTCGGCCCACAGCTCGCCCTCGTCGTCCCGGCTCACCCGGGGGGCGAACGCGGACACGGAGCTGTTCCCGGTCTCGTGCGGGGCGGGGCACACCCGCACCGCCTGGTCGGGGCGCACGGTGCCGGGCTCGGTCACGCCCAGCTCGGCGGTCACCGGCCCGGTCACCGACGCGATGCCGAACAGTGCGGCCAGGGCCAGCGCGACCAGACCGAACAGCGCGAACCGGTTCTCCACGATCAGCCGCACGGCCTACTCCTCCCGCTCGGTCCCGGACGCACCGGCGTCCCCGTCACCCGCTCTGCGCCTGCCGCCCGCGCGGCGCCGTCCGGCGGCGCGCCTGGTACCGCGCGTACCGCGCCGACGGCCCCCGTCCCGCGTATCGGCCCCATCCGCCTCGCCGGAGCCGTCGGACCCGGTGCCGGCCTCCGGGCCGCCGGAGCGCGGGCGGCGGCGCGAGGTCACGCGCAGCCCCTCCGGCCGGCGCGGCCGGGGTGCGGGGGTGGCGGCGATCAGCCGCGCCTCCTCCTCGGTGCGCACCCCGGGCGCGGCCAGGACCGCCACCGCCAGGAACAGGAGCCCCTGGGTGACCAGCCATGCCACGTGCACGTAGTCGGTGTGCCAGACCCGTACCAGTCCGCCCTCGACCGGCAGCGACCAGGCCTGGGTGCCGCTCTCGGTGGCCACGGGGGTCAGCTCGGCGCCGTCGAGGGTGGCCCGCCAGCCGCCGCCCGCGGTCTCGGCCAGGGCGAGCCGCCGCCCGGTGTTGCCCTCGCCGACCTCGGCGGTCATCTCGGTCCCCGGGCCCTCGACGGTCAGGGCCTCGGCCCGGCCGCCGTCCTCGGAGACCACGCGCAGCGCCCCCGTGGGCGCGTTGAGCCGCCAGAGGGCGTAGTGGCGCGACAGCGACCTGCGTTCGAGCCCGGGCGTGCCGTCCAGGGTGTCGACCATGGTCACGTCGGCGGGGCCGCCGACCCGGGGGCGGGGGTAGAGCACGTACTGGACGCCGAGGTCGGCCAGGGTGTGCATCTGGTTGCCGCCCTGGCCCGCGGTGAGTTCCGCCACCGCCCGCTCGACGGTCTGGCGGACGGACTCGTCGGGGACGAGGCGCTCCTCGCCCAGGCGCGGCTCGCGTCCGCGCACCACGACGTAGTCCACGGCGCCTTGGCCGTCCGAGGTGACGACGAGGGTGCGCGGCCGGGTCCCGTCCCCGCTGACGCTGGACAGCGCGCCGGGGACGACGGGGGCGGCGTGGCCGGTGAGCGGCCCCGGCACGCCCTCCCAGGCCCACAGGGAGGCGGCGCAGACGGGGGTGGCCAGGGCGAGCAGGCCCACGGTGAGGGCGAAGGCGCGACGCGGGCCGCCGGTCCGGAACATCTCACCGAAGGAGCGCGCGGCGGTCGCGGCGGACAGGAGCACGGCCGTGGCCGCGAAGGACAGCGCCACCCCGGGCCAGACGGGGGCCGGGGGGCCGCCGTAGTAGGGCTCGATCACCACCCGGCTGGTGAGGATGGCCACGAGGATCCCGGACAGCGCCAGGGACCACCCGGCGGCCACCAGCATGCGGTTGCGGAGCAGCAGCAGGGAGGACAGGGCGGCGACGGCGAACCCGGCGGTGACCCAGAACGGCGGTGTGCCGGGGCCTCCGGGGGAGAGCATGAGCAGCTCTCCGGGCGTGGCCGCGGGGTCGGACAGTTCGGGGCGGTGCAGCCCCGCCTCCAGCAGCCACAGGGTCGGGTGCAGGAGCAGTTCGAGGGACCAGGGCAGCAGTACCACGACGGGGACGGCCAGGCTCAGGGCGAGGCTGACGTAGATCCGGCGGCCCAGGTGGCCGAAGGCCACGGCCACGAGCAGGCCGGTGACCAGGGACAGCAGCCACACCATCGGAACGAACGCGGTGGCCACCGCCAGCAGCAGCGCCAGCGCCCACGCCGCGCGGCGGGAGGGCCGGGGCGGCATCGACACGAGCCGGACGAGCAGCAGCCCCGCCAGCGGGAGCAGGACGTGGACCAGGGCGGTGCCCAGGCGGCCCTGGGCGACGGCCGCGGTGGCCACGGGCAGCAGGGCGTAGACCGCGGCCATCCACAGGCGCGCGGGGCGGAAGCCCAGGACCTCGCGGGCGAGCAGGTAGGCGGTCAGCCCCGACAGGGGCACGGAGCCCAGCAGCAGGATCGTGACGGCCAGCCAGGGCTGGCCCAGGGTGAGGGTGGAGGCCAGGGCGAGCAGGCCGACGTAGGGCGGGACCGGTTCGGCGGTTCCCAGGCCGCTGTCGGGGCTGCTGGACAAGTACAGGTCCCACAGGTCGCCGGCGTTGCCCGCGACCGGGGGCAGCGCCCCGCCCGCGAGGAGGCCGCCGAAGAGCAGGGAGCGCTCGGCGACCAGGGTGACCGCCGTCAGGCCGAGCACCAGCAGCACTCCGGGTTTGAGGAGCACGCGGCGCACGAAGCTCGTGCTGTCGGTGGGCCCGTCGTCCTCCTCCTCGGCGGCGGGTGGGACGGTGACCGCCTGGTGGCGGCCCGGGGTGTCGCCCACGGACCCGCCGGACAGCAGGCCGGTGACCGCGTCGTGGAACTGGCGCAGGGCCACACCGCGGGCCAGGAAGGGCCGGATGGCGCTGTAGGTGCGGCGGCGGTCGCGGCGGCGCCGGAAGCGGGCGCGCGCCAGGCGGAAGGGCCGCAGGTACACCAGGGTGATCGCCGCGGCCTCGTCCAGGGCGTTGGCGGGCTGCTTGATGAGCAGGTACATCACCACGCGCAGGAGCGAGGCCACGGAGTTGCGGACCAGCGCGGCCAGCATGCCGCCCATCGGCAGGTTGGCCAGCAGCACGAAGACGGCGTGGCGGCGGTCCACCCGGCGCGGGTGGTTGCGGGTCGCGGTGATGGGACGGCGGCGCCGGGCGGAGGCCTCGGCGTGGTAGGCGACCGCCTCGGTGACGAGCAGGGCGCGCAGCCCGGCGCCGCCCACCCGCCAGCAGAAGTCGATGTCGTCGCGGAACAGGGGCAGGGCGGGGTCGAAGCCGCCGAGCCGGTCCCACACGTCGCGGCGGATGAGCATGCCCGCGCTGGACACGGCCAGGACCTGGCGGGTGCCGTCGTGCTGGCCGTGGTCGAACTCACGCTGTTCGAGTCCGGTCTCGCGGCGGCCCGCGCCGTCGATGGTCACGCCCGCCTCGACCAGGAGACGGCGGTCGAACCAGTCGCGCAGCTTGGGGCCCAGGACGGCGGCGCGCGGGTCGCGGTCGGCGGCGGCGAGAAGGTGTTCGAGGGTGTCCCGCTCGGGTGTGAGGTCGTCGTGGATGAGCCAGATCCACTCGGTGGCGTCCTCGTCGAAGCCCCGGACGGCGCGGGTGGAGCGGGACAGGTCCAGGGCGGCGCGGACGGCGTCGCCGTAACCGGTGCGCGCGGGCAGTCCGACGACGGCGTCGGAGGGCAGGAACTCGGCCAGGACGTCGGCGCTGCCGTCGGTGCTTCCGGTGTCCGCCGCCACGACGCGCTGCACGGGCCGGGACTGGGCCCGAACCGCCGACAGCGTCTCGGGCAGCCAGCGGGCGCCGTCGTGGGACACGATGACAGCGGTGACGACGTGTCGGGCGAAGTCCTGGTCAAGCACGGCTGTGGTGGATTCTCTCCGGGAGAAGGGGCGACCCCGTCGGGTCCGTGGGGCCGACCGGGAGGGCCGGCGGGGGCGGGCGCGCACCGGGCGCGGCGGCCGCGCGGGACATCACGATACGCCACCCGGCATCATCACGGACCTATTCGCCCCGGGCGGCCCCTGTCAGCCCATATCGGGCCCCGGGCAGCCCGTATCGGGGGATCGGCGCCGGTGGCGGGGTGCCCGTCGGCGGGGACGCGGGCGGGCCCTGACACGAGAAACGCGCGCCCGGGCCAGGGGCCCGGACGCGCGCCTTGTACGCGGTCCTAGAGCATGTCCGCCAGGAAATCGAAATCTCCCCCGGCGGCTTTCTTGAGCCTGCGGCGCTCGCGTTCGGAGAGTCCCCCCCAGATACCGAAGCGCTCATCGTGCTCCAGCGCGTATTCCAGGCACTCCGCCCGTACCTCGCACGACTGGCAGACCTTCTTGGCTTCCCGTGTGGAGCCGCCCTTCTCGGGGAAGAACGCCTCCGGGTCGGTCTGCGCGCACAGGGCACGTTCCTGCCAGCCCAGATCTTCGTCCGAGCCGTGCGCCAGCGGGATGACCTCGCTCATGCGCACCTCCTGTTGCCCCCCATAGATCTCCCCGGCCCATTTCGTCCCCCGGGCCGGGTGCAATCCCACCTTGAAATTACACGAGGGTCGCTTGCTGAGAGTCAAGCGCCCTGCGTGGTCGTCCCCTGGATATCACGAGGCAAACCGCCGGCGGCAGTCCCGTGATGTCCGTTCTGCGGATTACCACACGATTCACGGCCTTCCAAGGCGGAGGGGAGCGCGGGCCCCCGGTCCGGGTTCAACGCTTGTCGTCGCCTCCGTACCAGCCCTGCTGGTCACCGGCTCCGCCCTGTCCCTGCTGGTCAGAGGCGTATCCGGGTCCCGAACCGTACTGGTTTCCGTACGGTCCCCCGCCCTGTCCGGGCGTCTCTCCACCGGTGTTCTCACCGGAGTTAAAGAAAGGATCAATTCCGCCCTCGGACGGTGTGTCCTGAGCCTGTTGGCCCTGGTCGGCGCCCTGGTACCAGCCGTACTGGATGGCGTCCTGGGCGGCCTGCTCACCCGGGGCGCCCTGCTGCTCGGCGCCCTGCGGCGCGTACTGGGAGGGGTCGTAGGAGTACTCGCCCTGCTGGCCGTAGGCCGCCTGCTGCTGGCCCGAGGCGTCCGCGCCGTACTGGCCGTAACCCTGCTGGGCACCCGTCCCGTACTGCTGCTGCGCCGCCGGGTCCACACCGTACTGCTGACCGTACGCGGCCTGCTGCTGGGCCGGGTCGTACCCCTGCTGGGCGGCCGGGTCGGTGCCGTACTGCTGGCCGTAGGCCGCCTGCTGCTGGCCCGAGGCGTCCGCGCCGTACTGGCCGTAACCCTGCTGGGCACCCGTCCCGTACTGCTGCTGCGCCGCCGGGTCCACACCGTACTGCTGACCGTAGGCCGCCTGCTGCTGCGCGGCCTCATACCCCTGCTGCGCGGCGGCGTCGGTGCCGTACTGCTGGCCGTAGGCCGCCTGCTGCTGGCCCGAGGCGTCCGCGCCGTACTGGCCGTAACCCTGCTGGGCACCCGTCCCGTACTGCTGCTGCGCCGCCGGGTCCACACCGTACTGCTGGCCGTAGGCCGCCTGCTGCTGGCCCGAGGCGTCCGCGCCGTAGTGGCCGTAACCCTGCTGGGCGGCCTGAGCGGGGTCGGCCGCGGCCTGGGCGGAGGGGTCCTGCGTCGGGTAGCCGGGCTGGGCGAAGGACTGCTGCGCGCCGGTCGCGGGCGGGAACTGCCGCGGGTAGGCGTTCTGCTGCGGGGTCGCCCGGGGCACGAGGGCGGGGTCGTTGAAGGCCTTGAGCAGCGCGAAGCCCAGGATGCCGAGGACGGCGCCCGAGCCGAGCGTGGACACGAAGCCCGCGAAGCCCAGGCCGACGTTGCCCGCCTGGGAGGCCCAGACGAACTCGGTGATCAGGTTGACCAGGGCGAACAGCAGGCCCACGCCGCTCATCACCAGGGCGATGAGCACGATCGGCTGCGCCGAGGGGCGGGTGCGCTCGCTGGTCAGGACCAGGGCGACGGCCGCGGCCAGCAGGATCACGACCTGGAGGCCGAAGAAGCTGCCCGCCGCCCCGCTCATGGACCCGGCGAAGGAGTCCGGGTACGTCGAACCCGCGATGAGGCGGATCAGGCCGGAGAGCATGGACGCGCCCACCGCTCCGATCAGCACCCATGCCCCGGGCAGGCGCAGGCGTTCCAGTGTTTCGTTCTTCAAGAGAGGTTCCCCTCTACTGCTGCCGCTCCGCCGTCACGTCGGGGGAAGCGGCGTCGGGCTGTCAGGTGGATCGGCCGCGTCCGGGCGGGAGCAGTGGGGACACCGGCCGGGCCGAAGGGTGGGATGGCGACCGCCGCCGCCGGAGTTCACGAACACCCGGTACCGGAACGGTCACGTACGATCCGCGCCCGCGGCGGGGCAGACGGTTCATACACGCCCCCAGCCTGCCAGACTTGGACGCATGCGGATAGTCGTACCGGCTGGCGGTATCGGCGGCGCGCGCTTTCTTCGCGGTCTCAGGGCCGTGCTCGGAACCGGCGCCGGGACCCCCCAGGAGCAGAGCACAGGCAGCATCACCGTCATCGGCAACACCGGTGACGACATCACCCTGTTCGGACTGAGGATCTGTCCGGATCTGGACACGGTGATGTACACCCTGGGCGGGGGGATCAACGAGGAGCAGGGCTGGGGCAGGGACGGGGAGACCTTCACCGTCAAGGAGGAACTCGCCGCCTACGGGATGAAGCCCACCTGGTTCGGCCTGGGCGACCGCGACACCGCCACCCACATCGTGCGGGCGCAGATGCTCGCGGCCGGGTACCCCCTCTCCGCGGTCACCGAGGCGCTGTGCGACCGCTGGAAGCCGGGGGTGCGGCTGCTGCCCATGACCGACGACCAGGTCGAGACGCACGTGGTGGTCGACGACGGCGACGGGCGCCGGGCGATCCACTTCCAGGAGTGGTGGATCCGACACCGCGCCGCGCTGCCCGCGGAGCGGATCGTCAGCGTCGGCGCGGAGGAGGCCTCCCCCGCCCCCGGTGTGCTGAAGGCCATAGACGAGGCCGACGCGGTGATCCTGCCGCCCTCCAACCCCGTGGTCAGCGTGGGATCCGTCCTGGGCGTCCCCGGCATCCGGGAGGCCATGGCCGCCAAGACCGTGGTGGGCGTCTCCCCCATCATCGGCGGCGCGCCCGTGCGCGGCATGGCCGACGCCTGCCTGAGGGCGGTCGGCGTGGAGACCAGCGCGGGCGCGGTCGCCGGGTACCTGGGCGCCGACCTGCTGGACGGCTGGCTGGTGGACGAGGCCGACGCGGGCACCGAGGTGGAGGGGATCGAGGTGCGCTCGCGCCCGCTGTACATGAGCGGCCCCGAGGCCACCGAGGCGATCGCGCGGGCCGCCGTGGACCTGGCCGTGGAACTCGCGGCGGGGAAGGGGGAGCGCGGATGAGCCCCGAGGTGCGCGTGCGCGGGCTCGCCGGCATTCCCGAGGTGCGCCCGGGCGACGACCTGACCGCCCTGGTCGCCGACGCCGTGACCGCCTCCGGAACCCCGCTGGCCGACGGCGACATCCTCGTCGTCACCTCCAAGATCGTGAGCAAGGCCGAGGGCCGCGCCCGCCGTATGGACCGGGAGGAGGCCGTCGCGGCCGAGACCGTGCGGGTGGTCGCGCGGACCGGCCGGACGGGGATCGTGCAGACCCGGCAGGGGCTGGTCATGGCCGCCGCCGGGGTGGACGCCTCCAACGTCGAACCCGGAACGGTCCTGCTGCTGCCCGAGGACTCCGACGCCTCCGCCCGCGCCCTGCGCGCCGGGCTGCGCGAGCGCCTGGGCGTGAACGTGGGGGTGATCGTCTCCGACACCTTCGGACGGCCGTGGCGGTTGGGGCAGACCGACGTGGCCATCGGCGCGGCGGGGCTGCCCCCCGTGCAGGACCTGCGGGGCACGACCGACACGTACGGCAACCTGATGGAGGCCACCGTCAACGCGGTGGCCGACGAGATCGCCGCCGCGGGCGAACTCGTCAAGGGCAAGACGAACGGGGTGCCGGTCGCGGTGGTCAGCGGCCTGGGCGCGCTGCTCACCGAGGATGACGGCCCGGGCGCCGCGGCGCTGGTCCGTCCGGCCGACGACGACCTGTTCCGGTACGGCTCGCGCGACGTGGTCCCGGCCCGGCGGACCGTGCGCTCGTTCACCGACGACCCGGTGGACCCGGCCGCGGTGCGCCGTGCGGTGGCCGCGGCGGTCACGGCGCCCGCACCGCACCACACCACCCCGTGGCGGTTCGTGCTGGTGGAGTCGGCGCGCACCCGCGGGCGGCTGCTGGACGCGATGCTCCGGGCGTGGGTGGCGGACCTGCGCGGGGACGGGTTCACCGAGGAGCAGATCGCCCGGCGCACCCGGCGCGGGGACGTGCTGCGCGCGGCCCCCTACCTGGTGGTGCCCTTCCTGGCGGCCGATGGCGCGCACCCCTACCCGGACGCGCGCCGGGCCGACGCCGAGCGGTCGATGTTCCTGGTGGCGATGGGCGCCGGGGTGCAGGGCCTGCTGGTGGGACTGGCGATGGAGGGGCTGGGCTCGGCCTGGATCTCCTCGACCATGTTCTGCCCGGACGTGGTACGCGAGGTGCTGGAGGTCCCCGGGGACTGGCAGCCGATGGGCGCGGTGGCCGTGGGGCACGCGGCCGAGGCGCCGCGGGACCGGCCGCCGCGCGACCCCGAGGACTTCGTGGCCGTGCGCTGACCGCGCCCTCCTCCTCTCCCCCTTACGGCCGCTCCCCGCGCGTCCGGTCGGGCGGCTCCCCCGCGCGGCGTCATGCTGGTGCGGCCGGGAGCGGGGGAGGGCGCGGTGTCCGTCGAGGAGTACGTGGTCGCCACGTTGGTGGTCGTGATGGCGGTGATCGCCGGCCAGCTGGTGGCGGGGCGGCTGCGGGCGCCGGGCGCGGTCGTGCTGGTGCTGTTGGGGATGGCCGTGGGCGCGGTGCCGTGGATGCACTCCCTGTCGATCCCGCCGGAGGTCATCCTGCTGGTGTTCCTGCCGCCGCTGATCTACAACGCCGCGTTCTTCTCCTCCCCCAAGGACATGCGCGAGCAGCTGCGGCCCATCGTGGTGATGGCGGTCGGCATGACGCTGGCCACCGCGTTCGGTCTGGCCGGAATCGTGTACCTGCTGATCCCCTCGGTGGGCTGGCCCGCGGCGATCGCGCTGGGGGCGGCGGTGGCCCCGACGGACGCCGTGGCGGCCTCGGCGATCCTCAGGCGGGTGGGCACCCCGCGCCGGGTGCTGACCGTGCTGGAGGGCGAGTCCCTGATCAACGACGGGGTGGCGCTGACCCTGTTCACCCTGGCCGTGACCGCCATGTCCCATCCGCTCACCCCCGAGGAGGGTCTGGTGGAGCTGGTGAGGGTGGTGGCGGGCGGCCTGCTCTACGGCGCCGTCGTGGCGCTGGCCGTGTCGTGGTCGCGGAGCCGGATGAGCGATCCCTCCCTGCAGCTGATGGTCGTGCTGGTCACCCCGTTCGCGGCCTACGTCCCGGCGGAGATGGCGGGGCTGTCCGGGGTGCTGGCGGCCGTGGTGGCCGGGATCTACCTGGGTACCCGGGGGGACGGCCTGCTGCCGCCGCGCGTGCGGGCGAGCGGGCGCACGATCTGGAGCACGCTCGTGGGCCTGCTGGAGTCCATGCTGTTCGTGATCCTGGGCCTGCAGCTGGACGCGGTCGTCACGGCGGTGCGGGAGCACTTCGCCCTCCTGGACCTGGTGTGGGTGGCGCTGGCCACGACGGTCGCGGCGGTGGCCCTGCGCATGGGGCTGACGCTGGCGGTGTTCCCGCTGCGGCGCCTGGTCCCGTTCACGCGCCTGGAGGCCTCCGACCTCCGGGAGCGGGTGGTCATCGGGTGGAGCGGGATGCGCGGGGCGATCTCGCTGGCCATCGCACTGTCCCTGCCCGCCACGCTGGGCGGCGACCCGTTCACCGACCGGGGCGGACTGATCTTCGTGGCGGGTGTGGTGGTGCTGGGGACCCTGGTGGGCCAGGGGATGACGCTTCCGCCGCTGCTGCGGCGCCTGGGGATGACCGATGAGAGGGTGCGGCAGCGGGAGTTCCTGCGCGCGGACGAGCGGATGGGCTGCGCGGCCCTGGACCGGGTGGACGAGCTGCTGCGCGAGGGCGAGGTGGACGAGCGCACCGCCGAGTCGCTGCGGGGCGTGTACACCAGGCGGCTCGGCAGGGTGCGGGCCCTGCTGGAGGACGGGGACGGGTCGGCCCGGGAGCGTGTGGACGGCGGCAGGGCGGTGCACGCCCAGATCACCCAGGCGCGCAGGGACGCGCTGCTGACGATGTACCGCGAGGGCGAGATCGACCACGAGGTGTTCCAGGAGATGAGCCGGGAGCTGGACATTCGCGACCCCGGAACGGGACCGCACTGAGCACGGAAACGCGTTTCTGGTGTGGCTCCTGGGAGTGGTGATCGGTACTGAGTTCCCAAAAACTACAAACTTTCTTTACGATTCCCGTTGACGCGCCAGGAAGACAACTTTAAGGTTTCCTAACAATTAGACGGCTCCCCCGAGCCTTCCTTCGTCTCCCCCGCTCGACGAAAGGAGCACCCCCACATGCTCAAGCACCGTCGCAGGAAAGACTCCAAGGGCGCCAGGGCCGCCCTGACGGGCGCGCTCGCGCTCCTGGCCGCCGGGCTCGTCGCCGGTTTCACCCAGCTCTCCCCCGCCCCCACCGAGGTGGAGACCGTGTCGGCGACCGCCCAGGCGCAGCAGTCCGACCAGTGGCTGACCGGATACTGGCACAACTTCGACAACGGCTCCACGGTGATGCGCCTGTCGGAGATCCCCGGCGCGTACAACCTGGTGGCCGTCGCCTTCGCCGACAACCACCCCTCCCGGGACGGCGGGATCACCTTCAACCTCGCCAGCTCCGAGCTGGGCGGCTACACCGACCAGCAGTTCCGCGCCGACATCGCCGCCCTGCAGTCCCAGGGGCGCAAGGTGATCATCTCCGTGGGCGGCGAACTCGGCCACGTCAACGTCACCAACGCCACCCAGGCGGCCAACTTCGCCGACACCGCGCACGCGCTGATGAACGAGTACGGCTTCGACGGGGTCGACATCGACCTGGAGCACGGCATCAACGCCCAGTACATGGCCAGCGCCCTGCGCGACCTGCGCGGCAGGACGGGCTCGGACCTGATCATCACGATGGCGCCGCAGACCATCGACTTCCAGAGCCCGGACCGGGAGTACTACAAGCTGGCGTCGAGCATCTCCGACATCCTCACCATCGTGAACATGCAGTACTACAACTCCGGCTCCATGCTGGGCTGCGACGGCCAGGTGTACCACCAGGGAACCCCCGACTTCCTCGCCGCTCTGGCCTGCATCCAGCTGGAGATGGGCCTGAGCCCCGGCCAGGTGGGCCTGGGCCTGCCCGCGGTGCCCTCGGCCGCCGGGGGCGGCTACATGGCGCCAAGCCAGGTCGTCCGCGCCCTGGACTGCCTGGAGGCCGGGACCAACTGCGGCTCCTTCTCGCCGGGCACGCCCTACGGCCCGATCGGCGGCGTGATGACCTGGTCCGTCAACTGGGACGCCACCAGCGGCTACGCCTTCGCCGACACCCTCTCCGCCCGTCTGGGCAGCGGCCCGGGCGACGGCGGCGGCCCCACCGACGAGCCCACGGACGAGCCGACCGGCGAACCCGGCGACTGCTCGGCCCCGGCGTGGTCGTCCGGCACCGTCTACACCGGCGGCGACGTGGTCTCCCACCGCGGCTCGGAGTACCGCGCCCAGTGGTGGACCCAGGGCGAGGAGCCCGGCACCACCGGCGAGTGGGGCGTCTGGCGCCTCGTCGGAGCCTGCTAGCCCTCCGCCCACCACACAGGCCGCGTGCGGACCCCCGGCTCCCCCTCCTCACCGCACGCGGCGCCCCGGCGGCCCGTCACACACTCCCGACCCGTGACGGGCCGCCCTCATACCCGGAGGCGCCTCCGCGCGGAAGTCCCTCCGTGGAGGCCCTCGCACGGAAGCGCCTCCACGGGCGGGGCCGGGAGATCGGCGGCCCCTCCCACGGCCCTACACCAGGGGCAGCGTCGGGCGCAGGAGGCTGGGCGCCACGCCGTCGCTGGCCTCGGCGGCCCGTACGCGCTCCTCCGGCACCGGGCCGTAGGTGGTGGTGCGCTGGCGCACCGGGCGGCCCGTCGGCTCGACCAGCGCGCGGATGTCGCTGATGGTCTTGAAGGACCCCTGCCCCGACCCGGCCATCCGGCTGATGGTCTCCTCCATGAGGGTTCCGCCCACGTCGTTCACCCCGCCGGCGAGCAGCTGGCGGCAGGTGTCCTCGGCGAGCTTGACCCACGAGCACTGGATGTTGTCGATGTGCCCGTGCAGCAGCAGGCGGGCCAGGGCGTGCACCGCCCGGTTCTCCCGCACGGTCGGCCCGGTGCGGGCCAGCCCGGCCAGGTAGATGGGCGCGTTGGTGTGCACGAACGGCAGCAGCACGAACTCGGTGAAGCCGCGGCGGCCGTTGCGCCCCACCGCGCGCTCCTGGAGCGAGCGCAACAGCTTGATGTGCGCCACCCAGTGCCGGGGCGAGTCCACGTGCCCGTACATCATCGTGGACGTGGTGGGGATGCCCAGGTCGTGC
Organism: Nocardiopsis sp. FR4; assembly: GCF_009830945.1. Classification (GTDB taxonomy): domain Bacteria; phylum Actinomycetota; class Actinomycetes; order Streptosporangiales; family Streptosporangiaceae; genus Nocardiopsis. The sequence continues at coordinate 136,503 of NZ_VWVV01000014.1, read as the reverse complement.
GCGGAGGTGATGACCTCGATCCACTCGCTGGCGGGCAGTTTGCCCTTGGTGAGGATCCAGCGGACCTCGTCGTCCAGGATCTCGGCCGCGGTGCCGGGCACCGAGCCCAGACCGGCCTCCCGGGCGCGCAGCAGCCACTCGCGCACCGGCAGGTTGGCGCGCGCCGCCCCGTTGACGACCTCCATCGGGCTGAACGCGTGGACGTGCATGTCCGGGACGCGCTCGCGCACGGCCGCGGCGATGTCGAAGTAGGCCGTGCCGGGCAGGTCCGGGTGGATGCCGCCCTGCATGCACACCTCGGTCGCCCCGGCACGCCACGCCTCCTCGGCGCGGTCGGCCACCTGTTCCAGGGAGAGCGTGTAGGCGTCGGCGTCGGTGCGGCGCTGGGCGAAGGCGCAGAACCGGCAGCCGGTGTAGCAGACGTTGGTGAAGTTGATGTTCCTGGTCACCACGAAGGTGACGTCGTCGCCGACCGCGTCGCGGCGCACCCGGTCGGCCAGGGAGGCCAGCGCCTCCAGCTCGGGTCCGTCGGCGTGCAGCAGGGCGAGCGCCTCGTCGTCGGAGAGCCCGGCGGGATCGGCCTCGGCGCTGCGCAGCGCGGCGGCGATGTCGGGGTCGAACCTGCGCGGGGCGGCCCCCTCGCGGTCCACGCCCGGGCGCAGCTCGTCCCAGTCGCCGTAGACCGCGTCGAAGTCGCCGCGCCGGTCGCCGGTGCGGCCCTCGGTATCGATCTCGGTGTGCAGCTCGGTGCGCCCCGAGGAGACCAGTACCGCCTCGGGCTCCTGCCAGGGGCGGCCCACGACCGGCGCGTCCTCGCGGGCCAGCCCGGTCTCGGGGTCGGCGAGCGCGGCCACGTGCCCGGCCACGCGCGGGTCCAGCCAGGGCTCGCCCGCCCGGACGTACTCGGGGTAGACGGTGAGCCGCTCGCGCAGGGTGAAGCCGTGGGAGGCGGTGCGCTCGGCCAGGTCGTCGATCTGCGGCCAGGGCCGCTCGGGGTTGACGTGGTCGGGGGTCAGCGGGGAGACCCCGCCCCAGTCGTCGATGCCCGCGCGGATCATCAGCCCGTACTCGTCCACACCGCCGTGCTCGGCGCCGATGAGGTTGGGCGGCGCCTGCACGTGCGCCTTGGGGCCCATGACCAGGCGGGTGACGGCGATCGCGGCGGCCATCTCCTCGCGTTCGGCGTCGGGCCGGTGCATCATCGCGGTCGCGGGCTTGGCCCGGAAGTTCTGCACGATGACCTCCTGGACGCCCCCGTACCTCCGGGCGGCCCCGCGCATCGCGAAGATCGACTCGGCGCGTTCGGCGGTGTTCTCGCCGATGCCCAGGAGGATGCCGGTGGTGAAGGGGACGCTGGAGCGGCCAGCGTCCTCCAGCACGCGCAGCCGCACCGCCGGGTCCTTGTCGGGGCTCCCGTAGTGGGCCTGGCCCCGCTCCGTGAACAGCCGGGTGGAGGTGGTCTCCAGCATCATCCCCATGGACGGGGCCACCGGTTTGAGCCGCTGGAAGTCGGCCCAGCTGAGCACGCCGGGGTTCAGGTGCGGGAGCAGGCCGGTCTCCTCCAGCACCATGATGGCCATGGCCCGGACGTAGGACAGGGTGTCGTCGTAGCCGTGGGCGTTGAGCCACTCGGCCGCCTGCCGCCAGCGGTCCTCGGGCCGGTCGCCGAGGGTGAACAGGGCCTCCTTGCAGCCCATCGCCGCGCCCCGGCGGGCGGTCTCCAGGACCTCGTCGGGCGACAGGAACGGCGCCTCCAGGCGTCCGGGCACCGTGGCGAACGTGCAGTAGTGGCAGCGGTCGCGGCACAGGCGGGTCAGCGGGAGGAACACCTTGCGGCTGTAGGTGATGACGCCGGGGCGGCCCGCGGCCTCCAGGCCCGCGTCGCGCACCCTTCCGGCGTGTTCGAGGAGGGTCTCCAGGTCCTCGCCCCGGGCGTGCAGGAGCACCTCCGCCTCGGTGACGTCGAGGGCCTTGCCGTCCCTGGCGCGGGCCAGTGCCCTGCGCATGGCGGACGGGGTCGGGGAGGGGACGGGGGCCGGGTCGTTCGCACCACTCATAGAGCGCACCCTACGCCCCGGCCTCTTCGCACGTGTGCACGCACCTCCGGTCCCACCCGTGGTGTGCGGACCGTCACCGCGGCCGGAACGGTCGTCGGCCGCGCCGACGCTGCGGGGGCGCGGACCGGGCGTGTGGGCCGGACGGCGTAGGGTCGGCAGGGACGAGGAAGAAGGGGACCACGTGCTGAGTCGGCTGCGCAACTCCCCCTGGGTGCGGTGGGCGCTGGTGCTGCTGGTGTGCGTGTGCGCGGGGTGGGCCCTGTGGGCCAACTGGGCGCAGGCGCGCGAGGCGGCCGCGTCGCTGCCGCTGTGGGCGCTGCCCGCGGCGGTGCTGGCGGGCATGGCGGGTCTGACCGCGCAGATGCTCGCCTGGCGGGCTCTGCTGGCCGGGATGGGCTCTCCCCTGCCCCGCCGGGCGGCGGCCCGGGTGATGTTCGTGGGACAGCTCGGCAAGTACCTGCCGGGCTCCGTGTGGGCCTTCGTGGCGCAGGTGGAACTGGCCCGCGACTGGCGGGTGCCGCGGTCGCGCGGCGCGGCGGCGACCCTGCTCGCGGTGGCGGTGACGGTCGCGGTGAGCCTGGCGGTGGCCGGGGTGGCCCTGCCGCTGTCGTCGGCGGAGGCGGCCCGGCGCTGGTGGTGGGCGCTGGCGCTGGCGCCGCTGCTGCTCGCCGCGCTGCACCCGCGCGTGGTGGGCTGGGGCATCCGGCTGGCGGCCCGTCCGTTCGCGCGGTTCCGGGAGGTGGCCGAGGCCGGACCCCTGGAGGTGCGGGGCCGGGCGGTGGCCGCCTCGGTGGGGTGGACCCTGGTGGCGTGGGTTCCGCTGGGGCTGCACGTGTGGGTGTTGGTCTGCGGCGTGGGCGGCGACCCCCTGCGGTCGCTGGGGCCGGCGGTGGGCGCGTACGCGTTGGCGTGGACGCTCGGTCTGCTGGTGGTGTTCGCCCCGGCCGGGCTGGGGGTGCGCGAGGCGGTCCTGGTGGTGGCGCTGGCCCCGGTGGTGGACGCCGGTGCCGCGCTGGTGGTGGCGGTGCTCTCGCGTCTGGTGATGACGGTGGCGGACGTGGGCTGGGCGGGCCTGTCGGTACTGCTGTCCGGGCGGGCCGCCCCGGCGGCCGGGCCGGTGCCCGAGCCGAGGGCCTGAGAGCACCGGGAGCGGCCGGGACGCGCTGCCGCCGGTGGGCTGGGGAGAGCGGAGCGGCCGGGCCCGCGACGGCGGACGGTGACCACCGTCACACGGCGATGGCTCGGAATCGCGCGAACCCTCTTCGGGGGATCGGGCTACTACCGGTGTGAGACCACCCCCGAGACCACGCCACGCGATGGGATCCCCCATGACAGCTGGCGCCTCCCGGGCCACCGCGCCCGAGGGCTCTGAACCCGACGCGGACGTCATCCTGCGCTCACTGGAGGAGCCGGCACTGTTCGGCGAGATCTTCCGCCGCCACGCGCCCGCCCTGCACCGCTACGTCGCCCGTCGCCTGGGAAGCCGGGACGCCGACGACGTGGTGGCCGAGACCTTCCACACCGCTTTCCGCAAGCGCCACCGCTACGACCCCGACCGGCCCGATGCCCGGCCCTGGCTGTGGCGGATCGCCGCCAACCTCGTGCGCCGCCACCACCGTTCCGAGACGCGCCAGTACCGGGCCCTGGCCCGGACCGGCGTGGACCCCGTCATGGAGGGCTTCGCCGACCGCGCCGCGGAACGCGTGGACGCCACCTCGCTCTCGACCAGCCTGGCCGCGGCCCTGGCCAGGCTCTCCAAGGGCGACCGGGACGTACTGCTGCTGGTCGCCTGGGGAGAGCTGACCTACGAGGAGACCGCCCTGGTCCTCGGTATCCCGTTGGGCACCGTGCGCTCCCGGCTGCATCGGGCGCGTGCCCGGGTGCGCGCCTCGCTCGCCGCGACCGCCACGTCCGCCAAGGAGGAGACCCGGTGAACGAGCTCGACCACCTGCGCCGCCTGAGGGCGGACGTCCCCGAAGCCGCTCCGGAGGAACTGGCCCTGCGCACGGGCTGGCGCCCGGGCGGTTCGGAACGCGCGCCCCGCGCCCGGCCGGTGAACCCGCTCCTCCCCCTGGCGCTGTCCGGAGGGGCCCTGCTCGTCGCGGCCGCGGTGTTCGCCTTCCTCGTCCTGTTTCCCGCCGGGGGCCCGGACACAGTCGTCGCGGGCCCCGCCGACGAGTCCTCCGAGGAGGAGGACCGGGGCGGTGACCGCACGGCGGCGGAGGTCATGGCCCCCGTGATCGAGGCCGCGCGTTCCGGGGCGCCCGACGGCCCGGTCTGGTACGAGCGCGTCGTCTACGGCAACGCCCTGGGCGTGGGGCCCGAGGGCGACCGCTACGGGGTGTACGCACTGCACACCCTAGAGAACTGGACGGACATGGAGCGGGAGTCCGCCGTGGGCCGTGCGGTGTCGGCGGACTGGGCGCTGATGGCCGAGGACGACCGGGAGGCGTGGGAACGGGACGGCTCCCCCACCCGCTGGACCGGGGTGAGCGGTTCCCTGAGCGGGGAGGTCCCCGAGACCGGCGGTGTCTACGGTGTGCTGAACGGACCCCGGTCCCCCGACTTCCCCCTGGGAACACAGAACCTGACCGTGGAACAGCTCCGGCGGCTGCCCTCCGATCCCGCGGAACTGGCGGAAATGCTGCGGACGGGCTACCGCGGCCCGGGCTCGCAGCACGAGGCCGAACCCGTCCGGTCCGTGCTGCCCTACCCGCTGCCGCCCGACGTGCGGGCGGGCGTGTACGCCGTGCTCGCGGACATCCCCGGCGTCCGCGTGCTCGAGGGGGTGACCGACGTCTCCGGGCGGACCGCCGTGGGTGTGGCCTACGACGTCGACAGGGGCGATCTGGGCAGTTCCGAACACCGGATCCTCCTCGATCCGCGGACGGGACTTCCGCTCTCCGTCGAGGAGGCCGTGGTGGAGCCCGCGGCCGCGGACGCCGACTGGGCCGAGCCCGGTGACGTGCTCCGCTACTGGCTGTACGAGTCCATCGGCTGGACCGAGGAGTGGCCCCAGTAGTCCGGGGCTCCGTTCCCGAGCCCCTCCCCGGGCTCCGTGCCCGGGGAGGGGCTCAGGCCCCCAGCAGCCGTTCGGTGTAGGCCCGCCAGTAGGGCTCGGGGTCCACCGGCCGGACCCCGGCGCGCAGCCGCTCGGGCTCGCCGGGCGCGTAGAGGGCCTTCAGCGCGCGGGCCAGGTCCGCGGCGTCTCCCGGCGCGCACAGCAGCCCGTCGACTCCCTCCCGCACATGGTCGGGGAGGGTCCCGGCGCGGGTGGCCACCACCGGCACTCCGTGCTCGTGCGCCAGCCACACGTTCTGGGTGGCGGTGGCGGTCCGGTAGGGCAGCACCACGGCGTCCGCGGCGGCGAACAGCTCCGGCAGCCGGTCGGCGGGCACGTAGCCGTCCCGCAGGCGCACCCGGTCGGCGATCCCGAGTTCCCCGGCCAGGGCCGCCAGCTCCCCGGTACCGCCCCAGAACTCCCCGGCCACGGTGAGCGTGACGTCCTCGGGCGCGCCCTCGGCCAGGGCCCGCAGCAGCAGGTCGACCCCCTTGTAGGGGCGCACGATGCCCAGGAAGAGCAGGTGCCGCCGCTCCCCCGGCACCGGGTCGGCGGCCCCACCGGTCTCGGGCAGGTGCGGGGGCATCGGAGCGACCACCGCGTCCCCCCGGCCCGGTCCCCGCAGCCCCCCGGCCAGGCGGGCCTGCTCGGGCGAGTGCGTGACCACCCCGTCCACCCGGCGCAGCAGGGCGCGCACCAGGGACACGTCCACGGCCCGCCGCTCGTGGGGCAGCACGTTGTGGCACAGCGCCACGACCCGCGCGCCCGCACGCCGCCGGGACCGCACGCCCGCGAGGACGCCGAGGTAGGCGGGCACCTGCACGGGCGAGAACAGGGTGAGCACCACCAGGTCGGCCTCGCGCGCCAGCATCCGCCCGGTCCGCCACCACCCGTCGGGCCGGTACCAGGCCAGCTCGTGGCGGGTATCGGGGTAGGGCTCGCCCTCAGGGTCCTCGATGGTCTGCCGTCCCGGGTAGAGGGCCGCCGGGTACTGCGCCCGCCAGGACTCCACGACCGTGGGGTGGCCGAGCGCCCGCAGCCGGTGGGCGAGTTCGGTGGTGTGCCGGGCGCCGCCGCCCTTGTAGGGGTGTGCGGGTCCCACCAGGGCGACCCGGGTGGCGCCGTCCCCGCTCACGCGCCCTCCCGGGAGCGCACGATCAGGTCGGCCAGCAGCGCGATCGCGGCGATGATCAGCCCGGTCATGAGGATCATGACGGTGTTGTTGGGGATGTACAGGGGGTTGCGCACCTGGTCGAAGACGAACTTGGCCGCGCCGAGGCCGAGCAGTACCAGGGCGGGCGGCATCAGCACCTTGAGCGGGTTGAAGTACATCACCATGCGCAGCACCTGGAGGATGTACCGGTAGGCGTCACTGACGAAGTGGAACTTGGACTTCCCCGCCCGCTTGGCGTACTCGATCGGCACGTACCTGACGGGGTGCTGGTTGGACAGGAAGGCCAGCGTGATGGTGGTGACGCAGGAGAACCCGGGCGGCAGCAGCCGCAGGTAGGGGCGTGCGACATCGCGGCGGAACACCCGCAGCCCGGAGTTCAGGTCGGGGATGCGGGTGTTGGTGAGGCGCTCGGCGATCTTGCGGATGACCCACTTGGCGGGGACCCGCAGCGCCTTGTGGCTGCCCATCTCCTGGGTGCGCGCGCCCACGACCTGGTCGATCCCCGGGTCGGCGTCGAGCATGGCGACCAGCTCGGGGATGCGCTCGTTGGGGTAGCTCATGTCCGCGTCGGTCCACACGACGAACTCGCCCCGGGCCCGCTGGCTCCCGATCCGGCGCACGGTGCCCGAACCGCCGTTGTGCCCGAAGGCGATCACGCGCATGTGCGGGTGGAGGCCCTCCGCGTCCCGCAGCCGGGCCAGGGTGTCGTCGGTGGAGGCGTCGTCCACGGCCAGCAGCTCGTAGGTGTAGTCGGACCCGTCCATGGCGGCGCAGATCCGCTTGACCTCGTCGAGGACGTGGTCCTCCTCGTTGTAGCAGGGCAGCACGATGGTCACGCGGACCGGTGGTTCCTCGGCGTGCTGGTCGCGTGTGTCGCTCATGGGTTCCTTCTCGGCGGGTTCGGGGACGGCGGAGGGGCCGGGGTCAGGGCCGGGCGGGGAGGACGGACACCCACACGCTTCCGGTGAAGGCCCAGGAGCCGGTCGGCGGCTCCATGAGGGTACTCGGGTCCATCCGGGCGATGACGTGGAAGGGCCGCTCGGGCTCCGCCGCGCCCCCGGTGAGGTGGTCCAGCAGCTCCCACTGCTCGGCTGCGAGCACGGCGTCCCGGCCGCGCTCGTGGATCTCGGCGACGACGCGGTCCACGTCCTCGGGGGTGGGTTCGTTCATGGCGGCGGTGGGCACGCCGCAGACGTTGCGCAGCAGCGGCATGTAGTTGCTGGCCATCCCGGAGTCGACCACGACCACCGAGGCGTCCTCGGGCAGCGCGGCGCACAGTCGGTGGGTGGCCGCGACCGTGCCCACGTCCTGCCGGTAGCCCATGATGCCCGCGGCCGAGGTCGCCGCGGTCGGCGCGACCATCGCGGCCACGGCCACGGCGCCGACCGCGACGGGCAGCCCGCGGGCCGCGACCGTGCGGCCGCCCGGGACGGTGCAGTAGCGGGTGAACCTGGCCACGAACCAGACCGCGAACAGGACGAACGCCGGGATGACCAGCACGATCAGGCGCCTGCTGGCCCAGGGGTGGTCCGGGGTGATGGCGGGGCGCAGCAGGGTGGTGGCCACCGTCCACACCAGCAGCATGGCGGGCAGCAGCCACTGCGGGTCCCGCCGCTGGACGAGGCGGCGCAGTACGAGGGCGACGCCGAGCGAGGCGAACAGGACGGTGGACAGGCCCACGTACCAGCCCACCCAGTACAGGCTCATGTCGTAGTAGGTGCGGCTGCCCTCGATGGGCCACAGGCCCTCGCGCTCCTGGACGTAGGCCACCCAGCCGTCGGTGAAGTCGCTGCCGTGGCCGTAGTCGGGCCACAGCAGCGGCCGGACCGCGAACAGGACCATGGCGAGCAGGGCGAGCGCGGCCACCGTGTTGGGCAGCCAGCGGACGCGCTCGGCGTGCGGGATCCCGTACCGCCACAGGGCGGCGGTGGCCGCGACCGTGAGCGCCAGGACCGCGGCGCTGATCAGCAGCAGGGGGTTCAGTGAGTCGGACAGGTAGTCCAGGTAGGGCCTGGAGAGGCCGTAGCCCGCGTACAGGCCGAGGCCGACCCCGGCGGCCAGGCCGCCGAGCATCGGCAGGGCCTGCCCGCGCCGGGCGAGCAGCAGCAGGCCGACGAAGCCCACCACGGGCAGCAGGTCGCGGAGCGCGTCGATGCGCACCACCAGGGCCAGGCCGAACACCAGGCCCGCCGAGACGGCCAGCGTGTGCGCGGCCGACCACCGCTCGCGCGGGCCGGTGCGTCGCGCGAGGGCGTCGTAGGCCAGGATCAGACCGCCCAGCAGGAGGATCTGGGTGAGCGGCTCGCTGTAGGTGAAGCGGCTGACCCACTGCTGGGGCAGGCACAGGGCCAGGACGAGGGCTCCCAGCGGGGCCCAGCGCGCCCCGACCAGGCGGGCGGTGAGCCCGGCGAAGGTGAGCACGCCCAGGGCGCCCAGGAAGGGGGTGGTGACGAGCATGCCGTCGAGCCCGCCCAGCCAGTAGCCGATCGAGGTCACCAGCGGCGCCCCGGCCATGAACTGGGGCCAGATCACGTCGCCGCGCTCGTAGTGGGCCAGGCTCTGGTAGCTGAGCGAGGGGTCGTCGCCCGCGATGAGTTCGCGCTGCTGGGGGATGGGCAGGTACCCGTTCTCGGCGATCCACGCGGTGTACATGGCGTAGGAGGCCGGGTCGCGGCGGATGACGAGTGCCTCGGCGTGGTAGGCGACCTGCACGACCGCGAAGGCGGCCGTGACCGCCAGGACCAGGACCACCGGCCACCAGGGCACGTCCTCGTCCGGGTCGGGGATGAGCCGGGGGAGCAGCGCGCAGGCCGCGACCACGGCGGGCACCCCGAGGACGGCTGCCGTCAGCGGGGTGAGGGCGCCCAGGGCCAGGAGCGGGAAGCCCACCAGGAGCCAGGCCGAGACGGCGATCGCGGGGAGCGCGGTGACACGGGCGAGGAACCGTCCGGGAAGCAAGCGCATGAGGTAACTGTGGCAGTTCCCGGCAGAGGCCGCACACGCCGTGGCACTCCGAGCACGACGCCCGAAAGCCTGTTCTCCCTGATCAGGCCGGGAGGAAAACCGTAATGTCACCGTTTCGTCGCGAGTGCGCCCGCCTGTCCGCGCGGCGGCCGCCGCGCCCCGGCCGCCGCCCCGGGCAGCCCCTAGAGTGGCGGTCATGTCTGAAACTCCCGCGCGGCTGTGGCGCGCCCTGGTCTCCACCGACCCCTCCCGACCGTTCGTGACCTCCTACGACGCCTCGGGCGGCCGGGTGGAGCTGTCCCGGGCCACCTTCGACAACTGGGTGTCCAAGACCTCGAACATGCTGGTGGACGGGCTCGGCGTCCAGCCGGACGACCGGGTCGTGATCGCGCTGCCGTTGCACTGGCAGTCGATGGTGTGGCTGGTCTCGTGCTGGTCGGTGGGGGCCGTGGCGGAGTTCGCCGCCGAGGAGGTGCCCGGGGGCGCCCAGGTCGCGGTGGCCGACGCCGACCGCCTGACGGCGGCCCTGGACAGCGGCGCCGAGGAGGTGGTGGGGACCTCCCTGCACCCGCTCGGACTGCCGCTGGCCGAGGTGCCCCCCATGGTCCTGGACTACTCGACCGAGGTGCGCGGGTACGGCGACCACTTCTCCCCGTACCCGATCGACCCCGGCGCGTCCGCTCTGCTCGGCCCGGAACCGCGCACCGGCGCGGCCCTGGTCGAGGGGGCCCGCGAACGCGCGGAGCGCTGGGAGCTGACCGAAGCGGACCGCCTGGGCGTGTTCGTCGAGCCCGACGCGCCCGTCTCCCGGCTCGGCTCGGGGGCGGAGCTGCTGCTGGCCCCCGTCGCGGCCGGGGCTCCGATCGTGCTGTCCCCGACGGCCTCGGTCGGGGAGGAGGCCCTGCTCAAGCGGGCCGAGGCGGAGCGGGTGACCGTCGGGGCGGACCTCAGCGAGCCGCCCCTGTCCGCGGGGGTCCCCTTCCGCCTGGTGGGTCCGGGCTGAGTCCGATCCGGGACGGAACCGGCCGCGCCCTTCCTCGGCCCGCGCGGGCGGCCGCGCCCCGGGGAGGCGGCGCGGCGCGGCGGGTCCTACCCCTCCCGGTAGTAGGCGTCCAGCACGGTGCGCTCGCGGCGCTCCTCGTCGTAGGTGTAGACCTCGCGGCCCTCGACGAACACGCGCAGGGCCCGGCTCATCACGTCCAGCGGGTCGCCCGACCACACCACCACGTCGCCGTCCAGCCCCGGCCGCAGCGCGCCGACCCGGTCGGCGATGCCCATGATCTCGGCGGGGTTGACGGTGAGCGCGCGGATCGCGGACGCGGGGTCCATGCCCTCCTTGACGCACAGGGTGGCCTGGTGGACCAGGAACTCGATCGGCACGACCGGGTGGTCGGTGGTCAGGGCGACCCTGACCCCCGCACGGTCCAGGATGCCCGGGTTGGCCAGGGTCTTGTTGTTGACCTCGACCTTGGAGCGGTTGGTCATGAGCGGACCGCTGATGACGGGGACGCCGCGCGCGGCGATCTCGTCGGCGAGCAGGTGGCCCTCGGTGCAGTGGTTGATGACCAGCCGGTAGCCGAACTCGTCGGCCAGGCGCAGCGCGGTGTGGATGTCGTCGGCGCGGTGCACGTGCTGGCACCAGGGCAGTTCTCCGTCCAGGACCCTGACCAGGACCTCCAGCGTGTTGTCACGTTCGAAGGGCGTCCCCTCCGAGGCCGCGTGCTCGCGCCGGGCCCGGTAGTCCTGCGCCCTGGTGAAGGCGTCGCGGATGACCGCGGCCACCCCCTGGCGGGTGGAGGGGAGCTTGTCCTTGTTGCCGTAGACCCGCTTGGGGTTCTCGCCCAGGGCGCTCTTGACGCTGGTCGGGTGCTTGATGAGCCGGTCCTCCATACTGCGGCCCCAGCACTTGATCGCCACGGTCTGGCCGCCGATGGGGTTGCCCGAGCCGGGTTTGACGACCGAGCTGGTGACGCCCCCGGACAGGGCGTCGGCGAACCCCCGGTCGGCCGGGTTGACGGCGTCCAGAGCGCGCATGCGGGCCCCGTTGGGGTCGGTCATCTCGTTGGTGTCGTCACCGGCCCAGCCGATCCCCTCCTCGTCGATGCCGATGTGGCCGTGGGCCTCCACGAAGCCGGGGAGCACCCACTTCCCGGACGCGTCGACGACGGTGGCGCCCTCGGGGACCGCCACGTCGGAGTCCGCGCCGACCGCGGCGATCCTGCCGTCGGTGATGAGGACGGTGCCTCCGTCGATGGGGTCTCCGTCGACGGGCACGACGTATCCGGATGTGATCGCGATATCCATGGCGGGCAACCTAGCCCATCCCGGGGCACTCCCCAAGACCGGCGGGGGCTCTCGGCGGTCTACCCCTCGGGCCAGCGCGCGGTCAGCAGCGAGGAGTCCGGGGTGAGCTCCACCGTGGCGTCCTCGATGGCCTCGCGCACCATGGCGCAGCGGCCCACCTGTTCGGGGTCGGCGGTGAGGTCGCCGCCCTCGGCCGCGAACGCGTACACCATGCTGGGGCGGTCGGCGAATTCCATCATCCGGAAGGCGCCGCCCAAGCCCGGGTGGTGCGGGGTCTGCTCGGGGATCACGCCCATGGTGACGATGCCCGCCTCGATCAGGTCGGCGAGGAAGTCCCGCTGGGCGTTGAGGACGGCCGCCCCGCCCTGGGGGCGCTGCAGGGCCGACTCGTTGAGGACCACCCGCAGCACGGGTCCGTCCGGCCCGGTCATCGCCGCCCGGTTGGCCATCTCCTCCTCGACCATCACCTCGACCTCGTCCGCGGACAGGTCGGGGTGGCGCGGGCGCAGGACGGCCCGCGAGTACTCGCGGGTGCGCAGGAACACCGGAACCGCCATGGGCTGGTGCTCCCACAGGTGGGTGGCGTGCACCCCCAGCTCCCTCTGGTCGCCGAACTCGTTGGGGAAGGCCTCCGCCTGCAGGGTGATCGCCCACGCGTCGACCAGCTGGTGGTCGGTGCCCAGGGCGTTGTCGACGCGTTCGACCAGCGAGCGCGCGGGGCGGCAGCGGGCGCTCTCCACCTCGCGGAGCTTGTCCGCGCTGACCCCCACCGTCTCGGCGAGCTCGGCGCGTGAGAGCCCCCGGTCGGAGCGCGCGCGCAGTATCCGCGCGGCGAAGGGGAGCCACATCGCTGACGGCAGTGCAGTGTTCACTCCCAAAACCTCCTCCGTCGCCCGACGGACCGGCATGTCCGCGGGTCTCGGCGTCCCGGACCCGTCGCCACCGTTCCCATGACCCTCTCCCGTGCCGGGGCCCGTGGTCAAGCGACAGGACGGGTGCGGCGATCCGTGGTAAGTCATTGACGCATCATGGAAAGAGCCGACGGCTCCGTCCGGGGACCGCACGGGCCCGGGACGGCCGCGGCCGCTTCCCCGGCTCCCGCCCGGACGCGTGGTTCCCATCATGCCCGCGGACGGCGCCCACGATCCCGCGATTGGACACTCCCGTTGGCCTACCTCGCCCTCCTGCTCGCCGTGGTCTCACTCGGCATCTGGGTGTACGCCCTGTTCGACGTGGTCGGCTCCGACGCCGGCTCCGTCCGGTTGCTGCCCAAGCCCGTCTGGACCGTGGTCGTCCTGCTGCTGCCCAAGTTCGGGGCGCTGCTCTGGTTCGCCCTGGGGCGTCCGCGGCGCGCTCCCGCGCTGAGCGCCCCGGCGGGCCCTCCCCCGCCCTTCCCCGAGTACGACCACCCGCACCGGGCCCGCGCCGCCAGCCCCGAGGAGGACGAGGAGTTCCTCCGCCGCTGCCGTGAGCGGGCCGAGGAGCAGCGGCGGCGCGCCCGCGAGGCCCAGGAGCGGGAGGAGCGCGCCAGACGCGAGCGCGAGGCCCGGGAGGACGGCGGGGAGGCCGGGGACTCCGGGTGAGCTCCCCTGCGGCGCGGCAGCCCGCGGCCTCCGAGTACCCTGTGTGCCGCCCAGTCACGCACCCCTCACGTCCGGAAGTTGGACCCATGAAGCGCCTCACCCTCCCGGCGGCGGCCCTCCTGGCCTGCACCGCCCTGCTCGCCACCTCCGCCTGCGCGAACGGCGCCGACCCCGACGAGGACGCTCCCGGCGACGGCGCGGCCTCCCCGACCGACGGCCCCGAGCAGTCCGGGGGCCCGGCCGACATCGACGTCAGCGACGTCGAGGGGGCCACCCTGCACACCAGCGAGGGCGACATCGAGGTGGAGCTGTTCCCGGAGGAGGCCCCGACCACGGTGGCCAACTTCGTGGGCCTGGCCGAGGGCGAGGGCGCGCCCAACCCGGTGACGGGCGAGGCGGAGTTCTACGACGGCACCGTGTTCCACCGGGTGATCGACGGGTTCATGATCCAGGGCGGCGACCCCGAGGGCACCGGTGCGGGCGGCCCGGGCTACAACTTCGAGGACGAGGTCGGAACCGGCCGCGCGTTCGACGAGCCGGGTGTGCTGGCCATGGCCAACCGCGGCGGCGGCACGGCCACCAACGGCTCGCAGTTCTTCATCACCGTCGAGGCGACCCCGCACCTGAACGAGCAGCACACGATCTTCGGGCACGTCGCGGACGAGGAGTCCATGGCGGTGGTGGAGGGGATCGCCAAGGTGGAGACCGACGCCAACGACCGCCCGGTACAGGACGTGGTCCTGGAGTCGGTGACGGTCCACCGGGCCGGGTAGGCGCCGGGCCGCGGGTCAGTGGCGGCGCTTGGCCCGGGCCGCGCGGGCGCGCTCCACGGCTGGTCCGATCGCCATCGCGAAGGCCGCGACGTCCTCTCGGGTGGAGGTGCGCCCCAGCGACAGCCGCAGGCTGCTGAGCGCGGTGTCGGGGTCGGCGCCCATCTCCAGCAGCACGTGGCTGGGCTGGGCCACCCCGGCCGAACAGGCCGACCCGGTCGAACAGGAGATGCCCTTGGCGTCCAGGAGCATCAGGAGGGCGTCGCCCTCGCAGCCGGGGAAGGACAGGTGCGAGATCCCCGGCAGCCGGTGCTCCGGGTCCCCGTTGACGACCACGTCGGGGACCGCCTCGCGGACCCGCTCCTCCAGCTCGTCGCGCAGGGCCGCCAGGTGCTTGGCGTGCTCCTCGCGCTCGGCGACCGCCAGGTGGACGGCGGTGGCCAGGCCGCGCAGGAGCGGCGGCGCCAGGGTGCCCGAGCGGATGTCGCGCTCCTGCCCGCCGCCGTGCAGGACCGGCACCGGGGCCAGGCCGCGCGCGACCAGCAGCGCGCCCGCGCCCACCGGGCCGCCGAGCTTGTGGCCGGTGACCGTCAGGGCGCTCACCCCGCTCGCGGCGAAGTCGACGGGTTCGGCGCCCACGGCCTGCACCGCGTCGGTGTGGAAGGGGATGCCGTACTCGGCGGCGACGGCGGCGAGCTCGGCCACCGGCTGCACCGTGCCCACCTCGTTGTTGGCCCACATCACCGACACCAGGGCGACGGAGTCCGGTCCCGCCCCGCCCTCGACCGCCTCCCGCAGCGACGCCGGGCTCACCCGGCCCGCGGCGTCCACGGGCAGCTTCTCGTGGACCGCGCCCTGGTGCTCGGCCATCCAGTGGGCGGGGTCCAGGGCGGCGTGGTGCTCGATGGCGCTGGTGAGGATCCTGGGCCTGCGCGGCGCGGTGTCGCCGGCGTTGCGGGCCCAGTACAGCCCCTTGAGGGCGATGTTGTTCGACTCGGTGCCGCCGCCGGTGAAGACCACCTCGTGCGGGGTGCAGCCGAGCGCCCCGGCGACGCGCTCGCGGGCCTCCTCGACCGTGCGGCGGGCGGCGCGCCCGTGGCCGTGCAGGGACGACGGGTTGCCGAGGGCGCCGAGCTCGGCCGCCACGTCGGCGACCACCTCGGGGCGGATCTCGGTCGTGGCTGCGTGATCCAGATACACCATGGCCTCCCAAGGATACGTCCGTCCCGGATCGTCCGGACTTCGCTCCCCCGCACGGGTCGCCCCCAGCCCCCGGCTCCTCCCCTGGACTCCCCCCGGTCCCGATAACCTTGGATACATGCCTGACTCCGCGTCCCCGCAGCCCGCCCGTCCCACCGGTTCCGCCACCTCCGCGCCCTCCGGCCACTGGCCCGCGCCCACCGCGCGGGGGCCGGTGCGCGCCCGGATCGGCCTGCCGGGGTCCAAGTCGATGACCAACCGCGCCCTGGTCCTGGCCGCGCTGTCGGAGACGCCCTGCCTGGTGCGGCGCCCCCTGGTCAGCCGGGACAGCGAGCTGATGGCCGGCGCCCTGCGCGCCCTGGGCGCGGCGGTCGCCCCGGCGGAGGGCTCCGGCGGGTCCGGGGACCTGCTGGTCACCCCCGCGCCACTGCGCGGCCCGGCCTCGGTCGACGTGGGCAACGCGGGCACGGTGATGCGGTTCGTACCGCCGCTGGCCGCGCTGGCCTCGGGCACCGTGGACTTCGACGGCGACCCGCGCGCCCGGGAGCGGCCCGTGGGCGAGCTCCTCAACGCCCTGCGGGCGCTGGGCGCGCGGATCGACGACGGCGGCCGGGGCGCCCTGCCCATGACCATCCACGGCACCGGTGCCGTGCGCGGCGGCGAGGTCACCCTGGACGCCTCCGGCTCCTCGCAGTTCGTCTCGGCCCTGTTGTTGAGCGGCGCCCGCTTCACCGAGGGCGTGCACGTGCGCCACTCCGGTCCCCCCGTGCCCTCCCAGCCGCACCTGGACATGACCGTGGAGATGCTGCGGGCGGCCGGGGTGGCGGTGACCACGGGCGAGAACTCCTGGCGGGTCGAGCCGGGGCCGGTCAAGGTCAGCGACATCACCGTCGAACCCGACCTGTCCAACGCCGCGCCCTTCCTCGCGGCCGCCCTGGTCAGCGGCGGCGAGGTCACCGTCGAGGGCTGGCCGGAGCACACCACCCAGGCCGGCGACGCCCTGCGCTCGCTGTTCACCCGCATGGGCGGGGAGGTGTCCCGCTCGCCGGAGGGGCTCACCCTGCGCGGCACCGGGCGGATCCTGGGCATCGAGGCCGACCTGCGCGACGTCGGCGAGCTGACCCCCACCATCGCCGCCGTGGCCGCCCTGGCCGCCACGCCCTCCCGGCTGACCGGCATCGCGCACCTGCGCCGCCACGAGACCGACCGCATCGCCGCACTGGCCGCCGAGATCAACCGGCTGGGCGGCGAGGCCGAGGAGCTCCCCGACGGGCTCGTCATCACACCGCGCCCCCTGCGCGGCGGGGTCTTCCACTCCTACGACGACCACCGGATGGCCACCTCCGGCGCGGTGATCGGGCTCGCGGTGCCCGGGGTGGAGGTGGAGAACATCGCCACCACGCGCAAGACCCTGCCCGACTTCCCCGGCCTGTGGGCGGAGGTCCTGGCATGAGCCGCACGCGGGGCGGGGGACGCCACCTGGACGAGGACGACATCCGCGTACGCGCCCGGGGCGGGTCCCGACCCCGCACCCGCAACCGGCCCAAGCACGAGAACGCCGTGGAGGGCATGGTCACGGCCGTGGACCGGGGCCGGTACCGCTGCCTGGTCCGGGGGGTGCCCGTGGTGGCGATGAAGGCCCGCGAGCTCGGCCGCGGCTCGATCGTGGTCGGTGACCGGGTCGACCTGGTGGGCGACCTGTCCGGCAGACCCGACACCCTGGCCCGGATCGTCCGGGTCCGGGAACGCGAGTCCGTGCTGCGGCGCACCGCCGACGACACCGACCCGGTCGAGCGGGTGATCGTGGCCAACGCCGACCAGCTGGCCATCGTCTGCGCGCTCGCCGACCCCGCCCCGCAGCCGCGCTTCGTGGACCGCTGCCTGGTGGCCGCCTACGACGCCGGGCTGGACCCGCTCCTGTGCCTGACCAAGGCCGACCTGGCCAGCCCGGACGAGCTCCTGCGCGTGTACGAGCCCCTGGGCCTGCCCTACCAGGTGCTCAGCCCCGAGGGCGACCTCACCGGCCTGCGCGCCCGGCTGGCGGGCCGCACCACCGTCCTCGTCGGCTCCTCCGGGGTCGGCAAGTCCACCCTGGTCAACCGGCTCGTGCCGGGTACCGACCGGGCCGTGGGCCACGTCAACGCGGTCACCGGCCGGGGCCGCCACACCTCCACCTCCGCCGCCGCGCTGCCCTTCGAGGGCGGTTGGCTCATCGATACCCCGGGCGTGCGCAGTTTCGGCCTGGCGCACATCGACCCGGAGGAGATCGTCGAGGGCTTCCCCGACCTGGCCGAGGCCGCCGAGGACTGCCCGGCCGGCTGTTCACACCAGCCCGACGCCTCCGACTGCGCGATCCAGGCGGCCCTGGACCGCGGCGAGCTGGACCCGGACCGGGTGGCCTCGCTGCGCCGCCTGCTGGCCAGCCGCGAGGGCGGGGACGAGGAGTAGGCCCGGTCCGTGCGCGACAACGACAGGGCCGTGGGCTCGCTCGCGGGCGGGACGGTCAGCCTCATGGTCATCGCGAGCGTGGGCCCGATGATGTGGCGGGACCGCGGCGGCCCCGAGCTCACGCTCCTGCCCTGGCTGCTCACGGGCCTGGCCGGGGTCGTGCTCCTGTTCCAGCTCTGGTACCTGGTACGGCTGCTCAGGCGTCGCCGGGCGTCGGGCGCGCACGGGGCGAAGCGGCGGCTGTTCCGGAAGCCGCCTCCTCCGCGCCGATGACGTGCTCGCGCCCCCAGTCGCCCAGGGGCTCCAGCGCCTCGTTCAGCGACCTGCCGCGCGCGGTCAGGGAGTACTCCACCCGGGGCGGCACCTCGCCGAAGTCCTCGCGGTGCACGATCCCGTCCGCCTCCAGCTCGCGCAGGTGCGCGGCCAGGACCTTCTCGGTGACGCCGCCGAGCATCCGGCGCGGTTCACCGAAGCGGCGCGGCCGCTCCTCCAGGGCCCACAGGACGAGGACCTTCCATCTGCCCCCGATGACGTCCATCGCGGCGTCGATACCGCAGTGGTAAGCGCCGGGCCTGCGCACGACCGCCATCGCCGTCCCTCCCACCCGCACGCTCACCCCGGAGTAAGCGCCCACTCCGAAGTGCGTACTTGTCCGTACTCCCCAGCGGTACGAGCCTAGTCGGTATGACCGACGACACCGTGAACAGCACCCGCCTCTCCCTGCTCGGCCTGGGGGACATGGGCACCGCCCTCGCCCGCGCCTGGCTCGCCGCCGGGTACCCGCCGACCGTCTGGAACCGGACCCCCGCCCGCGCCGAACCCCTGGCCGCCGAGGGCGCGGTGGTCGCCGCCACGGCCGCGGAGGCGGTCGCGGCCAGCCCGCTCGTGGTCACCTGCCTCCTGGACGACGCGTCCGTCGGTGCGGCGCTCGACGGCACCGACCTGGCGGGCCGGGACCTGGTCAACGTCACCACCAGCACCCCGGAACAGGCCAGGGCGCGGGCCGCGTGGGCGCGGAAGCGGGTTGCCCGCTTCCTCAGCGGGGGCGTCATGGCGGTTCCGCCCATGGTCGGCCGCCCCGCCTCGGGCGGCTACGTGTTCTACGGCGGCTCCCCCGAGGCCTTCCGCGAGCACGAGGCCGTCCTCGGAGCGGCCGTCGGCGCCCGCTTCGTCGGCGCGGACCCCGGGCTGGCCGACCTGCACGACGTGGCGCTGCTCAGCGCGATGAGCGGCATGTTCGCCGGGATCACGCACGCCTTCGCCCTGGTCCGGAACGAGGAGGTGCCCCTGAAGGACTTCGCCGCCCTGCTCTCGGAGTGGCTCGTCGCGATGCTCGCGAGCGTGCCGGAGACCGCCGAACGCCTGGAGACGGGGGACTACACCACGGGCGTGGTCTCCAACCTGGCCATGCAGGCGCGGGGCAACCAGACCCTGCTTCGCACCGCCGAGGAGCAGGGGGTGAGCACCGAACTCCTGGCCCCGTACGCGCGGCTCATGGAGCGCCGCCTGGCCCGGGGCCACGGCGACGAGGACGGCACGGGGCTCGTCGACCTGCTGACCCGCCCCACCGCCTGAACACCGTGCCGGGGAACCCCGCCCTCACACCTCGACGGTGCCGCCGCAGCGCCAGTACCGGGTGCGGTCGTGCTCCATGAACCCCTCGTCGAGCAGGCCGCGGCGCAGCACCGACACGTTGGCGCTGAAGTCCCGCAGGACCGCGTTGACCTCGGCCTCGCTGTAGCGGACCCCGGGTTCGAAGGCGCGGGCGACCTGGTCGAGCAGGACCAGCCGGGCGGGACGGCGCACCGGTATCGCGGTGATCCGCCCGTCCGGCATGTAGGCTCGCAGCACCTTTTGGCGCTCGCGCTCGGTCAGCGATCCGTCCAGCACGCCCGCCACCCCTTCTCAGCGGCCGACCAGCAGCATCCCGTGCACCACCGTCTCGACCCGGCGCGCGGCCTCGTCCGGGTCGATCGGCTGCAGCGAGTACGACACCGTCAGGCGCAGCGCGACGTCGGCGGCGGCCTCGGCCTCCGAGGCGGGCAGGTCGGGACAGCGCTCGGCGAGCAGGGCGGTGATGCGCTCACCCAGGACCTCCAGCAGGGGCTCCGAGCGCGTGGTCAGCACGGGGAGCAGTTCGTGGTCCCCGGTGACCACCGCGCGCAACAGCGGGTTGTCCCGGGCCGACAGCAGCACCAGGAGGGTGGCCCGGCTCACCGCGTGCGGCGGGTCCTCGCCCTCCTCCTCCAGGAGGCGCACCACCCTGTCCAGCAGCGCGTTGACCTCACGCACCACCACGGCCTGGAGCAGGCCCTCCTTGCTGCCGAACACGTTGTACAGGGTCTGCCGGGACACGTGGGCGACCGCGGCGATGTCCGCCATGCGCCGGTCGGCCCACCCGCCGGAGACGACCTCGGCGTAGGCGGCGTCCATCAACCGCTCCCGTACCGGGACGCCCTCGGCGCGCCTCTGTCCGTTCACGGTGTCCATGCCCTCCATCCTCGCATCCGCCGCCGCGGGCGGCACCCCCGCGACCGGTCGGTACGCAACTAACACTCTGGTCACGCGCGGGTTCTGCTTTGGCCATGTTCGTGCCCGGGAGGGTAGCGTTACCGCTCATGGCGTCCTTTGACGATGATCTGCGGCTGGCCCACGTGCTCGCCGACGCTGCCGACGACCTCGCGCTCAAGCGCTTCCGGGCGCTGGACCTGGTGGTCGACACCAAGCCCGACCTCACCCCCGTCACCGAGGCCGACCGGATGGTCGAGGAGACGCTGCGCGGTGTGCTCTCCCGCGCCCGGCCGCGCGACGCCGTGGTGGGCGAGGAGTACGGCCGGACCGGCAACAGCAACCGGGTGTGGGTCATCGATCCCATCGACGGCACCAAGAACTACGTGCGGGGCGTCCCGGTGTGGGCCACCCTGATCGCCCTGCTGGAGGGCGACCGCCCCGTGGTGGGCGTCGTGTCGGCCCCGGCGCTGCACCGGCGCTGGTGGGCCTCCAAGGGCGGCGGCACCTGGCAGGGCCGCAGCCTGTCCAAGGCCTCGCGGTGCTACGTGTCGAAGGTCTCGGAGCTGTCGGACGCCTCGCTGAGCTTCTCCTCGCTGACCGGCTGGGAGGAGCAGGGCCGCCTGGACTCCTTCCTCGGGCTGACCCGGTCGGTCTGGCGCACCCGCGCCTACGGCGACTTCTGGTCGCACGTGATGGTCGCGGAGGGCGTCGTGGACATCTCCGCCGAGCCGGAGCTGTCGCTGTGGGACGCCGCTCCGCTGCCGATCATCCTGGAGGAGGCGGGCGGGCGGGCCACCAGCCTGCGCGGCGGGGGCTTCGAGGACGGCGGACCGCTCGTGTGCACCAACGGCGTACTGCACGACCAGGCGCTGACCTGGCTCAACGGCGGGCCCACCCCCCTGCGGCGGAGCTGAGCCCCGCCCTTTTCTCACTTTCAGTGCACTAATCGATACTCCGAGTAGTATCGTGCGACGTGTGCTGACCACGAAAACCGCCTCCGTGTGCGTCACGGCCGTACTGCTGCTCACCGCCTGCGGCGGCGGCCACGAGCACAGCCCCGAGCGGCTCGCCGAGATGATCGCCGAGGGCGTGCGCACGTCCGTCCAGGGCGGGGCCCCCGGCCTCGGCCTCCCCGACACCGCCTTCGACCCGTCCAGGTACACGTGCGTCCCCCCGGTGGAGGCCCCGGGCACCGACCCCTGGCGGACGGAGGCGCCGCGATCGGAGGCGGACGGCTCGGTCGAACTGGGCGTCCTGGTGCCCGAGGGCACGGACACCACCTCGGTGACGGCGTCCGTCACCGGCCCCGGCGGGGAGGGGGCCACCGCCACGGCGACGGCCGTTCCGGGTGAGTGGACCCGGATCGGCTACCCCGACGACTTCGCGGAGGCCCCGGACTCCCCCGCCGCCGGAACGCACACGGTGATCTGGTCGGACGGCGACTCGGGCGCCCCGCTCACGTGTGACGACTTCGAGTCGGACTGACCGCACGGGAAATCCGGTCAGCCGAAAGTGAACCGGAGCGGCTCTTCCCCGCGATGAACCTGTCGAAACCCCGCCACCCCCGCGGGTACCCCGGCGCCCTTCCGGCGGCCGGACATCACAGACATCACGGGAAGGGGCCGAATGCTGCGTTCCCTCACAGCCGGGATCGTTCTGGCCTTCGCCGGTTCACGGGCCAACATCGCCCGGACCATCCTGTCCTGCGCGGGCATCGTGGTCGGTGTCGGCGCCCTGATCATGGTGGTCAGCGCCAGCGACTTCGGCCAGCGTTTCGCCACCGCCTACAGCGAGGCCAACGCGGGCCGGCCGGCGACCCTGCGGGTCGACGTGTCCGGGCAGGTCACCGACCGCGCCGCCTTCGAGGAGGACCTGGTCCGCGCGGGCGGACAGGACGTCTCGCTCTACCACATGCCCCTGCGACAGCCCCTGATGCGCTCCGGCGACGCCTTGGTCGACTACGTGGAGTTCGTCGGGGTGGACGCCGCCCTGGGCGACATCCGGCGGCTGAACATGGCCCGGGGCCGCTGGTTCACCGAGGCCGACACGGCGTCGCTGGCCCCGGTCATGGTGGTCAACGAGGACCTCGCCGGAGCGCTCGGCGACCTCACGAGCGTCCAGGTCGGCAGCGACCGGTGGATGGACGTGCGGGTCGTCGGCGTCCTGGAGGGCTCGGCCCTGGACTTCGGCTACTACAGCGCCTACATACTGCGCTCCCCCGCCTCCGAGGAGCTGCTCTTCGGCGAGGCCCCCGGCACCGGGGAGGAGGAGGCGGAGGACATGTTCTCCATGGGCTCCCAGACCACCTACCAGGTGCGCATCGACCCCGCGGACCCCGCCGCGCAGGACCCCTGGGGCGAGGTCTACCGGGACCGGCTGGCCTCGGTGTCCTGGCGCTGGGGCGTCGAGGGCGAGGACAGCATCATGGCCTACCGCACGGACTACGGCGAGGAGATCGGCACCGTCATCACCTACATGTCCTGGGGCCTGATGGGCATCGCCGCCATCACCCTGACCACCGGCCTGCTCGGCGTGCTCAACGTGGGCCTGGTCACCGTGCGCGAGCGCCGACGCGAGCTGGCCACCTACCGCGCCCTGGGCGCGAGCCGGTTCACCCTGTTCGTCGCCGTGGTCATGGAGTCGGTCGTGGTCTCGCTGGTGGCCGGGCTCATCGCCCTGGCCGCGTGCTGGGCCGTGCTGGCCGCGGGCTCGGCGGTGATCGTCCGGTTCGTGTCCCTGCCCGCCGACGTCGCCCTGAACATCCCCCCGACCGGAGTGCTCGTCGGCCTGGGCAGCGCCGCGCTGGTCGGACTGCTCGCCGGAATCATCCCCGCGATGCGCGCGCTGAGCGCGTCCGTCGTCGCCGGCCTCCGGGAATAGGAGAGATCACGTGAAGAAGTGGATCATCATCGGCGCCGCCCTGGTGCTGGCCCTCGCCCTGGTCGGATCCGGCTACCTGCTGGTGTCGCGACTGGGCGGCCCCGGTGTGGAGGACCCCGGCCTCCAGGAGGCGGCCCTGGACGTGGGCGGCGTCCCCGTCGAGGTGGAACTGGGCGAGATCAGCTCCCTGATGGTGCTGGACGCCACCGTGCGGGCCGAACCCGGTGAGCCGGTCAGGGCCCGCAACGGCGGAACGGTGGCCCACCTGTGGGTGGCCGACGGCGCCGAGGTCGAACGGGGCGCTCCGATCGTCAACGTCAAGGTTCCCGACGAGTCCGGGCCCGTCGCCGGGGAGGACGGCGAGGCCCCGGCTGCCCCCGCGACCACGGAGGTCACCCTGTACGCGCCCGCGGACGGCGCGGTGTCGGGGCTGGAGGACGTGCTGGTGGGCGACGTCCTGGAGCCGGGGGCGGTGGTGGCCACAGTCTCCCCGGAGGAGTTCCGCGCCGTCGCCCCGATCCCCGCCAACGACCTCTACCGCTTCTACGAGGATCCGCGGGACATCATGCTCCAGATCGACAAGGGGCCGCCCGCCGCCGAGTGCGCCTTCCTGTCGCTGGGCCCGGCCGAGGGCGGCGCGGAGGCGCCCGCGGAGGAGGGCGGCGGCGCCGGCGGGGGCGCTGGCGGCGGCGCCGAGCTGGCCTGCCGGGTCCCCGCCGACCTGGAGGTCTTCGACGGGGTCCAGGGCAAGCTGTCGGTCAGCACCGGATCGGCCACGAACGTCGTGGTCGTGCCGGTGACCGCCGTGCGCGGCAGCGCCGAGTCCGGCGAGGTCGTGGTGGTGGCCTCCGACGGCACCCAGGAGGCGCGCGAGGTCGGGCTCGGGGTGTCGGACGGCTCGTTCGTCGAGGTCACCGAGGGCCTGAGCGTCGGTGAGCAGGTCCTGGACCCGGTTCCGCTCGACCCCCGCTTCGACGTCCCCGGAGCCCAGGACCCCGGAGAGGAGTTCCCCGACGAGGAGTTCGTGGAGGACGGGGAGTACGTGGAGGGGGAGGGCTAGATGTCCGTCGACACGGCGGCTCCCCGGACCCGCTCCCCCCGTCCCGGCCCCGGTACCGGCCCCCTGCTGCGCGTGGAGGGGGTGACCCGGCACTTCACGGTGTCGGGGACCCGGATCGACGTCCTGCACGACTGCACGTTCCAGGTGGAGCGCGGCGAGGTCGTGGCGGTGGTCGGCCAGTCCGGTTCGGGCAAGTCCACCCTGCTCAACGTCCTGGGCCTGCTCGACCGGCCCAGCGGCGGCTCCTACGTCTTCGACGGCGTGGACACCACCCGTCTGGGCGAGGGGCCGCGCTCCCGCCTGCGCGGGGAGGGCATCGGCTTCGTGTTCCAGCAGTTCCACCTGCTGGAACGGCGGACCGCCCTGGCCAACGTGGGCGTGCCGATGGTGCTCGCGGGGGTGCCGGTGCTGCGCCGCAGGGCCCGGGCCCGCGAACTGCTGGAGGCCGTGGGACTGGGGCACCGGCTGCACTCGCAGCCGCACCAGCTCTCCGGCGGTGAGCAGCAGCGTGTGGCCCTGGCCCGGGCGCTGAGCCGCCAACCCGCCCTCATCCTGGCCGACGAGCCCACGGGCGCCCTGGACGCCGCCAGCAGCACCGTGATCATGGACCAGCTGCTGGAGCAGGCCCGGATCCGCGACGCCGCGGTGGTCGTGGTGACCCACGACCCCAAGGTGGCCGCGCGGACCGACCGCGTGGTGGAGCTGGTGGAGGGCCGCACCCGCTGAGCGGGTGTGCCGCCGGGGAGGACCGGGCGGCACACCCCCGGGAGGACCGGGACACGAAAAAACACCGGGTGCCGTGGCACCCGGTGTTTCCTTGGTAGCGGGGACAGGATTTGAACCTGCGACCTCTGGGTTATGAGCCCAGCGAGCTACCGAACTGCTCCACCCCGCGTCGTTGTGCTCTTATTCTAGGGGCTTTCACCCCCGGGGAGCAAATCGGTTATTCCGAAGAATAATCGGAGAGCGTCTCCCCTGTGGACCGCCGGTTTCCCGGACCGTCCTCAGCCACCCTACCAGGGCCGGAGCCCCGCTCCGGCCGTCCGAACGCGGGAAAGGCGTCCATACGGCCGGGGAAAATGGCCAAAACCAACGGACCCGGGATTTCTCCCGGGTCCGGGTCTGGTAGCGGGGACAGGATTTGAACCTGCGACCTCTGGGTTATGAGCCCAGCGAGCTACCGAACTGCTCCACCCCGCGTCGTTGTGTCTCCAGAGTAGCGCGCTTTCCACGGGAACCCAAATCAACGGGCTGGCACCCGGTGTGCCCGCCTCACGCGCGGGCGGGGGAGGCGGGCACGAGGGGCCCGGAGCACGGGCGGGCGGGACCGGCCCGGCCCCGCCCGCCCCGCGCCGTGAACGCCGGACTACTCGTTCATCTGCTCCTCGAGGGCCTCCAGGGCCTCACGCAGGCGGTCGTTGGCCTCCTGGTTCGACTCCTGGGCCTCCTCCCAGGCCTCGACGGCCTCGTTGAGCGCGTCGGTGAGGTCCTGGTCACCGCCGCCCTCCTGGTCGCCGGCCCCGGCCTCCTCCTCGGGCTCCTGCGGGGTCTCCTCCGGAGTCTCCTCGGGGGCCACGGCCTCCCCGTCGAAGAGGTTGCTGAGCGCGTCCGGCAGGTTGTTGCCGATCGCGACCTCCTCGCCGAAGCCGACCATGACCTGCTGCAGCAGCGGGAAGGAGGCGGCTCCGCCGCCGCCGGCCTGCACGTACAGCGGCTCGACGTAGAGCAGGCCGCCCGCGAACGGCAGCGTGAGCAGGTTGCCCCGCGTCACCTCGGCGTTGGACTGCTCCAGCGGCAGCAGCACCTCGCGGACGTCGGCGTCGGCGTCGAAGGCGTTCTGCACCTGGCCGGGGCCGAAGATCACCGTGCTCCGGGGCAGCTCCAGCAGCTTGAGCTTGCCGTAGTCCTCCGAGCGCGGGTCGCTGTCCACCGCCATGAAGGCCGCCAGGTTCTCCCTCCCCCGGGGCACGAACGTGCTGGTCAGCGAGAAGGTGGCCTCTTCTTCGCCCGGGTAGTGGATGGTCTGGCGGTAGGGCGGCTCGGGGTTGTCGGTCCCCCCGGTCGGGTCCGTGGGAATGGTCCAGAAGTCCTGACCGCCGTAGTAGGCGGCGGCGTCGGTCACGTGGTACTGGCGCATGATCTCGCGCTGCACCTTGAACAGGTCGTCCGGGTAGCGCAGGTGGTCGACGAGCTCGTCGCTCATCTGGTCCTTGTCCTGGACGACCCCGGGGAAGGCGCCCATCCAGGTCCGCAGGACGGGGTCCTCCTCGTCCCAGGCGTACAGGGTGACGGTGCCGTCGTAGGCGTCGACGGTGGCCTTCACCGAGTTCCGGATGTAGTTGACCTCGTTGCCCGGGATCGCGCCGACCTGCTGGATGGCGCCGTCGGTGAAGGTGTCGGTCACCGCCTGGGTGAAGTCGATCCGGTTCGCGTACGGGTAGCCGTTGGAGGTGGTGTAGGCGTCCACGATCCACACGATCTTGCCGTCGACGACCGCCGGGTAGGGGCGGCTGTCCACGGTCAGGAACGGGGCGACCTTCTCCACGCGGTTCAGCGGGTCGCGCTCGTAGAGGATGCGCGAGTCGCTGTTGATGGCGCTGTTGAGCAGGATGTTCGGTTCCTGGTACTTGATCGCGTACAGGATCCGGTCGAAGAAGCCGCTGAGCTGCACGCCCCCGCTGCCCTCGTAGCGGTTGTAGGCCTGCGAGCCGCCGCTCTCCTCGGTGCCCTCCTCGGTCGGGGCCCCGCCGTCGGTCTGCTCGGCGTTCTCCTCGTCGGCCGACTGCTGCTCGGCGTCGGCCGGGGCCCGCGCCTCGTCCGGGCTCGGGCTGATCTCGGGGTCGACGGCGTCCTCCGGGGTGGGGACGTCCTCGGTGGTGTCCTCGGCGTCGAGGGGGTAGTCGTACTCCTCCTCCGCCTGGACGATGACGTAGTCCGCGCCCTCGCGGCCGTAGTAGACGCGCGGCTCGTACTCGCCGACCACGTCGCTCAGCTCACCGCGCGGCGGGATGTTGTACTCGGTGAAGACCGGTCGGCCCTCGGCGTCGATCTGGGTGCCCGCGGCGGCGACCATGCCGTAGCCGTGGGTGTAGATCAGGTGCCGGTTGAGCCAGTTGTTCTGGTCCGAGGGGGGTCCGTCCAGCTCTCGGACGGCCACGATCGTGTCGATCAGGTTGCCCTCGGAGTCCGGGTAGCGGTCGACCTCCAGCACGTCGGGGAACTGGTAGAAGCCGCGGACCTGCTGCATCTGCTGGAAGGTCTGCGAGACCACGGAGGGGTCGGCCAGGCGCACCGTGGTGCCCTGGGACTCCTCCACCAGGTCCTGCGCGCTGAGCTCGGTGGTGGCGTCGTAGGCCTGCACCTCGGCGTCGGCGATGTCGTAGGCCTGGCGCGTGTACTCGATGTTGCGCTCGATGTAGGGGCTCTCCAGGCGCTGCTCGTTCGGGCTGACCTGGAAGCGCTGGACGATCTCGGGGTAGGCGACGCCGACCAGTACCGCGGACAGCAGCAGCAGACCGAGGCTGGCCATGGGGACCATGGTGTTCTTGAAGTAGATGTTGGCGAAGAACAGCACGGCGCAGATGACCGAGATGACCGTGAGGATCAGCAGCGCGGTCTTGACCGCGTTCACGTCGGTGTACGAGGCGCCGAAGGTGTAGCCGCGCTCGGAGAAGACCAGGCCGTAGCGGTCCAGCCAGTAGGAGCCGGCGCGCAGCAGCACGAACAGGCCCAGCAGCACCGACAGGTGCACGCGGGCCGCGGGGGTGGCGCGCTGGCCGGAGTCGTTCTGCAGGCGGACGCCGCCGTACAGGTAGTGCACGATCACCGCGGCGATGAAGGCCAGGATGACGGCCGCGTACACGTAGCCGAGCAGGATGCGCAGGAACGGGTAGGTGAACGCGAAGAAGGCGACGTCCATGCCGAACTCGGGGTCGTTGACCCCGAACTCGACGCTGTTCATGAACTGCAGGTAGGAACGCCAGTCACCGCTGGCCGCGGCTCCGGCCAGGAGGGCGAGGGCGCCCACGGCGATCCAGAAGAACAGTTTGCGGTGCGGGTCGATGGACTGGCGGTAGCGGTCCAGGCCCTGCTGTTCCAGGCTCATCGGCCGGACACCGGGCCGGGAGCGGTAGGCGAAGAAGATGCTCGCGCCGACGATGACGGCCATGACCAGGCCGGCGACGGCGAACAGCAGCACGCGGGTCCACAGCTGGGTCAGGAAGACCGATGTGTAACCGGTGGAGCCGAACCACTTGTAGTCGGTCCAGAAGTTCGCGGCGAGCATCAGCCCCGCGATGATCACGACCACGGTCGCCGCGACTGGCGCGAGCAACCTTGATCGGCGAGGCATACGCGCAGGTGGTGCGCCGGGCGATCGGAAGCTCACGCCTCCCCCTCGGTTGGCTTGGTTGGTGCGTAACGGTGCGCGTGTGGCGCTCTATTACTGAGAACTTAAACGGTTGCCGTCGGGTTCCCGAAACCGCCCTCTCACGGATGACAAGGCTGCATCGTTGCCGTATCGGAGCGGCATCCGGGACCACCCCGTGACCCTACTGCCCCGGAAGCGGAGCGGCGGGGCTTCGGCATCGGTCAGTATGGAAACGTGTCGAACATTCGCGAAGCTGTTATGGACCTCGAACGCCACGCCGCGAAGCAGGGGTGGGACCAGCCGCTCGGGCTCTACGCCCTGGTGCCCACGGTCGAACTGCTCAGGGCGGAGCCCGGGCTGGCCGACCTGCTGGGGATCGCCTCCCCCGAGGACGAGGACGAGTTGACCCCCGTCGAGCAGGAGCACCTGCCGGACGACCTCCCGCTGGAGGAGGCGCTGGGGCGCATCCTGTGGCCGGAGGGCGTGGTCGGTTGCGCCCTGGTGATGGAGCGTCTGGTGGTGAAGGGCTCGGACGAGACGCTGGCCCCGGGCGAGGACCCGAGCGCCTCCGGCCGGGAGACCGAGGAGATCCGCATGGTCGCCGGTGTGCTGCGCGACGGCTCGCGGCACTGCGCGATGCGGATGCGCAGCCACGACAGCGAGTCCGAGGTGCTCAGCGGCGCGGACCTGGTCCCGGCTCTGACCTCCGCGCTGGCGCTGACCCTGGACCTGGAGGAGGAGCCGGAGGAGGGCTGAGCACGCCCCGCCGGAAGGCGCGGGCCGCAGCGGAGGTCCGAAGCGGGCACGGGCGCCCGGCTGGCTTCGCGCGTCTCGGGGCTCCCGGGGGAAGGCCGCGCGCGGAGCGGGCACCGCCTACTCGCAGCGGGGCAGCTCCCCCTCGCCGGTGCGGATGGTCTCCAGGGCCTCGACCGCGTCGGTGAGGGTCTCGATCCGCACCACCTCCAACTCCTCACGGGCGGCGGACTGCGACACCTGGGAGCAGCTCTCGGCCGCCACGAAGAAGTACTCGGCCCCGTCGCGGTGGGCGCTGACCATCTTCTGCGGGATGCCGCTGACCCCGCCGACCCGCCCGTCGGAGGTGATGGTGCCGGAACCGGCGACCTCCGCCCCGCCGGTCAGCCCCTCCTCGCTGAGCCGGTCCATGATGCCGAGCGCGAACATCATGCCCGCGCTGGGCCCGCCGATCTCGCCGACGGTGATCTCGACGTCCACGGGGAAGTCCATCCGGTCGGCGACGTACACGCCCACCGCCGCCCGGCCGCCCTCGCCCTCGTCGGTGGTGACCTCCACCTCGACGGTCTCGCCGTCGCGCTCCAGGGTGAGCTCGACCGGTGCGCCGGGCTCGCGGTCGCCGACCATCTGCACGACGGCGGCGCTGCCGACGAGGGCCTCGGGGTCGTCTCCCCCCCGGGTGGGCACGGCCACGCCGTCCACGGCCACGATGACGTCGTCCTCGCGCAGCAGTCCCTCCGCTGGCCGGCCCTCCATGGCGCCGGTGACCACGGGGCGGGCCTCGTACTCCATGCCCAGCTGGTTGAGCGCGGCGGCGGTGGCGTCGGTCTGGGAGTCGTTCATCTGCACGCTCTGGCGCTCGCTGACCTCCTCGGGCGTGCGCCCGGCCGGGAAGAGCAGCTCCTCGGGCATGACGGCCTGGGTCGGCGAGAGCCAGGCGGTGACCACCGTGAGGAAGTCCATCCGGCGCTGGGGGCCTCCGGCGTACTGCACGGTGACCATGGACAGCGAGCCGTCGTGCTCGTAGCTCCGCGCGCCCTCGATCTCGATGACCGGGCCCTCCTGGACCTCCCCGAGCGTGTTCACTGTGAGGCCCGGCGCGGCCACCAGGTAGGGGACGGGCAGGAAGAGGCTGCCGACCACGAGCCCCGCGAGGAGGACGAGGGCGACAACGAGTGTCATGACACGACGAAGCATGCGCACAGCCTATTGCCGTCCCGCGCGCCCGGGGAGCGCCCCTTCACCGAGTGCGCGCGGCGCCCGCTCCGACGCCGCGCCGTGCGCTCAGGGAGCGCCCACCCACTCGCTGCGGCCGTCCTCGAAGTCCTGCTGCTTCCAGATCGGCACCTGGGCCTTGAGGTCGTCGATGAGGCGGCGGCAGGCCTCGAAGGCCTCCTGCCGGTGCTCGGCCGCCGCGGCCACGACCACGGCGATGTCGCCGATCTCCAGCTGGCCGACCCGGTGCACCGCGGCCATCCGGACCACGGGGCGGCCCGGTACGGAGGTGTCGCTGAGCACCTTCTCCATGACGACCCGCAGCTGGGCCTCCACGGTCGGGTGCGCCGAGTAGGCGAGTCGGGCGACGTCACGGCCGTGGTCGTGGTCGCGGACGGTACCGATGAACACCGCCGTGCCGCCCGCGCGCGGGTCGGAGACCGCGGCGAGGACCTCGTCCACCGAAAGGGGAGTGTCGCGTACGGACGCGAGAGTGATCTCTTCCACGTTACGAAGGTACCAACCCGACGTCGCCCCATGTCGGAACGGACGTGCTCGTTCCTCCGCACGCGCATGTGCCGTCGCCCCGCGTGCGCGCGCCGTCGCCCCTCGTGTGCGCGGCGGGGTCACCCGCCCTTGCGCCTGCGCAGGTGCCGGATGGCCGCGGCGGTACCGATGGCCGCCGCGGCGGCGCCCGCGGCACCGGCCGCGGTGATGGTGACCTCCTTGCGGCCCAGGCTGCGGCCCACCAGCGCGGGCTTGCCGCTCCGGGACTCCAGGAGGGCGGCGAGGGAGGCCTCGTTGTCGTGGCCGGGCTTCCACCCGGCCTCGCGCAGGACCGAGCAGTCCACCACGCAGGGGTAGACGAGGAACTTGAGCTCCCCCTCCGCCGCCGGGGTGATCCGCGCCTGGTGCAGGCGGCGGACCGCGCCGAAGGCCAGGTTGGCGGGCACCTCGAAGTGCTTCATCCCGGTGATGCGCTCCACCTCGCCCTGGGAGAGGGAGCCCTCCCCGCCCACCGCGACCACGCCGGTGGGCCCGTCCACCCCGTGCACGGCGCAGAAGGCCAGGGCGCTGGCCAGGTCGTCCTCGTGGCAGAACTGCCAGTGCTGCTCGTGCCCCTTGACGGTGAGCAGGCGGGGGGCGGAGAAGTGCCGGCTGAGCAGGGTGTCCAGTCCGGGCCCCACCAGGGGTGCCGGGCGCACGACCGTCACGCGCAGGCTCGGGTGGGCGCGGCGGGCGCGCTCGGCCAGGGCCTCGATCTCGGCGAAGTCGCCCATGAGTCCCTCGCTGTTGTCGGACACGCGCGGAGCGTCCTCGGCGAGGGGCACGGGGTTGTCCGGCGCCGCGCCGTAGACCATGGTGCTGGTGACGAGGAGGACGCGCGGCACCCCCGAGGCGGCCGCGGCGGTCAGGACTGTCTGGGCCGCGCGGATGTTGTGCGCCCGGCGGCGCGCGGGCCGGGTCTGCAGGGAGCGGTCGTCGGCGGTGTGCACGAGCACGTCCACCCCGTCCAGCCGGGAGACCAGGCCCGGGTCGCAGACGTCTCCGATCCGCCAGGTGACACCGCGCAGGTCGGCGAACTCGTCGTCGATGGCCACGACCTCGCGGGGGGCCGCGGAACCTTCCGGCGTGGCCAGGCGTTGCACGAGGAGTCGGCCCACGCCGGAGGCGGCACCGGTGACAGCGATGACACCGCCCGCTCCACCCCGCGGGCTGTGCTCTGGGCGAACCTGGCTGCTTTCGGTATTCACTCCGGGCGACTCCCAGCTAACGTGACAGTGGAGACCAAACCTAATCCTGCCTGAGGTCTGATAGTGAGCGACCTGCCTTTCGGTTTCAGCATGCCGAACGATCCCGATGACGAGTCCGGACGCCGCTCTGGCGACTCCGGCTCGGGTGCCGGCAGCGGCGGCCCGGGCGGAGGGGGTCCCGGAATGCCGGACGGCTTCCCGTTCGGCGACCCGCAGCAGATGGCCAACATGCTGCGTCAGTTCGCCGACATGATGTCGGCCCAGCCCGGTCCCGCGACCGGCGGCCAGGCGCCGCCGTCGTCGGGGATGAACTGGGAGATGGCCAGGGACGTCGCACGCCAGTTGGTCGCCCAGCAGGGCGACCCGAGCGTTCCGGTGTCCGACTACGCCAAGGTGGAGGAGGCCCTGCGCCTCGCCGACCTGTGGCTCGACCAGGCTACCGACCTGCCCTCGGGGGTCCACACCGCCCAGGCCTGGAGCCGGTCGGAGTGGATCGAGCGGACCATGGAGTCCTGGAAGCAGCTGTGCGACCCGCTGACCAGCAGGACCGTCCAGTCCATGGGGCAGAACCTGCCCGAGGAGATGCGCTCCGTCGCGGGCCCGCTGCTGGGCATGATCCAGCAGATGGGCGGCATGATGGTCGTCCGCCAGGCGGGCCAGGCCATCGGCGAGCTCTCACGCGAGGTGGTCGGCAGCACCGACATCGGGCTGCCGTTGGCCGGTGAGGGCCACGCCGCGCTGCTGCCCTCGGGTGTGGAGCGCTTCAGCGAGGGCCTGGAGGTCCCCCGGGAAGAGGTGCGGCTGTACCTGGCCGCGCGCGAGGCGGCCGTGCACCGGCTCTACTCGCACGTGCCCTGGCTGCGATCGCACGTGTCCCGGCTGGTCCACGAGTACGCGGACGGCATGTCGTTCGACGTCAGCGGACTGGAGGACCGCCTGGGTGAGATCGACCTCACCAACCCCGAGGCGCTCCAGGAGGTCCTGGGCGGCGCCGGGGGCGAGGGGCTGTTCCAGCCCGAGGACACCCCGCAGCAGAAGGCGGCCCTGGGCAGGCTGGAGACCACCCTGGCGCTGATCGAGGGCTGGGTGTCCACCGTGGTCTCGTCCGCGGTCTCCCAGCGGCTGCCGCAGGCCGACGCCCTGGCCGAGGCGACCCGGCGGCGCCGGGCCACCGGCGGTCCCGCCGAGCACACCTTCGCCGCCCTGGTGGGCCTGGAGCTGCGCCCGCGCCGCCTGCGCGAGGCGTCCGCGCTGTGGTCGGCCCTGGAGGAGGCGCGCGGGGTCGAGGGCCGCGACGCCGTGTGGCAGCACCCGGACCTGATGCCCACCGGCGAGGACCTGGACGACCCGGACGCCTTCGTGCGCGGGTCGGAGTCGGTCGACTTCGACATCTCCTCGCTGACCGAGGAGGCCCCCGGCCAGAAGAAGGACGAGGAGCCCGGGGACGACGAGCCGGGCACCGGCCGAGGAGAGGACGCCTAGGTGTCACTGCACGCCGACGCCCGGGCGGTCCTGGACGCGTGGACCGCGCCCGACGCCAGGCAGGAGGAGCTGCGCCGCTCCTACCTCGCCCACCTGGACGGCCACCCGGACGGCATGTGGCGCGGCTGCCTGCCCGGCCACGTGACCGCCAGCACGGCGGTCCTGTCCTCGGACGGCTCGCGGGTGGCGCTCACCCTGCACCGGATCCACGGGATGTGGCTGCAGACCGGCGGGCACTGCGAGCCGGAGGACACCACCCTGGCCGGGGCCGCCCTGCGTGAGGCCACCGAGGAGTCGGGTATCGAGGGGATCACGCTGCTCCCCCAGCCCGTGCGCCTGGACCGGCACGCCGTGCCCTGCGGCGGCGGCAGCTTCCACCTGGACGTGCAGTACGCCGCGATCGCACCCGAGGGCGCCGCGCTGGTGCGCGACCCCGACGAGTCGGCCGACCTCGGCTGGTTCCCGGTCGACGCTCCGCCCGAGCCCTCCGACGACGCCTGCCGCGCCCTGATCCGCGCCGCCGCGCGGGCGGTGGCCGGGCACCTGGCGACCGCGCGCACCGCCGGGGCCTGAGGTCCGGCACCGCGGAGCAGCCCACGCGTGGGGAGGTAGGCTCGCGGTACGTCCAGACGACCCCCCACCGCCGGGAGCGCCATGTCCGTGTCCCCGGACGGCCGGCGCCCTCCCTTGGGCCTGGTGGTACTGACACTGGTCTTCGTCACCGCCGTGGCGGCCGCGGTGCTCTTCCTCGCCCGGCCCGGCGACGTATCCGGCCCGGGGAACACCGGGTACGAGGAGGAGTGGACCCTGCTCACCCCGGAGCCGGGAGGGCCGACGGCGGGCATACCCCGCGGGGGGTACACGGAGTCCGACGAGCGCGCGGTCAGACCCGTGGAGTAGCCCCGTGCGCGGCCGGACCCTCACTCCTCGAAGGCGACCTCGGAGGTGTCGAGCTCCTCGTCGTCCTCGGCCGGGTCGCAGGGCTCGGCGCGGGAACCGGCGCTGAAGCCCTCCAGGTACCCGCGGGCGCGTTCGGCCTTGGGGTAGCGGCGGACCAGGTCCCAGAACTCCGGGCCGTGGTGCGGGATGAACAGGTGCGCGAGTTCGTGGATGAGGACGTAGTCGACCACCCAGGAGGGCATTCCGGCCACGCGGCGGGAGATGCGGATCGCCCGGGTGTCGGGGGTGCAGGAGCCCCAACGGGAGTTCTGGTTGTCCACCCACCGCACGCTGTCGGGCAGTTCGGTACCGCCCAGGTAGCGCCGGGCCAGTTCCACCGCCCGCTCGTGCAGTTCCCGGTCGCCGGGGCGGCGGCGCCCCTCGCGGGCCTCCAGTCGTTGCAGCATCCGGCCCACCCAGCGCTTTTCCTCTGCGCGGGAGAACGTCGCGGGCACGAGGACGACCGTGGTGTCCCCGTCCCGGTAGGCCGACACGGTGCGCCGACGACGAGGACTGCGTCGAACCTCGATTTTGGTGTTCGAGGGCACGAACTTTACGGTAGCCGAGCGAGGCGCTCCAGCACAGGTGTCCCTTGTCTGGTTATGTCACTGTTTTCACCAGATCACCGACTCCCGGAACGTAGCCGAAAAATACGGCCCCGTAGCACATTCCGCTCTGACCAGCGGCGTTTTTCGGCTGTGTGACCGGCCACTGCGGGGCATTTCAGGGCGCCGGGTTGATCTTTTGGATGCACAAAAGAGACCGGGCGGTGACCCCCCTCGGAGGGTCACCGCCCGGATCGGTTCAGGGCGCCGGGCGGTCCGTCAACCGCCCCGCCGCACGGCCCGTCAACACAGGCGTGACCACGCGACTTCCATGAGCGCCTGTTCCATGCGGCGCTCCTCGCGCTGGCGGGCCCGCAGTTGGCGGGCGGTGAGCTTCCTGTCCTGGACGCGCCGGGTCTCGACATCCATCTGTTCGACCACGCGCATGATCTCCATCATCATCATCACTCGTTCGGTCCTTCGGGGTTCGTAGGGGTTCGGGGGTTCTTCCGGCCGCTCAGGCCGCGACCGGAGCGGGGTTCTTCCGGGGGCGGCCCCGGGGGCGCTTGCGCGCCACGATCTGGCCGGAGACGAGCAGCTGCCCGCCCCAGACGCCCCACGGCTCACCGCGGTCCAGCGCGTCGGCCAGGCACTGCTCACGGACGGGGCAGGATCCGCAGACGGCCTTGGCCGCTTCGACGTCGGCGGGGGCTTCGGCGAAGAAGAGGTCGGGCTCCAGGCGGCAGGGAACCTCGGTGTCGGACAGCCAGGGCGTTTCCAGGACCGACGCAAGCATCGGTGCCCTCCAAGATCTTTGATCGTTTCGTACAACGCGGTCGGTGTTGGGTCACCGGAACCGGTCCGGTGAGGGACCTGGACTTGCGATGCCGCCGTCCTTCCCCCGCCCCTGGGGGGCGAGGAACCGGACGGAGATACAAAGAAAGCCGCGGCCCCTGTGTCGGGGTCCGCGGCCACGGTCGAAACTCTCGGCCTGTCCTGCTCCTAGGCCGGATTCCTCCGTGGACACTCCCCCGATGCGCCGTAGAGGCGCTGGTGGGTAGCTTCTGCGTGTTCCGCCATGGGCTTGCCGCGATCACGGGCGAGCTCAAGCGTGGCGGGCACACCACTGCCGTCGCCGGTGCGCTCGACACGGGACACCTGGCGTCGGGAGCCGGAAGCTCCCCAGGTGCCGCCGGTACCGATGCCGGTGCCGGGGGTGGACTCGCCGGACGAGGCGATGACGCCCGGGTGACCGCACGGGACGGTGCCCGAAGCAGCGGTCAGGGACAGCTGGGACGGCAGCATGGCGAAGTCAGCAGCGAAGCCGGGGTTCGTGGTGATGCTGGTCATCTGATCGGACACCTCCTTCACAGTCGGACGGCGGGAATCTCTCACCCGCGCCGGGAGCGGTCATTGCGACGGTGTACAGACTATGGGTGTGGACAGAAAGAGAGCAACCTATTTTTGACCTGCGGAAACGTCCGCATCCGGCCAGTGGTTCGCGGGAATGGAACCGTTCCCGGGAGCGTTACCGCGCCGCTGGTTCCGCGAACTCAGAAGACCGCGTCCGGAAGGCCCCGGGCAGGCGGCCGCGAAGCCCGCGCGGGCGGGCCAGCCGTCACCTACAGGGGGCCGGGCAGGGCGTCGGACCAGCCCTCGGCGTCCACCACGCGGATCATCCCCTCCTGGACCACCGAGCACACGAGTTCGCCGTCGCGGGTGTAGACCATCCCGCGCGCCAGGCCGCGCGCGCCCTGGGCGGTCGGGGACTCCTGCGCGTACAGCAGCCACTCGTCGGCGCGGAAGGGCCGGTGGAACCACATCGCGTGGTCGAGGCTGGCCATGGAGATGCCCGCGAAGGAACGGCCGTGCCGCAGCAGCACGGTGTCCAGCAGGGTCATGTCCGAGGCGTAGGTCATCAGGCACACGTGGGTGAGCCGGTCGTCGGGCAGCTTGCCGTCCACCTTCAGCCACACCGGGTTGTTGGCGGTGCGCAGCCGCGGGTCCCGCTCGGCCTCGTAGGACATCGGGCCGACCGGGCGCAGCTCGATGGGGTGCCAGCGCACGAACCCGGGCACCCTGCCGAAGGCCTCCTGGAGGCGCTGGCGCGTGCTCGGCAGATCCTCCGGCGGCGGCACGTCGGGCATCGGGAGCTGGTGGTCCAGGCCCGGTTCCTCCTTGTGGAAGGAGGCCGACAGGGTGAATATCGGCTTGCCGTGCTGGACGGCCACCACCCGCCGCGTGGTGAACGAGCGCCCGTCCCGGACCCGGTCGACCTCGTAGACGATCGGCACCGAGGGGTCCCCCGGGCGGATGAAGTACGCGTGCAGGGAGTGCACGTGGCGGTCGGGGGGAACGGTGCGTCCGGCCGCGACCAGCGCCTGACCCGCGACCTGGCCGCCGAAGACCCGCTGCGGCCCCTCCTCCGGGCTGCTGCCCCGGAAGATGTTGACCTCGATCTGCTCCAGGTCCAGCACGGTCAGCAGGTCGGCGAGGGACTGCCCCCGCATCTCGGCG
Organism: Nocardiopsis sp. FR4; assembly: GCF_009830945.1. Lineage (GTDB taxonomy): Bacteria > Actinomycetota > Actinomycetes > Streptosporangiales > Streptosporangiaceae > Nocardiopsis. Next base: position 98,917 of record NZ_VWVV01000014.1, on the reverse strand, counting down.
TCGACGCTCTCGCTCATGCTTCCTCCGCTTCCTCCCCGGCGCCCCCGCCCGCTCCGGTGCCCGCGTCACCGTCCCGCGCGGCCAGGACCTCCTCCGGCTCCGCGCCGGACACCAGCGCGATCACCGCCTCACCGTAGCGATCGAGCTTCACGGACCCGACACCGGACACCGCCGAGAGCTGGGCCGGGCTGGTGGGCTCCTGCTCGGCGATGGCCTGGAGCGTCGCGTCGGTGAAGATGACGTAGGCGGGGACCTTCTGCTCCTGCGCGCTCGCGCGCCGCCAGTCGCGCAACCGCTCCAGCAGTGCCTCATCGTAGCTGGACGGGCAGTCCAGGCAGCGGCCCAGCTTGCGCTCGGCCGCGTCGGTCAGGGCGGTCGAGCACACCCGGCAGCGGGCCACGCCGTTCCTGCGCCGCTCGGCGCGCCGGTTGGACGTGGACGGGGAGGCGGGCCGGAGCCCGTCCAGGAACCGGGAGGGTTTGCGGGACTTGCGGCCTCCGGGCGAGCGGGCCAGGGACCACGACATCATCAGCCGCTCGCGGGCCCGGGTGACCCCCACGTAGAACAGGCGGCGCTCCTCCTCCACCTGCTCGTCGGTCTCGGCGTAGATGATCGGCATCATGCCCTCGGTGAGGCCGACCAGGAAGACCGCGTCCCACTCCAGGCCCTTGGCGGCGTGCAGGGAGGCGATGGTCACCCCCTCGAAGCCGGGGGCGTGCTCGGTGGCCATGCGCACTTCCAGCTCCTCGACGAAGTCGGCGACGGTGGCCGCACCGCCGTCGGGGCGGGGCGCGGCCGCCATGTCCTCGGCCAGCTGGGCGAGCGCGGACAGCGACTCCCAGCGCTCGCGGGCCTGGCGCCCCTCGGGGGCGGTCTCGGTCAGGCCGAGCTGGCCCAGGAGCTGGCGGACCGTGCGTACGAGGGGCTCGGGCTCCTCCCCCGCCGCGCCGTGCCGGGCGCCGCGCAGGGTGTGCACGGCCTGCTTGATCTCGGGCCGGTCGAAGAAGCGCGCGCTGCCGCGCACGGTGAACGGCACGCCCTCGTCGGTCAGCGCCTGCTCGTAGGCGGCCGACTGGGAGTTGGTCCGCATCAGGACCGCGATCTCGCTGGCCGGGGTGCCCTCCTCCATCAGGACGCTGATCTTGCGGGCCACGCCGGTGGCCTCGGCCAGCTCGTCGTCGTACTCCTGGTACATGGGGTCGGGGCCGTCGGGTCGCTGAGCCTGGAGGGTCAGGTGCCGGGCGGCGGCGGAACCGCGCGCCTGCGCGATGACGTGGTTGGCCACGCGCACCACCTGCGGGGTGGACCGGTAGTCGCGGACCAGTTCGACCACGGTGGCGTGCGGGTAGCGGGCGGCGAACCCGGTGAGGTAGCCGGGGGTGGCGCCCGCGAAGGAGTAGATGGTCTGGCTGGGGTCGCCGACCACGCACAGGTCGTCGCGGTCGCCGAGCCAGGCGTCCAGCAGCAGCCGCTGGAGCGGGTTGACGTCCTGGAACTCGTCGACGACGAAGTACCGGTACTGGTCGCGCACGCGCCGGGCGATGTCGGGGTACTCGTTGATCATGCCCGCCGTGAGTTCGAGCATGGACTCGAAGTCGAGCAGGTTGTGCTCGCGGCGGATCTCCTCGTAGGCCTCGAAGACCCGGGCCACCTCGGTGGCGGGCAGCGGGGGCTGGCGCCCGGCCTTGGCCACGGCCTTGTCGTAGTCGGTGGGGCGCACCTGGGTGACCTTGGCCCACTCGATCTCGCTGGCCAGGTCGCGCAGGCCGGTGCGGTCGGGCTGCAGGCCCACGGAGTGGGCGGCGCGCGAGACGGCCTGGATCTTGCTCTCGATGAGGGTGGGTTTGTCCCCTCCGACCACCTGCGGCCAGAAGAAGGACAGCTGCCGCAGCGCCGCGGCGTGGAAGGTGCGGGCCTGCACGCGGGGGGCGCCCAGGCTCCGCAGGCGGCCGCGCATCTCGCCGGCGGCGCGGGTGGTGAAGGTCACCGCGAGGACCTGCTGCTCGGAGACCACCCCGCTGGCCACCGCGTAGGCGATGCGGTGCGTGATGGCGCGGGTCTTGCCCGTTCCGGCGCCCGCCAGGACGCACACGGGACCGCGCAGCGCGCGGGCCGCCTGGGTCTGCTCCGGGTCCAGTCCCTCCAGGACGCGGTCGGGGTCCATGGTGCTCCTGCATCGGTCGGGGCGGGTGGGTCTGGCGGCCCAGTCTCTCAAGTATCCGGCGTTCCCGGGAGCGGATCCGCCGCCGTGGCCGCCCGCGCGCAGGTCACGTGGCACATCCGACATTCCAGAACCAGTTGGGCCTGTGAGGCGTCCCACGTTGTGTCGCGCGGTCACGGGAAGCGGTCCGGCTCCCCCGGTGTTGACCTGTCCGGACACGAACCACGATCGCAGACGGAAAGAGGACGTGAGCGAGATGACGAGCTCGGCGACCGAACAGTTCACGATGTACACCACCCCGTGGTGCGGCTACTGCAAGCGGCTCAAGAGCCAGCTCTCCCGCGAGGGCATCACCGGCCGCGAGGTGAACATCGAGGAGCACCCGGAGGCCGCGGAACTCGTGATGAGGGTCAACGGCGGGAACCAGACGGTCCCCACGGTGGTCTTCAGTGACGGAGCGGCGATGACCAACCCGTCGCTCGCTCAGGTGAAGCAGAAACTGGCCGAGCTGTCGTAGGACGGACGCGGGCCGCCGGGGGTACCGGCGGCCCGCGCCGCGGGGCCCGCCGCCTTCGGCGGTGCACCTCCGACGGCGCTCGGCCCGGAAAGGGCTGAGGCGATGACGACGGGGAGTGTGGAGTTGGAGGAGGACATGAGGCCTCGTGACACGGCGGTGGACCCCGGGGTGGTCCGCCGTACCCCCACGGGATGGCGCGTGGAGGGCGCCGAGGAGGTGCCGGACCTGGTGAGCGCCATGGTCCTGGCCGACCTGCTGGCCGGCGAGTCGGGTGCGCGGCCGCGCACCCAGGCGCCCGGCCGCGCACCCGAGGGGGCCTCGGAGGTCGAGCGGCTGAGACACACCATCACCCAGCTGGAGCACGCCCTGCACTCGCGCGTGGTGGTGGAGCAGGCGATCGGGGTCCTGGCGGAGCGGCACACGCTGGCGCCCCGCGAGGCCTTCGAGCGGCTGCGCTCCTCGGCGCGCTCGCGCGGCCGCAAGGTCGCCGACCTGGCGCGGGACGTGGTGGAGAGCAGCACGAGCCCCCTGACCGTGCTGCCCGACGAGCTCGGCACGGGCTGACCCCGCCGCGGAGCGGAGCGAGCCCTTCGCCGGCGCGGGCGACCCCACCGCCCACGCGGACGGACCCCGGCCACCCGACGGCCCCCGGTCCGCCCCGCCGTCGGCGCGGACCGTCCCCCGCACGGGCGGGGCTCACCAGCTGCCGGGGAGCTCGGCTCCGTACCAGTGCTCGATGAGGGTGCGTGCGATCGACACCCGGCCGGGCAGCAGGACCTCCTCGGCGTGCACGGCCTCGGCGAGTTCGGCGCGGGTGAACCAGCGGGTGACGGCGATCTCGTCGTCGGTGCGCTCGGTCTCCCCCACGGCCCGCGCGGTGTACCCCACCATCAGGCTGCGCGGGAACGGCCAGGGCTGCGAGGCCAGGTAGCGCGGGCTCTCGACCACGATCCCGGCCTCCTCGGCGACCTCGCGGACCACGGCCTGCTCCAGGGACTCCCCGGCGTCGACGAACCCGGCCAGGACCGAGAAGCGCTGGGCGGGCCACCGGGGGTTGTTGCCCAGCAGCACCTCCTCGCGCCCGTCGCGCTCGCGGTGCACCAGCATGATCACCGCGGGGTCCGTGCGCGGGAACTGCTCGCTGCCCTCCCGGTCGCACACGCGCACGTGCCCGGCGGCGGCGGAACTGGTGGTCGAACCGCAGCGGGGGCAGAACCCGTGGGTGGCGTTCCAGTTGGCCAGGGCCACGGCCCGGGTCATCAGGCCGGTGTCGCGGTCGTCCAGCAGGGCGCCGACCTCCCGCAGGGAGGCGGGCTCCGCCCCGGGAGCGGGGGCCAGGTCCCCGGAGGAGCGGACCGCGAAGTAGGCGCGCTCGCCGTCGCTGCCGAGCAGGTAGCGCTCCCCCTCGGGAGCCTCCCCGGGGGAGACGAACACCAGGCGGGGGTCGTCGCCGGTGGTGACCAGGGCGCGGGACTGCTTGGCCATGATCGCCCGCCAGCCGTAGCTGACCGGGTCGCCGCCCTCCAGCACCAGGACCCGGGTGCCGGGGTCGGCCCACGCCCGGGCCAGCCATTCCTCGTCGCGGCGCAGGTGCGCGGCGGCGTCGACGGAGAAGCGGGAGAGCAGGGGGGTCGGATCGGCGTCCATGGGTCCTTCCGGGGTCGGCTGGGCCGCCGTGCGCGGCCCGCGTCTACAGGAGTAACACCGCCGGTGGCCGCGCGCATCCGCGGAAGCCCCGGTGGGCGCCGCCGCGGGCACGCGCGCGGCCGCGGCCTCACCCGGCGACGGAGCCGAGTTCCTCCCACAGGTAGGCGGCGCTCTCGGCGCCCTTGAGCAGCAGGGGCACCTCCACCTTCTCGTTGGGGGCGTGGATGCGGTCCTCGTCGAGTCCGACGGCGACGAACACCAGCGGGGCCCCGAGGATGTCGGCGATGTCCGCCTCGGGACCGCTGCCGCCCTCGCGGGTGAACAGGACCCGCGTGCCGAACGCGCGCTCCATGGCGGAGCGGGCCGCCTTGAGGGCGGTGGAGGACAGGTCGGAGGCGCAGGCCCGCACGCCGGGGCCGCCGAACTCCACCTCGGCGCGCAGCCCCTCGGGGGTGGCCGCCTCCACGAAGGCCCGGACGCGGTCCTGGACGTGCAGCGGTTCCTGTCCGGGCACCAGGCGGAAGCTCACCTTGGCGTGCGCGGAGCGGGGGACGATGGTCTTGCCGCCCGAGCCGGTGTGGCCGCCCCACATGCCGTTGATCTCGGCGGTGGGGCGCAGCCAGACGCGCTCCAGGGTGGAGTAGCCGCGTTCGCCCCAGGCGGCGGTGGAGGCCGCGGTGGCCAGCCACTCCTCCTCGTCGAAGGGCAGCTGGGCGATGAGGTCGCGCTCGGCCCGGCTGGCCTCGACCACACCGTCGTAGAACCCGGGGACGGCCACCCGGTTGTCCTCGTCGTGCAGGCCGGACAGCAGGTCGGCCATGGCCTTGAGGGGGTTGGGCACGGCGCCGCCGAACGAACCGCTGTGCAGGTCGCGCTCGGGGCCGTACAGGCTGATCTCCACGTCGGTGACGCCGCGCATGCCCACGCACATGGACGGGGTGTCGGCCGCCCACATGGTGGTGTCGGAGATGACGGCGACGTCGCAGGACAGGCGGTCGCGGTTGGCCCGCATCAGGTCGGCGAAGTGGACCGAGCCGGACTCCTCCTCGCCCTCGACGAGGAGCTTGACCGTGACGGGCGGGGCGTCGGCCCCGGAGGCGGCCAGGGCGGCGCTCACGCCCAGGGCGTGGAAGAGCACCTGGCCCTTGTCGTCGGAGGCCCCGCGCGCGTGCAGGGAGGTGCCGCGCTCGGTGGGCACGAAGGGGTCGGTCTCCCACTCGGCGACGGGGTCGACCGGCTGGACGTCGTGGTGACCGTACACGAGCACGGTGGGGGCCGCGGGGTCGGCGGCGGGCCACTCGGCGAACACGGCGGGCAGTCCGGGGGTCTCCCAGACCTCCACGGTGGGGAAGCCGGTGGCGGTGAGGTGGTCGGCGAGCCAGTGCGCCGACCGCACCACGTCGGGGTGGTGGGCGGGGTCGGCGGAGATGGAGGGGATCGCCAGCCATTCCTTGAGGGAGGAGACGAACTCGGCCCGGTGTGCCTCGATGTAGGCGCGTACGTCCATCAAGTTGTCCTTTCCAGACGCCATTGTCGAGACCGAGCCTAGGACGCGCGCGGACCCGTCCGCCCCGGCGGGGAGGACGGTCGCGGAACGGGCCCCGCGGCGGCCCGGTGCCTCACCCGGGCTCGGGCAGTGCCTCGATCAGCGCGGCCAGCCCCTCGGCGTCGAGCAGGTCGGCGGGGCGCACGGTGAGCCCGGCGCGCACGTAGTGGAAGGCGGCCCGCACCTCCGCCAGCTCCACCCCGGCCAGCTCCGCCCAGGCCAGGCGGTAGGCGGCCAGCTGCACGCCCACGGCGCGGCGCTCGGCCTCGGTGGCGGGCGGGCGTCCGGTCTTCCAGTCCACCACGTCGTAGCGGCCGGTGGCGGGGTCGTGGAAGACCGCGTCCATGCGGCCCCGGATGAGCCGGTCGCCGATCACCGTCTCGAAGGACACCTCCACCTCGGCCGGGATCCGCGCGCCCCACTCGCTCTCCTCGAAGCGGGCCTGCAACTCGGCGAGGTCCTCGTCCTCCCCCGCGGTCTCGTCGGCGGCGCCGGGCAGCTCGTCCAGCAGTGTGGCGCGCTGGCCGAACCGCTGTTCCAGCCAGGAGTGGAACGCGGTACCGCGCCGGGTGTGCGGCGCGGGCGGACGGGGCAGGGGCCGCCGGATCTGCCGGGCCAGGGCGGAGGGGTCGCGGGCCAGCCACACCATGGACGACACCGACAGGTGGCCGGGCAGCTCGACCTGGACGGCGCCCTCCGCCCGGCGCTGCTCCTCGGCGCGGCGGTGGGCGAGCAGGAGTTCGGTGTCGCGCTCCCACCCGCGCAGGCGGCGGCGCAGCCCGGGCGGCGGCGCGGCCCGCTCCTCCTCCGGGTCGGTCTCCCCGGCCAGCAGGCGGGCGCGGGCGCGCTCGACGAGGTCGGCCCCGGCCAGGATCTCGGCGCGCCGCCCGGAGGGCGCCCTCCCGTCGGCGTCCCCGGGCCCCTCGGCGTGGCCGTCCTCCTCGGGCGGCCACACGGCCGTGCCGCCGTCCTCCTCCTCGTAGGGGTTGTCGTCGGGATCGGGTCGCGGCTCCCAGTGCGCGACCGTTCCGGCGCCGCCCTCGCAGGCCGCGCGGACCTCCTCCAGGAAGGCCGAGGGGCCGCGTTCGCTGGCGGCGTCGCTCCCCCACCAGTGGCCGGTGCACAGCAGCGCGAAGGAGGCGCGGGTGACGGCGACGTAGGCCAGCCGCCGCTCCTCCAGCAGGTGGCGCTCCTGTTCGGCCGCCTTGAACTCCTCGATGCCCTTCTTGTCCACCGCCAGGAGCTCGGGCAGGTTGCGCCGGTCGCCGCGCAGCCGGTAGGGCAACAGGTGCTCGCCCTTGATCCACATGTCGCCCTCGGACAGGCTCGTGGGGAACAGCGGGGCGTACTTGCCTCCGCTGACGCCGGGCACGACCACCACGGGCCACTGGAGCCCCTTGGCGGCGTGCATGGTCATGAGCTTGACCGTGTCGGCGCCGCCGACGCGCTCCCCGGGGGCCAGGCCGCTCTCGCGTTCGGCGGCGGCCCGCAGGTAGCTGAGGAAGCTGCCCAGGGTGGGGTCCTCGCTGTTGCCGACGAAGCGGACCGCGTGGTCGACGAAGGCGTCCAGGTCCGCGCGGGCGGACAGCGGGTCGCGGCCGGTGCGGGCGCCCACCTCGATGTCCAGGCCCAGCATCCGCTCGACCTCCGTGATGAGGTCGGGCAGCGGCTGGCCGACGAGCTTGCGCAGGGTGCGCAGCTCCTCGGCGAGGCGGCCGAGCCGCTCGCGCGCGGCCGGGGAGTAGTTCTCGGCCGGGCCGGGGTCGTCCAGGGCGTCCACCAGGCTGCCGCTCTCGGCGGTCAGGTCCAGGACGGTGCGGCGCAGGATGTCGTCCTCGGGCTCCTCCCCGGGGTCGGGCGAGGTGAGGTCGCGCCGGGTCTGGCGGGCCAGCTCCGCGGCGCGCGACCCCAGGGCGGCCAGGTCGCGCGGCCCGATCCGCCAGCGCGGCCCGGTCAGCACGCGGGCCAGCTCGTTTCCGGCCGAGGCGTCGTGGACCACGCGCAGGGTGGCGATGATGTCGCGGACCTCGGGCACGGTCATGAGCCCGCCCAGGCCGACGACCTCCACCGGGATGTTCCTCGCCTCCAGGGCCTCGCGCAGCGCGGGGAACTGGGAGCGCTTGCGGCACAGCACGGCGACGTCGCCGGGGCTGATTCCGCCGTCCTCGGCACCGCCGGACTCCCCGGGGGGCCAGGCCAGCCCGTCCGGAGCGGCCTCGGCGCTGCCCGGCTGACCGGGACCGGCGCGCAGGTAGGCGCTGACCCGCTCGGCGATCCACTCCGCCTCCTGGCGCTGGCTGGCGAACAGGCCCGCGTGGGCGACGCCCCGGCCGCGCCGGGCCGGCCCCGGGTGCAGGACGGGCACCTCGGGGCTCTCGGCGCGCAGCGGCTCGGAGATGTGCTTGGCCACCTCCAGGATCCGTTCGCCGTTGCGGAAGCTGGTGGCCAGGCGGCGCACGGGCGCGGCCCGGCCGGGGGCGGACGGGAAGTCGTGCGGGAAGTTGGTGAGGTTGGCGGCGACGGCCCCGCGCCAGCCGTAGATGGACTGGCAGGGGTCGCCGACCGCGGTGACGGCGTGGCCCTCGCCGAACAGCGCGCGCAGCAGCACGAGCTGGGCGTGGCTGGTGTCCTGGTACTCGTCCAGCAGCACCACGCGGAACCGGCCGCGTTCGATGAGTCCGACCTCGGGGTGGTTCTGGGCGATGCGCGCGGCCAGGGACACCTGGTCGCCGAAGTCCATCGCCTCGCGGACGTGCTTGGCGTGCTCGTAGCGCTCCACGAGCGGCAGGAGCTGCTCCCGGCGCAGCTGGGCGTTGAGCAGGTTGCGCGTGGGCACCGTGGGCTTGCGCGGCAGGGCCTCCACCGCCGCGCGCAGCCAGCGGCCGATGCCGCGAACCTGCTCGGTGCTGGTGAGGTGGTCGGCGATCTGCCCGGACAGGTCCAGCACGCGCCGGGTCACGGTGTCGGCCCCGACGGTGATCAGGTCCATGGGCCCGTCGTACTCGCCGACGATCCGGGAGGCCAGCTGCCAGGCCTGGCCCTCGCTCAGCAGCCGCGCCGTGGGCTCGACCGCCTCCCGCAGGGCGTGATCGGAGACGATGCGACCGGCGTAGGCGTTGTAGGTGGACACCGTGGGCTCGCCGTCGAGCAGTTCCTCGGGCAGCTGCTCGGTGGCGCGCAGCTGGTCCAGGCGCCTGCGCACGCGCTCGGCCAGCTCGGCGGTGGCCTTGCGGGTGAAGGTCAGGCCGAGCACCTGCTCGGGGCGCACGCGGCCGTTGGCCACCAGCCACACCACCCGGGAGGCCATGGTCTCGCTCTTGCCCGACCCCGCGCCCGCGATGACCACGCCGGGTTCCAGCGGGGCGGAGATCACCTCGGACTGCTCGGCGGTGGGCTCGGGCTGGCCGAGGAGCCGGGCGAGTTCGGCGGGTGAGAAGCGGGGGCGGGGCGGAGCGGGGGGCGGGGAGTCGGGGTCGGGGAGGGGGCGGAAGGGGGAGGCGGGGTGGGTTTCAGACATGTCTGCCCTCGTCCTGGACCGGGCAGCAGGAGCGGACGGCGCACGACCTGCAGCCCTTGTTGCGTGTGGCGGTGAAGCGGGAGCCGCCCATCCCGGTGGCGACCTCGCGCACCAGGGCGTCGGCCCACCCCGGGTCGGGGTCCTCGGCCAGCGGCGGCTGGGGTTGCTCCCGCGCCTTCTTGAGCTTCTCGCCGACTTGGACGAGCATGGCGCCGCCCGGCTCGGTGAGGCCCAGCCGGGCGAAGGCGCCCTTGAGGACGGCCATCTGGTAGACGCCGAGCTGGGGGTGGCGGGCCAGGTCCTCGGCCTTGTTCTTCCCGGTCTTGATGTCCACGACCACCGCGCGCCCCTGGTCGTCGCGTTCGAGGCGGTCCACGCGGCCGGTGATCTCGATGCCGCCCACGTCCACGCGGAACCCCTCCTCGGTGACGACGAGTTCGCGGTCGTTGGCCGCCTCCCAGTCGACGAGCTTGCGGACCATGGTGTCGGCGCGGTCGCGCTGGGCCCGGGACTGCCAGGGGCCGCCGAAGTCCAGGTCGGCCCAGATCTCGTCCATGCGCCCGCTGATCTCCTCGGGGGTGCTGCCCTGGGCGACCAGGACCGCGACCGCGTGCACGACGGTGCCCAGGGCCGAGGCGGAGTCGCCGGAGGAGGCCCCGGCGGCGCGTTCGAGCAGCCAGCGCAGCTGGCAGTTGGTGAAGCTCTCCACCTGGGAGGGGGAGACGCGGATGGTGTCCTGGGCGTCCGCCAGGGGGCGGTCGTCGCTGAAGGGCGTGAGCGCGTACCACTCCGAGGGGTCGGCGCCGCGGACGCCCTCCTCGGCCAGGCGGGCCAGGTGCAGGGCCGCGGCCTCCCGCAGCGGTGCCGGGGCCCCGGCGTCGGTGACCACCGAGCGCAGGTCGGCCACCAGCGAGGGCAGGGAGAGCCAGCGCAGGCCGGTGCTGACCGGCTCGGGTTCGCCGACGCCCATCTCGGCCAGGAAGCGCGAAGGGCGCTCCTCGGTGTCCTCCCCGCCCACGGCCGTGACCACCAGGGTGCGGCGGGCCCGGGTCAGGGCCACGTAGAACAGGCGGCGCTCCTCGTCCAGGAGTTTGGAGGCCAGGGCCGCACCGGAGGAGTCCGCGGCGTGCACGTCGGCGTCGACGAGTTCCTCGACCCCCAGCAGGGAGCCGCGCAGGCGCAGGTCGGGCCAGTCGCCCTCCTGGGCCCCGGCGACCACCACCAGGTCCCACTCCAGCCCCTTGGAGCGGTGGGCGGTGAGGATGCGCACCGCCTCGCCCTCGGGGGCGCGTTCGGCGAGGCTGTCGCCGGGGATCTCCTGCGCGGCGAGGTCCTCCAGGAACCCGGCGGGGGCGCCCGGGGGAAGGCGGTCGCAGTAGCGGGCCGCGCTCTCGAACAGGGCGACCACGGCGTCCAGGTCGCGGTCGGCGGCGGCGCCCCGGCGGCCCCCGGCCAGGCTGGCGCGCAGCAGCCGGTCGGCCAGGCCGCTGTCCCGCCACAGCTCCCACAGGACCTGTTCGGCGTCGGCGCCCTTGGCGGTCAGGTCGCGGACGGTGCGCAGCGCCCGGGCGACGCGGGTGGCGGGCGCGGCCACCTCGGGGTCCACGAGGGCGAGGTCGGCCGGGTCGCGCAGGACGTCCACGAGCAGCTGGGAGGCGGGGCGGTAGGCGCCGGGCTCCGGGCCCCCTCCCCCTTCGCGGTTCCCGCCCCGGTCCGCGGACCTGTCGTGGGCGCGGTCCAGGTCCAGACGGCGCAGCGCCCGCACCAGCCTGCGCAGCCGAACGGTGTCGGCCTCCCCGAAGGGGCTGGTGAGGAGTTCGCGCGCGGCCTCGTCGTCCAGCTGGTCCGGGTACAGGCCGTGGCGGATCAGCGCGAGCAGGGGGCGCACGATCGGCTCCGCGGCCACCGGCAGGTCGTCGGCGCCGACCGCGACGGGCACCGAAGCGGCGGTCAGGGCGCGGCGCAGCACCGGCAGCTGGCGGGTCGAGGAGCGCACCAGCACGGCCATGTCCGACCACGGGACCCCGTCGACCAGGTGGGCGCGGCGCAGGGTGTCGGCGATGACCGCGGCCTCCTGGGTGGGGCTGTCGGCCAGCAGCACGCGCACCTCGCCCTCGGGCAGGCCGGGGGCGGGGGCCAGGTCGCGGTGCTCGTTGACGTGGCCCCGGGCGGAGGCGACCGCGGGCAGGCGCCGGGTCAACCCGCGCGAGGCGGACAGCAGGGCCGCGCCGCTGCGGCGGCAGGTGCGCAGGGCGACCACGGGGGCCTCGGTGCGCCGCACGGTCGGGAAGCGGCGGGGGAAGTCCAGGATGTTGTGCACCTCGGCGCCGCGGAAGCCGTAGATGGACTGGTCCGGGTCGCCGACCGCGACGAGGTCGCGGCCGTCCCCGGCCAGGGCGCGCAGGAGCTCCTCCTGCGCGGGGTCGGTGTCCTGGTACTCGTCGACGAACACGACCTCGTGCGCGGCGCGCTCGCGCTCCTGGACCTCGGGGTCGGAGAGCAGGTTGGCCGCCACCCGCACCAGCTCGGCGTAGTTGAGCGTGGGCACGGGGGCGATGTCGAAGCGGCCGGTGTAGCGGTCGAGGAACCCCGCGGCGGCGACCCAGTCGTCGCGGTCGCGCTCCCGGCCCAGCCGCTCCAGGTCCTCCGGTCCCATCCCGCGCTCCTGGGCGCGCATGAGGAAGTCGCGCAGTTCCTCGGCGAACCCGCGGGTCTCCAGGGCGGGGCGCAGGCGCTCGGGCCAGTCGGCGCCGCCGTCACGGGACTCGCCGGTGAGGAGTTCGCGGACCTCCATGAGCTGTTCGGGGCCCGAGAGCAGGCGCGGCGGCAGGTCTCCCATGCGCTGGAACTCGCGGCGGATCAGGGCGTAGGCGTAGCTGTGGAAGGTCAGGGCCAGCGGTTCGCGGGTGGTCCGGCGCAGGCGGGCGGTGATGCGCTCGCGCAGTTCCTGGGCGGCCTTGCGGCTGAAGGTGAGCACCAGTACGCGCGAGGGGTCCACGCCGCGGCGGTCGACGCGGTCCACGACGGCCTCGACGATGGTGGTGGTCTTTCCGGTGCCGGGCCCGGCCAGCACCAGGAGGGGTCCGCCCTCGTGGTCGACCACGCGCCGCTGGTTGTCGTCCAGCACCGGCGGCGGCTGCACCCGGTGGGCGCGCCGCACGAGACGGTACGGGGTTGTGTTCACCCCACCAGTTCACCAGAGGGTGGCGACCATCCCGCACGTCATCCCCGCCACACGGGGCTCCTCAGGGCCCGTCCTCCCCGTTCCAGCGGGCTCTGCCCAGGTCCACGCGGTCGCTTCCGGGGCGCATGGGGGTGCCCTCGGCCGCGTAGTGGGACAGGGCGCGCACCTCGTGCCCGGAGGCCGGGCGCCCGTCCGCGCGCACCACCCGCCACCAGGGCACTCCCCCGCCCCAGGAGGACATGACCGAGCCGACCTGGCGGGGCCCTCCCCCGCCGACGTACTCGGCGATGTCGCCGTAGGCCATCACCCGTCCGGGCGGAATGCGTTCGACCAGCGCCAGAACCTCCTCGGCGTAGTCGTCCGGCCCGCCGTCCTCGTCCGTGAACACCCCCGCAGGCTACCGACGGCCGCCGACACGACGGAGCCGCCCCCGTCGGAGCGGAGGCGGCCCGGGTTCGGGTCAGACCTCGGTGATGTGGGTGGTCCAGGCCGTGTCGGGGTCGCGCCTGCGGGCCTCGCGCGCCTTGGCCAGGCCGAACGCGCCCAGCGCGGCCAGGGCCGCGCCGAGGATCCACGCCGTCCAGGCGGCGGCCGCCGTGTCCGTGAAGCCCGCCAGCCAGGGCAGGGCGAAGACCAGGACTCCGCTGGCGAGCACACCCAGTTCGCTCGCCAGAGCGCCCGGGCGGGTGAGGGAGACGACCGCGGCCATGATGGCCCCCAGGCCGAGGACGAACATCGCGCCCGCGCCGAAGCCCTGCATCCCGTGCCAGACGAAGCTGATTCCCAGGGCCAGACCGACGAGGATCGCCGCCCAGTCCGCCCACCGTCCCTGTAGTCGCATGGAGCCACCTCCCAGCAGCCGGGCCGCCGCCGTCCGGTGGCGGCCTCTGGTCTCCTCCCTACCCAGGGACGGCGCCGACCAGGCAGGACGCGGGGAAAACGCGAGGGGCGGCGGCGGGAGGACCCGCCGCCGCCCCGTCGGCCGCGCCCTAGTAGGAGGGCAGGCTCGGGTCGACCTGGTTGATCCAGGCCAGAACGCCGCCGCCCACGTGGACGGCGTCGGAGAACCCGGCGGCGTGGACCGCGGCCAGCGCCTCGGCCGAGCGCACGCCCGACTTGCAGTGCAGGACGATGCGCTTGTCCTGCGGCAGGCGCTCGAAGGCCTTGCCGTTGAGGAACTCACCCTTGGGGATGAGAGTGGCCCCGGGGATGCTCACGATCTCGTACTCGTTCTTCTCCCGCACGTCCACGAGGAAGACGTCCTCGGGCTTGTTGTCGAGGAGCTCCTTGAGTTCGGGAGCGGTGATCGTGGCACCGGCGGCGGCCTCGGTGGCCTCCTCCGACACCGCGCCGCAGAACGCCTCGTAGTCGATGAGCTCGGTGACCGGCTCGGTGTCGGGGTCCTTGCGGACCTTGACCTCGCGCCAGGTCATCTCCAGGGCGTCGAAGATGAGCAGGCGGCCCACCAGCGGTTCACCGATGCCGGTGATCAGCTTGATGGCCTCGTTGACCATGACCGAGCCGATCGAGGCGCACAGCACGCCCAGGACGCCGCCCTCGGCGCAGGAGGGGACCATGCCGGGCGGCGGGGGCTCGGGGTAGAGGTCGCGGTACTGCGGCCCGTACTCGTTCCAGAAGACGCTGACCTGGCCGTCGAAGCGGTAGATCGAACCCCACACGTACGGCTTGTTCAGGAGGACGCAGGCGTCGTTGACCAGGTAGCGGGTCGCGAAGTTGTCGGTGCCGTCCAGGATCAGGTCGTAGTCGGCGAAGATCTCCAACGCGTTGTCCGACTCCAGGCGGTCCTGGTGCAGGATCACGTTGACGTTGGGGTTCACCTCCTTGATGCTGTCCCGGGCGGACTCGGCCTTGGGGCGGCCGACGTCGCTCTGCCCGTGGATGATCTGGCGCTGGAGGTTGGACTCGTCCACGACGTCGAAGTCGATGATGCCGAGCGTGCCCACACCGGCCGCGGCCAGGTAGAGCAGTGCCGGGGAGCCCAGACCGCCCGCGCCCACGACCAGGACCTTGGCGTTCTTCAGGCGTTTCTGCCCGTCCATGCCCACGTCGGGGATGATCAGGTGACGCGAGTATCGGCGCACCTCGTCCACGGTCAGCTCGTCGGCTGGTTCCACCAGCGGCGGCAGCGACACGGTGACTCCTCATGTCTGTTCGGTTGCTTCACACCGCCCAAGGGACCACCGGGCGAGGGGGCGGGGAGCGAAGCGTGCTTGCACTCATACCCAACCTAACGGGTGGGGTATTGCATTCCCACCCCCGGGAGGCGTGGAGCACATCCCGGCGGCGCGCGCCCCTCCACGGGTGACCGCTCCCGGCAGGAGGTTCATCCCCCGGGGTCCGGCGTATCGGCACGGGCGGTGGGTAGTGGTCGTCTGAACGTACGGGCGACGACAAGGGGAGGACGCTGTGGCCCAGGAGAACCGTTCCGCGAGACGAGGTCCGGCCGCCGGGGAGGACCCCGCCGCCGAGGTGCCCGAGGCCGACGCCGCCGAACAGCGCCTGCCGGCCGCGGACGACGGGAACGGCTGGGAGGACCCCGCCGAGGACAGCTTCGACCGCGCCGCCGAGGGGGACGTGGTGGAACAGTCCCTCGACGTGGGCGTCGACGAGGACGAGTGGCGCTGACCTCGCCCGCCTCCTCCTCCCTCGCCGCCACGACCCCGGAAACCGGCACTGACCAGCGGCTCGGACCGCGCGCGCACCCGATCGACCGCTTCGGTCCTGCTCGCGCGGAACCTACGCCAGAGTAAGATGAGGAGAAGACCGCCAACCGGGCCCCTGGCCGAGCCAGGCGGTACCGGCCACGCAGACGTACGGTGACGGCACCTGGCCGCCGTCCCGATTTCGGAGGGTGTGGGTGTGACAGCTCCTTCAGACGCCCGCGCCCGGGGTACCCGCTTGCCCCGGGTCCGGCGCCGCCGTCAACTCCTGGCCGCGGCGCAGGAGGTCTTCGTCGCGCGTGGTTACCACGCGGCCGCCATGGACGAGATCGCCGACCGCGCCGGGGTCAGCAAGCCGGTCCTCTACCAGCACTTCCCGGGCAAGCTGGAGCTGTATCTGGCCCTGCTCGAGGAGCACTCCGAGGCATTGGTCGAGAAGCAGCGCGAGGCCCTGCAGAGCACGGACGACAACCGCCAGCGCGTCATCGCGAGTTTCCGGGCCTACTTCGACTTCGTGGCGGGCGACGGCGAGGCCTTCCGCCTCGTCTTCGAGTCCGACCTGCGCAACCTGCCCGCCGTGCGGGAGAAGAGCGAGGAGACCCTCCAGCGGTGCGCCGAGCTGATCGGCGCCGTGATCCGCCAGGACACCAGCATCTCCGACGAGGAGGCGCACCTGCTGAGCATCGGCCTGGTCGGTATGGCCGAGACGAGCGCCCGGTACTGGCTCAACAACCACGGCTCCGTGCCCAAGGACGCCGCCGAGCAGCTGGTGGCCCGCCTGGCCTGGCGCGGGATAAGCGGCTGGGACCTGCACCGCAGAGCGGACGCCCAGGACTGACCCCCGCCGGATCCTCCGAGGGGCCCGAATGCCGAGCGCATTCGGGCCTTTCGTCATATATGGGGAGGACAGTCACCCACCGAGAGGCAAGAAAACCTTAAAGGAAAGGTAATACGACTGACCCCGGTGCGACTCGCGATTCAATCGCCGCGCTACGGGTATCGGCGAAATGAGAAGTAATGAGCTTCTCTTCGCCGTATCCGCCCGGCCTTTGTACGGGGGAGGGGCGGAGCAAGCGATTTGGGGGTGAAGACGTATGGACGTGGATCAGGGACTGACGACGGCCTGGGAAGCGGTCGTGCGATTCGTACCGCTGCTGGTCGGCTTCCTCGTGATCCTGGTCCTGGGCTGGCTCATCGCCTGGTTGGTGGGCAAGGCCGTCGCCAAGGGCCTGCACAGCGTCGGGCTGGACCGCGCCCTGCACCGCGGGGGCATGGGCGAGTACTTCGAGCGCAGCCGCTGGAGCGCCAGTGAGCTCTGCGGCAAGATCATCTACTACGTCGGACTGCTGTTCGTGTTCACGCTCGCGTTCAACGTCTTCGGACCGAACCCCGTCAGCACGCTGCTGAGCGACGTGATCGCCTGGATCCCGCGCGGCATCGTGGCGCTGGTCATCCTCGTGGTGGCCGCGATGATCGCCAAGGCGGTCCGCGACATCATCTCCGGCGCGCTGGGCGGGCTGTCCTACGGGCGGGTCCTGGCCAACGTGGCGGCCGTGTTCATCCTGGGCCTCGGTATCATCGCGGCGCTGAACCAGATGGGCGTCGCCGTGAGCGTCACCCTGCCGGTCCTGATCACCGTCCTGGCCACCATCGGCGGCATCCTGATCGTCGGTGTCGGCGGCGGCATGATCGAGCCGATGCGCTCGCGCTGGGCCCGCTGGCTCGACGTGGCCGAGCGTGAGACCAGCCGGATCAGCGAGGAGAGCAGCTACCGCGCCGGGCGCGAGGCGGCCATGGGCCGTCCCGCCGCCGAGCCGGTCGAGCAGCGCGAGGGGGCCACGTCCCAGGCCGCGCGACGCGGCACGGGCCAGGAGCCGCCTCCGACTCCGTGACCGAACGGCCGCGCGAAGGAAGCAAGCGCTGCGAGGGCGCCGACGGGGTTCTGCGGGGGTCGGACGTGCCGCCGCGAGGAATGAGCCAGGCACGGGAGACACCGAAGAACCCCGCCTTCCATGGCGCCCGGAGGGGAAAACCGCGGCCGCAGGCCGTCCGTTGAGGGTGGTGGAGGGCGACGGGCGGGCGAAGCGGAGCGGAAGGCCCGAAGCAGGCAGGGCGGGACCGCTGGTCCCGCCCTCAGCGTGTGCGTCGCGTGTGGGTCAGTTCCTCAGAGGAACTCGGAGTCGCGCAGTTCCAGCCGGGAGAGGTGCTCGATCCGCCGGAAGGCCAGCACGACTGAGGCGATGATCGGCAGGAAGGCGAGCCAGAAGGCGACGCTTCCCGGACCGGTGAAGACCATGGACGCCAGTGCGACGACGAAGATCAGTGCGAAAAGCGCGAAGTCGACGCGGTCCTGTTGGATCAGGACGCCGACCGGTGGGCGCGCCGCCCCATGCCGACCGCTCCTCATTCGCCTTCCTTTCTCGCGGCTCTGCGGGCCGCTCCGCCAGTTGCGGCACCTGGAGGCCCGCTGTCCGGAACCCCATAACGCCGTCAGTCCCACGTTGCATTCCGCAGGGCCCGATCACGGTGCGCCCGGGCCGGTTCCGGCCGCCGTGGCGTTCACGACACGTTTCAGCGTACGCCCGGCGCGGGAATCGCACCGGGAGAACGGGAAGGGATGCGAAGCCCGGGCCGCGGTGAGCGCACCGGCCTGCGGACGTCACCAACCTAGCGGACGAAACCGCGCTCCTTGGCCAGACGGCAGATCGCGAGTACCCGGAGGGTCTCCCAGTCGTACTCGACCGCGGAGGAGTCCCAGCCCTGTTCGAGGCACCCGTCGAGGAAGCCGCGGAGGTAGGTGCCGAGGGTGCGGGCGGTCAGCTCGCTTCCGGAGGCGGCGATTCCCTCGCACACCTGTGCGGCGTGCTGGTCCAGCTCAGCGCACAGCCAGGGCTCGATCGGGCCGTCGAGAGGACCGATCCGGTGGAAGTCACGGGTCAGTCCGGCCAGCGGATGGCGCACGGAGGTCCCACTGGGCATGGAAGTACCTACTCGGGTGGTCAGGAGACGTAAACTTCATCGATTTTACGGGCAGCCACCAACGAATCGTCACGGAAGTGTTGGAAATTACCCGCGCTTGACCAAGGCAGTCCAAGCCCGGGTCAAGAAAGCGTAAGACCTGGTGAGGCGGGCTCAGGCGGTCAGGCCCATGGCCTCCAGGCGGGCCGCGTGGCGGTCGGTGAGCGAGGCGAACATCCGGCTGACCGCGGCGAGGTCGCCCAGGCCGCCGCTGTCCGCCCCGTCCCCGGCGTCCCGGGCCAGCAGCGCGGCGAGCTCGGGGCGGGCCACCGCCACCGACTGCGCCTGGCTGAGCGCCTCACCGACCAGACGGCGGGCCCACAGGGACAGGCGTCCGGCCAGGACCGGGGTCTCCTCCACCGCGGCGCGCACGGTGCCCGAGACGAACTCGGCCCGGCCGGTCTCGGCCAGGACGCCCTCCACCAGGGTCCGCGTCTCCTCGTCGGCCAGCGCGGCGACCTTGCGGTAGAAGTCGCCCGCGATGCCGTCGCCCACGTAGGTCTTGACCAGGCTCTCCAGCCAGCTCTGCGGCGCGGTCCGCTCGTGCCAGGCGTCCAGCGGCGCCACGAAGGGCTCCATGGCCGCCTCGGGGTCCACGCCCAGCTCCTCCAGCCGGTCCCGCAGGACCTGGTAGTGCGCCTGCTCGGCGGCGGCCAGGGCCGCGAGCTGGCCCTTGGAGCGCAGGGAGGGGGCCAGCACGGCGTCGCCGGCCAGACGGAAGAAGGAGCCCAGCTCGGCGTAGGCGAGGAGCCCGAGCAGGTCGATCACACCGGGGCTGGCGGAGGGGCCTTGGTTCATGCCGGTCAGGGTATCGCCCGCCCGGTCCGGGGACTAAATGGACCTCCGGCACGGTTGCACTCGCTGGGAGCGGGTAGGTCCATGCCGTCCACAGCCTGGTGAACTGCTATGTCCACCTGGCACGTCACCAGCTAGACTCTGCGTGATGACCGGCGTGTGCGTCCGACGCGAAACTCTCCTCACACACGCGGGGATCTCCCACGCACCGGCGCCGCGGAGGCGGCGCCCACACAGGCGCGGACCGCCACAGCGGTGGCCTGAGCCGCGCGAGGAAACGACGAAGCACGGATGCTCCCCGTCCCCGGTGGGACGGTCCCGGACCCCGGCGGGCAGCCCCCGCACCACACGGATCCGGCAGGGCAGCGCCGCCGCACCGACCCGAGCACGGGGCAGCGGTGAGCCGCGCCCGGCGCGGCGGCCAGTACCGACCGCGACCGCATCCCGCCGCGGCCAGGCATGAGCCCGCGGCCCGCGAACATGGAGGCTTGAGCCCTGAGCAGCACAGAAGAAACCACCAAACCGAGGATCACCTTCCGCGACCTGGGTGTGAGCACCGAGCTCGCCGACGCCCTGGAGGCGGAGGGGATCATCGAGCCCTTCCCCATCCAGGAACTCGCCCTGCCGATCGCGCTGAACGGCAACGACATCATCGGCCAGGCGCGTACCGGTACCGGTAAGACCCTGGCCTTCGGCCTTCCCCTGCTCCAGCGGGCGCAGAAGAGCCCCGGATCGGCCAAGCGCCCCCGAGCCCTGGTCGTGGTCCCCACCCGCGAGCTGGCCATCCAGGTCGCCGCGGACCTGACCACCGCCAGCAAGCGCAGCGGCGGCCGGATCCTGACCGTCTACGGCGGCCGCTCCTACGAGCCGCAGGTCAACGGCCTCAAGGAGGGCACCGACGTCGTCGTCGGCACCCCGGGCCGCCTGCTGGACCTGGAGAACCAGAAGCACCTGCGCCTGGACGAGGTGTCCGCGGTGGTGCTGGACGAGGCCGACAAGATGCTCGACCTGGGCTTCCTGCCCGACATCGAGCGCATCCTCACCAAGATCCCCGACGAGCGCCAGGTGATGCTCTTCTCGGCCACCATGCCGAGCGAGATCGTGTCCCTGTCGCGCAAGTACCTGCGCCGCCCCACGCACGTGCGGGCGGGCGACGACGACGAGATCGACGGCTCGGCCATCACGGGCAGGATCACGCAGCACGCGTTCCGCACCCACCAGATGGACAAGATCGAGATGCTCGCCCGTCTGCTCCAGGCCGAGGACCACGGTCAGAGCATGGTCTTCTGCCAGACCAAGCGGGCCTGCGACCGGGTGGCCGGCGACCTCAAGGAGCGCGGCTTCGCCGTCGCGGCCGTCCACGGCGACCTGGGCCAGAGCCAGCGCGAGCGCGCCCTGCGGGCCTTCCGCAACGGCAAGATCAACATCCTGGTCGCCACCGACGTGGCCGCCCGGGGTCTCGACGTGGACGACGTCACGCACGTGGTCAACTACGAGACGCCCGAGGACGAGAAGACCTACACGCACCGGATCGGCCGCACCGGCCGGGCCGGGCGCAGCGGCACCGCCGTCACCTTCGTGGACTGGCAGGAGATGCCG
The DNA here is from genome assembly GCF_009830945.1 of Nocardiopsis sp. FR4. Classification (GTDB taxonomy): domain Bacteria; phylum Actinomycetota; class Actinomycetes; order Streptosporangiales; family Streptosporangiaceae; genus Nocardiopsis. The sequence goes on along the minus strand of NZ_VWVV01000014.1, from coordinate 78,252 downwards.
CGCTGGAAGCTGATCAACGGCGCTCTGGACCTGCCGTTCCACGAGCCGGAGGAGACCTACTCCACCTCGCCGCACTTCTTCGAGGCGCTGCGGATCCCGGCCGGGACCAAGGGCAGACTGGCCGCGGACAAGCGCGACGAGCACGCGGGCCTGGAGGCCGAGGAGATCGAGGACATCGGCGACACCGGGATGCCGCGCGGCGACCGGGGCGGCCGACGCGGCCAGGGCCACGGTGAGAGCCGCGGCGAGGGCGTCCGCGGTCGGGGCCGGGGGCGTTCGCGCCGCCGTACCCGCGGTGGCCAGTCCTCCGCCGAGGGCGCGGCCGACAAGCCCGCCCGGAGCACCGCCGCGGCGGCCGCGGAGTCCCCGCGCGAGAACACCGCCTCCGCCGAGGAGGGCCCGCGCCGGATCCGCCGGCGCCGCCGTACCCGGGGCGGCGCCAGTACCGCCCGACGGGACCCGGAGAACACCTGATCCCCAGGGCGCCCGCGCGAGTGGGCGCCGCGGCCGCTGCCCCGCCGCCCGGCTGGCGGGGTGGGCCGGCCCCGGTCCCCCACCCCGGGACGGTGCCCGCGTCGGCGGGCGCCCCCCGTCGGCGGACCTCCCCCCACCGTGACCGACGCCCGTGGCCGCGGCCACGGTCCGGGGTTCCCCCGGCCGGGTCGCCGATCGTCTAGGGTGGCCCGACGTGAGTACACCTCAGTTCATCGACCTGCCGCCGGGTGTGCGGCGCGCGGACCTGGACCTGTCGTACGGTCCGGTGGCCGCCCTGCGAGCGCTGCCCGTCTCCGGCGGCCCCGAGTTGGCCCCCGCTGTCCTGGTGCACGGGTTCACCGGCAGCAAGGAGGACTTCATCGCCCTCCTCCAGAGCCTGGCCCAGGCCGGGCGGGAGGTGGTCGCGATCGACCTTCCCGGCACCTACGAGTCGCCGGGCCCGGAGTCCCTCTCCACCGCACCGGGGGTACGGCGCCCCGACTACCGCCTGCCCTCGCTGGGCGCGGTGGTCGCCGAGGTTCTGGACCAGGTCGGTGACGGCGGCCCCGTCCACCTGCTGGGGCACTCCTTCGGCGGGCTGGTCGCCCGCGAGGCCGCGCTGGTGGAGATGGCGCCGCTGGCCTCCCTCACCCTGATGTGCTCCGGCCCCGGTGCCCTGAGCGGGCCGGGCGCGGACAACGCCAGCGGCCTCATCGCCGCCGTGTCCATGAACCCCACCCCCGAGCGGCTCCGGGAGCTGTGGGAGCGGCGGTTCCACGAGGTGGCCCGGGCGCGCACGGACCTGCCGGAGATCCACGACTTCCTGCGCGAGCGGTTGCTCTCCAGCAGTCCCGTCGGCCTGATGCACATGGCCGAGGAGCTGGTGGCCGCACCGGACCGCGTGGACGAACTCGCCCGGCTGGAGGCACCGATGCTGGTGCTGTACGGCGAGAACGACGACGCCTGGCCCCTGGCGGAGCAGGACCGCATGGCCGAACGCCTGGGCGCCCGGCGCCTGGTGGTACCCGGCGCCGGCCACTCCCCCAACGTGGAGGCCCCCGAGACCACGGCGAGCGCGCTGACCAAGTTCTGGAACGAGGTGGAGTCGGTGGGCCGCCGCTGAGACCGCGCGCCGCCGTTCCGCCGGGAGGCGGAACGGCGGCGCGCGGTCCGGGCCGGTCAGACCCAGGAGTCGAAGTTCTTGCTCTCGGCGCCCGAGGTGGTGGCCGGTCCGCGGTCGGGCAGGATGCGGGTGTCCGGCGGCAGCGACAGCAGGGCCTCCCCGATGGAGGCCAGTTGCGTCGTGTAGTCGATGTAGGTGTTGCCGACCATGCCGGGCTCGCCCTTGCGCAGGGTGTCTCCGCTGAAGACCACGCCGAGCTCGCTGATGTAGTAGCCGACGGTGCCGGGGGAGGTTCCGGGCAGCGCCAGGACGTCGATGTGCAGGTCGCCGATGTCGAGGGCGCCCTGGCCCTCCACCTCGATCTCGGGGCGGTGCTCGGCGCCGTGGTGGCGGCGCCAGGCGCGCATCTCGCGCGGGTGCAGCGCGATGGGGGCCTCGGACTCCTCCGCCACCCTGATCGCCGACTCGATGTGGGGGCTGTAGGCGTTGGTGCAGGCCACCAGGTAGACCTCGCGGTCGCCGACGGCCTTGAGGATCGCGTCCGCGTCGTGGGCGGGGTCGATGACGACGACGCCCTCGTCGTCGGCCTGGACGATCCAGGTGTTGCTGACGACCTCGCTCTTCTCGCCGTCGAACTCGAAGATTCCGGCGGTGCGCACGCGGGTGATCCGGTCGTCGTCGGGGCCGGTGACCCCGACCTCCTCGCCGGCGTCGGCGAAGACGTCGGCGGGCGCGTCGTCCTTCCCGGAGTCCTCCTCCGCGCTCTCGGCCCCGGCGACCGCGTCCGACTTCTCAGGGGTGTCCACGACGTCCTCGGATCCGGCGCCCTCGGGCTCCGCGTCCCCGGCGGGCTCCCCCGCCGCGGCCGCGGCGGTCTCGGGCTCCTCCTCCGGGGCCCGCTCCTCGTCCCGCTTCTCCGCCGCCTCCGCAGCGGAATCGGTGGCCTCCTGGCCGTCCTGCTTCTTCGGCTTCCGCTTCCAGAACACGGCGTCGTACCTTTCGAGTTCGTCCGGGTATGGGTGGGTTGCGTTGCGACCATTGTCGCGCTCCCGCACGGTGGTCGGTACCGTACCGGACTCCGGGGAGCCAACACACGGTTCATCCCCGAAGTAGGGGCGCCCCCGTCGCCGGCGCCACGAGCCGCTCGAAGGCCTCGGGGTCGGTGGTCCGGCACCCCAGGCGGCGCCCGGTCAGGGTCCCGTGGTCGTCGCTGGAGCCGGTGACGGCCACGCCCAGGTCCCCGGCCACTCCGTGCCAGTAGCGGGTCTGCGCCCGGTTGTGCGAGGGGTGGTCCGCCTCGATCGCGCCCAGGCCGACGGCGGCCATGCGCTCCACCAGCTCCAGGGGGACCGCCCCGTTGAGGGAGCCCTCCGCGCGGGCCGGGTGGGCCAGCGAGCACACCCCGCCCGCCGCCCGCACCAGCTCCACCGCGCGGACCGGGTCGATCGCGTAGCGCGAGGCGTAGGCCGGGCCGCCCGAGCCGATCCAGCGGTCGAAGGCGTCCTGCACGTCCCGGGCCGCCCCCGCCTCCACGATCGCGCGCGCCAGGTGCGGGCGGCCGATGGTGTTGGCGTCGGCGTACTCCGGGTGTCCGGCCCCCGCGATCTCCAGCACGCGCTCCCAGGTGACGGCCACGCCGTGCTCGCGCAGCTTGCGCACCATCTCCTCGGCCCGGGAGGCCCGGTCGGAGCGCACGCGGCGCAGCTCCCCGTCCAGGCCGGGGTCGGCGGGGTCGAACAGGTAGCACACCAGGTGGACACTGGACCCGGCGTAGGCGCAGGACAGCTCCATCCCGGGGACGAGGGTGAAGCCGGAGGGCAGGTGCTTGGCCGCCTCCCCGATGCCGCCGACCGTGTCGTGGTCGGTGAGCGCGAGGACGTCCAGACCCGCGGCGACCGCGTGCTCGACGACTTCGGCCGGGGTGTCGGTTCCGTCGGAGACCGAGCTGTGGGAGTGCAGGTCGATACGTGTCACCGGGCGATTGTACGTAAGTCCCGGCCGCCGCGCCGGGCGCGGACGGTGGCCGCGGGGGTCAGTCCTCGGTGTGGCGGGGGGCCAGGCTCCGGGTGAGGAAGGGGCTGGGCGCGCCGAAGGGCGGTTCCAGGGCGACGCCACCGTTGCGGATGTCGCGCAGGTCGCGCAGCGCGTTGATCTCGCACATGAGCAGGGCGGTGTCGGCGGAGGCGAAGACCAGCCACAGCCAGTGGGCGAGGGCCTCACCCGCGTAGACGGCGCCGTCGCGCCGCCCCAGGTCCAGGTTCCACAGCGCGATCTCGTGGCCGTCGAAGCGGAGCTTGGCGTCGGCCGCCCCGGAGTCGAACCCGTCGCCGGGGTCGGGCCCCTCCAGCCCGGCCAGGCGGGCGCCCAGTCCCACACCGGGGTCCTCGGCGACGATGGCGATCTCGCCGACGCCGCCCAGGGGGTCGGGGCCGGACAGGGCCACGACGGTGGCCAGGGCGCCGCTGCGCTCGTCACCGCAGTCGGCGAAACCGGTGACCACCCAGTTGGTGGGCAGCGGCCAGGGGATCCAGAGGGGGACCTGCGCCTGGGGCAGGAGGGCCTCCAGGGCGGCGGTGCCCGGGGCTCGCACCTGCCGCAGGGGTGCCACCGGACCGTGGGCGTCGCACTGCCAGGCGCTGGTCCACAGCCCCGGAGGCTGGACCGCGCGCCCGCAGCGGGGACACGTGGGCTTGGACTTCATGCTGCTCACGGGTCTACCCGACACCTCAAGCCGGAAAACGCGTCGCGGGCGGGCCGAGAACGGCCCGCCCGCGTGCGCACGGCGTCGTGCCCGCCGCTACTGCTGCTGGCGCTTCTTGTTGGCCGCCATCCGGCCGCGCTCCTTCTGGTCCAGGACGACCTTGCGGATGCGCACGTGCTCGGGGGTGACCTCCACGCACTCGTCCTCGCGGCAGAACTCCAGGGCCTGCTCCAGGGAGAGCTTGCGCGGCGGCACCAGCCGCACCAGCTCGTCACCGGTGGCCGAGCGCATGTTGGTGAGCTTCTTCTCCTTGGTGATGTTGACGTCCATGTCATCGGCGCGCGAGTTCTCGCCCACGATCATGCCCTCGTACACCTCGGTACCCGGCTCGACGAAGAGCGTGCCGCGCTCCTGCAGGTTGAACATCGCGAAGGCGACCGCGACACCGGCGCGGTCGGCCACCAGGGAGCCGTTGGGGCGGGTGCGCAGCTCGCCGAACCACGGCTCGAACTTCTCGAAGACGTGGTGGGCGATGCCGGTGCCCCGGGTCTCGGTGAGGAACTCGGTGCGGAAGCCGATGAGGCCGCGGGAGGGCACCAGCCAGTCCATGCGCACCCAGCCGGTGCCGTGGTTGACCATGTTCTCCATGCGGCCCTTGCGCACGCTGAGCAGCTGGGTGATGGCGCCCATGTACTCCTCGGGCGCGTCCACGGTGAGGCGTTCGACGGGCTCGTGCACCTTGCCGTCGACGACGCGGGTGACCACCTGCGGCTTGCCGACGGTCAGCTCGTAGCCCTCACGGCGCATCTGCTCGACCAGGATGGCCAGCGCCAGCTCGCCGCGGCCCTGCACCTCCCAGGCGTCCGGGCGCTCGGTGGGCAGCACGCGCAGGGAGACGTTGCCGACGAGCTCCTTGTCCAGGCGGTCCTTGACCAGCCGGGCGGTGACCTTGGCACCCTTGACCTTGCCGACCAGGGGCGAGGTGTTGGTGCCGATGGTCATGGAGATCGCGGGCTCGTCCACCTGGATCAGCGGCAGGGCGACCGGGTTCTCCAGGTCGGCGAGGGTCTCGCCGATCATGATGTCCTCGATACCGGCGATGGCGACGATGTCGCCGGGGCCGGCCTTCTCGGCGGGCTTGCGCTCCAGGCCCTCGGTCATGAGCAGCTCGGTGAGCTTGACCTGCTGGACGGTGCCGTCGGTGCGGATCCACGCGACCTGCTGGCCCTTGCGCATCTCGCCCTGCTGGATCCGGCACAGCGCCAGGCGGCCCAGGAACGGGGAGGCGTCCAGGTTGGTGACGTGGGCCTGCAGCGGCGCACCGGGGACGTACTCGGGGGCCGGGATGGTGTCCAGGATGGTGCTGAACAACGGCACGAGGTTGTCGTTGTCGGGCACGGTGCCGTTGGCGGGGCGCTCCAGGGAGGCCTTGCCGTCGCGGGCGCAGGCGTAGACGATCGGGAACTCGATCTGCGACTCGTCGGCGTCCAGGTCCATGAACAGCTCGTAGGTGTCGTCCACGACCTCGGCGATCCGGCTGTCGGGCCGGTCGACCTTGTTGATGACGAGGATGACGGGGAGCTTGGCCTGGAGGGCCTTGCGGAGCACGAAGCGGGTCTGCGGGAGCGGGCCCTCGCTGGCGTCGACGAGGAGCACCACGCCGTCGACCATCGACAGGCCGCGCTCGACCTCGCCGCCGAAGTCGGCGTGGCCGGGGGTGTCGATGATGTTGATCACCACGTCCTCGCCCTCGGGCGTGGTGTAGTGGACGGCCGTGTTCTTGGCGAGAATGGTGATGCCCTTCTCGCGCTCCAGGTCGTTGGAGTCCATCACGCGGTCGTCGACGTCCTGGTTCTCACGGAACACGCCGGACTGCCAGAGCATGGCGTCGACGAGCGTCGTCTTGCCGTGGTCCACGTGGGCCACGATCGCGACGTTGCGAAGGTCGCTACGGCGTGCGGAGCCCTCGACGGGCGTAGCGCTGGACATGGGAAAGTCTCGATCTCCTGGTACTGGGAAGAGACCGCAGAGTGCCACGGCCCGTTGCCAGTTTATGCGGTCAAAGTGGTCCGATGGGGAAACGTGCCGGTCGGGGCCGCCCTCAGGGTGCGACGGCGCCCGGCACGAGCAGCGGTTCGACGGCGTCGAGGAAGGGCAGGTCGACGGGGAGCCAGTCCGGGGTGCGCAGGTCGGCGGCGGTGAGCCAGCGCAGGGACAGGTGTTCCAGGGGCCGCGGCTCTCCGGAGAGGAGTTCGGCGTGCCACAGCCGCAGCACCGCCGGGCGCGCGCGGCCGGGGCCGGGCGCGGGGAAGGGCGCGTCCGCGCCGATCCGGCCCACGGGGCGCACCTCCACGCCCAGTTCCTCCCGGCACTCGCGGACCAGGGCGCGCTCGGGGGTCTCCCCCGGGTCGACCTTGCCGCCGGGGAACTCCCACCGGCCGCGCAGCGCCGCCGGGTCGGCGCGCTGGGCGGCCAGCACGCGGCCGTCCCGGACGACGGCGGCGGCCACCACGATCAGTGTCTGCTGTTCCACGGTCCCCCAGCCTACTGGCGTGTCCGCGGGCGGGGCCGGGGAGCGCCCGGGGCGCGCGGTCACGGGAGGCTCAACCCGCCCCCACGGAGCGCAGCCGGTGCGCCAGCGCCGTGTGCCGGTGCCCCGAGGTGGCGTTGCGGACCGCCTGGGCCAGGGCCCGGCGGGAGCCGACCAGGACGACCAGCTTCTTGGCCCTGGTCACGGCGGTGTAGAGCAGGTTGCGCTGGAGCATCATCCACGCGCTGGTGGTGACGGGTACCACCACGGCGGGGTACTCGCTGCCCTGGGAGCGGTGCACGGTGATCGCGTAGGCGTGGGCGAGCTCGTCGAGTTCGGCGAAGTCGTAGGAGATCTCCTCGTCCTCGTCGGTGCGCACCGCGACCTCCTGGGCCACGGTGTCGATCCCGGTGACCACGCCGAGGGTGCCGTTGAAGACGCCGTTGCGGCCCTTCTCGTAGTTGTTGCGGATCTGGGTGACCTTGTCGCCGACCCGGAAGACCCGGCCCCCGAACCGGCGTTCGGGGACGTGCTCGCCCGCCGGGGTGACGGCTGCCTGGAGGGCGCTGTTGAGGTTGGCCGCCCCGGCGGGGCCGCCCTTCATGGGGGTGAGCACCTGCACGTCCCGGCGCGGGTCGAGGCCGAAGCGGCGGGGGATGCGGCGGGCGACCACGTCCACGGTCATCTCGGCGGCGTCCTCGGACTCCTCGCAGGGGAACAGGAAGAAGTCGGACATGCCCTGGAAGTGCGGCGGCTCGCCGCCGTTGATCCGGTGGGCGTTGGTGACCACCCCGGAGTCCTGGGCCTGGCGGAAGACGTGGGTCAGGCGCACGCTGGGCACGGGCGAGTGCTCGTCGAGCAGGTCGCGCAGCACCTGGCCCGCGCCGACGGAGGGCAGTTGGTCCACGTCGCCGACGAACAGGAGGTGCGCCCCGGGCGGCACCGCCTTGACCAGCTTGTTGGCCAGCAGCACGTCCAGCATGGAGGCCTCGTCCACCACCAGGAGGTCGCAGTCGAGCGGGTTGTCGCGGTCGTAGGTGGCCTCGCCGCCCGGGCGCAGCTCCAGCAGCCGGTGCACCGTGAGGGCCTCGACGCCGGTCAGCTCGGTGAGGCGTTTGGCGGCCCGGCCGGTGGGCGCGGCCAGGATGACCTTGGCCCGCTTGGCCGCGGCCAGGGTGACCACGGAGGAGACCGTGAAGGACTTGCCGCAGCCGGGGCCGCCGGTGAGCACGCACACCTTCTCCGACAGGGCCAGGCGCACGGCCTCGCGCTGGGCCTCGGCGAGTTCGGCCCCCGTGCGGGCGCGCAGCCAGTCCAGGGCCGCGTCCCAGTCCACCCCGGCGAACGCGGGCATGCGGTCGGCCGGGGCGTCGAGCAGGCCGCGCAGCCCGGAGGTGAGGCCGATCTCGGCGCGGTGCATGGGCAGCAGGTAGACGGCGCGCACGGGCTCGCCCCCGGGCCCGGAAACGGTCTCGCGGACCACGCCCTCGGTGGCGACGAGTTCGGCGACGCACTCGATCACCAGCCCGGCCTCCACCTGGAGGATCTTGACCGCGGCGGAGATGAGCTTCTCCTCGGGCAGGTAGCAGTGCCCGTCGCCGGTGGACTCCGAGAGGGTGAACTGGATGCCCGCCATCACCCGCTGCGGGCTGTCGTGCGGGATGCCGACCGCCCGCGCGATGGTGTCGGCGGTCTTGAACCCGATCCCCCACACGTCCGAGGCCAGCCGGTAGGGCTCCTTCCGCACGACGTCGATCGAGGCGTCGCCGTACTTCTTGTAGATGCGCACGGCCAGGGAGGTGGTGACCTCCACCCCCTGGAGGAAGACCATCACCTCCTTGATCGCCTTCTGCTCCTCCCAGGCGTCGGCGATGAGCCGGGTGCGCTTGGGGCCCAGGCCCGGCACCTCGATGAGCCGCTCGGGCGCCTCCTCGATCACCTCCAGGGCCTCGGTGCCGAAGTGCCCGACGATGCGTTCGGCCATCTTGGGGCCGATGCCCTTGATCAGGCCGGAGCCGAGGTAGCGGCGGATGCCCTGGACGGTGGCGGGCAGCACGGTGGTGTAGTCGTCCACGTGGAACTGGCGCCCGTACTGGGGGTGGGAGCCCCAGCGCCCGCGCAGGCGCAGCGCCTCGCCGGGCTGCACGCCCATGAGCGCGCCGACCACGGTGAGCAGGTCGCTGCCCCCGGTGTCGACCCGGGCGACGGTGTAGCCGGTCTCCTCGTTGGCGTAGGTGATCCGCTCCAGGACTCCCTGGACGACGGCGGGGCGGGCGGGGTCGGGCACGTGGCGTCCTCTCCGGGGTCAGGGCGCGTCCTCGCCCAGGACGGCGAGCACGCGGTCGCGGTCGGCCCGGCGCAGGCTGCCCGCGGCCAGGACGTAGGAGTGTCGGAGCATCTCCATGATCTCGTCGTCGGGCACGGTGCCGTCCAGGAGCACGGAGTTCCAGTGTCTCTTGTTCATGTGGTAGCCCGGGGTGACCGCCGGGAACTGGTGGCGCAGCTCCAGGGCGAGACCGGGGTCGCACTTGAGGTTGACCGTGGCCGGATCCTCCCCTCTGATCAGGGCGAACATCTTCTGCCCGGCCACCTTGTACACCAGGGTGCCGGGCCCGAAGGGCTCGCTCTCGGTGGTCTCGGGGAACCACAGGGCGGCGTCGACGAACTGCTGAGGGGTCATGGGCGGTGCTCCTTCCCACCCTTGACAGTGCCAGAGACCGCCGACGTTCGGGAGGCCCTGTGGACGGCATGGGCGGGCCTCCGCGGACGGCGGTAGGATCCGGCGCAGAGTCCCCCAGCGAACCGGGAGCCCCACATGAAGGCGCGCGGCGCACGCAGGCTCGCACCCCTCGAACCGGGCGACCCCCGGGAGGTCGGCGGACACCGGGTCCGGGGCCGGATCGGCTCGGGCGGCATGGGCACGGTCTACGCCGCGGACTCCCCCGGCGTGCACGGTTACCTGGCGGTCAAGGTGGTTCACGCCGAGCAGGCCGCCGACCCGCGCTTCCGCGAGCGGTTCGCGCTGGAGGCGCGCCTGCTGTCCCGGGTGAACAGCCCCTCGGTGGCCCGGTTCGTGCGCGCCGACGTCCGGGCCGAGCGGCCGTGGATGATCACCGAGTACGTGCCGGGCCCCACCCTGCGGTACCACGTGGAACGGCACGGCCGCCTGCGCGGGGGGATGCTCCTGGGGCTGGCCGCGGGCACCGCGGAGGCGCTGCGGGCCATCCACGCCGCCGGGGTGGTGCACCGCGACCTCAAACCGAGCAACGTGGTGCTCTCCGCCAGCGGGCCCAAACTGCTGGACTTCGGCATCGCCCACCCCCTGGAGGACCCCGACCCCACCAAGTGGATCCGGCTGCGCCGGATGCGCCGGGCCTACCGGGACCTCAGGCTGCCCTCACCGGAGACGCTGCCCGACGAGCGCGTGGCCGCGCAGGTGGACAAACTGGGCACCCCGGGGTGGATCAGCCCCGAGCAGTACCGCCGGGAGCCCACGACTCAGAAGGCCGACGTGTTCCTGTGGGGGACGACGGTGGCCTTCGCCGCGGCCGCGCACGACCCCTTCGGGCGGGCCGGGATCAAGGAGATGGCCCGGCGCGTGATGTTCGAGGAGCCGGACCTGGACCACCTTCCGCCCGGTCTGGAGCGCCTGGTGCTGGCCGCGATGGCCAAGGACCCCGACGAACGGCCCGAGGCCGCCGAACTGCTGCGCTCCTGCCTGGACCTGGACGGGGGCGCCCCGGTGCGGCGGGTGCTGGAGCGCAACTGGACCGAGGTGGCGGTGCGCCCGCCGCTGCCGCCGCGCAAGAGGGGGCTCTTCGGCGGCGGTCAGAGCAGACCGTAGTGGGCGCGGCCCTCCCGGGAGAGCATCTGCGCCACCATCGCGACCGCGAAGCCCAGCGGGACCACGGCCAGCAGGTCGCCGGCGAGCAGGTTCCACAGCAGCAGCGCGCCCGCCGCGGTCTGGAAGAGCACGACTCCCCAGAAGACCCCGAGCGTGCGGCGGCGGATCCGACTGGCCAGCAGGGTGGACAGCAGCCCGTAGACGCCGGTGACCGCGGCCATGACCACCATCATGGCGCGCACGGTGGCCACGTCGACCTCGACGCCCTCCTGTTCCCGCATCACCTCGGCCATGGCCTCCGGGGGCACGCTCAGCCCCATGAGGAAGAGCGCCGACAGGGCCATGCCGCAGGCGCCGCCCACGAACATCAGGGTCCGGACGAGCGCCACCCTCCTCGGCAGGGGCGCCTGGGGGTCGAGGGCGTCCAGGTGAGTCCCGAACGGGTCCTGGCCAGAGGGAAACACGGACGTCCTCCGCGGAAAGTCGAGCCGGTCTGACCCGTCCATCGTAGGGCTTGCTCCCCCGGCGGGCGTGCGCGGCGGGGGCGGGACGCGCCACGGGGACAGACCGAAAAACCCGTATCGGTACCGCAGATTCTGGGAATCGTAACCCCGGGACACGTGATCTCTTCGCCCGGCGCCTCTAGGGTGGTCCCCTCTGCCCGTCCCCCGAAGGAGCAAGATGTCCAGACTCGTGCGCGTCTCGACCGCACTGGTGCTGACGAGTGCCCTGGTGGCCCCCGCCTCCGCGGCGAGCGCGTCCACCGCGGACTTCACCCTGACGATCCTGCACGCCAACGACCCCGAGTCCGCGCTGCTGTCCGCCTCCGGACAGCCCGACTTCGGGGGCGCCGCGCGCTTCACCACGCTGCTCGGCCAGTTGCGCGAGTCCGAGGCCGCCGGCGCCGAGGCGGGCGCGGACGAGGCCGCCGAGCGCGGTGTCGTCACCGTCAACTCCGGCGACATGTACCTGCCCGGGCCGGAGATGTCAGCCTCGCTGGAGGAGGGCGCCCCCTTCTACGACGCCATCGCGGCCCGCTACGCCGACTACGACGCGGTCTCGATGGGCAACCACGAGTTCGACCTCGGCCCCGACGTGTACGCCGACTTCCTGGAGGAGCTGGACACGCCGGTGGTCGCGGCCAACGTGGACGTGTCCGCCGAGCCCCGCCTGGCCGCCCTGGGCGACCGGATCGCGCCCAGCACCGTGGTCGACGTCTCCGGTCACCGGGTGGGCGTCGTCGGCGCGCTGTACCCGCCCCTGGCCACCATCAGCAGCCCGCGCGGCGTGGTGGTGGAGGACCTCGTGGCCCCGGTCCAGGCCGAGGTCGACCGCCTGACCGCCGAGGGCGTGGACAAGATCATTCTGATCTCCCACCTGCAGAACATCGGCTACGAGGAGCGCGTGGCCGGTGAGCTGACCGGGATCGACGCCATCGTCTCGGGCGGCGGCCACGAGATCATGGCCGACCCGGACGACGCCCTGGTCCCCGGCGACCAGGTCACCGCGCACCCGGAGACCGGGGAGCCGCTGGCCTACCCGCTGATCGCCACCAACCCCGAGGGCGTCGAGGTGCCGATCGTCACCGCCGGGGCCGACTACAAGTACGTGGGCCGCCTGGTGGTGAACTTCGACGGCGGCGACCTGGTGTCGGTCTCCGACCGCTCCGGCCCGGTGGTGGTCTCCAGCGAGACCGAGCCCCACCCCGAGGTCGAGGCGCAGGTGACCAAGCCCGTCAGCGAGCACGTGGCCGGGCTGGCCGAGACCGAGGTGGCCCGGAGCGAGGTCGCCCTGAACGGCGTCCGCGACCCCGGCGTGCGCACCCAGGAGACCAACCTGGGCAACCTGGTGGCGGACGCGCTGCTGGACACCGGCGTACGCAACGCCGCGGAGTACGGGGTGCCCGAGCCGCGGATCGGCATCCAGAACGGCGGCGGCATCCGCAACGGCTCGGTGATCCCGGCCGGTCCGCTGACCGCCCTGGACACCTACTCCATCGCCCCGTTCGCCAACCAGGTGGCGGTGGTCCCCGACATCCCGCGCTCGCAGATCAAGGAGCTGCTGGAGCAGGGCGTGGCCGCCGCGCCCGCCGCCAGCGGCGCGTTCATGCAGGTCGCCGGGGTCAACTTCGCCTACGACCCGGAGCGCACCGCGCAGGTGGTCGACGCGGACGGCACCGTGCTCACCCCGGGCGAGCGGGTCCGCAACGTGATCCTGCACGACGGCACGGTGATCGTGGAGGACGGCGAGGTCGTGGACGGCGACCCGATCACGGTCGCGACCAACGACTTCTCCGCGCGAGGCGGCGACATGTACCCGTTCCGCGGCGCCGGCTTCACCGTGGTGGGCTCGACCTACCAGGGCGCCCTGGCCGACCTGCTCACCGGGACGCTGGGGGGCCGGGTCACCGCGGCCGACTACCCCGAGGGCGGTTCCGGCCGCATCGTCGTGGGCGAGGAGGCGACCGTGCCCGAGGGTGACGGCGGCTCCGAGCACCCGCGCGACCGCGGGCGCGGCCACAAGCACGGCCACCACAAGGACGGCAAGCCCGGGAAGCCCGGCAGGAGGTAACCGCTCCTGAGCCGCGCGGGGCCCTCCGGGACACCGTTCCCGGAGGGCCCTTCGTGTGGGAGCGGGCGGCTCCCCGCCCGGTTCAGAGACAGCCCGCGGCCTCCCGGGCGGCCTCGGCCATCGCGTCGCGCTCGCCCCGGTCGAGTCCGTTGTGCTCGAACCACACCAGCACGAAGTGGCAGGCGTCCTGGACGTCCTGAGCCTCGCCGTCCTCGCTCTCCAGCATGGCCATCGCGGCGATCCCGGCGATCGCGGCGCTCTCGAAGGCGGCCACCCGCACGAGGTTGGTGTCCATCGCGGAGGTGCACCGGAAGAGGGTGGACTCCTCCTCGTCGGCGGGGCCGCAGATGTCCTCGGTGGTGTCCTGGCGGGCGGTGATGCCGAAGTCGCGCCGCAGCTCGGCGACCAGGTCCTCGGATGACATGAGCTCCACGGCCCCCGGGGCGGGCTCCGGCGGGGGCTCCGCGGTCGGCGCCGGCTCCCCGGTGGGGGCGGTCGGCGAGGGCGACCTCCCAGGTTCCCCGCCGGGTCCGGCGGAGGGCACGGGCTCCTCCCCGGCGGCCAGGCGCCCGGTCAGCATCCCGCCGAGGGCGATGCCGCCGCCGAGGAAGGAGGCGCCCGCCAGCACGGCGATCACGGCGAGCACGGCCACCAGCCCCGTGCCGTAGCGCCCCCGCGGCGGGGGCGGCTGGCCGAGGGGTCCCGGGGGCGGCGGCCCCGGGGCCACGGGAGGCGGGGGCGGTGGACCGGATCCGACGCCGTGCCCGGAGGTGTCGTGGGGGTTCACGTGCGGTCTCCTCGCTCTCGGGGACGCCGGTCGCGGTGGTGGGCGGCCCCGCGGCGGACGGCCGCCACCGTGCCGTTCCCGGTACCGGTTGCGACAGGAATCCTCCCACTTTTCCGCCTACGGCACGCAGGCGGGTCCGTACGGGGAGAGACCGGGCATCCGGCCGGACACATCACGGCGCGTGCGGAAGAACCCGTGCGGTCAGAAGTCCAACGGAGGGGCAGGTAACCGGATATGCCCTCCCTGTCGCCGCGAACATCCATCTTTCGCCATATACGTACAAATAAAACACACAATGTAATCAATCGAGCGCTTTGCCCGTTATGTGATTAGCGTATTTTCAGCCAACCTTGGGACATCCGGCGCGCATAATAGGGAAATGCACGACCCCGGACCTACGATCGGCAGCATGACCTGCGTTTTGCTGGCCGAAGACGATGTCTCGATCTCCGAGCCTCTCGCGCGCGCACTCCGTCGCGAGGGCTACACGGTGGACGTGACCGTCAACGGCATTGAGACACTCGACCGTGCCCGTGCGGGAGACATCGACCTCATGGTCCTGGATCTCGGGCTGCCCGAGATGGACGGTCTCGAGGTGGCGCGTCGGCTTCGCTCCGAGGGCCACGGAACGCCGATCCTCATCCTGACCGCGCGCGCCGACGAGGTCGACACCGTCGTCGGCCTCGACGCCGGTGCCGACGACTACGTGACCAAGCCCTTCCGGCTCGCCGAGCTGCTGGCCCGGGTCCGCGCCCTGCTGCGCCGGGGCGGCGCCGAGGTGCCCGTGGTCCACGGCGTGCGGATCGACAACGACTCCCGCCGCGCCTGGCTGGGCGAGCGCGAGCTGCAGCTCACCACCAAGGAGTTCGACCTGTTGCGCGTGCTGGTCCGCGACGCGGGCAAGGTCGTCACCCGCGAGCAGATCATGCGGGAGGTGTGGGACACCAACTGGTGGGGGTCGACCAAGACCCTGGACATGCACATCTCCTGGCTGCGGCGCAAACTGGGAGACGACGCCAACCAGCCGTCGTACATCACGACCGTCCGGGGCGTCGGCTTCCGTTTCGAGCGAGACTGAACCGACCTTGGGTTCGAGGCGCCCCGCGCCGCTCGGCCGCCTCCGGGTCGGACGAACAGAGGTGACATGCGCAGGCGGATGGTTTTCTCCACCCTGGTGGTGACCGTCATCGCCGTCATGCTGCTCGGGCTGCCCCTGGGTGCGCTCACCTACAAGCTGGTGCACGACGAGAGCACCCGCCAGCTCCAAGGCGAGGCGGAGCTGATCGGCGCCGAGAGCGACGCCATGCTGGAGGTCCACGGGGAGCTCAACCTCAGCGAGTTCGACCGGGACCATCCGAACCGGTTCATCCGGATCACCCCGGCGGGCTCGTCCAGCTCCGTGACCGCGGGCGACCCCGCCCTCAACCCCGAGATCCCCGACTCCCCGAGCATGCTGAAGGCGGCGGCGACCACCGGCCGCGGCACGATGGTCGAGGTGTGGGCCAGCGCCGAGAACGTGCAGCAGAGCGTGGTCCGCGCCTGGATGGGCATCGCCTCCCTCTCCCTGCTGGCCGTCGGGGTCGCCGTCGGCCTCTCGATGTTCCAGGCCCGCAGGCTCACCCTCCCCCTGATCGACCTGGCGGTCACCGCCGAGCGCCTGGGCTCGGGCGTCACCACGCCGTGGGGCCACCGGTACGGGATCCCCGAGGCCGACCGGGTGGCCGAGGTCCTGGACCGCAGCGCCGAGCGCATCGCCGGGCTGATCGCCACCGAACGCCACTTCGCCACCGACGCCTCCCACCAGCTGCGCACGCCGCTGACCGCGCTGACGATGCGCCTGGAGGAGATCCTCGCCGAGGCCGACAACCCCCAGGTGGTCCGGGAGGAGGGCGAGGCCGCCCTCGCGCAGACCGAACGCCTGGTGGAGACCGTGGAGAGCCTGCTGGGACGGGCCCGCAAGAGCCAGAACCCCGAGGTGGAGGCGGTCGAGATCGACCCCGTCCTGCACCACCTCCAGTCCGAGTGGCAGCCGGTCTTCCAGACCGAGGAACGCAAGCTGCTGGTCGCCGGGGACCCGGGGCTGACCGCGATGACCGTGCCCACCGACCTCGCGCAGATCATCGCGACCCTGCTGGAGAACGCCTACAAGCACGGCGCGGGCACGGTGACCATCCGGCGCCTGGACACCGGGCAGTCGGTGCGCATCGAGGTGAGCGACGAGGGCGAGGGCGTGCCCGAGCACCTGTCCGGCCGGATCTTCGAACGCGAGGTCAGCGGCGGCGGGGGCACCGGCCTGGGCCTGGCCCTGGCCCGGCACATCGCCGAGTCCGAGGGGGCCCGGATCGAGCTGATCCAGACCAAGCCGACCACCTTCGCGCTGTTCCTGCCCGCCGGCGCGGGCGGCCTGTCCAAGATGACCGGTCCGGTCTGATTCCGGGAATTCCCGTCCGGTTCCGGCGAACCGTCCGTCCCCGGCGCTCCGGGCAGCCGCCCGTGCCGGGCGTACCGGACGCGCCCCCGCGGCGGATCCCGGGATTCGCCGGGTGTCGCGGGGGCGCGGGGCCGAACCTCAGTTGGCGGCCCGGGCGGCGGATCGCTCGGGCTGGTCGGGCACCTTGCCGCGCACGACCAGGTCGCTCCACAGCGCGCGCACCCGGCCCAGGCCGTAGGCCTTGGTGACCTCGCTGCGGGCGCGCTCGGCCTCGGCGGTGAACAGGCCCTCGGACACGGTGGCGTGGATGGCCTCGGCCATCGCCACCGCGTCGTCGTGGATCCAGTGCGGGTCGTAGATGGTGTCCGCGCCCGGCCAGGGCAGCAGCGCGGGCACCCCGCCGGAGGCGGCGCACTCGGCGGGCGCCAGGTGGAAGGACTCGTCGTCACTGGTGGAGAGCATGAACCCCACCCGGCGCAGCCAGGTGGCCACGTCGGGTCCGAAGGAGTCGAAGACCACCCCGGCGGCGAGCTGCTCGTCGCGCTGGATCCGCCGGTAGACGCGCTCGAAGTAGGCGCGCTCCTCCGGCCGGTTCCAGATCCACCAGTACTCCCACGGCTGCTTGGACTTGATCGACAATGTGTAGCGCGGGTCCATCCGGCGCAGCTCCGCCAGCACGTCCAGGCCCCGGTCCAGGCGCTTGCGCGAGGGCGCGACGCCGATCATGCCCAGGGAGTACTCCACCCCGGACAGCTTGGGCCGGTCCAGCTGCTCGTCGTCCACCCAGTTGGGCACGACGATCACCTTGTCGGCGGGCCAGCCGGTCAGCTCGCGGGTCAGGTCGGCGTAGTGGGGGCTGACGCACACCACCGCGTCCACCTTGCCGATGTCGAGCTTGCGCGGCCACTCCGCGTACAGCTCGAAGCGGTGCAGACGCACGATGAGCCGCTGGTCGGGCCGCTTCCACTTGGAGTAGAACAGGGCGTTGGGCCCACACCACTCGCAGATCACCACGTCCGCCCAGCCCGCCAGCTCGCGGGAGCGGTACTGGTCGTGGGTGCTCAGCCCCTCCCACTCGTCGATGCGCACCTCGAGGCCGGGCAGGGAGTCCAGGTACTCGGCCAGGCGGGTGAAGAACTTCATGTCGTGCCCGGCCACGACCACCTTGAGCGGCCGCTCGGGATCGGCCCCCGCCGGTGCGGGCGGCAGCGCCTCGGTGAGGTAGCCGCGCAGCCGCTCGGCGGCGCGCTCCAGGGTGTGGTCGGCGGCGGCGTCCCGGCAGCGGGCGGCGGCGTCGGCGTAGACGGCGCGGTCGGTGTGCGCGCGGGCGACCACCTCGGCGACCGAGGCGACGTCGGGCCCGGCGAACAGCGGGTAGTCCGCGCCCAGCATCGTCTCGTGCATGGGGGTGCGGTTGAGCACCACGGGGAGCCCGAGGGCGCCCAGCTCCAGCACCTTGGTGGACAGCTCCAGGCTGGCGTCCATGGACGGGTCGCGCCAGGACAGCCCGAAGCCGCACTCGGCGGCCTGGCGCAGCGCGTCGGCCCGGGACATGCCTCCGCGCCAGTCGACGCCCGGCGTGCCCTCCAGGGCCCTGCGCATGCGCTTGGCCCAGTCGGCGGGTTCGGAGTGGATCTTGTCGCCGATCATCACCAGTTCGGCGTCCACGCCGCGCCGCTCCAGCTCGGCGGGCAGCTCGGTCATCTCCAGAGTGTTCCAGCGCGGCGCGAACTTGCCGGTGTAGGCCAGGCGCGCGCGGGCGTGGACCTCGCCGTCGGCGCGCACGTCCTCGGGGACCACCACCACGGGCGGGAACAGGACCGAGCGACCGCAGGCCGCGGGCACCGAGGACTCCAGGAAGGCGCGCAGCTCCTCGGTCTGGCAGAGCAGGAAGCGCGAGGCCAGGGCGATCTCGGTGAGCTCGGCGGTGGCGGTGGCCGACAGCTCGCCGACGCTGTGCGGGAAGTCGGTCAGGTAGGTCCACAGGCGCCCGGCCAGCGCCTCCTCCTGGGCCGCCAGCCCCGCCAGGCGGCGGCCCCGCACGACCACCAGGTCGAAAGGCTTGCGCTCGTGGTGCCTGGTCATCAGGGTGACGGCCTGCTCCGGCGTCAGCCCCCGCGGCCCCAGGTCGGGCAGCGCCTTGTCCTCGTAGGGGCGCAGCAGCCGGACCCCGGGCACCCGGGTGAGGGGCTCGGTGAGCCGGTCGGTGCGCACGGGCGCCTTCAGCAGCAGGGTGACCTCGCATCCGGCGGCGGCCAGTGCCTGCGCCATCGACTGCGCCCAGACCGCCGAACCGTCGATGATGTTGAGGTCCACGTCCCCGTACAGGAGTGCGCGCGGAGGCGGTGTACTCACGTTCTTCCCTTCGGATGCTTTCTCTGTGCCCGTGCGGGGCGGTCGGCGCGTTCGGCGGTCAACCGACCGCACCGGTCGGGGCGTCCGCGGCGTCGTACACGGCGTCCTCGGCGTCGGAGTCGGTGTCGGCGCCCGTTCCGTGGTCGGGCCCCAGGGCCAGGAGCCGGGTGCCGCGCCGGTTCCACTGCTCGGGGTCCCAGCCTCTCCTGAGCAGGTCGGTGCGGGCCAGCTCCGGCACGACGGAGCTGACGAAGACGTACTGCCGCGCGTCGGCGGCCGGACGGTCGAAGAAATCGCTCGTGCCGGGTGCCGGCTCCCCGTCGGCGGTGTCCGGCTCGGCGGTGCCGACAGCGTCGGCGTCCGAGCACTCGGCGGCGCACACCAGGTCGGCCAGGCGCCTGCGGCCCATCGGCCCGGACCAGGGCAGGGCCCAGGGCGTGGTGGCGCGTCCGGCCAGGACCGCCCACCGCTCCGGGCCGAGCCCGCCCGCGTGGACCTCCGTCGTGTCCCGGGTCAGCTCCTCGGGCGTGTCCGGGGTGCTGAAGCGCGCGGTGCGCACGGTGACGCCCTCGGCGCGCAGCCGCTGGACGCCGGGCAGGCGCGCGGCCGTGTGCGGCACGACCACCTCCGTGGGCCTGAGCAGTGCGGACAGCAGGTCGTCGGCGAGCAGGTCGGCGTCCTCCTCCCCGGCCGGGTCGGCCAGGACGGCCACGGCGCGCCCGCGCAGCGGGAGCTCGGCGCCCGACGTGCCGGGCGGGAACTCCAGGCCCTCCAGGACCTCGGCGAGGCGGACCGGTGTGGCCTCCCGGAGGAAGACCTGCCGGAGCATACCCCGCTGCTCGGCGGGCGTGGGCCCCTCGGCGCGCAGACGCGGCACGGTGACCGCCAGTCCCTCGGCGGCCGGGTCGGCCGGGTCCGGGACCGCGGCGTGGGCGACCACGCGGGTGCCGCACGCCCAGGCGCGGCGGCGCAGCCGGGTGTCCTCGCTCGGGAAGGCGGGGACGACGGCGACGTTGGCGGCGCGCAGGGCGTCGGCCAGCGCCGGGGAGTCGGCGTCCACCACGCCCGCGCCCAGTTCGGTGAGGACGTCGGGCACGGGCTCGTCGCGGTGCCCGCGGACGAACACGGCCTTGGGCCCGGGGGTCAGGTGGGCGGCCACCGGGTTGAACTGGTGCAGGGGGACCCCGGCGTCGCCCCGGTGGACCCGGTCGAAGCCGAGTTCGCGCAGGGCGGGCGGGGCGGGGGCGTCGTCGAGCAGGACGGTGGGGATGCCCCGGGCCGCGGCGGACTCCAGCACCCAGTGCAGCGCGCGGGTGCGGTCCACGACGGCGGGGTCGCCCACGTGGGCCCACTGCGAGCCGGGGGCGGCGGCCGAGGCCGAGACCAGGACCAGGTCCACGTCCACGCCGTCCATGACGATCTGGGCGTCGTGCGGGCGCAGGGGCACCGGGTGCACGTAGGGGTGGATCGCCTCGGCGACGGCGGGGCCCACGACGGTGGCGACGACCAGCAGGTCGTGCCCGCCGCCCGGGACGCCGGTGAGGAGGCGGGCCTCCTGGCGGTCGGCGTCGAAGGACCGGACCGGCTCGGCGCCGCGGCGGCGTTCGGTGTGGCGGGTGGTGCCGCTGCGCCGCCAGAGGCGGTAGAGGTCACGCGGAAGCTTGACCAGGGACCGGCCGGGCTTCTTGGCCGCGGCCGTGAGCGCACGCCCCACCTGTAGCGAGGTGGAGCCCTCCACGGCCGCCAGCCGTGCGCGTGCCTCCTGGAGCTGGGCCTCGCGCTCGGCCAGCGCCTGGCGCAGCTGTTCGGTCTGGCTCTGTTCACGCCGTTTCACGGTCTGCCACCTTGTGTTCTGTTCGGATCGGCGAAACCACTGCGCCCGTGGGACGCTCCCCCGCCGGGGGCCGGGGGCGCGTACCGGGCCGGGTGCGGATACCCCTGGCGAGGCGCGTCGCCCTCACCGCCGGGGAATCCGGGTCGGGGCACGGCGTGCACCGGACCGGGGGCGGGGCGTGCGGGTGGGTGTGTGCCATGGCGGATCACCTGGAGCGCTGTGGGGGAATCGGAGCGTTGGTGCGGCCGGGCGGCCGGAACTGGACCGGGACGGTGTCCCTCCGCGGGCCCCTCCGGGCGCGGACGCCCCTCTGCGCGCCCGCGGGTCTGGGTGCGGGAACGGGGCCTGGCTGTTCGTCCGTCATCGGGTCTCACCTGGACCACTGGGTGAGGACGGAGGCGATGCGCTCACCGGCGCGGCCGTCCCACAGGGGCGGGGTGTCGTCGCCGATCCGCTCGGGGGTCTGCCCGTGCAGGACCTTGGTGACGGCCTGGATGAGGTCGGCCTCGGTGACGAGCTGGTTGGTCCCGTGGGTGATGGTGACGGGGCGCTCGGTGTTGGGGCGCAGGGTCAGGCAGGGCACGCCGAGGATCGTGGTCTCCTCCTGCACGCCGCCGGAGTCGGTGACCACCGCGGCCGCGCCGCGGGTGAGGGCGACGAAGTCGAGGTAGCCGAGGGGTTCGAGGAGGCGCACGCGCGGGTGGTCGCCCAGGCCGGCCCGGTCGAAGGCGGCCTTGCCCCGGGGGTGCACGGGCATGACCACGTCGGCGAGGTCGGCGATCTCGTGCAGGCGGGCGGTGAGGCGGGCGACGTTGTCGGGGTCGTCCACGTTCGCGGGCCGGTGCAGGGTGGCGGCGACGTAGCGCTCGGGCAGGTCGAGGCGGGCGCGCAGGGCCTGGACGTCGAAGCGGTCGAGGTTGCTCAGCAGGGTGTCGATCATGGGGTTGCCGACCAGGTGGACCCGGTCGGGCGAGACGCCCTCGGCGGCCAGGTGGCCGACGGCCTCGGGGCTGGTGGCGAAGCACAGGTCGCTGAGCTGGTCGGTGACCCTGCGGTTGATCTCCTCGGGCATGGTGTTGTCGAAGGAGCGCAGGCCCGCCTCCACGTGGGCGACGGGGATCCCCAGTTTGGCGGCGACCAGGGCTGCGGCGACGGTGGAGTTGACGTCCCCGTAGACGACCACCATGCCGGGCTGGCGCGCGGTGAACTCCTGCTCCAGGCCCACCATGAGGGCGGCGGTCTGCGCGGCGTGCGAGCCGGAGCCCACGCCGAGGTCGACGTCGGGGGTCGGCAGGTTCAGGTCGCGGAAGAACACGGCGGACATGCGGTCGTCGTAGTGCTGCCCGGTGTGCACGACCGACTGGTGGGCGCCGCGCCCGCGCAGGGCGGAGACGACGGGCGCGGCCTTGACGAAGTTGGGGCGCGCGCCGACGACGTGCACGATCCCGGTGTCCTGGCTCCCCAGGGGGGCGCTCGTTGCCACGGCTCTCACGTTTCCTTCTGTTTGGGGTGGTGTTCCCGCCGTGACCGGCGGGACTGGTGTGGTCCGACTGCGGTCCAGTGGCGTTCCGGCTCGTTCGGGCTCCGGGCCGATGGCGTTCGGCCCCGCACCCGGTTCCAGCGAGGAGCTTTCTTTGCCCCAGCCGTCCCGTCCATGTCGCCGTGGTGTCACCACATGGTCACGTCGGCGTGGTTGTGTGACTGACCGTGCATGACACCCAAGCTTCCCAATCCGAGGTTCCGCGTCCGCGCACCCGCTGGCTGCGGGCGGTGACGTTCACCCTGTCGTTGGCCTGGCGACACCTGAGGTCCGATCCGGCCCGGCTGCCGCTGCTGGCGCTGCGGCTGGCGCCCGGTCCGCTGCGGCGCGCGCTGCGCGCCCTGGCCGCCCGTGCGGGCGGCAGGGCCCGCGCCTACGCCCTGTGGGACCAGGGCCGGCGCGGTGACGCCCGCGCGGCGGTGCTCGCCTCGGCAAGCGGCGCCCCGCCCCGCCGGGTGAGCCGCCTGGTGGCGGCCTGCCTGGCGGCGGGAGACGCGGAAACCGCCCGTGAGCTGGTCGAACAGCTCCCAGAGGGTGAGCTCCGGGAGACCGCGGAGTACCGGACGGCCCTGGCCACGGGACGCGCTGTCGCTCCGCCCTCGTCCGTTTCGCCTGACCGTCACGGAATCACGTTAACCCGCGGTGCCCGAACGCGACCCGACGACACGGTGAACGCTCGGCGACCGGAGGAGCGCGCCGGTGAACGCTGGCGTGTGGCCGAGGATCCGTCGTCACCCGGAGCGGGGCTGCGGGTGCTGCACCTGGTGACCAACGCCCTGCCGCACACCAACGCGGGGTACACCCAGCGCACCCACCGGATCGCGGTCGCCCAGCGCGAGGCCGGGATGGACGTGCACGTGGTCACCCGCGTGGGCTATCCGCTCACGAAGGGGGTTCCGGACCCGCGCACGCTGGTGCGCCTGGACGGCGTCTCCTACCACCGCCTGCTGCCGTGGACGGCCCCCGCCGACGCGGCCGGGGAGCTGGAGGCGGGGGTGCGGATGGCCGCCCCCCTGGTGGAGGCGCTGCGCCCGCACGTGCTGCACGCGGCGAGCAACCACCACAACGCCCGGCTGGCCCTGGAGCTGGGGCGCAGGTTCGGGCTGCCCGTGGTGTACGAGGTGCGGGGGTTCCTGGAGGAGTCCTGGCTGTCCCGCGACCCCTCCCGGAGCGTGGACGACGCGTTCTACCGGACCGAGCGGGCGAACGAGACCGAGTGCATGCTGTCCGCCGACCTGGTGGTGACCCTGGGCGAGGCGATGCGCGCCGACATCGAGGCGCGGGGCGTGGCCCGGGAGCGCCTGCTGGTGGTGCCCAACGCGGTGGAGGCCTCCTTCCTGGAGCCGCTGCCGCTGGAGGAGGGCGCCCGGGTCCGCGAGGAACTGGGCATCGGCGCGGAGGAGTTCGTGGTGGGCACGACCACCAGCTGCTTCGGCTACGAGGGGCTGGACACGCTGCTGGAGGCGGTGGCCCTGATGCGCGAGGGCGGCGAGCGGGCGCACGCCCTGATCGTGGGGGACGGCCCCGAGCTGCCCGCGCTGCGCGCCCGGGCGGAGTCGCTGGAACTGCGCGGGGTCGCGCACTTCACCGGCCGGGTGCCCGCCGACCGGGTGCGCGCCCACCACGCCGCGCTGAACGTGTTCGCGGTGCCGCGGCGGGACGAGAGGGTGTGCCGCCTGGTCACCCCGCTCAAGCCCGTGGAGGCCATGGCGGGCGGGCTGCCGGTGGTGACCAGTGACCTCCCGGCATTGCGAGAGATCGTGGAACCCGGAGTGACAGGAGAGTTAATTCCTGCGGGCGAATCGGCAAGCCTCGCCGATGTCCTGACAAAGCTCGCTTACAGTCGGGAAAAGCGGGCTTCCTACGGCAGTGCGGGTCGCGGCCTCGTCGCCGATCGCACCTGGACCGAGGCCGCATACCGCTATAACCAGGCGTACCGGGTTCTGATTCGAAAAATGACCGAACCAGGCCAGAACCCGTAACCGGGGGCTCCAGCTGCCTACACTCGAACGTCCAAGGCACTTGGGCTCGGACGTGCAAAGCGCTGAGCGATGGCACTCCCCGCTATTTACGCCCGTTCACGAAATGAATGCGAGTGTGACCACAAAGTGGATGCCGCAGCCTCCAACCCAGCACCTGTTCCCGAGCAGTCCGCCGGCGCGGTCAGTGACCTCGTCGTCCTCGGTCTCGGCTACGTCGGCCTGCCGCTGGCGGCCGAGGCCGTGTCCGCGGGCCTGAAGGTCACCGGCCTGGACGTGAGCAGTCGCGTCGTCGACGGGCTCAACAAGGCCGTGTCCCACGTCGACGACCTCTCCTCGGAGGACGTCCGCCGGATGCTGGACCGTGGCTTCACCGC
This sequence comes from Nocardiopsis sp. FR4, assembly GCF_009830945.1. GTDB lineage: Bacteria > Actinomycetota > Actinomycetes > Streptosporangiales > Streptosporangiaceae > Nocardiopsis. The sequence goes on along the minus strand of NZ_VWVV01000014.1, from coordinate 53,706 downwards.
GACCACGGACCCCGCGTGCCTGTCCACGACGCGCACCATCGTGATCTGCGTGCCCACGCCGCTCTCGCCCGAGGGCGGGCCGGACCTGGGCGCGGTCACCTCGGCGGCCAGGTCGATCGCCGCACAGCTGCAGCCGGGGACCCTGGTCATCCTGGAGTCCACCACCTACCCGGGCACCACCGAGGAGGTGGTCCGTCCGCTGCTGGAGGAGTCCGGCCTGGTCGCGGGCGCCGACTTCCACCTGGCCTTCTCGCCCGAGCGCATCGACCCGGGCAACCCGACCTTCGGCGTGGCCAACACGCCCAAGGTGGTCGGCGGGCTCACCCCCGAGTGCGGGGAGGCCGCGGCCTCCTTCTACTCCGCGTTCGTGAACACCGTGGTGCGGGCGCGCGGCACCCGCGAGGCGGAGATGGCCAAGCTGCTGGAGAACACCTACCGGCACGTCAACATCGCCCTGGTCAACGAGATGGCCATCTTCTGCCAGGAGCTGGGCGTGGACCTGTGGGACTCCATCGCGGCTGCGGCCACCAAGCCGTTCGGCTTCCAGGCCTTCTACCCCGGTCCGGGCGTGGGCGGGCACTGCATCCCGATCGACCCGAACTACCTGTCGTACAAGGTCAAGACCCTCGGGTACCCGTTCCGGTTCGTGGAGCTGGCCCAGGAGATCAACGGCCGGATGCCCTCCTACGTCATCCAGCGGGCGCAGGAGCTGCTCAACGACTCCGGGCTGGCGCTGTCGCGCTCCAAGGTGCTGCTGCTGGGGGTGACCTACAAGGCCGACATCGCGGACCAGCGCGAGTCCCCGGCCCGGCCGGTCGCGCGCAAGCTGGCCGCCAAGGGCGCCACCCTCACCTACCACGACCCGCACGTGGAGTCGTGGGATGTCGACGGGGTGGACATCCCGCGCTCCACCGACCTGGAGCAGGCGCTGGCCGACGCCGACCTGACCATTCTGCTCACCGACCACAGCGAGTACCGGCCCAAGCTGCTGGAGGAGTACGCGCGACTGCTCCTGGACACCCGGGGCGTGCTGCGCCGCCCCGACCCCGAGGCCGAGACCGCCTCCGCGGTGCCCGGCCAGGCGCGCCGCCGCGAGCCCCGCGAGGGGCTCCAGGTCCTGTGACCCGCACGGGCCCCGTGCTCTGAGCACGGGGCCCGTGCCCTGTCCGACCCGGGCCGACATGCCACACGGCGAGTCGGCGGACACCCCTGGTGTCCGCTGGCTCGCCTTTTCGCGTTCACCTCCCCCTGACCGAAGGTTCACCCGTTGCACCCCGCGTGGCCACCGGGCTTTCCTCAACGCGTCTTTCCCGCTGAATACCGTGTCGGAAGACCCATACGAATACCCGAAAGTGGATGATTGCCCCAGATCACCACATTGGGCCCATACGGCGACACAGGTAGGTGAACGCCATGCACGCGCTTGTGGCCACGGTTGTGCACCATCCCGAGGACGCCCGGATCCTGCACCGGCAGATCCGCGCCCTCCTGGATGCCGGGCACACGGTGACCTACGTGGCGCCGTTCCGCGAATGCGGGGTGACCCCGTGGAAGGAACTGCGCTCGGTCGACGTGCCCCGCGCCTCGGGCCGCGAACGGCTGGCCTCGCTGCGCGCCGCGCGCGCGGTGCTCGCCGAGCGGGCTCCGCTGGCCGACCTCCTGCTCTTCCACGACCCCGAGCTGCTGCTGGCGCTCCCGCCCCGGCACCGGCGCCCGGTCACCGTGTGGGACGTACACGAGGACACGGCGGCGGCCCTGCTGACCAAGTCCTGGGTGCCCGGACCGATGCGGCGCCCGCTGGGCGGGGTGGTGCGCTCCTTCGAGCGGCGCGCGGAGCGCAGGATGCGGCTGCTGCTGGCCGAGGAGGGCTACCGCTCCCGGTTCCGCCGCGAGCACCCGGTGGTGCCCAACACCACCGACGTGCCCGAGGCGCCGGCGCGCGAGCCGGGGAACGACCGGGTCATCTACCTGGGCCAGGTCTCCGAGGCGCGCGGGGCGCACGAGATGGTGGAGCTGGGCCGCATGCTGCGCCCGCACGGCGTGCGCCTGGAGGTGATCGGCGGCGCGGACGTCGGCGTGCGCCCGCTGCTGCGCGACGCCCAGCGCGAGGGCGACCTGCACTGGTACGGGTTCGTCCCCAACGACCACGCTCTGCGGATCTGCGCGGGGGCCACGGCGGGGCTGAGCCTGCTGCACGACACCCCGAACTACCGCCACTCGATGCCGACCAAGGTCGTGGAGTACATGGCGCACGGCCTGCCGGTGGTGACCACGCCCAACCCGCTGGCGCAGGCCCTGGTGACCGGCCGCCCGGAGGGGCTCGCGGGCCTGGTGGTGCCGTTCGGCGACGTGTCCGCGGCGGCGGAGGCGGTGCTGCGGCTCCGCCGGGACGAGGAACTGCGGCGGAACATGGCCCGCACCGGGCACGAGATCGCGCGCACGTCCTTCCACTGGCCGGTACAGGCGCGGCTGTTCGTCAAGCGGCTGGAGTCCTGGGTGGACGAGGCGGCCGGGTCGACGGCCCTCTCGGCGCCGCCGGTTCCGCCGCAACGGGACCGCCAGCGCACACCCGTGAGTGATTGAACCCACATCAGATCTCCTGGGAAATATCTTCCTCGGCAAGGAGTGTTGACGCCCGTACCGGACCCGGTCCGGGAGACGTCACACCACGAGCAAGACCGAGGAAGACATGACTGACGCGCTTGTTCTCGACAAGGTGGCCCAGGACCTGCTGTTCCGGGACGCCCGCACCGCCAACACCTTCACCGGCGAGCCGGTGACCGACGAGCAGGTGCGCGCGATCTACGACCTGGTCAAGTACGGCCCCACCTCCATGAACAACCAGCCGCTGCGGGTCACCGCGGTGCGCTCAGCCGGGGCCCGCGAGCGCCTCGTGCGGCACATGTCGGGCAACAACGCGCCCAAGACCGCCAAGGCGCCGCTGACGCTGATCCTGTCCGCGGACTCGGACTTCCACGAGCGGTTCCCGAAGACCTTCCCGATCATGCCCGACGCCCGGGAGAGCTTCGCCGGGATGCCGGTCGAGGCCCGCGAGACCGCGGCCGCGCAGAACGCCTTCCTCCAGATCGGCTACCTCATCATGGGCGTGCGCGCCGCCGGGCTGGCCGCCGGGCCGATGATCGGTTTCGACGCCGAGGCCGTGCGCCGGGAGTTCTTCGGCGAGGACTCGCCGCTGCGGCCGGTCCTGGTCATGAACATCGGCAGGCCGGGCCCGGACGCGTGGTTCGACCGCCTCCCCCGCCTGGACTACGACGAGGTCGTCACCGAGGTCTGACCGCCGGCGGGTCCGCCCGCCGCGCGGGAACGGAGGGCCGGGCACCCGTGGGGTGCCCGGCCCCGGTGCTACCCGGCCCCGGTGCTACCCGGCCGCGGGCTCGGAGGCGAGGAAGACCAGCAGGCACACGTCGTCGTCGCAGTCCTGGTACTTGACCATGGCGTCCAGCAGGTCGTCGGCCGCCCTGTCGGGCCCGTCATCCCAGTAGGGCGGTCCGCCGAAGCCCTCCAGCAGGCGCTCGATCCCGTCGTCGATGGGCTCGCCGCGCCGTTCCACCAGCCCGTCGGTGTAGAGCAGCAGCGCCGAGCCGGGCGGCAGCGCGACGGTGCGGTCGGTGTATGAGGGCGCCACCGGCAGCCCCAGCATCCCGTCGTGCGGGAGTTCCACGACCCTGGCCCGGCCGGAGCCGTCCCGCCACAGCGGCGGCGGGTGTCCCGCGCTGGCCATCACCACCTCGGGGTCGCCGGGGCGGAAGCGCACGATGACGGCGGTCGCGAACAGGTCCGGTTCGAGGTGCTCCAGCAACCGGTGCAGGCGTTCCAGCAGCCCGGCCGGACTGCGCTCCTCCAGGGCGTACGCGCGCAGGGCCGTGCGCAGCTGGCCCATCATGACCGCGGCCTGGATGCCGTGGCCGGTGACGTCGCCCACGACCCCGATGAACTCGCCGTCGCCCAGGGGGAAGACGTCGTACCAGTCGCCGCCCACGTTCATGCCCCGGGTGGCCGGGAGGTAGCGGGCGGTCAACTCCATCCCCGGGGTCCGGGGCAGCTCGGTGAGCATGGCGCGCTGGAGGGTGGCGGCCGTGTCGCGTTCGCGCTCGAAGCGGCGGGCGTTGTCCAGCGCCACCGCCACCCGGTGCGCGAGTTCGATCAGCAGGACCTCGTCGTCGCTGCCCAGCTCGGCCCTACGCCGCAGCAGCATGACGCCGAGGAGCCGGGAACTCGTGAGTAGGGGCAGGGCGAGCTGCCCCTCCTGTGCCAGGGCGTCCGTGGGCCGCCTGCGGGCGGCGGCCAGCAGGACCGTGCCCGGAGCTGGCTCGTCCGGACCGCCGGGACCGCACAGGTCCCCGCTCTCCGCGGACAGCCACACCTCCACGGAGTCGGCGTGCCGGGGGACGAGGAGTTCCTGGAGGCCGGTGAAGATCTCCGCCTGGTTGAGGGGCGCCATCAGCCGGGCGCTGGCCGTGGACAGGAAGGTCAGCCTGTTCCGCGCGGCCTCCGCCTCGTCGCGTGCGGCCCGTTCGGCGGCCAGGAGCCGCCTCTGCTCGTCGCTGGCCTCGGCGAGCTCGGCGTGCAGCGCGAGCACGCCCTGGTTGGTCTCCTCCAACTCGCGCTGGTGCCAGTCCAGGTCGCGCCCGCGTTCGGCCGCCACGGCGGCCATCTCCCCGGCCTGGGCCGAGACGCGCAGCAGCTCGGCCGCCAGCAGCTCCACGTCGTCAGCGGGCGCCGCCGCGGTGCGCCGCGCACGGCCCTCCGCGTCGAGGGGTTCGTCGAGGGCGAGGGTGCGGGCCCAGGGGTCGGCGCCGGAACCGTCGCGGACCAAGGCCCTCAGGGCCCGGCCGTCCTCGGCGCACTCGACCTCCAGTACGGCCGACCGGTCCGCCTCGACCTCGCGCAGGGCGCGTGAGCAGGCGCCGTCCAGGCATTCCAGCACGACCTCCTGGCGGGCGGGCGCCGCCTCCAGGACGCGTGCCATGGCCGCGCGGGCCCGGGCCACGTCGACGACGGTGCGCACCCGCGCGTCGAACAGGACTCGACTCATGCCTCCCCTCCCTGTCCGGAGCGTACGGTGTGCGTGACCACCGCGACACAGGTGTCGTCGCGTGGCGTCCGTGCGGCGCTGCCGGAGTCGCGGAAGGCCGCGGCGGCCACCACCGCCGCGTCGTGGTCCCGCAGCCGCTCGATCCCCTCCGGTCTCCAGCGGCTGGGCAGCCCGTCGCTGTGCAGGACGAGCATGTCGCCCGGCCACCACTCGCGCCGGGCCGTGACGGGGGTGCGCAGGGAGAAGGCCCCCACGATCCCGGGCTGGGAGAGCAGTGTCTCCCAGCGTCCGCCGCGGTACAGGCGCGCGCCGATGTTACCGACCCCGCAGAAGGTGAGGCGGTGCCGGGACTCGTCCACCTCCGCGAGGGCGACGGCGATCCCTCGGGTACGGCGCAGTTCCTCGTGCAACCGCCGCAGCAGCACCTCGGGAGCGGTGCCCCCGTTGTCGAGCACGAAGCGGGCGGCCAGGTCGGAGGCCTCGGCGGCGGGCTCCCCGTGCCCGAGGCCGTCCGCGAGCATCACCGTACGGCGGCCCGCACCGCTGCGGAAGGCCAGGGCGTCGCCGGAGCGGGGGTACCCGCCCAGGGGTATGTGCAGCCCTCCGGCCACCGCCGGCGCCTCGAACAGGGCGCGTTCGGCGGGCCGGGCGAAGCGGGCCACGGCCACGGTGCCGCGCCCCGGGCTGCTCTGGAGCTCGAAGAAGTCGGCGGCCCGCGCGCAGGCGCCCAGGCCGGTGCCCAGGGAGCCGGCGGTGGAGAAGCCGTCCCGCAGGGCCGCGGGCACGTCGCGGATACCGGGCCCGTGGTCGAGCGCGAGCATCTGCAGGGCCCGCGCGCTCCCCCAGGGTTCGCGGGCCTCCTCGGCCACGAAGCGCCCTCCGCCCGCGTACTTGCACATGTTGGTGGCCAGTTCGGAGGCGGTGAGGACCGCGGCGTCCGTCCTGGCCCCGTCGAGCCCGAGGGAGCGCGCGGCCTCGGCGGCGGCCCGGGCCGCGTCGGGCACGAGGGTGGAGTCGGTGACGGACACCTCCCAGACCCTGGTCATCGGATCCCGCCGGGGAGGGAGTCGGTCCAGGAGGTGATGGTGACCCTGGTCCCGCCCCCGGGACCGCTCCCGATGTCGAACTCGTGCACGAGGCGCCGGGAACCGCTCAGCCCCATGCCCAGCCCGCCCGCCGTGGAGTAGCCGTCACTCAGGGCCAGGTCCACGTCCGGGATGCCCGGGCCGGAGTCGACGAAGCTCACGGACACGCCCCGGCCCCTCTCACCGTGGACGACGCTGATGTGTGCCGCTCCCCCGCCACCGTGCAGGAGCGTGTTGCGGGCCAACTCGCTGGCGGCCGTCACGAGCTTGGTCTGCTGGACGAGGCCGAAGCCGACCCGCTGCGCGAGCGCGCGTACCTGTTGGCGGACCGCGGTGAGATCGGTGTCCTTGCGGATGGGCACCCGCATCGGTTCCGCGGAGGTCTGGCTCATGTCGCGTTCCGTTCCTCCCGGACCGTGTCGGAGATGGTGACCCCGAAGGTGGCCGCCGCATCGGTGACGGTGCGGGCGGTGGCCATCCCGGGCAGGGTCAGGCCCAGTTCCACGAGGGTGATGGCCACCGCCGGGCGCATGCCGACCAGGACCGTCCTGGCGGCGAGCAGGCGCGAGGAGGCGGCGACCTCGGCCAGGACCCGGGCCAGGAAGGAGTCGACCATGTCGAGTGAGCTGATGTCGATGATGAGGCCGCGCGAGCCGGTCCGGGTGATCGCGGCGGTGACGTCCTCCTGGAGCTGGACCGCCGCGTCGTCGGGGAGCTCCCCCTGGATGCTGACGAACAGCAGCCCGCCGAGGTCCAGCACGGGGATGGACGGCCCCGGCAGGGGGTCCTCCCGGTCCCCGGTCACGACTGCCCCCGCACGGCCTGCTGCCCGCGTCCGTCGTCACGGCCCAGTGCCCACTGCAGAGCGTCGGCGAGGGTGGCGCGGGTGGTGACCGTGCTCAGGTCGAGCCCGAGCTGGACGATGGTCTGGGCGATGGCGGGGCGGATACCGGAGATGACGCACTCCGCGCCCATGAGCCGCGCCGAGGCGACGGTCTTCATGAGGTGCTGCGCGACCAGGGAGTCGACGGTGGGCACACCGGTGATGTCGAGGATGGCGATGGTGGCCTTGTGCTCGACGATGGCCTCCAGGAGGTTCTCCATCACGATCTGGCTGCGCGCGCTGTCGAGCATGCCGATGAGGGGCACGGCGACGAGGCGGTCCCAGAGCTTGATGACCGGCGTGGCCATCTCCAGCAGCTGCTGCCGCTGGCGCAGGATGATCTCCTGGTTCTCCTGGAGCATGGTCTCGATCACCGCGACCCGCAGGGTGGCGAAGAGGGTCACGAGGTGGATCCGGGCCTCGCAGGTGTCCTCGACGCCGAGTTCGTCGGTCTCGGCCTCCAGCAGGTCCAGCGCGGCGTCGCGCAGGGCGCCCACCTCGCGGTCGACCTGGCTCATGGACAGGCCCGAGCGCGCCCGCGAGGAGGTCATGGCAGCGAGCTGCTGCCGGATGGGCTGGAAACCGGGGGCCTCCAGGTCCTCCAGCCGCCCGCTCTCGGCGACGGAGGCCAGGGAGTCGACGACCGCGTGACAGGCCTCGACGGCCTCGTCCCGGGTGACCGTGAACACGGCCTGGAAGAGGGGGAGGTCGGCCCAGCGCTGCGCGACCTGTTCGCCGCGCCGCCGCAGGAGACCGGCCACGGCCTCCGTTCCCGCGCGGGCGGGGTCGGACGGTCCGTCAGTCATACTTCTCCTCATCGTCACTCATGGTCGGGAGTCGAGGCCAGGAGGTGTTCGTTTGCCGCCTGACAATTGTCTACCAGACAGAATCCGGCAGCGGGCGAATCAGGCGGACCGGGACGGCTGCGCGGCTGAACCCCCGGTGAACAGCCACCGGGCGCCGTGGCGCCTCTCCTCCGGCCCAGCCCGCCCCGGGGGCCGTATGCGGCACGGTCCGCGTTCGGGAGCGCCCGGAGGGAGCCTACCCGCGCCGCCACGGGACGGGAGCCCGTCTCCGGGGCCTTTTCCGTCCGGTCAGGGCCTCCCCCTCCAGTCGAGGCAGAGCACGAGCGCGTCGTCGACGGACTCCCGGCCGCTCTGGTAGTCGGCCAGGTGGCGCAACACCTCCTGGGGGACCGAGGCGCTGGGCAGCAGCCGGGTGGCCAGCACGGCCTTGGCCAGGGCCTTGTCACCGAAGGTCTCCTTCTCGGAGGTACCGCGCGCGTCGAAGACGCCGTCACTGGCGAAGACCAGCCGGTCACCGGCCTCGACCTTGAACCTCTGCGCGGTGTACACGCTGTCCTCGGCCATGCCCAACGGCAGCTGGGGTTCGAGCGGGAACTGGTTGACGCGGTCCCCCCGCAGCACGTACAGGCGCGGCGATCCGGCGTCGACCACCTCCACCTCGCCGCTGTCGAGGTCGAAGCGGAGCATCAGGACGTCCAGGTAGCGCTCGCCGCCGTACTTGGCGTAGACCGCCTTGTCGGCCAGGGCCACCTGGTCGGCCAGTTCCACGCCGCCGCGGCGGGCGTTGCGCAGCGCGTTGACGGCCAGGCTGGTCAGGAGCGAGGCCTCGATGCCCTCGCCCATGCCGTTGGTGACGCTGAGGTCGAGCCGGTCCGGTTCGGCGGCCCAGTCGAAGTTGTCACCCCGTATCGAGTAGGCGGGTTGGAGCTGGGCCCCGATGGTGTACTCGGCGCATTCATAGCCCCGGCCCGGCAGCAGGTCCCACTGCATCTCGGCGGCCAGGGTGAGGCGGTCCCTGCGGCGCAGAACGCGGTAGACGTCGGTGTCGCGCTCGGCCACCAGGATCTCGTGCGCCAGCGCGTCGGCGATCTCCGCCAGCTCCGACAGCAGCTCCTGGGAGAGTTCGCTCGCCCTGACCTCGACGCTGAGGACGCCCAGCCGGTCGCCGCGCGCGCTCACCGGGAGGTGGACCACCTCGAGCTCGCTTCCGAGGTCGTCCTCGGCGAGGATCTCCTGCGAACCGAAGACCCTGCCCAGCACAGTGTTGAAGACGGAGTGCTCCTCACCGCACTCCCCGAAGGGCTCGGAGACCTGGCAGAGTACCTTGAGTCCGTAGTCCGCGAGGAAGAGCTCGGCGGACACCGCCCCGTAGTGCTCCTTGAGTTCCTGGCGGAGTACCGCCACGAGCTCGTGAGGAGCGGCCCTGCGAAGGGACCGCGCAACGGCCTCGGATCTGATCACTGTGGTCGACCTGCGTTTTCTGTGCCAGAAGAAGGTGCCGCCGTACCGGCACGGGCACGGTCAGCGGACATGAAACCGGGTGTTCCGTTATGGTCGTAGAGATACCCGCTCGCCGAGCACGGCCGGGTACCGCTCACAGACGTAATTTCGTGAGAGTGGAAAGTGAGTCCTGAATCGCAGGAACAAGCGGCTGAGGCGGCCCGTGCGGCCTCCGCCGTCACCGAACTGATGGAAGTGCTCTGGGGGCGCGGACGCGAGATCGCTTCCTCACCCGTCTCCCCCCCGCAACTCAAGGTCCTCTTCATCCTGGAGGGAGAGGACGGTGTGAACCTGCGTACTGTCACCGAGCGCCTGGGCTCCACCCCTCCGTCCGTGAGCAGGTTGTGCGACCGCCTCCAGGCGGTCGGTTTCGTCCAGCGGACACCGAGTCCGAACAGCCGTCGGGAGCTGCGGCTCTGGCTGAGCGAGAGCGGCCGTTCCTTCCTCCGCGACCTCCGGGCGCGCAGGGAGGCGGAACTCCACGAGGTCATCGCCCGCATGCCCCCGCGAAAGCGGGCGATGCTGCTGGAAGGACTCACGTCCTTCCGCGAGGCGGCGAGCCGCTCCGGTGAGCACTCCGACAGCCCCGAACGACCGGCGTTCCGTACGGCCTGAGGCCGAAGGGGCGCGGTCGGGACGGTCAGCCCGGTGCCACCGTGGGTGGAACCTCCGCGTCCCCGCACTGCCCGGGGTCGCGACCGCCTTGCGGGCGGGCTTTCCAAGTGCTCACAATGCCGACTGGTTCAACTATTGTCAAGCGGCAACAGTCTACCCGTAACAGCCACCCTCTCCGAGGGCTGACGAGCGAGGGGGGCTCCGGTGCCCGCCGGACGACCGGTGCCCGGCGGGAACTGACGCAGGCCCTCCGGACGGTCCCGGGGAAGTCCCGTCTGGTCGGCCCCGGCCCCCGTGGCCGCGGGCTCCGAGGCCGGCCGCCCGGTCTCGGCGGGGCCGGGGGTTCGAAGCACCGGGTCCACGCGCTCACTCGCCGAGCCGCTCGTCGGCCCGGGCCGGGACGCGGGAGACCTCCGCGACCGCCTGGCGGCTGTCCGGGCGCCCCTGTTCCACCGCGGACAGCAGTTCCTCGTGTCCGCGGGCCGCATCGGGGCGCCCGCGGATCTCCGCGGACCGAGCCCGGGACGGGCGGAACTGCCACGGCGGCCCCGGGGCCTGTCCGGTCTGGGCATCGGTGCCCGCCTCGACGAGCCGGCGGTCGGAACCGCGCAGGCGGGAGGGGGTGGTCCGGGCCGGGGCCCCGCGCGGGGCCCCGGGGTCGGACGCCGGGCGAGGAACAGGAAGGCTCTCGGACGCCTGGACCGGGGGTCGCTCGGACACGGCCATCGCCCCGCCTTCGGATCTGGAAGCCGCTGTCGCCTCAGCAGCAACCTACCTCCCGCGTCCGCGCCCAGGAGGGCTTTCCACACCCTGCGCACGACCGGCACCGGCCGAACCGGAAGGCGCGCCGACCACCCCCCGCGGAGCCGGGACCCCGCGGGCGCGCCGCGCGGGGGCGGATCAGATGATCGGCGGACGCCCCGCCCGGGTCATCCGCCAGGCGGTCGCCCAGCTGATCGGGGTGCGGGGCCCGGCGTCCTGGCTCCAGCCCTCACGGAAACCGGCGAACCACGAGCGCAGCGCGCTCCGGTCGCGTTCGCGCAGCACGGTCAGCCCCACCCAGACGGTCAGGTAGACCAGGGCGAGCAGCCAGGGCAGGTTGCGCCGGGCCAGCCACACCCGGTTGCGCGCGTTGAGCCGGTAGAAGTTCTCGTGGCGGGTGGGCGCCACCGCCGGGTGGTACATCACCGCCTCGGCGTCGTACTCGATCCCGTAGCCCGCGTCCATGATCCGCCAGGCCAGGTCGGTCTCCTCGTGGGCGTAGAAGAAGTCGCCGGGCAGTCCTCCCCCGGCCTCGAAGGCCGTGCGGCGGATCGCGCACGCCCCGCCCAGGAACGTGGTCACCACGCTCGACCTGCGGGAGTCGCCCACGCGCAGGCGGGGCACGTGGCGGCGCTGGTCGGGTCCGCCGTCGGGGTCGGCGATCCGGAAGGACAGGGCCCCCAGGGAGGGGTCGGCGGCGAAGCGCTCGCGCACGTGGCGGGCCAGGTCGGTGGAGCGGTACCAGCCGTCGTCGTCCAGGAAGAGGATCACGTCGCCGCTGGTGGCCCGCACGCCGTGGTTGCGCCCCTCGGGGATGCCCACGTTCTCCGGCAGGCGCACCTGCTTGACCCCGCCGGGCAGCTCAGGCAGGTCCGCGCCGTTGCCGACCACCACGACCTCGACGTCCGCGCCCTCCTGCTCGAACACACTGGTGATCGCCCGGCGCAGCTCGGCGGGGCGGTTGCCCATCGTGAGCACGACGCAGGACAGGGTTGGCGCGGACACCGGGGGGCGGCTCCGTTCGGATCTGGGAGCCCGGAAGCGCTCCTCCTCAGACACTCGGGGCTGCTCCCGCGTCTCGGGGGCTCCCGGCGAAACCCCGACTTCGGGGTTTCCGGAGCTGGACGAGGGCGGAGTCACGGGTGTGGCCATGCTTGCGACCGTTCAGTGGACGACACGTTTCTGGAGAGTGGACTCGTCCCAACGCTCACAGAAACAGACTAACGAAAGAATAAATGGAAGGTACATGGGGCCGTGAACAGGGTAACCTGCACGGCCCCATTTGTGACGTCAACGTCACTGGCGCGTTGTCCGTGTCATCTGGAGATCATTCGAGGCGCCGTGAGGCGAGCACGCTCACGAAGTGGGCGGCGCTCATGAGCACCCCCACCGCCGCGCACGCCGCCACCAGGACCCGGGTGGCGGCCAGGTCGCCCGCGACCGCGTCCACGACGGCCGCCACGACGACGATCAGGGACAGTTCGACGGCCTGGATGAGCCGGTGCACCCTCAGAGCCGAGGCGGCCCGGCGGGCCAGGCTCAGGCCCGAGGAGCGCGGGCGCATCGCCTCGTCGGAGACCTTCTCGGGCAGTCCCGCCTTGGCGCGCGCCACCACCACGTTGTCGGTCTCGGCCTTGATCAGCGCGACACCGAGGGCGGCGGTCATGCCCAGCACGACCCAGCCGCCGGGTTCCCACGCGCCCTGGGCGCGCACGCCCAGGCCGACCAGGAGCGCGATCTCGGCCACGTAGTGGCCGATGCGGTCCAGGTAGATCCCGGCCACGCTGGTGCGGCCGGTGTAGCGGGCGACCTCGCCGTCGGAGCAGTCCAGCAGCAGGTACACCTGCACGAGGAGCGCGGCCGCCAGGGCCGACCACAGGCCGCCGAAGGCGACCACGACCCCGGCCAGCACGCCGGAGGCCATCATCAGGTAGGTGATCGGGTTCGGGGGGACGCCGAGCCGCACGAAGACGGTGCTCAGGTACGGGGAGAGGTCGCGCATGTAGAGGCGCCCCGCCCAGTGCTCCTCGTTGGTCCTCTCCTTGATGCCGGGGGGCTGGCCGCCTGCCCTGACCTCAGCGACCGACGGCTTCGACATAGTCCTTGACACTCCGTCCGATCTCGTCCTCGGAGAGGTTCAGGTGTTCCAGGATGGTGAACCGCCCCGGACGGGTGTCGGGGGCGCGGACCACCGCGCGCGTGAACGCCTCCTCGTCGAGGCCGACGTCGGAGGGCGCCACGGGCAGCTCGTGGCGGACCAGGCAGTCGCGGATCTCCCGCATGCGGGCCTCGGGCCAGTCCAGGTGCCGCACGCGCAGGAAGGAGGCGTACAGCGCGCCCAGCCCGGCGAGTTCGCCGTGGTTGCTGGTACCCGGGTAGAGCTGGGTGACCGCGTGCAGGACCTCGTGGCACGCGCCGCTGGCCGGGCGGCTGGACCCGGCCACCGACATGGCCATGCCCGAGAGCACCAGGCCCTCGGCGAGCACCGTGAGGAAGGCGTCGGAGTCCACCGAGTCGGGCCGGTGCAGGACCGCCTCGGCAGCGACCCGGGCGAAGGTGACGGACATGCCGTCCACCGGCTCGCCGTTCACCCGGCCGGCCAGTTCCCAGTCCTCGATGGCGGAGATGTTGCTGACCACGTCGCCGACGCCCGAGCGCACCAGGTGGGAGGGGGCCGAGCGCACGTAGTCGAGGTCGATGACCACGGCGATGGGCATGGTCACGCCGATGGAGGGCTTGCCCCCCTCGTGCTCCAGCGAGCTGACCGGGGAGGCGATGCCGTCGTGGGCGAGATTGGTGGCCACGGCCACCATGGGGATCCCCGCCATGGTGGCGGCGAACTTGGTGACGTCGATGGTCTTGCCGCCGCCGATCCCGGCGACCGCCTCGTAGGCGCCCGAGCGCAGCTTCTTGCCCAGCTCGGTGGCGGCGTCGACAGTGCCCTCGTCCACACGGAAGATCTCGCAGTGGGGCAGGTCCAGGTCGGCCGCGATCTGCGCGCCCTGTCCCGGGCCCACGGCCACGGCGATGCGCCCCTCGGTGGCGATGCGCCGGTCGGCGAGCACCGAGCCCAGGGAGGCGACGGCTCCGCGCCGGACGTCGATCGCCAGCGGGGAGGGGAGCATACGGGCTAGTAGCGGCACGCGATCTCCCTCGCCTTGGCCAGGTCGTCGTGGTTGTCGACCTCCACCCAGTCGACCTCGCCGATCGGCGCCACGGAGACCTTCTCCCCGCGGTTGACCAGCTCCTGGTAGCCGTCCTCGTAGTACAGCTGCGGGTCGCGCTCCCAGGTGGCCCTGAGCGCGTCGGCGAGGCGGGCGTCCAGGGAGCCCTCGATGAGGGTGGCGCCGATGTACTCGCCCGCGGCGGCGGCCGGGTCCATGAGCTTGGTGATGCGGCGCAGGTGGCCCCCCTCGTCGAGGGTCACCTTCATCTCCTCGTCAGCAAGGCTTTTCACGTTGTCCACCGCGAGGAGGAGTTCCGGCCCCCTGGCGGCGAGTAGCGTTTCCTCGACACTCACGGGGTGCACCGTGTCGCCGTTGACCAGGAGGACGCCCTCGGAGAAGAACTCGCGCGCGGTCCACAGGGAGTAGGCGTTGTTCCACTCCTCGGCCTTGTCGTTGTAGCTGAGGGTGAGCTTGACGCCGTGGCGCTCCTCCAGGGCCTCCTTGCGCGCCTCGACCGCCTCGGCGCGGTAGCCGACCACCACGACGACGTCGGTGAGCCCGGCGGCCGCCAGGTTGCGCAGCGAGATGTCCATGATGGTGGTCTCGCCGTCGACGGGGACCAGGGCCTTGGGAAGCGTGTCGGTGTAGGGGCGTAGCCGGCGCCCCGCGCCTGCGGCGAGAACCATTCCGAGCATGAGGGCGTGTTCCTCCTTAGGTCGGGGAGGCTCTCATGCCTCCCCGGTCGTTCCAGCGGCCGGTCGGCCCCCGTCCGGCTGCCCGTTCGGGGCGTCGCCGGGGCCCCTCGGGCCGTCGGCCTCGTCGGCGTTCCCGCCGCCGGAGCGGTCGCGGACGTCGGCCACCGGCGTCGCGCTCCAGGTGCGCACGGCCTCGCGGACGAGCAGGAGCACCAGGTATCCGGCGAGTATGCCGTAAGCCGCGGTGAGCGCGTGGACCGCGCCCCCGGCCGAGACGACGAGCATCCGCCCGTCCCAGCCCAGGGCCGCCGCGCGCACACCGCTCGGCCTGGCCACTCCGGCCTCCGGACGTGCCGCGTCGTCCCGGTGGTGACAGGCGACCGCCATCAAGAGTACGGACACCAGGAACCCCGGTACGCCGGACGCCAGCCCCAGGACCGCCAGGTAT
Source organism: Nocardiopsis sp. FR4 (assembly GCF_009830945.1). Classification (GTDB taxonomy): domain Bacteria; phylum Actinomycetota; class Actinomycetes; order Streptosporangiales; family Streptosporangiaceae; genus Nocardiopsis. The sequence continues at coordinate 38,689 of NZ_VWVV01000014.1, read as the reverse complement.
CCGTACTCGGTGACGCGCAGGACGGGTGGCACGAGCCAGTCGAACCGTCCGTCGTGGGGATGGCCCGAGGCCGGTCCGGACAGTAACAGGGCAGCGACCGGTGCGAACAGGGTAATGCCTGCCAGCTGTCCGTGGCCCGCCACGAGGAGGGTTCCCACGACCAGCGCCCCCGTCAGCGCCGGGAGCAGGGGCGGCACCGCCCCCGGGGCGAGCCTGCCGAGCAGGGCGCAGATGTGGCTGTCGTCACGGAGGAGGCGCAGGTCGGGGACGGTCGGATCGAGCCGTTCCCGTGGCCCCGCCCCGGTGTGCCCGGTGTCGGCGGCCGTCACCGCGGGACTCCGGGGGCGGTGGGGCCGACGACTCGCGCGGTGACCGCGATGGCGCAGCCGAAGATGAGGGTGACGAAGGCGACCCGCGCGTCCCACAGCGTGACGGTCACCGCGATGACCGCGAAGCGGACGGGCTGGGAGAAGGTCACCAGGTGGTGGACCGGCGCGGACACGGACACGGGCGAGGAGGACGCCTCCGGGCGCCGTGCGGGTCCGCTCCTCCCGTCCCCGACCCTCCCCGACTCCCCGGACCCTCCCCCGGCCCCGGACGCCCCGGTGGCGACGCCGCCCGGGGCCGTGGCCACCGTGGTGCCGAACAGGCGGGAGGTCAGGTCCGGGTCGCTCTTTCGGGGCCCCTGGGGAGGCTGTGGCGTCAGAGCACTCAGGAAACCGCCCTGGCGGCCCTGAGAGGGGGGCACGGGCCCTTTCGGGGTCCGGCCCGCCCCGGGGGCGGCCGGGGCGGTCTCGGCCGCCAGGAGCGAGTCGCGCAGGGCCAGGGCGACGAGCGCGCCCGCGGCCCAGCCCCACGCGCCGTTGACCCCGGCCAGCACCGCTCCGGCCGCCAGACCGAGGTAGACCGCGTACTCGCGCAGCTGCGACAGCATGGCGGCGAGCCACAGGGTGAGCGCGTCGCGGCGGTCGGCGCGCATGCGCCCGCGGACCGCGTCGCAGAAGAGCACCGCTCCGAGGAGGGCCGACCCGGCCAGGCCGCCGAGCGCGTCGGCCCGGGAGAACCAGACCGCCGCGCCCACCGCCACCAGGACGCTGATCCGGGTCACGCCCGCCCGGGTGACGTGTCTGCGTTCCAGCGTCCGCGCGACCAGCCGCGCCATCGTGCCGCCGTCGGCCATGGATCCTCCCCCAGCTCTGCTGAGAGACACCGTTGCTTACGCTTTGTAGTCATTCAATCACTGACACGCACGGCCGGTTGCGGTTGGCGGCGGACGCCGGGCGGGGCGCTTTTCGGACCGTGCGGACGCGAATGCGCGCACCACCGGAACTCGCCGACGGTGCGCGCACGGTACGGGGCCTGGTGCGTCCGGCGGCCGCTCAGGCGGCCTGCCCGCCGTCACCCGTCCTGTTCGGCCCTCCGGGCCTCCTCGGCGCGCTTCTTCTCCGCCTCGCGCTTCTTGCGCTCGGCGATCTTGGCCTTGGTGTCCTCGTTGTAGGCGGCCAGCGCGGCGTCGATGTCGGTGTCCAGGGCCAGTCCGCCGCCCTTGACGTACAGGCCGCGGTTGCAGAAGCGGCGCAGGTCGTTCTCACTGTGCGAGACCAGGACCATCGTGCGCTGGTTGGCCAGCATCCGCTCGATGGCCTCGTAGCACTTGCGCTTGAAGGCCTTGTCGCCCACCGCGAGCACCTCGTCGACCAGCATGATCGGGTGCTCCAGCTGGGAGATGAGCGCGAAGCCCAGGCGCACCTTCATGCCGCTGGAGTAGTGGCGCACCGGGGTGTCCACGAACTTGGACTCGATCTCGGCGAAGTCGATGATCTCGTCGAAGCGCTCGTCGATCTGCTTCTCGGTCATCCCGTGCAGGGAGCCGACCAGGTACACGTTCTCGCGGCCGGTGAGGTTGTCGTTGAACCCGGCCCGCAGCTCCAGGAGGGGGGCCACCTTGCCCCGGACGTGGACCTCGCCCTCATCGGGGATGAGGACCCCGGCGATGAGCTTGAGCAGGGTCGACTTGCCGGTGCCGTTCTTGCCGACGATGCCGACGCACTCACCCCGGTTGATCTCGAAGCTGACGTCGCGCAGCGGCCAGAACTCGTCGCCCTGGGCGTTGGGGTCGCGCTTGGTGCCGTGGATGAACATCTCGCGCAGGCTGCGCTTGCGGCGGCGGTTCACGGCGAACTTGACGCCAAGCCCCTTGGCCTCGATGACCGGCCCGGTGGCGAGCCCGGCGCCGTAGGTCGTCTGCGCCATCACAACTCCTTCAGGACGGACATCTCGAGGCGGCGGAACGTCCAGTATCCGATGATCAGTATGAGAACCGAACCGACCACCGACGAGACCAACGCGAGAGTGCTCGGGGTGAGTTCCGCGAAGTTCGCGAACCACACGGCGCGGTGCATCTCGAAGATACCCAGGAGCGGGTTGAGCTGGAACACCGTCTTGGCCCAGTCCGGGACCTGCTGGGCGTCGAGCACCAGGGCGGCCGGGAACAGGATCGCCGACCCGTAGAACAGCAGGCGCGAGGCGATGCGCACCAGGCGCTCCACGTCGCGCAGCAGCACGTTGACCGCGGACAGGAACAGGGTGAGGCCGAGTCCGAACGTGAACTGCAGCACGATGGCCAGCGGCAGCCACAGGAGCACGCCCTCCCACGAGGGCCTGCCGCCGAGGACCACCACGAAGACGATGAGCACCGGCCAGGTGAGCAGGTACTCGATGAACTTCGTGCCCACGGTGGCCATGGGGAAGATCTCCCGCGGCACCTTCATGGTGGTGATCAGCTTGGAGTGCGTGATCATCGCCCGGGGGGCCTCGGAGAGGATCGCGCCGAAGGTGTTCCACGGCAGGATCCCGGCCACCAGGAAGAGCAGGAAGCCGCCCTGTGCCAGAGCGTCCTCCGGCATGCCCCGGGTGGCGTTGAGGATGACGCCGAAGACGAAGAAGTAGACCATCGTCAGAGCCAGCGGCTCCAACATGGTCCAGGCGTATCCCAGTACGGACTGCTGGTACTTGACCTTCAGGTCGCGCCGGACCAGGAGGCCGACGACCTTCCGGTGCTCCCAGACGGCCAGCGCCCTTGACGCCACCGCCACCTCCAAGGATTGAATGTCTCGTCCGGTCCACGGTGTGCCGGACAGGCGTGTTCGTGCTCGCCTGCGCGCACCGGCCGACATACGTGTTCGCACCCCGCGCGGCGGAGCGCGGCGGGGGAGTGTGTCCGGGCGACCGGGGGATGTCACGGACAGCGCCCGGCTCCACGACCGCGTCTCGGAGGAGGTCTGCACCGGGCACGCCCTACAGGCGTCCATAGGTTACCGCTGTGCACGACGGGTCGCGCCACCCCACCTATCACGAATGGGTCATATGTCCGCTCGTTCACCGCGGGGACCCGCCCGGGTCCCCGCCCGGCCCCGGACGGGTCGTGAACCGGTTCCGGGGCGTGGGTGAACGGGTCCCGCACCGGCCGCGGGCGGGCGCCGGTCCGCTAGCCTCGGCCGGGAGAGCCAGTGGGCCCGGGGCGCGCGACCGCCCCGGCCCCGACGGAAGAGGTGGAGCCATGCGTCCGCGCGTGATCGCGGCGGTTCTGGCCGGAGGTGTCGGCGCGCGGATGGGCGCCTCCTCCCCCAAACAACTGCTGTCCCTGGCCGGGCGGCCCGTTCTGGAGCACACGATCGCCGCGTTCGAGGCCTGCCCGGACGTGGACGAGATCATCGTGCTCATGGTGGAGGAGTACCTGCCGCGCGTGCGGGAGCTCGTGGCCGCGGCCGGGTTCACCAAGGTCGGCGCGGTGCTTCCGGGCGGGGCCACCCGCACCGAGACCTCCATGGCCGCCCTGGCCGCCATGGGGAGCGCCGCCGACACCGACCTGGCCCTGCTGCACGACGCCGCGCGCCCGCTCGTGCGCCCGGCCACGATCAGCGCGTGCGTGGCCGCCCTGCGGGAGGCGCGGGCGGTCGGGGTGGCGGTACCCAGCGCCGACACCGTGGTCCGCGTGGCGCCGGGCCGCTCCGGCGGCGAGGCGATCGCGCAGGTCCCCCCGCGCGCGGAACTGCGCAGGATGCAGACCCCCCAGGGCTTCACGCTGGGCGTGGCCCGCCGGGCCTACGCGCTGGCGGCGGCCGACCCGGACCTGGTGGCCACCGACGACTGCGGGGTGGTGCTGCGCTACCTGCCGGGTGAGGAGGTGCGGACCGTGCCGGGTGAGGAGGACAACATCAAGATGACCAACCCGGGCGACATCGAGCTCGCCGAGGCGCTGCTGCGCCGCAGGGGCCGGAGCGCCGTCCTGTCGGAGGCCGAGGCGTGAGCGGGGTGTTCGAGGCGACCGAGGTGATCGGGCACCGGGGCGCGGGGCGCGGCGTGGTGGGCGGCGCCCGGGAGAACACCCCCGAGTCCTACGCCGCCGCGGCGGCGGCCGGGGCGGACTGGGTCGAGATCGACGTGCGCCGCACCGCGGACGACGCCCTGGTCCTGTATCACAACGCCGCCCTGGACGACGGGCGCCCGGTCGTGGAGCTGACCGTCCGCGAGTGCGCCGAGGCGGGTGTGGTCGGCCTGGACGAGGGCCTGGCCGCGATCCCGGCCGGGGTGGGGCTGGACGTGGACGTCAAGACGGTGATGGAGGACGCGGTCGACGCCCCGGCGCGGCGGACGCTCTCCCTCCTGCTGCCCCGCCTGCGCCGCGAGGCGGCGCGGCGGCGGGTGTTCGTGTGCTCCTTCGACCCCGGCGTCCTGCTGGGCGTGCGGGAGGGGGCCCCGGGCGTGCCCACGGCGTGGATGCCCTTCGTGCGCAACCCGCTGGACCAGGCGGTGGCGGGCGCGGCCGGGATGGGCTGCCCGGTCGTGGCCGTGGACGCGCGCTCGTTCGGGCTGGCCGGGGAGGCGCCCCGCCCGGACCGCCGTACGGTGGAGTACACCGTGGACCTGGCGCACCGGGCGGGGATCGAGGTGGTCTCGTGGTGCCCGAACCCGGTGGACGCGGCCCGCTTCGCCGAGGCGGGCATGGACGCGGTCGTGGTGGATGACGTCCCCGGCGCGGTCCGCGCCCTGGCGGCGGTGGGCGCCCGGACCCCCGTGGCGCCCGGGCTGGCGGTCGACCCGCCGGGGGCCTGAGGCGGAGCGGGCCGCGTCCCGCTCAGATCCGGTCGAGGAGCTCGGCCTTCTTGGCGGTGAACTCCTCGTCGGTGAGCAGGCCCTCGTCGTGCAACTCGCCCAGCCGCTTGATCTGCCGGAAGATCCAGTCGGTGTCCCGCACCCGCTCCGCCCCGCCGGAGGGCTTCTCCGCCCCGGCCCGCAGCGCCCGCAGCACCCGTGACGCCGGCGACCCCTGCGCCGGACCCTCGTCCGCCGCCCAGACGCGGGCGGTGACGGCCGCGGCCATCAGCAGCGCGTCGTAGGACTCGGCGCCCTCGTCGGCGCGCAGGACGTGGAGGTCGTTGGCGGGCTTGGCCGGGCCCTCCTTCGCGCTGGTGTCGGTGACCACCCGCAGGTATCCCCACTCCCAGTCGTCGGCGGGCGTCCACTCCGCCCCGGTGACCCGGTCCAGGGGGTACTCACGGCGCTGCACCTTGCGCTTGCGTCCGTTGGCCGCGGCCCCGGACCAGACCAGGAGCACACGGGAGCGGTCGACGGTCGCGGTGCCCTCGGCGGTGCGGATGTGGAAGGGCGGGGGCGGGACCAGCCGGGTGGCGGTGTCGGCGGGCGGGGGGTCGGTGTGCCGCTCGGCGGCGAAGCGGATCTGGTCCGCCAGGTACTCGGTGACCAGCTCCGTGGCGGCCGGCCCGGTGAGGCGGAAGGGCTGCGGCCCCTCCCGGAGCATGGCGCCGACCGCCGCGTAGGGGTCCGTCCGCTCGCGCAGGCGCAGCTGGAGGAGCCAGCCCCTCCCGCGGCCCCCGCCGGGCCGGAAGTCCACCTCGGCGACGGCGCCCACCGGGAGCTCCAGCCGGCCGATCCGCTTGAGCAGCGGGTCCTTGAACCAGCCCCGGGTGTGGTAGGTGATGGCGACCGTCTCGCCGTCGAACCGCCACGTCGCCTGGTCGCCGCGTACGTCGTCCATGGTGCCCCTTCCGTCCTCCGGCTCCTGCCTAGCAGAGGGAGCGGCGCCGCACGAGGGCGGGCGGGGGCCGGAAGCGGTCAGGTGCGGGCGGCCTGCGCGGTGCGCGAGTCCGAGCCGAGCCCGGGCGGGCTGGTGAGGAACCCCGCGCCCCAGGACATGTGCATGGTGGCCAGCGCGACCGGGATCATCGGCAGGCTGGCGGCGGGCAGGCCGCGGCCGAGCGGTACCGAGGCCGCCGTGACCAGGGCCAGGTAGGCGGCGGGGACGAGGAACAGCGGCCAGAGGAAGAAGCCGCCGACCAGCCCGGCGAGCACGCCGACCAGGGCGACGGGAGGGGCGAGGTAGCGCAGGTTGATGGTGCCCTTGTGCTGGCGGGCGACCACCCGGCGCCAGCGGCCGTAGTGGAAGTACTGCTTGGCGAGCAGGCGCACGTTGCGGCGGGGCCGGTAGGAGACCCGCATGCGCGGCTGGAACCACACGGTGCCCCCGCTCTGGCGGATGCGGTGGTTCATCTCCCAGTCCTGGGCGCGCAGGAAGGCCTCGTCGTAGCCGCCGACGCGCTCCAGCGCCGAGCGCCGGAAGACGCCCAGGTAGACGGTGTCGGCGGGGCCGCCCTCGCCGCCGGTGTGGAAGCGCGCGTTGCCCACGCCCACCTTGGAGGTCATCGCGGCGGCGACGGCCTTCTCCCAGGGGGTGGTGCCCTCGGCGGCCATGATGCCGCCGACGTTGTCGGCGCCGGTCTCGCGGAGCGTCTCCACCGCCACCCTCAGGTAGTCCGAGGGCATCATGGCGTGCCCGTCGATCCGGGCGACGATGTCGTGGGAGGAGGCTCCGATCGCGGCGTTGAGCCCGGCGGGGGTCTTCCCCGTGGGGTTGTCGACCACCCTGACCCGGGGGTCGGCGGCGGCGAGCGCGTCGGCCACCTCGCGGGTCCGGTCCGAGGAGGGCCCGACCCCGAGCACGACCTCCAGTTCGCCCGGGTACTCCTGGGCGAGGACGTGTTCCACCGCCGCGGCGAGGTGGCGTTCCTCGTTGAGGACGGGCATGACGACGGAGACAGGCGGCCAGGACACGGGCACTTCCCAGGTTTCGAGACGTGTCGGGACTGCGTAGGAGCGTACGCGGGTCAACGGTACTGCACCCGCGCGGACCCGGCGGCCCGGCGGGATCCGCCGGGCCCGGGAGGTGTTCTCAGCCCTGGTTCTTGACGGGCAGGCCCTGCGCGTCCTTGAAGGAGCCCACGATGATCATGATGAGGTCGATGAGGGCCCAGACGCCGACACCACCGCAGGTCAGCAGCATGAGGATGCCGGTGCCGATCTTGCCGACGTAGAAGCGGTGGACGCCGAGGCCGCCGAGGAACAGGCTCAGCAGGAGCACGGTCAGCCAGTTCTTGTCGGAGACCGGTTCGAGATGGGGCTGCTTGTACATGGTCGAGACTCCGGGGGTTTCTCAGGGAATGAAGGGCAAACGCGCTCGGTCCGGTTCGGACACGGCGAACGGGGCCCTCCGGTGGAACCGGGCGGGCCCTCGTCGACGCCTTGTGAGCGAGACCATCCTGCCGTGTCCGACCAGGGGTGCGGTCACGCGGCGGTACCGGATTCGACTCAGGACGGAGCCCCCGGGCCGAACCGCTGCCGTCCGGGGAGCGTCCCACGTGTGAAGACGGGCAGGCAAAGGGGAGGACAACACGCCGGGGGTTGACATCCCGCGCGCTCGTGCGGAACGGGTGACAACCTAAAGATATGGACACCGTTGACGGGTGGGACGGGGACTGCCGATGAGTGACGACAGGCACGGGCCCGCGGACGGGTTCCGCCGCGAGCGCTCCCAGCCGCTTCCGCCCGAGCGCTCCCCCAGATCCGGGCGGGTGACCGTGCCGAGCCGCGCGGTACGGCGCCGCCGGGCCGGGCTGCTGCTGATGAGCGCGCTCTCGGTCCTGGTCCTGTTCGCCTCGGGGACCTCCTGGGCGCTCACCGGATGGATGTCGGGGACCCTCAACCGGTTCGACGTGTTCGGCGGCCTGTCCGAGGACGAGCGGCCGGAGTCGACCGGGGGCCTGGCCTTCCTGGTGATCGGCTCCGACAACCGCGACGGGATGAGCCAGGAGGACCAGGAGGAACTGAGCGTGGGGTCCACGCCGGGCCAGCGCTCCGACTCCATGATGCTGGTGCGGCTGAACCACGCGCGCGACCGCGTCACCGTGGTCGGCATCCCCCGCGACCTGTGGGTGGACATCCCCGGCCAGGGCGAGGACAAGGTCAACGCCGCCTACGCCTACGGCGGACCGCAGTTGGCCGTGCGCACCGTGGAGTCCCTGACGAACGTGAGGATCGACCACTACGTCGAGGTGGACTTCCACGGCTTCGTGGAAGTCGTGGACGCGCTGGGCGGGATCGAGGTGTGCCTGCCCGAGCCGATCAGGGACCCCAAGGCGCAGCTGGACATGGCCGCCGGGACCCACCGGGTGGACGGCACCGAGGCCCTGGCCTTCGCGCGCACCCGCGCCACCAGCCGGGGCGACCTGGACCGCATCGACCGCCAGCAGCAGGTGCTGTCCGCGATGCTCGACCAGGCGATGAGCAGCGAGACCCTCTCCGACCCCGCCAAGCTGACCGCGTTCCTGGACAGCGCCCTGTCCTCGGTGACCGTGGACGAGGGGCTGGACACCCGCACCATCAACGAACTCGCCTACCAGATGCGCGACCTGGAGCTGGGGTCGGTCACCTTCACCCAGGTGCCCATCGCCGACATGGAGTACTGGACCCCGCGCGGGGACGTGGCCCTGCTGTGGGACGAGACCGCGGCCCGGGAGATGTTCGCCGCGATCCAGGCCGACCGGCCGATCGCCAAGCCCTCACCCTCCCCCGAATCCGAGCCCGACCCCGGCGACATCCGCGTGCGGGTGTTCAACGGCATCGGCACGCCGGGGCTGGGGTCGGAACTGGACGGCGCGCTGACCGCCGCCGGGTTCGAGGTGACCGCCCCGGCGGCGAACTGGAGCTCCAGCGACGTCGCCCGGAGCCAGGTCCGCCACGGCCCGGACGACGCGGCCGAGGCGGAGTACGTGGCCTCGCTGATCCCGGGCGCCGAGACCGTGCGGGACCGCACCCTGGACGGCGAACTGCAGATCGTGATCGGATTCGACTACACGGACTTCGAGGCACCGGCCGGGGGGAGCGGGGGCGCCGGGCCGGAGGAGGGCCCCTCCCCCGACGAGAGCTCCCCGGGCGTGTCGACCGCCCGGGACAACGTCTGCCGTTGAGAAGGAGGGTTGACCGTGCTCCACCACCTGGTCGGGTTCCTCGCCGGTGCCGCCCTGTCCCCCGTGCTGTGGATCGCCGCCGCCTGGTCCGCCGGGCTCCTGCCCCGGATCGCCGAGGGCGACGTGACCGTGGCCACGGTGTCGTCGGTGGTGGTGCTGTGCCTGGTGGGAGCCGTGTGCGCCTATCTGGTGGCGTCCCGGGTCTCGCCCCTGGCAGCCGGGGCCAGCGGGGCCCTGCTCACGGCGCTGTGCCTGTGGCCCGTCGTGCACCCGGCCTCCATGGAGGGGACGCTGTCCTGGCTGAACCCGGACAGCTGGGTGTACCCGTCCGGCGCGGGTCTGGCGGTGGCGCTGCCGCTGGGCACGCTGCTGCTGTTCTCCGCGCTGGTTCCCGCGCGCTGGCGGACCGCCGCGGGCGCGGGCCCGCGGGTCGTGGCCAGCGCCAACCGGGAGGAGTACCGCCGCGCGGCCCGGGAGGCGGATCCGACGGACACGGCCCGGGGCGGCGACACCGTCCCGGAGGCGGTCCCCGACGTGCCTCCGCCCCCGGAGGGCGGGGTTTCCGGGGACGATCCCACCAAGACCACCATCCCCTTCCGCCGCGGTGAGGACGGCGCGGTGTGGACACCCCTGGACGAGGGGTACGGGGAGTCCGGGGGGCTGGGGGAGCGCCCGCGCTGAGCACCGCCCCGTGACCGCCGCTCCGGACCCACCGGTAACCTGAGCGCCTGACTGTTCACGCGGTGTTCGGTCACGCGCCACGACCCGGCGCGTAGGGTGATGCATCACGCCCGGGCACCACCCGTAGGCCGAACCATGTCCGTTTCCTGCCCTCCAGCAGGGTGTTGACCGCCTTCAGCGGGCACAACAAGCAGCACGGGAGCGGACGAAAGCGAGGAAGGACACAAGCCAGTGGTCGAAGCGGACCGTATGCGCGTCTCCGTCATCGGTACCGGTTATCTGGGTGCCACCACCGCGGCCTGCCTGGCCGAGATGGGGTTCGAGGTCCTGGGCCTCGACGTCGACGAGGCCAAGATCGACATGCTCCGCTCCGGTCGGGTGCCCTTCTACGAGCCCGGTCTCGACGAGCTGCTCACCGCCAACCTGGAGGCCGGGCGGCTGCGTTTCACGACCTCCTTCCCCGAGGTGGCGGAGTTCGCGGACCTGCACCTGATCTGCGTGGGCACGCCGCAGCGCGACGACTCCGGCGCGGCCGACCTGCGCTACGTCAACGCCGCGGTGGACCAGCTGGCCCCGCACCTGACCCGCCCCACCGTGGTCGTGGGCCGCTCCACAGTCCCGGTGGGCACCGCCGCCACCCTGGCCGCGCGGCTGTCCGCGCTGGCGCCCGCCGGCGACGAGGCCGAGCTGGGCTGGAGCCCGGAGTTCCTGCGTGAGGGCTTCGGTGTGGAGGACACGCTGCACCCGAACCGGATCGTGATCGGCACCGACTCGCCTCGGGTGGAGAAGGCCGTGCGGGCGCTGTGGCAGCGCCAGATCGACGACGGCACCCCCTTCATGGTGACCGACATGCAGACCGCCGAGCTGGTCAAGGTGTCGGCCAACGCCTTCCTCGCCACGAAGATCTCCTTCATCAACGCCATGGCGGAGGTGTCGGAGGTGGCCGGGGCCGACGTCATCCAGCTGGCTGAGGCCCTGTCCTACGACGACCGCATCGGCGGCAAGTTCCTCGGTCCGGGCCTGGGCTTCGGCGGCGGCTGCCTGCCCAAGGACATCCGCGCGTTCATGGCGCGCGCCGACGAGCTGGGCGTGGAGCCCGCGCTGTCCTTCCTGCGCGAGGTGGACGCGATCAACCAGCGCCGCCGCGCGCGCACCATCGACATCGCCCGCCAGCTGATCGGCGGCAGTTTCGCCGGGCGCACGGTGACCGTGCTGGGCGCGGCGTTCAAACCCAACTCCGACGACATCCGCGACTCGCCCGCGCTGGACGTGGCCGCCACCATCGCCTCGCTGGGCGCGCGGGTGACGGTGTACGACCCGGCGGCGCTGGAGCGGGCCCGCGAGGCGCACCCGGAGCTGGAGTACGCGGACTCCATGCTGGATGCCGCGCGCGGCGCCGACGTGGTGCTGCTGCTCACCGAGTGGGCCGAGTTCCGCGAGGCCAACCCGGACGAGCTGGCCGAGGTGGTGGCCGGCAAGCGCATCGTGGACGGCCGCAACGCGCTCGACCCCACGTACTGGCGCGCCTCGGGCTGGACCTACCGGGCGCTGGGCCGCCAGTAGCCCCGGGACGGTACCGGAGGCCGGCCCCGCCGGGGCCGGCCCCGCGTTTTCGGGCGAGTTCCCCTCGGCAACCGGCACACCGTGGTTGACTTCACTCCGTGTTTGACCGCGCACCGTCGGTCTGGAACCGGGCGCCGTGAGGACGAACGGAGTCCCGTCCGTGAGGTTTTCCGTGACGGTCGGCGTGGCCCTGGCCCTGGCCCTGGCCGCACCGCCCGCACACGCCCTGCCCGCACGGCCGGAGTCCGGGCCCCTCCACTGCCCGGAGCTCGACCCGCCGCCCGGTGGGGAGGAGCGGGAGAGGTACCTGTGCGGCGACCCCCGGCTGGGACCGGCCGAGCTGCCCGAGGAGGGGCCGGTGGCCCGGCTGTTGGAGGGGTACGACCGGTTCGGCGGGCTGACCCCCGTGGAGTTCCTGGACCGCTGGGCCGCCCCGGAGGGCTGGGACTACCCCGACCACATGGGGTTCGTCGTGGAGGACGGCGAGCCGGTGACCGAGAAGCGCACCCTGCTCGCGGGCGAGCGGCTGGACCGCTTCGGTTCGCCGCGCGGCTCGTTCCTGGCCCCGGCGGGGGCGCCCTACGCACGGCGGGCGCTGCCGCCCGACTCGCTGAACACCTGGCCGGGCGGGCCCGAGCACAACTACAACTGCTACGCGGTGGCCGCGGCGGTGCCCAGGACCGCGAAGCCCAGGGCCGGTCCGCCGGCACGGACCCTCCCCGGGTCCGTGCCGGCGGGCGGACACGGACCCGGGAGGTCCGAATGAGGCTCTCCTAGAGGCCGAAGCCGGTCGGCCTGCCGCCGCTGGCGACCTCGCGGCGCAGCCGCTCCCCCTTGGCGTGCGCCTGCTCCCGCAGCTCCTCCTGGAAGCGGGTCATGCGCTCGGTGAGCCCGGGGTCGCCCGCGGCCAGCATCCGCACCGCCAGCAGCCCCGCGTTGCGCGCGGCGCCCACGGCCACGGTGGCCACCGGCACCCCGGCGGGCATCTGCACGATGGACAGCAGCGAGTCCATGCCGTCCAGGTACTTGAGCGGCACCGGAACGCCCACCACCGGCAGGGTCGTCACCGAGGCCAGCATCCCGGGCAGGTGGGCGGCGCCCCCCGCACCGGCGATGATCACCCTGAGCCCGCGCCCGGCGGCCTCCGTGCCGTAGGAGATCATCTCGTTCGGCATCCGGTGCGCCGAGACCACGTCGGCCTCGAAGGGGACGCCGAACTCGCGCAGGGCCTCGGCGGCCTCGCGCATCACCGGCCAGTCGGAGTCCGAGCCCATCACGATGCCGACCACGGGGTCGCCCGGCGGGCTGCCCTCCCGGCCGCTGCCGTTGGCGTTGTCGGTCACTGGTCGTCTCCTCGCAGGTAGGCGGCGGCGTCGCGGGCGCGCTCCAGCAGGTCCTGGTAGTCCTCGCCCGTCACGGTGACGTGCCCGATCTTGCGGCCCGGACGCACGTCCTTGCCGTAGAAGTGCACCTTCACCTCGGGGTCCCTGGCCATCACGTGCAGGTAGCGGCGGTAGACCTCCGGGTCCCTCCCGCCGAGCAGGTTGGCCATGACGGTGTAGGGGGCGTTGGTGCGCGGCGACCCCAGCGGCAGGTTGAGCACGGCCCGCAGGTGCTGCTCGAACTGGGAGGTGCGCGCGCCCTCGATGGTCCAGTGCCCGGAGTTGTGCGGACGCATGGCCAGCTCGTTGACGACCACGCCGTCGGCGGTCTCGAACAGCTCCACGGCCAGCACGCCGGTCACGTCCAGGGCCTGGGCGATCTCGATGGCCAGCTGCTGGGCGCGCACCGCCTTGTCCTCGGCCAGGCCCGGGGCCGGGGCGATCACCTCGTGGCAGATGCCGTCCCGCTGCACGGTCTCCACGACGGGGTAGACCGCCACCTGTCCGTGCGGGGAGCGGGCGACCTGTACGGCCAGCTCCCGGCTGAAGGCGACCTTGTCCTCCACCAGGAGCGGCACCTCCTCGGCGGCGGCGCGGTCCACCACCTCGCGGGCCTGGTCGGCGTCGGCCACGACCCACACGCCCTTGCCGTCGTAGCCGCCCCGGGCGGCCTTGAGCACGACCGGCCAGCCGCCGCCCTCCCGGGCGAAGTCGGCCACGTGCTCCAGCGTGGTGACCGCCCGCCAGCGCGGGGAGGGGGCGCCCAGCTCGGCCATGCGGGTGCGCATGCGCAGCTTGTCCTGGGCGAAGCGCAGGGCGGCGCGGCCCGGGCGCAGCAGTCCGCCCGCCTCCTCGACCGCGCGCAGGACGGGCTCGGGCACGTGCTCGTGGTCGAAGGTGACCACGTCGTGGGCCTTGGCGAAGGCCAGGACGTCGTCCAGGCCGCGGTCGTCCCCCAGGGTGACGCTCCCGCAGACCAGGGCGGCGCTGTCGGTGGGGCTGGTCGCCAGCACCGAGAAGTCGACGCCCAGTCCGATGCCCGCCTGGTGGGTCATCCTGGAGAGTTGTCCACCTCCGACCATGCCCACGCGGGGGACGGTGCGGTTACGCTCGCTCACAGTTCCTCAACTCACATGCTGCTCGTCAACCGCGGTGACGGGGCGGTCCCGCGCGCGGCGGGACCTGGCCGGTTCGGCTCGGAACCCGCGGCCGGGGTCTTGCTGCAGTCCCCGGGCTAGAGTCTAGGGCGTGCGCGCGCGGGGGCCCTCGGCCCTCCCGCCCCGGCCCAGCCGGGCGGACCCGCCGCGCGGGGCGCCGTCCGACCAGATCCCAGGAGGCACAGGCCGTGCGCGACTTCCTCTCCCGCCACCCGCGACTGGCCAAACTCGTCCGCGAGGTGAGCCGGTTCGGCTCGGTGGGGGCCGTGGCCTACGCCGTCCAGCTGGGCACGACCAACCTGCTGTGGAGCGCGGCGGGCGCGGCCCCGCTCACCGGACAGGTGGTCGGAACGCTGTGCTCCATCGCGGTGGCCTTCGTCGGCCACCGCTTCTGGACCTTCGGCGAGCGCACCCGTACCGGGTACGGCCGGGAGACGGCGCTGTTCCTGGTCATGAACGGCGTGGGCATGCTCATCCAGCTCGGCTGCCTGGGCCTGACGGTGTACGTGCTGGGCCTGGACGGGCCGCTGGCGCGCAACATCGCGGGAAACCTGGTGGGTGTGGCGCTGGGCACCCTCTTCCGGTTCTTCGCCTACCGGACCTGGGTCTTCCCCGAGCGGCCGAAGAGCCCGTCCCGCGCGCCGGCGGTGTAGCGCCTCCTCCGCGCGCCCCGCCGGGAACCGGCTCAGCTCCGGGAGGCGGGGGCGGGGCTGGTGCGGCGCACGCCGAGGCGGTCCGCCCACCGCCTCACCGCCAGGACGTACAGGCCCACCTGGAGCGCGGTCAGGATCAGGACCGGCGGCGACCCGGCGCCCAGGGGCAGCCCGGCGCCGACCACCGCGCCCGTGCCGATCTGGTCCATGCGGCCCTCGAAGACGCACAGGGTGAACTGCACGAGGCTGTTGACCACGTGGAGGCCGATCGCGGCCTCCAGCCCGCCGGTGCGCCAGGTCAGCCAGGCCATCCCCAGCCCCAGGACCGCCAGCGCCGCGGCCGTCCACACGTCGCCCGGATGCGTGGCCAGGTACAGCACGGGGAACAGGGTCCCGCTGGCCAGGACCGCCGGGCCCGGCGAGCGCAGCACCCGCGAGGCCGCCGACCCGCCCCGGGGCTCCTCCGGCCGGGCGCCGATCGCTCCCACCAGCTGGAGGAGGAGCCCGCGCAGTGTGAGCTCCTCGGCCGCCGACTGGAAGGGCACCAGCAGCACGATGACGGCCATCGCCGCGGCGAACACCTCGGTGCCGCCCGTGTTCCGGCTGGGCAGAAGCTCCGGCCACAGGTACTCGGCCAGGGGCAGGAAGAGCAGGACGCCCAAGGCGACCGGGAAGACCGCCGCCACGGTGCAGCGCGCCAGCCAGTTCCAGCGCAGCCGGCCCTCCACCGAGAGCACGGAACCGATCCGGCGCCACTGCACGACGCGCACGAGGAAGAGGACGATGGGCAGGAGCAGCGCCGTGGGCAGCAGCCCGAAGGCCAGTCCGGCGATCTCCCCGACGGTGACCGAGCCCGGGGCCAGTCCGCTGCCGCCGATGATCGCCACGATGGTCACCGAAAGCAGGAATGCCATCCACAGGAAGAACAGCAGCACCGCGAGAACCACCAGGGTCAGCGGGGCGGACCACCAGCGAAAGCGTGAGGTGCGTCCGAGCCTGTGGTAGGACTCACCCGCGGGAAGTTCCGCACAGGCGAACTGGCTGGTGCGCACGGGTCGCGGCGGCGGCCAGGCCCACACGTCGGGGTCCGCGTTGACCATCGGCTGACCGCCGGGCGGCGTCAGCCTTCCCCCGCCCGGGGGACCCGCCCAGGTCTGCTCCTGCGTGTAGGACCCGGCACCCCGTCCCTCCGGCCCCTCAGGCGCGGCGGGCCAGGACGAACCAGGCGGTGGCGGCACATTTCCCATCGTGCGCTGAGACTACTATCCGGGCGTGTATTGCCAGCGTTAAGGCCATGCCGTTATCAACCGGTCACGGTGCGCGCTGACCGGCGCGCGGAGGGGCCGGGCGGAATGCCGGGCGCCCCGCCCCCGTTGCACCATGTGGCCGACCCGCACGGCGAGGCCGTTGACCCCGTACCGCTGACCTACGATTGAGCACATGTCCTCCACACCATCCACCGAGCAGGTCAACAAAGCCCTGGCCACGGTGCAAGACCCGGAGATCCGCCGCCCCATCACCGACCTCGGCATGGTCAAGAGCGTTGACATCGCCGACGACGGTACCGTGCGCGTCGGCGTGTACCTCACGGTGGCCGGATGCCCGATGAAGGGCCGTATCGAGAAGGACGTGACCGAAGCGGTGACCAAGGTCCCCGGGGTCACCTCCGTGCGCGTGGAGCTCGACGTGATGAGCGACGAGCAGCGCAAGGAACTCCAGACCAAGCTGCGCGGCGGCCAGGCGGAGAAGGAGATCCCCTTCGCCAAGCCGAACTCGCTCACCCGGGTCTTCGCCGTCGCCTCCGGCAAGGGCGGTGTGGGCAAGTCGTCCGTCACCGTCAACCTCGCCGCGGCCATGGCCGCCCAGGGCCACAAGGTCGGTGTCGTCGACGCCGACATCTACGGCCACTCGGTGCCGCGGATGCTCGGCGCGTCGGACTTCCCGACCAAGGTCGAGGACATGATCCTGCCGCCGACGGCGCACGACATCAAGGTCATCTCGGTCGGCATGTTCACCCAGGGCAACCAGCCCGTGGTCTGGCGCGGGCCGATGCTGCACCGCGCGCTCCAGCAGTTCCTGTCGGACGTGTACTGGGGCGACCTGGACGTGCTCCTGATGGACCTGCCCCCGGGCACCGGCGACATCGCCATCTCCGTCGCGCAGCTGCTGCCCGGCGCCGAGCTGCTCGTGGTGACCACGCCGCAGCAGGCCGCCGCCGAGGTGGCCGAGCGCGCGGGCGCCATCACCGCCCAGACCCACCAGCGGATCGCGGGCGTGATCGAGAACATGTCGTACTACCTGCCGCCGGGCGGCGGGGAGCCGCTGCACCTGTTCGGCGAGGGCGGCGGCCAGACCGTCGCCGACGCCCTCACCAAGACGCTGGGCACGGAGATCCCGCTGCTGGGCCAGGTGCCGTTGGACACCCGCCTGCGCGAGGGCGGCGACGAGGGCAGGCCGCTCGTGCTGACCGAGCCCGAGGCCGAGGCCAGCAAGGTGATCTCCGGCGTGGCCGAGACGCTGGTCGGCAAGCCGCGCGGACTGGCCGGGATGCAGCTGGGCATCTCCCCGGCCGGCCGCTGAGAGGCCCGTCCCCGAGGTCTGTCCCACACGGCTGGGCCCCCGAGCACCGCTCGGGGGCCCAGCCGTGCCCGGGCGGTCCGGGGGCCGTCAGTCGTCCGAGGAGCCCAGGGTGACCGTGGCGGTGTCGCGCTCGCCGTCGCGCTCGTACTCGATCTCCACCTCGTCGCCCGGGCTGAGGGCGCGCAGCATCGCGAGCAGTTCCTGGCCCGAGTTCACCCGGCGCCCGGCCAGGGAGAGGATCACGTCGCCGGAGCGCAGTCCCGCCTCGTCCGCGGGCCCGCCCCGCTCCACCGCGCCGGGCCCGTCGGCGATGACCGCGCCCGCGATCGGGCTGTCCAGGTCGATCCCGGCCCCGATGTCGGCGTAGGTGGTTTCCCCGTACTCGATGAGGCGCTGCACGACGCGCTCGGCCTCGCTGGACGGGATCGCGAAGCCCAGGCCGATGTTGCCCGCGGGCTCGCCCATGTACCCCATGGTCACGATCATCGAGTTGACCCCGATGACCCGGCCGCGCAGGTCCACCAGCGGGCCGCCGGAGTTGCCCGGGTTGATGGCGGCGTCGGTCTGGAGGGCGTAGAAGCGGCTGGCGTTCTCGCCCTCCCCCGAGCTGACCGGCCGGTTGACGGCGCTGATGATGCCCTGGGTGACGGTTCCGTCCAGTCCCAGGGGCGCGCCGATGGCGATCACCTCGTCGCCGACGATGACCTGTTCGGAGTCGCCGAACTCCAGGGGTTCGACGTCGACGGGGTCCTCCAGCGACAGCACGGCGAGGTCGGAGCTGGGGTCGGCCCCGACCACGGAGGCGTCGGAGCGGCTGCCGTCGCTGTACTGCACGACGATGCCGTCCGACTCCAGCTCCGAGGAGACGTGGTCGTTGGTCACCACGTAGTCGCCCTCGATGACGAAGCCGGAGCCGCCGCCCTGGACCAGGGGGCTGGCGCTCTGGATCGAGACCACGCTGGGGCTGACCCGCTGCGCCACGCCCGCCACGGTGCCGGGGTCGCGCTGGGGCGCCTCGGGCGGCGGCTCGTTCATGACCGGGCCCTCCTCCTCGGCCGCCTCGGGGGTGCCGGAGCCGCTGAGGAAGGTGCCCGCGACGCCGCCCGCGCCACCGGCGATCAGGGCGACGACCAGCATTCCGGACAGCGCCATCCACGCCGGAACGCCGCGCCGTGGCGGCCGGGGGGCGGCGTGGGGGCCCTGGGCCGGAGCGCCGGAGGCACCGGTCGGGTGGGCCGCCGCGTAAGCGGCGGGGACCTGCTGCCGGTCGGGGGAGGGGCCGGGGAGCTGACCGGAACCCGGGGTGCCGGGCGGACCGGGGGTCCCCGGGTGGCCGGGGGGCAGGGGCTGGGAGGAGTGGCCGGGGTGGCCGGTGTTCGCGCCGGTCCGGGGGTGGGCCGTGGGGGCGGATGGGGGCGGAGGCCCCTGGTGCGGTGACCCGGTGGCCCACCCGGAGGGCTGGGGGGCCGACGCCGGTGCGCGCGCCGGGTCCGGCGCGGCGCGCTCGGGGGGTGTCACGTCACCCGGCGGGGTCGCCCGCCCGTGTTCCGGACGGCCGTTTTCCTCGCTCAAGACCTGCTCCGTATGTCGCTTGGCTTTCGGTCGACACCCGGCCCGGCGGGGCGCCTAGAGGAACCCGAGCCGGGCCAGACCGCGGTGCACCCGGGCCCAGAAACCGGAGCCGCCGGGGTCGGGCAACGCGGTCACCGCCGACGAGGCCAGCCCCGCGGGGGCGTCGGCGAGCACCGTGTAGACGAATCCGTCCGCCTGCCACATGCTCTGGTACTGACCCGTGTCGCCGCCGAAGATCGTGTCGTGTTGTGTTGGGACGCCGCTTCCCCCTGCCCCGGTTCCGGTGTATCCGTTCCGGAGTGCGGGGGAATGCTTGGTATCCAGCTTCCCACGCTGGGTGAAAACCGACACCTGGGACAGACCGTCCGAGTAGACCGCGTGCACGACGCGGTTTCCGGCCAGTTTCGTGGACCGCGCGTCGACCAGGCGCAGGTTCCAGGTGAGGTGCTCGGGCAGCGGCCAGCCGCCGTCGCGCAGCTCGGCGCGCTCGGTCCCCGTGAGGGCGTCCCCCCAGGGCTCGTCGCCCACACGGCCCTCGGGCCAGGAGCCCTCGCCCAGGGCGAGATCGCTGAGGCGGACGCTGAACGCGGGGGCCCCGGTGGCCTCGTAGACGGTCCGGCCCAGGAGCAGACCGGTGTCGGTGTCGACCCAGAACCGCCCGGCGAGGGTGCCGTCGGCGCGCGCCGCCTCCACCACCCGGGCCTCCCGGCCGTCCAGGTCGGCGAGCCCGGCGTCGGAGACGGAGTAGGTGTCCTGGAGCATGTGCAGCAGGCGTTCGTCGAGCGACTCCAGCGCGGAGGAGGAGCGCACCACGAGGGCGTCCTCCTCCTCGCCCAGGGGCGCCAGGGCGATGCCGTCCCCGGGCCGGTTCACCACCCGCACACGCAGTACGTGGCCCCCGGGCCCGTGCGGCCCGGTCATCTCCCGCACGGCGGAGTAGGCGACCTGGTTCTCCGCGGCGGCGGCGCGGCGCAGGACCGGCATCCCGTCGTCGGAGCCGTCCGCGGGCACCGCGGCGGCCTCGGGGCTGGTGGCGGCGGTGAGCAGGAGCACGCACAACAGGGCCACCGCGAGGAGGGTGACCGGGCCGGAGTGCGGGCAGGAGTGTCCCCGCGCGCTCACCGGTTGGCTTCGGTGGTGCCGTACGGAAGCTCGGTGGCCTTGGGCTGGGGGTGCGCCACCGGCAGGTGGCGGCTGGTCACCGCGTGCTCGACCGCGTAGTCGGACAGACGGGGCTGGACCACCGGGGTCTCCTCGGTGTCCCCTCCGGCCACGAAGGCGCTGCCGATCAGGACCGAGGCCACGGCGAAGCCCGCGACGGCGTAACGACCGCCGGGGAAGGCCGGGAGCAGGTGCGCGAGGCGTTCCGGGCGGTGGCGTTCGGGCCGCGCCGCGCGCTGCGGCCGGTGCGGCGCCGCACCGCTCTCCGGGGGCGCGGAGGCCGGGTGGTGGCCGCCGGGGAAACCGCCCAGGGGGCGGGAGAGGCCCAGCGGCGGACCCGCCCCGAAGCCCGCGCCGCCGGGCGGCGGCTCGGTGGGCCCCCGGCCCGCGGTCGCGGGGTCGCGGGACAGCCCCGCCAGCCGTCCCATGAAGTCGGCGTCCGGCTCGGGCTCGCACAGGCCGTGCAGGCGGCGTTTGAGGCGGCGCATCAGGTCGGCCTCGAAGCGGCACGACTCGCACCTGGCCAGGTGGATGAGGGCGCTCTCGTGTTCGGCCGGGCCCAGTTCCCCGTCGACGAGCGCGGAGAGACGCTCTCCGAGGTGTTCGCTGCTCACTCCGCCTCCCCGTTGATCACGTGTCCGGCGCCGCGCGCCCCGTCCTCCGCGGCCAGGGACCGGCGGTGCTCCAGGGCGCGGCGCAGTTGGGCGCGGCCCCGGTGGATGCGGCTGCGGACGGTGCCGAGCTTGACGTCGAGCGTCGCGGCGATCTCCTCGTAGGAGAGCCCCTCGATGTCACAGAGGACGACGGGGGCCCGGAACTCGGCGGGCAGCGCGTCCAGGGCGGACTGGATGTCGGCGTCGAAGTGCCGGTCGTCGTAGCGCTGTGCCGGGGAGGGCTCGCGGCCCTCCAGGCGTTCGTCGGCGTTGTCGGCCAGGCCCTCGAAGCGGATGCGTGCCCGGCGGCGCGCCATGTCGAGGAAGAGGTTGGTGGTGATGCGGTGCAGCCACCCCTCGAAGGTCCCGGGGGTGTAGTTGGCCAGGGAGCGGAAGACCCGGATGAAGACCTCCTGCGTGAGGTCCTCGGCGTCGTGCTTGTTGCCGGTCAACCTGTAGGCGAGCCGATACACGCGCGGGGAGTGGGTCCGTACGACCTCGTCCCAGCTCGGGGGCTCCCACGCCTCGAATTCGACGGCAGGGCCGGACTCTGGCACCGCTGCTCCCTTCCTCCCGTTGATCCGCCCACAGGCTGGTCGGGGGGAGACGCTTCGTGGCGGTCAACGTACGTTCATCCCGGTTCAACGCCGGAGGACGTCTATTAAGTTCCCGCCGCCACGCTCGGAGTTGCGCCCGGATCAGGCTAGTCTTTTGCCAGGGACATGACCCGGCCGCGACCGTCATCCTACGTTGGGTGACCATCCGCTGGTCAGAACCCACCCGACACGCGACGCTGTGGGAGACCGCCATCGCCAGCCCCGAGGACACAGCGGCACGGATCACCTGGGTCCGCGCCGAACAGGCACGCTTCGAGCGCAGCGCCCTGGAGGACGAGCCCCTCGCGGACGCCTACGAGGCGGGGAGCCGCTCGGCCGCTCCGCCCGTGGACACCGCGACGGGGACCGCGCTGCGCTTCCTGGCCGCCTCCATCGGGGCACGGTCGGTGGTGGAGATCGGCACCGGGTGCGGCTCGTCGGGGATCTGGCTGCTGCGCGGGATGGCGCCGGACGGGATCCTGACGACGGTGGACACCAACGCCGCCTACCAGGACTTCGCGCGCTCGGTGTTCACCCGCTCCGGTTTCGGCCCCGGGCGCGCCCGGCTGATCCGGGGCACGGCCCTGGAGGTCCTGCCCCGGCTGACCGACGGCGGGTACGACCTGGTGTTCGTGGACGCCGACGCGGTGTCCTACCCCCTGTACCTGAGTGAGGCGCTGCGGCTGCTCCGGCCCGGCGGGATGGTCGTGTTCAACGGCGCCATGGTGACCTCCGCCGAGCCCGACGGGCCGCTGCGCGCCCCCGACCCGCGCGAGGCGGCCGTGCGCGAGGTGATCGGACGGGTGCGCGACGAGGAGGGGTTCATCCCCATGCTGATGCCCGTCGGCGAGGGTCTGCTGGCCGCCATCCGCTGACCGCGTCCCGGCCCGGGCGAGCGGACCCGGCGCACAGCCCGGACGCGCGGGAGGCCGGCGCCCCGGGCGGGGCGCCGGCCTCCCGCGTCGGTCGGGCGGGGCCGTGCGGCTACTGGTCGGCGGCCCAGCGCAGCAGGGTGCGCGTGGCGAAGGCCGTGCCGCCCTTGGTGAGCAGGCCGCTCTCCTTCATCGAACGTCCGGGCCCGGCGATGTCCAGGTGGGCCCAGGGGACGTCCCCGGTGAAGGCGCGCAGGAACAGGGCCGCGTCGGTGGCCCCGGCCGGGCCGAAGTCCTTGCGGGTGCCGATGTTGGCCAGGTCGGCCACCTGGGACCGGGTCGTCTCGGTGTACTCCTCGGTGAGCGGCATCCGCCACAGCGGCTCGCCCGCGGCCTCGCCCGCGCGCTCCAGCGCGGCGGCGAGCGCGTCGTCGGTGCTGTAGAGCGCGCCCGTGCCGGTGCCGAGCGCGACCTTGGCCGCGCCGGTCAGGGTGGCGACGTCCACCAGTACGTCCGGTTCCAGCCGGTCGACGGCGTAGCCCATGGCGTCGGCCAGGACCAGGCGGCCCTCGGCGTCGGAGTTGAGCACCTCCACCGTCGTGCCGGAGTAGGTGGTGAGCACGTCGCCGATGCGGGTGGCGTCACCGGAGAAGGCGTTCTCGGCCAGGGCCAGCAGGCCGGTCACCCGGATCCGGGCGCCCAGGCGCGGCAGCGCCGAGAGCACCGCGAGGACGATCGCCGAACCGCTCATGTCGGTCTTCATCAGCGACATGTTGTCGTTGGGCTTGAGCGAGAGGCCGCCGGTGTCGAAGGTGATGCCCTTGCCGACCAGTACGACGTGCGCGGTGGGGTTCTCGGGGGTGTAGGAGAGCTGGACCAGCCGCGGCGGGCTCGACGAGCCCTGGCCCACGGCGAGGATGGCGCCGAAGCCGTCGTTCTCCAGGTCCTTCTCGTCCCAGACGCGCACCTCCAGCCCGGCGCGGTCGGCCGCCTCGCGGGCGCGGGCGGCCATCCACTCGGGGTTCTTGGTCATGGACGGGGTGTTGATGAGGTCGCGGGCCAGGGCGGTGGCCTCGGCCAGCCGGGTCCCGCGGTCCAGGGCGTCGGCGAGGCCCTCGGCGCCGAGCACGTCGATCACCGGAGCCGGGCGCTGGTCGGCCGGGGGTTCGGCGCTCTTGAGGCTGAAGGTGTAGGAGGCCAGGAGGGCGCCCTCGGCGAAGGCGGTGGCGGCGTCGCCGTCCGCGCCCGGCCAGGCGAGGGCCACGTGCCCGTTCCCCCGGGCTGCCCGGGACAGGGCGGCGCCGGCCTTCCGGAGGTCGTCGGGCGAGCCCGCACCGACCCCCAGAAGCGCCAGACGCACCAGCCCCTGGTCCCGGGGCACCGGGAACTGGGCCAGCTCACCGGGTTTCCCGGCGAGCGCGTAGTGCGCGAACAGATCGGTGAGCGGAGCCGGAAGCGCCTGTGTCAGGCCGCCGTCGGCGACCCCTTCGGCCTCCGTGGGCCCGCCGTCCCCGGCGAGCACGGGAATGACCAGCAGGTCCGCGGTGGATTCGGCGAGGCTCCCCGACCGGGGGTGGATCTCCGTGGCGAATGGCACAGGCCGCTCACAATCGTTCGCTGTCATGGGGGTTCCGACCTCGGGGGTCGTCGGGCGTTCCGGCCCTGGTGGGGGAAGAACGTGGTGCCGGTACTAGCCGACGACACCCTTGAGCGCGTCCCGGAGCTCGGTGGCCTCGTCCGGCGTCAGTTCGACGACCAGGCGTCCGCCGCCCTCCAGCGGGACCCGCATGATGATGCCGCGACCCTCCTTGGTGACCTCCATCGGCCCGTCGCTGGTCCTCGGCTTCATCGCCGCCATGCCATTCCCCTTTCTAGGTGTTCCTCGCGGGTGACCGGGGCCGACCCACAGCACCGGCGCCGTTCCGGTTGGTCCGGCTCGGCTCCGGAGGCATGGGCCGGTTCCGCGCGACTCGTGCCCCTGTGGCTCAGGGGACGTGCATCACTCTTCAACCATTATCTCGGAGGTTCTCCCCCGTGTGTGCGCCGGACAGCGGCCGGACCGCCGCCGACGACCACCGCTGACGAGGAATCGTCGGTCAGTAAGGTTATATCGGTCCTGACCGAAACCCGGTGGGAGCGCGAGCGGCCGCACGGATCCCTGCCCCGCGGCGGCGGGTTGAACCGTGCGGGCCGCCACTACTCCCGTAACCGCTCCGAGCTGGACTTTCGTCCCTCCGGCGGCCACCGTTCCACCGCGCGCCGACACCGGGTCGGCCGGAACCGGGCGCACCGGCCGGGGAAGGCGGGCGGGCCGACCGGGATGCTCCGGCGGGGGTCAGTTCAGGTCGCCCGTGGAGATCATGCGGGTGCCCTCGCGCGTGATCGAGGACCACTCGGCCTTGAGGCCGCCGTCCGCGTCGGGCCACACGGTCAGCTCCGCGTCCTCGACGCAGCGCTCCTCGGGGTCGGCGGTCTCGGTGTAGGCGTAGACGCGCCGGTCGTTGTCGGCGGCGGACAGCACGAGCGTGCCCGAGCAGGAGAAGGTCGTCCAGGCGGTGCTGCCGCGTTCGGCGCCCTCCTCGATGCGCACCTCGGCGTGCCAGTCGGCGACGTGCTCGCCCTCGGTGTCCACCTGCACCATCTCCCCGGACCAGGAGCCGACGAAGACGTCGGCCGGGGCACCGCCCTCGTCCGCCGCCTCCTCCGCACCGTCGGAGAGCAGGGCCCAGGCGGTGGCCCCGCCACCGACCACGACGACGGTCAGCGCGACCGCGGCCAGCACGGCGATCTGACGGCGGCGCCTGCCGCTGTGCCGGGTCGACCTGGGCGGCGGCCACAGGGACAGCTGTACGGGGGCGGCCGCGGTGGCGGAGGAGGCGGGTCCTTCGCGCCTGTCCTCAGCTCCCGACTCCAGTTCGGCTGCTGTGTGCATCCTCGCCATCCTCAACGGTGCTGCACCCGCTCCGGCGGAGCGGGGGTACGCGGGTACAGCGAACGAGAATAGAGCACCCGGGGGCACCGATCCGCCCATGTCCGGACCTGTCACCGTGATGCACGGCATAGTGCCGGGAAACGGCCAGCTCAGGGCGGGACCCCGGTGGGGGCCCTCCCGGACGGGACACGGGCGCGGTGCGGGCCGGGTCAGCGGCCGCGGTCGGCCGGCTCGCCCCCGGTGTCCGCGTCGGCCGGGCTCCCGGCGTCGTCGCCGGTGCCCCCGTCCCCGGCACCGTCCTCGTCCCCACCGGACCCGGTGTCACCACCGGCCCGCACGGCCCCGGTCCCGGCGGCGCCGTCGGCCTCCTCCGACTCCGCGGCGGTGTCCCCGGCGTTCCCGGCGTCGCTGGGCAGGTGCGCCCCGGGCACCGGGCCGGTCCCCTCCGGGACGTAGGAGGGGTCGAGGCGGGACAGGCGCCACTCCAGGTCCTGGATCCGCTCCTCGCGCTCGCGCAGCGTGGCGGTCAGGCGCAGCAGCAGTTCGTCCACGGCGCGCACGTGGTAGCCCCACAGGGCCAGGGGCAGCAGCAGGCGGCCCAGGTCGAAGGCCCGGACGGGGCGGTCGTCGGGCAGGTTCAGCGGGGGGTAGTCGGCCTCGAAGCGGGCGAGTTGGCCGCCCTTGCCCAGTACGACGTACACGACGCCGACGAGCACGGCCAGGGCGGCGGCGGCGAGGAGGACCATGATGAGAACAGGCACGGACACGATCGTGCCATACCCGGTCGGCCGCCAGGGGTGGCGTCGGGCACGGGCCGTCGGCCGCGCGACGGCCCGTGCCCGCGGGAGGCCGGCGCCCCGCTACTGCTCGGGGCCGGGCCTGACCTCCGACTCCTCGTGCTGGCGGGCGATGTCCAGGTGGGCCTTGCCGATGATGTCGATGACCTCGTCGGGGTCGTCCACCGCCTGGACCAGCTCCATGTCCTCCTCCTTGATCAGCCCGTTCTCCATGAGGCTGCCGCGGATCCAGTCCCGCATCCCGCCCCAGAACTCCGTGCCGACCAGCACGATGGGGAACCGGGTGACCTTCCTGGTCTGCACGAGGGTGGCCGCCTCGAAGAGCTCGTCCAGGGTTCCGAACCCGCCGGGCAGCACCACGAAGGCCTGCGAGTACTTGACGAACATCGTCTTGCGCACGAAGAAGTACCGGAAGGTCATGCCCATGTCGATGTAGTCGTTGAGCGTCTGCTCGAAGGGCAGCTCGATGCCCAGGCCCACGGACAGCCCGCCCGCCTCCTGGGCGCCCTTGTTGGCGGCCTCCATCATGCCGGGACCGCCCCCGGTGATGGTCGCGTACCCGGCCCGCGCGAGCTTGGCGCCCACCTCGACGCCCAGGTCGTAGTAGCGGTCCCCGGGCCGGATCCTGGCCGAGCCGAACACGCTCACCGCCGAGGGCAGCTCCGACAGTAGGCCGAAACCCTCCACGAACTCCGACTGGATGCGCAGCACCCGCCAGGGGTCGGTGTGCACCCAGTCCGTGGGCCCCCGCTGGTCCAGGAGGCGCTGGTCTGTGGTGGTGTTGGGGATGGAGGTGCCCCGGTAGGTGAGGGGGCCCGCCCGTCGTACCTGCTCGTGTGCTTCCGTCATGCCGTACAAGCTATCCGTGCAGAACCCGCTCACACCTGAACCACACGTGTCCCAGCGGTGGCCGGAAACGGCCGATCCGCCGTGAAAGACCCGGTCGGACCGCCCTGCGGCCCGGTGGGAGCCTCAGCGCTCGCCGGTGAGCCAGGCGACCATGCGCTCCTCGGCCTCGTGGATCCGGGCGAGCTCGGCGTACTCGTCCCTGGTGTGGGCCAGCAGGGGGTCCCCGGGTCCGTAGTTGACGGCGGGGACGCCCAGCTCGGAGAAGCGGGACACGTCGGTCCAGCCGAGCTTGGCCCGGGCCCTCCCCTCCCCCACGGCGGCGACGAACGCGGCTGCCGCCGGGTCGTCCAGCCCCGGGCGGGCCGGGGCGGCGGCGTCCACCACCCGCACCTCGAACCCGGCGAAGACCTCGCGCAGGTGCGCCTCGGCGTCGGCCACCGACAGGTCGGGGGCGAAGCGGTAGTTGACCTTGACCACGCACTCGTCGGGGATGACGTTGCCCGCCACGCCGCCCTCGATGAACACGGCGTTGAGGCCCTCGTGGAAGCGCAGGCCCTCGACCTCGGGTTCGCGCGGGGTGTAAGCGCGCAGGACGTCCAGGATCGCCCCGGCGCCGTGGATGGCGTTCTCCCCCATCCAGGAGCGGGCGCTGTGCGCCCGCCTGCCCCGGGCTGTGACCTCCACCCGCATGGTGCCCTGGCAGCCGCCCTCGATGACGCCGTCGGTCGGCTCCATGAGGATCGCGAAGTCCCCGGCCAGCC
The DNA here is from genome assembly GCF_009830945.1 of Nocardiopsis sp. FR4. Classification (GTDB taxonomy): domain Bacteria; phylum Actinomycetota; class Actinomycetes; order Streptosporangiales; family Streptosporangiaceae; genus Nocardiopsis. The sequence goes on along the minus strand of NZ_VWVV01000014.1, from coordinate 11,157 downwards.
ACTCGGGGTGGTTGCGGGCCAGGCGCAGCAGGCCGTTGCGGGAGGCGTCGACCTCCTCGTTGTCGTAGAACACGTAGGTGAGGTCGTGCACGGGCTCGGTGACCAGCGCCGCCAGCCGCAGCTGGACCGCGACCCCGGCCTTCATGTCGGAGGTGCCGCACCCGTAGAGGCGTCCGTCGGCGACGCGGGAGGGGACGTTGTCGACGATGGGGACGGTGTCGATGTGGCCGGAGATGACCACGCGGCGCGGACGGCCGAGGTCGGTGCGGGCGACGACGGCGTCGCCGTCGCGGGTGACCGTGAGGTGGTCCAGGCCCGACAGGGCGTCCTCGATCGCGTCGGCGAGGACCTTCTCGTCGCCGCTCTCGGAGCGGATGTCCACGAGGGAGGCGGTCAGGGCCGCGGCGTCCGAGGTCAGGTCCAGCATGTGTCGCCTCGCTTCGGGAAGTCGGTGGATCGCGCAGACCACCCTAGTGCCGCGGCCGGAGGCGTCCGCCCCGGCGCCGGCGGCCGACCGGCTACGGCCGCCGGGGCCCGTGGTCAGCCGCGGGCGCGGAGCCGGAGGCGGCGGATCGGCGGGGCGCCGCGGGGTCCCGGCCCCCGAACGCGCCGGGGCGCCCCCCTTCGCGCGGAGGGGGGCGCCCCGGTGGTGTAGCGGGGCCGGGTCAGGCGTTGACGCCGTGCTCGCGGAGCAGGTCGTTCAGCGCGAGCTTGTCGTGCTCCTGGCCCTCGGCCAGGCGCTTGAGCACCAGCAGGACCGGCATGCCGAAGTCGCCGCCGGGGAAGCTCTTGACGCGGTTGGCGGTGACGCACACCGACCAGGCCGGGGCCTCGCCGCGCGCGAGCTCCTCGCCGGTCTCGGCGTCGAACACGCGGGTGGAGGAGGTCAGGATGGTGCCCGCCCCGAGCTTGGCGCCCCGGCGCACGCGCGCGCCCTCGACGACCATGCTGCGGGAGCCGAGGAAGGCCTCGTCCTCGATGACGACCGGGGAGGCCTGCGGGGGCTCCAGGACGCCGCCGACGCCGACGCCGCCGGACAGGTGGACGTTCTCGCCCACCTGGGCGCAGGAGCCGACCGTGGCCCAGGTGTCCACCATCGTGCCGGAGCCGACGTAGGCGCCGATGTTGGTGAAGGACGGCATGAGGACGACGCCGGGGGCGAGGTAGGAGCCCCAGCGGGCGATCGCTCCCGCGACGACGCGGACGCCGTCGAAGCGGGTCTTGAGCGGCATGCGGTCGTGGTGGTAGAAGTCGCCGACCTGCGACTCCTTCATGTCCAGGACCTTGAAGCCGAGCAGGATGGAGCGCTTGGCGCGCTCGTCGACGACGACCTCGTCGGTGGAGGGGTCGACGAAGGCCACGCGGGCCTTGCCCTCGTCGATCTGGTCGATCGCGCCGGTGATGACCTCACGCGCCTCGGTGTGGGCGGGGGTGAGTTCGGTGCGCCGCTCCCAGAGTTCGTCGATCTGGTCGGGCAGTGGGCTGGAGTACGAGCTGGTCATGTGCACACACGTTAGCCGCTCGCGGCGGGTGCGCGGGCACCGCCGTCCGGGATGTACCGATCGCCGCCGTACGGGCGCTCTGTCGCTTCACGCCGAGCCGACTACACTGCGGTCATGGCGCCGCGTGCGCACCCCGCGCGGCCCGGGGGAGCCCTCTCTCCCCGGCAGCGCGCTCCTTCTGTCGCCGACCCTTGGTTCGCCTGTGCCCAGTAAGCGCCGTAGGCTCTCCGCCTTCGCCAAGATCCTGATCGCCCTGGTCCTCGTGTGCGGTTCGCTCGTCGCCGGGGCCTACTACGTGCTGACCACGTTCGAACCGCTCGACACCACTCCCCCGCCCGAACCGGGCTGCCGCCTGGACATGGCCGACGACACGTACGCGATGGACCCCCGCCAGGCGGTGAGCGCGGCGACCGTCGGCGGTGTGGCCTTCAGCCGGGACCTGCCCCCCGAGGCGGTGACCATCGCCTACGCCACGGTGTGGCAGGAGTCGGCCTTCTACAACCTGGAGTACGGCGACCGGGACTCCCTGGGCCTGTTCCAGCAGCGGCCCTCCCAGGAGTGGGGCGACCCGCAGGACATCCTCGACCCGGTCTACGCCAGCGGCGCGTTCTACGACGAGCTGGTGGAGGTGAACGGCTGGGACACCATCCCGGTCTTCGAGGCGGCCCAGGCCGTGCAGCACAGCGCGGACGGCTACGCCTACGACCAGCACGAGCAGCTGTCCGCGCGGATGGCCGACGTGTTCACCGGAGCCCTCGGGCCCGCCATGACCTGCTGGTACGACGCCGAGACGGTGGAGTCGCTGCGGTCGGGCCAGGCGGACGTGGTCGGCGCCGAGGAGGAGATGGCCAGGGTGTTCGGCACCGATCCGTCATCCCTGCCGCTGGACGGGGAGCAGGAGCCGCGGACCGGCGACCTCGGCTGGGCGATGGCCCTGTGGGCGGTGGCCCACGCCGAGGAGTACGGGCTGACCTCGGTGTCCTACGGCGACCAGCGCTGGAGCGTCTCGGACGGGGTGGACGGCGCCGAGGCCTGGACCGGGATCCAGGACGCCGACACCGCCGGGAGCCTCGTCCTGCGGTAGGGGGCCTCCGGCGGACGCGCCCGGGCGGGCCCCGGGGCCGCGCTGACCGCCCCGGAGGCGCGGAAGCCGCCGGGCCGGGGGCGTCAGGCCAGGCGCTTGGCCGCGGCCTCCACGCGCTCGTCGGTGGCGGTGAACGCCACCCGCACGTGGCCGGCCCCGGCGGGGCCGTAGAAGTCGCCCGGGGCGACCAGGACGCCGCGTTCGGCGAGGTGGGCGACCGCGCCCCAGGCGTCGTGGTCGGGGTGGCTGGCCCACAGGTAGAGCCCGGCCTCGGAGTGCTCGATCCGCCAGCCCGCCCCTTCGAAGGCCTCGCGGAGCCGGGCGCGCCGGAAGCGGTAGCGCTCCTTCTGCTCGGCGGCGTGCGCGTCGTCGTCCAGGGCGGCGCCCATGGCGGCCTGGACCGGCGCGGGGACGATCATCCCGGCGTGCTTGCGCACCGCCAGCAGCTCCTCGACCAGTGCGGGGTCCCCTGCGACGAAGGCCGCGCGGTACCCGGCGAGGTTGGAGCGCTTGGAGAGCGAGTGCACGGCCAGGAGGTTGTCGTGGGAGCCGCCGCACACGTCCGGGTGCAGGATGGACACCGGCTCGGTGCCGTCCCAGCCCAGATCCAGGTAGCACTCGTCGGAGGCGACGACGGCGCCGCGCTGGCGGGCCCACTCCACGACCTTGCGCAGGTGCGGAACGCCCAGCACCCGGCCGGTCGGGTTGCTCGGGGAGTTGACCCACACCAGGCCCGCCGGGGCCGGACCGAGGGAGGTGAGGCCGTCGGAGGCCACCGGGGTGGCGCCCGCGATCCGCGCGCCGATGTCGTAGGTGGGGTAGGCCAGCTCGGGGTGCACGACCGTGTCGCCCGGCCCCAGCCCCAGGAGGGTGGGCAGCCAGGCCACGAGCTCCTTGGAGCCCACGGTGGGAAGGACCGCGCCCTCGGCCACGCGCACGCCGTGGCGGCGCTCCAGCCAGCCCCGGACGGAGGCGCGCAGCTCAGGCGTGCCCCAGGTCGCCGGGTACCCGGGCGCGTCGGCGGCGTCGGCGACGGCCTTGCGCAGGAGGGGCGGCACCGGGTCGACCGGGGTGCCCACGGACAGGTCGGCGATGCCGTCGGGGTGCTCCGCGGCCCTGTGCTTGTACGGCGCCAGCCGGTCCCACGGGAAGGTCGGAAGCCGGTCCGCCACGGGTCGCCGTTCGGCCATCGGTGCACACTCCATCCGGTTCGGGGTCGCCACAGGAATCGCGCCGGTCCCGCCACGCGGGACCGGCGCGACACGTCGCCTCTGGGGCGCGCACCCTCTGCGCCGGGTGGGCGCGCGCGGTTCACGGCCGCCGGGACGCGCCCGGCGCCGCCGTGCTACTCCGCCTGCGGGGGCAGCTTGGCCACGAGCGGGTGGTCCCGGTCGATCTTGCCGACCTTGGAGGCGCCGCCCGGGGAGCCCAGGTCGTCGAAGAAGTCGACGTTGGCCTTGTAGAAGTCGGACCACTGCTCGGGCAGGTCGTCCTCGTAGTAGATGGCCTCCACCGGGCAGACCGGCTCACACGCACCGCAGTCAACGCACTCGTCCGGGTGGATATAGAGCATGCGCTCGCCCTCGTAGATGCAGTCCACGGGGCACTCGTCAATGCACGCCTTGTCCAGCACATCAACACAGGGCTGCGCGATGACGTAGGTCACGTCGTACTCCTTGTCTCACCCCCGCTTTCCCACGGGGGAGGGCGGGGACCTTTCAGAGGCTCGGGGCGGGGGAGGCGTGCGGGCGCTCCGCCCCGCTCTCGGGCTCTGCAAGCGATTGGCACAGATGTCGTACTCCTAGTATGGCGCTCAGGAACACGCAGCGCACAATCGGGGGGCACTTCCATGCACATCAGGGGACGTCTCGTGCACCGGATCACCCCGCGGGACACCGGCCGCCGTGTCTCTCTGCGAATCCGCCTCCCCGAGGGCGGGTTCACCGATATCGTCGGTGTCGTGGAGTCGTGGGACGACGGTGTCCTCACCGTGCGCCGACGCGACGGTTCCGCGGTGGAGGTCGCCGAGGCGACCGTCGCCGCGAGCCGTGTCGTTCCCCCCGTTCCCCCCCGCCGTCGCGGCGGGCGCCCTCCGCAGGCGCCCTGAACACCCACCGCGCCCCGACCCACGCACAGGCGCCGCCCGCCCGGCGGTCGGCGCGCATGTCACGCCTGAACAGAGGCATTCTTCTCCCCCGCGCGGGGTAGAAGACGCACAGTCCCGAACAGGCCCCCAGCCAGCGCTCGGGACCCACGACGAAGCATCGCGCCCCCCGGCGGCACATCCACGCGGAACGGGCGCCCGGTACGCGGGGAGGTGGTGAGCGCCCACATGCGTGAAGCAGTAGCGTCCGCCCTCGCCGAGCTGGCCCGGCGGGACGGGCGGGCGGCCGACGTGGCCCGGTCGGCGTTGGAGACGCTGGCCCCCGGCCAGGAGATCGAGCGGCTCAACCAGCACGCCGTCCAGCGGTTCTGCTGGTTCGAGCTCCCGGTCCGCTACCAGGACTCCACCGACGACCAGCTGTTCGCCGTGCGCTCCCTGGGCACCCTCTTCAGCCTCCTCCAGCTGTACCGGTACTCGCAGATCTGCTCGTCCACCGAGACCGCCGCGCTGCTCGCCGTCTACGCCGAGGACCACGCCGCCGGGCTCGCCATGTACGAACGGCTCATGTGGGAGTCGGGGGTGGAACCGCCCGACCTGCCCGAACTCACCTGGGGCACGGCGGTGGGCGACGCCGAGCTCCGGGCCCGCCACGAGACCGCCTCCGCCCTGGAACTGGCGATCTCCCTGCACGACGTGCGCCCGGGCAAGCGCGGCTGGCGCCCGGCGCAGGAGCGGTTCACCCGCGCGTTCCTCACCCAGCCGGACAACCGCGGGCTCAGCCACCTGGACCGGATCCGCGAGGAGCGCGTGCGCGCCTGGCTGGGCTCGTCGGCGCACCCGCACCGCCAGCGCCTGTGGCCGCTCGTGGGGCAGATCATCGCGGGCGCGGACGTGCCGCGCGCCGCGGACTCTGCGATGGCCCCGCTCCAGCGGCTGCTGGACCTGGCGGCGGACGGCATCGCGCTCACCCAGATCGGCTACATCGCGCCGGCGGTGGTGCGGCAGATGTGCGAGGACTTCGGCTGGCGGACCACGCCCGAGCCGCCGCGCAGCGAGACCGACGCCACCCACCTGATCGCGCTGCACCAGGCGCTGCGCGGCATGCGGGCGGTGCGCCGGTCGGCGCGGCGCCTGGTGCTGACCCGGCGCGGCCGCCAGCTGCGCGAGGACCCCGAGGCGCTGTGGCGTTCGGCCGCCGAGGCGCTGTGCCGCGTCGGGGGGCTGGAGCAGGCCGCCGCCGAGACGCTGCTCGGGATCCTGTTGGCGCGCACCCCCCAGGGCACCGGCTCGCACGCGCGCCGCGGCGAGTCGGACGTGGCGGCGGCCGAGCGGGCGCTGACCGAGTCCGGGTGGGTGCCGGTGGAGCCCCCGGTGGCCGCCGGTCGGCACGCGGCCTCGCACCGGCGGACCGCGGAGACCGCCTCGGACCAGGTGCGCGCCGTGGTGATGGCGGTGGGCTGGCTGCTGGAGGCCCTGGGGCTGCTCACCGACGACGACGGCTCCGGGCACCGGGAGCTCACGCCCTCGGGCCGGGCCTTCGCGATCGCCTGCCTGCACCAGTCCGCGGTGGCGCCCCGCGCCGTGGTCTAGGAGGGTGCGGGCCGGTGCCAGGCACCCGCTGCGCGGGGGTACCGGACAGGGCCTAACCTGGAGCGGGAACCAGCCGCGAGCAGCAGGAGCACCATGCCCACGCCCGATCCGCAGAAGGCGGAGACGACCAACGCGCCCGAGTCCGCCGGGGCGGTCGGCCCCGACCCGTGGGAGCAGATGCCCGAGGACGCCCTCAACCGGCCCGGCCTCGGGCAGGACCGGCCCGACACCGCCGCCCCCGGGAGGGTCGTGGAGGACGCCGGTGCGCCCGCGGACGAGAGGGCCGACGGCGGGGACGCGGAGTCCGGCGGGGCGCCCGGGGAGGCGCCCGCTCAGGGCTGGGCCGACTTCCTGCCCAGCCCGGTGTTCGTCCTGCTGCTGGGCCTGACCGGGTTCGCGGGCTGGCTGTCCTGGCGGGCCGTGGAGCTGGACTGGGCCGCCGAGGGCACCACCGTCACCCCGCTCATCCCACCGCTGCTCATCCTGCTCGGCTGGATCGTCTCGCTGGCCGTGCACGAGTTCGCGCACGCGCTCGCCGCCTACCTGTCGGGTGACCGCTCGCTGCGCGGCAGCGCCTACCTGCGGCTGAACCCGTTCGCCTACCGCCACGCCTTCGCGGGCCTGGTGCTGTCCTCGGCCTACCTGTGCCTGGGCCCCTTCGGCATGACCGGGCCGCCCGCCCAGGTGGACTGGGAGCGGATCCCGTCCCGGGGCCGCCGCGTCCTGGTGGCGCTCGCCGGACCCCTGGCCAGCCTCCTGCTGGCCGCCGCGCTGGCCGCCGCCGTGTCGGTCCTGGTGCCCCCGGGCAACGACACCACCAACTGGGCGATCTCGGCGATGGCGTTCCTGTGCTTCGCCAACCTGACCGCCGCCCTGGTCAACCTGCTGCCGGTGCCGGGCCTGGACGGCTTCGAGGTGCTGGCCGCGCTGACCCGCGCCTCCTGGGTCCCGGCCGCGCGGGCCAACGCGCTGTTCGGCTCGGTGGCCGTGTTCGCCGTCCTGTGGTTCCCCGGCCTCAACGACGCGCTCGTCGAGCTGGTCTACGGCCTGTTCGGCCTGGTCCTGCCCAACCCGGTGTTCCCCGGGATCGTCTTCTACGGCGAGCTGCTGCTCCAGTTCTGGGCCTGACCGGCGGGCTCCGGGCGGGGAAGCGCCGAGGCGGGGAGGAACACCCGGCTGCGGATGACCGCGAGCACCAGCACCAGCATCGACCCGAACAGGTAGGCGTTGTGCATCAGGTGGTTGGTGAGCACCAGGTCACCGCCGGGGACGTAGCCGACCAGGGCGATGACCGAGGCCAGGAAACCCACCGCGAAGAACACCGCGGCGGAGGGGCGGCGGCTGCCCCACGCGCACAGACGGCACCCCGTGTACAGCAGGGCCAGGAAGACCAGCAGGGCGGCGACCGCCAGCGCCGGGACCGGCTGTCCCGCGCCCCAGTAGCGGGTCAGCCAGCCCGCGCCCGTGGTGGAGAGCAGCCCCGCCAGGACGCCGAGCGCCAGCACCACCACGAGGGTGGCCGCGGTCAGCAGAGGTGACAGTGCCGCGGAGGGGTCCTTCTCGGCCGGCGCGAGGGGCTCAGGAGTGCTCACAGGCAACGAGGTTAGACGCTTCCCCCACGACTCCCGTCAAAGCCCCGCGAAGAGGTCGGTCTCGTACTCGCCGGGGGCGGTGCGCGGGGCGGAGCCCACCAGCAGGGTGAAGTGCTCGACCGCGTCGATCTCCTGGGCGATGCCGTTGGACAGCGCGAACCGCTCGCCGTCCACGGTGATCTGCGTGGCGTGGGAGCGCATCGCCAGCGCCTTGGCCGCCCAGTGGTCGGTGGCGTCCACCCGGGTGGTCACCGCCGTGTCGGGGGTGCCCCGGGCGATGTCGGACACCCGGGTGGGCGGGGTGAAGGGGCCGGGTTCCTCCCGCAGCCGCGCGATGGACTCCTCGATGCGCGAGACGGGCTGGGCCACGGCGTAGAGCTTGCTCACCCGCCAGGGCGTGCCGGGCAGGGACCGCTCGGCGGCGCGCAGGAAGGCCCGGCGGGTGACCCGGTGCGCCTGGATGTGGTCGGGGTGGCCGTAGCCCCCGTACTCGTCGTAGCTGACCAGCACGTGCGGGCGCACCTCGCGGATGATCTCGGCCAGCCGCGTGGCGGCATCCTCCACGTCCGCGCCCCAGAAGGCGTCCGGGTGCTCGTTGGTGGGCGAGCCCATCATCCCCGAGTCCCGGTAGTGGCCGGGGCCGCCCAGGAAGCGGTGATCGCGTACGCCCAAGGCCAGGCAGGCCTTGTCGAGCTCACCGATCCGGTACTCGCCCAGAGTGTCCTCGCGGTCGGAGGCCAGGTGCGCCAGCTCGGGCGGGATGACCTCGCCCTCCTCGCCCAGCGTGCAGGTCACCAGGGTGACACCGGCCCCCTCCGCCGCGTACTTGGCCAGGGTGGCCCCGGTGACGATGCTCTCGTCGTCAGGGTGCGCGTGCACCATCATCAGTCGCCTGTCAGTCACCCGGTGAACGATACCGGCCGCGGCCGCGCGCCACCTCCCGGATCGGACATGCGGATCGGTCCCCTCCGTTCACGGCCCCGGCTCCCCCCGTCCACGGCCCCGGCTCCCGCACCCGCCCCGGTCGGACGCGACATGGGCCACAATCGCCCTATGAGCTTTCCTCGCCAACAGGCCCGTACCCAACGCTTCACGATCGGCGTCCCGCGCGCGTTCGAGATCTCGCCGGACGGAGGCCGCGTCGCCTTCCTCCGGGGACGCGACGGGGTGGACACCGCCACCTGCCTGTGGGTCCACGAGGCGGAGTCGGGGACCGCCACGGTGCTCGCCGACCCCCGGGCGCTGGGCGCCGACGACGAGAACCTGCCCCCCGAGGAGCGGGCCCGCCGCGAGCGGCTGCGCGAGAGCGGCGGCGGCATCGTGTCCTACTCGGTGGACGACGCGTTCACCCGGGCCGTGTTCACGCTGTCCGGGCGGCTGTTCTACGTCGACCTGGTCGGCGACGACACCGCGCCACGCGAGCTGCCCGCCGCCACCCCCGTCGTGGACCCGCGGATCAGCCCGGCGGGCGACCGCGTCGCCTACGTCAGCGGCGGCGCCGTCCGCGTCATCGAGGTCTCCGACGCCCGGCCCGGCCACGGCGACCGGGCGGTCGTCGAACCGGACGGCCCGAACGTCTCCTGGGGCCTGGCCGAACTCGTGGCCGCCGAGGAGATGGGGCGCTACCGGGGCTTCTGGTGGGCCCCGGACGGCTCCGCCCTGGCCGTCACCCGGGTGGACGAGTCGCAGGTCAACACCTGGTACGTCTCCGACCCCGGCCGCCCCGGACAGGAGCCCGCCGCGCTGCGCTACCCGCCCGCGGGCGGGACCAACGCCGACGTGAGCCTGGCGGTCCTCCCGGTGGGTTCGGGGAGCGGGGAGCGCCCCGAGCCCTCCTGGGTGGAGTGGGACCGCGACGGGCTGCCCTACCTGGCGACCGTGGGCTGGACGAGCGGCCCCGACGGGACGCCGACCCTGGTGTTCACCGCGCAGAGCCGCGACCAGCGCACCCTCACCCTGTTCAGCGCCGACCCGGCGACCGGCCTGGTCGCGCCGGTGCGCACCGAGTCCGACGACGTGTGGGTCGAGATCATGCCGGGGGTGCCCGCCTACACCAGGGCGGGCGACCTGGTGTGGATCGGCCGCGAGGCGGGCGGTGAGCGCCGCGTCTACGTGGGCGACGACCCGGTCAGCCCGGCCGACGTGTACGTGCGCGGCGTGGTGGACGTGGACGGCGACCGGATCCTGTACTCGGGTTCGCCCGCCGCGAGCCCGGGCGACGTGTCGCTGTGGCTGGTCGAGCTGGACACGGGCCTGTCCGCGCCGGTGGAGGTGCCCGGCCACGGGTGCTCGACCGCCACGGACGCGGGCGCGCACAGCGGTGTGCGCTCGGGGCGCCTGCGCGGCGACACCCTGGTGGTGCAGCACCGGTCGATGGACTTCGCGGGCGTGCGCACGCTGGTGCTGCGCGGGGCGAGCACCGAGACCCGCCGCGCCTGCACCGAGATCGAGAGCCTGGCCGAGGCGCCGGACCTGCCCGAGCCCCGGGTGGAGTTCTGGCGCGCGGGCGAGCGGGGGATCCCGGCCGCGCTGGTGCTGCCGTCCTGGTACCGGCCCGAGCAGCGCCCGCTGCCGGTGCTGGTGGCCCCCTACGGCGGCCCGCACGCGCAGCGGGTGCTGCACGCGCGCGGCGCCTACCTGACCTCCCAGTGGTACGCGGAGCAGGGGTTCGCGGTGCTCATCGCCGACGGCCGGGGCACCCCGGGGATCGGCGTGGAGTGGGAGCGGAGCGTGCACCTGGACCTGGCCGGGCCGGTCCTGGAGGACCAGGTGACGGCCCTGCGCGACGCGGCGGAGCGGTTCGGCTGCCTGGACCTGTCGCGCGTGGGCGTCCAGGGCTGGTCGTTCGGCGGGTACCTCGCGGCGCTGGCCGTGCTGCGCCGCCCGGACGTGTTCCACGCGGCCGTGGCGGGGGCGCCGGTGATCGACTGGGCGCTGTACGACACCCACTACACCGAGCGCTACCTGGGCACGCCCGAGGCCGAGCCGAAGGCCTACGAGCGCAGTTCCCTGCTGGAGGACGCGGCCGGGCTGGAACGGCCCCTGATGATGATCCACGGTCTGGCGGACGACAACGTGGCCTTCGCGCACACGCAGCGGATGTCGTCGGCGCTGATGGCGGCGGGCCGCCCGCACACGGTGCTGCCGCTGTCGGGGGTGACGCACTCCCCCTCGGACCCGACCGTGGCGGAGAACCTCATGCTGTTGCAGGTGCGGTTCCTCAAGGACAACCTCCGGGGCGAGTGACCCGCTCCCGCGACCGGTGCCGTGCGCGGTGGACCGCGC
>NZ_VWVV01000013.1 GCF_009830945.1 Nocardiopsis sp. FR4 | reverse complement strand
TGGCGCGCAGGACGGATCGTGCACCACAACCCGCTCGCTCCCTCACGACCCGTCGGACCGTCCGTTCCGCGACCAGGGCCCGCCGCCTCTCCGGCCTCGCGCCGGAGCCCGTGCAGGTCCCCCAGCCACTCGCGTCCGGTCCGCAGGTTGATTCCCACGGCTTGGCAAGCAGCTTTGTTCGAATACCCCAGGTCCATGAGTCGGAAGTATTCCGCTCGCTCTTCCCAGAGCTTCCTGCGGCCCTGGTTGACCGAGCGGTTCCGGATCTTGAAGTCGTCCATCGCACCCCTTCAGAAGTGGGGTGTTGCAACGACCACTAGAACTCAAGGGAGGGGAGGCGGGGCCCGAAGCGCCGGGGGCCTGGTCAGGCGCCGACGACGTCCAGCTTGATCGTCGCGGAGACCTCGGGGTGCAGGCGGACCTGGACCTTGTGGCTTCCGACCGACTTGATCGGGTTCTTGATCTCGATCCGGCGCTTGTCCAGCTGCGGACCGCCGGTGGCCTTGACGGCGTCGGCGATGTCAGCGGGGGTGACCGAACCGAACAGGCGGCCGCCCTCGCCGGCGCGCTGCTGGAGGCGCACCGTGAGCGCGTTGACCTGACCGGCGACCTGCTGGGCCTCGTCCAGGCTCCGGATGTCACGCGCGGAACGCGCGCGCTGGATCAGGTCGATCTGCTTCTGGGCGCCGCGCGTCCACCGGATGGCGAACCCGCGGGGCAGCAGGTAGTTGCGGCCGTAGCCGTTCTTCACCTCGACGACATCGCCGGGGGCTCCGAGACCGTTGACCTCGTGGGTCAAAATCAGCTTCACGACAAAAACCTCCCTCGATATCGCCGTTAGCGGGTGCTGCTGGTGTAGGGCAGCAGGGCCACCTCGCGCGCGTTCTTGATCGCGGTCGCGACGTCGCGCTGGTGCTGGGTGCAGTTACCCGTGACGCGCCGGGCACGGATCTTGCCGCGCTCGGAGATGAACTTGCGGAGAAGCGTGGTGTCCTTGTAGTCGATGTAGGACTGCTTCTCCTGGCAGAAGAGGCAAACCTTCTTCTTGGGCTTGCGCGCTGCCGGCTTCGCCATCGTGGTGCTCCTTCGCAAGAGCCCCGGGGTCCTCCCGGGGATGGGCTGGGACATGTGGAAGACGACCTGGCGCACCGGGGCGCCGGGCCGGGTACTGCTGGTCGACTAGAACGGGGGCTCGTCGGAGAAGCCTCCGCCGCCGCCGCCACCGCCGAAACCGCCGCCACCGCCGTTGGTGGCCCACGGGTCGTCGGCCGGGGGACCGCTGCGTCCGCCGCCCTGGGCTCCGCCGCCGAAACCGCCGCCCTGGTTCCCGTAGCCGCCGCCCTGGGGCTGGCCGCCACCGAAACCACCGCCGCCGCCACCGAAGCCACCGCCGCCGCCCTGGCGCTGCGTCTTGGTCACCTTGGCGGTGGCACTGCGCAGGGCCGGGCCGACCTCGTCGACGTCGATCTCGAAGACGGTCCGCTTCTCACCCTCGCGGGTGTCGTACGAGCGCTGCTTCAAGCGGCCCTGCACGATGACGCGCATACCGCGCTGGAGGCTCTCGGCCACGTTCTCCGCGTACTGCCGCCAGACGGTGCAGGTGAGGAACATGGACTCGCCGTCCTTCCACTCCCCCGACTGGCGGTCGAAGGTGCGGGGCGTCGAGGCCACGCGGAAGTTGGCGACCGCGGCTCCACTGGGCGTGAAGCGCAGTTCAGGGTCGTCGACCAGGTTGCCGACGAGCGTGATCTGGGTTTCGCCTGCCATGGATGGGCTCCGGTTCGAGGTAGTCGGTTCAGGCGGTTTCGCCTGCTGCCCCGATCATCCCCGCCACCAGTGACAGAGCGGGGACCACGGGACCAGGGGGTGCGGCGCGGAGCCGCTCTAGTGGACCTCGGGGCGGAGCACCTTCGTGCGGAGCACGGCCTCGGCGATGCCGAGCTGGCGGTCCAGCTCCTTGACCGTGGCGGGCTCGGCGGTCAGGTCGATGACCGCGTAGATGCCCTCGGCGTTCTTGTCGATGTCGTAGGCCAGGCGGCGCTTGCCCCAGATGTCGACCTTCTCGACCGAGCCGCCGTCGTTGCGGACGACGCCCAGGAAGTTCTCCAGCGACGGGGCGACGGTGCGCTCGTCGAGGTTCGGGTCGAGGATGACCATGATTTCGTAACGACGCATAGGCGTACGTTCCTCCTCTGGACTGTTGCGGCCATGGAATCTCCATGGCAGGAGGGCAGGAGCCCGCGGTGGGTGCCGCGCCGCCGGGGACGGGGCCTGGCGGGCTCTGAGCCATACGGGAGTCAAGGCTACCAGCCGCCGCATACCATCCGGTGCGGCCTGTGGACAACCCCGCCGCACCCGGGGCGGGGGCACGCGAAGGGGGCCGGTGCGCCCACCGAGCGCGCCGGCCCCCTGGCTGAGCCTTCGGGAGGGGTCAGTCCTGACGGGTCAGGATGACCATCCTGTTGGTCTCACCGCCGCTGGCGCTGCTCCTGCCCCACGGGAAGGAACCGCCGCCGCCTTCGCCGTCCTGCTCCTCGCCCGAGGCCCCGTCGTCCGGCGGAGTGGTGTTCTCACAGTTCGCGGGTGGGTTGGGACGCGAGCAGGCCGTCGGGTCCTGGGGCTCCTCCCCGTCCTCGCAGAAGGGGTCGAACTCCGCACACGGCTCCTCGGTCTGCGGCTCCTCCCCGCAGTCCGGGCCGCGGCGGTCCTGCGGGTCGCACTCCGGCTCGCTCGCGCTCGGCTCCTCGGAGGGTTCCTCGCTCGGCTCCTCGGACTGCTCCTCGCTCGGGGACGGGCTGGGCAGGAAGCTGTGGTCCTCACCCACGTTGGCCCGCGGCGGGAACTGCTCGACGGGCTTCCCCTCCATGGCCACCGTCATGAACTCCCGCCAGACGTTGGCCGATGTGGTACCACCGAAGATCTCACCCGCGGCCTGCCCGTCGAACTCCAGGGACAGATTGGCGTCCGCGCGGCTCAGGCCGACGGCGGCGACCAGCTGCGGGGTGTACCCGACGAACCAGGCGGAGACGGCGTTACTGGAGGTACCGGTCTTGCCCGCGACGGGGCGTCCGTCCGGCAGCGCGGCGTGGGAGCCACCGCCGTTCTCGACCACCTGGGTCATGGCGTAAGTGACGTCGGCCGCGACGTCCGCGGAGACCACCTCGGTACCGCTCTCCAACTGAGCCTGGTCCTTGGGCTCGAGGACCGTGCCGTCGGCCCTGCGCAGCTCGGTGACCATGTGCGCCGGGTAGTGCCTGCCCCCGGCCGCGAAGGTCGCGTAGCCCGTCGCCTGGTCCAGCGCGGTCACCTGATGGGTGCCCAGCGCGATCAGCGGCCCCTGGGTGGAGGTGGTGATCTGGTCCTCGTCCACCCCGGCCCGGACCGCGAGGTCGTCGACCGCGGCCGGACCCAGGTCGTGTGCCAGCTGCACGAAGGGGGTGTTGACCGAGTCCGCGGTGGCCTGGACCAGGTTGACCGGACCGTAGCTCACGTCGTTCGCGTTCTGGACCGGACTCTGCAGGCCCGGGAACTCCTGCGGCGAGTCGCCGTCGAACATGCTCTCGAGGCTGATGTTGTTGTTGAGCGCTGTGGCCAGGACGTAGGGCTTGTACGACGAACCCGCCTGGGTGCGGTGGTACAGCGAGTTGTTGTAGTCCTCGGCCACGTTGTCGCCGCCGTGGAAGGCGACGATCTCACCCGTGGAGGGGTCAACCGCGGTCAGGCCCATCATGGTGTCCTCGGGGGTGCCCGGCAGGACGTCGAAGGCGCTGCGCGCCGCGTCCATGAGCTCGGGGTTCAGCGAGGTCTCGACGACGAAGCCCTGGGTGGCGATGTCGGCGGAGGTGATGTCGTGGTTGGAGTAGCGTTCCACGATCTCGTTGATGACCGCGTCGCGCACGTACCCGTACTTGGGGTCGGCGGGCGTGTCGTCGTCGACGCCGTAGGGGACGAGTTCCGGGATCTCCAGCGCCTCGGCCTCGGCCCGGGGGAGGCCCCGGCTGGGGTCCTCCTCGTGCATCGCCGCCAGCTGGCGCTGCATGTAGGGCCAGCGCTCCTCCTTGAGGTACTTCTCGGTCCAGGGGCCCATCTCGCCCTCGAAGTTGCTGGGCATCTGGATGATGAGGCCGAGGAAGGCGCCCTCCGCCGAGTTCAGCTCGCTGACGCTCTTGTCGAAGTAGGCCTGGGAGGCCATCTCGATGCCCGAGGCGCCGCGGCCGAAGTAGATGGTGTTGAGGTAGGTCGTGAGGATCTCCTCGTGCTCCATCTGCTGGGAGAGCTTGATGGCGATGAAGATCTCCCGGATCTTGCGGAGGTAGCGGTTGCTGGAGTCCAGGTCGCTGTAGTAGTTGCGGGCCATCTGCTGGGTGATGGTGGAACCGCCGCCCGCCTCGCCGCCGGTGACGACGGCGCGCATGATGCCCATGACGTTGATGCCGGGGTCGGTGAAGAAGGTGCGCTGCTCGGCGGCGAGCACGCCGTCGATGACCTCCGGCGGGATGTCCTCGTACTGGACCTCGACGCGCCTGACCTGTCCCGTGGTGACCGCGACCTCGGGCTCCTCGTCACCCTGCGCGGCCCACATGATCTGGGTGGCCGACATCGTGTTCTCCGCCTTGGCGTCCAGCTCGTCCTTGTCGGGCGCCTGGGCGTACAGGATCGCGAAGACGGCGACGCCGCCGATGATCATCAGGCCGAAGGCGGCCAGGGCGGGCTTCCACGCCTTGGACAGGAAGCGCCTGAACCACGGACGGTCGTCCGGCTCCTCCTGGCGGGCGCGGCGTCTGCCTCCGCCTCCTCCGCCCCTGCCGCCGGCCGCGGCGCGGGTGCCCCTTCCCGGCGCGCGGCGCCCCTCGGAGCGCGCGGCGTGCTCGCGGTCCCGGCCGCGCTCGCGCGGGTCGCGGGGGTCACGCGGGCCGCCGGCACCGGCGGCCCTGCGACGGCCGCGGGGGTCCTCGACGGGGCGGCGCCGGCCCTGGCCGTCGGGACGACGACGGGGCGGCTCACCGTCCCGGGAACGACGGGGCGGTTCTCCCTCGGGACGGCGGCGGGGGCGCTCGGCGTCCTCCGGGCGGCGGCGCTGGCCCTGGCCCTCGGCACGACGCGGACGCTCGCCCTCGGCACGACGGGGGCGCTCGGCGTCGCCGCGGCGGCGGGCGCCCCGGCCCTCGGAGCGCATGTCCTGCTCCGGCGGCCGCGGCCGGCGCGGGCGCTCGGGCCGCGCGTCGTCACCCCAGAAGCCGTCCCCGGCCTCCGCTCGTCGGCGCCCTCCGGCACGCTCGGGGCCGTCGGCCCGGCGCCGTCCACCGCTGCCGCGTGGACCGTCGACCGGGCCCTCGGCCCGGCGACGGCCGCCGTCGGCGTTCCGTCGTCGTTCGGTACTCACGTGGTCCTCGATTGCCTCTCACGGCCGGTCGGCCTGACGATTCCTGGGTGGAAACGGGGGGACGGTCCCCCTGGGGGATCGGTGATCCGCGACCTGTTCTCGCGGTGACCGGCGTGGACCGGCCCGGTGCGGCCGCTCCACCGTTGTGCCTGTCGTTCAAGGCTTGATAAAGGACGCCCAAGGGCGGGCGGGGGTTTTCATCAACAGGTCGCGAAGACGTTGGCCGCTTCATCCTCCTGGTCATTGGCCTGCGGGAGCCCGGCCTCCGTCGGTGCTCTCCGTCCCGTACCGACGGCGCGACGCCGCGGTGGCGGCCCGGTCCGGGGGCGGGGGCTTACCGGCTACGCACGCAAATCACAGGTCACGTTAGAGCGATCGAACGGTATAGCACAACCCACGCGCGAGGTTATCGTGCGTCACGGGGCACCTGGGAACGATGGACGGGAAATCGCGCGTAGCGCCAGTTCACGGCAGAGCCGTCACACCGGGTCAGCGGTGAGGCTTGCACGTGCACTCCGGCGCGGGGACGTGTCGGGGCAGGTGGGGGCGGTGCGTGAGATTTTTACCGCAGTATTCCGGGGGTTCACCGCCGACGACCGGCGGTGAACACCCCGTGTGCCCCCGGGGCTCTCCCGCGTCACCGGTCTGACATGCGGTCACGCGGGTGGGCAGGGATAGAGTCAGGGCTGAACAAAACAGCCAGACATGCACGTTCCTCCCGCAGCCCCCGGGTAGGTGGCAGGGAACCGCGCCGCAAGCGCCCGTGGAGGGCGGCGGGGGTGACGGGTGGGAACAGAAACGCCGTGTGCGCTGCTGACCACATACGGGAAACGAACGCGGGACGACCCACCGCCGTCATCGCGGACCCGTCGTCGTGCGCCGTGGAATCCATGTTCGCGAAGAAGAAGGAGCAAGGACCAATGGGTTCGGTACGTGTAGCCGTCGTGGGCGTCGGCAACTGTGCGGCGTCGCTCGTCCAGGGCGTGCATTACTACAAGGACGCCAACCCCGAGTCCCGGGTACCCGGCCTCATGCATGTGCAGTTCGGCCCGTACCACGTGAGCGACATCGAGTTCGTCGCCGCCTTCGACGTGGACGCCAAGAAGGTCGGCCACGACCTGGCCGACGCCATCACGGCCAGCGAGAACAACACCATCAAGATCTGCGACGTGCCGCCGACCGGCGTCACGGTCATGCGGGGCCCGACCTACGACGGTCTGGGCAGGTACTACCGCGAGATGATCCAGGAGTCGCCCGAGGACGCGGTGGACGTGGTCGCCGCCCTCAAGGCCAGCGGGGCGGACGTGCTCGTGTCCTACCTCCCGGTGGGCTCGGAGGAGGCCGGCAAGTTCTACGCCCAGTGCGCGATCGACGCGGGCGTGGCCTTCGTGAACGCCCTTCCGGTGTTCATCGCCTCCGACCCCGAGTGGGCGGAGAAGTTCACCGAGGCCGGGGTGCCGATCATCGGCGACGACATCAAGTCGCAGATCGGCGCGACCATCACCCACCGGGTGCTGTCGAAGCTGTTCGAGGACCGCGGCGTGATCGTGGACCGCACGTACCAGCTGAACTTCGGCGGCAACATGGACTTCAAGAACATGTTGGAGCGCGACCGCCTGGAGTCCAAGAAGATCTCCAAGACGCAGTCCGTCACCTCGCAGATCCCGCACGAGCTGAAGGCCGGGTCGGTGCACATCGGCCCCTCGGACCACGTGCCGTGGCTGGACGACCGCAAGTGGGCCTACATCCGACTGGAGGGCCGCGCGTTCGGTGACGTGCCGCTGAACCTGGAGTACAAGCTGGAGGTCTGGGACTCCCCGAACTCCGCGGGCATCATCATCGACGCCGTCCGCGCGGCGAAGATCGCCAAGGACCGCGGGATCGGCGGCCCCGTCCTGGAGCCGTCCTCCTACTTCATGAAGTCCCCGCCCGTGCAGTACAGCGACTCCGAGGCGCACGAGAAGGTCGAGCGCTTCATCGCGGGCGAGTAGCCCCCGGGCGGACGCCCAGCGCGCCGCGGCGGACCCGGTCGGGGGGTTCGGAGCCGCCGCGGCCGTGCCCCCTCCCGTGCGCGCCCTACCCTGGGAGCGTGTCCTTCTTCGGCGATCTGCGCACGGTCCTCCGGGGACCCCGGTTCCGTCGGCTGTTCGGTACCCGGCTGGTCTCGCAGTTCTCCGACGGGGTCTACCAGGCCGGACTGGCCGGTTTCGTCTTCTTCAACCCCGAGCAGCACACGAGCGCCGGGGCCGTCGCCGCGGCCTTCGCGGTCCTGCTCCTGCCGTTCTCGGTGGTGGCCCCGTTCGCCGGGGTCCTGATCGACCGGTGGCCCCGCCGCCAGGTGCTGCTGCTGTCCGCCCTGGCCAAGGCGGCGCTCGCCGCGGTGAGCGCGCTCCTGGTCGCGGGCGGCGAGGGCCCGGCCTTCTTCGTCGCGGCGCTCCTGGTGCTGAGCGTCAACCGCTTCTTCCTGTCCGGACTGTCCGCCGGGCTGCCGTACGTGGTGCCCCGGGAGAAGCTGATGATGGCCAACGCGGTGACACCGACCAGCGGCACCGCGGCGAGCTTCCTCGGCGCCGGGACGGGTGCCGCGATCGGACTGCTCGGCGGGGACGACGCACTCGGCACGGGGGCCGTCCTCCTCGTGGCCGCGCTGGGCTTCGCGGGAGCGGGTCTGGTCTCGCTGACCCTGGGGTACCGGGAGCTGGGGCCGCACCTGGAGCGGGAGCCCGAGGAGGTCCGCGCTGCCGTGCGCGACGTGGTGCGGGGCATGGTGTCCGGCGTGCGGCACCTGTGGTCCCGTCCGGAGGCGCGTGACGCGCTGGCCACGATCGGCGGCCACCGGATCCTGTTCGGCATATCCACCCTGGTCACACTGCTGCTCTACAACAACACGTTCACCGACGGCGGGGTGGCCGGTCTGGCCGGTTTCTCGGTGGCGATGGGCCTGTCCGGGGCGGGGTTCCTCCTCGGCGCGGTGGCCACGCCGTGGGCGACCGCCCGGATGGCGCCGGGGACCTGGATCGCCCTGCAGCTGGCCGCGGCGGCCGCGGTGCTGGTGGTGTTCGGACTGCCCTTCTCCCCCGCCCTGTTCCCGGTGGCCGCGTTCTCGCTGGGCTTCGTCTCCCAGGGGGTGAAGGTCACGGTCGACACGTTGGTTCAGCGACATGTCGACGACGCGTTCCGCGGGCGGGTGTTCTCGGTCTACGACGTGCTGTTCAACGCCACGTTCGTGCTGGGCGCGGCGCTGTCGGCCGCGCTGGTCCCGCCCTCGGGGGCCAGCACCCCCGTGGTCTCCGCGATGGCCGCCGCCTACCTGGCGATGGGCGCGGCCTGGGCCGCGCGGGGACGGCGCACGGACCCGAACGCGACCGCGGTCCGCGAGGGCGCCGCCTAGCCGGCCGGAGGGGCCGCTGCGGCGGAGGGGGTCCGGGCACCGGGCGCTCTCCGGGTACGGGGGGCGCGCAGGGCACCGAGGGCCGGCGGCATGTCGACAGGACGGCTTGTCGTCCTGTCCCCCAGTCGGCACGTCGACGCAGGTGAGAGCTCTTCGTCGCTTTGTGGTCACCTGCTGTAGTGTCCCCGCAGGGAAGTCGTCGACACAGCGGGGATGGTGGGGTATGACCGTCGATCACGCACCGGGGAACGCCTCCAGCGCCTTCGGCTCGCGCGGGGTGACCAGGCGGATCGGCGCGCTGGCCCGGCACCTGCCCTTCCACGGCGACCGGCTGCTCGACGTGGGCTGCGGGGACGGCACCTACACGGTCGAACTGGCCGGGGGCTACGTGCGGGTGGACGCCGTCGACCTGGAACCGGACCGGCTCAACGCCTTCGCCCGCCGGATCGCCGGAACCGCCCTGGAGGACCGCGTCGGCGTCCACAAGATGTCCGCCGACGGGCTGGCCTTCGAGGCGAACACGTTCGACCGGGTGACCGCGTTCGACCTGTTCGAGCACGTCGACGACCCGGAGGCGGGGCTGCGGGAGGTCCGCCGCGTGCTCCGGCCCGGCGGCGCGCTCTCCCTGACCGCGCCCAACCGCTGGTTCCCCTTCGAGACCCACGGCGTGCTGTGGGGCCGACGGCGCCGCTCGACGCTGACCGCGCCCTTCCTGCCGTGGATCCGCCCGCTGCACGAGCGCATGTCGGACACGCGGGCGTTCACCACCCAGCAGATGGGCCGCCTGCTGCGCGGCGTCGGGCTGCGGGTGTGCGCCATCGACTACCTGATGCCGCCGCTGGAGCGGCGGCCCGCGGGCCTGCAGACCCTGTCCGACACGATGGAGGAGACGCCGCTGCGGGTGTTCGGCATGGCCATGGCGGTCACGGCGGTCAAGCCCGGCCGCTGACGCCCGGTACGGGAGGGCGCGACCTACATGTGCTCGGCCGCCCAGGCGCGCAGCGCCTCGGTGGCGGCCTCCCGGCCCATCGGCCCGTTCTCCAGGCGCAGCTCCAGCAGGAAGCGGTACGCGCGGCCCACCACCGGCCCCGGACCGATCCCCAGGACCTCCTGGATCTCGTTGCCGTCCAGGTCCGGGCGGATGCGGTCCAGCTCCTCCTGCTCGGCCAGCTCCTTGATGCGGCGCTCGATGTCGTCGTAGGCGCGCGCCAGGGCGGCGGCCTTGCGCCGGTTGCGGGTGGTGCAGTCGGCACGGGTGAGGATGTGCAGCCGCTCCAGCTGGGAACCGGCGTCTCGGGCGTAGCGCCGCACCGCCGAGTCGGTCCACTCCCCCTTGCCGTAGCCGTGGAAGCGCAGGTGCAGGCCGACCAGGGTGCTGACGTCGGACACGACGTCCTTGGGGAAGCGCAGCGCGCTCAACCGCTTGCGGCTCATCGAGGCGCCCACCACCTCGTGGTGGTGGAAGGTGACCCGGCCGCCGGACTCGAAGGCCCGCGTCTTGGGCTTGCCGACGTCGTGCAGCAGCGCCGCCAGGCGCAGCACGAGGTCGGGTTCGTGCCCGCGCTCCCGCTCCAGCTCGATGGCCTGGTCCAGCACGGTGAGGGAGTGCTCGTAGACGTCCTTGTGCCGGTGGTGCTCGTCGATCTCCAGGCGCAGCTTGGGGATCTCGGGCAGCACGTACGGCGCGATGCCCAGGTCCACCATGAGCTCGATGCCGCGCCGGGGGTCGGGGCTGAGCATGAGCTTGGTCAGCTCGTCGCGGATGCGCTCGGCGGAGACGATGGACAGTCGCTCGGCCATGTTCCGGGCGGCCTCGGCCACCTCGGGGGCCAGGGAGAAGCCGAGCTGCGCGGCGAAGCGGACGGCGCGCATGATGCGCAGCGGGTCGTCGCCGAAGGAGTCCTCCGGTCTGCCGGGGGTGCGCAGCACCCCGGCCCGCAGGTCGGCCAGGCCGCCGAAGGGGTCGACGAACTCCAGGCCGGGCAGGCGCACCGCCATGGCGTTGACGGTGAAGTCGCGGCGCAGGAGGTCGTCGTGGATGTCCGTGCCGTAGGCCACCTCGGGCTTGCGGGACTTGGGCGAGTAGGACTCGCTGCGGTAGGTGGTGATCTCCAGCTGCAGGCCCTTCTTGCGCAGGCCCACCGTGCCGAAGTCGATGCCGACGGTCCACACGGCGTCGGCCCAGCCGTCCACGATTTCCAGGATGCGCTGGGGCACGGCGTCGGTGGTCAGGTCGACGTCGTTGGAGGTCCGCCCCAGGAGCGCGTCGCGTACCGGCCCGCCGACGAGGGCGAGCTGCTGGTCGTGCCCGGCGAAGCGCTCGCCCAGCTCCTCGGAGACGAGGGGGAAGGAGTCGGCCAGCGCTGTGACCGCCGCCCGCTGCGCGCCGGTCAGCGAGGCCGCCCCCGGGGAGGCCTCGGCGTCGTGCTGCCGGGCGGTGTCGCTCTCTCGCGAAAACTCTGTGTTCGGCACGGATACGAGACTAGGCGGCGCCCGAGGCAAACCGCGAATCGTCCCTGTCCGGACCGGGTGCCGGTACACGGATCGGGTCCTTCCCCGCCCGGCCGCCGCCGTTCGACGCGGGAGCGCGCCCCCGGGACACGTCGCACGGCTGTGGACAACCGACCTGGGGAGCGGTGGAGG
Organism: Nocardiopsis sp. FR4; assembly: GCF_009830945.1. GTDB lineage: Bacteria > Actinomycetota > Actinomycetes > Streptosporangiales > Streptosporangiaceae > Nocardiopsis. The sequence goes on along the minus strand of NZ_VWVV01000013.1, from coordinate 167,349 downwards.
CGGTATCTTCGGGGGAACGGTAGGACGCCCCGGTTGCGCCGCGTCCACCCCACCCGCGTACGCCGTCGCGCCGTGCGGGTGCTACCACCGTCCCCTCCACCGCGATCCCGGCGGGACGGCCATCTGGACCCGACTCAGGAAACCGGTCAAGCGTTGCGTCGATTTGCCTCCGCGTCGGTGGTCACGGCCATGGCCACCGCGCTGTTCCCGATACCGGCCACACCCGCGCACGCGGAGCCCGAGGGCGACGGGGCGGCCGAGCCGCTCGTCGTCGAGCGCGTCACCCCGGACGCCCTCGGCGAGGACAGCACCCTGCGGGTCACGGGTGAGGTGACCAACACCACCGACCACGGTCTGAGCGACGTCACCGTGCGGATGCGCTACTCGCGGCACCCCTTCACCGACCGCGGCGAACTGGACGAGTTCGCCTCGGGCGAGGGGTGGCAGCCCAACGCCTCCGGCCCGGACGACGAGGTGGCCGGGGAGCTGGCGCCGCTGGACAGCCGGGGGTACTCCCTGAGCGTTCCGGTCGAGGACCTGGGCCTGGACGCCTACGGCGTCTACCCGCTGGTCGTGGAGGCCGTGGACGGCCGCGGGGAGGTCATCGGCGCCCAGTACACCTTCCTGCCCTACACGGGCGGCGACGACGTGCCCTCGGTCGGGGTGGCCTGGGTGTGGCCGCTCATGGCCCGGCCCCAGCGGGCGGACGACGACACCTTCCTCAGCGACGAGCTGAACGCGGCCGTGGCCGCCGACGGCCGCCTGGGGCGCCTGCTGGCCGCGGGCGCGCAGACACCGCTGTCCTTCGAGGCCGGTGAGGGGGACCTGGTCGAGGAGCTCGGCCTCGGCGAGGACTCCGAGGCCCCGCCGTCCGACGGCGAGGCCACCGCGGAGGAGACCGCCGAGGCCCTGCCCACCGGCGAGGCCTCGCCCTCGGAGGGGACCGATCCGGCGGCGGAGGACGGGGAGGAGTCCGGGGACGGCGGCCAGGAGGGCGGAGAGGACGCGGAGGGCGGAGAGAGCCCAAGCACCCCCGCGCGGACCGAGGGCACGCCCGTCACCTGGGCCGTGGACCCCGGCACGCTCGACGACGTCCTGCGCATGGCCAGCGCGGGCCACGAGGTCCTGCGGGACCCGCTCGCGGTGCCCGCCGGGGCCGACCCGGTGCGCGAGGGCGCCGGGCCGAGCGAGGCGGCCCAGGTGTGGCTGCGCGAGGCGCGCCGCGTCCTGGCCGCCGACGGCGTGGTGGCCGCCCCCTACGCCAACACCGACCTGGCCGCCCTGCTGCACAACGGCATGGACGCCGACGCCGAGGCCTCCCTGCGGGTCGGGCAGGAGGCCGTGCTGCGCGCGCTGGCGCTGGAGGCGGACGAGTCCTTCGCCCTGCCCCCCGAGGGCCTGATGGACGAGGAGGTCTACGCGCTGCTCTCCTCCTACGGCGCCACCCGCTTCCTGCTGGACGAGTCCGCCATGCCCGCCGCCTCCTGGATGTCGGCCACCCCCGGCGCCCGGGCCCCGCTGCCCGCCGCCCCGACCGGGTCGGACGGGGAACCCTTCGCCCTGGTCGCCGACGCGGGGCTCACCGAGATCCTGTCGATGCCCACGTGGGGGCCGGGGCAGTCCGAGCTCGCCCTCCAGCGCTTCGCCGCCGAGACCGCGATGATCGCGGGCGAGAACGCCGGCGACGACCGGGTGGTCGTCGCCTACCCGGACCCGGCCTGGGACCCCAGCCCCGCGTTCGCGGAGGGGGTGCTGGCCGCCTCCGAGGACCTGCCCTGGCTGTCCCCCGAGCGCCTGGACGAGGTGGGGGCGCCCGAGGCCGGTGAGGGCGGGAACACCCGCGCGTCCCTCTCCTACCCCGGGAGCGCCGCCGGGGATGAGCTCAGCTCCACCTACCTCGACCAGGTCGAGGACGTGGGCCGGGACGTGCGCCTGTTCAACAGCATCCTGGTCGGCGACAGCGACCCGTTCCGCCCGGCCCTGCTGCGCCTGGAGTCGGTGTACTGGCGGGAGGAGGAGGCCCTGGCGGGGGCCACCCGCTCCCTGGTCTCGGCCACCCTTCAGGACCGTATGGACGACGTGCGGATCATCCCCGGCGAGCCGGTCACGCTGGCCAGCCGGACCGGCACCACCGGGATCCTGGTCGCCAACGACCTGGAGGACGAGTCCGTCTACGTGCACCTGTCGGTGTTCTCGGAGAACTCCGAGCGCCTGAGCGTCGGCGAGTACACGCACTCCTTCGAGATCCAGCCCGGCGCCAAGACCACGGTGTACGTGCCGCTCTCGGCCCGCATCAACGGCCGCACGGTGCTGAACGTGAGCCTGCAGAACGCCGAGGGGGAGCCGATCAGCAGCCAGGACACCGAGATCCCGGTGAACGCCACCGGCCTGGGCACGCAGGCCCTGATGGTCAGCGGTATCGGCCTGTTGATCCTGGTCGCCGCGCTGGCCCCGCGCGCGGTGCGCAAGTGGGCGCGCAAGCGGGTGCGCACCGAGGGCGCGGCGGAGACGGCGGCCGGTGGTCCGGCCGCCGGGGAGGTACCAGTAGTCTCCGACCGGGCGGAGGACTCCTCGAAGGAGGAGGCCGGGGACGCCGGGGGCGACGCGCGACGCGACTCCGGCGGTACGGGTTGATGGTCCCGCTCCTTCGGCCGGCCGGTGGGTGACATGGCCCCCCACCGACAGGACGCCTTGTCGACACACCCGCACGTCGCCATGTCGGCACGTGCCGCACGCGTACCCGGTCCGCGGCCGCCCCTGCGCCGCGCCGGACATTCCCCAGTCGGACGAAAGGAACCCTGATCCACGGTGGTCACCGACTCTCCGAACGGCGGCGGGAAGCACCGCCGTTCCCCCCAGCCCGAAGGCGCGCTCCCCGGTGAGAGCGCGGTCCGCCCCCGCGGCGGTCCGACGTCCTCCTTCGAGGGGGGCGAACTGCCCGAGGCGGACGCGGCCCCCGTCCCCGGCTCCGGGGCCGCCGACGGTTCCGGGAGCGGCCGGGGTGCGGGCGGAGGCTCCGAAACGGGCTCGGGGGGCGGCATGATGCGCTCCAGCGCCGTCATGGCCGTGGGCACCATGGCCTCCCGGATCACCGGGTTCGCCCGCACGATCGTGCTGGGCGCCGCCATCGGCACCCACCTGCTCGGTGACGCCTACCACACGGCGCACACGATCCCGTTCATCCTCAACGACCTGCTCATCGGCGGGCTGATGGCCAGCGTCATCATCCCGTTCCTGGTCAAGCGGCGTAAGCGGGACGCGGACGGCGGCAAGGCCACCGAGGACCGGCTGTTCACCACCACGGTGCTGGCACTGCTGGTGCTCACCGCGGCCGCGATCCTGGCCGCCGAGTTCCTCATCCTGATGTACGGCTCCCGGTTCACCCCGGTCCAGTTCGAGGTCTCGGTCCACCTGGCGCGCTACCTGCTCGCGCAGATCTTCTTCGTCGGGCTGAGCGGCCTGCTCAGCGCCATGCTCAACACCCGGGGCAGGTTCGGCGCCGCCGTCTGGGCGCCGGTGCTGAACAACATCGTCATCATGTGCGTGGCGGGCGTCTTCCTGTGGGTGGCGGGCCCCGGCCGCACGCCCGAGACCGTCACGGACGGCCAGCTCACCCTGCTGGGCGCCGGCACCGCGGGCGGCATGGCGCTGCAGGCTCTGGTGCTGTTCGTGGCCCTGACCCGGACCGGTTACCGGTGGCGTCCCCGCATGGACCTGCGCGGCTCCGGACTCGGGGAGGCCCTGCGCACCGCCGGGTGGATGATGATGTACACCCTGCTCACGCAGGCCGGGCTGTGGATCACCACCAACATCGCCAACGCCGCGAACGTGGCGAGCATCGAGCAGGGACTGGACGTCGGCGCGGGCATCAGCGCCTACAACCTGGCGTACCAGCTCTTCCAGCTGCCGTACGCGATCATCGCGGTCTCCCTCATCACCGTGCTGCTGCCCCGGATGAGCGCCCACGCCGACGACCGGAACTGGGACGCCGTGCGCGCGGACTTCTCCCGCACGATGCGCGTCTCGGCCTTCGTCCTGGTGCCGACCGCGTTCGCGGTGGCGATGTTCGCCGAACCGCTGTCCGTCCTGGCCTTCGCCCGCGGGTCCATCTCCGTGGGCGACGCCGCCAACATCGGCCAGATCCTCGCGGTCATGTCCCTGGGCCTGGTGCCGTTCACCACGTTCCAGCTGATGCTGCGGGTGTTCTTCGCCATGGGCGACACCCGCACCCCGGCGATGATCGGTCTGGCCAACCTGGCCGTCCACGGCGGTCTGGCCGCGGCGTCCTACCTGCTGCTGCCGCCGCACCTGGTGGTCGTGGGCGTGGCCGCGGGCTTCATGGTCTCGTTCGTCTCCGGCCTGACCATCGCGGGGCTGGTGCTGAGCAGGCGGATCGGAGGACTTGACGGAAAGCACGTCATTGGCACATTGTTGCGCCTGCACCTGGCCGTCGTTCCGAGCATCGCGGCGGGCTTCGGTGTGCTCTGGGCCTTCGACACCCACGTCGGCCCCGGTCTGGTCACCTACGTCGGCGCCCCGGCCGCCGGATGCCTTCTGGGCGCGCTGCTCTTCCTCGGGTCGGCGCGCCTGCTGCGCGTTCCGGAGCTGAGCGCGGCGGTGGAACTGGTCCGCGGTCGTCTGCGTCGTTGATGCCGTACCGATCCCCCGGCTCTGAACCCGCCGAGGCCCCGAAGCCGCCGCAACGAGAGTGAAGGACAGCCGACGGTGTCCAGCGACCCACCCCAGCAGGTAGCCGGCGACCATTCCCCGGAACGGCCGGAGGAGCCCTCCCCGTCGGCGGACCCCGCGACCCCGGCGGAGCCGGTCCGGGAGACCCTGGGCGCCCCGGCGGGTCCGGGCGGCGCGACCGGGGCCCGCCGACGGCACCTGGTAATGCCCGAGGACGTCCTCGACACCTACGAGCGCGAGGAGCCGGACACCGAGCCCGAGACGGGTCTGAGCACGGTCCGGGACCCGAGCGAGATCGGTGACGTCGGTACCGCCGACCGCTACGAGGACGGCGACGAGATCGGCGGCAGCGCCCACACGGCGCCGGGCAACATCGCCAGGTCCAGCATGGTCATGGCGCTGGGCACCATCGTCTCCCGCGTCACGGGCTTCGTGCGCACCATCATCCTGGCCGCGGCGATCGGCACCCAGCTGCTGGGCGACGCGTACCAGACCGCGGGCATGGTCCCGTACATGATCTACGACCTGCTCATCGGCGGGTTGCTGGCCAGCGTGTTCGTCCCCTTCCTCGTCAAGCGGCGCAAGCTGGACGCCGACGGCGGGAACGGGGTCGAGCAGCGCCTGGTCACGCTGATGCTGCTGGCGCTGTTCGCGCTCACGGTCGTGTCGGTGCTGGTCGCGGAGTGGTTCATCCGGATCTACGCGGGCGGCTTCACCGGGGCCCAGTACGAGGTCTCGGTGGTCCTGGCCCGGTTCCTGGTCACCCAGATCTTCTTCATCGGCGCGAGCGGCCTGGCCGGCGCCATGCTCAACGCGCGGGGCAGGTTCGGCGCCCCCATGTGGGCGCCGGTGCTGAACAACCTGGTCATCATCGGCGTCTGCGTGTGGTTCCTGAACCTGGCCGGTCCCGGCCGCACGCCGGAGACGGTGACCTCGGGCGAGCTCATGCTGCTGGGCCTGGGCACGGCCGCGGGCCAGGTGGTCCAGGCCGCCGTGCTGGTGTGGGCCCTGGCCGCGGCGGGCTTCCGCTGGCGCCCCCGCCTGGACCTGCGCGGCTCGGGCCTGGGCGAGGCGGCCGGCGCGGCCTCGTGGATGATGCTCTACATCGTCGTGGCGCAGCTGGGCGCGCTCGTGTCCACCAACGTGGCCACCCGGGCCGGTGCGCGGGCCGCCGAGGCGGGTTTCGACTCCGGCGCCGGTATCGCCGCCTACAAGTTCGCCTCGATGCTGTTCCAGCTGCCGTACGCGATCATCGCGGTCTCGGTGATCACCGCGCTGCTGCCGCGGATGAGCGAGCACGTCGCCGCCGGGCGCAGGGACCAGGTCCGCAGCGACTTCTCCCGGGGCTTCCGGCTGTCCTCGGTGCTGATCGTGCCGATCTCTGTGGCGATGATCGTCTTCGCGGTCCCGTTCTGCGTGATGATCTACGCGCAGGGCAGCACGAGCGCGCAGGACGCGGCGGCCATCGGGCGCATCCTCATGGTCTTCTGCGTGATGCTGATCCCGTTCACGCTGTTCCAGCTCCAGATGCGCGTGTTCTACGCGCTGGGCGACACCCGCACCCCGGCCCTGGTGTCGATCCCCTCGGAGATCGCGCACGCGACCACGGCGATCGCCCTGCTGTTCGTCATGGAGCCGCAGCACATCGTGGTGTGGCTGCCGGTGCCCTACGGGCTGTACTACATCGTGGGTTCGGTCGTCATGTGGTACCTGCTGCACCGGAAGCTGAACGGCCTCGACGGCCGCAGGACCGCGGCGACCCTGTTCAGACTGCACCTGGCCACCGTTCCGGCGGCGGTCTTCGGTGTGGTGGCGATCCACCTCTTCCGGGGGCTCCCCGGGGACGTGTGGCCGGGGCTGGCCGCGATGGCGACGGGCGGCCTCGTCGGCGCGGTGCTGTTCGTGGCCACCGCCAGACTGCTCAATGTGACCGAAGTCACATCATTCCTCGATTTGCTCAGGACGCGGCTGCTACGCCGCTGATCACCAGGAATACCCGATGTTGGGTGGTCACGCACCGATAGGCCCAGGAAGGGGTATGCGTATCCCATGTCCTCCGAAGATGCTGTTCAGGCGTCCTAGCATGGACAGGCATCGCTTTATCGCCACAGCAATGTTCAACCGAGCTGCCCGAAGGGAGGCTGGGGACAGCAGGCAGGGCCGACGGCCCCCGCGCACGCACCCCGTACCGCTTCAGTCCCGGTCCTCAGGACCGGAGAGACCCGCGCGACCGTTCCGGTCCGCGGGCGGACACGAGGCGACGGAGCGGGCGAACCAACGGCACTTGCGCCCGTCACTCCCATCATGAGCACCTTCCTCATCGAACCCGGGGCGAAGCTGGCCAACCGCTACCGCCTCGACCAGGTGGTGAGCGAGACCGGCGGAGCCACTCGCTGGAAGGCCACCGACGAGACGCTCGCGCGCCCCGTCGCCGTGTGGACCTTCGCCGAAGGCTTCCCGCGCACGTCCGAGGTCGTGCGCGCCGCCAGGGCCACGAGCCGCATCCCCGACGCCCGCGTCACCCAGGTCTTCGACGCCGACGACTCCTCCCCCGTCCCCTACGTCGTCGAGGAGTGGGTCATCGGCTCCTCCCTCGCCGACCTCGTCGCGCAGGGCCCCATGGAGCCCGAGCGCGCCGCCGGCCTGGTCGCCGAGGCGGCCGAGGCCATCGCCGCCGCGCACGCGGGCGGCCTGCACCACCTCTGCCTGACCCCGAGCAAGCTCATGTGGAGCAGCGGGGGCGCGGTCAAGGTGACCGGTATCGGTGTGGACGCCGCGCTGTTGGGCGCCGCCACCGCCAACCCCGCCGCCGACGACGCCCGGGGGCTGGGCAACCTGCTCTACGCGGCGCTCACCGGGCACTGGCCCGGCGGCCCGCAGAGCGGTCTGCCCGCCGCCCCGCAGGGGCCCGCGGGCCCCTACCCGCCCCACCACATCCGGCAGGGCATCAACGAGACCCTCGGGACCATCACCACGCGCGCCGCCCTGCCGCAGCTCGCGGGGCAGACGGTGCCCGGCGGTCCGATCACCTCACCGGCCGACTTCTGCGCGGCCATGGCCGAGGTCCCCCGCCTCATCCCGCTCCCGGTCGCCCCGGCCGAGTCGACGCCGCCGCCCGAGCCCGGGACCTCCCGGCGCACCGGCGAGTTCGACAGCACGGGCAACGGCCGGTCGGGGTACGACCGCGACTCCGGCCCCCACCGCGGCGCCCGTGCCTCCGCCGCGCGCGGGGGCACCGGACCGCAGCGGGGCTCCGGCGTCCGGACCGCGTCCGCCCAGCGCGGCGCGGGGCCGGACGGGGGCCGCGGGCACTCGGCCCCCTCACGCATGGACCGGCGGGCGGAGCGCACCCAGCCCTCCGCCCGGAAGATCCTCATCGGCGCGCTGGCCACGGTGCTGTTCGCCGTCGTGGTGGTGGGCGCCTGGACGGTGGGGGCGAACATGCGCGACGCCGACGACCCGGCCGTGCCGAGCGGTGACACCAGCGACGACGTCTCCGGGGGCGGCTCCTCCGAGGACCTGGTCCCGTTGGACGTCACCGGGGCCCGCGGGTTCGACCCCTTCGGTGACAACGACGAGCACTCGGACAAGGCCGGGAACGCGATCGACGGCGACCCGGCCACCGTGTGGAACACCGAGGGCTACAAGGACCCCCTCCCGAACCTGAAGGAGGGTGTGGGGCTCCTCCTCGAACTCGACTCCGGCCGGGAGGTCCACGCGGTCGACCTGGACATGCCCGCGCACGACTACGCGGTGCAGATCCGTGTCGGCGACAGCGACTCCGTGAGCGACCAGGCCAGTCTGGACGCCAGCCTGCCCGTGGCCGCGGAGCGGACGGTGAGCGGCTCCACGACCGTGGAGATCGAGGGCGGGGCCACCGGGAGCTACGTTCTCATCTGGTTCACCGATCTGCCCAACGTGGACGGTGACTGGCGCGGAACCGTGAACGGGGTCGAGGTGCTCGGCATCACATGACGCAGGGGTTCGGGAGGGCCGACCGGTTCCGGGCCGGACGGTCCTCCCGTATCCTCGCGGACCCAAGGACGCCGATGTGTGGGGATACGTGATCGGAACTGATGGACGCGGCCCAGGAGCCTCCTGACCAGGAGCTGTTGACCAGGCACGCTCAGGGTGACGACCAGGCCTTCGCGGTACTGGTGCGCCGTCACCGTGAGCGCCTGTGGGCTGTCGCCGTACGCATGCTGGGCGACCCCGAGGAGGCCTCCGACGCGCTCCAGGACGCGTTCGTGTCCGCGTTCCGCGCGGCCGACCGCTTCCGCGGCGAGTCCCAGGTCACCACGTGGCTGCACCGGATCGTGGTCAACGCCTGCCACGACCGCCTGCGCCGGCGGAAGGTGCGCCCGGCCACCCCCACCGAGGACTCCGCCCTGGACGTCATGTCCAACGAGCGGCTGGGCCGCATGGGCGGCGCCCCCGACCACGCCGCGCAGACCGAGGCCCGGCTGGACGTGCACGCGGCCCTGGAGGAGCTCCCCCTGGACCAGCGCATGGCGCTCACCCTCGTGGACATGCTCGGCTACCGGGTGGAGGAGGCCGCACAGATCCTGGACGTGGCGTCGGGAACGGTGAAGAGCCGGTGTGCGCGAGGTCGCGCGAAACTTCTGCCCTCACTGGCCCATCTGAGGAACCCTCAGCACCGCGGAGACGTCACAACTGGGAGAGGAGGTGCCAACCCATCGTGACGTCGCATCCAGACGTGGAGGCGCTCGCCTTCTTCGCCGAGGAGCTCCTGGAGCCCGACGAGGAACGCACCGTCGCCGCCCACGTGGACACATGCCCCATCTGCGCGGCGACCCTGGGCGAACTCACCGGGGTGAGCGAGGCGTTGGCCGCCGCGCCGACGCCCCCCATGCCCAGGGACGTCGCCGACCTCCTCGACCAGCGCGTCGCCGAGGCGGTGCGCGAACGGTCGGCGCGGACCGGGGCCGGGGAGGAGCCGCCGGGCGCGGCCCGGGTCGGACCCGTACCCCCGGTCGGCGGCGCCGGGGCCACCGTGGTCCCGCTGTCGCGCGTGCGCCGGGGCCCGGGCGGGGTCAACACGGCCCGGCTGCTGATGGTGGCCGCCGCCGCGGTCGTCGTCGGAGGCGGCGGCGCGGCGGTGTTCAACGGCCTCGTGGCGGGCCAGCAGGACCAGGCCGGGGTCGCGGCGCCGTTGTCCGAGGACGGAGGCGAGGAGGCCGCCCCGGACACCGCCCAGTCCTACACGCCCCAGGTGGTCTCCAGCGGCACGGTCTACGACGGGGCCTCCCTGTCCGCACAGGCCGAGCGCACGCTCGACCTGTCGCCCGTGCACGGCGTGCCCGCGGACGGCGGGGCCGAGCCGATGACCGCGGCGGAGACCGCGCCCCCGGGGGTGGCGGAGTGCGCCGCGCTGCTCGGTGAGGAGCTCGGGACGTCCTTCGCCCTGGTGGACGACGCCCACTACGGCGACGCGGACTCCCGCGCCTGGGTGCTGTTCACCGCGCCCGCGGACGAGGAGGTCGACGTGTACGTGGTCGACCCGCGCTGCGCCCAGGGCGCTCGGGCCGAGCAGAGCGTCCTCGCCCGGGAGACCGTCCAGGCCCCCTGACCGGATCCCCGGCGGGCCTCCGCCGGGTCCTCCTGTCGCCTCACCGATCCGTCGACGTGTCGCCGTGTCGACAGAGCGACCCGTCCCCGGTGTGCCCGGGCCCCTCACCGGCCCGGGCGCACCAGCCCCGTCTCGTAGGCGATCACCACCAGGTTGACCCGGTCCCGGGCCCCGAGTTTGGCCAGGACCCGGCCCACGTGGGTGCGCGCGGTGGCCGGGCTCAGGTGCAGCCGCGCCCCGATCTCCTGGTTCGACAGGCCCCGGCCGACCAGGGCGAGCACCTGCCGCTCCCGGTCGGTGAGCACGCGGAGCCGCTCGGCCGCCTCGGGGGCCACGGAGGTGTCGGCCAGCCGCTCGATCACCCGTCGCGTGACCCCGGGCGAGAGCAGGGCCTCCCCCGCCGCGACCGTGCGGACCCCCTCGCGCAGCTCGTCCGGGCCCGCGTCCTTGAGGAGGAAGCCGGAGGCGCCCAGCCGCAGGGCGGTGAACACGTTGTCGTCCTCGCCGAAGGTGGTGAGCACCACCACCCGGGGCCCGCCGCGCGCCGACGTGTCGACATGACCGTCCGTCGACCTGTCGGCCTCCCGCACCGCACCCGGTGCGGGCCTCCCCCGGCGCCCCAGCTCGCGCAGCACGGACAGGCCGTCCAGGGCGGGCATCTGGAGGTCGAGCAGGACGACGTCGGGGCGGTGGCGGTCGATGTCCGCCAGTGCCTCGCGGCCGTCGGACGACTCGGCCACCACCTCGATGCCGTCGTCGCGCTCCAGGAGGGCGCGCACCCCGGTGCGGACGAGGGGCTGGTCGTCCACCAGCAGGACCCGGATCACCGCTCACCTCCCAGGGGCAGCCGCGCGCGCACGCCGAACCCTCCCCCGAGCCCGGGGCCCGCCTCCAGGGAACCGCCGACCAGGCGCACGCGCTCGCGCATCCCCGCCAGCCCGCTGCCGACCGCGGTGCCGTCTGGTACCGCCTCCCCGCCGCCGTCGTCGGCCACCGTGACTCCGAGCACTCCGCCCTCCCTCGTGAAGTCCACCCGGGCCGTTCGGGCCCGGGCATGGCGCAGGGTGTTGGTGAGCGCCTCCTGGACGATCCGGTAGGCGGTCGCGTCCACCACCCCCGGCAGTTCGCCGGGACGGGGCGCACCGGTCACCGTCACGTCCACCCCGGCGGCGCGGACCGTGTCCGCCAGCTCGTCCAGGTGCGCCAGGGAGGCGATCCGGCCGTCCCCGGGGTCGGCCTCGCGCAGTGCCCGCACGGTGGCGCGCAGCTCGCGCAGGCCCGCACGGGAGGACCGGGTCACGTGCTCCAGCTCGTCGCGGGCGGCGGCCGTGTCCGCCGGATCCTCGGCCAGGGCCTCGGCGGCCACGGAGGCGTGCAGGGACACCACGGACAGGTGGTGGCCCACCGCGTCGTGCAGGTCGCGGGCGACGCGGGCGCGTTCGAGGGACAGCCGCTCGGCCGCCTCGTGCTCACGGGCCCGCCGGTCCAGCAGCTCCATCCGCGCGCGCTGGTGCCCGGCCACGCGGTTCTGCCACCGTGCGTGCCCCAGGGCGACGGCCGCGCCCATGACCGCCACGGTGGAGGCCAGCTCGTACCCGAGCAGGTAGGCGGGGTCCTGTCCCTCGCCCAGGCGGACCGCGGTCGAGACCGCGACCAGGGCGGCCCCCGTCGCCGCCGCCCAGAGCGCGCGTCCGGCCTCGGCGGTGGAGTACAGGGCGGCGGCCATGGGGACCGCCAGCCCGATGACGGGCAGGTCGAGGACGTAGTTGGCGATGACGAGCACCGAGGTGGCCGCCAGGACCGCGACCGGCCAGCGGCGGCGCAGGAGCATGAGCGCCCCGAGCAGCGCGGCCAGCCCGTAGCCCAGCGGCAGGTTGCCCGTGCCGCTGACGTCGGACGCGACCGCGATCGCCACCACGGCGAAGACGGCGAACCCCAGGAGGGCGTCGACGATGGCTTCCTGGCGGTCGCTGGGCATGCGGCGATTCTACGGAGCCGGGGCCCGGCCGTCCGGCGTCCGCGCGCCCGCGCCGTTACGCGTCCGGGCGTAGGCGGCGGGGGCCGGGGGACGTAGGGGCCCGGGGCCGGGAACGGAGGCGCGCGGACGCCCGCGCTTCCTAGCGTGGGGGTGAGGCGGCCCGTCGATCTGTCGACGTGTCGCCTCACCGACACGGCGACCAGCCCGTCCCGACCTGTGAGGCAGACGTGAACCCCGAACCGACACCGTCCGCGCCCTCCCCCGCCGGTCCCTCCACCGACATCCCGTGGTCGCTGGTGCTGGGGCTCGGCGCGCTCGCCCTGCTGCGTCCGCTCCTCAACATCACGGGGGTGAGCGAGTCCCTGGACGCGGGACCGGTCCTGCCGGTGGGGACCACCCTGCTCATCACCGCCGCCTGGGTGCTGGCCGCGGTGCTCGCCCGCGTCCCGCGCCCCGTGCTGACCCTGGTGTACACGGGACTGGCCTACGGTGTGCTCGCCATCGTGCTGAGCGCGGTCCTGTCCCCCCTGACGGGTGAGGGGCTCCGGGGCCCGCTCACCAGCCCGTTCGGGTTCGCGGGCGTGCTGGCGGTGAACGCCGCCTGGGGGCTCGTGGCGGGTGCCGCCGCCTGGGCGGTGCGGGCGGCCCTGCCCTGGCGGTAGGGCGCGTCACCGGGCTTCTGGGCCGCGCCTGGGCGGCGACCCGGCGCCGACCCTGCCCCCGGTCCACCCGGGCGGCGCCGACCCCTCCTGGGACGTCTGAGGCGCTCCCGGGTCCGCGGTCGGCCCCGAGGCCGGTCCGCAACGGCCCCGGGACGGCTCAACACACCGTCCCGGCCCCGCCCCGATACCCCGCCCCCGTAGCCTGGGACGGTGTCCGAGGGGGAATGCCCTACGCCTACCATCGGTTGTGCTAACCATCTTCCCCTGGGGTCACACCGCGTGGCCAGGGCAGTGACTGTGTGAAGGGCCAACGAGCGTGAGTGACGTCCGCAATGTCATCATCATCGGTTCCGGACCGGCCGGGTACACCGCCGCCGTGTACGCCGCCCGTGCCGAGCTGCGCCCCCTGGTGTTCGAGGGGTCCATCACCGCAGGCGGCGCGCTGATGAACACCACCGAGGTCGAGAACTTCCCCGGCTTCCCCGACGGCATCATGGGTCCCGACCTGATGGACAGCATGCGCAAGCAGGCCGAGCGCTTCGGCGCCGAGCTGGTCCCCGAGGACGTGACCTCCGTCGACCTGGCCAAGCCGGTCAAGGAGGTCGTCGCGGGCGGTGAGACCTTCCTCGCGCACACGGTCATCCTCGCCACCGGCTCCGGGTACCGCGAGCTGGGCGTGCCCGGTGAGAAGGAGCTGTCCGGGCGCGGCACCTCCTGGTGCGCCACCTGCGACGGCTTCTTCTTCCGCGACCAGGACATCGCGGTGGTCGGCGGCGGCGACACCGCCATGGAGGAGGCTCTCTTCCTCACCCGCTTCGCCAAGTCCGTCACCGTGATCCACCGCCGCGGCGAGCTGCGCGCCAGTCGCATCATGGCCGAGCGGGCCCAGGCCAACGAGAAGATCAGCTTCCTCTGGAACACCGAGGTCACCGCGGTGCTGGGCGAGGAGCGCGTCACCGGACTGAGCATCCGGAACAACCAGACGGACGAGGCCGGCACCCTGGACGTGACCGGGCTGTTCGTCGCGATCGGCCACGACCCCCGGGTGGAGCTCTTCGCCAAGCAGCTGGAGCTGGACGAGGAGGGCTACGTGAAGGTGGACTTCCCGTCCACGCGCACCAGCCTGGAGGGCGTCTTCGCCGCGGGCGACGTGGTCGACCACCAGTACCGCCAGGCCATCACCGCCGCCGGCACCGGGTGCGCCGCCTCCCTGGACGCCGAGCGCTACCTCGCCGAGCGAGGCAACTGACCATCCCCGGGCGGCTTCCCCGGGGCGACCGGAAAGCCGCCCACCCACCCCCCGCCATCCCGGTTTCGTCGAACCAAGGAGAACCATGTCCACTGTCAAGCACGTTACCGACGACTCCTTCAAGGACGACGTCCTCGCCAGCGACAAGCCGGTCCTGGTGGACTTCTGGGCCGACTGGTGCGGCCCGTGCAAGCAGATGGCCCCGGTCCTGGACAAGATGGCCGAGGAGTACGGCGACAAGATCGAGATCGTCAAGCTCAACACCGACCAGAACCCCAACACGCCGCGCGCCTACAACGTGATGTCCCTGCCGACGATGAACGTCTACAAGGACGGTGAGGTCGTCAAGCAGATCATCGGCGCCAAGCCCAAGCGCGTCCTGGAGAAGGACCTGGCCGAGTTCCTGTAACCCCCGGCCCGACCGCGCTCCGCCGGAGGCCCCCGGACTACTGCTGGAACCTCAGCGTCCGGGGGCCTTCGCCTGCCCGGGGAGCGTGCGGGGCGCCCTCGCGCCCGGAGCGCGCCCGGACGTTTCACGTGAAACAGCGCTCGCGCGGGGCGGCCCCGAGGCCGTGTTTCACGTGAAACACGGCCTCGGGGATCAGGTGTCCATCTGGCCGATGATGCGCTCCAGGTCCTCCATCGTCGCGAACTCCACGACGATCTTGCCCTTCCTCCGGCCGATGTCCACCTTCACGGTGGTGTCCAGGCGGTCCGCCAGACGGGTGGCCCACTCCTCCACCTGGGGCGGGTTGGCGATCCGGGCCGAGGTGCGCCGCGGCCTGTCCTCGTCCGGCGCCTCCCGGAGCGCGACCATCTCCTCCAGGGAGCGCACCGAGATACCCTCCTGGACCACCCGGGCCGCGAGCCGGTCCTGGAGGTCGGGGTCCTCCACGCCCAGCAGGGCGCGCGCGTGTCCGGCGCTGAGCACACCGGCGGCCACGCGCGTCTGCACCTTCGGCGTCAGGTTCAGCAGGCGCAGGGTGTTGGTGATGTGCGAGCGGGACCGACCGATCCGCTGGGCCAGCTCCCCGTGGGTGGCGCCGAAGTCGTCCAACAGCTGCTGATACGCCGCGGCCTCCTCCAGCGGGTTGAGCTCCTGCCGGTGCAGGTTCTCCAGGAGGGCGTCCCGGAGGAGTTCGTCGTCGCTGGTGCTCCGGACGATCGCGGGGATCCGGTCGAGGCCGGCCTCCTTGCTCGCCCGCCACCGGCGCTCGCCCATGATCAGCTCGTACCGGGGCGCGCCCCCGCCCTCCAGCTTGCGCACCACGACGGGCTGGAGGAGGCCGACCTCGCTGATCGAGTCGCGCAGCTCCTCCAGGGCCTGGTCGTCGAAGTAGTGCCGCGGCTGTCGGGGGTTCGGCGTGATCGCGCCGAGCTCGATCTCCTCCAGGTACGTCCCGTCCGGCATCGCCGACACGTGCTGCTCGACCTGCTCGACGGCCTCGGGTTCCGCTGGTTCCCGTACGCTCTCCGACGGAGCGGGGCCCTGGGGGATGAGCGCTCCCAGTCCCCTGCCCAGACCTCGCCGCTGCTGGCTCACCGGCAATTTTCCTTCCTCACGAACTAGGCCCGCCGGGCCGTCTCACTGTGCCCGTCTCGCTGTGCCCGGTGGGCGATCTCCCGGGCGGCCCGCAGGTAGGCCACCGCGCCGGTGGACGCCGGGTCGTAGGTCATCACCGACTGGCCGTAGCTGGGCGCCTCCGACACGCGGACGCTGCGGGGGATCAGCGTCTCCAGGACGGTGTCCCCGAAGTGCGAGCGCACCTCGTCGGCGACCTGCTGCGAGAGCCGGGTGCGGCCGTCGTACATCGTCAGCAGGATGGTGCTGATCGCCAGCCCGGGGTTGAGGTGGGACTGGACGAGCTCCACGTTGCGCAGCAGCTGGCCCAGACCCTCCAGGGCGTAGTACTCGCACTGGATCGGGATCATGACCTCGTCGCACGCCACCATCGCGTTGACCGTGAGCAGTCCGAGCGAGGGCGGGCAGTCGATGAGGATGTAGTCCAGGTCCGAGGTGTCGTAGGCGGCGAAGGCCCGCTTGAGCCGTGCCTCGCGCGCGACGAGGGAGACGAGCTCGATCTCGGCTCCGGCCAGGTCGATGGTGGCCGGGGCGCACCACAGGTTGGGGATGTCCGGCACCGGCTGGGCGAGCTTGCGGATCTCCTCGTCCTCCACCAGGCAGTGGTAGATGGACCGGGTCTGGTTGTCGCGCTCCATGCCGAGGGCCGTGGAGGCGTTGCCCTGCGGGTCCAGGTCCACCACGAGGACGCGCTGTCCGTGCATCGCCAGGGCCGCCGCGATGTTGACCGTGGTGGTGGTCTTGCCGACGCCGCCCTTCTGGTTGGCGACACCGATCACCCGGCAGGAGGCGGGGCGGGGCCAGGTCTCGTCGTGCCGGCGGGCCGCCATGGCCGCGCGGGCGAGCGGGGATTCGGGGGCACCGGCCGGTGTTTCACGTGAAACATCGAGCAGGTCCCCGTAGCCGGGCGACGTTTCACGTGAAACATCGGCGTTGTTGTGGGACACGAATGAGTTCACCTCTTCCGTCCGCGCTTCTTCTTGCCGCTCCGGGGCGGACCACCGTCGGATGTCACCGTGACGCGAACGACCGTGGTAGCGGGATCGACTTTACCCCGACCCACCCTGATCACATCGCTAACGCTAGGCCGCAGTTTCGAAACGTCTTGCCCCGCCGCGGCCAACTCGGCCTCCGCCTGCTCGCCCTTGAGCGCGAGGAGGCTGCCGTCCTTGCGCAACAGCGGCAGGGCCCATCCCGCGAGCCGGGACAGCGGGGCGACCGCGCGCGCGGTCACGAAGTCGGTGTAGAGCTCCCCGTGCGCCTCCTCGGCCCGGCCCCGCCGCACCTCGACGTTGGGCAGGTCCAGGAGCTCGACCGCCTCGTTGAGGAAGACGGTCCTGCGCAGGAGGGGTTCGAGGAGGACCATCCGGATGTCGGGGCGCATCAGGCCGAGCACCAGGCCGGGCAGGCCAGCCCCCGAGCCGATGTCCACCACCTCGGCACCCTCGGGGAGGAGCTCCTCGACGACGGCGCAGTTGATGAGATGGCGCTCCCACAGGCGCGGCACCTCACGGGGACCGATCAGGCCCCGCCGCACCCCGTCATCGGCGAGCAGTTCGGCGTAGCGCCGCGCCTTCGGCAGGGAGTTCCCGAAAACGGCCTCCGCCACGCCGGATTCCTCAGCGCCCGAGGTCATCGGTCACCACCTGTACTCGTTCATCGTCGTTTCCTTGGCCCCGCGCTGGAGCCAGCGCGGCCCTCCATGATCCTACGCGCGGGGAGCACCGGGGTTTCACGTGAAACAGGAAGGGGGTGGCGACGTTTCACGTGAAACATCGCCACCCCCTCGGGGTGCCCGCTCCCTCAGGAGGCGGGGTGCACCACCACGTAGCGGTTCGGCTCCTCGCCCTCGGACTCGCTGCGCAGACCGGCGGCGGCCACCGCGTCGTGCACCACCTTGCGCTCGAACGGGGTCATCGGCTCCAGCGAGTACGCCTCGCCGGACTCCTTGACCTTGTCGGCGGCCTCGGTACCGACCTGGAAGAGCACCCTGCGCCGGCCCTCGCGGTAACCGCCGATGTCCAGCATCAGACGGCTGCGCTCACCGGTCTCCCGGTGCACGGCCAGGCGGGTGAGCTCCTGGAGGGCCTCCAGGACCTCGCCTCTCTCGCCGATGAGCTCGTCGAGGGTGGCGCCGACGACGGAGACCAGCGCGCGGTCTCCCTCGACGTCCATGTCGATGTCGCCGTCGAAGTCGGCGATGTCGAGGAGTCCCTCGATGTAGTCCGCGGCGATGTCGCCCTCGTTCTCCAGGGCCTCGATGTCGATTCCGGCCTCAGGCGCCTCAGCCACCGCTACTCCACCGCTCTCTTCCACGCTACTTGCCACAGCGATCCCGTCTCCTCATCCCGCCGTACGCCTCAGGGGCATCGTCGCCTGCGCACTCGAACGCGTCTCCAAGCGACGCTAGCGGGAACCGCCACCGGAGCGCTTGGAACGCGGCTGCTTCTTGGGCTGCTTGCGTTCGATCTTAGGCTCTTCCTTCGGCTCAGGCGCGGATTCGGCCGTCTTCTTCCGGCTGAGCATCCCCTTGGCGGAGCCGTTGGCCTTGGTGGCGTCCTTGGCCGGTTCGCCGGGCTCCGGCTGCCTGCTGTAGAGGAAGTGCTGCTGCCCCATGGTCCAGACGTTGGAGGTGACCCAGTAGACGAGCACGCCGACCGGCATCATGAGACCGAAGAGCCCGAAGAGGGGCGCCATGTACATCATGATCTTCTGGGTCTGCATCATGGGGTTGTCGGGCATCTGCGTGATGCTGCGCTTCATGCTCTGGCGCATGGTGAGGAAGGTCGTCGTGCCCATGACCACACAGGCGATGGCGATGATCACCTTGGCCATGATCGGGTCGCTGGATCCGAGCGCGAGGAGGTCGTCGGGGGAGCTGTTGAACTGCGCCGCGATGGGGGCCTCGAAGATCAGCGCCGAACGCGCGCTCTCGACCAGCTCCTCGGTGAAGCCGTAGCGCACGTTGCCCTCGGCGACGCTGCGCAGCACGCTGAAGAGCGCGAAGAAGACGGGCATCTGCAGGAGGAGCGGAAGGCAGCCCATGATCGGGTTGGTTCCGCTCTCCTGGTAGAGCTTCATCGACTCCTTCTGCAGGCGCTCCTTGTCGTGCTTGTAGCGCTCCCGCAGCTTCATGATCTTGGGTTGGATGTCCTGCATCTTGCGCTGCGTGTTCATCTGCTTGACGAACAGCGGCACCAGCAGGAGCCGCATCAGCACGGTGAGCAGGACGATCGACAGGCCCCAGGCCCAGCCGCTGTCAGTGTCGAGGCCGATGAAGGTCAGACCCGCGTGGATCTGGACCAAGATCCAGCCGACGATGTTGTAAAGCCAGTCCAGCACCGGCCAACTCCTATGTGATTCGGTTCAGCTACTGATCCTCGGGAGCGGTTCCGGTGTGCCCGGCTCCGCCCGCGGTCCGGCGCCCCCCGCGAGGCGGAACCGGATCCAGACCTCCGGGGTTGAAGGGGTGGCACCGGGCGATGCGCCGGGCCCCCAGCCACAACCCGTAGAGGGCGCCGTGCACGCGCAGCGCCTCGACGGCGTAGGCGCTGCACGAAGGGTAGAAACGGCACACCGGGGGGAAGAGCGGGCTGATGAAACGCTGGTAGCCCCGGATCGGCAGGATCAGCGCACGTGCCAGCACCGTCGGTCTGTGCTCGGTCATCAGCCCGTCCACCGTTCTCCGCCCGCGTCGGGGCAGCGGTTCCCCACTGTTCGGCTTCTCGCCGGGGAGCGGCGGCGCGACGACGTTCCCCGGGGACGCGTCGCCGCGGCGATCGCGTCGTCGAGTTGCGCGGCCAGCTCCCGGTGCCGCGCGGTGGCGGCGGAGGGTCTGGCGCGCACTACCAGCAGGCTACCGGTTGGCAGAACCGCCAACCGGGGCCGCATCAGGTGGCGCAGTCTGCGCTGCACGCGCTTGCGCACGACCGCTCCCCCGACCGCCTTGCTCACCACGAAGCCGACCCGTGGCGGGTCGTCGGACGCGGCGCGGGCGAGGTAGACCACGCCCAGGGCGTCCCGGGACGAGCGCCGTCCCGAGCGCATGACGGAGCCGAACTCCGCGCTGTGGCGCATCCGGTTCCTCGGCGAGAGCATCGGGTTCCTTCCACGAAAAAGGGACCGGCCGGCGAAGAGGCCGGACCGGTCCGAAGAAACGTGGGGCTGAGCGTGGCCTAGTGGCTCACGGTCAGCGCCGCGCGCCCCTTGCGGCGACGCGAGGCGATGATGGCGCGACCGGCGCGCGTACGCATGCGCAGCCGGAAGCCGTGGACCTTCGCGCGACGCCGGTTGTTCGGCTGGTACGTACGCTTGCTCACTACTGGCTCCAGGGGCGTGTCAGGAAAGTACTACGACAGACCCCCAGGATATGCGGGGCCTCAGGGTGCATGAGCCGTCACCGCGCCACCGTGGGATCACGGGCGCAGGCAGATCAGCGGCATAAGCATAAAGAAGATACGACCTGGTCCCGTCGCGGTCAAATCGGCCGCCCGCCGGGTCCCGTCCTCGGGGCCCGGGTCCCGGGCACTTCCCGGGACCCGTGGTTGTCCACAGGCGTGTGCGACTTCCCCAGCCCCCCGCCTCTGTGGATAACCTCAGCCTGTGGATAACGCGGCGCCCACCCCCGCCGTTCCGGCCCCGGGCGGCGCAGAAGCTCTCGCACACGCCATCTGACCTGCAGATTGTGGATAACTCTGCACTGTGGACGAAGATCTGCCATCCTGTGGATAACCCTGTGGAAAACCTGTGGACAACGTCCCGAACCTGTGGATACCGGAGGTAGTCAAAGGCTTGGTGTCTTCCGTCGCAGTGAAGTTATCCACAAGCCCATACCCCCCAGAAGCACCGACACCTCCCGGCAGGGGGGACAATGGGAAGTCGCTCCCGGCACCCCCTTCCCACTCCGCACCGCACCGAAGGGACTGAACCCATGGCAGGTCACCTTGGCTGACGCACAGGTCAACCTCGCAGTGGTCTGGTCCAGCGTGCTGGACGGGATCGACAACGACTCACTGCCCGCGCACCAGCGCGCGTGGCTGCCGCAGACCCGTCCGCTGGGTCTGATCGAGGACACCGCGCTCATCGCGGCGCCCAACGAGTTCACCAAGAAGGTGCTGGAGACCCGCCTGTACCCGGCGATCAGCAAGGCGCTGTCCGCCCACCTGGGCCGGGAGATCCGGGTCGCGGTCACGGTCGACCCCACCGCCGTGCAGACACCGCCGCCCACCCCCGCGCCCCCCGGCGCCTACGGACGCCCGGCACCGCCCCAGCAGAGCTCCTTCCCGCCGCCGGAGGCGCCGCGCGGGCAGCACGCGCGCCCGGTGGCCGTCGAGCGGCCCGACCCCCCGGCGCCCGGGCCGGAGAACCAGGCCGACCTGCTCAGCCCCGCGCCCTCCGGCACCGAGGAGGAGCCGCACACGGTCCGCGACGCCCCCGCGCCCTGGGTCCAGCAGACCTTCGCCTCTCCCCAGGAGACGCCCACCGCCCCGCCGCTGTGGGAGCAGCCCTCCGCGCTGGAGCAGCAGTCCTGGTCCGGCCCCGAGTGGGACCGGCCCAACCGCTGGGAGACCCCGAAGGAGGAGCCCGCCGAGGCCGCGGTGGAGGAGGGGGAGCCCCCGGCCGAGGAGCCGGAGGAGCCCGCCGCCGAGAGCGAGCCGGCCCCCGCTCCCCCGGGCCGCTCCCAGGAGGCCCCGGCCGGCGAGCACGCGCACCTGAACCCCAAGTACACCTTCGACACCTTCGTCATCGGCTCCAGCAACCGGTTCGCGCACGCCGCGTCGGTGGCGGCGGCCGAGGCCCCGGCCAAGGCCTACAACCCGCTGTTCATCCACGGCGGCTCCGGGCTGGGCAAGACCCACCTGCTGCACGCCATCGGGCACTACACGCACCGCCTGTACGAGGGCTCGCGGGTGCGCTACGTCAGCTCCGAGGAGTTCACCAACGAGTTCATCAACTCGATCCGGGACGGCAAGGCCGACGGCTTCCGCCGCCGCTACCGGGACATCGACGTGCTCCTGGTGGACGACATCCAGTTCCTGGAGAACAAGGAGCAGACGCAGGAGGAGTTCTTCCACACCTTCAACACGCTGCACAACTCCGACAAGCAGATCGTCATCTCCAGCGACCGGCCGCCCAAGCAGCTGACCACGCTGGAGGACCGGATGCGCAGCCGGTTCGAGTGGGGGCTGCTCACCGACGTCCAGCCGCCCGAGCTGGAGACGCGGATCGCCATCCTGCGCAAGAAGGCGGCGCAGGAGGGGCTGGCCGCACCGCCGGAGGTGCTGGAGTTCATCGCCAGCAAGATCTCCACCAACATCCGGGAGCTGGAGGGCGCGCTGATCCGGGTCACCGCGTTCGCGAGCCTGAACCGGCAGTCGGTGGACCTGGACCTGACCAGCCAGGTGCTGCGGGACCTGGTGCCCAGCACCGAGGTGCCCGAGGTGACCGCCGGGGCGATCATGTCCCAGACGGCCGCCTACTTCGGCCTGACGGTCGAGGACCTGTGCGGGACCTCGCGCTCGCGGGTGCTGGTGACCGCCCGACAGATCGCCATGTACCTGTGCCGGGAGCTGACCGAGCTCTCCCTCCCCAAGATCGGGCAGCAGTTCGGCCGCGACCACACCACGGTGATGCACGCCGACCGCAAGGTGCGCGCGCTGATGGCCGAGCGCCGGTCCATCTACAACCAGGTGCACGAGCTCACCAGCCGGATCAAGGACCAGCCCTCGATGGGCTGACCCGGCCGCTCCGCCGGTTCCCCGGCCGCATCGGTTCGACGACTCCACCGGTCCCGCTCCACCGGTTCCACAGGTTGTGCACAGGGCCGCCCCGCCACGGGGCGGCCCGCTGTTATCCACAGGTTCCGCGCCCTTTCGCGGGGTTATCCACAGGCTTGTGCGGGCGTACGTCCCGGTTGGGATGTCTCGTCGGCCGTGACCCGGCTGGTGCCTCGAAGGTGCCGGATCACCCTGTTCGCCGAGGCTGTTGCCCTTCCCACACCGGTTCCGGCGGCCACTGTGCCAACGACCGTTGCACAGAAGAGGAAGGGGTCCTGTGGACAAACCTGTGCACAGCCTCTTTGCCCGGGTTCGGGCGTTCTGCGGAAGCGGTCAGAAAAAAATTTTGCGCCTCTTCGGCGAAGTTATCCACAGGAGAGGGGTCAATTCTGTGGACAACCCTGTGGATAACTTGTGGAAAACCGCTTCTAGGCTGTGGGTAACTGCCCCCGTTCCTGTGGACAGGAGAGCACGTGATCCCATCACCTCACCACCGGCTGTTGTGGACAACCTGGGGAAAACCTGTGGACGGAGCTGTGGACGGAGTGTGGAAAACCTGGGGACGGCTCGAACTGTCCACAGGCGGCCCGAGTTACCCACAGGGTTACCCACAGGGCCTGTGGACAGAAATCCCGGCTCTGACCAGCGAAAACAAGGGTTATCCACATTATCCACAGGCCCTACTACTACTGCGCACCTTCATTAACCCAGATGTGGCTTCACAACCGCTCCGCGGAAAATCTGTGGACAACGCTCCGAGTCGGGTGCGACGACAGCACGGTGCCGAGCTGTCAGCGGCAGCGGGTGAATCCGGGTAACGTGTGGTCTCGCCCCTGTCCTCCGCCGCCCGGGTCCGGACGGTGACACACACGGGATCCGGGGAGGCTCCCCGCGGCACCGGCCGCCCGCGCTCCGGCGCGGTCGTCCACACCCTGTGGAGGGAGCCCCCGGCAGACCCACAGATCCACGACCTGCAACGTTGAGGCTTCGACCGGCACAACCGGTCGTGCGGAAAGTGAGTCGGAAAGTGAAGTTCCGGGTCGAACGCGACGTACTGGCCGAGGCGGTCGCCTGGACCGCGCGCACACTCCCGACACGCCCGTCGGTCCCGGTGCTCGTCGGGATCCTGTTGGAGGCCGGTGAGTTCGACGGCCGCCAGCAGCTGCGCCTGTCGGGCTTCGACTACGAGGTCTCCACCCAGGCCGCGGTGGACGTCGAGGTCGAGGAGCCGGGCAAGGTCCTGGTCACCGGCAAGCTCCTGGCCGAGATCACCCGCAACCTCCCCCCGCAGCCGGTGCAGGTCGCCACCGAGGGCCCGAAGGTCGTGGTCACCGGCGGCAGCGCCAAGTTCACCCTGACCACCATGCCGGTGGAGGACTACCCCACGCTCCCGGAGATGCCCGGTGTGAGCGGGACCGTCGGCAGCGACGCCTTCGCCGCCGCGGTCAGCCAGGTGGCCGTCGCCGCGGGCCGGGACGACACCCTGCCCATGCTCACCGGTGTGCGCGTGGAGATCGAGGGCGAGACCATCACGCTCGCCTCCACCGACCGCTACCGCCTGGCCGTGCGCGAACTCACCTGGAAGCCGGAGAACCCCGACCTGTCCGCGGTCGCGCTGGTCCCGGCCAAGACCCTCCACGACACCGCCAAGTCGCTCACCTCGGGCGCCGAGATCTCGATCGCCCTCTCCAACAGCGGCGGCGGCGAGGGCATGATCGGCTTCGAGGGCGGCGGCCGCCGCACCACCACCCGCCTGCTGGACGGCGAGTTCCCCAAGTACCGCTCCCTGCTGCCGGACACGTTCAACTCCGTCGCCGAGGTCAGCCGCTCGGAGTTCGTGGAGGCCGTCAAGCGCGTCTCGCTGGTCGCCGAGCGCAACACCCCGCTGCGGCTGTCCTTCACCCAGGGACAGCTCGTCCTGGAGGCGGGCACCGGCGAGGAGGCCCAGGCCGTGGAGGTCCTGGAGGCGGACCTGGAGGGCGACGACATCCAGATCGCGTTCAACTCCGGCTTCCTGCTGGACGGGCTCGGCGCCATCGGCACCGACGTGGCCCGGATGAACTTCACCACCTCGACCAAGCCGTCGATCCTCACCGGCAAGCCCGCGGAGGAGGGCTCCTCCCCCGAGTACCGCTACCTGATCATGCCGGTGCGTCAGCCGGGCTGATCCGCGATTGGTTCGATTGACTGGCACCAGCCTGACCCGGTCCGCGCCCCGGAGCGGGTCAGGCCTCCAACCACAGGCGGCGAAGGGGAGCAACCACATGCAGCTCGGAATGATCGGCCTCGGCAAGATGGGCGGCAACATGGCCGCCCGCCTGAGGGACAAGGGCCACGAGGTCGTCGGCTACGACGTCGCCTCGCCGGAGCGCGACGTCGACACCCTGGCCGCGCTCGTGGACCGCCTGGCCGCCCCGCGGGTGGTCTGGGTGATGGTCCCCGCGGGCGACCCCACCGCCGCGACCGTCGCCGAACTGGGCGACCTGCTGGATTCGGGCGACCTCATCATCGAGGGCGGCAACTCCCACTACGCGGACGACCGCGTCCGGGCCAAGGCGCTGGCGGAGAAGGGGATCGGCTACCTCGACGCCGGGGTCAGCGGCGGCGTCTGGGGGCGCGAGAACGGCTACGGCATCATGGTCGGCGGCCCGGCCGAGGACGTCGAGCGGGCCCGCCCGGTCTTCGACTCGCT
The DNA here is from genome assembly GCF_009830945.1 of Nocardiopsis sp. FR4. GTDB lineage: Bacteria > Actinomycetota > Actinomycetes > Streptosporangiales > Streptosporangiaceae > Nocardiopsis. The sequence goes on along the minus strand of NZ_VWVV01000013.1, from coordinate 142,131 downwards.
GACCCCCGACGAGGGCGGCGGCTTCGTCCACGCCGGGCTCGTCGGCGCCGGGCACTTCGTGAAGATGGTGCACAACGGCATCGAGTACGGCATGATGCAGGCCTTCGGCGAGGGCTACGAGCTCATGGTCGCCTCGGGCCTGGTGGACGACGTCCCCGGCACCTTCGAGAGCTGGCGCGAGGGCACCGTGGTGCGCTCCTGGCTGCTCGACCTGCTCTCCCGGGCCTTGGAGGAGGACCCGGACCTGTCCCGGCTGCGCGGCTACGCCGACGACTCCGGCGAGGGCCGCTGGACCGTCCAGGCCGCCGTGGACCTGGCCGTGCCCGCCCCGGCGATCACCTCCTCCCTCTTCGCCCGCTTCTCCTCCCGCCAGGACGACAGCCCGGCCATGAAGGTCGTGGCGGCCCTGCGCCAGCAGTTCGGCGGACACGCCGTGCACCGGGCCGAGACCTCGGACGACGTCTGAGGCGACCCGCCGCCACGCGTTCTCCCACCCTTCCGGGGACGCGCCCGTACCGGGCCGTCCCCGTGCCCCACCCTTCCCCCGCACCTTTTCCGCGCCACCGCCCCAGGAGGAAGGCCGGATGTACGTATCCCACCTGCAACTGGCCGACTTCCGGTCCTACGCCCAGGCCCTTCTGGAGATGGGCCCCGGCGTGAACGTGTTCGTCGGCGCCAACGGCCAGGGAAAGACCAACCTGGTCGAGGCGATCGGCTACGTCGCCACCCTCGGCAGCCACCGGGTCTCCTCCGACACCCCGCTCGTGCGCCTGGGCGCGCCCCGCGCGATCATCCGGGCCAAGGTGGTGCGCGACGAGCGGTCCATGGTGGTGGACCTGGAGCTCAACCCCGGCAGGGCCAACCGCGCCCGGATCAACCAGGCGCCCGCGCCCCGTCCGCGCGAGGTCCTCGGGATCCTGCGCACGGTGCTGTTCGCCCCCGAGGACCTGGCCCTGGTCAAGGGCGACCCGGGCGAGCGGCGCCGCTTCCTGGACGACCTGCTGGTGGCCCGCGCCCCCCGGATGGCGGGCGTGCGCGCCGACTACGACCGGGTGCTCAAGCAGCGCAACGCCCTGCTCAAGTCGGTCTCGGGCCGCATGTTCAAGCAGCGCTCCGCGCCCGACCTGAGCACGCTGGAGGTGTGGGGCGACCACCTGGCCGAGGCGGGGGCCGAGCTGCTGGCCGCACGACTGGAGTTGGTGGAGGAGCTGCGCCCGCGGGTGGACCGCGCCTACGCCGGCCTGGCCGACTCCGGCGGCCCGGCGGTCCCGAGCTACCGCAGCGGGGCGGCGGCCGAGGGCGAGGGGTTGCCCGCCGACCGTCCACAGCTTGTGGAAATCCTGCGCTCGGCCATGGCCCGGGAGCGCGACCGCGAACTCCAGCGCGGGATCAGCCTGGTGGGGCCGCACCGCGACGACCTGCACCTGCGGCTGGGCGACCTGCCAGCCAAGGGCTACGCCAGCCAGGGCGAGTCGTGGTCCTACGCGCTCTCCCTCAAGCTGGCCGCCTTCGACCTCCTGCGCTCCGACGGCGACGACCCGGTGCTCATCCTGGACGACGTGTTCGCCGAACTGGACACCGAGCGCCGGCGCAGGCTCGCCGAGCGGGTGCGCGACGCCGAGCAGGTCCTGGTGACCGCGGCCGTGCCCGAGGACATCCCCGAGGAGCTGGACGGGGCCCGCTTCGGCGTGCGCGAGGGGGGCGTCGAGAGTGAGTGAGCGCTATCCACACCCTGTGGACGGTCCGTCGGCGCCCGGGCCGGACGCGTCCGGCCCGGGCGGCCTGCGTCCACAGCCTGTGGACGGGGCGCCCGCCTCCCCCGGGTCCGGCGCCTCCGCTCCCCCGAGCGCATCCGGTGCGGACCTGGCCCGGCAGGCGCTGGCCCGCGCCCGGGCCGAGGCCCGGGACCGGGGCGCGGTGCCCCGCGGCGCCCCCCGCGCGCGGCGGCGTGGCCGGTTGCGGTCACGCAACGAGCCCCAGATGTTCGGTGAGGCCGTGCGTACCTGGCTGATCGAGCACGGCTGGCAGGAGCAGGTGGCCGTCGGCGGGGTGTTCGGCCGCTGGGCCGACATCGTTGGCGAGTTCAACGCCAAAAGGCTCCGTCCGGAAAGTTATTCGGAAGGTGAACTGGTCCTGGTAGCTGATTCACCGACGATGGCCACGCAGGCGCGAACGATGACGCGTGATCTCATCCGCCGCCTGAACCAGGAGTTGGGCGACGGCACGGTGGTGTCCATCAAGGTCCGCGGCCCCGGCGCCCGCCGCCGCTGAGCCCCGCCCGTTTCCGGGGCGCTCCGCTCCCGGCCGTCCACAGCCTGTGGATATCCGCAGGTGAACGGGGTTTCCCGCGGCCGGAGCCCGCTCGGCGGGCTCCGGCCGACCGTCCGTTCGACCTCCGGGGTCGGTCCGCGCAGGCGCCACTCAACCGCACCGGGACTTGCGTGGAGGGCTTCCCGCGTGTAGGGACTCGACTCCCTCCCCGAACGTTCGTTGTGAGGCGGCACAGGGCCGCCAATGCCACTTTGTCGCACCGCGCGGGGTATCATGGAGACGGTTCTTCAGACGCCTGTAGCCGGTACCACGCCCCCAGAAGAGGGTGGGCGGACGGACGCTGCGGTGAACGGTGATCCCCCAGGTGTCGCGGCACGCCGACCCTCTCGATCACCCTGCCGCGGGTTGGCGGTCGTCCGCTCGGCCGCGCACGGCAGGCGTCCCCAGCAGGAGGGTGTACCCACTTGGCCTACGACGCTCGATCAATCACGGTTCTGGAGGGGCTTGAGGCAGTCCGCAAGCGCCCCGGAATGTACATCGGTTCCACCGGGGAGCGGGGCCTGCACCACCTGGTCTACGAGGTGGTCGACAACTCGGTCGACGAGGCCCTGGCGGGGCACGCCAGCGCCATCGAGGTGACCCTGCTGGCCGACGGCGGCGTGTGCGTGGCCGACAACGGCCGCGGCATCCCCACCGACCTCCACCCGGTGGAGAAGCGCCCCGCGGTCGAAGTCGTGCTCACCACGCTGCACGCGGGCGGCAAGTTCGACGGCAAGTCCTACGCGGTCTCCGGCGGTCTGCACGGTGTCGGCGTCTCGGTCGTCAACGCGCTGTCCACCGCCCTGGACGTGGAGATCCGCCGCGACGGCCACGTGTGGCGCCAGCGCTACGAGATGACCGCGCCCACCGGCGAGCTGGTCCGGGGCGAGGAGACCGAAGAGACCGGTACCCAGATCACCTTCTGGCCGGACGACTCCATCTTCGAGACCACCGACTTCACCTTCGAGACGCTCGCCCGCCGCATGCAGGAGATGGCCTTCCTCAACAAGGGGCTGTCCATCACCATCCGAGACGAGCGGCCCGAGCACACCGACGGCGGCCCGACGGTCAACACCTTCCACTACGAGGAGGGGCTGTCCGACTTCGTCAAGCACATCAACGCGAAGAAGGAACCCGCGCACGCCTCGATCATCTCCTTCGAGGAGGAGGGAGAGGGCATCTCGGTCGAGATCGCGATGCAGTGGAACCAGTCCTACACCTCGTCGGTGCACACCTTCGCCAACACCATCAACACGGCTGAGGGCGGCACCCACGAGGAGGGCTTCCGCTCCGCGCTGACCACCCTGGTCAACCGGTACGCCCGCGACCAGAAGCTGCTGAGGGAGAAGGACGACAACCTCACCGGCGACGACATCCGCGAGGGCCTGACCGCGATCATCTCGGTCAAGCTGGCCGATCCGCAGTTCGAGGGCCAGACCAAGACCAAGCTGGGCAACACCGAGGCCAAGTCCTTCGTCCAGAAGGTCACCAACGAGCACCTGCGCGACTGGTTCGAGCGCAACCCCGGCGAGGCCAAGGACATCGTGTCCAAGGCCAGCCAGGCGGCGCGCGCCCGTATCGCGGCCCGCCAGGCGCGCGACCTCACCCGGCGCAAGACCCTGCTGGAGTCCACCTCCCTCCCCGGCAAGCTGTCCGACTGCCAGTCGACCAACCCGGAGGAGTGCGAGCTCTACATCGTGGAGGGCGACTCCGCGGGCGGCTCGGCCAAGGGCGGCCGCAACCCGCACAACCAGGCCATCCTGCCCATCCGGGGCAAGATCCTGAACGTCGAGAAGTCCCGGATCGACCGCATCCTCAAGAACCAGGAGGTCCAGGCGATCATCACCGCCCTGGGCACCGGCATCCACGAGGACTTCGACGCCAGCAAGCTCCGGTACCACAAGATCATCCTCATGGCCGACGCCGACGTCGACGGCCAGCACATCCGCACGCTGCTGCTCACCCTGCTCTTCCGCTTCATGAAGCCGCTGGTCGAGGCGGGCAACGTGTACCTCGCCTCGCCGCCGCTGTACAAGATCAAGTGGGACCAGCGCGGCAGCGACTCGGACTACGCCTTCTCCGACGCCGAGCGGGACCGCCTCATCGAGGCCGGGATCGCCGCGGGCAAGAAGGACCCGCGCCCGCGCGACCTGGTCCAGCGCTTCAAGGGTCTGGGCGAGATGAACGCCAACGAGCTGTGGGACACCACGATGGACCCCGATCACCGGCTGCTGCTCCAGGTCAGCCTGGAGGACGCCGCCCAGGCCGACGAGATGTTCAGCGTGCTCATGGGCGAGGACGTCGAGTCCCGGCGCTCCTTCATCCAGCGCAACGCCAAGGACGTCCGCTTCCTGGACATCTAGGGAGTCCCCGGTCCGGGATCCGCCCGGACGGGAACCACGCTCAAACAAGCTTCGTAGAAGGGATCGACATCCGTGACGGATGCGAACAACCCGGACGTTCCCGAGGGACCTGAGGGAGCGGACTCCGCCGTGGAGGCCGCGCTGCGGACCACCGACCGGATCGAACCGGTCGACATCCAGGTCGAGATGCAGCGCAGCTACCTCGACTACGCCATGTCGGTCATCGTCGGCCGCGCCCTGCCCGACGTGCGCGACGGCCTCAAACCGGTGCACCAGCGCGTGCTCTACGCGATGTACGACGGCGGATACCGCCCCGACCGGGGGTTCTTCAAGTGCGCCCGCGTCGTCGGCGACGTGATGGGCAACTACCACCCGCACGGTGACAGCGCCATCTACGACACCCTGGTGCGCCTCGCCCAGTGGTGGTCCATGCGGATGCCGCTGGTCGACCCCAACGGCAACTTCGGCTCCCCGGGCAACGACCCGGCCGCCGCCATGCGCTACACCGAGTGCAAGCTCGCGCCGCTGGCCATGGAGATGCTCCGGGACATCGACAAGGAGACCGTCGACTTCCGGCCCAACTACGACGGCCGCTCCTCCGAGCCCGTCGTGCTGCCCGCCCGCTTCCCGAACCTCCTGGTCAACGGTTCCTCGGGCATCGCGGTCGGTATGGCCACCAACATCCCGCCGCACAACCTCCGCGAGGTGGCCGAGGGCGTCTACTGGTTCCTGGAGCACCCCGAGGCCGAGGACGAGGAGCTGCTGGACGCGCTCATCGCCCGGATCAAGGGCCCGGACTTCCCCACCCGCGGGCTCATCGTCGGCACGCGCGGCATCGAGGAGGCCTACCGGACCGGGCGCGGCTCCATCACCATGCGCGCCGTGGTCGAGGTCGAGGAGGACCGGCGCGGCCGCCAGACGCTGGTCATCACCGAGTTGCCCTACCAGGTCAACCCGGACAACCTCGCGCTCAAGATCGCCGACCTGGTCAAGGACGGCAAGATCACCGGCATCGCCGACGTGCGCGACGAGAGCAGCGGCCGCACCGGCCGGCGCCTGGTCATCGTGCTCAAGCGCGACGCCGTGGCCAAGGTCGTGCTGAACAACCTCTACAAGCACACCCAGCTCCAGGAGACCTTCGGCGCGAACATGCTCGCGCTGGTCGACGGGGTGCCGCGGACCCTGCGCCTGGACCAGATGATCCGCTACTGGGTCAGGCACCAGGTCGAGGTCATCGTCCGCCGGACCCGCTACCTGCTGCGCAAGGCGGAGGAGCGGGTGCACATCCTGCGCGCGCTGCTGCGGGCCTTGGACCGCATCGACGAGGTGATCAGCCTCATCCGGGCCAGCGCCTCGGCCGACGAGGCCCGCACCGGCCTGATGGGCCTCCTGGAGATCGACGACGTCCAGGCCCGCGCCATCCTCGACATGCAGCTGCGCAAGCTGGCCGCCCTGGAGCGCAATCAGCTCACGTCCGAGTACGACGAGCTGATGGCGCAGATCGCCGACTACAACGACATCCTCTCCTCGGACTCGCGCCAGCGGAGCATCATCCGCGAGGAGCTCGGCGAGATCGTCGAGAAGTACGGCGACGAGCGGCGCACGCACATCATCCCCTTCGAGGGCGACATGCGCATGGAGGACTTCATCGCCGAGGAGGACGTGGTCGTCACGATCTCCCGCGGCGGGTACGCCAAGCGCACGCGCATCGACAACTACCGCGCCCAGAAGCGCGGCGGCAAGGGCGTGCGGGGGGCCCAGCTCAAGCAGGACGACATCGTCCAGCACTTCTTCGTCACCACCACCCACCACTGGATCCTGTGCTTCACCAACCAGGGCCGGGTGTACCGCACGAAGGCCTACGAGCTGCCCGAGGCCGCCCGTGACGCGCGCGGCCAGCACGTGGCCAACCTGCTCCCGTTCCAGCCGGGTGAGGAGATCGCGCAGATCATGGCGCTGCGCGACTACGAGGCGGCCCCCTACCTGGTGCTCGCCACCCGCGAGGGCCTGGTCAAGAAGTCCCGGCTGGAGGACTTCGACTCCTCGCGCTCCTCGGGCATCATCGCGATCAACCTGCGCGAGGGCGACGAGCTCATCGCCGCCCGGCTGGTCTTCCCCGACGACGACCTGCTGCTGATCTCCAGCGACGCCCAGGCGATCCGATTCCCGGCCTCCGACGAGTCGCTGCGTCCCATGGGCCGCGCCACCAGCGGAGTGATCGGCATGCGCTTCCTGGAGGGCGACTACCTGCTGAGCATGGACGTCATCCGCCCCGAGGACGGCTCCACGGACGTCCTGGTGGCCACCGAGAACGGCTACGCCAAGCGCACCCCCTCCGAGCAGTACCCGGTGCAGAACCGGGGCGGCAAGGGCGTGCTCACGGCCAAGGTCGTCGAGGCGCGCGGCAAGCTGGTCGGCGCCATGATGGTCGACCCCGAGGTGGACGAGATCTTCGCGATCACCTCCGCGGGCGGGGTCATCCGCACCGGTGCCGGCGAGATCAAGCGCTCCGGCCGCACCACCATGGGCGTCCGCCTGATGAACCTGGACAGCGGCAACAAGATCGTGGCCGTGGCCCGCAACGCCGAGGCCGCCGAGGAGGAGGCCGTCGACACGGCCGAGACCGCGGTCGCCGGGGAAGGCAACCCGCAGGCCTAGACTGCGCGTTAGGCCCCACAAGGGTCGCGGGGCCCGGCGGAACCGACCCCGCGACCCTCGGTAGTGCCCATCACCCGTTCTCAAGGAAAGTCCAGCGGTAACGTTTCTATGTCTGACAACCAGCGGAACACCACCACGAACGAGTCCGACCCGGAGACCGCCGGGGACGTGGAGACGGCCGAGAAGGACACGGCAGCGGGGGCCGCCGTGACCGACGAAGCCGACGAGGCGTCCGCTGAGGCGTCGGAGGCTCCGGCAGAGGACGTGGCCGACGAGACGGCCGCGGAGCCCACCGACGTGGCGGAGGACCGCTCCCAAGCGGGGGGAACACCAGTGTCCGAAGCCAAGTCCTCGGTGCCGCAGGGACCGAGTGCCGTGAAGGCGAGCATGTCCAGCCGCAAAGCGCACCTGACGGTCTCCCGGGTGGAGCCGTGGTCGGTGATGAAGTTCAGCTTCGTCGTCTCGCTGGTCTGCTTCATCGTCCTGTTCGTGGCGATCGCGGTGATCTACGCGACGCTGTCCATGCTCGGCGTCTTCGAAGAGCTGACCAACATGATCACCGCGCTCCTGGAGGGCGACGGCGGCGAGGACGAGCTCGGCCTCAACCCGGCCGCGTGGTTCTCCCCCGGCCGGGTGCTGGGCTACACCGGCGTGGTCGGCGCGCTGAACATCGTGCTGATCACCGCTCTGTCCACCGTGGGCGCCATGCTCTACAACCTGGTCGCCGACCTGGTCGGCGGCATCGACGTGACGCTCTCCGAGGCCGAGTAGGCCCCACCCGCGCGGCCCGGTCCGGACCGGGCCGCGCGCCCTCCCGCTCCGTCCCGAGCACTTCCGGACGGGGGTAAAATGGGAGGTGGAGAGGGACGCGGACACCGCGTCCCGCCTCACGTCCGCCCCGCTTCAGCCGGTTCGCCCCGGTCCCGCGGATGCGGTAGAGTTCCACTCGGAACGAGGGCGTATAGCTCAGTCGGTTAGAGCGCATCCCTGATAAGGATGAGGCCCCAGGTTCAAGTCCTGGTACGCCCACACGGTTTGTGCAGTTCAGAGCCTTGTTCTCCCATGCGGAGAGCGGGGCTCTTCCTCTTTTGACCGTCATCTGACCGTGGGAGCCCACGGCATCTCCTGTCAGAGCGGGCACTTCCCCGGCACTGAGCGGTACCGACAGGACGCCAAGTCGACAACAGATCGAATCGCTATGTCGACTCGACTCTATCTGACGCACCCCTCTCCGGCAGGGGTACGCCCAGCAGCTCCAGGAGCTCCGCTGTGACCACCCGGTAGGTCCCGCCGTAGCGGAGCAGCCGACAGGGGAACTCACCACTGCCGGCGAGCTTGTAGGCCGTCGTTCGCCCCATGTGCAGAGCGCGAGCGGCCGTCATCAGATCGACCGCGGCGGGCAGCTCGTACAGCTCATGGATCGTGAAAGCCCTGCGCTCCTCGGCCACTGGCTCTCCCCTGTGTTGGTTTCGTCGTCAAGGGGAGTAAGCCTCTGTCGCCACAGCTCGTGACAGCGATGTCGGCCGCAGGCATCTTCGCTGGTTCGAGAAAGTTGTAGCTTCTCCTTCCTCCCTGGAACGAAAGCGCTTCGAACTGTCGTGATGTAGGTATGACACAGACACACGGCGCACCGGACACGGCGACGAACGAGGACCACGGGCCGACGGCGGCTGAGATCGGGACATGGCAACGAGAGGGCTTCTTCCTTCCCGCGTGTGGTCCCCGCGAAGGACGGTACCGTGGCGCCCTCACTCCCTGAGGCCGCTGCGGCGCAGCAGGCCGTCCTCCCTGACACGAGCGAGAAGATCCAGCTTGGTGTAGGTGGGGCGGCCAGCCCCTGGAGGAGCATGCGGTCGTCGTCGACGGCCGCGACCGTGATCACCGCGGCCACCTCAGTTCCACGGTCGTGCTCTCGCCCGGGACACTGCGCACACGCACTGATCCGCCGACCTCCTCCACAGGTCGGCGGATCGAGTGGCACAGGCCGAATCCCCGCCCGCGGTCGACGACGGAGACCATGACACCTCCCCGGCGGAGACGCGCGGTAACCCAGGCCGTCGTGGTCCCGGAGTGGCGGGCCACGTTGTTCAACGCCTCGCGGGTCGCCGTGCCGAGCGCTCGCACGACCTCACGCGGTGGTTCCTCGGAGACGTCCCGCACATCACGTGTACCTGTGCGCCGAGGTCGTGCGCCTGCCGTGCCGTATCCGCCAGGGTGCCGCGAAGACCGTCCGGCGGCCCCGCGTCCTTCCCCTGGAGGAGAAGGCGTAGCCGGACCGCGTCGCTGGCGCATCGGGCGCGTACCTGCGCCGTGCGGTGGTCCAGCCCGCCGCGTGCGATCGCGGTGAGGGTCGCCAGCGCGGTCTCGTGCAGTACGCGGCGCTGGGCCTCCCGCTCCTGTCGGCGTGCGCGTTCCACGGCGCGTCGGACCTCGGCCTCACCCGCTCCACGCCCGGATTCGCGAAGCCGCCGGTAGGAGTCGAACAGCCGGGAAGCGAGCCAGGCGACGAGAGTGACCCACAGCAGAACGCTGACCTGGGTCAGCACGCCCATCGGGGACTCAGCGTGGCTCCCGGTGGGGTACCAGGCCGCAGCGAGGCGTGCACCCGCCAGGAATGCGACCGCCAGAACCGTCTGCGCTCCCCGCAGACCGATGCCCGCCACGGCCGCCGTCGCCAACTGGTGCTTGTACGCCCACTCCTGCCACGCCCCGCCCTACAGGGGGGCCGCCACCACGGTCAGGACGCACGCCAACAGTGGGTCCGACCATGCCAGCCGGGCGCGTACCCCAACCCGAAACCATCCCCGCAGAGCAAGGACGACGCTCCACGTTCCCACCACCGCCCACGCCCCGATCTCGGGCAGCGCTGCTACGTGCATTGTCCCCGGAATGGCCACCGCCGCGGTGAGGATCATGACCAACAAGCACAGCAGGCGCTCAAGCCCCACCCCTATGAGCAGGTAATGGCGCGGATCCGGAAGACCGGCCGCGGCGCGGCTCCCCGCACCCCGGCCCACGACCGTCCAACTCATCGGTACGTCCTTCCTGAACATCCTGCGGCTGGGCTTGTCGCACACTGGCGGACGTAACCGGAGTACTCGTTCGCCCGTGGGCGAACCCCGGGGAGAAGTGCTGCCGCGGGGGGAGGGACGAACCCGTGGGATCGCCTTCCTGGTGCGCCCACGTCCGCTCGCCAGAGCCGTCGTGGCGCGGAGCCTACAAGGCCTGCGTCACCCCGTCCGCACGGAGTGTCAGGCGTACGACACTTCTTCGGAGACACCATGACGGTCCCCGCACCGGCAGGGAGCCGCGGAAAGCATTCTTTCTCGAATTTTTCCGCCACTGGACCGTAAAACACGAGAAGCCTCCCGTAGGCCGGTTTTTGTCTCCTCGATTTCCTTGGTCAGGCTTCTGACAGTCTCCTCGAAACGTCTCCAGATACCGGGTTCGCTGGAGATGTGTTGACGTCGGCTGACATCCTCCCCGAAAGAGGGAAGTGAGACGGGGCGGTGTCGACACGATCCGGACGCATCCGCGCGACGGCGCGGCACCAGAAAGGATGCGAGGACGATGAACACCAACAGGAAGAGGGTCCGCCGGATCGCGGTCGCCGTTCTGGCGGCTCCCGTCATCGCGGTTTCGGCCTCGTCGATGGCGGCGGCCGGTACCAGCTACGGCGGTTCGGGCGGCGCCTACTACTACAGCAGCAGCTCCTACGCCGGCCCTGGCGGCGCGTACCACTACAGCACCAGCAGCAGCGCCGGCCACCACGGCGGTTACTACGGTGTCCACCACAGCGGCTACCACGGGCACGGCGGCCTGATCGGTCTGGGATTCCGGAACCGGTAGGCGAGGACGTCGAATCTCGTCACACCTGAGGCAACCGCGTTCAGCGGGCCGGTGCGAGGACGCGGTCCTCGCACCGGCCCGCTCTCCTGTGCCCCTGTCTTCGGCGACCGGTCAAAGAACGCTGGAGCGGCAGCCTCCGACACGGGAAGCAAAACCCCGCATTACCCGCACCGCCCCCGCACGCCTTTCGCTTTCGATCGAAGAAAGCACGATGCGTTATTTATGCGCGCATCTGCCAGGAAAATTAACCTTTTTTCCAGAAGGGTGAGACGGGACGGGAGAGCGGGTCGGCCGTCCGCCGCGCGTTTCGGAGGCAGGCGGGTTTCTCCGAAACGCGCAATCCCCACCCAACTCCGTGAGCACCACGACACCCTGTCCGTCTGTCATCAGGGTGACACTTTGCATAACCGAGTGCTCCTCTCGCGCGGCCGCCCTGGCCAATCGGCGAGATCCCTCGCAGTGTCAGGGCGATGACACTTCCGTCGGAACACCCTTCCTTTCTCACCTCCGCTTTGACCAGTGAAAACACAGAATCGCCAGCACGGACGCATGCGATGGGGGCGCACCCTCCTCCACCTCCTGCTAATACTTACCGAGACTTTCTGATCACTTTGTGTGCTCACAAGGAGGGTGGGGCATGCGGAGGAGGAACGCGCTGCTCGCGGGCGGCTGCCTGCTGACCGGAGCCGCGCTCACCGCGCTCGGCGTACTGCCACGGGCACGGGACAGCGAACTCATGGCGGGGTCCGGCGGTTCGGGTGGGCAGCCGCTACGGGACCTACCGGAGTTCCGCAGCGAGAACGGTGTGCTGGAGTACGACCTGCGCGTGGCGCCGGAACACCTCAGGATCGGGGACCTGCGGGTACACGTGGAGACCTACAACGGGATGCTGCCCGGAGCGGTCCTGCGCATCCGACCGGGCGACACGATGCGCATCGACCTGCACAACCACATGGTGCCCATCGGCGTACCGCTGAACGCGGCACCGCCGGTGTGCGCCGCGCGGCCGGGCGAGAACGCGGGAGGGGCGACGGAGTGCCTGCACGCGGTCGGCAAGGTCGCCGAGGGGGAGACCCTCGTGCAGGTCATGACGTCGACGAACCTGCACACCCACGGACTGCAGGTCTCCCCCGAGGACCCGGCCGACAACGTGTTCCTGAAGCTGGGCCCCGGCGAGAGCCACGCGTACGAGTACCACGTCCCCGACGACCATCCGGCCGGACTGCACTGGTACCACCCGCACTCCCACGGCAGCACCTCCCACCAGTCGTGGATGGGGCTGTCCGGGCCGATCGTGGTGGAGGGGGACATCGACGAGGTCCCGGAGGTCGCCACGGCGCGGGAGCGGATCATGGTCATCAACGCCCTGTGGCTCAGCGAGTCCGACGGTGAAGTGCCCACCGCGGTCGTCGTCCCCAGCGCGGGCGAGGTCCCCTTCAGCTCGATCCCCGCCGTGCCCACGAGGATGGTCTTCCCCGTCAACGGCCAGCTACAGCCGGACATCACCATCCGCCCCGGCGAGACACAGCGCTGGCGGGTCCTCAACGCCGCCCCGCACCGCGCCATGTGGCTGCACGTCGAGGAGCACCCGCTGCACCAGATCGGTCAGGACGGCATCCCCTTCGGCCGCACCCGGCGGGTACCCGCCATCATGCTCTCCTCGGCCAACCGCGCCGAGTTCATCGTCAGGGGCGGCTCGCCCGGCCGGTACCGGGTCTTCGCCCGGGCGTACGACCAGGGCCACCCGGGGGGCGAACGCGCCACCATCGAGCTCGCCAGGCTCGTCGTCGAGGGCGCGACCGCCGACGGCGTGGTCCCCGACCGCCTGGTGGACCCGCCCAGGATGCCCGACCAACCGGTGACCCGGCGCCGCACGCTCACCTTCAGCGGCGACATCTCCGGCCACCACGGGATGGGGGTGCGGTTCTACATCGACGACCAGCTCTTCGACCACCACCGCGTCGACCAGGAGGTCCGCGCCGGAACCGTCGAGGAGTGGCGACTGGTCAACGAGGACGTCTTCCAACACCCCGTCCACATCCACGTCAACCCCTTCCAGGTGGTGGACGTCAAGGGCATCCCCGCCGGTGACACGTCCTGGCAGACCGATCCCGAGATCTGGTGGGACACCGTCCGGTTGCCGCCCAACGGCGAGGTGACGATCCGCACCTACTTCCGCCCCGACATCACCGGTAAGACCGTCTTCCACTGCCACATCCTGCCCCACGAGGACAACGGAATGATGGGTGTCCTGCTGATCACTGACGGGAAGCACGAGTGAGGAAACCGTCCCCCGCCATGGCCCTGGCCGCCACGGTCACGCTCGCCGCCTCCCCCGCCAGCGGCGCCGTCCTGGACTCCGAACCGGACTACCTGTTCACCCAGCAGCACCGCGACGCCCTGTACTGGTGGAACGGCACCTGGCTGCCGCAGACCCTGCCCTCGGGATCACACATCCAGATCCAGCTTCCGGCCACCCCCGTGCACTGGGAACCTGATCTCGGTCCCGGGTGCCGACCGACCCCGGTGCCCCCTCTGCCGGAGGGAGTCGACACCGTCGCGGGCATCGAGGTGCCCCTGGAAGCTCTGGAGGGGATCGACCTTCCCCTCGGCGGAGAGGTCACACCGCTGGGAAGGGAGGAGTTCCCCAACGAGGGCCGCAACATGGGGAACTCCTCCACCATCGAAGCCTTCGACTTCCAGGTCAGCGGTACCGGGGTCGTGGCGATCTGCCTCAACCCCGACCCCCCGAACCAGGACCCCCGGGAGATGGGTTTGCCGGCCGGACCGACGGACTACGTCCTCACCCTCCTCGTGGGAGTGCCGCAGACCGACCTGTTCTGACACCGCACAGGACCGACACCACCGGAGGTCGCCCGGGGGAGGGAACCGCGCTACGCGTGCTCCCTCGCCGGTTCACTCCGCCCGGGCGCCTGGCGACGTGTGCCGTCCCCGTGCCAGGGGGGCGCCGCGGCCAAGGCCATCAGCTCAGGCCGCGCGACTCCCGCGGCCGCGTACCGGCACCCGACGGGAAAAGGCTTCCACTCCCAGGGCGCTCACGGCCAACCGCCGCTCCAGCAGACACTGCGGCAACGCTGCGGCACCGCTGGGCAGCGTGAACAGGAGGACCCCGTCTCACGTAGCACACCCGCGAACCACACGGATAACAGGTACGCGCACCCCCGCCTCTCCGAAACCGTCCCCAGCGGAGACAGCCCGTTGGGTGGTTGGGGGAGGGTGCCGCCACGGTGGTCTGTCGGATCACAACCCAAGGCGCTCGATCGCTTTGAGGTAGGCCTCGCTGTAGGTGGGGAACTGGGCGATGCCGTCGAGCAGGGTGTCGATCGGGATCTGGGCGCGGATGACCAGAGCGGCCTGGTGGATCCACTCCCCGGCCAGCGGTGCGACGGCCCAGGCTCCGACGAGGAGGCGGCGGTCGCGGTCGGCGACCAGCTCGCCCAGCCGCGGTTCCTCGCGGTCCAGCAGGCGCGGGCCGCGCTGGACGATGGTGACGCGGGTTCGCATACGGGCCAGGAACTGGCCTTGGGCCCATGAGGAGAACCGGCTGCGGCAGGAAGACTTCATCGAAGCCACGACACATCCGGTTAGGGCACGGACGCGCGGGCAGGGGGTGGTGATGATGGAGTCACACACGGTTTCGGTGGACGGTGTTCCCGTGCGCTGGGAGGAGACGGGTCCGGGACCCGCGACCGCGGTGGTGCTCGTCCACGGCATCCCCACCTCCCCCAGCCTGTGGCGCGACGTGGTCACGCACGTGAAGGCCGCGCGCTGCCTGGCCTTTGAGATGGTGGGTTACGGCGAGAGCGTCCCCGCCGGTCAAGGCCGCGATATATCCGTGTCCCGCCAGGCCGACTACCTTCTGGGATGGCTGGAGGCGATCGGTGTTGAGCGCGCCGTTCTCGTCGGCCACGACCTCGGCGGCGGAGTGGCGCAGATCGCGGCGGTGCGGCGACCGGGGAGCTGCGCGGGCCTGTTGCTCACCAACGCCATCGCCTACGATTCCTGGCCGATCCCCTCGGTGAGGGCGCTCCAGCGTTCGGGGAGACTCCTGGAGAAACTGCCGCCGACGGCCCTGGGGCCGCTGCTCGCCTCCCTCATCGTGCGCGGCCATGATGACCTGGCCACGGCATGGCGCTCCTACCACGTGCACTGGCGCCACTACGCGGCCCATGGCGGGGCGGCGCTGGCTCGCCAGGTCCAAGCCCTCGACGTGGAGGACACGCTGGCCGTAGGCGAGGCGCTGCCCCGTCTGCGGGTGCCCACCCGAGTGGTGTGGGGAACCGCTGATCGGTTCCAGAAGCTTTCCTACGGCGAGCGACTCGCGGCTGTTTTGGACGCTCCACTGCTGCGCATCCCTGGCGGGCGCCACTTCACTCCCGAAGACCACCCGGGCCTCATCGCAGCAGCCATCAACGACCTCGTCCGTACGGTCAGGGCAGGGTGACGCAACTGCGCTGAAGGGAGGCCGCTCCGCGCAAGGCCGTAAGGGGCCGTGGGAACCGCCGTTCGTGGCGTTGAGACGCACCGGGCCGTGGCCTCGGCCTGAGTGAGTCGCCGATCAGGGGTACGGGCTTGCGGGCCCGCGCCCAAACCCGGCGTCCTGCACCTGGTCGACAAGGTGCTGCGCGTCTACACCCCCACCGTGCTCACCGTCTCCGCTCTCGCCCTGGTCGGCTGGATGGCCGCGGGCTGGCTGCTGTCCGGGGAACCCGACGTGCGCCGCGCGGTCTTCGCCGCCCTGGCCGTACTGGTGATGGGCCACCCCTGCGCGGTGGGCATCGCCGCACCACTGGCGATCGTGCGCGGCACCGCCGCCGACTCCGGCATCGTCATGCGTACCGGGGGAAGCCTTCCAGACCTTCCCGCTGGTGCGCCGCATCGTGCTGGACAAGCCCGGGACCCTGACCCAGGGTTCGGCCGAGCGTCCGTGGTGTGGAGGCCGTCGACGGCGACGAGCGGCACCTGCTGCGCCGGGCCACTGCTGCGGAGACCCCTCCGAACACCCCTTGGCCCGCGCTGCCGTGGCCCAACGCCTCCCCTCGGCCGCCTGCTCACGCGTCGCCGCGTCCCAGGGTCCTGCCTGCGGGACCAGGGCCGTATACGTGAGTCGGTACCGAAGGAACCAGCTATGCACACGATCGTGGGCGCTGCGGTCAAGGCCGCCGGGATCAGCGCCCAAAGCCGTCCGGTCCTGGGAGTCCGAAGAGCTGCTGCCCGGCGCACCGGGGTCGGTCACCGTCTCTTCACCACCACCGCCCACGGCCGGTCCGGGCGTGGGGCGCGGCCACCAGGCCCCACGGAGGCTGCACGTGATGGCTGCGTTCGCCGAAACGGCTGCCGCTCCACCGGTGTCCGCGGCCAACGCGGCGCCGCGAGCACATCCGTTCGCTACCCGGCGCTGCCGGAACCGAGGAAGCCGCTGCCTCGCCCGTGCCCCGTGCGAGAAGTGTCCGCGAGAGGCGCCGACGCGGTTCAGGCGCGGTCGTCGTCTCCCCTCACCATGTCCTTGGCCTTGCCGGCTGCCTGGTGGGCCATGGCGCCGGCGATCCCCGATTCGTCGGGATCGCCGGTCTCCTCCTCCGGCGGGGTGAACAACAGGCGCTCGGTGTAGGGAGCGGAACGGCCCATGGTGTGCGCGGCGGCGTTCTCCGCGTACACCGAACGGGCCTCCTCCACACTCCTGGCTCCCCGCACGATGTCGTGCATGAGGTTGAGCGTGAGGATGTTCATCGCCTCGGAGTCGCACCGGGCCGCGGCCTCGCCCGCCGTGCGGTCGGCCAGGCAGCTGCCGTCGAACCGGGCCAGGTCGCTGAAGCGCTCGACCGGAACCCGGTAGTCGACGTACTGGGTGAGGAAGTCGGTGTGCGCCGTCGGGAAGTGGTGGACGATCTCGTCCCGGGTCAGCAACGTCCTCCTCCACGGACCGTTGCGGTACCACAGCAGCCTGGTCGGAGTGGCCTCGTTCGGCGCGCCGTACTGGTCGAGCATCTGTCCCGCGACCTTCTTGGGACCGGCTGGCCAGTCCGCGACCAGGGACCGCACCTCGCGCAGGTCCGTGGTGAGGTCCCGACCCGCCTCACTTCCGCGCTCCCCGCGGAGCCTGTGCCTGAGGGCGTCGGACTTGGCGGCCCCCAGGGTGGCCATCCTTTCGCCGGTGCCGATGTCCTCTGGGCCGTGCCTTCGTGGTGACATGTCGTCCCGCCTTTCCTGGTCACCGTGCGACACGCCGTTCAGGCGCCCTGCCCGGTGTTCTGCATGAGGCCGCCGTCCATCACGTAGGTGGAGCCGGTCACGTAGTCGGCCTCCTGTGAGGCCAGGAAGACCGCCAGCGAGGCGATCTCCTGCGGCTCGGCGGCACGCTTCCACGGGATGCTCCGCACCTGCTCCTGGCGCACCTTCGGGTCGTCGACGGCCTCCTGGTTGAAGGGGGTCAGGACCATTCCCGGGGCGAGGTTGTTGACGTTGATGTGCAGCGGTGCCAGCTCCAGAGCCAGGGTTCGGGTGAGGTTGCGCAGGGCGCCCTTGCCGCAGTCGTAGTCGGCCGCGCCCGCACGCGGCTGCTCCTCGTGCACGGACGTGACGTTGATGATCTTGCCGCCGCCACCATCCTGCCTGCGGATGTTGACGAACCGGCGGCTGCACCAGAACGGCGCGTAGACGTAGGTCTTGATCCGTTCGTCGAACTCCTCGGTCGACAGGTCGGCGACCTCGGTGCCCGAGGCGTCCACACCGGCGTTGTTCACCAGGATGTGCACGGTGCCGAACACGGAGACGGCCTCGTCGAAGAGCCGCTCCACCTCGCCCTCGAGGCGCAGGTCGGCCTGGACGACGGTGCCGCGCCGCCCCTGGGCCTCGACCTCCTTGCGGGTCTGCTCGGCCCCCTGCGCGTCGTGCAGGTAGGTGATCACCACGTCCGCGCCCTCCTTGGCGAACCGGATCGCGGTGGCCTGCCCGATGCCGGAGTCCGAACCCGTGATGAGTGCGATCTTGTCGGTGAGCTTGCCCATCGCTCCTCCGTCCGTTCCCCTTCAGGGAAGTCGTTCCTGGTCAGTGTGGCTCCCGGGGGCGCTCGCACGGTGCCGGGCGAGCGCGGCCCGGGCCTCCGGCAGCGACGCGGGAACCATCGCGAGGTTGGCGATCGCCGCGAGAGTGCACCACGAGCACACGCGCCGGTGCCTGCTCACCTGTTCGGCGAACAGGATCAGCGACACCACCGCGTCCGCCGCGGCCTTGCCCGCCAGCGCCAGGGGTATCCATCGGCGATCGCGCGCACGATCCTCGCCGCCCATCCCCGCCAGCAGGAGGGTCAGCGCACTGCTGACCATGCCCAGGGCGGCGTCGGGCGTGGTGAGGACTCCGTAGGCCTCGCCGCTGGCGTCCACCCGGTCGGCGTCCAGGCCCGGAAGCCGGGGCTCCGGGACCCTCCGTAGCAGTCCGAACTGGTAGAGGGCGACGACGGTGTAGGCGCCGCTCGCCGTGAGCGCGAGGGCCGCGACGCGCCGCCGAGCGCGAACGAACGGTGCCGTTCCCAGCCGCAAGGCGTCGCTCACCCGTTCCCCGGCCGCCGACGAGGAACGGCCGATCCCGGTCGAGCGCGGGCGGAACAGCCTGGCAGGCGCTGCTGAGGGCCTCCTGCGAGGTGATGCGGATCGCATGGAGGCGCCACTACCCGAGGCACCGCCCCGTACACGCGGAAAGCAGGGCACACCTCGGGCGCGGTCGTGCAGGGGCCTCAGGAGGTACTGTCGGACAACTCGTAGGCCAGCGCGGTGGCCAGTCCGAACGACAGATGCGGGACGATGTCAGAGACCCATGACTCGGCCGACCACTCGCGGGGATCGGTGACCCCCAGCGCGGCCATCGGGGCGGTGCTGCCCACGTTGGCCGCGACACCGGCTCCGACCGCGAGCAGGGCGACCGGCAGCC
Source organism: Nocardiopsis sp. FR4 (assembly GCF_009830945.1). GTDB lineage: Bacteria > Actinomycetota > Actinomycetes > Streptosporangiales > Streptosporangiaceae > Nocardiopsis. Next base: position 123,004 of record NZ_VWVV01000013.1, on the reverse strand, counting down.
TCGGCCAGCGAGAACGCGCGGCACCGTAGAGCATCCCCGAGGCCACCCCCGTGGCGATCCCGAGCAGGGGTCCGATGCCAGAGCGACGGTTGGCCTCCTCCTCGGAGTCGTTCCCGGCCTCGGACAGCCTCGCCCCGGTCAGCTCCTCCAGTTTCCGGATGGTCGTTTCCGGAGTCGTGCTGGCCGGTCTGGCCCGCAGCGCCATGTCCAGGTAGGTGACCGTGTTGAGTGCCGTGGTCCCCGCGGCCCCGGCCATCGCGCCGCGAAGCAGGTAGTGGGTCATGGCCTTCCCCCGCACGTCGGTTTTGTGCACCTTGTGGTGGGACTCCCCTATCCGCGATGGAAACCGTCAAACCGGGAGTGGGAGCGGCCCTTTTGCCGGTGGCACTCTCAGGAGGCGCGGCAGGAGAGCTTGGCCACGGCGCGGGCGAAGGCCTGGGCGACTAGTTCCAGCCCTTCGGCCCCAGTCAGATACGGGCACCAGGTCTCGGCCGTGTGCTCCACCGTCATCCCGGCCTGCACCGCGTAGACCGCGACGGCGATCACGCCGGTCCAGCACGGCAGCACCCCCTGGAACGCGTCCAGGACCTGGTACAGACTCAGACCGACGCCGATCCGGGTCCAGCCTGCGCAGGGTCAGGAACGTCTGCGCCGTGCTGACCAGGGTGACATGGTGGTACCAGCCCCGACAGGTCCGCCCCTCGTAGCGGTCCAATCCCAAACCGCGCTTGGGCTCGCGGTAGTCGTGCTCGGTCCGCCACCGGATCTTGGCCCACCGCGCCAGGTGCCGCGACACGATGTCGGCGGGCAGGCTGGACAGCCAGTAGTCCGTGGGCACCTCCTCATGGGGCGGCCACCCGGCGATCAGCGTCTCGACCGGCAGCACTCCATCCCCGGCCGGCCGTCCGCCCGCCCGGGTCAGAGCAGCCCTGCGGGCCGCGACCCCTGCCGGACGCACTTCCATGACCAGGAACCGGCCCCGCAACGCCCCCCGTGACCCCTGCCGCCACGTGCACCTGCGCAACGCGGTGCGCCCCCGCTCCAGGACCAGGTCCTTGAGTGAGCGGGCCAGGGTCCGGTAGCGCGGTTGCGCTGGGCGAACCGCACCGCCGACCCGTTCGGGTGCCTCGGGCACCGCATGTCCGGGGTGGGCGTTCAGGCCACCGCGTACCGCGATCACGTAGTCCACACCGCGCTCGGCCAGAGCGTCGCGGAAGCCGTGGATCTGCCCGTACCCGGCATTGGCCACCACCACCCGGTCCCGCAGGTGCCAGGAGCGGACCTGGTCGATCATGTCCAGGGCCAGCCGCCACTTCTCGCGGTGGCCGATGCGCTCGGGCATCCCGCTCTCGGCCCGACACGGATCATCCGGGTCCGCCCACTCCTTGGGTGGGTAGAGCCGCCAGGTCAGCGGCATCGAGGCGGCGTCGATGACCGCGTGCAGGCTGACCACGCTCTGGCACACCGCCTGCTTGCCCAACGCGCCGCACCACTGGTGGGCCGCAACGGACACCAACCGCGCACCGCCCTGAGGACGGTGTTCCACACCGATCCCGAGGTTCGGGCCCTGGACCTTCACACGCCGAGCAAGGAGTTCGGGCTGCTGCCCTCGATGGGGTCGGATCGGGGACTGCTACGACTGTCGGCGGACGGCATAGTCGTCGGCGCCTCCATGACGCTGCTGAGCAACGCCCGAGCGGCCAACGCCATGGTCGCCACCCCAAGATGTGGTCGAGGGTCATCAACGTGTGACCGGGTTTCGCGCTGATCGGTGCATACGAACTGCACATGGGTGACTTCCGTGCGGCCGCGAGAGGCGTACGTGGTGTTGACGCAGCGGGTACGCATCTCGAAGAGGAAAGCGAGAGCGAGGACGAAGCGAGGGGACTTCATATGTGAGTGAAGCGGCCCCTGGGGACTCAGCTGTCTCCAAGGGCCGGGACGTCAACTGACAGCCCCACGCACCGAACCACACCGCGCGGTTGATGATGTATCCCGGGCCGACCGGTGATGTGTGCTTGGTCGGGCAGCCCCTGATCGCGGGTTGGGGCCACCGCGACCAGGATCATGAGGATCGAACGCGGCAGCGCCGATCCCGAAGTCAGGAGCCCGTTCCCTGTCGCACGGGCTCCACGGTGGAATGAAGGCCCCCGTCGGCGAAAAGGGCCAGCCCCGGCCGGTCCAGCACCAGAAGCCTGCCCCGACGAGGGCGCAGCAGACCCCGTTTGGCGAGTTCGCTCAGAGCCCTGGTGGTACGCTCCCTCGTCGTTCCGGTCAGGCGGGCCAGTTGTTCGTGGGTGAGACGGACGGTGATGGGGCCGTGCCCGGATCCGACCGGGTCGACGAGCGTGCACAGGGTCGTCGCGGTCCGCTCGGCCACGCTCTTGTACATGGTGTCGGCCAGGCGCTGTTCCAGGTCGGCCAGCCGGGCACCGAGCTGTTCCGCGACACGCAGGGCCGCGCGCGGGTTCGACAGCAGCAGATGCCGGACGTCGTCACGGCCCATCACGCACAGCAAGCCGTCCTCCACCGCCTCGGCCCAGCTGCCGCCCATGCGCAACCCGAGCCACGGCATATGACCGAACACCGCGTCGGGTCCGGCGATCGCCGTGGTGACCGTCCTGCCGTCCTCAAGGATCCGGTAGAGGCGTACGCGGCCGCGTTTGACGACATAGAGCGCCTCCACCGTTTCGTGTGGGGCCCGCACGACCTGCGCGGTGCGCAGGGGACGTGCGGGGGCCCGGGCGGCGAACCGGTCCATCTCCGCTGGGCTGAGGTCCTGGAACAGGGCCGTCTCGGAAAGGCACCCGTAGTCAGCCACGGCGGTCCCGGGTCGTGGTCGTCGTCTCGTTCACCCCTAGACCTCGCGGCGGCTCAGGGCGTAGAGCACCAGCGCGGCCACCAGCCCGTAGACGAGATGGCCCATCAGGCTCATCATCGCCGCCTGGTCCATGGGGAACAGCGGCATCCCGAGCGCCGCGGGCATCAGGACGAGCCCGCCGAGCACCCACCACGCCAGACCGTAGGCCAGACCCGCGGCCAGGACCGGCAACAGGCGGTCGGCGAAGGCCCCGGCCAGGACGCCGAACCCCAGACCGATGGCCGCGGAGATCGCCAGGTGCACCACCGCCCCGACCGCGGGGCTCTGGCTGCCCACCAGCATGGCGACCATGGGGAGCATTCCCGCCGTCGCCATGAGGATCCCGAAGACGGCTCCGCCGGCGAGTCCCGCCACCACACCCCGCCATGCGTGGGTGAGCGCGTGGGAACGGGCGTGCGCGATCGTGGACATGCTTGTTCACCTCCCACCCCGAGCCCGCCTGCACGGGCCCGGCCCTCGTGCCTCCCGAGCGGTCCCCGCGCGGGAGGCACCGGCCGTTCGCCGTGTACGAGCAGCCGTTTCCCCCATTCGACCACCGTGGTCCGATACGTCAGGGGCGCTGTGTCATCCGTCTGACACTTCCCCCGGCCGTTGCGGGGCCGGCGGGGTTTCCGGTCACGGCGCCTCGGGGAGGCGGGCGACGACGCGCCGCAACGGCAGCGGCAGGAGGCGTCCGGGCCGGGCCCACGACGCGAGCGCGCGCTCGGCCGCCTCCAACCGCCCGGCTCCCGTGTCGGGCAGGTACAGGGCCCGCACCAGGAGCGAGGCGCGGTCCGGGTCGCTCACCGAGAGCCGCAGCACGCGCCGTTCGTCGGACAGGACCGTCCAGCCACGTGATCGCAGGAGTCGCGCCGCGCCCTCGCACGCCTGCGGGTTGGGCCAGGACAGGCGGGGCGTACGCAGGGAGTACAGCACCCGCGCCCAGCCCAGCAGGCCGCGGGTGGGCGGGAACGGGCTCGCCGGGACGAGCGCGGCCATCGTCCCGCCCGGACGCAGAACGCGTTCCACCTCCCGAAGGACGGTGTCGAGCGGGGTGAGGACCTGTAGGGACATCGCCGCGCACACCGCGGCCACGGACCGGTCCGCCAGGGGCAGCGCCGCCGCGTCCGCCCGGACGAGCGGGCGGCGGCCCGCCGCGGCCGCGCACGCCAGCTCCGAGCCGGAGGCGTCCACTCCCACCCAGCGCACGGCGGGTAGTTCGGCGCGGGTGGGGGCCGACCCGCAGCCCAGGTCGAGGACCGGACCGGGTGACGGGCACAGCGGTTCGGCCAGCCAGGAGTAGGGGCGGCCGTCGCTCAGGCCGAGGAGCCGTTCGGTGACCGCGGGCCGCTCCGCGTGGAAGTCCGCGAGGTAGCGCTCCCATCGGTAGCCGTCCGCGTTCCCCGCTCCCGGCATCAGCGCCCCTTCCCTTCCATGGCCGTCAGAGCCGGGACCCGTCCTGGTCGACCGGCCGGGCGACGCGCCCGCCGTACCCGCCCACGAACTGGGCGGCGGCCTGTTGGACGCCGACCGCGTAGGTGGGGTAGGCGTGCACGGTCTGGGCGAGGCGCCCGGTGAACATGCCGGTGCGCATGGCCAGGGCCAGTTCGTGGACCATCTCTCCGGCGCGTTCGCTGACGATGGTCGCTCCCAGGACACGGCCGCCGCCCGTGTCGCCCAGGAGCCGGCGGGGTCCCGCGATGATCTTGACGAACCCGTCCGTGCGTCCGGTCACCACAGCGCGGTCGACCTCGTTCAGGGGGAGGTAGGCCACCCGGGCGCGCGGGTGTGTCCGGGCCGCCTCCCGTTCGGTGACGCCGACGTGGGCCACCTCCGGATCGGTGAACGTCACGCGGGGGATGACGGAGTCGTCCAGGCGCGCGGGCGGGCCGCGGCGCAGAGCGTTGCGCGCGGCGACCCGGCCCATGAGGTGGGCGGCGTGGGTGAGCGCGACGCGGCCGGTGACGTCACCCGCCGCGTAGACCCGGGAGGGCGAGGTCGTGGCCAGGCAGGCAGAGGTCACCACCGCCCCGCGCCGGTCCAGGTCCACCTGTGCGGCGGCCAGGCGCAGCGATCCCGTGGTCGGTCGGCGTCCCACCGCGACCAGGACCCGCTCGGCCTCCACCCGGCCTCCGTCGGCCAGCTCCAGTACCGCCGTGCCGTCCGTGCGGGAGGCGCCCGAGACCTCAGCCCCGGTGCGCACCCCGATCCCCTCGGCGGCGAAGCGGGCGGCGAGGACCCCGGACGCCTCGGGGTCCTCGTTCGGCAGCAGCCGGCCGGCGGCCTCCACCACGGTCACCGCCGTGCCCAGGCGCGCGAAGGCCTGGGCGAGCTCGCAGCCGATCGCCCCGCCGCCCAGGACCGCCAGGCTGCGCGGACGCCGGCGCAGGGAGAAGACGGTGTCGCTGGTCAGCGGATCCAGACCGCGCAGTCCGGGCACTGGCGGCAGCAGCGGGGCGCTTCCGGTGGCGATCACGACGCGGTCGGGGGTCAGCACGCGGGTGCCGACCTCCACCTCGTAGGGGGAGAGGAACATGGCGCGTCCGCGCACCACCTCGATGCCCTCGCCGGTCAGGGCCGCCTCGTTCTCGGTGGCGGCGACGGTGTCGACGGCACCGCGGACCCGCCGCATCGCGGCGGTGAAGTCCTCGCCGCGCGCGGCGGCCTCGATCAGGGCCTTGGAGGGCACACAGCCGGTGAAGGTGCAGTCGCCGCCGGGCGGTCCCTCGGTCACCAGGGTCGGGCGGGCCCCCGCCGCCACGGCCGTGCGGGCGGCCGACAGTCCGGCGCTACCGCCGCCGATCACCAGCAACTCTCTGCTCACCGTGGCCCTTTCGAAGCGGATGTCGTCCCGTGGCCCGGACGGCGGTGCCGCTTTCCGGCCACGGCCATGTCCCTGGCACCCGGATCCCATCCAACACACTCCTTGGCCGAGGCGGGCAACAGTGTCAGCGACACGACACCTGTTCCGCAGGCGCGCCTGTCCCGCCACGAACGGCGAGCGCGGCCGGTGCCGTCGCGCGGGTGGGAACTGTCGGCGCGCCGACACTCCTCTCCGCGGGCCCGGCGATGTGGGATGGACTGTGGTGCGTTGCGCACGAGAGCACCGACGGGGAAGGCGGGCCGCACGTGGCCGACAAAGCGAGGGACCGGGACGAGATCTTCGTCGAGTACACCAAGAGCGTCTGCCCGGTGTGCAAGGTGGTGGTCGACGCCCAGGTCAACATCCGCGACAACAAGGTCTACCTGCGCAAACGATGCAAGGACCACGGCTGGTTCGAGGCGCTGGTCTACGGGGACGCCCAGCTGTACACCGAGTCCACACGGTTCAACAAGCCGGGCACGCTGCCGCTGGCCTTCCAGACCGAGGTCAGGGACGGATGCCCCTCCGACTGCGGGCTGTGCCCCGAGCACAAGCAGCACGCCTGCCTGGGCATCATCGAGGTGAACACGGGCTGCAACCTGGACTGTCCGATCTGCTTCGCCGACTCCGGGCGCCAGCAGGAGAGAAGGGGACCGGACACCGGAGGCTACTCCATCACCCGTGAGCAGTGCGCGCTGATGCTCGACACCTTCGTCGAGGCCGAGGGCGAACCCGAGGTGGTGATGTTCTCCGGCGGCGAGCCCACCATCCACGCCGATATCCTGGACTTCGTGGACATGGCGATCGAGCGGCCCATCAAGATCGTCAACATCAACACCAACGGCATCCGCCTGGCCACCGACCCCAAGTTCGTGGACGCGCTCGCCGGGCGCAACGGGCGCAACGGCACGGCGGTCAACGTCTACCTCCAGTTCGACGGCTTCGAGGAGGCCACCCACCGCGCGATCCGCGGCACCGACCTGCGCGAGCGCAAACGGCGGGCCCTGGACAACTGCGCCGAGGCGGGCCTGACCGTCACCCTGGTCGCCGCGGTCGAACGCGACCTCAACGACCACGAACTCGGCGACATCATCGCGTTCGGCGTCGACCACCCCGCCGTGTACGCCGTCACGTTCCAGCCGGTCACCCACTCCGGCCGCCACGTGGAGTTCGACCCGCTCACCCGGCTGACCAACTCCGACGTCATGGAGATGATCACCGAGCAACGCCCCGACTGGTTCCGCCCCGGCGACTTCGTCCCCGTCCCCTGCTGCTTCCCCACCTGCCGCTCGGTGACCTACCTGCTCGTGGACCGCAAGGACGACCGCACCGACGTCATCCCCCTGCCCCGTCTGGTCGACGTGGACGACTACCTCGACTACGCCAGCAACCGCGTCCTTCCCGACCCCGAGCTACGCGCCTCCCTGGAACGGCTGTGGAGCGCCTCGGCGTTCATGAACGCCCCCACCACCATGGACGGATTGGCCGCGGCCACCGCCAACGCCGAGTGCGCCGCCTGCGGCATCGACCTTCCCGAGGCGGCCAAGGACCTGGGCGACCGGGTGTTCATGATCGTGGTCCAGGACTTCCTCGACCCCTACACCCTCAACGTCAAACAACTCATGAAGTGCTGCGTGGAGGAGATCACTCCCGACGGGCGGATCATCCCCTTCTGCGCCTACAACTCCGTGGGCTACCGCGAGCAGGTCCGCGCCCGGATGTCCGGGGTCGAGGTCGCCGACGTCGTCCCCAACTCCCGCCAGTTGGCCGACGTCACCGTGGAGTCGCCCTACGGCTCCCGCATCGCCCGCGACGGGCACCGCGAGGAGGCGGGCGAACAGCCCCCGGTCGCCCCGGACCACACCAACGTCGGACGACGCGCGGTGGAGGAGCCGTGACCGAACGACCGCTACCCGCTCCCGGACCCGACGCGGTCAAGTCCTGCTGCGCCGCCGCCTACGGCACCGACGCCGTGGCCCTGCTGCTCGGGGAGTCCTACCACCCCGGGGGCCTGGCCCTCACCCGCCGTCTCGCCGACTCCCTCGCCCCGGCCCCCGGTGCCCGGGTGCTCGACGTCGCCTCCGGTCCCGGCACCACCGCCCGGCTCCTGGCCGCCGAGTACGGCGCCCGGGTGGACGGCGTCGATCTCGGCCCCGCCACCGTGGCAACGGCCCGCGCGGTGACCGAGCGGGCGGGCCTGGCCGACCGGGTCCGCTTCCACGAGGGCGACGCCGAACGCCTGCCCTTCGCCGCCGGTACCTTCGACGCCCTGGTGTGCGAGTGCGCCCTGTGCACCTTCCCCGACAAGGAGGCCGCCGCAGCCGAGTTCGCGCGGGTGCTGAGGCCGGGCGGCCGGGTCGGGATCACCGACGTCACCGTCGCCGAGGGGGGTCTCCCCGAGGAGTTGGCGGGGATCGCGGGGTGGGTGTCCTGTATTGCCGACGCGCGCTCCGAGGAGGGGTACCGGGCTCTCCTGGAACAGGCCGGTCTGCGGGTGAGGAGGGCGGAGCGGCACGTCACGGCGATCGCGCGCATGGTCGAGCAGATCGATGCCCGTCTGCGCCTGCTGGGGATGACCGCGCCCGAACGGCTGGCCGAGGCGGGCGTGGACGCGCGGGCCCTGACCCCCTACCTGGAGGCCGCGCGCGCCGCGGTCGCCGACGGCACGGTGGGCTACTCCCTCCTCCTCGCGGACAAACCGGGGTCGGCGGGGTCCTGACGGATGCCGTGGGTCCCTTCCGGACCCACCGTGGTGGGGAGGAGCGTCCGGCCGCGGCGGGCCGGGGGCGCCTCCCCGTCTCAGGCGAAGGTCCCCAACCACGTGGTCACGGCGTAGAGCAGGGCGTAGGTGGCCATGGCGATCCCCAGGGCCGCCGTGATCCGTCCCCGGGCTCGGCGCGCCCCGTCCAACGAGCACATCCCGCGGCGGCGCAGCGACCACCACACCAGAGCGCCGAGAACGCCCAGGCCCGCCAGTCGGAACAGCCAGGCGTAGCCGTCGTAGAGGTCGGTGGCCCAGGCGAACGCCGTCGCGGCGCTCACCACTCCCAGCAGCGCCAGGACCGTCGGGCCCACGCAGCACAGCATGCCGACCAGCCCCGACGCCAGGCCGATGCGTACGGCGGACAGGGGGCCGCGTCCGGTCGGGACCGCTCCGGCGGAGTCCTCCGTCCGCTCCTCGCCTGTTGGAAGGTTCCCGCTCACCGGTGGCCGTCTCGCTCGACGCGCACGCCGGGCCAGAAGGCCACGTGCTCCTTGATCCGGCGCGCCAGCGGGCTGGGGCGCGGATAGTACCACGCCGCTCCCGGATAGGTCTGGCCGTCCACAGTGACGTCGTAGTAGTGGGCGATCCCCTTCCAGAAACACAGGGTGCGACCCGAGGACTCGGAGAAGTACTCCCGGTTCAGGGACTCGGGAGGGAAGTAGTGGTTGCCCTCGACCATGACGGTGTGCTCTGCCTCGGCCAGCACGGTGCCGCCCCATACGGCTCGAATCATCCTCGCCCCCTCTTCTTCGGACACCAGCCGTTCCCGGCCGTCGTCGACCGGAACCAGTACAGCCGCTCCCGGGCCCGGGGAGTACCGGAGTGTCAGCCACCTGACAGCGCCGTGCGGTCCGCTCCGGGCCGCCCCGTTCCACGGTTTCCCACGCCGGTCGTCAGCGGGTCTTTGACAGGGAGTGTCAGCACGGGAACAGTGCCGAACGGGTCACCTCCTCCTCATGGTTGTGTCGGGGGAGGCCTGAGAAGCCTGACCGACGAGTGACAAGGAGACGACCGATGCCGAGAATTCCGGTACACACCGTCGAGGACGCCCCCGCCGAGGCGCGCGAGGGCCTGCGGTCACTGGCCCAGAAGATGGGCAAGGTGCTGAACATCCACGGGGAGATGGCGCACGCCCCGGTCGTCCTGGCCGCCTACCAGGGAATCCAGAAGGCCATCGAGGAACACGGCACCTTCGACGCGCGCACACGCGAGGCCATCGCCCTCGCGGTGGGCGCCGCCAACGACTGCGCCTACTGCCAGTCCGCGCACACCGCCGCGGGCCGCGCCGCGGGCTGGAGCGAGCAGGAGACCGTGCGGATCCGCTCGGGCCGCGTCGACTTCGACCCGGACCTGGACGCGCTGCTCTCCGTGGCCCGCGAGATCACCTCACAGCGGGGCGAGGTCGAGGAGAGGACCTGGAAGAGCGCCCGGGAGGCGGGCTGGAGCGAGACCCAGCTCACCGAGCTGTTCACCCACGTCGCGCTCAACCTGTACACGAACTACTTCAACCACTACGCGCAGACCGAGCTGGACGTGCCCAAGGCCCCCGGCCTGGACTGAACCGGGGAGCCCACACGGCCCGCGCCCCTCCGGCCGGGGCGCGGGCCGGTTGCCGCAGGCGGGCCGGGGGTAGGCGGATCCCATGGCCGCTGTCAGCGAATACGCCCTGCTGGGGGACTGCCACAGCGCCGCCCTCGTGGCGAGGGACGGTTCGGTCGACTGGTGGTGCCCCTCCCGGTTCGACGCGCCCAGCGTGTTCACCCGCCTGCTCGACCCGGACGCGGGGCACTGGTCCATCCGGCCGGACGCCCCGTACACGGCGGCGCACCGCTACGTCGGGGACACCATGGTCGTAGAGACCGAGTTCGACACCGGCGCGGGCCTGCTGCGCCTGACCGACGCGCTGGCGCTGGGCCCCGGCGAACGCGGTCACGGCATCGGGCGCGCCTCACCGCACGTCCTGGTGCGCCAGGTCGAGGCGGTGCGCGGTGAGGTGGAGGTCCTCCTCGACCTGACCCCGCGCCCCGAGTACGGCCGCATCGTCCCGCACCTGACCCCGGCACCGCACGGTATCGAGATCGTCGGCGGTGCCGACCGGCTGCTGCTGACCGGGGACCGCCCCCTGCGGGCCGACGACGGGAACGCCACCGGGCACTTCACCCTGCGCGCGGGGGAGAGCGCCTCCTTCGCCCTGCACCACCGCCACGCCGCCGACGCCCCCGTCGCCCCGCTCGACGCACGCGCGGCCCTGCGCGAGACCGTCGCCGGATGGCGGTCGTGGACCGCTCTGCACCGGGGCTACGAGGGGTCCTACCGAGCCGAGGTGACGCGCAGCGCCCTCGTGCTCCAGGCCCTGACCTACCAGCCCACCGGCGCGGTCATCGCCGCCGCCACCACCTCGCTGCCCGAGGAGGTCGGCGGCGGGGCGAACTGGGACTACCGGTTCGGCTGGCTGCGCGACGGCGGATTCACGCTCAGGGCCCTGTGGGTGGCCGCCTGCCCCGACGAGGCCGACCGCTTCTTCGAATGGATCGCCGCCTCGGCCGGCGCCCTCGGAGACGGGCCCCCGCCGATCATGTTCGGGGCCGGCGGCGAACGCGACCTGACCGAACACACCCTGGAGCACCTGGCCGGGTACCGGGGCAGCAGGCCCGTACGCGTCGGCAACGACGCCTGGGACCAGAAACAGCTCGACGTCCTCGGCGAGGTCCTGGAGTGCGCCTGGGTACTGCGCGACCGGCTCGGCGACCTGTCGCCGACGACCGCCGCGTTCCTGTGCGGGCTCGCCGACCGCGCCGCCACCACCTGGACCGAGCCCGACGCCGGCATCTGGGAGGGCCGCGAGGGGGAACGCCACTACCTGACCTCCAAGCTGATGTGCTGGGTCGCCCTGGACCGCGCCGTCAGGCTGGCGGACCGCCTGGGGGCGTGCGCCCACACGCGGCGCTGGGAGGCCGCGCGCGAGGAGATCCGGACGCGGATCCTCACCCGCGGCTGGGACGCGTCGGTCGGAGCCTTCACCGGGGCGTTCGGCTCCGACCACCTCGACGCCGGAGTACTGCTCATACCGATCGTCGGCTTCCTGCCGGGCGACGACGAGCGGGTCGTGGCGACCCTGGAGGCGGTCGAACGGGAACTGGCCACCGGCCACCTGGTACAGCGCTGGACGGGCGCCGGGGACGAGGGCGCCTTCGTCATCTGCTCCTACTGGCTCGCCGAGGGATGGGCGCTGGCCGGGCGGGTCGACCGGGCGACGGAGGTCTTCGAGGCCACGACCGCCCACGCCAACGACGTCGGACTGCTGTCGGAGGAGATCGACCGCCGTGACGGCGCCCTCCTCGGCAACTTTCCCCAGGGGCTGTCCCACATCGGTCTGATCAACGCCGCCTGGGCCATCTCCCAGGCCCACGGGCGATCCTGACCGGGCCCTTCGGGACGCGCGCTGGACCCCGAACGGGCTGGGAAAACCGCCGCGGAGCGCACCCGCCCGCGGGTGCGCTCCGCGTGCCGTGCCGGACCCGTCGGAGGGGCCACCGCACGCCCTCAGTCGCTGGCGGAGGGAGGCGGGGCGGTCCCCGCCCTCGCGCGCCACGCACGTCGCAGCGCCGCGGCCGCGCCGCCGGTGACGAGGACGGCCAGGGCCAGGGCGACCCACCCGGGGCCGACCTCCTCCAGCAGCCGCAGGAGTTCGGCCTGCAACCGGGTGGCGGCGTCGATGACGGGGTCGGCGGTGGCGCCGCCGGAGAACACCCGCAGTTCGTACCAGCCGTAGTAGGCGACATAGCCCCCGGCCAGCACGAGCAGGGCGCCCCCGGCCCGGGTCACGTAGGGCAGGGCCCGGCGCAGGCGTGCGGCCACCGAGTCGCGGGCCAGCGCGGTGGCCACCGTGACCACCCCGACGACCAGGCCCATCCCGGCCGCGTACGCGCCGAACATCCCCAGCACCCCGAGCACGCTGGTGGAGCGCAGCGCGCTTGTGGTCAACGCCAGGAACGGGCCGATGGTGCAGGACAGGGACGCCACGGCGTAGGTGGTTCCGTAGACGGCGGCCCAGCGCAACGACCGCACCGGCCTGCCGGGAGTGGGCTTGGGCAGCAGCAGGACGATCTCGCGCCCGCTCAACAGCCACGCTCCCAGAGCGACCAGCGCCACGCCGAGAACGACCGTGACCCAGGGCAGGTACCGCTCCACCGACAGCGCCAGCGGCGTGACGAGCAACCCGAAGCCCGCGAAGACGGCGACGAATCCCGCGGTCATCGCGGCGGTCGTGCCCAGCGCGCGCCCCAGGGAACGCCACCGCCCGTGCCCGCCGTCCCCGGGCCGGTCCTCCTCCGAGGCGACCAGGAGCGCCAGGTACCCCGGGAGCAGGGCGAAGCCGCACGGGTTGAGCACGGCGAGCATGCCCGCCACCAGGGCGATCGCGTACGGGAGCTGGCTCACGAGTCGGGCCCGTCCGCGCTCAGGAGTTCCGCTTCGACGTACTCGTCCAGGTCGTCCTCGGTGAGGGTGCCCGACACCGTCAGGTGGGTTCCGTCCGCACGCACGAACGCGAACGCGGGCTGGCTGGCGACCCCGAACCCCGACCAGAGCGAACCGTCGTCGTCGACCAGGTGCCGCATCTGTCCGGTTCCGGTCTCGTCAACGAACGCGCGCATGGCCTCGACCTCGCCGCGTCCCGCCACCCCGAGGAACTCCACCCGGTCGCCGTGGCGTTCGGCTGCCTCGGCCACGCCGCCCGCCTCGGCGCGGCAGACCGTGCACCAGGGGGCCCAGAACCACAGCACCACCGGTTCGCCCTGGAGGGAGGAACCGGTGACCTCCTGCCCGTCCAGGGTCTGGGCCTGGAAGTCGAGCGCCGACGCGGCCCGCTGCCCGCCGGCCGCGCTGTCGGCGCCCTCCGAGGCCGCTCCGCCCCCGGCGTCCCCACCGGAGTCGGGGGACCCGCAGGCGGTCAGGGCGAGAAGGGCCGCCGACGCGGTCGCCAGGATCGGACGGGGAGGAAATCGCATGGTCACCTCATGATCTCTGTCTGCGGTGTGAACGCCACCCAGGCGAACCAGAAGGTATCGACGTGGTCGACGGGTGGCAGTCTCTGGCCCGTGAGTTCACCCTCCACCGCCTGGCCGAGGATGTTCCAGCGGCTCCCGGTCTGGTGATCGGTGAACCCGCCGTCGGCGGGTTCGAAGGTCAGGCGGTCCTCGCCCAGGTGGGGGCGGAAGGCTCCGGTCGCGGCGATCTCGCGCCCCTGGGCGACCTCGGAGTCGTCCAGCGCCGAGGCCACGCCGGGCTCGGCCCACACGGTCACCGGTTCACCCGCCACGTCCACGTCGACCACTCCCCGTTCGGTGAGGTGGTCCAGGGGGACGGCGAGCGCGTCCGCGCCCTCGCCCAGTCCGACGACGCGTGTCTTGGCGGGCATCCGGGCGTCGGCCTCCTCGTCCAGCAGGAAGGGCTCGCTGTCGGGGTCGTCGTAGCCCGCGTAGGGGTTGCGGCCGTAGTCCCGGGTGTGTCCGGTGTCCTGGCTGAGCACGCCTCCCTCGGGATGAGTCTCGCGCCACCGGTCCCACGGCAGCACGGTGACGCTGACGCGCTCCAGTTCGGTCCCGGTCAGGGTTCCGGCCACGGCCCGGCCCTCGATCTGGGGCCACAGCGAGTGGGTCTGGCGGTCGAACATGACCAGGTCGGAGTTGTACAGCATGCCGGACACGCCGAAGTCCAGGGTCCGGTCGCCCGCCCTTCGGTCGAAGGCCAGCGCCGAGTCGCACAGCGGGCAGTAGGTGATGGCCACCGGTACGCCGTCGACGGTGTCGTTGACGATCTCGTGCCAGATGAGGATCCGCACCGGGTAGGCCCGGTGGTCCTCGCCCAGGGAGAGGGCCAGGACCGGCTCGGCCCCCTCCAGCCAGTCCACGTCCCCGGCCGTCTCGAACCGGGGGTCGTCCAGGGCCGGGATGCCGTCGGGCGGGGGACCGCCGTCGACCAGCCGGTCCACGTCCACCAGGGGTTCGGGGAGTTCCTCGGCTCCGGGGTCGTCCAGTGCCGAGACCACGTCCTCCAACGGTCCCGTTCCCGAGGGGACGGAGCGCGTGCCCTCCTCCCCCTCGGGAGGCGGTACCCGGCATGCGGCCGCACCGAGCACCAGCACGGCCGCGACGACGGCCGCGCGTGCCATGGTCCCCGTGCGTGTCAGGGTTCGCCGCATCCTCACCAACCTGCCCCGGTCGTTTCCGGTACGGCCTCGGCCGAGGCCGTACGTCCAGCCTGCACCGTGTACGGGAAACAGGGCGTGATGTGTCAGCGGACGAACACTTCTGAGGGGGAGGCCCGCGAAGGGGCCGGTGCCCGCTCCGCGCCGTCGACCCGTTCCGTTCCGGACGCGTGGCCCGGCCGGCGAAGGTACGCACGGCGACCGTCACCCACTGTTCTTCGCGAGGCCCTCCGGGTCGAGTATCTCGATGGCGCCGTACCGCACGTGGATCAGCCCCGGTGCTCGAACTCCTGGAGGACCTTGTTCAGGGAGGGGCGGCGAACCCCCAGCGTGCCCGCGAGGGAGGCCTGCGGGATGTCGAGGACACCGCCGGTGGCCTCGACGAGCAGCTACGCTCGCTCCAACAGCCCGGTGTTGCAACGACCGGTTGAACCTACCCTGGCTTCTCTCCAGTCGCACGGCGATGCCGGCCATCCAGCGGCGGGCGAGGGCCGGATGCCGCCTCAGGAGCCGTGCGAAGTGGTCCGGAGCCACACACAGGCAGACACTCTCCTCCACCGCCCGAGCGGTGCAGGGCATGGGCGTGCGCAGCAACGACTGGATGTCCCCGTCCACGTCGCCGGGACGCAGTACGCGTAGGACCCCCTGACGCGAGCCGTTGGAGCCGGTCTCCGGTTCGAGTCGGCCGGACCGGACGATCCAGGCACCGGTGCTGGGCCCGTGGGACTCGAAGGCGGTCTCGCCGCGCCGCAGCCGTCGCGTACCCAGGCTGGCGGCCAGCGCGGAGATGTCCGACCTGCTCAGCGGGGAGGACGTGCCGCCTCCCACGTGTTGGGCGATCCACACCGCTTCCTGGGGGAGCCCCGCACCGCTGGGTGTGTGCTGCCGCTCCGGCATGGTCACCACCGCGTCCTCACCTGGTTGATGGTCACAGCGGGCGGTGTTCCCCCTGGGCACACGCGTCCACGAGGACTGTCACGTCGCTGACAGTGAGAGACCGCCGCTGGTATCCGGGCCGCCAGGGTGATGCCGAACCTGTCCTCGGGGACGTGGTCCCCGCTCTCCGTACCAGGAGGTACACCTCATGCCGTCGACCACGCGGTCCGCCTCGGACACCGGAACGAACATGGTCACCCGCGCCTGGAAGGGTGTGGTGGCCGGAATCGCGGGCGGAATCGTGTTCGGGATGCTCATGGCGATGATGGGCATGCTGACGATGATCGCCTCGATGGTGGGCAGCGACAGCGCCGTGGTCGGGGCGGTGGTCCACCTGATGATCTCGGCCTTCATCGGCCTGGTCTTCGGGCTGGTCGCCGCTCCTCTCGTCGATCGGTTCTGGGCGGTGCTGGGCGCGGGGGCCCTGTACGGGATGGTGTGGTGGGTGCTCGGCCCACTGGTCGCCATGCCGATGATGGCGGGCATGCCGCTGTTCACGGTGGACCAGACCGCGGTGATGAGTCTGATGGGCCACATCGTCTACGGGATGGTGGCCGCGGTGGCGCTGTTCTTCCTCAACCGCCGTTCCGCGTGACCCTCCTCGCCCCGGGGATGCTGTCAGCCGTCTGACACTTCCCCTGGACCCGCGACGAGGCGCAGGCGAGGGTGCGGGAGCGGGAACACCGACAAGGGGCCGTTCCAGAGGAGGAGGAACGCTGCCCGGGGAAGGCGGGAACATGGCCGAGGCGGTCGACGTCGTGGTGATCGGGATGGGACCCGGGGGTGAGGCTCTCGCCGGCACGCTCGCCTCAGCCGGGCTGAGTGTGGTCGGCGTCGAGGAGAGGCTGGTCGGCGGTGAGTGCCCCTACTGGGGTTGCGTCCCGAGCAAGATGATGATCCGCAGCGCCGGCCTGCTCGCCGAGGCCCGCAGGGTCCCCGGGATGGCCGGGGAGAGCCGGGTCCGCCCCGACTGGTCCCCGGTCGCACGGCGGATCCGGGAGGAGGCGACCACTGACTGGGACGACCGGGTCGCGGTCGACCGCTTCACCGGTCAGGGAGGGCGGTTCGTGCGCGGTCGGGGGCGCCTCGCGGGACCCGGAACCGTTGTCGTCGACGGAGAGCACACACGGGAGTTCAGGGCCTGCCGGGCGATCGTGCTGGCCACCGGAACCGAACCCGACGTGCCTCCGATCCCCGGACTGTGGGGCAGCGGCTACTGGACCAACCGTGGGGCGGTGGAGACCACCGAGGTCCCCGAGAGCCTGTGCGTACTCGGGGCGGGCGCGGTAGGAGCGGAGCTGGCCCAGGTCTTCTCCCGCTTCGGTAGCCGTGTCACCGTGGTGGAGGCGGCCGACCGCCTCCTGCCCGCGGAGGAGCCCGGGGCGGGCGATCTCGTGTCGCGCGTGTTCGAGGCCGAGGGGATCACGGTGCGCACCGGGTCCCCGGCACGGAAGGTCTCCCACGACGGCACGGGCTTCGTCCTCGATCTGGACGGTGAGCGGGTCCGGGCACGGCGTCTGCTGGTGTCCACGGGGCGTCGGACACGTCTGGAGGACCTCGGTGTGGAGACGGTGGACGTGGACTCCCGGAAGAGGTTCGTCGAGGTCGACGAGCGCATGCGCGCCGCACCGGGTGTGTGGGCGGTCGGCGACGTGACCGGTAGGGGCCAGTTCACCCACGTCTCCGTCTACCAGGCGCGGATCGCGGCGGCCGACATCCTCGGTGAGGACGTCGGCGGCGCGGAGTACCACGCACTTCCGCGCGTCACGTTCACCGATCCCGAGATCGGGTCCGTGGGGCTGACGGAGGCCCAGGCGCGTGAGCGGGGCGCTGATGTGCGCACCGCCCGTGCCGAGGTGGCCTCGTCGGCACGGGGGTGGATCCACAAGGCCGGTAACGAGGGGTTCGTCAAGCTTGTCGTCGACGCCCGGAGCGACACGCTCGTCGGGGCGACGTCGGCCGGCCCCACCGGGGGTGAGGTGCTCGGCGCTCTGACTCTGGCCGTCCACGCCAGGATCCCGGTGGAGCGACTGCGCTCGATGATCTACGCCTATCCGACCTTCCACCGTGCGATCGAGGACGCCCTCGGCGAACTGGGCTGAGGGCCCTGTTCCGCGACCGGCCGCTGACGCCCCCGTGGCCGGGTGCGGCACGGGGAGGCGGCGGGAGGGCACGGCCTCAGCCCAGGGGGAGGTACTGGTAGCCCAGCCCCAGGACGAGACCGTAGACCAGGTGTCCCATCAGGCTGCCGGGCGGGGTCATCGACCCGAAGTTGCGGGCCGCGGCACCGGGGTCTCCCTCCCGACCGCGGCGCATCGCCGGGTGGACGGCGCCCACGCTGCTCAGCATCACCAGTGCCAGGACGGTCAGGAGCACCCCCCCAGCCCAGTCCGCTCACCCACGTGGCCGCGACGCCGAACAACAGTGTGGCGTACACCCAGGCGGCGGCCAGAACCACACCGTCGGCGAGGTGGATCGCCGTTCCGGCGGCACGGGCCCGTGTGGTTCCGGGCTCGGCGACGGTACTGCCGAGCAGGTCGAGGATGTCCAGGCGCGACACCCCCATCCTGCCGCCCATGACCATGAACAGGGTGAAGGCGGCCATGGCGACGAGCCCCCAGACCACCACACCGGGCCAGGAGACGGCCCCGGGGCCGTTCCGGAGCGAACAATGGTGAACCACCTCTCGGTCCGTGTCGGCCGCGTCCTGTGAGGGGCCGATACCGGTCGTCTACCCCACGGGTGGTACCCCCCATACCGGCCCGCGGCCGCTCGGCCGTCCACCGTGCGAACGGCCGCCTCCACGGGTGTCGCCTCCCCGTCGGTGACCGACAGCCGTCGCGCGCGTCCGGGGAACGGGCATCGGGTTCTGACGTGCAGTAGCGTCGAGGGGGACAGGGTCGTGCACAACGGCGTCCGCCGCCGCGTGGCGCCTTGGAGTGAGGAACCGCCATCCCATGCCCGCTGAGATGCCGCCGACGATGAACCGCGCCCTGCACCTGCTGGGTGGTCGGGAGGACCCGCGCCTGCAACAGGCCGCGTGGGTGGCCCGCTGCGTGGGCCGCGGCGCCGCCGCCCCGCTGACCGGCGAGGACGTCTCGGCCCTGGCCTCCACCCTGCGCAGGCGCAGCGTGCCCCGCGCGGGGGTGGTGTTCGGGGCCGGGGCCGGCGGGGCGGGGGTGTGGATCGTGCGCTCGGGGCACGTGGAGCTCGTGGCCGGAGCCGGGACCAGACGGGTCGTGGTGCAGATCCTGCGGGCCGGGGACGTGGACGGCGACATCCAGCTGTTGCTGGGCATGCCCCTGCCCTACACCGGGCGCGCGGTGGAGGACGTGGAGCTGCTGGAGCTGGATCCGCAGGAGTTCGAGCGCCTGCTGGCCACCCATCCGGCCATCGCCCGGCGCTGGCTGTCCAGTGTCGCCGAGCGCCTCAACACCAGCCACATGCGGATCCTGGGTCTGCTCGGCCGGTCCCTGGCCCAGCAGACCGCCCAGTTGCTGTTGGACGAGGCCGAGACCGACGTGATCGCCCTGCCGCAGCGCACCCTGGCCGCGATGCTGGGCGTGCGGCGGCCCTCGCTGAACAAGGTGCTCAAGGAGTTCGAGCGGGAGGGGCTGGTGGCGGTGCGCTACGCGGCGATCGACCTGCTCGACCGCCCGGCCCTGGCCAGGCGGACCAGGGGACGGGGCTGACACGCCCGCGGAGCGTCTTTCCGCCGACGAGGGGCATGGACGGTGCGCCCCGGCGCGGTTGACGGCTTCCGTGGAGTGGAAAGTCCAAGGGGAGGAGGAAGTCCGGATCCGATCCGATCCATAGGGGAGGCGTGATGCGCATCGGAGAGCTGGCGCGCCGGGGTGGGGTGAACCCCGGGACCGTCCGTTACTACGAGCGGATCGGGTTGTTGCCCGCTGTGCGGCGTACGAGCGCGGGCTACCGTGTCTACGACGAAGCCGACGTCGAACGGCTGGGGTTCGTCAGGGCCGCCCAGCGGCTGGGAATGCGCCTGGACGAGATCGCCGAGGTCCTGGCGCTGCGCGACGCGGACCAGCGCCCCTGCGCCTATGTCCGCGGCGTGCTTCATGACCACGTCGCCGACATCGATCGCCGTCTCGGCGAACTCCAACGCCTGCGTGAGCAACTGTTGGACCTGGACGCCCGAGCCGACCAGTTGACCCGGGAGGCCGACGCGGCTTCCGCCTCGTGCCCTCTGATCGACCACGTCCACCGACAGGGCGGGACACACACTTGACCTTCCACCCGACTGGAAGGTCTAGCGTGCCGACCAGGAGGTGAGAACCATGGCGAAGAGCCAGGTGGAGGTGTTCACGACCGGATGCGCGGGCTGCGAGCCCGTGGTCGGGATGGTCAGGGAACTGGCCGGGCCCGGTTGCCGGGTACAGGTGCGTGACCTGCGCCAGGACCCTGAGGCGGTGACCAGGGCGGCCGAGTACGGCCTCACCGGCATCCCCGCCGTCGTGGTGGACGGCCGGGTGGCCCCCTGCTGCCGGGAACGGAGCGGCCCGACACGTGAGGGCCTGCTGGCCGCGGGGGTCGGCGGTTGTTCCTGACCGGCCCTCCGGTACGACACGAGCGGTTCGGCCGCGGCGACGAGAGCGACCGCGGCCGAACCGGGATCGGCGGGCGCGGAACGCGTGACCGTCTCCCCGCGTGAGGTCAGTGGTCGTGGGCGTCGATGCGTTCGCAGCAGGTCAGGGCGGTGCGGTTGTCGGCGGCCAGAGCGCGGGCGAGCACGACCAGGTCGGCCACCCGTGGGTCGACGACGCGGTAGTAGGCGCGTCGGCCCTGGCGGCGCGCCCGCACGTACCCGCAGTCGGCCAGGCAGGACAGGTGTGTGGAGACCCGCCCCTGGGACAGACCCACGTGCTCGACGCACTCGGTGACCGTGTGTTCGGTGCGCAGCAAGAACTCCAGCAGGCGCAGCCGGGTGGGGTCGCCCAGCGCGCGGAAGAACTTGGCGACCGTGTCCACGGCCGCGCCCTCCTCGGGCAGTAGCGCCTGTGGCCCGACCGGTTCGGGAGTGGTGGTCTCTCGTGTGCTGTCCAACGTGCTGACACGCCCTCTCCGCTTCTCCGTCGTATTCGCTCAAGCAGATACTATGCTGGCGGAATAACATCCGCAAAAGCGAATATGAGCAGGTGGCAGGGGTAGAGGGCCTGCGGAGGAGGAACGATCATGGGATTCGATCTGGCGGTCATCGGCTCAGGTGGGGCGGCTTTCGCCGCCGCCATCGCCGCGCGCCGCAAGGACCGCTCGGTGGTGATGGTCGAGCGCGGCACGGTCGGGGGAACCTGCGTCAACACCGGATGCGTGCCCTCCAAGGCGCTGCTGGCCGCGGCCGAGGCACGCCACGTCGCGCTGAGCGCGGAGCGCTTCCCCGGTGTCCGCGCGAGCGCCGAGCAGGTGGACTTCGCCGCGCTGATCGGCGGCAAACGCGCCCTGGTGGAGGGCATGCGCGCCGACAAGTACGTGGACCTGGCCAAGGAGTACGGCTGGGACATACTCACCGGACAGGCGCGGTTCGTCCAGGGGCCGGCGCTGGAGGTCGACCTGGCCGAGGGCGGCACCCAGCGCGTCGAGGCCGACCACTACGTCATCGCCACCGGCTCGGCCCCCTGGGCCCCGCCCGTCGACGGACTGGACGAGGTGGACTACCTGACCTCGACCACCGCCATGGAACTGGACCGACTGCCGGAGTCACTGCTGGTGGTGGGCGGCAACTACATCGGCCTGGAACAGGCCCAGCTCTTCGCCCGCCTGGGCACCCGCGTCACCGTGGTGGAGGCCCTGGAGCGCCTCGCACCCCACGAGGAACCCGAGGCCAGCCAGGCCATCGAGGGGATCTTCGCCGACGAGGACATCACCGTGCGCACCGGCGCCACCCTGACCCGGATCCGACGTGAGAACGGCCAGGCCGTGGCCGACCTCGGCGGACAGGAGGTGCGCGCCGAGCAGGTGCTGGTCGCCACCGGACGCCGCCCCGTCACCGAGGGCCTGAACCTCCAGGCCGTCGGTGTGGAAACCGGTGCACGCGGCGAAGCCGTGGTCGACGAGCACCTGCGTACCGCCAACCCCCGGATCTGGGCGGCCGGGGACGTGACCGGGCACCCCCAGTTCGTCTACGTCGCCGGAGCCCACGGCGCGGTGGTGGCCTCCAATGCCCTGGAGGGCGCCGACCGGGTCCTGGACTACACCCACCTGCCCAGGGTGACCTTCACCAGCCCCGCCATCGCCGGGGTCGGACTCACCGAAGCCCAGGCCGAGGGACAGGGGTTGGACTGTGAGTGCCGCGTCCTGCCGCTGGAGAACGTGCCGCGCGCGCTGGTCAACCGCGACACCCGGGGCCTGGTCAAGATCGTCGCCGAACGCGCGACCGGCCGCGTGGTCGGAGTCACCGCGGTGGCCGAGGGGGCCGGGGACGTGATCGCCGCCGCCGTCTACGCGGTGCAGGCCCAGATGACGGTGGAGCACATGGCCGAGACCTGGTGTCCGTACCTGACCATGGCCGAGGGGCTCAAGCTGGCCGCCCAGACCTTCACCCGCGACGTGGCCATGCTCTCCTGCTGCGCCTCCTGACCACCGAGAGAACGATCATCGGCTTGTCCCGGACTCCGGGGGCCACCGCGGAACTCCGAGTGAACAACGAGGAGGGAAATGGATCCCATGAAGAACAGGCGGGGGCCACGTGATCGACGACGGTGGAAGCACGCGGCGAACGCGCTACTGGCGGCAGCGGCGACCGCCCCGCCCGCCTACGTGCTGTCCGTACTGTCCACACCCCGGCTTATGGTCCGCCCACCCGGCTACGGTGAGCTGTACATGGTCTACCGCCACCGGCGAAACCTGCTCGCGGTCTCCGCCACGGCGACCCTCATTCTCGCCGCCCGGACACGCGATGGACGCGCCTCCCCGACCGCGGCCATAGCCGCGGGGTTGCTGCTGGGAGCCATGGTTGCGGTGGGGCCCCTGATCTACGACCCGTTCCTGTTCTCGCGGCGGCGTGACCGGCTCCGGCTGCGTCCGGGGTCGGAAGCGGACCGGGTCTTCGTTGACGCGGACACCGAGGTGCTGGGGCTGTTCCTGGGGGGTGAGGCCCGGGCGTACCCGGCACGGGCCCTGGCCCGCCCACACGCCGTGACGGACTCGCTGGGCGGTGAGCGGGTCACCGTCAGCTACTGCGGGCTGACCAACAGCGCTATCGCCTACCGTCACTCCGAGACCGGCTCCAGCCGAGACCTGTCCGTTGTCTCCGCCCCCAACGACAACATCCTGTACTGGGATGCGACGACGAAGAGCCTCGTGCAGCAGCTCCTCCCCGAGCGCCCCTACGGCGGGAGCCAGGGTGATCCGGTCACGGTTGTACCGGTTACCTACACCACTTGGTCGGCGTGGCACCGCCTGGTGCCAGAGTCCACCATCGCCGAACCGGTGACGATGTCACCGCGCGACCGGCTGATCACCCGTGTCATGCGAGCCGCCCATATGCGCACACGCACCGGGGAATGGCCGTTCTTACCAGTACGCGGCGGCGCGGACACCACTCTCCATCCCAAGGCCCGCGTGTTCGCCCTGCGCCAGGGAGACGACGCCCGCGCCTACACCCGCGGGTTTCTCGACCGCCACCGGGCGGTCAACGACACCGCGGGCGGGTGCCCCGTCGCGGTCCTCTACGATCCGGCCACCGACATCGCGGCGGGCCACCAGCGCCATCATGACGGACGGACGCTGACCTTCGACCCCGGCGACGCCAACCAGTTCCGCGACCGGGAGACCGGCACGGTCTGGAACGTTCTGGGCCGTGCCGTCCACGGCCCCCTGGCCGGACAACGGCTCGAACCCGTCGCCTTCTCCTTCGACAAGGTGTTCTGGTTCGGCTGGCGGTACCACCACCCAGGAACGGCGTTGCACCGCCTCACTGACGAGCGCGCCGAGCCCGAGTCCGCCCACACAGGGCCCGGTGTCGGGACGGCACCGCGGCGCTTCACCAGCGACTGACACCGGGGTCCGCCGGTCCGCCCACCCCTTCTTCACCTGTCCTGGTCCCACACGAGGAGAAAGGTAAGGAGCTATGAAGAACCTGGTAACGGAGTTGGCCAAGGACTTGGTCACCGCGCCGCTGGCCGGTTACCTGGCCTCCAGGGTGGTGGAGCCGGTCAGCATGAAGCTCTACGAGCACGAGAGCGAGGCCGACCGCGCGTGCGAGGACCAGGCACGGCCTGGCATGCCCTTTCGCATCGCTGCCGAGAAGACCACCCGTCTACTAAGACAGGATCTGAGCGAGCCACAGCTCGATAAGGCGGGCATGGCCTTCCACTACGGACTCGGCGTCTCCTGGGCACCCGTCTACGCCCTGATCCGCCGCACTACCCCTCTGGGCCCCGTCAACGCCGGTCTGGCCTCCGGTGCGGCGATGTCTCTGAGCGTCGACGAAGGGCTCACTCCGCTGCTGGGATTTTCCGCGTCCAACCGCGACTATCCCCTGGTCACCCATGCCCGGGGCTTCTTCACCCATCTGGCCTTCGGGCTGGCCACCGCCGCGGTCACCGAGACCGTCTGGTGCCTGACTCGCCGACGGCCGTGAGCGCTCGCACAACCGGCCCATGTAACCGGTCACCGAAGAAGAGAGAACGGAAGAGGGAGCGAAGGCCATGTCACCATGATCGACGGTCGGCCCAGCGGGGAACGCCTTATCGGACCCGCACCGCCTCCCAGGAGTAGCCAGACACCGTGTGGCGATCTGCTCGCCGGATGATCGAAAGGAGGTGGTGACCGTGATGGACGGCATGGGCGTGGGGATGGCCTTCATGGTGCTGTGGGCCCTGGTCGGAGTGGCGCTGCTGGTGCTCATTGTGCTGGGAATCATCTGGCTCCTGCGGCGGTAGGGGGCCGGTGCGGTTCCCTGACCGGAGTCGGCAGACCACTGACCGACACGGCAGGAGCTCGACCGGCTCCCGCACGCGCGGACCAGAAACAGCTGGTCGACAGCGGGCAATCACGCGGGGAGATCCGTTGAATCCAACACCACCAAGCGGTGTCGGCGGAGCGGTGCCGGCGCTGCTGGCCTGCTGCGGGGTGCAGCTGCTCGTGCTGGCCGCGCTGTTCGTGCCCGCGGGCTTCCTCGCCCGTCATGCCGTCATCGGCACAACGGGGTCTGTCTTCGCCACTGGCTTGGTGTGGTGGGCGGTGCGCGACCGCCGCCCACGTCTCACCCGCACCGACGACAGCCTTCCAGGCGGCAGCGGTGAGACAGGCGTCCACCACTGGACAAGGACGGTCAGCGGTCCGCCCGCCCGCGCCGCCGCGGCCGTACCGTCCACGACAGGACACGAGACACCGCACAACCTGGCCTCACAAAGGAAGGGAACGAGGGCATGTCTGTGGATTTCGACGTGATCGTCATCGGAGCCGGACCGGGAGGGGAGGCCGCCGTCTCCCGACTCGCCGAGGGAGGGCTGCGCGTGGCCCTGGTCGAGCGCGAACTGATCGGCGGGGAGTGCGCCTACTGGGCCTGCATCCCCTCCAAGACGCTGCTGCGCCCGCCCGAGGCCCGTGCCGAGGCCGCGGGCGCGGCCGGTCTGGAACGCCCGGACCTGGACTGGTCGGACCTGCGTGAGTACCGCGACTACATGATCCGCCACCTGGACGATTCCGCCCAGGTCGAAGGCTACCGCGAACAAGGCGTCACCGTCGTCAAGGGAGTGGCCCGCCTGGTCGGGCGGAACCCGTGGCGTATCGAGGTGAACGGCCAGCGGCTGAGTGCCGAGCACATCGTGGTCGCCACCGGCTCCGATGCGCTGCGCCCGCCCATCGACGGCCTGGACCAGGTGGAGGTGTGGACCAACCGGGAAGCCACCACCCTGCGGGAGATCCCCCAGCGAGCCGTCATGGTCGGTGGCAGCGCGGTCGGTGTGGAACTGGGCCAGTTCCTGGCCCGTATGGGCACCCGCGTCACCATCGTCCAGCGCGGCCCGCGCCTGCTGGACCGCGAGGAACCGCGCCTGAGCGAACTGGTCGCCGAACGGCTCGGCAAGGACGGTGTCGACCTCCGCCTGGGCCGACAGGCCACCGCCGCCCACCGCGACGGTGACCACACCGTGGTCGAACTCGACGACGGCACCCGGGTGGACACCGACGTGATCATCCTGGGCACGGGCCGCCGTCCCCGCACCGACGACCTGGGCCTGGACACCGTCGGTGTCGAGACCGACGACCGTGGCGCCCTCGGCGTCGATGAGTACTGCCGTGCCACCGAGGACGGGCTGTGGGCGCTCGGCGACGTCACCGGCATCGCGATGTTCACCCACGTGGCCCTATACCAGGCCCGTGTGGTCGCTGACACCATCCTGGGCAGATCCCGCCGCACCGACTACACCGCCGTTCCGCGGGTGGTCTTCGCCCAACCCGAGATCGCCGCCGTCGGACTGACCGCCGCACAGGCCCGCGACCAGGACCTCTGCCTGGCCACCAGCGAACTCGACATCGCCGCGTCCCTGGCCCGTCCCTGGACCTATGAGACCGACCCCCTCGGCACGCTCGGCCTGCTCGCCGACCGCGACCGCCGCCTCCTCGTCGGAGCCTGGGCCGTCGCACCGCTGGCCGGGGAGTGGATCCACCAGGCCGCTCTGGCCATCCGCGCCCAGATCCCGATCGACACCCTGCTCGACGGCATCGCCCAGTTCCCCACCTACAGCGAGGCCTACCTCAAAGCGATCGAGCGCCTTGGGTTGTGATCCGACAGACCACCGTGGCGGCACCCTCCCCCAACCACCCAACGGGCTGTCACGGCCTCTCCCGAAGCCTTTTACTGAAGGGACCTGTGGCGGTGTAGCGCGCCGCCACCCACTGGACGCACCGTGAATGCGCCCATGCGTTTCCGCCCGTGACGTTGAGGGAAGCGCGGAAAAGAGCTCTACGGGAGGTGGACATGGTCCAGGTTCCACAGGTCGTGGTCTTCGACGTGAACGAGACGCTCAGCGATCTGACCCCGCTGGGGAACAGGTTCGAGGAAGCGGGGCTGCCCGCGCACCTGATGCCCGTGTGGTTCGCGGGTGTGCTACGTGACGGCTTCGCGCTGACCGTCTCGGGAGCCTACGCCGACTTCGCGGACGTGGCCGCCGACGTGCTCCGGGACATGCTGTCCGGAGCCGACGATCGGCACAAGGATGTGGAGGCGGTGGTGCGCCATGTCCTGGACGGTTTCGGGGAGTTGCGCTGCCACCCCGACGTCGCACCGGGGATGCGGCGGCTGTGTGAGGCGGGGATCCGCCTGTTCACGCTGACCAACGGCGCTGCGGCGCTGACCGAGCGCCTACTGGAAAGCGAGGGCTTGTTGGCGTTGGTGGAACGACGGTTGGACGTGAGCGCTCCCCGGGCGTGGAAGCCCTCCCCGGCCGCGTACCAGTACGTGGCCGGGGAAGCCGGTGTGCGGCCCGAGCTGATGGCGCTGGCCGCCGTGCACCCGTGGGACGTGGACGGCGCCCAACGTGCGGGCCTGGTCGGCGCCTGGCTCAACCGAGGCGACAAGCCGTACCCTCGCGTCATGGCCGCCCCGCGGGTCCAGGCACCTTCCCTTCCGGCCCTGGCGACCGCGCTGCTCCAGGAGTAGGTCCTCCGTCCTCCGGTGCCCTCCTATTGGGCCGACGCGTCAACCGAGACCGGGGGCCGCCACACGAGTGGAAAACCCGAGAGTGAGGTGTCGCAGATTCCCGGTTCTGAACGGCCGGGGCCGCAGTGCGGGGTCCGCTGCCACGGTCAGGTGATGGTTGGACACAGCGGAGGGTTTTGTAACCGTCGTCGGCTCCACTCCGGTCTAAGCTGTACAGAACCTCGTAAGAGGTTGAGGACAAGTACCTGAGTTATCGACTCGCCGCCTGAAGTCATCACAAAGACGCTGTCCGGAAACCTCGGGGCACCTCACCTGGAGTGTTGCCTGGCTCCAGAGCGGCACCTAGTCGTGAACACGCAGCCTTGGTGAAGCTCCCCTCTCACCCATCATCGGGGCGAAAGCAAGACTCGTTCAGCCCAGAGTCAACTGATACACGGCTCGGCTACGGCCAGGCCCCTTGAAGTCGCTGATGACCGAGACGCCGTTGACCTCGTGGTCACCGGGGACGTTCTCGAAACCGAGGGCGGTCCAACTGGTGTGTGCCGCCTCGTTCTCAGGTTCGGACGTGAGGTACAGGCGTTGACAACCCCACGTCTCAGCCTGGGAGCGCACGCTCTCCAGGAGTGCTCGTGTGATGCCGCGGCGTCGGTGCTGCGGATGGGTCATGACATCTTGCACGTAGATATCCGCAGGGTCGTCCTGGCTACGGAAGGCGATCACCGCTCCGGCGACGGTGTCATCGTCCTCGACGGCGATGGGACAGGTGGAGGAGAACAGCGTGGCGTAGAGCCAGTAGTCGGACAGGGTACGAGCGGAAATGTACGGATCGCCGAGTTCCATCAGGCGCAGGACGTCGCCAATTCGCTCAGGTCGGAGGGGCGTGATGATCACGGGCGTTCCTCGGTATGGATCTTGTGGACGATGGTGGTCAACTGCTGCGCCATGTCAGCAGGGGCGACGGCGTCGGCGACGCTACGGCCGACGATGACGATATCCCAGTCGTTGCTGGTCGTAAGGGTGTCATCGGCGGTGCTGAATCCGCCGGAGACCGCGACGGGGAGCCGGCTGCATGCACGGATTGTTCTGGCGGCGGCCAGGGGGTGGTTACCGCCGACGCCGAGATCGATGTTGGTGGTGATGACGAATCCGTCGACACCGGTACGTTCCATGTCGCGCAGCCAGGAAGGGGTGAGGTGCTCAGGTGTCACGTCGAGTGTGAGCGCGACTCCGAGGCGACGCGCGGCCCCGACTGCGGCGGACACGCTGGCTATCGAAGCCGGTCCGATGAGAAGGACGACGTCGGCGCCCGCCTCGGCTGCGAGTTCGACTTGATCGCGGCCCCAGTCGGCGGACATCATTTCGGCTACCACAGCTGTTTCCGGTGCATGCCGCTTGATCGTCTCGATCGCGGTGACGCCCGCTCGCTTGATCAACGGGTCGCCGACCTCCAGGAAGTCGACCCCGGCAGCAGCTGAGGCGGTGGCGATCTCCACAGCACGGTCGAGGCTGTGAACGTCGAGAGCGATCTGGACGGAGTGCTGGCCGCGGCGGCGCCGGTACCGTTCACGAGCGTTCATCGCTCCTGGACAGGGCTCGTTCAGTCGCTGAACGGCGTGAGCCTCCTTGGCGGTGAGCCAGTGAGGGGAGTCCATTCCCTGAGACACCAGGGGTTCTTCAAGATAGGACGGCAGCTTGATCCAGCCTGTCTGGATCTCTCTGAGCAACCCAAAGAGGGCCCTGTCATCGGGCGGGGGCGCTTCGTGGGTCGATTCCCCGCTGAGGAGCCGAATTCTCGTCAGGAGTTTCACGGCGGAGCCAGGGGCAGAGCCCCAACTCCTGTCACCGTTGACGCTGGTGATCACGGCGTGTGCCAACTCCGGGTTCGGCAGCGGAGCCTGAGGGCCTGCCAGGAGTCCCTGCAGGGCGCGTTCGCGAACATGCCAGTTGCCGTCCGCGAGTAGGACTCGGACATGATCCCGCGCGGCTACCGCGTCGAGGGTCCCGACCGCTCGGGCAACGGCGGCACGGACCTTGTAGTCGTCATCGCTCACGAGGCGTTCGACGATGCGGTGCACATGCCCTGGACCAAGTGCACGGCGTTCCAGTAGAGCCTCCGCGAGCCCTGCGCGTACTCGCCAGTCCAGGTGGTTCAAGAGCTGCCGAAGCAGACCTGCGTCGTCGCGCCCCGCGCCGATGAACAGATCGAAGTGCCGCGCCAGGAATGCGGCCTCCTCGGTACGGTCCAGGTCGATGCAATCCGCGATGCGTGTGCTGACACGGATGTCGAGAGCTTGCTCAACATGGTGGGCGACGTCGTTCCAGATCTCGAACCCGTGGGTCCGCAGTTGCTCGACGATCCAGGGTGCGTACTGGCCGCCGAGCGCCTCCGCGATATTCGGTGTCGCGAGCAGCGCACGGGTGAGCTGGTGCGTCGGCGCCTGAGCACATCGGTGGGCACAGGATCGAACGACCTCGGCGGGGAGGAGAACTCCGTTGACCGCAGCGGTCTCGAGCAGCATTGGCAACGTGGTGTTCAAATCGATCGACGGTGCCATGGCGATGACCTCGATCAGCTTCGGCGTAGAGCAGTCGAGGGCGCACACGAGGAAGTCGAATACGCCCCGACCCGATGCCGAACGAGTGGCCTGGTCAGCCAGGTCGTTGAAGGCCGTAACCGTCGCGACGGACCGCCCGAGGGCTGTCATCCGGTCGGCGATGTGGACAGCGAGAAAATACTCCTGGAACACGTCATGTGTGAATCGTGTCCGTCCATCGGGCCTGTGCTCGACGAACGCAGACGCCGACTCCTCATCGGGAGAAGTAAACCTCCAAACTGGTTCGGGCTTTTGACTGGGGTCGATCAGCGGGCCCGGAACCACCTCGGGTATCAGTTCGCAGGCCAGTTGCGTGAGGCGATCCATGTCCGCGCCAACGTGGCGGGAAGTCCGGCTGAGAACCGTGCGAACGCAGTGGTCGACGAGCCGGAACGCATTGATCGTGCCGAGCCTCGTCTGTGTTTGTGCAGCGCCTCCAGCGCTCCGCAGCATCTGCAAGTACAAGGGTGTTCTCGCCAGAAACTGCAGCGATTCCGGCAGGTCGGCGAACGGGACCTGGTCCACGTGAAGCTCGTGATCCCACAGTTCTCGCGCCTCGGCCACTGTCCATGGCGCAAGGGTGTGGGATGCCTCGGATGATTGCGTCAAGGCCCCGAAGACGGCCGCCGACAGGACGGGAAAGGGCGATAGATCGGGGATGGGAGGCGTCCTCGCCACCATGAGAAACCGCAGGTGATGGGAATTAACCTGTCGCAGAATGCCGTCGACCAGACGACCGATGACGGTGAGCTGTTCCTCGGTGTCGACTCCGTCGATGACCACGACGCACGTGCGATCGAGAGTGTCTGACATGCGCTCCAGGGTCAGCAGAGCATCTTCACCGCTGGGTAGCGAGGCGTATCTCAGTATCTCTGTGGCCAGTCCTGTTATGGGGAGCGCTCTTGAGGAGCAGCTGTGGAGCTGGAAGTCCACCTGCTCCGACCACCTGCGCGCTAGGTGCTGAGTAAGCAGCGTCTTTCCACTGCCAGTGCCTCCGGTGAGGAAGAAGACCCGCGCTTGGGAATCAAGGAAGTGCCTGAACCGTTCGACGGCAGTCTGGTCGGGTCGGTACGTCGGCTCCATGGCAGTGGTTCGAGCAACGGCCAGGAGAGCGGCCGTCCGTTGCCCTGAGCGGTTACCGAGACGGGCGGTGCCGTCCTCCGTCGCTCCGCCTTGTGGCACGTTCGGGGCGGTTGGGTTGTCGGTGGTCTCGGAACGAAGGATGAGTTCGAATCGATCGGCCACCTCCGGTTTGGATCGGGTGAGATCCGTGTCGAGGAGCTGCTGTGTGTCGTAACGCAGCTTCGCCTTGCTGCCGCGCCGCTCCCAGTTCGACACGGCCGCGTCGTTGACCCCGAGATGGGCGGCGAATTCGCGAACGCTCATGCGCTTGGCCTCACGAAAGGCGCGCGCCTCGCGGCCGGTCCATCGGGCCACCACCGAACCCATGGGTTCGAATCCCTTCCGTTTCACACCGCGCCGTCATCGTGCACCTTACGGTAGCCAGCCGACAACGTAATTAGGGCAGGACTAGGACGGCACCCCATAGCCGTGATCTCCGCCGCGGTGACAGCGTGGGCTTGTTCGGTCGGAGTCGAGCCGAACAGCCCCACCCCCGAAGCTCTTCAGGCCTGCACCGTGCGAGTCACGTTGGCCTTGTCGAACCACTGCGAAGGAGTTGCGCCTGTGGTCTCACCCGGAGCCCGCTCATCGCCGACCACGCCTCTGACGGCGTCGGCGCATCCCACAGAACAACCGTGTTCCGCCCGTAGGGAGCCGTTTGTACAGACGGGGCGATTCGTCGTGTTGGAAGGGCTGTCTGGCGTCGGTAAGAGCACCACCGCTCCACTGTTGGCCGCTGCGCTCGGCGCGGAACTGGTGGACACACAGCTTTCCCACCTCGCAGAGGCGCGCCGCCACATCGACCGCCAGCGGTCGGTCAACGCTCGCCTGCACTTTTGGATGACGGTCAACTATTCCGTATCCGACGTCGTGGACAAGCACCTGCGGACAGGCCGCAACGTCGTGATCGAGAGCTACTTCTACCGCACGCTCGCCACCCACGCGGCGATGGGGGCACGGTATCTACCGCCGGTCGACTGGGACCGGGCCGTCGTCCCGGACCTGGCGATCGAACTGACCTTGCGCGAACCATACCGTCAGCGACGCCTAGCTGGACGCGAACGTTCAGGGACAAGCCGTTACTGGGACAGGCTGGTCGAATCGGGGCTGGCCACGCTGCGCAGCGTCTACGACTCGTTCGACCTCACCCCGGTCGACACGACGGGACTCACACCCGTGCAGGTGGTCGACAGGATCGAACGCCTGTTGACCAAGCCGCGCTCCATGACACTGACTGGAGCGGGCGATGCCGACTGAGATCCCCGCACGTGCGTTCGAGCTCGCAGAAATCCACGGAACGCCGCTGTTGATGT
The DNA here is from genome assembly GCF_009830945.1 of Nocardiopsis sp. FR4. Lineage (GTDB taxonomy): Bacteria > Actinomycetota > Actinomycetes > Streptosporangiales > Streptosporangiaceae > Nocardiopsis. The sequence goes on along the minus strand of NZ_VWVV01000013.1, from coordinate 90,721 downwards.
TCTCACCCGATCGACTTCAGTCCGCAGCGGACAGACTACGGACCTTCACGGACCGATTGCCGCTCCCCACAGAGATCTACTACTCGTACAAGACGAACTACCTGCCCCATCTGTGCGCTCTGCTCGCAGAGCAGGGGATCGGCGCGGAAGTCACCTCGACCCTTGAATACGAGCTGGCCCGCCAATACCGCACCCCCCAGCGGATCGTGGTGAACGGCATCGGCAAGGTGACGGGCCTTCTCCAGCGCGCCACGACCGGTGACCTACCGCGACTGGTGAACCTGGAGACGGACACCGAGATCGAACACCTGAACACACTCACACGCGAGGGCGAGCTCCTGGCGGTCGGGCTGCGCGTGTGCTTGCCAGGTGTCTCGGGTGAGCGCGGCAGCGACCCCTCGATCCACTGGCGGCGCGGCACCGCCAAATTCGGCTGGAGTAGTTCCGGTAGTGAGATCATCCGCGCAGCGGGCGCCGTGGCATCCACCCCTGGAACGGTCTTGGAGGCACTCCACGTACACGCTGGCAGCCAGATCGTGTCCCCTGGCTTCTACGACACCGTCTTGACCAAGACTCGCACCCTGCTCCAGCGGCTACGCGCCGCGGGCGTCACCACGGTCACCACACTCGACATCGGAGGCGGCCTCGCCTCCGGGCGGGTCGGCAAACGCCGGACAGGGCCGCTGTTCGAAACGCTACACGCGGCTGGGTTCCGGATCCCTGTCCGGGAGCAGCGGGAACCCGACCTGGACGGCATCTCCGCTGTGTTCCAACGACACATTGATCGACTGAGTCGACTCGGTATCCGCCGCCTCGTCCTGGAACCCGGCCGGTTCCTCGCCGAACCCACGATGACCGCGGTCGCCACCGTCGTCGCCATCCGGAGAGACGGACCTCGGCAGCATGCTGTCCTCGACCTCGGCACGAACGCGTTGCACTGTTGGCGCGCGGACGAGAGGAGGCCGATCATCTTCGACCACCCCGACACATCTGGTTCCACGGTTCCGTGGACCGTGGTCGGACCTCTGTGCCACCGCGGCGACAGCTTCGGCACCGTATTCGGCCCCACTGAGCTTCGCCCCGGTACCCGCGTGTGCCTCGATGCCGTCGGCGCCTACTCGGTCGGCGACTGGATTGCCAACACCTGGTTGCGTCCCCCAGTGGTCTCCACCGACGGAACCGTGCTGTGGCGACGGCAGGACACGACTGACTTCTTCGCTTTGGCCCAGGGCAGGGGAGGACCGGTCCATGTCGGATGATCCGCAGCCCACCGCCGTTGAGCTGAAACGCCTGCTCGAAGCCTGCCGAAGCGCTTTCCAGATGTGCGCACACCCGAGCGTCAAGGTGGCCGCCGCCGTCAGCGACAGCGAGGGCGCGATCCACAACGGAGTGCAGGTGCGGTCGACCAACTGCAGTCACTGCGCCACCTGCGCCGAACCGGTTGCTCTCGGCGCCGCCCTGGCCGTCGGCGCCACCACTTTCACGGCTTGCGTGGCCATGGTCCGCGACAACACCGGCATTCATGTCTGGTCACCGTGCGGCACCTGTCGGGAGCTCCTGCGCGACTTCGGCGTGCGCACCGTCGTGGTCGCCCAGACCCCGGACGGACACCCGATCACCGCCACACCCGACGAACTCCTGCCCTGGCCTTGATAGCCACCACCGGAGGAACCAACACGATGCTCACCGAGATCACCGGGATTCACCGGATCCGCATGCTGTACCTGCAGCTGTTGTACCGCTGTAACTTCAGCTGCCGCCACTGCTTCCATGGCGAACTGCTCGCCGACCCCGAGCACTACACGCTCGAGCAGGCGCAGACGATCCTGCGCCGCTTCCGAGACACCTACCAGCTCGAGGCCGTCACCCTCCTCGGCGGCGAGCCTCTCCTCTACCGCGACATCGTCGACCTGTGCCGCTACGCCAAGAACGACCTCGGCCTACGAACCGAGATGTGCAGCAACGCTCACCGCGGCTTCCGCAACACGGTGACCCGCCTCGCCCCGGTCCTGGACAAGTTCCGGGTCTCCCTGGATGGCCTGGCCGACACGCACGACAGGATCCGTCAGCGGGGCAGCTTCACCGGCGCCATCGAGATGATCGACCACGCCCGAAACCTCGACGTCCCCACCAGCGCCACCATGACCGTCACGGCGCACAACCTCGACCAGATCGTCCCCCTCGCGCGACTGCTTCAACAGCACGGAGTCACCGAGCTGAAACTGCACGCGCTGCGCCTGGTGGGCAACGCTGTCGACAACCCCGACCTCGAAGTGGCCAGCACCTCCCGCTACGGCCGGTTGCATGAGCAGATCGCCCAAGCCGACCTGGACATCGCGATCATCTACGACTCCGACCTCTCACCCGCCCCCGCCGGGACCGCCTGTTCGAACCTGGTCACCGACGGCTGGCTCGACCGCATCGAATCCGATCCGCGTGGTGGACTGACCGTGTCCTGTAAGGCCGTGGGTCGCGACGCCAACGCCTTCCGATGGGACAAGCACGCCGAGGAGATCGTCCACGAGCCCCGAGAGAACGACGAATTCGCCCTGGCCATCCCCGACGTGGTCTATGTTGGTGGCTGAACGTGACCGCGCCGCCATACAGAGACCCGATGACTCATGCCGTGGCTGCCTCCCCCACTGAGAGCGTCTGGCAGGCGACCAAGACGTTCTTCCCGCTGTTCCTCGACCAGATCGAGATGTGTAGGGCGAAGACGGTGTGTGTGGTCGGCGCGTCCGACGGCAAGTACGTGCTCCCCCTCGCCCGGCGCGGGCTGCGCGTGATCGCCATCGAACGCGATGCTCTCGCGCTCGACGGCGGTCCTATCACCCTGCCCGGACCTATACCAGGCACCATGGCTGGTCTTCGCAGGCGCCTGGCTGCCGAAGACCTGAACCATCAGGTGACCATCGTCGAGACCGACATCCTCGAGCCCTCCGAGACTGTCGAGACCGTCGACGCTGTGTGGACCAGCTGCTCCTGGCACTACAGCGTCAACCACCGCCGCTCCCTGGCCGACTTCGTCGCAGCCATGCAAAACCTCACCCGCGCGGACGAGGGGCTGTTCGGAGCCGAGTACATGATGCCCGTCGAACCACGCCACTTCGCCTGTGAGCACTACCCAGAGGCCGGAGAGCTGCGCCGCTACTTCACCGACTGGGACATCGCCTGGGAAGCGTACACGCCCGCCTTCGTCGAAGACCCCCACGTCGAGCAACTACACCCGCATGTCCATCGCATGGGACTGCTCATCGCCTCACGACCGACCAAGGAACCGATCTCAACATGACTCCTGAATTCGAAGCCCGCTTCCTGGCCATCAGCCCCGACGCCATCGCCACCCGGCTCCGTGACCGTGGGGCCACCTGCACGATGCCGCGCACGCTCATGCGGCGCGTGGTCCTGAAGAACCAGGACATCAGTGACCGCGGCGGATGGCTGCGGCTGCGTGAGCAGGGCGACAGGACAATGCTCACCTACAAACAGGTCAACGACGCCGACGGCGCCTCCGGTATCGACAGCATCCTGGAGGCCGAGGTCGAGGTCGCCGACTTCCACGCCGCCCAACACCTGCTGGAGGCCATGGGGTTCGCGGCACTGCGCTACCAGGAGAACTACCGCGAGGAATGGCAGCTCGACGGCGTCACCTACGACATCGACACCTGGCCGGACCTGCCTACCTACCTCGAGGTCGAAGGCCCCGGTGAGGAGGCTGTTCGCGCCGCCGCTGCCATGCTCGACCTCGACTACGCGACCGCGACCTTCGGCAGTGTCGACGAGGTCTACCTCAAGGTGCTCAACCGCGACATCCTCGCCGAGTCCCGCCTCGTGTTCACTTCACCGCTTCTGGACGCTGAAAGCGCTCTGAGCGCTGACTGACCAGAGCATCCGCCAATCGTGCAGGGCGCGTTCAGCGAGTTGCTAGCCGAGCCACCAGCATGGCCCACCTTCGGTGAAGGTGAGGTTCACATGGGGAGCGTGGGGCTGAGTGGACGACGGAGACCGCAACGCCTTGAACGCGGATAAGCCTCTGGTTCGGTTGAAGGAGACCTTGACTGAGGTCGATTCCCGCTTCGGGTTCATCGAGGAGTGCGCTGGGGGAATTCAGGCCCGCGATACGCGCTTCCTAAACGGATTCACGCTGAAAAAGTATGAGGAAGGAGATGCGAATGGGGTGTTCATAGTTTTGTCTGTCGACTGGCAGACACGCTAGAGCGACCAGTATGTTCGTGGCGATAATGAACGAGAACCGGCTGGCTCTGTAGCTCCGCTGCGCAGAGAAGGGCGCCCGGGCGGGACGGGCGCCCTTTCACCGCTCCCAGTCGCGGGTCCACCCAGGTCGGTCACGGTACGCCTGAGCGATCGTGCGGATGGCTTCTCCGAGACCGTTCGCCCGGCCGTGGGCGCCGCTGAAGCTCCAGTCTTCGCTGTCGAGGTCCATGACCCCTTCGTAGAGCTCTAGAAGCGTCAGCTTCGCCTGAACATCCGCGAGGATACTCGTGGGGGTGACCATCAACCGGTAGTGGTCGTAGGCACCGTCGTGTTCGGTATTGACGTCGGAGTGCGCGGCCGCGATGGTCACGCTATGGAAGGCGTTGGCGGCGCGCTCGTCGGCTTCGATTTGTGAGCGCAGCCAGCTGATGAGGTCCTGCATCAGTCCTCCAGTGTAATGAGGACACGCGGCACCTCGTAGCTATCGATAACCCATGTCACGGACTTGACCCGATACTTTTCGCTGTTGATCTTCACTCGGTCTCCTTGCCGAGGAACGGCGGGGAGATCGATCTTGTGGTTGAGGTATCGGTCGGTGTGCTCGAACTGGACTTGTATGTCCCCTCCTCTGATTGGCGGTCGGAGTCACCGGTGACCGGAAGGTCAGCCCTTCTCGCCGTGCTCGAACCGCGCCGAACGGGCAGCACGGTAAGCCTCGAGGAGGCGGGGTGTCCGATGCGCAAAGCGTGGGTACAGACCTTCGTCTACCCAATCCCCCACATGGTGCTGAGGGCAGACACCGATTTGGCCGTACAGCTTGAGAATCACTCGACCACAGAACCAGCAGTCGGTCCACCACCAGCTATCGCTCCTAGGCTTGCGGGCGAACCCGGGGTTGCTTCCCAGTAGGAAAGCCGTGGGCTTGAGCCCGACCTGCCACTGTGGCGGACCTCCGCCTATGTTGAGCCACCCTTCTTGGTTGTCCCAAACCCATTTTCCAGGTCCATCCATGTACTCGCTCATGGTTGTTATTTGGGACATTTCTGGTGCTGGAACTTCAAGTTTGGTGAAGTAAACGAAGGCTCGAATTCCGGTGCCTTCCGCTAGTCCTTGAGCCTTCTCGATCTCTTCGTCAGAGGGAAAGGTGCCCTTGATTTCGAGCCAGAATTCGAGGTCGGTGTTGGGATAGACCAGGAAGTCGGGCAGGTAGGGTTTGCCGTCGATGAGGTATCCCTCGGGTTCGTACTCCCAAGTGATGCCGAGGTGGTCGAAGAACACTGCCCAGCGCGCTTCAATGCGGGATCGGAACCGATATCCGGCGTAGTGGGTTTCGATGGGTCTGATGTTCATGGCCCCTCCTGCGTCCATAGTGCTGACGGAGCAAGGCAAGTTAGTCCTGACGGTCCGGGAAGCCGCTGTAGACCTCGCAGGTGAGGACTCCATGAGTATCCCGTTCGCAGACCTCATTCAACCGCTCGCCGGTGACATCTTCCAGACCCGTCCGACCAGCAGCGGCCATGACGGGACTGTCACCGCCGTTATCACCAGTGACGAGGGGTGTTTCTTCGTCAAGGGTGTGCCCAACAGGCCGGCTCGACTCGGCCAAACGGGAAGCGCGGATCAACCCGTTCATCCGTGAGATCTGCCCGACGATACCAAGCAACTCGCCACCGGAAGTGTGCTCGACTTGGACCAAGGCGGCGCGGTCCCTGAACTCCAGCAACCTGAAAGCTCCAGTCGAGCCCAAAGCAGGCTCTCAGGACTGGCGTGTCTCCCAGTAGTGCCTGAGCATTTCCCCGGGCCAACGGGGTTGCCTCACCTTTCCCCGGGGGCCGAACTCGACGAACCACGGGGCGATATCCAGAACAGGCGTTCCATCGACCGCGTCCAAGTCCTCAACATGAAGGTCGTGCCCTTCAATCCGGAGCAGGCGCGGTTGAGAGATGGCGATCCTCGCGGGCCGCCGGTGGTTGCGGTGGACGAACGTTCCGGTCTCCGGCCAGTCCGTGTTCCCCCTCGGGTGCCGTGCACCGAGGTGAACATCGGCCTCCGACCCCTGGCTGAAGCGCCACACCACCTGAATATGGGAGAACTCGTCCAGACCCTTGAGGGTGCTCACCGGCAAGTCCTCGTTGAGGCGGATGATCGACCGGACACCTCCCCAGTAGTCATCCGCGACCTCGGTGCGTCCTCCGACCACGGTCGCGACGGGGGTGAGCGTGATCTCCACGAGTAGTCCTCCGGAATCGACGGCTGTAAGGCCGGATCAGGCTACACGGAGCATCTCAGCGGCCTTGCTGTCGACTTCGCGCACCGCGTCGATTCCACGTCCGCGCACGCTGCTGAGCACCGTGCGCATGGTCTGTACCGTGTTCCTGGCCCGACCCGACCGCACACCCTCCATCGCGTCCAGCGCCTCCGTCCATGTGGCGCAGGCCGCTTCGATCTCTCCGCGAGCCGCCTGGATCTCGCCCAGATATCCGAGGGTCACAGCGTGGGTCCGGGAGAACTCCGCGGGGCGCAGCCGCACACTGCGCTTGAACTCGCGCTCCGCAGAACCGAGATCACCCATGACTTGCAGGGTTCGGGCAGTCTCATGAGCCAGGCTGGCCTGGGTGAAGAACCACACCCGGCCCGGCTCGTCATCGCCCTCACCGGCGTCGGCAAGGTCGTTCTCAGCGATGAGGAGGGCCTTCGCTGATGCCTTGTGCTCACCCACCGCGGCCAGACTGCGGGCGTGCACCACTCCGAGCAAAGCCCGTTCACGTGGACCAGCAGCGCGATAGCAAGCGCAGTCTATGGAAGCCGACGTCAACTTCGCTGCCTGGGGGAAGTGCCCGAGATCCATGGCCTGGTGTGCCAGCGCTCGGAGTACGTGACCGGCCAGGGCCCGGTCTCCGGCTTCGGCGGCGAGCTTGACCGAAAGCTGCAAGAAGCGCTGGGCCGTACCGTGCCGGTTGGCATCGAAGGAGGACCAACCAAGGACGTACACCAGTTCACTCGCCGCGGCGAACAGATCGCTGCGGATCCGGTCGGGGGCACGTCTACGCAGTGCCGGGAGGACCTCTTCGGTCAGGAACATGGTGGCGGCCGAAGCTCCATAGCCTCCACCCCGTTGTTGGTCCAAGCGCTGGAAGAGACGGGTCGCATCCTGGATCGCCTCGACGTCTCCTCGCGTCACCACCCCCTGCTTGGCCGGGCGGGCCCTCGCACGGTCCACACTCTCCCGCCACCAGGACTCCCCAGGGAGAGTGAGCCCAGCAACTGAATAGACAGCGGTGCCGATGAATTGCCTTCTGTGCACGTCGCTCCCAAGCTCGGCCAGCGCGGCCAGAGTATCGGCCTCCCAGGAGCTCTGGGTCGGCCACTCGTCGGGGCGGCCCAGCCCGATGTCCTCCAGGCTCAAGGGACGCCCGAGCCCTCGAGAGAGCGTCTCGCACAGCACCTCTGGGGCGCGGCCCTGCGGTCGCGTGCCCGTGACCCACATGGAGATGGTGGAGCGCCCCACACCCAGCAGGTCAGACTGCCTCATCTCTCTCGCGACGCGCAAGAAACGGGCAGCGACTTGCTGCTGTGACCAGCCAAGCTCGGCGATCACAGCCTTCAATTTCACGTTGGGGCTGCGCATTCCACCCTCCGAAACACCTTTGGCAGCTTTGGCAGGGTCCGTAACCACGCACCCATACCGGCGGGAGCGTGGAAATGGTTGTCTCACCGTAACGGCCTGTGTCGCTGGCATGCGGGGTTTTTTTCTAGCTCTCCGTGGCCAGTACCGGCCGCACGCTTTGGCCTCGTTGCACGACGCGTGATGCGGAAGCCCTCGCTTCACCCTCTTCACAAAAGAGGTGTGAGGAGGGCCTAGACAACAGAAAACGCCCCGGTGCCGGTTAGCGGCGGCTCCGAGGCGTGAGGCCCCACCTGACCTGAAATGACCTGAGGTGAGACATGTCCGAGCATAGCGAACCCGCTACCTACGGCACCACACGACGGCAGTTCGAGGACGCCAACCCCGGCTGGACCATCGAACGAAGGCCCCAGGCGGTACCGGGGCGGCGATGGGTCGCCCAGCCCCTGGCTCTGCTCACCGCCCGCCAGATCGAGCGGGGATGGTGCGGAGCGGTCTACGGGCCCGACATCCCCACCGTCCACAAGCGGCTCACCAGGGAACTGGCGACCCGCGGTGTGGAGGAGCGCTGATGTTGGCCCCACCACGCGAAGACCTCCTCTGGCAGGGACGCAGCAGCTTCCCCGGAACCCCCACCTCCATCGGCGACAGCCGCGCATGGGTGCGCACACGGCTGGTCGAGCAGGGCATAGAGCCGCCCGCAGACCTGGAAGTGGTCCTGTCGGAGCTGGCGACCAACGCCATCCGGCACACCCGCAGCGGCACCCCGGGCGGTCGGTTCGCCCTCCGGGTCCTCGCCTACCCCGACCGGGTCCGCATCGAGGTGCGCGACGGCGGCCCCTTCGAGGACATCCATCCCCTCCATCCCGCCACCCCCGCCCTGTTGGACGAGCACGGGCGCGGCCTCCTCCTGGTGGAGGCGTTCTCCACCTGCTGGGGGCGCCTTCCGAGTCGGCGCGGCGTGTACGCGGAGGTGGCCCGGTGACCCCCACCCTCACCATGGTGCCCCTACACGCCCAACCACCCCGCCCCTCCACAACGGCGCAGACCGCCATGCGGCAGATGGAACAAGCCGTGACCACCGCCGGATACACCCCGCTGGTCGACGCGGCAGGCTGGTCGATCGACGCCCGCCTGTACACCCGCAGGGCCTGGGAACAGGGCTCCCCCGTCGGCATCGGCGCACCCGTGGCCGCGGTGTGCCTGCGCCTGCACCAACCCACCCACGGCCGCCTGGAATGGGTGGCGGAGTTCCCCGCTCGCGCTCCAGGCGCATGGGAGATGCCCGACCCCACCAGGTCCACCCGGCGCCTGGCGATCCTGGGCGACGCCACGCTTCCCGTGCACCCTATGGACCTGTGCCTGGTGGACTACCTGGTCAACCAGATCCGGGAGGGGCACACGTGACCATCAGGTTCCCCCGCCCAACCCGTACTTGGGCTAGGCCCCTCCTGCTTCGCAGGGACTTCGAGGCCACACGCTGGCGAGCAGCCCAACAAGGGTTCGTCCTCACCCGCGAGCGCCGCCTCCTGGGCGCCCTGTACGCCCTCACCTCTCTGGGTGGGGTAACCGAGATCTTCCATGACCTCGCCGAGGTCCGCGCCTACCTGGATGGCCACGACCCCGACCGGGCTCCAGCCCCTTGAGCTGGTGCGGCGATGACGCATCCCTTTCCGTCCCGAGCTGAGGGGTTTCCGCCGTCGCACCTGGCCCGGGTTCCGCCACGGCCTGGCGGGACCCGGGCCCCCAACCACGAAGGACCACAGGTGTCACCACCACACACATGCCCCAGGCCAGCCCAAGCGCCCCACGGGCACAGCACTGCCATGCCTGCGGCCCGGCCTCGCTCACGAACGCTCTCCACCCCAGCCGCCTACGCCACCACCGCCCTGCTCGGAATCTTGTTCGCCCCCGCGGCCCTGGCGATACCGTTCACTCGGTGGCCCCTTGCCACCGAGGCCTGGATTCTGGTGTGGGGCGCGCACGCGGTGATGCTCGCGGCGACAGTCACCGCGGCCTGGCAGATCACTCACCGCCTGGGGACTGGTGTCCGCGACGGCCTGGGACTGTTCCCCTCCTGGGCCAGGACCAGCCGCCTGTTGCTGCGCATGGAGTACCAGCACCAGCCGATGCTGGTGTTCTCAGTCGGGGCGTGCGCCTTCCTCTTGGTGCGGGTGGGCTTCTTCCCGCTGCTCCTCAACGCCTGCGCCCCTGAAGCGTCGGGCACGCTCCTGCCCACCCTGATCTTCCTCGTGCCCGTGCAGATCAGCACTGCACTCATCACCGAGTTGGTGCTCGTCGGCCTGGTCGTCACCCTCCTGGGCGCCGCACACAGACCAGCGTGGGAGGCCTACCTGGTGTCGGCCCTGGCCCGGGTCGCGCTCGGCCTCGGCGCGGGATGGGCCGCCCTGGCGCTGGCCCCACTCGGCCTGACCTCGGTATGGCTCTACCGGCGCACCCGCAGGCTGACCCCGCTCATCATCGCCCACGCCAGCATCGCCCTGGCCCACACCCTGACGGTGGTGTGGATCAGCTCGATCAGCGACCTCGCCCACACCCCGGCCCTCACCCCGTTCATGGCCTTCCCCCTGCTCTGACCGCCCTACCGGAGAAAACCCCTATGCCCACACTCACCTCCCACCCCTACACACCGCTCCTGGACCGCGCCCAGGCCCTGGCCGCCACACAGGACCAGGACTGGGTCACTCCCGCCCAGGCACGCGACATCACCGGACTCACCCGCCGCCAGCTCACCACCGCGGCCGACACCGGTGCCATGACCGTCAACCGCCCCCGACCCCGCAGCCCGCGCTCCTTCCTCCGGGCGTCCCTGATCGAGCACGTGGCCCAGACCCTGGGCCAGCCGTTAACGGTGTTCGACGCGGTGCTGCACCAGGCAGCCGAGGACGGCATCCGCATGGACCACGCCACCTACCGCATCGACGAAGCAGCCCTACGCTCCTGCGAGGGACACACCGGGACCTGCTGGCGTGGAAACCCGTGACCACCTCGTGGACCCCACCGACAGCGCCCTGTGCGCATGGCACCGAGGAGACCACCAGCGCCCTCAACCTCCTCCAAGGCGAGCGCCCGGCCATGGAAGCCCGCCGTGCCCTGCACCAGGAGATGGGAACCACCGTCCGCACCCTGTGGGCCACCAGCTTTCCGCTGACCTCCTACCAGCGCTTCCAGCTCCACGTCCACCGGCTACGCGCAGCCTCAGGGTTCTCCACCCGCGTGCTGGTGCCCCAGCACCGCAGGTACCTGGAGTGCGCGGGACCGCTCTCCGAACTCGTGGTCTACGAAGGCCATGCCGTCTACCTGCCCCACTTCACACCGCAGGGCCACCCCAACGGCGCCACCCGCGTCAACGACCTCGGCTTGGCCGACGCGCTCACCGAACAGCTCGATGCCCTGGACACAGCTGCGCTCGCCCTCGACGTCTTCGCCCGCCCACACAGGTAACAAGGGCTGAGCACTACAGACCGCCAGCTCACCCCCAGAGCAGGCTCCGACTCCGCCGGTGGCGCACACCCGCCCCACTGACCGGGCTCCTGCTCAGTGGGACCGACTTCGTCCCGCTGACCTCGGATGAGGAACCCACCGCTTCATCATCCGCACACCCCGTTACTCCCGGAAAGCGCATGTGCCACGAACGTTTGACCACGCACCTTCACCGGCTACTCGACATGATGCCCGGACCGGACTTCACCGCGCAGGCCGTCGCCGCACTCGCTGACCTACCGACCCCTCACGCGGCGGCGGATCTGAGCGAACTGGTCGACGCGACCCTCCTCGGCAAAGAGGACGACCATTGCCAGCACTGCTGACGAAAGCGGCCTCCTCCAACCATCGGACACCGAAGAGACGACCACGACCACGACCACCCGAGGACGCATCCTCAGAGCGCGTACGCCAAGTCCTGCGCACAGATAGGATCGAGATCGTGAATGACGCGCACGAAACCACCTACGGCGACCTGCCCGAGCAGATGCGGGTCCGGCGGCAGAAGCTGGACCGGCTGCGCGAGGAAGGCATCGACCCCTTCCCCGTGGCCTTCCCCCGCACCACGTCGATCAAGGCCGTGCGCGACAAACACACCAACCTCGACCCGGACACCCGCACCGGCGAACACGTTGCCATCGCCGGTCGGGTCATGCTCTACCGCACCGGCGGCAAGCTGTGCTTCGCCACCCTACGCGACGAGACCGGCGACCTGCAGATCATGCTGTCGCTGGATCAGGTCGGCCAGGAGCGCCTGGACGCCTGGAAGGCCGACGTCGACCTCGGCGACCACGTGGGCGTGGAGGGCGAGGTCATCACCTCCCGCCGCGGCGAGCTGTCCATCATGGTCAGCTCCTGGACGCTCACCGCCAAGTGCCTGCGCCCGCTGCCGGAGAAGCACAAGGGCCTGACCGACCCCGAGGCCCGGGTGCGCCAGCGCTACGTCGACCTCATCGTCAACCCCGAGTCCCAGCAGATGGTCCGCAGCAGAGCGCGCATGGTGCGCACCCTGCGAGCGGAGCTGGAGCTGCGCGGCTTCATCGAGGTTGAGACCCCCATGTTGCAGCAGGTGCACGGAGGCGCGACGGCACGGCCGTTCATCACCCACATCAACGCCTACGACATGGACCTCTACATGAGGATCGCCCCCGAGCTGTTCCTGAAGCGGCTCGTGGTCGGCGGCCTGGAGCGGGTCTTCGAGATCAACCGCAACTTCCGCAACGAGGGCGCGGACTCCACGCACAACCCCGAGTTCACGATGCTGGAGTTCTACCAGGCCTACGGCGACTACAACGACGGAGCCGCGATCACCCAGGCCCTGATCCAGGGAGCGGCCCAGTCCGTTTTCGGATCCACCGTGGTCGAACGACCTGACGGGGAGTTCGACCTCGGCGGGGACTGGCCCCACATCACCCTCTACGGATCGGTGTCCGAGACGCTGGGCCAAGAGATCACGGTTCACACCCCTCTGGAGAAGGTGCGCCAGCTCGCCGACGCACGCGGCATCGAGTGGAACCCTGAATGGGGCCCCGGCAAGCTGGTGGAGCACCTCTTCGAGGAGCTCGTGGAGCACACCCTCGTGCAGCCCACGTTCGTGCGGGACTTCCCGCTGGAGACCAGCCCGCTCACCCGCCAGCACCGGGACGAGCCGCTGCTCACAGAAAAGTGGGACCTCATCGGCTTCGGCATGGAGCTCGGCACGGGCTTCTCGGAACTGATCGACCCCGTCGAGCAGCGCCGCCGCCTCACCGAGCAGTCGCTGAAGGCGTCCGGAGGCGACCTCGAGGCGATGCAGTTGGACGAGGACTTCCTCCGAGCGCTGGAGTACGGGATGCCACCGACCGCTGGTGTGGGCGTGGGCATCGACCGCCTGCTCATGGCCTTCACCGGTAAGAACATCCGGGAAACCGTGCTCTTCCCGATCGTGAAGCCCGCCGGAGACTGACCAGGGGCACAGGCGGACAGGCCTACACCGGGTGGTTCCTCGGACTGCACTCACAGCAGCACCCGTGAACCCGAAGGGGTACTCACCGTCAATACCACCGTGGCCTGGTGCATCACATGGTCCGAAGGCGGTGCTCCAGGTGCACAAACTCTGGAACGGGCGGTGACACACGCTGGCCGTAAGAGAGGCCCAGGCCATCGCCGGGTGACGCTCCGGAAAGCGGTGACTTGCCGAGACAAGGTGTTCGGCGGAGACACGGTGGTCCAACGGACCAACACGGCTCATCCTCCGCTTTCCGGCAAAGAGGCGGCACACGGCGTGTACGGGTGTTTCGGCAACCCTTCCGGAGAGTAAGTCCTCCAGGCTTGCCGGCCTGTCCCTCTCCTTGCCGGGAGTTTGCCGACGCCGTTTGCCGACAAGCCGGTAAACCTTTGTGACCAGCGCAGATGCCCTTGTCGGCCCGTCGTGGAGCAGAGTGGTACAGGGGTGTGCCACGGTGGTACACGTGCACGGTCAACCTGGTACGTCTGTGAACACAGCCGCCGAGCAGTACGGTGCGACTGCCCGTCGAGGGGCGTTCTTCGAACGCCGTGTGGGCCAGGCTGTACAGGACTGGTTGCAGAGTCTGCCTGGGGTGTACCACCTCTTCCATGACCTGGTACACCTGGACCGCCTCACCGGGGCGGGGTTGCCTCCGCTGTCGTTGGGGTCCACCAACATCGACCACCTTGTGCTCACCGGGGCGGGCTGGTTGCTCATCGACGCGAAGGGGTGCGGCGCCGGAGTTCTGGGCACCGACGACGAAGGCAGGGGCCAGTTGATCGCGCCCAACGGGGAACGGGTAGCCCAACCGTGGATGGACACCAGTCGCTCCTACTCACAAGCCGGGGCCGCCTACCGCCTTACCGACGGTAGGAAGGGCCAGTTGGTATGGGTGGTCCCTGCGGAGACCGTCATCGACGAGACCTCGGCCGCTCGGGCGCGCATCTTCGAAAAAAGCGGAACGCTGTGTGACCTCGGAGAGGTCGTCTCCGGGGCCTTGACCACGATGTTGCCCGAGCCTGCGCCAGTCGACCCCCAGGTGTTGGAGCGCTTGAACGGTCATCTCGCCGTGTCTTGACCCAGAAAGCCCTCCTGCCCACGGCTCCAAGGCCGGTAGGTGTCACAGGGCGGACGCTCTCAGAGGGTTGACACCACGGTTGTCCCCGCGGTTGTCCCCACGGTTGACTGAGGGCTACAGGTACCACTACAAGAACGGGTTCAACCTTTCTGTAGCCATCGAACGTGTCAAAGCCTGGTGGGACAAGGGATGAGGCGCTGTCGGCAAACCCCGACATCTTCCTTTTCTACTTATACAAAAGAGGAAGGCCTTCATCCTTATCCTTCCTCTGCCACACCCAGACCGCGCTCCCACTCTGACTCCCCTGCATCCATGATCGTGCTGTACTGCCTTCCTTCTGCCCTTCTTGCGTACTCGTCCAACCAGCCGGGACTCATCGCTTCTCACCATCCCCGCTCTGTCTCTTGCTCCGTATCTCCACCGGTAGATGCCCATCCAGGGGACCATCCCTGTCACCGTTCACTGGAACTCCTGTATGACGACACTCGGCCCACGAGGCCCGATGTTTCCATGGAGCCGTCAGATGAACGCTGTCATGCCACCCGGGTCACGCCTGAGGGGCGAGCTGACAATGAGGAAAGTAAGCTCCTGAGGATCGACCTGAGAGCTTCGTGGAGTGAGGGGAAGCTTCTGGCCGTCCGAGGCGCGTCCTCTGTGTTCAGTGGGCGAAGGCAGGACATTTCTCCCCCCTGAAAAAACCTTCATCTTCAAAGGCAGAGGGGAACTCTCGACCTGTTCGGTCACATGCTTACCTTCGTTGGGCTTCCTCCTTATGACGGACTTGTGTCTACATCGAGGAGGACCACGGTTTGCCGATCCGCACCATCGAAGCCAGCGAGCTGGCGCAAAACACCCTGGCGGTGCTCTACCAGCACCGCCTGGTCGCGAGTCATCAGCTGGCCCGCCTGCTCACACCGGAGGCGGCCTCACACCGGTACATGCTCCACCTCCTGAAGCATCTGGAACGGAAGGGATTGGCTGACCGTGTGGTGCCCCCGGGCCGCCGACCGCACCGGTGGTTCCTCACCCCTGTCGGGGCGCGCGCGGTGCAGGAAGCTGATGAGGTGCTGGTGCGCCCCTACCGGATGAGCCCCGAACGCGCCGCGGGTCCGCTCGCCGAGCACATGCTCGCGGTGGTCGAAACGGGCCTGGCCTTCTTTGAGCACGCCCGCCTACTGGGAGACGACTTCGAACCTCTGTACTGGGTCCCGGAGGTGGCGCACCGTTACGTCAAGGGCAACGGCAGGTTCAACGACACCCACGTGATCAGCGACGCCCTGCTGCACTACGTCATCAACGGCTCCGACGGGGTGCGCTGGCAGATCCAGTTCCTGGTGGAGGTGGACCGCGCCACCATGCCCGTACACCGGCTGGCGGGCAAGCTCGTGTCCTACGCCCGCTACTTCGATTTCCATCCTCTGCGCAAACTCAGGAGCGCCGCGGACGGGCCAGCACGTCCCGCGTGGCAGGAGCGGTATCCGCGCTTTCCGCGGGTGCTCCTGGTCCTGGACGGAGCCAACAAGCGGCGCTTGGCCAACCGGCGAACCGACCTGGCGGCCTACGTGCGCTCCTCGCAGTACCTGATCGTTCCCCGGCCGGGATTCTCGATCGGATGCGCGACGATGCCTGACCTGGTGGAGCAGGGGCCCCGAGCCCGGATCTGGAGAAACCTGGTCAGTGAACACGAGGATGAGCAACGGACGGATTTCGCCCTGGGCGCGGGACCACGCCGATGACCCTGTAGAAGCCCTCCTGACCGGATAGTGCGGTCAGCCGGATTCAGCAGCGGGGGTACAGGATGGGCCTGTACCCCCGCTGTGCCGTCAGATCACCTCGCTGTCAGGAGTCAGGCGGTGATCATGGTCGCGCTGCGGTGACGGATACTGCTCAACGCCTCGAGGGCGGTGTCGTCGGCCTCCGGCAGGGTGTGCAGGTAGCGCTCGGTGGTGGTGATGGAGGCGTGTCCCAACCGGTCCCGGACCACGGTGAGGCTGGCGCCTCCGGCAAGCAGCCACGACGCGTGCGCGTGTCGGAGCTGGTGCGGGGTCACCACCTTCGGCAACCCGGCCTTCTCCCTTGCCGGGTGCCAGATGTTCTTGCGGAACCAGTCCGCTGGAATGTGTCCATCTGTGGTGACCTCGCGCCTGCGTCTGGGCTTGTCCTTGCCCTCCGCGCGCCGGACAGCCCGGTAGCGGGCGAACGCGGCACGGCAGTACTCACAGCGGCACCTGCCGTTCGTATAGGCCGTGGTCGTACCGTGCTGGTACCTGCGCCCCCGGTCGTTGGGCGCCGTGAGCCCCAGGTCAACACCGTCGGGGACCCCGGGCACCGGGGCGTTGTCGTCCTGCTTCGGGAAGGAGAAGAGCAGGTCGTCATCGCGGATGCCGTGCGCCAGGGCGAAGGCGAGAACCTTCGTGATGAGGGGGCGGCTGAGCTTGAAGCGGCGGAACTTGCGGTCCTTCGGGTAATTCTTGACCAGGAATCGCCCGCCGGTCGGGTGCGACTTCGCGGTGAGTTCCACGACGGACCGGCTGACGGTGAGGATGCCCGTGGCCCGGTCGATGTCCTTGAGCCGGATCTCGCTCAGCTCTCCCCAGCGCAGCCCCGACTCGATGTCGAACTCCACCAGGAGCCGGAACCGCTCGCCCTCGATCGCGTCGTGGAAGTCGGAGAACTGCTCGGGGGTGATGATCTCGAACTGCTTCTTGCCGACCGTCGGCAGCACCACGCCCTTGCAGGGGTGGGTGAAGATGACCTGGTTGACGACGGCCGAGGTGAAGATGGCCGACAGGATGGTGGTCATGCGGTGGATGGAGGAGGCGGCCAGGCCCTCCTTCTGGCACTGCCGGACCCAGCTCTGGACGTGCTGGGGCAGGATCTCGTTCATGCGCATCTTGCCGAACTCGGGTACGAAGCGTCTGTTGACGGCGTAGGTGACGTTCTGTCGGGTGGACTCCTCCATGACGTGGTTGGGCAGCCAGGTGTTCAGGACGAAGTCGGCGAACCGCTGTCGTCCGTGCTTGGTGCTGGTGACGCGTCCCTCGGCGACCTTGGCCTCGGCGCGCTGCCACGCCCTGTCGGCTTCCTTCGCGGTGGCGAAGGTACCCGCTGAGCGCTCCTCCCCCTTGATGTCGGTGTAGTACGCGGTGAAGCGTGTCCCGCCCTTGGCGCTGGTGCGGGCGCGTGAGAACCCCATGTGGGCAGACCCCGTTCCTGACCGTGATCTGACCGTGTGACCGTGCGGTGGAGCGCGGCACCCGGCGTCACTTGGCGAACGGCAGAAAGCCGCTCAACAGGGGTAAGCCCGTTTCGGGGAGTCTCGTGACAGGTCGTTCCAGCGGTCGGATGATCGCTGATAAGGATGAGGCCCCAGGTTCAAGTCCTGGTACGCCCACACGGTTTGTGTAGTTCAGAGCCTTGTTCTCCCATAAGGAGAGCGGGGCTCTTCCTCTTTCGGCCCTCATTTGCCCCTGGGGCCCACGGCGTCCCTGTCAGAAGCGCACTCCCCCGGCGCCGGGCGGTACCGACGAAACGCCAAGTCGACAACGGACCGAATCGCCATGTCGACCCGACCGTAGCCGCCCCTCCCCGCTCGGACGGGGTACGCCCATAAGCTCCGGGAGTTCCGCGGCGGCCACCCGGTGGGCCCGGGGCCAGTCGGCGGGGAACCCGTGCCTCCGGGGTTCCGTGAGCCGTGGTCCGACCCGTGTGCGAAGTGGGACCGGTCGTCGTCCAGACCGGCCGAGGCGGGCGGCTCGACAAAACCCGGGAGTGGGAAAAGGCCTTCTCCTCCCCGGCCGTTGGTCCCTTTTGTATTGATTTCACCATCAGGAGAAACAAGCCTCCACAGCCACGTCCCGTGGCGGGGACACCGCCGCCGGCACGCCGGTCGTCGCAGGAAGGGGAGCAGGTGTTCCTCCCGTGCTCGGAAAGAGGAGAAGCTCAGTGATCTTTCCGTGTACCCCGACGCGGGGCGTTTCGGCGGCGGCCTTTTCTCGGCCTCGCCACGGATTCCTCGAACCATGCAAGGCACCCATGATGCCCGCTGTCCTGTCGGTGCCTTCGCTCAACACGATCACACCGACGTCCCATGAGGAATACGAGGGGTTCATCGGCTGGGTCCTGAGTCTGATCTCCGCACTGGGGGAGGTGGGCGTCGGCCTCGCCCCCGCCATCGAGACGCTTTCCCCCCGGTGCCCAGCGAGCTCGTCCTGCCGGTCGCCGGTTACCTCGCCTACTCCGGGGAGATGAACTTCGCCCTCGCCCTGTTCTGCGCGACGGTCGGCTCCATGGTCAGCGCGTGGATCCTCTACGCCGTGGGCGCCGACCCGGCCGTCCGCGCCCGCGGAGACCACGCCGAAGTTCACCCCGGCCTTCCCCGAGCCCTCCTTGTGCAGTTCCAGGAGGAACTCGACCTCGGCCTCGACGACCTCGATGCCGATCTCGTGGCCCTCACCCTCCTTCCTCGCGGTGTCGAGTTCCTGACGCAGCCGGCCGATGGCTTCGGCCAGTCCGATGCTGGAGGACATGTGCTGACTCCCGGGGGTGCGGCTGTCGGGCCTACGACGCGAAGGGTGAGTGTTATGGATCACACCGTCATGAATAGTCTTGCATGTCGGCCTGCTGTTAACGGGACGTCTTCGCCTGTGCCTAACTGATCTCGGACGCTTCGCGCGGACCCGGGCGCACCTCCGGGTCGACCCGGTGACATGTCGATTCGCCGACAGCGGCCGATCATGGCTGGTCACGAGGCCCACGCCACTGAAAGTGCCCTCCATCTAACCGACCGTTCGGTTGGTACATGCGCTCCGAGCTGCGAAAAACCGCCCCCGGTGTAGAAAGTGCCCTGAGTCACATGGCATGGTGTCCTGAGGCTCAGGCCGATGGTCGCCCCCGTCGCCGCGTGCGGCTCCGGGGGACGGGAGGCCCCACCGTCGTGGCCGCCCCGGCCGGGAGCCGCGAGAGGAACCCGACCCCGGTCGGCAGAGAACATACGGAGCACCCATGGCACATTCCGATCCCCCGGCCACCCAGCCGGCCGGCGCCGCCGACACCAGGGAACGGCGCCGCGTCCTCGCGGGCACCATGGTCGGAACCACCATCGAGTGGTACGACTTCTTCATCTACGCCCAGGCCGCGGGCCTGGTGCTCGCCCCCCTCTTCCTGGCCCCGCTCTCCGGTGCCAACCCCGCGCTGGCCCAGGTGCTGTCCTTCGCGACGATCGGCATCTCCTTCCTCTTCCGCCCCCTCGGCGCGATCGTCGCCGGTGCCCTCGGGGACCGGTTCGGCCGCAAGCGGGTCCTGGTGGGGACCCTCGTCATGATGGGCCTGGCCACCTTCCTCATCGGCGTCCTGCCCACCTACGCCCAGATCGGCGTGGCCGCGCCCGTCCTGCTGATCCTGCTGCGCATCGCCCAGGGCTTCTCCGCGGGCGGCGAGTGGGGCGGCGCGGCGCTGATGTCGGTGGAGCACGCGCCGGTCAGCAAACGCGGCTTCTTCGGCGCCTACCCCCAGATCGGCGTCCCCTGCGGCATGATCCTGGCGACCTTCGTCGTGTGGGTGCTCACCGCCACCATCGGCGCTGACGCGTTCCTGGCCTGGGGCTGGCGCATCCCCTTCCTGCTCTCCTTCGTGCTGATCATCGTCGGCCACCTCATCCGCAAGTCGGTCGAGGAGTCGCCCGTCTTCCAGCTGATGCAGAAGCGCCGGGCGCAGGCCTCCGCGCCCCTGGGCCGACTGCTGCGCCGCAACAGCCGCGAGGTGGTGCTGTCGGCGCTGATCTTCGTCGCCAACAACGCCGCCGGGTACCTCGTCATCGCCTACCTGGCCACCTACGCCTCCCGGCCGGTGGAGGAGTTCGGCCTGGGCATGGAACGCGGCCCCGTGCTGCTGGCCACCACCCTCGCCTCGTTCGGCTGGCTCGCCTCCACGCTGTACGGCGGCATCCTGAGCGACAGGCTCGGCCGGGTGCGGACCTTCCAGCTCGGCTACGTGCTGCTGGCAGCCTGGGCGGTGCCGATGTGGTTCCTGGTCGACACCGCCAACATCTACCTGTACTTCGTGGGCCTGCTCGTCTTCACGCTGACCCTCGGCTTCAGCTACGGACCCCAGTCGGCCCTGTACGCGGAGATGTTCCCGGCCGAGATCCGCTACTCCGGCGTCTCCATCGGTTACGCCCTCGGCGCGATCCTCGGCGGCGCCTTCGCGCCCATGATCGCCGAACTCCTGCTCACCGAGACCGGGGCCTCGTGGTCCATCGGCGCCTACATCGTCGTGCTCGCCGCGGTCTCCTTCGCCGGCGTCTCGTTGGTCAAGGAGCCCAAGGGGGTCGACCTGCACGTGGAGGGCACCGACCCCGACCCCACGCCGTAGCGCGCCCGCGCGGGGCGACAGGCCGGTTCGCCGACCTGTCGCCCCGTCGTCATGTCGACTCGTCGACTCGTCGGTCCCGCGGCGCGGTCACCCGCCCCCCGGTCCCCGACCTCTGCCGCGACGGACCGCGGCGGCCCCGCTCCAGTTCGAAGGCGGTGTCGACCAGGGCGATGTGGGACAGGGCCTGGGGGAAGTTGCCGATCAGCCTTCCGGTGTCGGGGTCGTACTCCTCAGACAGCAGCCCCAGGTCGTTGCGCAGGGACAGCAGGTGCTCGAAGCGGTCCCTGCCCTCCTCGGCGCGGCCCTGCATGATGAGGTTGTCGGCGAGCCAGAAGGTGCAGGGCAGGAACACGCCCTCGCCCGGCGGGAGGCCGTCCACCCGCCGCGTCGCCTCCTCCATGGAGTAGCGCTGCACCAGGCCGTCGCGGCACAGCTCGCGTTGGACGGCCGCCACGGTCCCCCTCATGCGTTCGTCGGTGGCGGGGAGGAACCCCACGCTGCTGGTCATCAGCAGCGCGGCGTCCAGGGACGAGGACCCGTAGTACTGGGTGAAGGTGCGGCGCTCGGCGTCGTAGCCGTTCGCGCACACGTCCCGGAAGATCTCCTCGCGCAGGCGCCGCCAGTCGTTCACCGGGCCCTCCAGCCCGAACATCTCGATCCCCTTGACGGCTCGGTCCACGGCGGTCCACGCCATGATCTTGGAGTGCGTGAACTGCCTCCGGGGACCGCGCATCTCCCAGATCCCGTTGTCGGGGTCGCGCCAGTGCGACTCCAGGAAGTCCATCAGGGAGCGCTGGAGCCGCCAGGCCGGCTCCTGGGGCGGGATCCCGTGGATCCTGGACTGGTGGAAGACGTCCATCACCTCGCCGTAGACGTCGAGCTGCCACTGGCGGGCCGCCTCGTTGCCGATCCTGACGGGGACGGACCCCTCGTAGCCGGAGAGCCACTCCAGCTCCAGTTCGGGCAGCCTGCGCTCCCCCTCGATGCCGTACATGATCCGCATCTGCGCGGGCTCGCCCGCGACGGCGCGCAGCAGCCACTCGCGCCACGCGACGGCCGCCTCCGTGTACCCGGACTCCAGGAGGGTGAGCAGGGTCAGCGTCGCGTCGCGCAGCCAGCAGTACCTGTAGTCCCAGTTGCGCACGCCGCCGAGCTGCTCGGGCAGCGAGGCGGTGGCGGCGGCCACCATGCCGCCGCCCGGGGCGTGTGTCAGGGCCTTGAGGGTGATCAGGGACCTGACGACCGCGTCGCGGTACCGGCCCTCGTAGCCGCACCGGGACGCCCACCCCCGCCAGAACAGGTCCGTGTGCGCGATGACCGCACCGACGTCGAACGGTTCCGGCTCCGGGGAGCGCGGCGGCACCCAGGTGAGGCCGAAGTCCGCGCGGTCCCCCGCCGCGATCGTGAACTCCGCGGCCGGATCCGCCCCCGGCCCGAACCCGAACTCCACGTCGGAGTCCAGGTAGCAGTCGTCGGGGCCGGCGACGAGGTGCAGCCGCCGCCCGTCCCGGCGCACCCACGGCACGACCGAACCGTAGTCGAAGCGCACCACCGCCTCGGAACGCATGCGCACGCGTCCCTCCACACCCTCCACACGGCGCACCATGCCCGTGCGGTGAGTGCCCACGGGCATGCAGTCGACGACTCGCACCGTGCCCTCGGCGCAGCGGAACTCGGTCTCCAGGACCAGGCTGTCGGGCCGGTACCGGCGCGCCGACATCCGGTGCTCCCCGACCGGGGCCATGGTCCAGCGGCCGTTTCCCGGGCCGCCCAGGAGCGCCGCGAAGCAGGCCCCCGAGTCGAACCGCGGTAGGCACAGCCAGTCCACGCTCCCGTCCGCGCCGACCAGGGCGGCGGTCTCCATGTTTCCCAGGAACGCGTAGTCCTCGATGGGAAGGGCCAACCGGTCCTCCGTTCCCTCGCTCCGCGGCCGGGGCGGTACCGTACCACCGCCCCGGCCGCGATCTCACGGACGTGCGCGGGACCGTGACGGGTCCCGCGACGCCACCGTCACCGTCCGCCCGGGATGAAGTCCTGGGCCTTGGACTTGACCCCCTGCTTGACCACATCCCAGGCCTCCGGGTCGCCCTTGGCCAGGGCCTTGGCCACGCTCTCCATCTGCTCCAGCGTCGCGTGCGGCGGGATCGGCGGGATGGTCGGGTCGGTGACGAACTCGACCACGCAGGGCCGGTCCGCGGCCAGCGCCCGCTCCCACGCCCCCCGGACGTCGCCGGGGTCGTTGACCTTGATCCCCAGCATCCCGATGCTCTCGGCGAACCCGGCGTACGGGAAGTCGGGGATGCGCTGGGAGGGGATGAACTGGGGCGCGTCGCCCATGGCGCGCAGCTCCCACGTCACCTGGTTGAGGTCGCCGTTGTTCAGCACGGCGATGATCACCCGGGGGTCGTCCCACTCCTTCGCGTAGTGGTTGATGGTGATCAGCTCGTTGAGGCCGCTCATCTGCATGGCGCCGTCGCCGACGAACGCGATCACCGGACGTTCCGGGTGGGCGAACTTCGCCCCCGTGGCGTACGGGGCGCCGGGGCACATGGTGGCCAGCGTCCCCGACAGGGAACCGCGCATCCCCTTGCGGAACTTCAGGTGACGCGCGTACCAGTTGGCCACCGAGCCCGAGTCCGCGGTCACGACGACGTCGTCGGGCAGCATCGGCGACAGCTCGTGGAAGACGCGCTCGGGGTTGACCGGGTCGGCGTCCACGTGGGCCCGCCGCTCCATCACCTCGTACCAGCGCCTCACGTCCTCCTCGACCTTCTCCCGCCAGGAGCGGTCGGCCTTGCGGTCGACCAGAGGCAGCAGCATCCGCAGCGTCTCGGCGGCGTCGCCGACCAGGTTGCACTCGAACGGGTACCGCATACCGACCATGGCCGGGTCGATGTCGATCTGGACGGCGCGCGCCTGGCCGAACTCCGGCATGAACTGGGTGTAGGGGAAGCTGGAGCCCACCATGAGCAGGGTGTCGCAGTCCCGCATCAGCTCGTAGGAGGGCCGGGTGCCCAGCAGTCCGATCGCACCGGTGACGAAGGGCAGGTCGTCGGGCAGCGCGTCCTTGCCCAGGAGGGCCTTGGCCACTCCGGCGCCGAGCTTGTCGGCCATCTCCGCGACCTCGTCCGCCGCGCCCCTGGCGCCCTGGCCGATCAGCATCGCGACGCGCTCGCCCGAGTTGAGGATCTCGGCGGCCTGGGCCAGCCCCTCGGCGGACGGGGTGGACTGCGGTGCGGGCATCCCCAGGCTGGAGGGCACCATCTTGAACTCGTGCTCGGGCGGGGAGTACTCCAGCTCCTGGACGTCGCCCGGAATGATGATGGCCGTCACCGTCCGCCTGCTGGCGGCGATCCGGAACGCCCGGTCCAGCACGTTGGGCAGCTGCTCGGGAACGGTGACCATCTGGAGGTAGTCGCTGGCCACGTCCTTGTACAGCGACATCAGGTCGACCTCCTGCTGGTAGGAGCCGCCCATCGCGCTGCGGTCGGTCTGGCCGATGATCGCCACCACCGGCACGTGGTCGAGCTTGGCGTCGTAGAGGCCGTTCAGCAGGTGGATGGCCCCCGGTCCGGAGGTGGCCGCGCACACGCCCACGCGGCCGGAGAACTTGGCGTACCCGGTGGCCTCGAAAGCCGCCAGCTCCTCGTGTCTGGACTGGATGAAGCGGGGGTTGTTCTCGGCTCTGTCCCACGCCGCGAGCAGGCCGTTGATGCCGTCGCCCGCGTAGGAGAAGACGTGCTCCACCCCCCATTCCCGCAGACGCTTCAGTACGTAGTCGGACACCAGTTCCGCCATGACCGTTTCCCTCCTGGGATCGACACCGTGATCGGCTCCGCGCTCGCGGCGTCCCCGCCCGCTACCGCGGGCGGGTCCACCCGCACCGTCTCCTCCGGTCACGGGAGCCCTTCGCTGCCGCGACTACCCGACCGCTCTCGGTGTCATTCACCTTCGGGGTCATCGCCGCGTCATCTCTGTCCCACGGGACGCGGACACGAGGTTTCGTCGGAACGGAGACGGTTAGGGGCGGCGGGTGGCTCCGCGTCCGCCGCGGAGGCCGCCTTCCGCGTTCCCGGATCCGATGGACGGACACCATGCCGACGGAATGGACGGCCCGAGAGGCCGTGAACCTGCCAACGCCCCGGCGGGAATCCGCGCCGACGGTCACCGGCGTCGACGCCGAGGCACTCGCCCGCGACCTCGCCGCGAGGGTGGACGGCGAGGTCCGCTTCGACACGGCTTCGCTCGCCACCTACGCGACGGCCGCGTCCAACTACCGACAGGTCCCCGTGGGGGTCGTCGTGCCCCGCACGGTCGAGGCCGGGGCCGAGGCCGTGGCGGTGTGCCGCGAACACGGCGCCCCCGTGCTCTCCCGGGGCGGCGGCACGAGCCTGGCGGGACAGTGCAGCAACGCGGCGGTCGTGATCGACTGGTCCAAGTACTGCACGCGCGTGCTCAGCATCGACCCCGACGAGCGCACCGCCGTCGTCGAACCGGGCATCGTCCTGGACCACCTCAACGAGCGGACGAGCCGGGTGGAGGAGGGACTGGTCTTCGGCCCGAGCCCCTCCACCCACAGCCACTGCACGATCGGCGGCATGATCGGCAACAACTCCTGCGGGTCCAGCGCGCAGGCCTACGGCAAGACCGTGGACAACGTGCTCCGGCTGGAGGTGCTCACCTACGACGGGTGCCGGATGTGGGTGGGGCCCACCTCCGACGAGGAGTACGAGCGCATCGTGGCCGAGGGCGGGCGCCGCGCCGAGATCTACCGCGGCCTGCGCCGGGTCCGGGACCGCTACGCCACGGCCGTCCGGCGCAGGTTCCCCGACATCCCCCGCCGCGTCTCCGGCTACAACCTCGACTCCCTGCTGCCCGAGAACGGGTTCGACCTGGCCGCCGCGCTCGTGGGCTCCGAGGGCACCCTGGTGACGGTCCTGCGCGCCGAGGTGAGCCTGGTCACCGAACCCGCGGCCATGGCGATGGCGGTGTGCGGCTACTCCGACATCTTCGCCGCCGCCGACGCCGTCCCCGAGGTGCTGGAGTACGAGCCCTACGCGCTGGAGGGGCTGGACGACAAGCTCATCGGCTACGAGAGGCGCAAGCACCTGTACCCCGACGCGGTGGCCCGGATGCCCGAGGGCCCCGGCTGGCTGATGGTGCAGTTCGGCGGGGAGAACCGGGAGGAGGCCGCCTCCCGTGCCCGGGACTTCGCCGACGCCGTGCGCTCCTCCGGCAGCACGGGGGACACCAGGGTCTTCGACGACCCCGAACACGTGGCCGAGATGTGGAAGGTGCGCGAGGCGGGCCTGGGCGCCACGGCCCGGGTCCCGGCCGAACGCGACACCTGGGAGGGCTGGGAGGACTCCGCGGTGCCCCCCGACCGCTTCGGGGACTACCTGCGCGACCTGCACAGGCTGATGGAGGAGTTCGGCTTCGCGGACCGCTCCTCCCTGTACGGGCACTTCGGGCACGGGTGCCTGCACACGCGCATCCCCTTCGACCTGCGCACGCGCGAGGGGATCACCGACTTCCGGGGGTTCGTCGAACGCGCCGCCGACCTGGTGGTCTCCTACGGCGGTTCGCTCTCGGGCGAGCACGGGGACGGCCAGTCCCGCGCGGAGCTGTGGCCGAAGATGTTCGGGCCGGAGCTGATGCCCGCCTTCTCCGAGGTCAAGCGGATCTTCGACCCCGACGACCGGATGAACCCGGGCAAGCTCGTCTCCCCCGACGGCGGCGGTCCCCGCCGGCTCGACGAGGACCTGCGGCTGGGCACCGACTACCAGCCCGCCCCGACCGACACCTACTTCGGCTACCCGCACGACGACGCCGACTTCAGCAGGGCCGTCCTGCGCTGCGTGGGCGTGGGAGAGTGCCGCAAGGACAGCGGCGGGGTCATGTGCCCCAGCTACCGGGTCACCCGGGAGGAGGAGCACTCCACCCGGGGCCGCGCCCGGCTCCTGTTCGAGATGCTCGAAGGCGACGTGGTCGAGGGCGGATGGCGCTCCGAGGAGGTCGACCACGCCCTGGACCTGTGCCTGGCCTGCAAGGGGTGCAAGACCGACTGCCCCGTCAACGTCGACATGGCCACCTACAAGGCCGAGTTCCTCGCCCACCACCACGCCGGGCGTGTGCGTCCCGCCGCGCACTACAGCCTCGGCTGGCTCCCCGTGTGGGCCCGGGCCGCCTCCCTGGCGCCCGGGCTGGTGAACGCGCTGAGCTCCCGACCGCTGCTGACCCGTCTGGGCAAGCGCCTCGGCGGTGTCGCGGCCCAGCGCCCGGTGCCGCCGTTCGCCCCGGTCCGCTTCAGCGACTCCCTGCGCAGACGGGGTTCGCGCGGCGGTGAACGCGGCGAGGTGATCCTGTGGCCGGACACCTTCACCGACAACTTCCACCCCGCCGTCGGATCGGCGGCGGTCCGGGTCCTGGAGGCGGCGGGTTTCCGAGTCCGGGTGCCGCCGCGGACCCTGTGCTGCGGACTGACCTGGATCTCCACCGGCCAGTTGGGCGTCGCGCGCCGGGTCCTGCAACGCACGGTGTCCACCCTGCGCGACGACATCCGCTCGGGTACGCCCGTCATCGGCCTGGAGCCCTCGTGCACGGCCGTCTTCCGCGCCGACGCACCCGAGCTGTTTCCGCACGACCAGGACGTCGAGCGGCTGCGCTCCCAGGTCTTCACGCTCTCGGAGTTCCTCAACCGGTACGCCCCCGACTGGGATCCGCCCCGCCTGGGCCGGGCGGCCGTCGCCCAGCCGCACTGCCACCAGCACGCGGCCCTCGGCTTCGAGGAGGACGCCCGCCTGCTGGAGCGCGCGGGCGCCGACGTGGACGTCCTCGACGTCGGCTGCTGCGGCCTGGCGGGCAACTTCGGCTTCGAGGAGGGGCACTACGAGGTCTCCATGGCCGTCGCCGAGTCGGGTCTGCTGCCCGCCGTGCGCGGGGCCGACCGGGGGGCCGTCCTGCTCGCCGACGGGTTCAGCTGCCGCACCCAGATCGAGCAGGCCGGTACCGGACGCGAGGCGGTCCACCTCGCCGAGGCGCTGGACCTCGCCATGCGCGACGCCCTGCCGGAGCAGCGGCCCGAGCGCGCCGCGACCCGCTTCGCGCCCCCGCGCCGCGTTCCCCCCTACGACGCGCACGAGATGCGGGAGGCGGCCGAACGCGTGGGCCGCGCCTCCGTCCGCGTCCCCGAGCCCGAGGAGGGGAGATGATGATGCGGGACGCGGCCGATCCGTCCGTCAGCGGGGTGGGCGCGGCCGTCTACACGGTCCCCACCGACCGCCCCTCCGCGGACGGTACGCTCACCTGGGACTCCACCACGATGGTGCTCGTCCGCGTGAGCGGGGGCGGACACGAGGGGCTGGGCTGGACCTACGGGCCCGCCGCCTGCGCCTCCGTCGTCCGCGACCTGCTCGCCGACCGGGTGCGGGGCCGTCCCGTGCTCGACGTCCCCGCCTCCCTGGAGGCCATGGTCCGCGCCGTGCGCAACGCGGGCAGGCCGGGCGCGGCGGGCTACGCCGTCTCCGCCGTCGAGACCGCGCTGTGGGACCTCAAGGCGCGCCTGCTCGGCCTGCCCCTGTACCGGCTGCTCGGCGCCGTCCACCGGAGCGCGCCGCTGTACGGCAGCGGCGGCCTGACCAGCTACACCGACGACGTGCTGCGCGAACAGCTGGAGCACTGGGTGCACGGGCAGGGCTTCACCAGGGTCAAGGTCAAGATCGGGGAGTCGTGGGGCGCGCGCGAGGACCGCGACCTGGAACGGCTCCGCCTGGCCCGGGAGGCGGTCGGAACCGGGACCGAGCTGTTCGCCGACGCCAACGGCGGCTACACCGCCAAACAGGCGATCCGGTTGGCCGGCCCCCTGGCCGACCTGGACGTGCGCTGGCTGGAGGAGCCCGTCTCCTCCGACGACCTCGACGGCCTGCGGCGGGTGCGCGACTCCGTCACCGCCGACGTGGCCGCCGGGGAGTACGGCTTCGACCTGGCCTACTTCCAGCGGATGTGCGCGGCCGGGGCCGTGGACTGCCTCCAGGCGGACATCACCCGGTGCGGCGGCGTCCTGGAGCTGCGGCGAGCGGCGGCCGTGGCCGCCGCGCACGGTCTGGAGGTCTCCGCGCACTGCGCCCCCTACCTGCACCGCCACGCGGTGCTGGCCCTGCCCAACCTGCGCCACGTGGAGTGGTTCCACGACCACGTGCGCATCGAGTCCCTCTTCTTCGACGGCGCCGACCCGCCGGCGGAGGGCGTCCTGCGGCCGGATCCCGACCGGCCGGGACACGGGCTCACCCTCCGGGAGGCCGACGCGGAACGCTACCGGACGGGTTGACCCGGAGCCGGCAACACGCGCGCGGCGGGGCGGAAGCCGGTTCCGCCCCACCGCGCGCGTCCCGTGGCCGCCGCGGAACCCCTCACAGCAGCGCCAGGACCGGTCCTGCGGCGATCCCCGCGCCGAGGGAGACCGCCGCCGCGGCGACCGCGACCCCGGTGCTCCACGGAGCGGCCCCCCGCTGCCGCGCCCCCGCCTCCTCCGGGGAGGAGAAGAGCGGCAGGACCCACCGCAGGTAGTAGAAGAGGCTGGCCAGGGTGTTCACCGCGGCCACCACCATGAGCCAGCCCAGCCCCGCCTCCAGCGCTGCCGCGAACAGGATGAGCTTGCCGACGAACACCGCCGTGGGCGGGGTCCCCACGAACCCCAGCAGGCACACGACCAGGCTCAGCGCGAGCCAGGGCCGATCGCGGAAGAGGCCCCGGTGATCCTCCAGCGTCCGGGTGCCGAGGGCGCACACGACCGCGAACGCCCCTAGGTTGGCCGCCGCGTAGGCGCCCAGGTAGAACAGCAGGCCCGGCCGGGCGAGCTCCGCCCCGCCGGCCGCGGCGGCCATCAGCAGGTAGCCCGCCTGGCTGACCGTGGAGTAGCCCAGCAGGCGGCGCGCGTCGGTCTGGAGGAAGGCGGCCAGGTTGCCCAGGGTCATCGACGCCGCGGCCAGGATCGCGAACAGCACGGCCCAGTCCGGAGCCGACCCGGGCAGGACCCCGTCCGCCAGGCGGTACAGGGCCGCCAGCGCGCCGACCTTGGGCACGGTGGTGACGAAGGCGGCGACGGGGGCCGGAGCGCCCTGGGCCACGTCGGGCACCCAGAAGTGGACGGGCACTCCTCCCGCTTTGAACAGCAGTCCCGCCAGCACCGCGACCGCACCGGTTCCGACGAGGGCCCGGGGAGCCCCGGGCAGGGCGTCGGCCAGGCCCGCGTA
Organism: Nocardiopsis sp. FR4; assembly: GCF_009830945.1. Taxonomy (GTDB): domain Bacteria; phylum Actinomycetota; class Actinomycetes; order Streptosporangiales; family Streptosporangiaceae; genus Nocardiopsis. The sequence goes on along the minus strand of NZ_VWVV01000013.1, from coordinate 60,689 downwards.
TCCGGTCGTGCCGCCCGCGCCCAGCAGCAGGGCGGTCCCGGTCAGCAGCAGGATCCCCGCCAGGGCGCCCAGCAGGTAGACCTTCAGGGCGGCCTCGGTGCCCGTGCCGTCCTTGGCGAAGCCCACCAGGGCGTAGAGGGGGATGCTCGCCAGCAGGTAGGCCGCGGCGAGCACCAGCAGGTCGTCGGCGCCCGCCAGTGCCACCGTTCCCAGGGCGGCGAGCAGCGACAGGACGTGGAACTCCGACGCGCGCGGATGGGAGGCGGGGGAGTCGGCGGCCAGGAGCACCGTCGCCAGGGTGCCCGCGATCACCGTGACGCGCACCGCGTGTGTGACGGTGTCCACCGTGTAGCCGCCCGAACCGGAGGGGGGCGCCGCGGCGGCGGCCAGTGCCGCGGCCAGCGCGGCCAGCAGTGCCGCGACCACCAGCAGGCGGACGCGCCCCTGCCGTTCCCGGGGCGTCCAGCTGCCGAGCAGGAGCGCGCCCACCGCCGCGAGCGCCATGACCAGCTCGGGCAGCAGGGAGAGCGGGTCCGTCATCTCCATGCCGCTCACCCGGAGACCAGGGCGGCGACGGCGTCGGCCGCCGGCGCGATCAGGTCGAGCAGGAAGCGCGGCGTCAGGCCGATGAGCACGGACAGGGCCAGCAGCGGAGCGATCGCTGCGGTCTCGCGCAGGGACAGGTCGCCGACCCGGGGGGTGAGCGGCCCCGGTCCGCCCAGGAACAGCCGCTGCAGCGCCCGCAGCAGCAGGGCGGCCGTGACGAGGACGCCCAGCAGCGCCAGGGCCGTGGGCACCGGGACGGCTCCGAGGCTGCCCGCGAAGATCTGGAACTCCGCGATGAACCCCGACAGGCCCGGCAGCCCCAGCGATCCGAAGGCGGCCACCGCCGCCAGCGCGGCGAAGCGCGGCGCGCCCGCGGCCAGGCCGCCGTACGATCCCATGTCGTAGCTGTCCCCGCGGGCGCGCAGCACCCCGGCCAGCAGGAACAGCGCGCCCGTCAGCAGGCCGTGGCTGACCATCTGCGTGACGGCGCCGGTGACCGCCAGGGACGCCGCGTCGGCCTGCTGCCGCGTGGCCAGTCCCGCAGCGCCCAGGCCCAGCAGGACGTACCCCATGTGGTTCACGGACGTGTAGGCGACCATGCGCTTGAAGTCGGTCTGCGCGAGCGCGACGAGCGCCCCGTAGAGGACCGAGACCACGCCGACCACCACCGCGACCATGGCGTACTCCCGCCAGGCCCCGGGCAGGACCGGCATCGCGATCCGCACGAACCCGTAGGTGCCCATCTTCAGCAGCACACCGGCCAGGATCGCCGAGCCGGCCGCGGGCGCGTCCGTGTGCGCCGGGGGCAGCCAGGTGTGGAAGGGCACCGTGGGCGTCTTGACCGCCAGGCCCGTCCCGACCGCCAGCAGTACCAGCCCGGCCGCCGCTCCCCCGCCCGCCAACGGGGTCTGCTCCGCCAGTTCGACCATGTCGAAGGTGCGCGGGTCGGAGGCCGCGTACAGGCCGATGAAGCCCAGCAGCAGCGCCAGGGACCCCAGGAAGGTGTAGAGGAAGAACTGCAGCGCCGAGCGGGCGGGCCGCCCGTGGCCCCACCCGGCGATGACGAAGTACATCCCCACGATGGACAGGTCGAAGAAGACGAAGAACAGCAGCAGGTCCAGGGCGCTGAACACCCCCAGGGACACCGTCTGCAGGAACAGGAAGAGGACGGCGTGGGCCCGGGCGCGCCTCCTCTGGTGGAGCGAGTACACCGCGCACGCGAGGAAGAGCACCGACGTCATCGCCATCAGCGGCAGGGAGATCCCGTCGGCGCCGACGTGGTACGACGCGCCGACGCTGGGGATCCACAGCAGCCGCTCCTCGTAGGCCGGTCCGGATCCGCCGACGCCGGGTGCGCGCACGGCGGACGGGTAGGCCGCCCACAGCCCGAGGACGAGGACCAGGTCCAGGGCCGCCGCCCCGACCCAGGTCCAGGCGACCACCGTGTCACGCGGACGCGGGAGGGCCAGGAGCGCCAGGCCCGTGAGCAGGGGAAGGAACACGACGACGGAGAGCACGCCTCACCTCAGCAGGACGACGACGGCGGCCAGGACCACGAGTGCGACGACGGCCTGGACGTAGTACTGGTGCAGCAGGCCGGTCTGGGGGCGCAGCGCCCACGAGGCCAGCACGCGGGTGCCGGAGACGACCGAGCGCACCGCCCCGTCGGCGCCCGCCTCACCCCGGCGTCCGGCCAGCGAGGCGGCGCGCGCCACCAGCCCGGCGCAGGAGCGCACGCCCCGGGCGAGCACCCGGTCGTCGAGCACCGCCAGGCCGCCGGACAGTGACGCGGCCGCGCGGACGCCGCCACGTACCCCGCCCGCGACCACGCGGTCGTCGAAGGCGGCCAGAGCCCGGGCGAGGACGACCACGGGGCGCACGACCAGCGCGCGCGCCACCGCCTCCAGACCGAGCCACCCCGCCAGCAGCCGCCGGCCGGGAAGGGGCGCGGTGCGCTCCCGGACCACCGCCCACGCCGTCACGCCGGCCACCGAGGCGACCAGCAGCCCCGACAGGGCCGTCCCGCCGGCCGTGGGCCCGGGTTCCTCCGCGGCCCCCAGCAGGACGTGCCACCACCGCGACACCGGGGGCAGGGCCATGGCGCCGAGGCCGACCGCGGCGGCGGCCAGAGCGGCGAGCGGGACCGCCTCGGCGGCATCCGGGCGGCCGGGGCCGGGCCGGGCGCCCTCCCCGCGCACCGGGGACCAGACGACGGCGAGCACCCGGGCGGCGTAGGCCGCGCTGACCGCCGACGCCGCCAGCCCGGTCGCGTACAGGGCGGGGCCCAGTTGCTGCGCCGCGGCGAGCGTCTCGTCCTTGGCAGTCCACAGCGGCAGCGGCGGCAGCCCGGCCACCGTCAGCGCGCCGACCGTGAAGGCGGCACCGGTCCAGGGTACGCGCCGTGCCGCGCCGCGCAGGTCGCGCAGTTCCTGGGTGCCCAGAGCCGCGAGCCATGCTCCGGCGCACAGGAACAGCGAGCTCTTGGCCGCGGCGTGCGCGGTGAAGTGCAGCATGCCGCCGCCCACACCGCCCGCGCCCGCGGCCAGGACGACGAACCCCATGTGGGAGGCGGTCGAGGCCGCGAGGAGTTGTTTGAGCCGGGACTGGTGCAGGGCCACCGCTCCCAGTGCCAGCGCGGTCGCCGCCCCGGTCCAGGCCAGGACCGGCCCGGCCCACCCCGTGGCGGCCAGGGCGGGTTCTGACCGCAGCAGCAGGTAGGCGCCGGCGGCGACCATCGTGGCCGAGTGCAGGAGGGCCGAGACCGGGCTGGGACCGGCCATCGCCCGGGAGAGCCAGAAGCTGAACGGCAGCTGCGCCGACTTGCCCAGCGCCGCGAGGACCACGCCCGCCACGGCCGCGTCACGCCATCCGCCCTCCAGCGCCGCCAGGCCGGAGAGCCGCAGGCCCTCGGCTCCCCCCGCCAGCGCCGCTCCCGCGGCCAGGTACAGGCCGAGGTCCCCGGCCCGCGTGGTGACGAAGGCCAGCGTCGCCGAGCGGACGCGGAAGGCCTCCTTCCACCAGTAGCCGATGAGGGCGTAGGAGAGGGCGCCCATGACCTCCCACGCCGCGAGCAGAGTGAACAGGTTGGTGGCGGTCACCGCGGTGAGCATCGCCGCGGTGAAGAGCAGCATGAGGCCGAAGAAGCGCCCGCGCGCCTGGTCGGCCCCGATCTCGGCGGTGGCGAAGAGCACGACCGCCAGCGCGACGGCGGACACGGTGAGCACCGCGACCGCCGACAGGCCGTCCACCGCCAGACCCGCCGGGACGCCCGCGAGCATCGGAACGGCCGTACCCGGACGGGTCACCGCCGCGGCGGCGGACGCGGCCAGGGCCAGGGCGAGGGCGCCGACGGCGCAGGGCGCGGCGACCGCGTCCGCCCGGCGTCCCGACAGCAGCAGGGCCGCGCCCGCCACGGCGGGTACGCCCACCAGCGCCCACAGCGCTGCCGTCACCGTTCACCACCGCCCCCGTGACCGCCGTGGTCACCCGGGCCTCCGCGGTCGGCGAGGTCGGCGGCCATGTCGACCATGTCGACGTCGCGCGCGCGGAACAGCGCGGTGGTGACGGCGAAGCCCATCGCCATCTCCACCGCCATCGCGGTGACCGCGACCAGGACCAGGACCTGTCCGTCGGGGCTCTGCGGCGAGGTGTACAGCCACAGGGCGGCCGCGGTGACGATGACGGCGTTGACCATCAGCTCCAGGCCCATCATCACCATGACCACGGACTGCTGGCTGAGCGCGCCGAACAGGCCCACCGAGAACAGGGCCGCCGCCAGCAGGAGGTAGGCCTCCAGCATCATCGGCCCAGCCCCCCGCCGATCGGGTCGTCGGGGTGCTCGCGCCGGAGGTCGTCGCCGTAGCGGTCGTAGCGGCCCCGGGAGGTGGCGAGCACGGTGGCGGCCACCATGGTCGCGAACAGCACCATGCCCACGAGCATCATCACCAGCATGTGCCGCCCCATGACCGCCTCGCCCAGCGCGAACGCCGGGTCGGCGGGGGGCGCTCCCCCCGCCTCCGGCCAGGGCACGAGCACGACCCCCGCGGCCAGCAGCAGGAACACCCCGGCGGACACCGCCAGGGCGCCGTTCCTGTTGTGCACCATCGACATCGGCATGAGCCCGGCCGGGTTCATCATGTACATGACCATGAAGACGGCCATGACCATCATCTCCATGACCATCATGAGGACCACCAGCACACCCAGGTAGGACAGCCCCAGGAGCAGGACCGCCGTGCCGGTGAACAGGAACGAGGCCAGCAGGGCGAAGGTCGCCCGGGCCATGGAGTCCACCGCGAACACCGCGGCCCCGGACGCGACCGCGCCCACGGCGCAGACCGCAAACACCACCGTCTCGGTCACCGTTCCTCCTAACGCACGAGTACGTACACGGCGACCGCGAGCGCCTGCAGCAGGGTCACCGGGACGAGGACCACCCAGGCCGCCTCGGCGAACCGGTCCATCCGCACCGCGGGCAGCCGGTGTCCCAGCCAGACCAGGAGCCCCAGGACCCCGGCCGTCTTGGCCAGCGTCCACACCCAGCCGGGCAGCAGCGGACCGGCGTCGCCGCCCAGGAAGAGCGGCACCGCCATCGCGGCCACGAGCGCGAGGAACATGTACCGGCCCACGCCCAGGACCAGCCGGTCCACCCCCGACAGTTCGGCGACCGCGCCGCCCGCCAGGTCGCGCCCCACCGGCGCTCCGAAGGGCCCCCAGAAGGCCATGGCCATCGCCGAGACCAGGTAGACGGCGAAGGCGGCGGGCATCAGCGCGGCGAACCACACCTGCTCCTGGGCGGCCACGACGTCGCCCACGCGCAGTGAGCCCGCGCCCAGGGCCGCGCACGTCAGGGCGAACATGTGCGGCAGTTCGTAGGACAGCCCCTGGACGAGGAACCGGTAGCCGCCCACCAGGCCCCAGACCGAGTTGGACCCCCAGCCCAGCATCCACAGCGCGGCCCAGACCAGCACCTCCATGGCGTTGAACCAGACCACGCCCACGGACAGGTCACTGACGGCGGTCGGACCGAGCGGAACGACCAGGGCGCCGAGGACGGCGGCCACCGGGACCAGGGCGCCGCCCAACCGCCACAGGAGCACGTCCGCACCGGGAACCGTGCGGCGCCGCTGCACCAGCAGGCGGGCCGACTCCCGGGCCGGAGCGGCCAGCGCCGCCGAGGGAGCGGCTCCGGCGGCCCGCGCCCGCAGCGCCGCCGTCCCGGCGGCCGCGCCGTAGCCCAGGGCCAGCAGCAGGGCGGGGACGAGCGGGGCCGCCCACAGCGGCGCGGTCGTACCGTTCACGCGCTCCCTCCCGGGGCGTAGGCGCCGACGGCTCCGGTGTCGGGTGCCAGGGAGGCCACGATGAGCCGCACCGCGGCCAGCTCCTGCCCGATGACGAGTCCCGGAAGGAGGTCCAGGGCGGCCCGGGAGGCGTCGGCCCGGTAGGGCGGGAATCCCCCGTCGGGGTCCAACCAGCGCGACCAGCGGTCCGCGACGTCGCCGCGCAGCCCGGCGGGCGCCCGGCCGTCCGCCTCCCCCAGCCCGGCGGTGGCCCAGCGCAGTAGGCGGGAGCGGCGCACCCGGAGCGTCCAGCGGCGCAGCCGCTCCCGTGTCCGGGGGCCGTCCTCCCCGCGCAGGAGGGCGTCGCGCAGGCGGCGCCCCTCCAGCGCGGCGGCGGGCCACCCCGCGACGGCCAGCAGGTTCTGCGCGGCGTCCAGGGAGGCCGCCCGAGCGGGCTTCCCCTCCCAGAAGGAGGAGGAACCCCCCTCCCGGGCTCCGACCAGCCGGACGCGCGCCTCCTGCACCACGTCCCCCTGGACCACCGTGCTCAGGGACAGTCCGGCTGGCCAGGCGGGCAGGGCCGGGCCCAGGGAGACGTGCAGGCGGTCCAGGGTGAGCCCGTCGCGGTCCTCGCCCCGGTCGGCCATGGGCAGACCGCCGGGCATGTCCTCCCCGCCCTCCTCCCGGGCCCGTCCGCGGGCGGCCCCGTCCCGCTCCTCGGCGTCGCGGCGCTGGGCGGCGGTGTCCAGGAGCTCGGCGCGGGCGCGGTCCAGGACCCCGGCCGCACGCTCCGGGGCGGCGGCGGCCGCCCGGACGCGCGGACCGGGCATCTGGTCCCAGACTCGGTCCAGCACCGGCGACAACTCGGCGCAGGGGTGTCCGCAGGCGACCAGCATGTCGGCCTCGGCAGGGGAAGCGGCCTCGTACCAGCCGCGTTCGCGCAGCTCCGCCTCCACGGCCAGCCGCGCGCCGGTGCCCCCGACAGCCGTCACGACGAACGCGCGCGGAACGGCGCGGCGCAGCAGCCATCCGGTCACGTCCATCGGAACGCCCCCTCCCGCCACGCGTAGACGACGGCGGCCACCAGGACCGCCAGGAAGGCGAACATCTCCACGACCGCGGGCACGCCCTTGTGCGCCACGACGAGCACCCACGGGTACATGAAGACCATCTCCATGTCGAAGGCCAGGAAGAGCAGCGTCACCGTGTACCAGCGCACGTGGTACCGGGAGACCGCGTGCTCGGTCACGGGTGCGCCCGACAGGAACGGCTCCACCGTCACAGGGCCGCGGCCCGGGCGCAGCGCGGCCGAGAGCCCGTAGAGCCCCAGCACCAGCGCGATGGCCAGCCCGCCCAGGACGAGCACCGGCGCGAAGGCGTCCACGCTTCCTCCTCTCCACGCCGGGGGCGTCTGCCCGCAGGAGGTGGGGTGAAACCCGGCAGGGCACGGTGTCGGTGCGTGGTGCCCGTCCGCGGTGGAGGCGCCGTCCGGCGCCAGATTACGGGGGTGCGGGCGCGGATCCGGGGCGGGAAACGCGCTGACCGGGGAATTCTTCGGTCGGTGGATTCCGGTGCCCGGCTTGTCCGGGCCTTTCGGGGCATGAGTACGAGTGACGGGCGTAACTGCGGGTAGGGGAGTTGCCACTGTCTCTGTGACCACGGGGACCCAGAAGACGGAAGTGACCACTGTGGAGGGAACCATGTCCAACCGGACACCGGCCCAGGGTGAAACCCGACTGACCCGGCAACCGATCCGCCTCGCCGCGCTCGTCGTCGGTATCGTCTTCCTGCTGGTGGGAGTGATGGGGTTCATCCCGGGTCTGACCACCAACTACGGCCAGATGCAGTTCGCCAGCCACGACTCCGAGGCCTACCTGCTCGGGATCTTCCAGGTGTCGATCCTGCACAACCTGGTCCACCTGGCCTTCGGCGTGGCCGGGGTGGCGATGGCGCGCACCGCTGCGGCGTCGAGGATCTTCCTCGTCGGGGGTGGTGTGCTCTACCTGGTGCTGTGGCTGTACGGCCTGGTCATCGACCTCGACAGCGAGGCCAACTTCGTGCCGTTCAACACGGCCGACAACTGGCTGCACCTGTTCCTGGGGCTGGGCATGATCATCCTTGGAACCCTTCTGAGGCCCACGACCACGACGAGGCGCTGACCACCGCGACGGCACGGCACCCGCCCGCCGCCCCGGCCCCTTGAGGGCACCGGGGCGTCGGGCGGCCGCTTTCCGGTCACCCGAGCCGGGAACCACGGATCCGGGCCCCGGCCCTCCTCAGGAGGACCGGGGCCCGGACTCGTGTGCCCGCCGGTTCAGGACCGGTCGAGCCACTCATAGGCGGCACTGGTGGCGCAGGCGTAGACCGCGTGGTGCAGCAGGTCCACCGCGACCTCCTTCGCCCCCCAGTCCCAGAAGGGCGGCGAGGTGCCCGTGGCCGGGAGGGCGACCTGTTCGCCGCCCCACACCAGGGCCAGGTGGGCGGCGGTCGCCGCGGGGCCGTGCAGTCCGGCGGCACCGAGCAGTCCGCGGACGGCCCCCCACGCGGTCCCGTACCCCCAGTGCACCGCGGTGGCGAACCGCTGCTCGCCCGCGTCGTCGCTCGGCCGCACGCCGAGCACCCTCCCGGCCGCGTCGGCCGGTGCGGAGCTGCCTCCCCGGCCGCGCAGCCTGGCCTCGGCGGTGCTGGAGACCGTCATGGCGGCGGTGCCCGCCAGCCCGGCCAGCAGACCGCGGCCGACGGCGGACGAGGTGTGTGCGAGTGCTCCGGCCAGTTCCATGCCGTCCGCCTCAGCGCTGGGTCACGTGCCGCTGGTTGGGCACGCAGTGGGTCATCGTCAGGCCCGACACGTCCCGGGGGCCGTTCTTGCCCAGGTTGGCCAGGCGCTGGCGGTCCTCGTCGGTCAGGTCCTGGCTCTGCAGCGGCTCCAGGTGGGTCACGTCGCTGGGGCTGATGCCCAGGCCCTCGCCCACACGCAGACCCAGCTCGTCCTCGACCATGAGGAAGTGCCACACCATCCGCTCCTGGATGGGCCGGTCGCACTGGGAGAGCAGAGCCGTGAAGTTGTGCACGAGGTCGTCGCGCTCCCACTGCTCCATCAGCAGGTAGCGCTGTCCGGCCTGCTTGTAGTCGTTGGTGCGCGGGATGCGCTTTCGGGTGAGCCTGCCCCGGATCTCCGGCCCCTGCTCGTCGTGCGTGGGGTACTGCCCCTCGCGCAGGCCGCCCGTGATGGACGGCTCGTAGTTGACGTGCGGGTTCTCCCCGGCGGTGTCCTGGTAGTAGGTCATCAGGCCGTCGCGCTGGTTGGTGCGCACGTTCGCGTTCTTGGCCTGGTTCACCGGGAGCTGGAGGTAGTTGGGCCCCACCCGGTAGCGCTGGGTGTCGCTGTAGGAGAAGGTGCGGCCGACCAGCATCTTGTCGTCGGAGAAGTCCAGGCCGTCCACGAGCACGCCGGTGCCGAAGGAGATCTGCTCGTTCTCGGCGAAGTTGTTCGACACGTTGCGGTTGAGCACGATCCGGCCCACCGGCTTGGGCGGGAAGTCCTGCTCCGGCCAGGTCTTGGTGTCGTCCAGGGGGTCGAAGTCGAGTTCGGGGTGCTCCTCGTCGCTCATCATCTGCACGAGCAGCTCCCACTCGGGGTAGTCGCCCCGGTCGATCGCCTCGTGCAGGTCCCTGGTCGCGTGCCCGGTCTCGTGCGCCTGGATGTTGGCGGCGTCGGCCTCGGTCATGCTGCGCACGCCCTGCTTGGGCATCCACGTGTACTTGACCAGGACGGTCTCGCCCACGTCGTTGACCCACTTGTAGGTGTTGACGCCGAAGCCCTGCTGGTGCCGGTAGTCCGCCGGGATGCCGCGCGGGCTGAAGAGGTTCACCAGCATGTGCATGGACTCGGGGGTCTGCGACATGAAGTCGAAGATGCGGTTGGGCTCCTGGCGGAAGGTCACCGGGTCCGGCTTGAGGGCGTGGATCACGTCGGGGAACTTGATGGCGTCGCGGATGAAGAACACCGCGAGGTTGTTGCCGACCAGGTCCCAGTTGCCGTCCTCGGTGTAGAACTTGACCGCGAACCCGCGCGGGTCGCGGGCGCACTCGGAGGAGTCGCGGCCGCCGATGACGGTGGAGAAGCGCAGCGCGATGTCCGTGCGCTTGCCCTGGCCCTGGAAGAGCTTGGCCCGCGTGTAGCGGCTGATCGGCTCGTCGCCCCACTTGCCGTAGGACTCGAAGTAGCCGAAGGCGGTCGCGCCGCGCGCGTGCACCACCCGCTCGGGGATGCGCTCCCGGTCGAAGTGGCTGATCTTCTCCAGGAACTGGTAGTTCTCCAGCGTGGCGGGCCCCCGCTCGCCGACCGTCCGCTGGTTCTGGTTGTCATAGACGGGGTGGCCCTGGCGGTTCGTGAGCACCTCGCGGTCGTCTCCCGGCGCCGAGCCCTGGCTGGATACGTCGGTCATGTGACTGGTCCCCCCACCACGTCGTCACTTTCGGTCTCCAGAGTCCCCCTGCCCATCGGTAGACCCGGCGATTCACCCGAGGCGAAGTTCTTACCAAGCGAAGACCGGGAGGGGAGGTTCGCGCTGCTCGGATCCGCTTTCGGGCGGCCGCCGACCGGGGTTTCACGTGAAACACCCCCGCCCCGGCCCGGGGCTCCCGCCCCGACCGCCGGAGCCTCTGCCCGCCGCCACGGGATCCCCACGGATCCGCCAGGTGCGGCGTGTCCTCCCCGGCGGGGGACGACTTCCGCGCCACGGTGGAAAACCGGGTTGTGTCCCCTTTGTCCGTGGGTGGCGTGTCCGCGGGCGGCGGCGGGCCAGGAGGCGTCGACGGCCCCCGAGGGCCGGTTTCGGAGGCGAGCATGGGCGTACGCACGTGGATCGGGTCGTGGCCGGTGTACCGGCAGCTCACCGGCGAGGACCGGACGGGCCGCGGGGCCGCCGTGCGGTCCGCCCGCACGGAGAACCTGCGCGCCCGCACCGAGGAGGCCGACCGGGTCGTGCGGTCCGTCTGCCCCTACTGCGCGGTGGGCTGCGGGCAGAACGTCTACGTCAGGGACGAGAAGGTCGTCCAGATCGAGGGCGACCCCGACTCCCCCGTCAGCCGGGGCCGCCTGTGCCCCAAGGGGTCGGCCAGCCTCCAGCTCACCACTGGCTCCAGCCGCCAGGAGAAGGTCCTCTACCGCCGCCCCTACGGCACCGACTGGGAGGAGATCGACCTCGACACCGCCATGCGCATGGTGGCCCACCGGGTGGTCCGCACCCGTGACGAGACCTGGGAGGACGAACACGAGGGGCGCCGCGTCGCCCGCACCCTGGGGATCGCCAGCCTCGGCGGCGCCACGCTGGACAACGAGGAGAACTACCTCATCAAGAAGCTCCTCACCGCGCTCGGCGTCGTCCAGGTGGAGAACCAGGCCCGGGTCTGCCACAGCTCCACCGTCGCCGGGCTGGGCACGAGCTTCGGCCGCGGCGGTGCGACCATGTTCCTCCAGGACCTGCAGAACTCCGACTGCATCGTCATCGAGGGCTCCAACTTCGCCGAGGCTCACCCCGTCGGCTTCCAGTGGGTCATGGAGGCCAAGGCGCGCGGCGCCGTGGTCATCCACGTCGACCCCCGCTTCAGCCGCACCAGCGCCCTCGCCGACCTGCACGTCCCCATCCGCGCGGGCACCGACATCGCCTTCCTCGGCGCGATCATCAACCACGTCCTCACCGAGGAGAAGTACTTCCGCGACTACGTGCTCGCCTTCACCAACGCCGCGACCATCGTCGGCGAGGACTTCCGGGACACCGAGGACCTGGACGGGCTGTTCTCCGGTTTCTCCGAGCAGGACAGGACCTACGACGCCAGCAGCTGGGGCTACGAGGGCGCGGAGGTGGCCGCGGCCTCCGGCAACCGCGACCAGCGGCGCGAGGAGCGGCTGGGGGAGCAGACCGACACCAGCAGGTCCGGGCGCCCCGAACAGCAGGGCTCCGGGGGCGCGGTGGTGCGGAAGGCCCCCCGGGAGGACCCCACGCTCACCGACCCCCGCTGCGTGTTCCAGGTCCTCAAGCGCCACTACTCCCGCTACACGCCGGAGATGGTCGAGGAGGTCTGCGGCATCCCCCGGGAGACCTTCCGGCGGGTGTGCGACCACCTCACCGGCAACTCCGGCCCGGACCGCACCAGCGCCTTCTGCTACGCCGTGGGCTGGACCCAGCACACCGTGGGCTCCCAGTACATCCGCGCCGCCTCCATCCTCCAGCTGCTGCTGGGCAACATCGGCCGTCCGGGCGGCGGCATCCAGGCGCTGCGCGGCCACGCCAGCATCCAGGGCTCCAGCGACGTGCCGACCCTGTTCGACCTGCTCCCGGGCTACCTGCCCATGCCGCACGCCCACGAGGAGCAGAACCTGGACACCTACGTCCTGGCCGCGGGCAACCCGCGCAAGGGGTTCTGGGACGGCATGCGCGCCTACACCGTCAGCCTGCTCAAGGCCTGGTGGGGCGACCACGCGACCGCCGAGAACGACTACTGCTTCGACCACATCCCCCGGCTCACCGGCTCACACAGCCACTACGACACCGTGATGGCCCAGATCGACGGGAAGTGCAGGGGCTACTTCCTCATGGGGGAGAACCCCGCCGTGGGGTCCGCCAACAGCCGGGCCCAGCGCATGGGCATGGCCGAGCTGGACTGGCTGGTCGTGCGGGACTTCTCGCTGATCGAGAGCGCCACCTGGTGGAAGGACGGCCCCGAGATCGAGTCCGGGGAGAAGCGGCCCGAGGACATCGGCACCGAGGTGTTCTTCTTCCCCGCCGCCGCGCACACCGAGAAGTCGGGCACCTTCACCAACACCAACCGGCTCCTGCAGTGGCACGACCGCGCCGTGTCCCCCAGGGGCGACCAGCGCAGCGACCTCTGGTTCATGTACCACCTGGGCCGGATCATCCGCGAACTCCTCGCCGACTCCGACGACCCCAAGGACCGCCCCGTCCTCGACCTGACCTGGGACTACCCGCTGGAGGAGGACGGCGAGCCGGACGCGGCGGCGGTCCTGCGCGAGATCAACGGCCACGACTCCCGGGGGCGTCCGCTCAGTGCCTACACGGAGTTGCGCGACGACGGGTCGACCTCCTGCGGCTGCTGGATCTACTGCGGCGTCTTCGCGGACGGGGTGAACCAGGCGGCGCGCCGCAAGCCGCACACCGAGCAGGACTGGATCGCCGCCGAGTGGGCCTGGGCCTGGCCGGACAACCGGCGCGTGCTCTACAACCGGGCCTCCGCGGACGCGGACGGCCAGCCGTGGAGCCCCCGCAAGAGCCTGGTGTGGTGGGACGCCGAGAAGGGGCAGTGGACCGGGCACGACCGGCCCGACTTCGAGAGGGACAAGGCCCCCGACCACCGACCGCCCGAGGACGCCGAGGGGGCGGCGGCGCTGACGGGTCGGGACGCCTTCATCATGCAGTCCGACGGCAAGGGGTGGCTGTACGCGCCCGCGGGGCTCAACGACGGGCCCCTGCCCACCCACTACGAGCCGCAGGACACGCCGTTCCGCAACCCGCTCTACGGCCACCAGCGCAACCCGACGCGCCTGACCTACCCGCACCGGTACAACCCCTACCACCCCGAACCCGGCACGCCGGGCTCGGAGGTCTTCCCGTACGTGGTGACCACCTACCGGCTCACCGAGCACTTCACCGCGGGCGGCATGAGCCGGTGGACGCCCTACCTGGCGGAGCTGCAACCGGAGTTCTTCTGCGAGGTCGGCCCCGAACTGGCCGAGGAGCGCGGCCTGGAGCACGGCGGCTGGGCCACCATCGTCACCGCTCGCAACGCCATCGAGGCCAGGGTCATGGTCACCGACCGGATGGCCCCGCTGCGGGTGCAGGGGCGGATCGTCCACCAGATCGGGATGCCCTACCACTGGGGGCCCAACGGGTACTCCACGGGCGACTCCGCCAACGAACTGGCCTCCATCTCCCTCGACCCCAACGTGCACATCCAGGAGGTCAAGGCGCTCACGGCCGACATCCGGCCGGGGCGGCGGCCCCGGGGGCACGAACGCCTGGAACTGGTGCGGGAGTACCGGGAGCGGGCCGGAATCACGGAACTGACGGGACTGGAGGTGTGAGCGTGTCCCCGGAGAGCAGCGGCAACGGACAACCCGCACGCGTCGGGTTCTTCACCGACACGAGCGTGTGCATCGGCTGCAAGGCCTGCGAGGTCGCCTGCAAGGAGTGGAACACCGTCCCCGAGGACGGCCTGGACTTCACGTCCATGTCGTTCGACAACAGCGGCGGGCTGAGCGCCGACACCTGGCGCCACGTGGCCTTCATCGAGCAGCGCGAGCCCCTGGGCCACCAGGACCCGGGGGTGGGCCGCCCCGGAACCGTGGACCTCGGCATGCCCTCCTTCGAGCTGCCCGGCGCGGGCACCGGGGCCGACGGGCGCGGCGAGTTCCGCTGGCTGATGTCCTCGGACGTGTGCAAGCACTGCACCAGCGCCGCCTGCCTGGACGTGTGCCCCACCGGCGCGCTGTTCCGCACCGAGTTCGACACCGTGGTGGTGCAGGAGGACATCTGCAACGGCTGCGGGTACTGCGTGCCCGCCTGCCCCTACGGGGTCATCGACCTGCGCGAGGACGACGGCCGGGCCTGGAAGTGCACCCTGTGCTACGACCGGATCGGCGACGGCCTGGAGCCCGCCTGCGCCAAGGCCTGCCCCACCGACTCCATCCAGTTCGGCGACCTCGACGAACTGCGCGAGCGCGCCGAGAGGCGCGTGACGGCCCTCCAGGAGGCCGGGGTGTCCTCCGCCCGCCTGTACGGCGAGGACCCCGGCGACGGGGTGGACGGCGCGGGCGCGTTCTTCCTGCTGCTGGACGAACCCGAGGCCTACGGGCTGCCGCCGGACCCGGTGGTGACCACCCGCGACCTGCCGTCGATGTGGCGGCACGCCGGGGTCGCGGCCGCCGCGCTGCTGGTCGGAGCCGTCGCGACGTTCGCCGGGAGGCGCTGATGAACACCTCGGACGCGACCAAGGACGGCATCCGCGGCCAGCGCCCCGGCCGCGAGGCGATCACCGGGGCCGCCGGCGTCGTGGGCGAGGAACAGCGGCGTCAGCGCGGGAACGGCCGCCGCCGGGGCGAGCCCACCCGGGTGCCCGAAGCCGAGTTCCGGTCCTACTACGGCAAGCCGGTGCTCAACCAGATCGTGTGGGCGGCCCCCGACATCGGCGGGTACCTGTTCCTGGGTGGCCTGGCCGGGGCCTCGTCGGTGCTCGCCGCGGGCGCCGAGCTGACCGGCCGCCCCGGCCTGGCCCGTCCGCTCAAGTACACCGCCCTCGGCGCGATCTCCGGTTCCACGGTGGCGCTCGTCCACGACCTGGGCCGACCCGAGCGCTTCGTCAACATGCTGCGGGTGTTCAAGCCGACGTCGCCGATGAGCGTGGGGTCGTGGATCCTCCTGGCCTACGGGCCCATGGCCGGGGCCGCCGCCGTGGCCTCGGCCACCGGGTGGTTTCCCCGTGTCGGCCGCCTGGCCACCCTCGGCGCCGGGGCGGTGGGCCCGCTGGTGGCCACCTACACGGCCCCGCTGTTCTGCGACACCGCCGTGCCCGCCTGGCACGACGGCTACCGGTACATGCCGTTCGTGTTCGCCTCCTCCGCGGCCTCGGCCGCGGGCGGGATGGGACTGGTCACCGCTCCCCCGGGCCAGAGCGGTCCCGCCCGCCGGGCCGCCGTGGGCGGCGCCCTGGTGGAGACGGCGGTCTCCACCGTCATGGAGCGCCGCATGGGGCTGTCCGGGGAGCCCTACCGCACGGGCCGGGCGGGCGCCCTCATGCGCGCGGCCAAGGCGCTCACCCTCGCCGGTGCCGCCGGGGCGGTCCTGGGCCGCCGCAGCCGGGTGGCCTCGGCGGTCAGCGGCGCGGCCCTGCTCGCCGGTTCGGCCTGCACCCGGCTCGGGGTCTTCTACGCGGGCAGGCAGTCCGCCGCCGACCCGAGGTACACGGTGGTTCCGCAGCGCCGCAGGCTGGCCGAGCGGGAGGCCGCGGAGGAGGAGCGCGGGGACGCGGCCGCCGTCCCCCGAGCACGGAAAGCGGAGGAGTGAGGGGCCGGGCGGGGCGCCGGGCACCCGGAACCGGCGGGGTCCCGGGCGACGCGGGGGTGTCGGATCGCGGAGGTGCCGGGGCGCGGGGCGTTCCGGCCCGTACGCGGGGCGGGGCCGGACGGAAAACGCGGTGGCACCGCCGGAGGGGGTTCCGTATCTTCGTCGGCATGGAGGGGTACCGGGAACCTGCTGAACGTGGTCGACGTCGAGGCGACGTGCTGGCAGGGCCCTCCCCCCGGACAGGCCAGCGAGATCATCGAGATCGGACTGACCGTCGTCGACCTGGACGCACGGCGGCGCGTCGCCAGACACGGGCTCCTGGTGCGGCCGGAGCGGTCCTCCGTCAGCGACTTCTGCACCGGGCTGACGGGGCTCACCCGGAGCGAGGTGGACGGCGGGGTCGGTTTCGCCGAGGCGTGCCGGTGGCTCGCCGAGGAGCACCGGGCGAGGACCCGCGCCTGGGCCAGCTGGGGTGACTACGACCGCGACCAGTTCACCCGCCAGTGCCGTACGACCGGTACCGAGTACCCCTGCGGGCTCCGCCACACCGACGCGAAACGGGTCTTCGGCGCCGCCCACGGGATGGAGCGGGCCCCCGGCATGCACCGGGCGCTGGCGATGGCGGGCCTGCCTCTGGATGGCCGCCACCACCGGGGAGAGGACGACGCGTGGAACATCGCCGCGCTGGTCCTGGGGCTGGCGGACCGGGGCGCGTGGCCCGTGGCGGACTGACGCCGGCCCGGCGGGACGTCACAGCCGGGGACGCCGCGGGACCCCGTCCGGACCGGAGGCGGAGGCCCCGCCACGGAGGCGGGGCCGGCGGGCTACGCGTGAGGGCAGGCGTGGTCGCGCACGATGTCGAGGAGCGCCTCGGCGTCGGACCGGGTGGTGACGCGGTCCGGGTGGGAGACGTGCGTCCACACCATCTCGATGTACTCCAGGGCCGCCTCCTCGCCCTCGCCGGTGAGCCGGGTGCACAGGTCGACGGCGTGGGCGGTGACGTCCTCCTCCGACGGGTAGACCCAGCCGGGGTCGAGGTCCGCCAGGGCGGAAACGTAGGCGTCGGTGTCGTCGATCCCGGGTGCCGGTCCGGAGGAGGAGTTCTCGGAGACCTGTTCGGGAGCGGCGGCGGGCGGGTCGCCGGGGCGGACGCCGAGGTACGCCAGGAGGCCGCCGACCAGCCCGAGGGCGACGAGGAGGCCGACGCCGATCATCCGCTTCCGGGCGGTGGCGAGGTTGCGCTTGGACTGTCGGGGGGTGGGGTGCACGGGGGGCTCCTTCACGGACACGGTGTGTGGGAAACGCTCTCGCACCCCGGGGCGTTTTGTCTCCCCCCTCTCCGGACGCGGCCGCGCCGTGCCCCGCCCGGGCGCTCCGTTCAGGCGTCGCGGACCTGGTCGGGGCGGGTGACCACGGGCGGCTCCACCGACCACGGGAAGTTGATCCACCGGTCGGTGTGCTTCCAGACGTACTCGCACCGGACCAGGGACCGCGGCTTCTCGTAGATGACCGCGCTGCGCACCTCGGCGACGTGCTCGGCGCAGAAGTCGTGGACGAGTTTGAGGGTCTTGCCGCTGTCGGCGACGTCGTCGGCGACCAGGACCCTCTTGCTGCTGAGGTCGACCGCTTTGGGGACCGGAGGCAGCATGACGGGCATGTCCAGCGTGGTGCCGACCCCGGTGTAGAACTCCACGTTCATGACGTGCAGATTCTTGACGTCGAGCGCGTACCCCAGCCCGCCCGCGACGAAGAGGCCGCCGCGCGCTATGGACAGGATCAGGTCGGGCTCGAACCCGTCCTCGGCGATCTCCCCGGCCAGGTCGCGGATCGCGGTTCCGAAGAGTTCGTAACTCAGGTCCTCGCGCTCGTCACTCACGGGTTCCCCGTCCTCCCCATGGTCTCCACCGGCCCCGCCATGTTAGCCACACCGCCCCCCGCGGCCACGTGTCCACGGAAGCCGAGTGTCATGTGTCACATTCGAGACATAATGCCAAAAAACACGGGGAAAACTGCGACGTTTTCTTGACTTTTGCCCCAGTGTAGCGAACAGATGGCAAAAAACCGCACCATATCTCCGTACACATCTCCCTGACTACTGGAGGTTGGAAGCCATGGCTGACGACCGGGACCTTCTCCCCTCCGAGCGGCCGGTGCGGCTGCTCGACGAGACCGGGAGCCCGGTGGCCGGGGCGTCGCTGCCCTTCCCGGACCCGGAGCGGCTGCTCGCCGCCTACGCCTCCCTGGTGGTCGGCCGACGCGTCAACGACCAGGCCAGCGCCCTCGTCCGCCAGGGCCGCCTGGCCGTCTACCCCTCCTCGCACGGGCAGGAGGCCTGCCAGACCGGCGCGGCCATGGCCCTGGCCGAGGGCGACTGGCTGTTCCCGACCTACCGCGACACCGCCGCCGTGGTCGCGCGCGGCGTGGACCCGGTGGAGGTCCTCACCCTGCTCAAGGGGGACTGGCACGCGGGCTACGACCCCTACGCCCACCGGGTGGCTCCGCAGGCCACACCGCTGGCCACCCAGCTGCCGCACGCCGTGGGCGTCGCGCACGCCGCCCGCCTGCGCGGCGAGGACACCGTCGTCATGGCCCTGTGCGGCGACGGGGCCACCAGCGAGGGCGACTTCCACGAGGCGCTGAACTTCGCGGCGGTGTTCCGCGCGCCCGTCGTGTTCTTCGTGCAGAACAACGAGTACGCGATCTCCGTCCCGCTGGCCCGGCAGACCGCCGCGCCCTCCCTGGCCCACAAGGGAATCGGCTACGGGATCGCCGCCGAGCGGGTGGACGGCAACGACACCCCCGCCGTCCTCGCCGTGCTCGACCGCGCCGTGGCCCGGGCCCGCGCCGGGGAGGGCCCCCAGCTGGTGGAGGCGCACACCTACCGGATGCAGGCGCACACCAACGCCGACGACGCGACCCGCTACCGCGACCAGGACGAGGTCGAGCCCTGGAAGGCCCGGGACCCGCTGCTGCGCATGGAGGCCTACCTGAAGCGCAGGCGGCTGCTCACCAAGGCCCGCCGGGCCGAGATCACCGACCGGGCCGAGGCCGTGGCCGCAGCCATGCGCGAGGGCATCGCCCGGGACACCGACCCCGAGCCCGCCGAGCTGTTCGCGCACGTCTTCGCCGCCCCCACGCCGCAGCTGGCCGAGCAGGCCGAGCTCCTGGCCGACGAACTGAGCAGAGAGGGCCACTGACATGGCGACCGGACCCACCAAGCTCTCCATGGCCCAGGCCCTCAACCAGGCCCTGCGCGACGCCATGGCCGAGGACGAGACCGTGTACGTCTTCGGTGAGGACGTCGGCCCGCTCGGCGGCGTCTTCCGCATCACCGACGGGCTCACCGCCGAGTTCGGCGAGGACCGCTGCTTCGACACCCCGCTCGCCGAGTCCGGCATCGTGGGCATGGCCGTGGGCATGGCGATGAACGGCATGCGCCCGGTGGTGGAGATGCAGTTCGACGCCTTCGCCTACCCCGCCTTCGAGCAGATCGCCAGCCACGTGGCCAAGACCCGCAACCGCACGCGCGGCCGGGTCGGCCTGCCCATGGTCATCCGGGTCCCCTACGCGGGCGGCATCGGCGGGGTCGAGCACCACTGCGACTCCTCCGAGGCCTACTACGCGCACACGCCCGGCCTGACCGTTGTCACCCCCGCCACGCCCGCCGACGCCTACTTCCTGCTGCGCGGGGCGATCCGCTCCGAGGACCCCGTCGTGTTCATGGAGCCCAAGAAGCTGTACTGGGGCAAGGAGGAGGTCGACCTGTCGGCCCCCGAACCGCCGATCGGCCGCGCCGTGGTGCGCCGCCCCGGCACCGACGCCACCCTGATCTCCTACGGGCCGTCGGTCGCCACCGCGCTGGAGGCCGCCGAGGCCGCCGCCCAGGAGGGCCGCAGCCTCCAGGTGGTGGACGCGCGCTCCCTCGTGCCCTTCGACGACGACACCGTCTGCGAGGCGGTGCGCTCCACCGGCCGCGCCGTCGTGGTCGCCGAGGCCAGCGGGTACGCGAGCGTGGCCTCGGAGATCGCCGCCCGGGTGACCGAGCGCTGCTTCCACTCCCTGGCCGCCCCGGTGCGCCGGGTCACCGGCTTCGACATCCCCTACCCGCCGCCGAAGCTGGAGCGCTTCCAGCTGCCGAGCGTGGACCGGATCCTGGACGCCGTCGACGACCTGCAATGGGAGGACCAGTGACGACGCAGACCTTCGACCTCCCCGACCTGGGCGAGGGCCTCACCGAGGCCGAGGTGGTGCGCTGGCTCGTCGCCGTCGGCGACACCGTGGCCGTCGACCAGCCCGTCGTGGAGGTGGAGACCGCCAAGTCGATCGTGGAGGTGCCCTCGCCCTACGCCGGAACGGTCAGCGCCCTGCACGGCGAGGAGGGGAGGGTCCTGGAGGTGGGCAGGCCGCTGATCAGCGTGGCCGCCGCCGACACGGAACCCGCGCCGGCCTCGGCCGCAGGGGAGCGCTACCGAGAGGAGGAGCGCGCCGGATCGGGCAACGTCCTGATCGGCTACGGCACGCCGGAACAGGGCGGCTCCGGGCGCCGCCGCCGCCCGCGCCACCGCCCGCCCGCGCGCCCGGCCCAGCCGCCCGTCCCCGACGCCCCGGCGCCCGCGCGCCCGCCCCTGGTCACCTCGCCGCTGGTGCGGCAGATGGCCCGCGAGGCCGGGATCCGGATCGCCGACGTGACCGGGACCGGTCCGGGCGGGCTCATCACCCGGCGCGACGTGCGCACGGCCATCGAGGCCGCACAGGCCGCGCCCGCCGCCGCACCGGCCGCCCCGCCGGCCGCGGCCCCCGAACCCGCTGGCGGCGTGGACCCGCGCACGGGGCTGGCCGAGTCCCGGCGCGCCCCCATGGGCGGGTTCCGCAGGAGCGTGGCCGAGGCCCTGTCCCGCAGCCGCCGGGAGATCCCCGAGGCCACCGTGTGGGTGGACGTGGACGCGACCGAGCTGGTCCGGCTGCGCCAGGCCGCCCCGGACGGCCCCGGACTGCTGTCCTACGTGGCCCGGTTCGTGCTGGCCGGTCTGCGCGCCTATCCCGAGCTCAACGGGCTGGTGGACGCCGAGCGCGGGGAACTGGTGCAGTACGACGGCGTGAACCTGGGCCTGGCCGTGCAGACCGACCGCGGCCTGGTGGCCCCGGCCGTGCTGGGCGCGCACCGGCTCACCACCCTGGAGCTGGACGCCGAGATCCGACGGCTCACCGCCGCCGCCCGGGAGGGCCGGGTGAGCCCGGCCGAGATGACCGGGGGCACCTTCACGCTCAACAACTACGGGTCCCTTCGGGTGGACGGCAGCGCCGCCATCATCAACCACCCGCAGGTGGCCATCCTGGGTCTGGGCCGGATCATGGACCGACCCTGGATCGTGGACGGTGAGCTGACCGCCCGCAAGATCACCCAGCTGTCGTTCGCCTTCGACCACCGCGTGTGCGACGGCGGCGCCGCCGCGGGCTTCATGCGCGTGGTCGCCGACGCCATGGAGAACCCGGCCGCGGCCGTCGCCCGCCTGTAGCGGCCGCCACCGACGGGCGCCCCGGGGAGTCGGCACCCCGGGGCGCTCCACGGGCAGGGGTTCCCCGGTCACCACGGACCCGTCCGCCACGGCCGTGCCGTCGCGCGGCGGTCAGTGCGCGGGGTGTCCTCGTACGGGCAGGAGGTCGGACACCACGATGTGGGCTCCCCGCTCCAGGAGCCGTTCACGGACACCGGTACGGTCCACCCCGATCACGAGGCCGAACCCCCCGCGCCTGGCGGCCTCCACCCCGGCGACGCGCAGCACCCCGGCGCCGTCGCGGCCTCAGGGGCCCGGCCGCTCCTCGGACGCGGGTGGCGCGGTACGGGGTCCCGTCCCGGGCCCGCGGGAGAGCACGGCGTCGAGGTAGGCGGTGACGGCGTCCCGGTTGCGGGTCAGGCACCGGATGCGCCGGTCCATGCGGTCGCGCTCGCGTTCCAGGGCGGCGATCATCTCCGGGGTCGCGTCGGGGAAGTGGATGGAGCGCGTCCCGTCCAGGCACGGGAGGATCTGCCGGATGATCCGGGTGGGGAGCCCGGCGTCGAGCAGCCCGCGGATCTGGACGACCCGGTCCACGAAGCGCTCGTCGTAGTCCCGGTAGCCGTTCGCGCACCGTCCCGGGGTGATCAGCCCCTGCTCCTCGTAGTAGCGCAGCAGCCGCCGGGGGGTACCGGTGCGCTCCGCCAGCTCTCCGATGCGCATGTGGTCGGCCTCACTTTCGCCGTGCTTGA
This sequence comes from Nocardiopsis sp. FR4, assembly GCF_009830945.1. GTDB lineage: Bacteria > Actinomycetota > Actinomycetes > Streptosporangiales > Streptosporangiaceae > Nocardiopsis. The sequence goes on along the minus strand of NZ_VWVV01000013.1, from coordinate 38,535 downwards.
CCCTCACACCGATGTGAGGGTTCGAGCATACGCTGCATGAGCACATCATCCACGGGTTCCCGGAACGGGACCGAACGCACCAGACTCCCCCTGCCCGCGCTGCTGGCCCTGGCCACGGCCGTGTTCGTCACCAGCCTCACCGAGACCCTGCCCGCCGGGGTGCTGCCCGTTATGGGCGCCGACCTCGGCGTGACGGAGTCCGCGGCCGGACAGGCGGTCACCGTCTACGCGGTCGGCACCGCGCTCACCGTCATCCCCCTGGCGGCCGCCACCGCCGGATGGCGGCGCAGGCGCCTGCTGCTGGCCGCCGTCGCGGTCTTCGCCGTCGCCAACACGGTCACGGCGCTGTCCGACGACTACCCGCTGACCATGGCGGCCCGCTTCACCGCGGGGGTCGCCGCCGGGCTGTGCTGGGCCATGCTCGCCGGGTACGCCCGCCGCATGGTGCCGAACCACCTGAAGGGCCGCGCGGTCGCGGTGGTCATGGCCGGGATCCCCGTCGCACTGTCCCTCGGGGTACCCGCCGGGACCTTCGTCGGAGGGGCGCTGGGCTGGCGGACGGCCTTCGTTCTCATGAGCGCCCTCACCCTCGTGCTGCTCGTGTGGATCCTCCTCGCCGTTCCCGACCAGCCCGGTGCGGAGCGGCGGGCGCGCGTCCCGGTCGCGCGGGTCGTCGCCCTGCCCGGCGTGGCGGCGGTCCTGTTCACCACGCTGGTGTTCGTCCTGGCCCACACGGCCCTGTACGTGTACGTGGCCGCGTTCCTGGAGCGGGTCGGTATGGGCGGCTCCGCGGACCTCGTGCTCCTGGTCTTCGGCACGGCCTCCCTCGCGGGGGTGTGGATCGTGGGCGCCCGGATCGACCGCCTCCTGCGCGAACTCACCGTCGCGGGCGCCCTGCTGGTCGCGGCGGCGGTCACCCTCCTGGGACTGCTGTCCGGCTATCCCGCCGCCGTCCTGGTCGCGGCGGCGCTGTGGGGCCTGGGGTGGGGCGGCGTTCCCACCCTCCTACAGACGGCCGTCGCCGACGCGGGCGGCGACACGGCCGACACCGCCCAGTCGGTGCTCGTCACCCTGTGGAACGCGGCCATGGCGGGCGGCGGACTCCTGGGCGGGGCCCTGGTCGCACTCCTCGGCACGGCGTCTCTGCCCTGGGCCGTCCTGGCCCTGCTGACTCCGGTGCTGGCCGTGGTCCTCGCCGCGCGTCGGCACGGTTTCCCCTCGCGGAGGACGATCACCGCACCGGGGTCCCCGGGCCCAGGGGCAGGCCCAGCGGCCACCAGCCGAGGAACAGCAGGGTCCAGCCCACGAGAATCGTGAGGCACAGGGGCAGGGTGAGCGCGATCAGCGTTCCGATGCCCGCGTCCCGGCGGCAGCGCTGGAGGAAGCCCAGCACCATGACGAAGTACGGGCTCATCGGGCCGATCACGTTGGTGCTGGAGTCGGCGATGCGGTAGACGGCCTGGGTCGTCTCGGGCGGCACGTCCAGGAGCATGAACATGGGCACGAGGACCGGGGCGATGAGGGTCCACTGCGCGGAACCGCTGGTGATGAGCAGGTTCAGCGCGGCGGCGAACACGATCATGCCGACGAAGAGCAGTACGGGGTGGACCCCGGCAGCGTCCAGCACCGCGGCGCCGCGGATGGCGACGACGTCCCCGATGCCGGTCCAACGGAAGTAGGCCAGGAACTGCGCGGCGGCGAAGAACAGCATGGCCACCGGGGCCAGGTCGCGCACGCCCGCGGCCATCGCGTCGGGCACTTCCCGTGCGGTGGACAGGCTGCCCGTGGTGCGCCCGTACGCGGTCCCGGCCAGCAGGAACAGCAGCGCCAGGACGCTCCCGGCGCTCGGCGGCCGAGAGCGCCATGGAACCCAGATGTTCGGTGTCCCCGGAGGGTTCGGGGGCCGCGGCGAGGGCGTCTCCGTTCCGGCTGAGCACGAACTCGGTGACCGCCGTGATCAGCGCGGCGAGCACCACGGAGGAGCACACGGTGAAGAAGTAGTTGTCCAGCGCGGTGACCGTGTACCCGGGGTCGAGGATCCGGGCGGCCTCGGTGGTCAGCGCGGCCATGAGCGCGTCGGTGGGTGTGAGGAGCAGCGACGCGTTGTACCCGGCGGAGACGGCCGCGAAGGCCACGACCAGGCCGAGCACCGGGCTGCGCCCCGCGGCTTTGAACAGCGGCGCCCCGAGCGGGATGAGCACGACGTAGGCCGCGTCGGAGGCCACGCTGGCGGTGATCCCGGTCAGCGCGACGGCGAAGGTCAGCCACCGGGCCGGGACCCGGGTGACCGCGCCGCGCAGCATCGCGTCGAGCAGACCGCTGCGTTCGGCCACCGGGACCCCGAGCATGACGGCGAGAATGATCGCCAGCGGCGGGAAGGCGGCGAAGTGCTCCACCGTGTCGCCCACGATGACCTGCACGCCCTCCGCGGAGAGCAGGCTGCGCACCTCGACGAGCTCCCCGTCCGCGGGTGAGACCGCGAAGGCCCCGGCGGCGCTGAGCAGGCCACTGAGCGCGATCACCAGACCGGCCATGGCCACGAAGAGCCAGAACGGGTGCGGCAGCCTGTTGCCGACCCGCTCGACCCTCCGCAGGGTACCCAGCAGCGACCGCAACGGCAGCGCGGGACGCGTGGAATCGGTCGCGGTCACCGGTGCTCCCTCCCGTGGCGGCCCGGTGCCGCCCCACGGCGCGTCCATTGCAGGGGCGCCGGGGGAGGATGTCAAAAACTTTCAGTGGCCGGAAGTCACCTTTCGTGCGCGTCGGCGGTCGCGGCGGTGCCCCCGGCCGCGTCGCGACCGGGGGCACCGCATGTCGACTCGCCGACGTGTCGGTTCGCCGTCAGGGCGACACGTCTACTCCTCGCCCTTGGCCACCAGGGTCAGGACGTCGTAGGTGGCCACGGCCTCGCCGTCCTGGTCGGTGACCAGGGCGTCCCACCGGACCTCGCCGTAGTCGGCGTTGGTGCGCGGGGTGATCTGCTTGGCGGTCAGCGTCACCCGGATGGTGGCGCCCTCCTTGACCGGGGTGAGGAAGCGCAGGTTGTCCACGCCGAAGTTGGCGAGCACCGGACCGGGGGCCGGGTCCACGAACAGGCCCGCGGCCAGGGACACCACCAGGTAGCCGTGCGCCACGATCCCGCCGAACAGCGGGTTGGCGGCGGCGGCCTCCTCGTCGGTGTGCGCGTAGAAGGTGTCCCCGGTGAACTCGGCGAAGTGGTCGATGTCGGCGCGGGTGACGGTGCGCTCGGCCGACTCGATCGTGTCGCCGATCCGCAGCTGGGCCAGGTTCTTGCGGAAGGGGTGCACCTCGCCGACGGTGCGCCGCGAACCCGTGGTCCAGTGGCCGGTGATCGCGGTGACCATGTCCGGGGAGGCCTGCACGGCGGTGCGCTGCATGTGGTGCTTGACCCCGCGCACGCCGCCCAGCTCCTCGCCGCCGCCCGCGCGGCCGGGGCCGCCGTGCACCAGCACCGGCAGCGGGGAGCCGTGCCCGGTGGACTCCTTGGCGTCCTCCCGGTTGAGCACCAGGATCCGCCCGTGCCAGGGCGCCAGGCCCAGGACCACCTCGCGGGCCACGTCCGGGTCGTTGGTGACCACCGAGCCGACCAGGCTGCCGCTGCCGCGCGCGGCCAGCTCCACGGCCTCGGCCACCCCGTCGTAGGTGATCACGGTGCTCACCGGGCCGAAGGCCTCCACCTCGTGCGGCTCCCGGGCGCCGGGGTGGGCGCGCAGCAGGACCGGCGACATGAAGGCCCCGGACTCCGCGTCCGCACCGACGACCTCGACGTTCTCGGGGTCGCCGTAGACGATCTCGCAGGAGGTGCGCAGCGCCTTGACCGCCTTGCGCACCTCCTCGCGCTGGTCGAGCGAGACCAGGGCGCCCATCCGCGCGTCGGGGTGGTCGGCGGCGCCCACGACCACCTTGGACAGCCGGTCGGTCAGGGCCTTGACGACGGCCCCGGCCATCGGTTCGGGGACGATGACCCGGCGGATGGCGGTGCACTTCTGCCCGGCCTTGACGGTCATCTCCGTCACGACCTGCTTGACGAACAGCTCGAACTCGGGGTCGTCCTCGGAAACGTCCGGGCCCAGGACCGAGCAGTTGAGCGAGTCGGCCTCGACGTTGAGCTGCACGCCTCCGCTGACCACGTTCGGGTGGTTGCGCAGGATGGCGCCGGTGGCGGCGGAACCGGTGAAGCCCACGATGTCCTGGGGGCCCAGGGCGTCGAGCAGCCCCCGGTGGCTGCCGACGAGCAGTTGCAGGGAGCCCTCCGGCAGCAGGCCCGACTCGACCATCCGCCGCACGACCGCGACGGTGAGGTAGGCGGTCTGACCGGCGGGCTTGACGATGCTCGGCATCCCCGCGAGGAAGGCGGGGGCGAGCTTCTCCAGCATGCCCCACACCGGGAAGTTGAAGGCGTTGATCTGCACGGCCACCCCCGGGCGGGAGGTGTACACGTGCTGGCCGACGAACGTGCCCTGTTTGCCGAGCGGCTCCAGGGGGCCGTCCAGGATGACGGTGGAGTTGGGCAGCTCGCGGCGGCCCTTGCTGGAGAAGCTGAAGAGGGTCCCGATGCCACCGTCCACGTCCACGGCGGTGTCACGCCTGGTCGCCCCGGTCCGGTGCGAGAGCGCGTAGAACTCCTCCTTGTGCTCCATCAGGTGCTTGGCGACCTCCTTGAGGAGGTTGGCGCGCTGGTGGAACGTGAGCGCGCGCAGCGCGGGGCCGCCGACGCGGCGCGCGTGGTCCACCATCCCGGCGATGTCGGGGCCGTTGGCCGAGATCCGTGCGACGGTCTCGCCGGTGTTGGCGTCAGCCAGGGGCGTGCCCTCGTCCGCGGGGGTGAACCACGCCCCCCGGGCGTAGCTCTGCAGTGTTTCGGACACCTGACGGTCCTCTCCTCCGATGGGTCTCTCGCGAACAGTATTACAGACCGATCGGTCAGTAAATAGGGCCTGTGCGAAGAAGCCGGTTCCCACCTGGTGTTTCCCGGGTGGAGCGACTGTTCAGCCACCCCGGATGTCGCGTGCCGTCACACCGAACTCCGCACGCAGCATCCGCCCCAGGTGTCCCGCGTCCAGCAGGCCCCAGCGCGCCGCGATCGCCGACGCGCTCCGGTCGGCCAGCATCGGGTCCGCCAGGTCCCGGCGGATCCGCGCCAGCCGCTCCGAGCGGATCCAACGGGCCAGGGTGAACCCCTGCTCGCGGCACAGCTTGTGCAGGTAGCGCGCCGACATGCGGTGCGCCGCGGCCACCGACTCCACCGACAGGCCCGGATCCGACAGGTTCGCCAGACAGTACGCCCGAACACGGGCCAACGGGTCCCCGTCCTCCTCGGCGGGTGCCTCCGCGAAGGCCGCGCACACCAGGGATACCAGCGCCGCGGCGAGGTGGTGCCTGGCCGCGGCGCCCGCCCCCTCCGCTCCGGACGAGACCCCCTGGAACAGCGCCGAGACCACCCCGCTCAGGCCGCCGTCGGCCCGCACCGGCATCGCCACCCGCCGTCGCAACAGCTCCGCGTGCGCCCCGAACAGATCGCTCGGCACACCCGCCACCACGGTCTCGTAGGGCTCCCAGAACGGCAGTTCGTAGGGGCGTCCCGTCTCGTACACCACCAGGTCGCCGGGGCGCAGCAGGCACTGCCGGCCGGCCTGGCCCACTCCGGCGCGGCCAGCGCCGTGCCACGCCACCTTGATCAGGTCCGGATCCGAGGAACCCATCACCGCGGAGTCGCGCCGCACCACCACCGGCTCGGCCCGGATCCGGGTCAGCACCAGCGGGCCGACCCGGGTGGAGGAGAACGTGCCTCGGAAGGGGCGCTCCTCGCCGGCGCGCATCCGCAGGGGCGCGAACGCCCGGGAGGCCTCGGCCTCGAAACGCTCGATGGAGTCTGCGGACGCCACACCCTGCTCCCTTCCCCCACGCGCCTGACATGCGCGAACCTCCCCGGGGCTGACCCCGGATGTTATCCCCGTCACCCTCTCCCGACAAGGCGTCCCGGGCCCGTGCGGAAAACGGCGATCGCCGGTGCGCGGAAAGGCGGTCGGCGGGTGCTCCCCCGGCGTAGCTTCCGCACAACCCCAGCTCCGTCCGGGAGGAAAGCACCATGGGCACAGCCACCACTGCCGAACACGACTTCGTGGTCGTCGGCTCCGGTTCCTCGGGCAGCGTCGTCGCCAGGCGCCTGCTGGACGCCGGGCACACGGTCCACGTCCTCGAGGCCGGCCCGGTCGACAGCGAACCGGCCATCCACGACCCCCGCGGCTGGCCCGCCCTGTGGCACTCCCCGCTGGACTGGGCCGTCATGACCCTCCCGCAGAAGCACGCGGCGGGCCGCTCCCTGCACTGGCCGCGCGGGCGCGTCCTCGGCGGGAGCAGCTCCCTCAACGGGATGATCTACATCCGGGGGCACCGGGCCGACTACGACTCCTGGGCCTACGCCGGGTGTACCGGCTGGGACTGGGAGTCGGTCCTGCCGCTGTTCCGCCGCTCGGAGGACCACGTCGACGGGGCCGGACCCTGGCACGGCTCCGGCGGTCCGCTCCCGGTCACCCGCATCGCCGACCCGCATCCCACCTCCCGGGCCTTCGTGGCGGCTGCCGAGGCCCTGGGTTTCCCCGTCACCGACGACTTCAACGGCGAGCACATGCTCGGCGCGGGCTTCAACCACACCACCATCCGCGACGGCGTCCGGATGAGCGCCTGGCGCGCCTTCGTGGAACCCGTCCGCCCCCACCCCGGCCTCACCGTCACCACCGGCGCCCCGGTGCACCGCGTGCTCCTGGAGTCGGGCCGCGCGGTCGGTGTCGAGTACGAGCTCGACGGCCGCCTCCACCGGGCCCGGGCGGCGCGCGAGGTCGTGCTCAGCGGCGGGGCGATCGGCTCGCCCCAGGTGCTCCTGCACAGCGGCATCGGTCCCGCCGGACACCTCACCGAGGTGGGCGTCGAGGTCCGGGTGGACCTGCCCGGCGTCGGCGAGAACCTGCACGACCACCTGCTGGTCAGCAACGTCTACGAGGCCGACCGCCCTCTGCCGCCCGGCACCGGGAACCTGCTGGAGAGCCAGCTGTTCGCCAGCACCGACCCCGCCCGCACGGTCCCCGACCTACAACCCCTCTTCATCCACGTGGTGCTGCCCGCGGACGGGTACCCGGTGCCGGAGCACGGCTACACCATCGCGCCCGGTGTCGTCCGGCCGCTCTCCCGCGGAACGCTGCGGCTGGCCTCCGACGACCCGTCCGCCCCGCCCCTGGTCGACCCCAACGTCCTGGCCGAGCCGCACGACCTCGAAAGCCTGGTCGACGCGGTGGAGATCTGCCGGGAGATCGGAGCCTCGACCCACTTCGACGCCTGGCGCCGGGCGGAGGTGGCTCCGGGACCCGACGCCCGGACCCGCGACGACCTGCGCGACTACGTCCGGCGCGCGGTCACCACCTACCACCACCAGGTCGGCACCTGCCGCATGGGCCCGGACTCCCTCTCCGTCGTGGACCCGGCCCTGCGCGTCCACGGCGTCGAGGGACTGCGGGTGGCGGACGCCTCCGTCATGCCCTCGGTGCCCTCGGGCAACACCAACGCCCCGGCGATCATGGTCGGCGAGAAGGCGGCGGACCTCATCCTCGCCGACCACCCCTGACGCGCGGCGGCGCCCCCGGAGCCCGCGGGCCCCGGGAAACACACGGACACCCCACCACCCCAGCAGACCCACGAGCCCCGCAAGAGCCGCGGAAGGAAGACGAGGTGCCCCGATGAGGACCGACATGCTGATCGACGGGAAGTGGACCGCCGGAACCGGGGGCACCGCCCTGCCCACCCTGGACCCGGCCACCGGCGAGGTGCTCGCCCACGTGCCGGAGGCATCCGAGGGGGACGTGAACGCGGCCGTGGACGCCGCGGCCCGCGCCTTCGCCTCGGCCGATTGGGCGGGCATGCTCCCCGCCGAGCGGGCCCGGCTGCTGCTGCGCCTGGCCGACCTGCTGGAGGCCCGCGCCGAGGAGTTCGCCCGCCTGGAGACCACCGATCAGGGGCAGCCCCTCGCGGTCAGCGCCGGATTCGCCGTCCCCAACGCCGTGGAGCACCTGCGCTACTACGCGGGCTGGGTCACCAAGATCACCGGGATCACCGCTCCCCTGTCCGTGCCGGACGTGGACTACCGCACCCGCCGTGAACCCCTCGGCGTGTGCGCGCTCATCACCCCGTGGAACTTCCCGCTGATGATCCTGGTGTGGAAGCTGGCCCCCGCCCTGGCCACCGGCAACACGGTGGTGGTCAAGCCCGCCGAGCAGACCCCGCTCACCACCCTGCGCCTGGCCGAGCTGGTCAAGGAGGCGGGCATCCCCGACGGCGTCGTCAACGTCGTCACCGGCGGCCCCGAGGTCGGCAAGGCCCTGGTCCGCCACCCGGGGGTGGCCAAGGTGTCCTTCACCGGCTCCACCGAGGTCGGCCGCGAGATCGCCGCCCAGGCCGGGCGCGAGCTCAAGCACGTCTCCCTCGAACTGGGCGGCAAGGCCCCCTCGATCGTCACCTCCGACGCCGACATCGACGCCGCCGTCGCGGGCAACCTCATGGGCGGACTGCTCAACTCCGGCCAGGTGTGCGCCGCCTACACCCGCTTCTACGTCGACTCCGCGCGCCACGACGAGTTCGCCGAGAAGCTCGCCGCCGGGGCCGCCGCCATGAAGCTCGGCCACGGCCTGGCCGAGGGCACCCAGATGGGCCCGGTGGTCTCCGCCGAGCAGCGCGACCGGGCCGAGCGCTACGTGCGGATCGGCCGGGAGGAGGGCGCCCACCTGCACGACCGCGCCCCGCTGGAGGACGACCGGGGCTACTTCGTGCGACCGGCCGTCTTCTCCGGGGTCACCGACGACATGCGCATCGCCCGCGAGGAGATCTTCGGCCCGGTCCTGGCTGTGCTGCCCTACGACGACCCCGACGAGCTGGCCGCCCGCGCCAACGACACCGACTACGGGCTCGCCGCCGTCATCTGGTCCCGCGACATCGGCGTCGCCAACCGCCTCGCCGCCCAGGTGCGGGCGGGAACCGTGTGGATCAACATGCCACCGGTCCTGGACGCGGCCGCGGCCTGGGGCGGCATGAAGGCCTCCGGGCTCGGCCGCGAGATGGGCTGGTCGGCGATCGAGGCCTTCACCCAGGTCAAGAGCGTGTGGACCAACCTGGCCTGAGCACTCCCACGTGCCGGTCCGCCCGGAACGGGGGCGCGGCGGACCGGCACGCCCCTCACCGCACATCCGAGCACACTCCCCTTGGAGGCCCCATGGGTTCCGCGACACCGCACCCGCTCGACGCCCTCACCCCCGATGAGATCACCGCCGCGCGCACCATCCTCATCCGTACCGGTCACGCCACCCCCGCGACCCGGTTCGCCTACCTGGGACTGGAGGAGCCCGCCAAGGCCGACCTGCTCGCCCACGCGCCGGGAGACCCCGTGGACCGCCGCGTCCGCGTCCTGCTCCACGACACCTCGGGCGGCCCCGCCCACGACCTGGTCGTGTCCCTCACCCGCGGGCGGGTGGACTCCGACCGGACGCTGGACGCCGTCGCCGACGGGCAACTGCCCGTCCTCGACGAGGAGTTCGCCCTGGTGGAGGAGGTCCTCAACACCGACCCGCGCTGGCTGGAGGCGCTGAGCGCGCGCGGGCTTGACCCGGCCTCGGTGCGGGTGGCCCCGCTGTCCGCCGGGGTGTACGACGACGAGTACCCCGAGGAACGGGGCCGTCGCATCCTGCGCGGACTCGCGTTCGTCCAGGAGCACGGGGCCGACCACGCCTGGGCGCACCCGGTGGACGGACTGGTCGGCTACGTGGACGTCCTCAACCGCACCGTGGACAAGGTGCTCGACTTCGGACCCGTGCCCGTACCCACCGAGAACGGCAACTACACCGAGCCCGGCGTCACCGGACCCCTCAGAACCACGCAGAGGCCCATCGAGATCACCCAGCCCGAAGGCCCCAGCTTCACCCTCGACGGCAACCGTCTGACCTGGGAGAAGTGGTCGCTGCGGATCGGGTTCGACGCCCGGGAGGGCCTCGTCCTGCACCAGATCGCCTTCCACGACCAGGGGCGCGACCGGCCCATCGTGCACCGGGCCTCCATCGCCGAGATGGTCGTCCCCTACGCCGACCCCTCCCCCGTGCGGTCCTGGCAGAACTACTTCGACACGGGCGAGTACATGGTCGGCCGGTACGCCAACGCCCTCCAGCTCGGCTGCGACTGCCTCGGCGACATCACCTACATGGACGCCGTCATCGCCGACGAGGGGGGCGAACCCCGGGTCCTGCCCAACGCCGTGTGCATGCACGAGGAGGACTTCGGCGTGCTGTGGAAGCACTCCGACCTGTGGGCCGGCTCCTCCGAGACCCGACGCCAGCGCCGCATGGTGATCTCCTTCTTCACCACCGTCGGCAACTACGACTACGGGTTCTTCTGGTACCTGTACCTCGACGGCACCATCGAGTTCGAGGCGAAGGCCACCGGCATCGTCTTCACCTCGGCCCACCCGGGCGGGGACTACCCCTACGCCTCCGAGGTCGCGCCCGGCGTGGGCGCCCCCCTCCACCAGCACCTGTTCTGCGCCCGCCTGGACATGCTGGTCGACGGTCTCGGGAACAGGGTCGAGGAGGTCGACGCCGCACGGGTGCCGGTCGGACCCGACAACCCGCGCGGCAACGCCTTCGTCCAGAAGCGGACCGTACTGGACACCGAGGCGCGGGCCCAGCGCGACGCGGACGCCTCCGTGGACCGGGTCTGGCACGTCTCCAACCCCGGCTCGCGCAACCGTATGGGCCACCCCGTCGCCTACGCCCTCCAGCCGGAGGGCAGGCCGGTACTGCTCGCGGACCCGTCCTCGTCGGTGGCGGCCCGCGCGGCGTTCGCCACCCGCCACCTGTGGGTGACCCGCTACGACCCCGCCGAGCGCTACCCGGCAGGCGACTTCGTCAACCAGCACCCGGGCGGAGCCGGGCTGCCCGCCTACACCGCCGCCGACCGGAACGTGGACGACGCCGACCTGGTCGTCTGGCACACCTTCGGCCTGACCCACGCACCGCGTCCGGAGGACTGGCCGGTCATGCCGGTCGACTACACCGGGTTCAAGCTGCGCCCCGTGGGCTTCTTCGACCGCAACCCCACCCTGGACGTGCCGCCGACGGCCGCCGCCCACGGCTGCTGCTCCCCGGCTCGGGAGCCCCACGGCTGCTGCTCCGGGACGGAGGCCCGCCATGAGTGAGCACACGGCGGAACACACGGCGGACCCGCCCGCCGCCGGGGGGCTGCGCGGCAGCCTCGGCGTCGCGGGCGTGGTCTTCCTGGTCGTCGCGGCGGCCTCCCCCCTCGTCGCCATCGGCGGAGCACTGCCGGTGATGATGGCGATCGGCAGCGGCGCGGGTGCGCCGGTCTCCTACATCGCGGTCACCGTGGTCCTGTTGCTCTTCAGCGTCGGCTATGCCGAGATGAGCAGGCACGTGCGGGAGGCCGGAGCCTTCTACTCCTACGTCACCGCCGGGCTGGGGCCGGTCCTGGGCACGGGCTCGGCGGGCCTGGCGCTGCTCTCCTACACCGCGGTCCAGGCCGCCGTGTACGGGCTGGCCGGGGCCGTCCTCGGCTCGACGGTCACGGGCTTCGGGGGGCCGGACCTGCCCTGGTGGGTGTGGGGCGGTATTCTGCTCGCCCTCGTCGCGGTCCTCGGCTACCGCAGCGTCGACCTGGGGATCCGTGTCCTCGCGGTCCTGATCGTCCTCGAGGTCGGGACCGTCGCCGCCCTGGCGGGCGCGGTCCTCCTCCGGGGAGGGGCGGACGGACTGAACGCGGTCCCCTTCACCCCCGGGGCCTTCCTCTCCGGCTCGCCCGGCATCGGTCTGATGTTCGCCGTGGCCTGCTTCATCGGCTTCGAGGCGACGGCGGTCTACGGACAGGAGGCGCGCGAACCGCACCGGACCGTGCCCCGGGCGACCTACACGGCCGTGCTGGTGATCGGCGGCTTCTACACCCTGGTCAGTTGGGCCCTCGTCATGGCGGTCGGGGCCGGGAACGCGCGCGCCGCCGCCGTCGACGACATCGACGGCTTGGTGTTCTCCGTCGCCGAGCGGTACGCGGGGACCCCTCTCGCGGCGGCTCTCCAGATCCTCTTGCTGACCAGCCTGTTCACCGCCTTGCTGGCCTTCCACAACACGGTCGCGCGCTACGTGTACGCACTCGGCGGGCGCGGCGGCGCGCTCGCTCCGCTGGGCAGGGCGCACCCGGTCCACGGGTCACCGCACGCCGCGTCGCTCGCCCAGACCTGCACGGCCGCCGTCCTCATCGGGGTGTTCGCGGCGACCGGGATGGACCCGGTGGCGCAGGTGTTCACCTGGATGAGCGGTCTGGCGACGCTGGGGGTGCTGATGCTCATGGTGCTCGTCAGCATCGCGGTCGTGGTCTTCTTCGGCCGTGGCTGGCGGCGCGGACGGCCGTGGCGCACACGGGTCGCCCCGATCCTCGCGGTGGTCGGTCTGGTCGGGACCGTGGTCCTGGTCCTGGCCAACTTCACCACGCTGATCGACGGGTCCGCGGGTCTGGCCGTCATGCTGGTTCTCCTGCTGTGCGCCGCCTTCGCCGTCGGCGCGGTGTCCGCGCTGTCGGGACGGACCATGGAGACGGACGACAGCGGGAGCGTGGGCTGACGTCCGGGAGGGCCGCCGGCGTGTCGTATCGCCGACGCGGCCGCGGCCCGGGGCGGTGTGAAGGCCTCCGGGCCCGGCCGTGAGACGGGCCGGGTGCCGATCGAGGCCCCCACCCGGGTCAGGAGCGGGTGGACCGGCCTGGCCCGAGTCCCTCCCCCGGCCCGCCGCGAAGAGGGGCGCGGCGGGCCGGGCCTGCCCGCCCCGCGGCCCCGGCCGGAAATGCGGAGAGCGCCTGCGGCACGGTAACGATCGCCCCCCACGCGACAGAAGGAGGATGACACCGCACGGAAGGAAGTCGATGACCAGTGGAGCGGACGCGGAGGAGCCCGCGAGGGGCGAGTTCACCCGGTTCTTCGAACAGCACTACGACGACGTCCACCGCTACGCCCTGCGCCGCTTGGGGCCGGACGTCGCGGACGACGTCGCGGCCGAGACCTTCGGCGTCGCGTGGCGCAGGTACGACCGCCTGCCCAAGGAGCATCCGCTCCCCTGGCTCTACGGGGTGGCGCGCAACGTCGTCCGGTCCCGGCTGCGCCGCGACCGGAGGCGGGGCGAGGTGCTGAGCCCCGACGCCGCCGAGACCGCGGGTGACGCCGACACGACCCGCCAGGTGGAGGAGCGCGACGCCGCGCTGCGCGCCCTAAACCGGCTCAGCGCCGGCGACCGGGAACTGGTGATGCTCCTGGCCTGGGAGGGGTTGGAGCTGGCCGAGGCGGCACGGGTACTGGGGTGCTCCAGGGCCACCGCCCGCGTACGGCTGCACCGGGCGCGCCGCCGGATCGAGCGCTTCCTGGACTCCCCGCCCCCCGGCGCCCCACCCGGAACGCGTTCGGCGCCGGCCGCCGGGACTTCCGCGCACACCCGAGTTTCCGTGGAGGAGAAGTGAACCGTACCCGCGTCAACCCCGCCCCCCGCAGTGACGTCGACACCGTGCGCCACCTGCTGGCCGCGTACGACCCGGCGGCCGGGACCCGGCCCGACCCCGCGCACCGGGAGCTCTCCCGGATCGAGGTGATCGCCTCGGGCGGCGGACGGCGCCGGGTCCGGGGTCTGCTCCCCGCACGTCCCGGGCTCCGCCTCGCGCTGGGCGCCGCGGCCGTGCTCGCCGCCGCGGCCGTGGCCGTCCCCCTGGGCTGGGGCGGCGCCCAACCCGCCTACGCCGGACCGCCGCCCGCACCGCTGGAGGTTCCGATGGCCGGACTGTCGGAGGGCCGCGAGCGCCTGTCGGCCCTGGCGGAGGCCGCCGGGGAACAGCCCCCGCCGCCGAGGGACGGCGAGGTCGCCTACGTGCGCACCTTGGAGTGGACCTTCACCTACTCCCAGGACGCCGACACCGGAGAGGAGGGATGGGGTGTGGTCCCGACGAGCGAGCAGGTGTGGCGCACCCCCCACGAGTCCGGGCGCAGTGTCTCGACCCCGAGTGCGCCCGAGCACCAGGGCGGCGATCCGGGACCGCTCGCCTGGCTCTTCGAGCGGGGGCCGGAGGAGTTCGAGTGGGGCGGCGGAAAGGGCGGTGACGGCATGTTCTTCACCTGGGAGCCCGGCGACCTGGCCACCGATCCCGACCGGCTCGCGGAGCAGCTCACCGAGGGTGCGGGGGCGGAGTTCCCGTCCACCGCGGCCGCCCTCTTCTACGCCCTCCAGGAGCTGTACGGGGAGGCCCCGGTCGACCCCGGGGTTCAGGCGGCCGCGCTGCGTGCCCTGGCCGGACACGAGGAGGTGCTGTACGCGGGGGAGGCCCGGGACCGCGAGGGCCGCGAGGGGGAGCTGTTCCTGGTCGAGGAGGACGACGGGGCGGGCAACGTGCTGGAGCGCAGGATCATGTTCGACTCCGACACCGGGATGCCGCTCTACCACGAGACGGTCGCCGTGGAGTCGGCCGCCGAGCCGGACGGGGAGCTGCCCCGGGTGAACCAGTACACCGTGCTGGCCGAGGCCGCGTGGGTTCCCCGGGTGGGTGACACGCCCCCGGTGGACTGACCGGGTGCGGCACCGACCGCAAACCCTGACCCGCCGTACCGAAACGATTCGTCGCTTTGTCGACATTCGGATTGACGCGGCGACGAACCCGCAGGTCGACGTGTCGACACGGAGGAACCGGGCCCTACCCGGCGGGGCCCCGCCGGGTAGGGCCCCTACCTGGAGAGGGCCAGGACCTCGGTGCCCGGGAGGTCGGCGAGCAGTTTCCCGGGTACCAGGAGCTTGGAGCGCCGCACCCCGCTGCCCACGACCACCTCGGCCTCGGCGGCGATGGACTCGTCCACCAGGACCGGCCACTCCGCGGGCAGGCCGAGCGGTGTGATGCCGCCGTACTCCATCCCGGTCAGGCCGGTGGCCTCCTCCATGGGCGCGAACGAGGTCTTGCGGGCACCCAGGTGGCGGCGGACGGTCCCGTTGACGTCGGCGCGCCGGGTGGCGAGCACCACGCACGCCGCGTAGGACACCTCGCCGCCGCGCTTGGCGGCGACCACCACGCAGTTCGCACTGGTGCCCATCGGCATCCCGTAGCGCTCGCAGAAGGCCGCGGTGTCCGCGAGACCGGGGTCGATCTCCGCCACCCGTACGTCGTCGCGCCCGCGCACCGCCGCCAGCACCGGATCGGCCAGGAGGTCGGGGCGCTCGTCCGCCCATACCCAGGTCAGTTCACCGGACATGGCACACCTCGCTGTCGTCAGTGTCCTCGGAGTCCGCCGGAGGTCTCCTGGCGAGGGGACGCCCAGGAGCGGCACGGCCCAGGTTAGCGGCCCCGCGGCGGACCGTCCGAGCCCCGGCCGTCGGAGGTTCACATCCGGGGCACAACGTTTCGGTACCGGGGGTGCTGCGAGTTGAACCCGAAGCCGTCCCCGTTGTCCGTATCCGGCCTGATGGCGAGCGATATGCGGCAGGACGGACGCATAGAATCCGACTTATGGAGACCCCCACTCCCGATCCCCTCTTCGGCATCACGCTGCACGAGCGCTACATCCTCGGCAAGCGTGTCCGCAGCGGTGCCTCGGGGACCGTCCACGTCGCGCACGACCTCGGCAGCGACCAGACCGTCACGGTCACCGTCCTGCACCCCTGGCTGGTGGGGGACCACGGTGCCGTGCACGCGTTCCTCGGCCGTGCCCAGACACTGGAGGGGCTCTCCCACCCGGGCATCGCGCGGGTGCTCGACCACGGGCGCGACGGCGGGCACGTGTACGCGGTCACCGAGTACCTGCAGGGTCAGACCCTCGCCGAGGCGCTCCGCGGCGGAGAGCTGCGCTACCCGCCGCAGGCGGCCCTGGCCATCACGGTGGAGGTGCTCACCGCCCTGGACGCCGCACACAAGGAGGGCGTCGTCCACGGAGAGCTGGACCCTGACAAGGTGGTGGTGGACGGCGCGGGCGGGGTGCGCCTGACCGGCTTCCCCCTGCTCTTCGACGCCGAGGAGGACGCCGGACCGGAGACGCGCACCGACGTGCACGCCGTCGGCAGGATCCTGTACACGCTGATGACCGGCTCCTTCGTCGGTCCCGACACCCCTCCCCTGCGGCCCTCTTCCGTGCTCCCCGAGACATCGTCCGACCTGGACATGCTGGTGGCCAACGCCACCGACGCCAACCCGCGCTACCGGCCCCGGGACGCGGGGCAGTACCTCACCCTGGTCGAGCAGGTGCTGCGGTCCTTCTCCTCCGCCCCCGCCGATCTCACCGAGGCCGACACCCAGCCCATCCCCGTCGTCGGCGGTGTCCGCCAGGAAACGTACGCGGACCACGCGGACCAAGCGGACTACGCGGACTACGCGGACTACGCGGACTACGGGGACCACGGGGACCACGCGGACGACGGCGGCTACGGTGACGCGGGGAGGCCGGGGCGCGGTGCCCCGGTCCCGCTGTGGCGACGCCTGCCCGTGCTGGTCGGCGCGGGCGTGCTGGTCCTGTCCCTGTTCGCCGCCGGGTGGGCGCTGGCCCCGGACAGCGGCGTCGAGCTGCCCGACCTCGTCGGCGTCTCCGCGGAGGAGGCCGAGGAGAGCCTCGGCGCGCTCGGCCTCGACCTGATGGTGCAGTTCGAGGAGACCTACAGCGACTCCGTCGACTCCGGGGCGGTCGCCGACACCACCCCCGCGCCCGGTACCACCGTGGAACCCGGCGCCGAGGTCCTGCTGTGGGTCTCCGCGGGTCCGCAGTACGTCGATGTCCCCGACGTGGTCGGCGGCACGGAGAACGAGGCCCGCGAGACCCTGCGCGGGTCCGGGTTCACCGACCTGGAGGTCGTGCAGGAGCACTCCGCCGAGGAGCCGCCGGGCACCGTTCTGGCCACCGAGCCCGCCGCGGGTGAGCGCGGCGACAGGGAGGAGCCGGTGGTCCTCCACGTGAGCGAGGGCGTCATCGTCCCCGCCCTGATCGGCATGGCCCGGGAGGACGCCGAACGCGCCCTCGCCGGTCTGGGGCTGACCGTGGGGGTCGCCGAGGACCACCACGACACCGCGCCCGTCGGCGAGGTGAGCGGCCAGACCCCCGAGCCCGGCACGATCCTGCCCGAGGAGGGCCTCGTCACCCTTACCGTCTCCCTCGGCCCGGAGCCGGAGGAGGACGAGGAGGACGAGGCGGAGGAGACCGCGGAGGAGACGGCCTCCCCCTCCCAGGGCGACGGCGGCGGCCGGGGCAACGGCAACGGTCACGGCAACGGCAACGGGCGCGGGGACCGCGCGGGGGACTCATCCGACTCCTGCGACGCCCCGGAGTGGAACCCCGACACCGTCTACGACAACGGCGACCGGGTGCAGTACCAGGGGCGCGAGTACGAGGCGCGCTGGTGGACCCAGGGCATGACCCCCGCCGCGGGCGAGCAGTGGGGCGTCTGGGAGGACAAGGGCTCCTGCTGAGCGGTTCAGCCCCGGGCGAAGTCCCCGGCGTGCTCGCGGGCCCACTCCCGGAACGACAGCGCGGGGCGGCCGGTCACCTCCTCGACGTCCCGCGAGACCGGCTCCGGGGTGTGGACGAGGGAGGCCCAGTAGGCCATTCCGGTGTCCGCGAAGTCGGCGCCCATGGCCTCGGCGAGCTCGGCCCGCGCCTCCTCCTCGGGCTGCTCCTCCCAGCGCACCGGAATCCCGGCCTCCTCCCCGAGGATCCGCGCCTGGTCGGCCTGGGCCAGGGACTCGGGTCCGGTGACGAGGTAGCTCCTGCCCGCGTGCGCCCCGTCCAGCAGGGCCCGCACCGCCACCGCCGCGACGTCCCTCTCGTGCACCAGGGAGCGCGACGCCCGACCGTACGGGGCGCGGACCACGCCCGAGCGGACCTGTTCGGCCCAGCCCCGGGTGTTCGCCGCCAGACCGGTGACGCGCAGGAAGGTCCACTCGCGTCCGGAGCCGCGCAGGGCGGCCTCCAACCGCCCCCACACGCTGCCCGGGCCCTCCTCGGCGGCCACCGCCGAGAGGTAGGCCACCCGGGGCGTGTGCCGGGTGAGGGCGGCCACGGCCTCCTCCGTCCCGTCGGTGCCGAAGCCGGGCCAGAGCAGGTAGGCCCCGGCCGTGCCCCGGGCGGCCGAGGACACGTCCGCCGGGTCGGTGACGTCACCGCCGACGACCTCCACCCCCTCGGGCAGGCGCGCCCGCCGCGGGTCGCGCACGAGCGCCCGTACGGGGACTCCCTCGGCCAGTAGGCCGGCAACCACGTGGTGCCCGGTGTTTCCGGTGGCTCCAGTGACCAGGATCGGCTGGTTCATCGTCCTCCTCCTGTCGGGGCGGGACCCGGGCCCCTCGGCCCGGGAGGCGGCGCGGCGGCGCCCGGGAGACCACACTTCTACATCAACGAAGGTTGAGGTCAAGGGAGGGCCTCCCGCTTCCGCCCCGACGGTCCGAGCGTGCGTGTGGGCCCCCGGTACACCGATTCGGGACCGAATGTATGTGCCCGCTACATGTGAAACGCGTCACCACCGATCTACCTTCGGAGCGGTACCCCACCCCCCACCCCGGCGGTCGCGCCGGACAGGCGGGTGCCGACTGGAGGAGAGAAATGCGCAAGACCCCCCTGACCGCCGCCTCCTGCGCGGTCGTCCTCGCCATGGCCGCCTGCGGAAGCCCCGGCGGGGCCGCCGGGGGCGGTGCGGACGCACCCGTCAGGGTCGGCATCGTCTACTCCGCCACCGGTCCCCTGGCCAGCTACGGCGAGCAGTACCGGCAGGGCTTCGAGGCCGGGCTCGCCCACGCCACCGGCGGCACCATGGAGATCGACGGCCGCCCCGTCGAGGTCGAGTACGCCGACGACGCCGGCGACCCCACCAAGGCGGTCTCGGCCACCCGCGACCTCATCGGCACCGGCCACGACATCATCGCCGGGTCCACCGCCTCCGGCATCGCCGTCCAGGTCGCCCCGCTCGCCGAGCAGAACGACGTCCTCTTCATCTCCGGGCCCGCCGCCACCGACGCCATCACGGGCATCAACGACCACACCTTCCGCTCCGGCCGCCAGACCTACCAGGACATCCTCACCGCGAGCACCTTCATGGACGACCCCGACGGCGCGGACGTGGTGGTCCTCGCCCAGCAGAACGCCTTCGGCCAGGACAACGTCTCCGCGGTCACCGAGGTCCTGGAGGCCCAGGGCGCCAGCGTCGACGGCGTCCTGGCTCCGCCGGACACCACCGACCTCACCCCGTTCGCCGAGCAGGTCAGCCGCGCCGAACCCGACCTGGTCTTCGTCGCCTGGGCGGGCGAGACCGCCTCCGCCATGTGGCAGGCCCTGGACCAGCAGGGCGTCCTCGACTCCACCGAGGTCGTCACCGGCCTGGACATCAAGCCGTCCTACCCCGTGTTCGGCGAGGCGGGCGGGCGCATCTCCTTCCTCTCGCACTACTTCGACGGCGCCTCCGACACCGAGGTCGCCCGGATCATGAGGGAGAACGTCGAGGCCGGGGGCGGCACCGTCGACCTCTTCACCCCCGACGGCTTCACCGCCGCCCAGATGGTCGTGCACGCGGCCTCCGCCGGGGACGACGTCCGGGACCGCATCGGCGCACTGGAGGGCTGGACCTTCGACGGGGTCAAGGGCGAACTCACCATCCGCGCCGAGGACCACGCCCTCCTGCAGCCCATGTACCAGGTCCGGCTGGTCGGCGAGGGCGCCGAGGCCCGTCCCGAACTGGTCGCGGAGATCCCCGCCGCCGACGTCGAGCCCGCGGCGGCCCGGTAGCCGTGGCCCCCGACACCGCGAAGAGCGCCGGGGCGGCCGGGGCCGCACCGGGAACCGCCCCCGGCCCCGACACCGCCGTCCCCGTCCTGGCCCTGGACCGCCTGCGCTGGTCGGTCGGCGGCGCCGTCATCGTCGACGACGTCACCATGCGCGTGGAGGAGGGCGAGTTCGTCGCCCTCATCGGCCCCAATGGCGCTGGTAAGACCTCCCTGTTCAACCTGGTCAGCGGACTGACCCGGCCCACGGCGGGCACCGTGCGCCTGGCCGGGGCCGACGTCACCCGCCACGCGCCCCACCGCCGCGCCCGGCTCGGCATGGGACGCACCTTCCAGACCTCCAGCGTCTTCGGCGACCTCACCGTCGGCGCCAACGTCGGCCTGGCCGTGCAGGCCCGCACCGGGGAGTCCCGCCGTTTCTGGCGCCGGGCCACCCCCGACGGCGGCGCCGAGGCCACCGGGGTCCTGGACCTGGTCCGCCTCTCCCACCGCGCCGACGCCCCGGCCGCCGACCTGTCCCACGGCGACAAGCGCAAGCTCGAACTCGCGCTCCTCCTGGCCCGCCGCCCCCGGCTGATCCTCCTGGACGAGCCCATGGCCGGGGTCAGCGCCGGAGAGGTCGGCGAGCTCACCACCGTCATCCGGGACGTGCACCGCGAACAGGGGTGCACGGTCCTCATGGTCGAACACCACATGGAGGTGCTCCTCGACATGGCCGACCGCCTGGCCGTCATGCACCACGGCGCCCTGCTCGCCCTCACCGACCCGGACTCGGCCATGGCCGACCCCCGGGTGCAGGCCGCCTACCTCGGGGACGGGGCGTGAGCGCCGCGGCGCCGCTCCTGGAGGCGGCCGACCTGCACGTCTGGATCGAGGGCTCGCACATCCTCCAGGGGGTCTCCCTCACCGTTCCCGACCACGGCGTCACCGCCCTCCTGGGACGCAACGGCGTCGGCAAGACCACCACCGTCAGGGCCCTGCTCGGCCTGGTGCCCCGCACCGGCCGGGTGTCCTTCGACGGCGAGGACATCACCGCCCGCCCCACCCACGCCATCGTCAGCAGGGGCATCGGCTACGTGCCCGAGGAACGCGGCATCTTCAGCGCCCTCACCGTCGCCGAGAACCTGCGCCTGGCCGAACGCCGCCCCGGCGCGCCCCGCTACGCGCTCGTCCACGAACTCTTCCCCGAACTCGCCGCCCGGGCCGACCAGCCCGCGGGCACCCTCTCCGGAGGCCAGCAGCAGATGCTCGCCATCGGCCGCGCCCTGCTCAACGACGACAGGCTCCTCATCGTGGACGAACCCACCAAGGGCCTGGCGCCCCGCATCGTCCGCGAGGTCGCCGACGCCGTCGCCCGCGCCGCCGAACGGGTGCCGGTCCTGCTCGTGGAGCAGAACCTGTCCCTGGTACGCAGAACGGCCGACCAGGCCGTGGTCCTGGACGCGGGCCGCGTGGTCCACACCGGGCCCGCCCCCGGACTCCTCGACGACGCCGACCGCGTCCGCGCGCTCCTGGGCGTGGCACGCGCCGCCGCGGCCGGGGGACCCGAGGGGAGGCGGACCGCGTGAGCACCGTCCTCCTCCTCGCCGTCACCGGGCTCGGCCTGGGCGCCCTCTACTTCCTCATCGCCTCCGGGCTCTCGCTGATCTTCGGCCTCATGGACGTGCTCAACTTCGCGCACGGCGCCTTCCTGGCCATCGGCGCCTACGGCACCTGGTGGGCCGCCGACCACCTGCCCGGCGCCGGACCGGCCGGGTTCGGCTTCGCGGTCGCCGTGGCCTTCGGCGTCGCCGCGGGCACCCTGGCCGCCGCCCTGGTCGAACTCTGCGTCATACGCCCGCTCTACGGCAGGCACCGCGAGCAGATCCTCGCCACGGTCGGCCTGAGCCTGGCCGTTCCCGCGCTCCTCCAGGCGGTCTGGGGCGCCGACCCGCTGCCCTTCCCCAAGCCCGGACTGGTCCGCGGCGCCGTCTCCTTCCTGGGGGTCAACATCCCCCGGGACCGCTTCCTGCTCATCCTGGCCGCCGCCGCGGTGTTCGCCGCCCTGTGGCTGTTCAACTCGCGCACCCGCTACGGCCTCATCGTCCGCGCGGGCGTGCAGGACCGGGCCATGGTCACGGCCCTCGGCATCGACGTGCGCCGGTCCTTCACCCTGGTCTTCGCCATCGGCGGCGCCGCCGCGGCCCTGGCCGGGTCGCTGGGCGGCCTCTACTTCGGCGTGGTCACCCCCACCCAGGGGCTGTCCCTGCTGATCTTCGCGTTCATCGTCGTGGTGATCGGCGGGACCACCTCGCTCACCGGCTGCGCCATCGCCTCGGTCGCGGTCGGCCTCATCCAGCAGTTCGCCAACTACTACACCGTCGCCGGACTCGGCGACATCGCCGTGGTCATCGTCCTGGCCCTCGTACTGCTCACCAGGCAGGGCGGCCTGACCGCGCGCAAGTCCGCGGAGAGGGTGGCCTGATGACCGACACCGACGTGACCGCCCCGGCCGCGGGGACGCCCGCCGCCAGCCCCGAGCCCCCGGCCCCGGGAGGCGCGCGCGGGCGCCGCCTCCCCCGGTGGGCGGCCCCGGCCGCCGCCCTGGCGGCGGCGCTGTCCCTGCCCTTCTCCACGCTCCACCCGCCGGGGCTGTTCGAGGGCGCGCTCAACAGCCCGCCCACCCTGCACCTGCTCGCGTTCTGCCTGGTCTTCGGCGGCCTGGCCACCAGCTACGACCTGCTCTACGGCCGGGTGGGCCTGCTCTCCTTCGGCCACGCCCTGTACTTCGCCTGCGGCGCCTACACCGCCGCACTGCTCATGCGGCTGCTCGAACTGCCGCTGCTGTGGGCGGCACCGCTCGCCGTCGCGGGCGGAACCCTGCTGTCCCTGCTCCTGGGCGCGGTCTCCCTGCGCGTCAACGGCATCGCCCTGGCCATGGTCACCCTCGCCTTCGCCCAGGCCGGGTCGATCCTCGTCTCCCGCGACCCCGGCCGCACGACCGGCGGCGAGGAGGGGCTGTCCCTGGACACCTCCCTGGTCCCGGCCGCGTTCGTGGGCGTGGCCAACACCGTCAACCTCTACTGGGCGGCCCTCGCCTACGCCGTGGTCGCCGTCGGCCTCGTCTGGTGGCTGACCGCCTCCCCGGTCGGCCGCGTCTGGCAGGGCATCCGCGCCAACGAGCAGCGCGTCGCCGTCCTGGGCGTCAACCCCTACCCCTACAAGCTGGCGGCCTTCACCGTCGGCGGCGGCCTGGCCTCCCTCGGCGGGGTGGCCTACCTGCTGGTCACCGGAGGCGTCACCCCCGCCATCACCACCGCCGAGTTCACCCTGACCCTGCTGGTCATGGTGGCCCTGGGCGGCGCGGGCAGCCGCTGGGGCCCGCTGCTGGGCGCGGTCCTGTACACCTACGCCGACCACCGCCTGCTCCAGCTGGGCGGCTCCGACGTCTTCGCCGCGCTGCCCGCCTGGCTCGCCGCGCCGCTGTCCCAGCCCCTGTTCGTCCTCGGCGTGCTCTTCGTGCTGATGGTGTTCTTCGCCCCCGGAGGGCTCGCCGCCCTCCCCGGCCGGGTCCGCTCGGCCCTGCGCGACAGGAAGGGCCCACGGGTATGACCGACCACCCGCGCCGGACCGGCGCCCCCTCCGGGACCGAACCGGGCGCGTCCGCCGACGCACCGGTCCGGGAGGACGAGTACACCGTCCCCGTCCCCGGCGGCGACCTGGCCGTCACCAGGTGGGGGGACGGCCCCGGCACCCCGGTCCTGGCCGTCCACGGCATCACCGCCAACGGCCACGCCTTCGCCCGGGTCGCCGCCGAGCTGTCCCGGCTCGGCGGCCCGCCGCTGCTCGCCCCCGACCTGCGCGGGCGCGGACGCAGCGGCCGCCTGGCCGGACCCCGCGGCCTGGCCGCCCACGCCGACGACCTGGTCGCCGTACTCGACGACCGGGGGGTGGGAGCCACCGTCCTGGTCGGCCACTCGATGGGGGCGTTCGTCGCCTGCCTGGCCGCCGTGCGCCACCCCGAACGGGTCGCCGGGGTGGTGCTGGTCGACGGCGGACACGGGCTGCCCCTCGCCCCGGGGACCGACATCGACGCCGTCCTCGGCCCCGCCATGGCCCGCCTGCGGAGGACCTTCGCGAGCCCCGACCACTACCGGGAGTTCTGGCGGCGCCACCCCGCCTTCGCGGGGCGGTGGAACACCTGGACGGACCGCTACGTCCTGCGCGACCTGGTCGGGGAACCGCCCGCGATGCGCTCGGCCTGCGACGAGGCGGCCGTGCGCGCGGACGGTGGACAGGTCCTCGCCGACCCCGAGACCCTCGGCGCGCTCGCCCGCCTCCGGCGCCCCGCCCGCCTGCTGTGGGCGGCGCGCGGCCTCATGGACGAGAGCCCGGGCCTCTACACCCGCGAGCGCCTGGCCGGGCTCCCCGGACACGTGGCCACCGTCGAACTCCCCGACGACAACCACTACAGCCCGCTGTTCTCCCCGACCGCGGCCCTGGTCGCCGCGCACGTCGACGGGATCGTCCGGGAGACCGCCGACGCCCGTTGAGGGCGGGAGGGCAGACTTCCCGGACGCACACCGGCCCTCCCCCGCCGCCTCACACCGCGCCCGGCCTTCCGGGCGGGAGCGGAGCCCCCGGTGCGCGCGGCGGTCCGGACCCGCGTGGATCGCGGGCGGGCCGGGCCAGCGCCCCAGGCCGTGACCGCGGACGGTCCGGGTGCCCCGCGGTCACCGCGGTCGTCGGACCGGCCGGAGCGTGCTCAGCTTCCGCCCAGATCGACGCCCCGGTCCAGGAGGCCGTGCAGATGCAGGGCCAGCTGCAGCTCCAGCGCCCGGTCCGGGTGCTGCCAGTCCGCCCCGATCAGCTGCCCGATCCGCTCCAGGCGCTGGGCCACCGTGTTGACGTGGATGTGCAGCTCGTCCTTGGCCCGCGACAGGTTGCCCCCGGCGGCGAAGTAGGCCCGCAGCGTCTCCACCAGCAGCGTGCCCCTCCTGGCGTCGTACTCCAGCAGGGGGCCCAACGCCGCCGACACGAAGCCCGGCACGTCCCGCTCCTGGCTCAACAGCAGACCCGAGAAACCCAGGTCCCCCGTGGTGGCCACGTCCCCCTCCCGCCCCAGCGCCCGCAGCGTCTGCAGGCACCGCGACGCCTCCGCGAACGCCTCCCGGAACGCCTCCGGGCCGTTCGTGGGACCGCCCGCCCCCGCGGTCACCGGCCCGTTCACCGCCGCCGACAGCTCGTCGGCCACCCGGCGCCCCACCGCGGAGGCGTCCGTCCCGGGCAGCGCCAGTACCAGGCGGCCGGACCGGCTCCCGGCCAGTCCCCCGGTGGTCTCGGCCACGTGGGTCGCCGCCGAGCGCAGCCGACCGGGGTCACCGCCCGGCGCCTCGGCCACCACCAGCACGTGCGGAGCCTCCAGGTCGGCGCGCAGCAGCGCCGCCCGCTGCCGCAGCGAGGCCGGGTCGCGCGCGGGCACCTCCAGCAGCTCGTCCAGCAGGTCGCCGCGCACCCGGTGCTCGGTCTCGCTCACCGACCGCCGCATGAGCAGCAGCAGCGCCGTCACCATCGCCGCGCGCTCCAGCACCCGCTGGTCGGTGGAGTCCAGCTCCACCCCGCGCAGGACGAGGGTGCCCAGCGGCTCGTTGCCCGCCGCCGCCGACGCCACCCACGCTCCGCCCGACCGCACCGCCCTGCCGCTGGCCAGGGAGGTACGCACCGCCTCGGCCAGGTCCCCGTTCCCGGAGTCCCACGGCGCACCGCCCCGGGCGGTCCGCTCCACCACGCCCTGGGGAGTGGCCGTCACCGACTCCTCCGAGGTCGCGTCGTGGATCAGCACCGTGCCGCCCAGCACCTCGGCCACCGCCGCCGCCACCTCGCGCACGCCGCCGCCGCGCAGCACCAGGTCGGTCAGCCGGTCGTGCGCCGCCGCCGACCGCTCCACCGACGCCGTGTGCCGTTGCAACCGCTCGTTGACGGTGTGCAGCTCGTCCAGGGCGCGTCGCGTGTCGTCGATCAGGTTCGCGCTGTCGATCGCGATGGCGGCGTGCGTGGCCAGCGACGACAGCAGCGCCACCTCCGAGTGCGCGAAGGGCCGCTCGCGCCGGTTGGCCGCGAACAGCACGCCCACGTCGCGCCCGTTCATCTTCAGCGGTACGCCCAGGATGGCCACCAGGCCCTCCTCGCGCACCGCGTGGTCGATGTTCTCCGCGTGCTCGAACCGGGGGTCGGCGAAGTAGTTGGCCGTCACGTACGGCAGCGCCGTCGTGGCCACCAGACCGCCCAGCCCCTTGCCGTGGGCCAGCCGCAGCCGCTGGAACGACGCCGACACCGACCCCGACGTCATCCGCATGTAGGTGCCGCCCGCCTCCGGATCGCTCAGGGTCAGGTACGCGATGTCCGTGCGCAGCAGGTTGCGCGCCCGCTCCACGATCGCCCGCAGCACCTGGTCCAGGCTGCGCATCCCCGCCAGGTCGTTGGCGGTCTCGAACAGCGCGCCCAGCTCCGACTCGCGCCGCTGTCGGTCGCGCATCACCGAGCGCACCCGCAGCGCCGTCAGCTTGGTGGCCTCCAACGCGGCCACCACCTCCGGGTCCTCGCCGTTGGCCCGCGCGCGCAGCACCGGCCGCTCGTACTCCACCGCGGGAGCGTCGCGCAGCAGCAGGTCCAGGAACAGCGCCTGGCCGTCCTGGTCGGCCGCTCCGCCGGGGCCCGCCGGTCCGACGTCGCCGGGAAGCCCGGAAGTGGGGGTGTTCAGCTCGCGCTCCATGCTCCGTCCACGGGCAGGGACGCTCCGTTGACGAACGACGCGTCCTCACCGCACAGGTAGGCGACCAGCTCGGCGACCTCGGAGGGCTCGATCAGCCGCTTGAGCGGGGTCCTGGCCAGAAGGACCTCCGAGACCACCCGCTCCTCGGCGATGCCGTGCGCCGCCGCCTGCTCGGCGATCTGCCGCTCCACCAGCGGCGTGCGCACGTATCCGGGGTTCACACAGTTGGAGGTCACCCCGTGTGCGGCGCCCTCCAGGGCGACCACCTTCGAGAAGCCCTCCAGGCCGTGCTTGGCGGTCACGTAGGCCGACTTGTAGGCCGAGGCGCGCAGCCCGTGCACCGAGGAGATGTTGACGACGCGGCCCCACCCCCGGGCGTACATGTGGGGCAGGGCGCCGCGCACCACGCGGAACGGCGACTCGACCATGAGACGAAGGATGAGGGAGAAACGCTCCGGAGGGAAGTCCTGCACGGGCGCGACCGTCTGTACCCCGGCGTTGTTGACCACGATGTCCGCGCCCCTGGCGGCCTCCTCGGCCGCGTCCAGGTCGGTCAGGTCCAGCACCACCGCCTCGCCCACCCCCTGCTCGGCCAGCGTGCCGAGGGCCTCCCCGTCCAGGTCGACCAGGCGGACGCTGGCTCCCGCGTCGGCCAGGCGCAGGGCACAGGCCCGGCCGATGCCGCTGGCCGCCCCGGTCACCAGGGCGGTCCTTCCGGTGAGGTCGACCCGCGTGGTGTGGGCGGCCCCGGCCGCGTGCGGGCCCCCCGCGGTCTCGGGGGAGGGGGACTGGGCGGCCTGCCGCGCCGCGCCCGGCAGGAACTCGTGCGTCGTCATGGCAGCAAACTAGGCCCGCCCTCCCCTCCCCGGGATAGGTGCGGCGGACACACCCCGGACCAGGGATATGTGGTCAGCGCCCATGACACCCGGTCCTCCTGTGGGGTTCCCACTGGCCGCCGGCCGGCGTTCGGTGCCCGGAGCCCATGTGGTCGAGATCACTACGGGGCTAGGCTCCCTGCCACGGTCCCCCGCTCACCGTTCCGACCCCCCGGAGGCACACCCCCATGGACTTCCCGGCACCACCCGCGTACCCCGCACCGTTCCCGAGGCGGTCGCGCTTCCCGCTCGCCGTCCTGGCCGCCCTCACCGTCGCGTTCGCCGCCCTCCTGGCCGCCCCGGCCCCGCGCGCCTCGGCCGCCGCGCTCACCCCGGTGCCCTCGTTCGGCACCAACCCCGGAAACCTGGCGATGTACACCTACGTGCCCGACGGTCTGCCCGACGGCGCACCCCTGGTCGTGCTGCTGCACGGATGCTCGCAGAGCGCCGCCGCCTACCACGGCCACTCCGGATGGCCCGCGCACGCCGACGCGGACGGCTTCGCCCTGCTCTACCCCGAGCAGAGGTCGGCCAACAACGCCAGCGGCTGCTTCAACTGGTTCGAGCGGGGCGACACCGCCCGCGACTCCGGTGAGGCGCGCTCGATCCGCTCCATGGTGGAGCACGCCGTGTCCGCGCACGGCCTGGACGCCGACCGGGTGTACGTCTCCGGACTCTCGGCCGGGGGCGCCATGGCCGGGGAGCTCCTGGCCGCCTACCCCGACCTGTTCGCCGGGGGCAGTGTCATCGCGGGGATCCCCGTGGGCTGCGCGAGCGGCATGATCGACGCGTTCGGCTGCATGAACCCGGGGAAGACCAACACCCCGCAGCGCTGGGGTGACGCGGTCCGCGCCAAGAACCCCGGCTGGAGCGGTCCCTGGCCGCGCGTCGCCGTCTGGCACGGCACCTCCGACACCACCGTGGTCCCCGCCAACGGGACCGCCAGCGTGAGCCAGTGGGCCGACGTCCACGGCCTGTCGGGCACCCCCGACAGCACCGAGCGGCTCCCCGGGCCCACCACCGCCGCCTACCACGGCGGGGACGCGCGCGGCGCCGCCGTCGCCCACTTCACGGTCTCCGGCATGGGCCACGGAACCCCCGTCGACCCTTCCTCCGGCTGCGGTACCGCGGGCGCCTACTTCCTGGCCGCGGTCTGCTCGACCGGCCACACCGTCGACTTCTGGGGCATCGGGGAGGGAGGCGGAGGCGACCCCGGCCCCACCGACCCGCCCGCGGAGGAACCGACGGAGGAGCCCACGGACCCGTCCGGGTCCGGGACGTGCGTGACCGACAGCAACTACGGCCACGTGTCGGCGGGCCGGGCCGTCCAGCGGCTCGGACAGACCTACGCGGTCGGGTCCGGCGACGCGCTCGGTCTGTGGAACGTCTTCGTCACGACGTCGCTGGCCCAGACCTCGACCGCCCACTGGGAGCGCGTCCCCGGCTGTTAGCGGGGTTCCGAGCGGCGGGGGCCGGGCGCCTACCGGCCCCCGCCGCCGCGCACCAGGCGGCCGAAGTGCCCCACGGCCGCGCCCAGCGCGAAGTGCGCCGCCTGGTGCTCGGTCATCGGCACCACCCCGGCCGGGACGGTCACCCGGAAGGGGAACTCCTCGTCCGGCCGGATGCGGAAGTCGTCAATCACTCCCTGGGACAGGAGCATCGTCAGGGCCTCACGGACCTGGCCACTGCGGTTGTCTGACGCCCAGATCGACATGGCCACCACACTAGCCCCCGGAACGGGCCGATATCCGGAAACGACGGGGCATCCGGAAGGACCGTGCTTCCGGAACGGCAAGGGCGGGCCGTGGTCACGACCCGCCCACCCGAGGACGGGCACGACCCCCGTGGTGCCCGTCCCCACCGCCGACCGCTGCCGTCCGTCGTCCCCCGACGGCGGACGCGGTGACGGAGCCCGTCCGGCCTCAGCCGCCCTCGGGCAGCTGGGCCTGTCCCGCGAGCACGTTCGCGGTCAGGCGGCGCAACGCCAGCCTGGTGGCCTCGAACTCCTCCTCGGGTAGGTCGATGACCCTGCCGATCGCCTCCGGAATCCCCTTGGCGCGCGTCCGCATCCGCCTGCCCTCCTCCGTGAGGGCGACGCGGACGGAGCGCTCGTCGCGCGGATCCCGGCCGCGGCTCAGCAGACCCCGGGCCTCCAGCCGCTTGAGCAGCGGCGTGAGGGTGCCGTAGTCCAGCTGCAGCACGGATCCGAAGTCCTTCACCCAGCACTCACCGCGCTCCCAGAGGAGCATCATCACCAGGTACTGGGGATAGGTCAGCCCCAACGGCTCCAGCAGGGGCCGGTACAGGTTGGTGACCGCACGCGACGCGGCGTAGAGCGCGAAGCACATCTGCTCGTCGACGGGAGGCAGGGAGAAGTCGCCCGCAGGGGCGGGGGATCGGTCGGGCATCGACACCATGGTAGTTACCTCATGGCCGATATTCAAAGCCCACAATTACCTTGCGCACAAAGAAGAGTGGTACGGCGTGCCAAACTGGTGCCTACGGGAGAAATCGCAGCTCGCGACAGCTCTTACGGGCCCGCCTCCTGCTCGCTGTTTCAGAGCGCCGGTGACCGCCGGAGCGGGGCCGCAATCCCGCTCCGGAGTTCCGGTCCACCGAAACCCATTCGGTCACGGGCGGGGCAGCAGGCGTTTGACCACCTTGCCCGTCGCGTTGCGCGGCAGCTCCTCCAGCACCACCACGTCGCGCGGCACCGAGAACCGCCCCAGCGCCTCGCGCACGCGCATGCGCACCTCGTTCGGATCCACCAGCGCGCCCTCGTGCGGCACGACGAAGGCCGCGAACCGCTGCCCGAACTCCTCGTCGGGCACGCCGGTCACCACGACCTCGCGCACCGACGGCAGGGTGACGATCACCTCCTCCACCGGGCGCGGGAACACGTTCTCCCCGCCCGAGACGATCATGTCGTCGTCCCGGCCCATCACGTGCAGCAGTCCGTCGGCGTCCACGAGGCCCCGGTCCCCGGTCTCCATCAGCCCGCCCGCGACCCTCCTGCTCCGCCCGTTCGTGTAGCCGTCGAAGAGCATGTCGTTGCCGACGTGGATCGACCCCTCCGTCCCCGGCGGTACCTCCTCGCCGTTCCCGCCCAGGACCGCGATCCGCGTTCCCAGGGGAGGCCGGCCCGCGGTGGTGGGGGACCGGCGCATCTCCTCCGGGGTGGCGATCGTCGCCCACGACACCTCGGTCGATCCGTACAGGTTGTAGAGCACGTCCCCGAACGCGTCCATGAAGTCCGTGATCAGCTGCGGGCTCATCGCCGAACCGCTGCACGCCACCACCCGCAGCGACGAGGTGTCGTACCGCTCCCGCGTGGCCCTGGGCAGGTCCATGATCCGGCGCAGCATCACCGGCACCGCGAACAGCGCGGTGCACCGCTCCCCGCTCACCGTCCGCAGCACGTCCTCCGGCTCGAACACGCGCCGCAGAACCAGCGTGGCCCGCATCGACATGCCCAGCTGCACGCCCGCCAGCCCCCACGTGTGGAAGAGGGGCGCCGAGATCAGGATGCGGTCCGAGGAGCGCAGGGGGATCCGGGACAGCACCGAGGCCGCGTCCTGCGGTCCCTTCGGCGTGGGCCGCCGCGCGCCCTTGGGGGCACCCGTCGTCCCCGACGTGAGCACGACCAGCCGCCCCGGGCGCTCCGGCGGCCTCGGCTCCTCCTCCGGCCCCGGCTCCTCCTCCGGCCCCGGCTCCGCCCCCGCCCGCCACGGCACGCACAGGCCCCCGGCCGGGGGCACGCCCCAGGCCGTCATTCGGAGCACCTCCGGCGGCAGATCCCCGCACAGGTCCCCGAACTCGGCGTCCGCCACGACCACCGACACCCCGTTGTCCGCCACCGCGGCGGCCAGCTGGCCCGCCGACAGCCCCGTGTTGAGCAGGACGGTGTCCGCGCCCAGGCGCCCGCAGGCCGCCATCGTCTGCACGAAGCCGCTGTGGTTGCGGCACAGCACGCCCACCCGCGCGTCCGGTCCCACACCCGCGCGGCGCAGCCGCACGGCCAGCTCCCGGGCGCGCAGGTTCATCTCGCGGAAGGTCGCCGGCCCGTGCTCGTCGACGACCGCCACGGCGTCGGGCACGCGCTCGCCGGCCGCGGCGTAGCCGCCGGCGATCGTGGCGCCCCACGTGCGCAGGGCACGCAGCTGGCGGACGACCCGGTCGGGGCGGCCGATGCTGAGCACACCGGCGCGGACCAGGACGCGCACGGTTCTGAGGACGTGGAGCGGACGCGGGGGCGCGGACGGTCCTGCGGCGGTGGACGCCATGGGAACTCCAGGGGCGGACCGGGACGGGCGAAGCCTTCCGCGCCTGCCCGGGAAGCCTTCGCCTCGTGACTCCCCGGAAGTACTGCGACCGTAAGCGAGGAGCTCCGGCCGTTTCTCCGTTCCCGGCTGAGTCCCCGCCCGCGCGTAGTTGTCACCGCCGGACGAAGCCGCGCGCACCGGGTCCGCCTCCGGGCCCCGGTGCGCGCGGCGCCCGCGCCGGTCACATGTCGACGGACATCTCCTCCCCCGTCGGCTCCGGCGAGCCCTCCTCCGGCTCCAACGACACCCGCAGCTCGTCCGGCTTGCCCATGTTCTCGGCCATCCCCGAGTACCGGCCGTTCGACGACGGCTTGAGCATCCCCGCCGGACGCACGCCCCCCTCGTCCGCCCACCACATCTGGTAGGCCATGCCGGGCGGCGCCGTCGGCAGCCCCTCCACGACCAGCATCGCCGCGTCCTCCTCGTAGGAGGCGAAGACCGTGGCCCGCGCGTCGCCGAGCGGGGCCTCGACCATGTTCGTGTCGGGTGCGGCCAGCAACGCCTCCATCTCCGCGGCGTGTCGGGCCTCCTCGTCCATCCGCTGGTTCACCGATACCAGGGATCCCGCCAGCACCACCGCGACCAGCGCGCACGCCGCCGCCACCAGCCACGGCAGCCACCGGGTTCGTTCCGGGAGCAGTCGGACCGCCCCGCCGCGCGCGCGTCCCGGCTCCTCCGCCAGGGGAGGCAGCTGCCGGGTCCGCAGGGCGGCACCGCGGATCCCCTCCCACACCTCGGGCCGGGGCTCCCGGGTCTCCGCCTCCGCCAGCCGCACCGCCGTCTCCCGGAAGTCCGCCAGGTCGCGGCGGCAGTCCTCGCACTCCGCCAGGTGCCGCTCCGCGGCCTCCGCCTCCTCCGGATCCAGGGCGTTGACCGCGTAGCCCGCCGTCAGCCCGTGCACACCCGCCCCGCTCATACGCCCACCCCCAGGCAGTCACGCAGCCTGATCAGGCCGTCACGCAGTCGTCCCTTCACCGTGGTCAACGGGACCCGCAGCAGGTCGGCCGCCTGCCGTTGCGTGTACCCCGTGTAGTACGTGAGCCGGACAGCCTCGCGCTGTGTCTCGGTGAGCCCGCCCAGGCACCGGCGCACCCTCTCCCGCTCCAACCGGTGCTCGACCTGGTCGGGAACGGCGTCCCGAGGTGTCGCCTCGGGCTCCAGTCGGCCCGCGGCGGCGAGCCGGTCCGAGGCGGCCTGCTCCGAGCGCACCCGGTCCACGGCCCGCCGGTGCGCGATGGTCAGCACCCACGCGGGCACCGTCCCGCGCGAGCGGTCGAACCGGGCACAGGTGCGCCAGACCTCCAGGAACACCTCCTGGCAGACCTCCTCTGCCTGCGCCTCGTCCACCAGGACCCGCCGGGCGATGCCGAACACCGTTCCCGACAGCTCCCGGTAGAGCTCCTCGAACGCGGCCAGGTCGCCCGCGGCGGTCCGCCGGAGCAGCCTGGCCAGGGAGTCGACCCCGCCCGGGCCGCCCCCGCCCGCCTCCTCGGGGCTCGAGGCCTCCCCCGCGTCCCAGCCGACGGTCCGTCGCATCGGCCACCTCCTCCTCGTGCCTTCCCAGGGCATTCGGTGCCGCGGGCGGGCTCGGAACCCCAGACTGACGGACGTTACCCACTCGTTACCACCCGTGCCGTCGCCTCCCCCGCACCGGCGCCGAACGAGGGGCATGTCCGAGACCACCCGCCGCGGACCGGCCGCCGTCGCCGGACTCGTCGCCGCCACCGCCGCCTTGGCCGCGGCTGAGGTCGTCGCCGTCGCGATGTCCCGCCCCGCCAGCACACCCCTCCTGGCGGTGGGGGACGCGGTCGTCGACCTCGCCCCGCCGCCCCTGAAGCAGTTCGCCGTCGACACCTTCGGCACGGCCGACAAGCCCGCCCTGCTCATCGGGGCCGCCGTGCTCCTGGCCGCCGCGGCGGCCCTCATCGGAGCGGCCGCCGCGCGCAGGACGTCCGCGGGTCCGGCCGGGGTCGCCGCCTTCACGGCAGTGGGCCTGGCGGCGGTGCTGACCCGGCCCGGCAGCGGGACGCCCGACGCGCTGCCCACCCTGGCGGGTGCCGCGGCTTGCGTCGGCGTCCTGCTGTGGCTGCTCCGGGCCGCCCGCCCCCGGGGGACCCCCTCCGCGGTTCCCCCCACCGCCACGGACCCCGGTGGCGCCTCCGGTCCCACCGACCCCGGCGGGTTCGACCGGCGCCGTTTCGTCCTGCTCGCCGGAGCCGCCGCGGCGGTGTCCGCGGGCGCGGGCGCCGGAGCGCGGGCTCTGGCCGCGTCGGGGCCCGGCAGCGGACTCACCCCCGCCAACGCGGTGCTCCCGACCCCGCGCGACCGGGCCGCGCCGCTTCCCGAGGGCGTCGACCTCGAACTGGTCGGGCTCACACCCTTCTTCACGCCCAACGCCGACTTCTACCGCATCGACACCGCCCTGTCCGTGCCCCGCGTCGACGCCTCCGCGTGGTCCCTGCGCATCCACGGCCTCGGGGTCGCCCGGGAGCGCGTGCTCACCTACACCGACCTGCTCGACCACCCCGAGCTCAGGGAACGCGACATCACCCTGGCGTGCGTGTCCAACCCGGTCGGCGGATCCTATGTCGGCAACGCGCGCTGGACCGGCGTGCCGCTGGCCACCCTGCTCGCCGAGGCGGGGGTCCGCTCCCCCGCCGACGGGGGGCCGGCCGACCAGCTCGTGTCCCGCTCCGACGACGGGATGACCATCGGCACGCCGGTGGCCGACGTCATGGACGGCAGGGAGGCCCTGCTCGCGGTCGGCATGAACGGGCACCCGCTCCCCCACGAGCACGGGTTCCCCGTCCGCATGGTCGTCCCGGGGCTGTACGGCTACGTCTCCGCCTGCAAGTGGATCACCGAGATCGAGCTGACCACGTTCGACGCCTTCGACGCCTACTGGGTGCCCCGCGGTTGGTCCGCGCGCGGCCCGGTGAAGACCCAGTCCCGCGTCGACACGCCCCGCGACGGCGCCGACCTGGCCCCGGGCCGGATCACCGTCGCGGGAGTGGCGTGGGCCCAGAACACCGGCGTCGACCGGGTGGAGGTACGCGTTGGCGACGGACCGTGGGCGCGGGCGAGGCTCGCCGAGGAGGACACCGCCGACACCTGGCGGCAGTGGGTTCTGGACTGGGACGCCGAACCCGGGGAGTACACGCTCGCCGTCCGGGCGACGGACCGCGAGGGCCGCACCCAGACCGCCGACCGGACCCCCGTCGCACCGGACGGGGCCACCGGACACCACACGGTCACCGTGACCGTGTCCTGACCACCGGGCCACCGCGGCCCGGTCACCCAGAGAAACCCACAGGAAGGGCGCACCATGCGCGGAATCTCCGTGAACCAGCTCAGCCGGCTCGTCGCCGCCGGGGCGATCAGCCTCGTCGCCGCCTTCGGCCTGGCCGCCTGCAACGACGGTGCCGCCGGGGGAGGCGACAGCGTGGAGAGCGAGGAGATGTCCGACGAGGAGATGTCGGACGACACGTCCGGCGAGGAGGAGATGTCCGAGGACATGTCGGACGAGGACATGTCGGACGGGGGTATGGAGGACGAGGAGATGTCCGGTGACATGTCCGATGAGGACATGGAGGAGGACGGCAACTGAGGCGGTTCACCGTTCGGTCCGGGAACAGCGCGGCCGACCGTGGTGACGGCCGTCCGGGAGCGTGACCGGCCGGGCGTGCGCCAGAGCCGTGGCCACGGGCCCGGGGCCGCCGCACGGCGGCTCCGGGCCCGTCCCGGCGCCAGGCGGGAAACGGCCTCCCTCCCTCGGTACGGAGGCGTCTCCCGGTCCGGATCAGTTCGTCACGGTGATGGGGGCTGACGGGTCGTCGGTGTTGGTCACCGCGTAGGTCGCCTTGAAGGGCGCCTGCGTGGCGTTGACCGGGCAACCGAACCCGCCGGTCACCGCGACCGGGGCCGAGGTGTCAAAGGCCAGGGTCGAGGCCGGGTTTCCGTTGGTCCAGGTGCCGCTGATGCCGACGGGGCCGTTGGGGCTGACCGTAGCCGTGCACGAGGACAGCCCGCTGGTGGTCACCACGATGCCCCCGGCGGGGATCTCCATGGTGCCCGTGGTCGGTGACCCGTACTGCATGGACATCTGCCACACCGGGTCGTTCACCGTCACCGTCGCGTACACGAAGGGCACGTTGGTCGAGCAGTTCGTGAAGTTCGGCGCGTTGATCGGGCCGGAGACGGCTCCGTCGGCGTTGTGGTTGTCGGGCGCCTCGGGCACGAGGTTGTTGCCGTTGCCCGGGGAGGTGGACGAGGCCCGGCAGGTCACCACGACGCTGCCCGCGGTGAAGGTGGCGGTACCGCTCAGCGAGGCCTCGAAGGCCGCGCCGGCGGGCTCCACGGTGGTCGGACCCTGCTGGGCGGCGGCGCTGCCGCTCCAGGTCAGCGCCAGGGCCGCGGCCGCGGCGGTGGTGAGGAGGGCGCGAGCGGGGGATATCGGTCGCGGAACCGACATGGGTACTCCTAGGGTGTGACGGCCGTACAGGCCGGCGGGTTCGGGGGGTACGCGCCGATTCGGTTGACGTGGTTTTCCTTGCGGTGGGCGGGGCGCCCGTCCCGGGGGGACGTCCGCCCCGGCGCCGGGAACCCCGCTCCGCTGGTGCGGAGGGGCGGCCCCGGCGGTGGGAGGGTACGGGCCGGTTCCGCCGGTGTCAGACCTCGGACCTGTGGACCGGCGGGTCCCGCCGTACCTGTTCGTCCGGACGCCGCCGCCCGGATCGCCGTCCCCGGCGTCGTCCGCCCCGCCTTCGGGGCTGCCGGGCCACGGGCCGCCAGGCGAAGGCGAGGCCACCCCCGGCCAGGGCCAGCAGCGTGCCCGCGACCAGGCCGCCCAGGTTGGAGAGGATGAGCGCCCCCAACCCCAGGAACCCGGCGAGGGAACCCGTGATGACGTGCTGGTTCGGGGTGAACCAGGTGACCAGGCCGAGAACGGCGAGCATTCCGCCGAACAGCAGCGAGGAGACCCCGCCGATTCCGGTCTGGAGCATCAGTTCCACCGGCATCGCCACGAGCGAGGCCATGACGGTGCCGGAGAGAATCATCAGGAGCCCTCCCGCGAAGGGACGGCGTTTGCGCCATCGGCGCCACGTGGTGCCCAGGCTCCGCAACGACCTCAGAAGCACTCGTTCTTCCCCAGACTGATACCCAGGCTCAGCCCGGCGAGCCGGAAGGTTCCGGCGCTGGCGGCCTTCGCCGTCTGCTCCAGGTCCTCCACGACGATGGTGTCGGACTGCATGCCGAACAGGTCGTTGAAGCCCCGGGCCCCTGTGGGTCCCTTGTCGAGGGTGCCCGCGTCGCGGCCGATCTCGATGTTCTCGAACTCGGCGTTTCCATCCATCTGGGACATGTCTATGAGCAGGTTCTCCGCGATGACGGGAGTGCCCTTGTCCCCGGCGGTCAGCCGGAGCGATATCTCGCCGATGATGGGGAACTCGGTCAGTACCGACTGGCACAGTCCCTCGATCTCGGCGTCCCGGATCCCGGCCACCGCGACCGGGACGGCCTCCTCACGCACGGTCTGGTCCAGCCAGCCGTACTGGACGAAGCCCTCCCCGTCGAGCCTGTCCGCCGAGATCTTGAAGTCCTGACCGGAGACGGTGAACGAGGCGGCGATCGCGCCCTGGGCCATGGCGATCAGGATGCCGCCCACGGCGACGCCTGCCGGGACGGAGAAGAGCGCGAAACGCTTCCAGCTGATGTGGCTCTCAGGAGTACTCGCGGACTCCTCGGCCACATCGGGGGATGTGGTGTCCATGCATGTCCTTCCCTGGGTGCATGGCCGCGCTGCGCCTGCCCTCCCCCGATGGCACGCGGCCTGGTCGTGGTCGCCCCCGTGCGTCGGGGTGCCACCGGACCAGAATCCGTTCCAGTAACGAGGCACATCATGTATCGGTGCCGGAGGAATTTCAAGAGCCTTTTTCCGGTCTTCTGTGAGTTCCCTGGTAAACGCCCTTGCGGTTGACATGGCACCGATGTGAAGTGCG
Organism: Nocardiopsis sp. FR4; assembly: GCF_009830945.1. GTDB lineage: Bacteria > Actinomycetota > Actinomycetes > Streptosporangiales > Streptosporangiaceae > Nocardiopsis. The sequence continues at coordinate 755 of NZ_VWVV01000013.1, read as the reverse complement.
GAAACGATGTACTTGCGATCCTGTGTTCGTCTCTGGCCTTTCCACGCTCCGCTTGCTGGTGCCGGGGTGTGCCCGGGATCGTCCGTTCCTTGTCATTGTGGTGAGTATTCCGAACGGCCCTTTTTCGCAGCGGGGTGAGTGAGTGTTCTTGGAGTGATCCGCGGTGGCCGAGGGAAGAGCTGGTCGGCTGTCGGGAGCGGGCACCGCGGGCCAGAGGCGCAAAGGAGCGGAAACATGGGAAGAGCGGATGGTGGGAGGTGGGGAGAGGAACGTCCCGAAGGTTCCGTGCGCACGTGGCCCGGGGCCTGGAGGAGGACGCAGGGACGGGAGGGGAAGGAGAGCTCGGTGAAAGCGATGCGCGAGCAGAAATCTGTGAGCGGCGACACACGGGTGCTGTGGTTTGCTCAGCCCTCCCAGTAGGGGTAGTGTTCTCCGAGTCGCCAACGGGACGGCGAGCGGCCCTCAGGGGCGGCTCGGAACCGGACCGGGCCTGGCGGCAACCTCCTTCCTCTCCGAAGCGGACTGGTTCGAGCAGTGCTCCGAACCGGGTAGGCTCGGAGAGCGCTTCCACGGAAAGCCCCTCCGGGGCCGCTCGCGGAAGCGCAGCAGGAAAAACGGGTCTTTACCACGGACCAGGAACACCGAAACCGCCGGTTTGGCGGGGCACGGAACACCTGATAAAGTAAAGGCACAACAAAGCGGAAACGCACACAGCGCCTTCCACGGAAAAGCGACAGACCGGTTTCGGCGGGTCG
>NZ_VWVV01000012.1 GCF_009830945.1 Nocardiopsis sp. FR4 | reverse complement strand
GCGCCGCCGCCGGGACGGGGGGCACCCGCGGCGCCGCCGGGACGCGGGGCGCGCTGGTCGCCACCGCCCTGCGGGCCGGGACGCGGACCCGGGCGGGGACCGCCCGGACGCGGGGCACCGCCGCCGGGACGGGGAGCACGCTGCTCACCGCCGCCGGGACGCGGGGCGCGCTGGTCGCCACCGCCCTGCGGGCCGGGACGCGGACCCGGGCGGGGACCGCCCGGACGCGGGGCACCGCCGCCGGGTCGCGGGGCGGCGGGCTTGGAGCCCATGCCGGTGGCGTTGGACGCGAACGGGTTGTTGCCCGGACGGGGACCGGCCGGACGCGGGCCCGGACGGGCACCGCCGCGCTCGGGGCGCTCACCGCGTTCGGGGCGCTCACCGCGCTGGGGACGCTCACCACGCTGCGGGCGCTCGGGACGGCCACCTTCGGGACGGCCGCCTTCGGGACGGCCACCCTCGGAGCGGCCGCTCTCGGGACGACCGGCCTCGGGACGGCCCGCCGGGGCGCCGGGCCTGGGGGCGCCGCCGGGGCGGGAACCCGCCTCGCCGCGCGGAGCCTTGGGACCGGGCTTGGGAGCACCGGGGCGCGGGGCGGACTCGCCCTGCGCGGCGGGCTTGGGAGCGGGGGCCGGCTTGGGACCCGGCTTGGGCGCCGGACCCGGCTTGGGGGCGCCACCGCTGTCCGCGGCGGAACGCGGGCCGGGCTTGGGAGCCGAACCCTTCCGACCGCCGTCGGAACCGTTGTTGAAAGCTTCCTGCAGGCGTCGCACGACGGGGGCCTCTATCGTCGAGGACGCCGAACGGACGAATTCGCCCATCTCGTTGAGCTTGGCCAGAACAGCCTTGCTCTCTACACCGAACTCCTTGGCGAGTTCGTACACCCGGACCTTCGCCACTACTCTCCTTCAGCTTCGGTCCGGGACATGGGCTCGTGCCGGACCGTCGTTAGCTTGAGTTACTCATCGCTGCGTACTCATCAGGCGCTCATCGCAATCTCGACCTGCTTCCTCATCGCTACACAACAATGGGCCGGTTTCTTAGGTGCCGACACAGCACTGGTACGCCGACCTCGGTCACTACAACCAGAAGGTCGGCCCAGACATTCCAACCCTATCGGGAGCGCTGACCCGATCCGCCACGCGGGGCGGCATCGAACAGGGCCGCCACGGGTGAGGAGTCCCACCCGGCGTCCCCCGCTCCCCTCCGGAAGGCGCGTGACCACGCCCTGCGCCGCTCGGCGAGCTCAAGGCACCGCCGATCGTGGTGCAGGTAGGCTCCGCGCCCCGGACGTCGACCTCGGGTGTCGGGCGTGATGGTCGAGCCCACGGCCACCAGCCGCACGAGGTCGGACTGGACTGCCCGCGACCGGCACCCCACGCACGTACGCACGGGACGGTCAGGACCGTCTTGGGCCACCCTATCGCGTCGATCCGTCAACGCGACCCGATTACCCGGCCGCGGAGGCGTCGCCGTCTCCGGCACCGCTCTCCTCCCGGACCGTCTCAGCGGGCTCGGCGTCGGAGCGGATGTCGATGCGCCATCCGGTCAGACGCGCGGCCAGCCGGGCGTTCTGGCCCTCCTTGCCGATCGCGAGGGACTGCTGGTAGTCCGGCACGATCACGCGGGCGACCCGGGCGGCCATGTCAAGGATTTCCACGGAGTTGACCCGGGCCGGGGAGAGCGCGTTGGCCACGAACACGGCGGGGTCCTCGGAGTGGTCGACGATGTCGATCTTCTCCCCGTGGAGCTCGGCCATGACGTTGCGGACCCGGCTGCCCAGCGGGCCGATGCAGGCTCCCTTGGCGTTGACCCCGCCCCGGTTGGAGCGCACGGCCATCTTGGTGCGGTGACCGGCCTCGCGGGCGATCGCGGCGATCTCCACGGTGCCGTCGGCGATCTCGGGCACCTCCAGCTCGAACAGCTTGCGCACCAGGTTGGGGTGCGTGCGCGAGAGGGTGACCGAGGGACCGCGGTGGCCCTTGCGGACCTGGACGACGTAGGCGCGCAGGCGCTCGCCGTGGGTGTAGGTCTCGGTGGGCACCTGCTCCTGCGGGGGCAGGACCGCCTCGATCCGGCCCAGGTCCACCAGCACGTTGCGGGGGTCCTTGCCCTGCTGGATGATGCCGGAGACGATGTCGTGCTCGCGCCCGGCGAACTCGCCCAGGGTCAGCTCGTCCTCGGCGTCGCGCAGGCGCTGCAGGATGACCTGCTTGGCGGTGGATGTGGCGATGCGCCCGAAGCCGGTTGGGGTGCCGTCGAACTCGCCGACCACCTCGCCGTCCTCGTTGGTGTCCGCCACCCACACGGTGACGTGCCCGGTGGAGCGGTTGAGCTCGACGCGGGCCCGCTTGTCGGGCCCCTCCTCGCGGTGGTAGGCGATCAGCAGCGCGTCCTCGATGGCCTTGGCCACCAGTTCGACCGAGATGTCCTTCTCTCGCTCCAGGCTGCGCAGGACGCTCATGTCAATATCCACGGGGCTCCCCCTCTAGTCCGCCGCGTCGGTGTCGGCGTCTCGGCGGAATTCCACCTGGACCCTGCCCTTGCCGAGTTCGGCGTGGGTGAAGGTACGGGGCTGGCCGTCGACGTCGAGGGTGACCCCCTCGTCGCCGGCGTCGGTGACGCGTCCGGTGACCTGTCCCCCCTCGGCGAGGGAGGCGGTCACCAGGCGTCCACGGGAGCGGCGCCAGTGCCTGGGCTGGGTCAGCGGACGGTCCACCCCGGGAGAGGTGACCTCCAGGACGTAGGGCTGCTGACCCATGACGTCGGAGGAGTCCAGGAGGGTGTTGACCTCCTGGCTGACCTCACCGACCGTGTCCAGGTCGACCCCGTTGTCGGAGTCCACGACCACGCGCAGCACCCGCCGCTTGCCCGCCGGTGTCAGTTCGACGGCCTCCAGGTCCAGTCCGACCGCGGCCAGTACCGGCTCCAGCAGCTCGGCGATGCGCTCCTCGCGCGACGGCGCTCCCATGTGGTGTTGCCCCTCCAGCGGCGAAATCCCGCCCGTTCGGCCGATGTGCCGGTGTACGGGGCGGTCCAGCTCTGTACGTAGTCTTCAACTGAAACGGTCCGCCCCTCGCGCGGGGACACGGACCGTCCGCACGTCGCGTACGACGGCGGTCGTGCTGCAAGGGTATCCACACCCGGAACCCTTCCAGGTCGCCGGCGGTGGCCGGGGCGCGTCGCCGCGTGCCCCTCCCGGTTCGGGACCGCGCCCCTCCGGGCCTCGGGCCACACCCCTCCCGGCCTCGGACCGCCCCCGGCGCGGGACATGGAAGGATGGGGCCGTCGGCCGTCGCGGACGGCACGCTGGCGCGGAAGGGAGCAGGCGTGGGGATCGGCTGTGTCAGCCGTCGCGCGGTGCTGGGCGCGACGCTCGCGGTGGGCACCGGTGCCCTGGCCGGGTGCGGCCGGGTCGAGTGGTACCCCTCGGACATGACCCCGGACACGTACGTGCTGCGGTCCGTGATCCGGGACAAGGAGCGGATGGTCGCGCGGTACGAGGCCGCGCTCGCCGGGGGCTCGGGCCCCGCGGACCTGCTGCGGGACTTCCTGGAGCACCACCTGTCCCACCTGGACGCGCTGACGGAGGCCCTGCCCGAGGAGGAACCCGCCCCCGCGGAGGAGGCCTCGGAACCGGAGGAGCTCCCTCCGCCCGAGGGGGTGCCGGACACCGCCGCCCTGGGGGTCCTGGAGGCGGCCGCGACGAGCGCGCGGCTGGACCAGGCGGGCGCCGTCACCGACCCCGGCCTGGCCCAGCTGATCAGCGCGGTCGGCGCCTGCGAGGCCGGGCACGCGCACCTGCTGGCCCGGGCGTGACCTGAGGCTCCGGACGGACACTGGACGAGCGAAGGCAGGTAGCGGGTGAGCGAGAGCACCGCGTCCCCCGGGCAGGACCCCGAGTCCTCCGGACGGGACGCCGAGTCCCCCGGACAGGACACCGGGCCGCGGGCCCTGGCCGAGGCGCTGCGCGCCGAGCACAGGGCCGTGTACGGCTACGAGCACCTCGGCGGCCTCGCCGGGGACGCGGGCCGCCGCGAGCGCGCCGGGAACACCGCCTACGAGCACAAGGCGCTGCGGGACGCGCTGCACGCGGCCGCGGTGGAACGCGGCTGGGACCCGCCGCCCGCCCAGGCCGCCTATCCCCTGGCGGAGGACGGGGGCTCCGCCGCCGTGGACGCCTACGCCGTGGACCTGGAGCAGACGGCGGCGCGCGCCTACGCGTGGCTGACCGCCTCCCGCGACACCGACCTGCGGGTGACGGCCGCCCGAGCCCTGCAGGAGACGACCGTGCGCGCGCTGGAGTGGGGCGGGGCGCTGGAGGCCCTGCCCGGTTTCGACGAGGCCGGATAGCCGGGACACCGGCGACGGGATCGGTGGGCCGCCCGGACGGGCGGCCCGCGCCGCTCAGCCCCGCGGACCGGCCCCGCCGGCCGGTCCCCCGGGGTCAGCTCCGGCAGGCGGCGACGGTGCGCTCCACGATCTCGGCCAGAGCGACCTCCTCGCGGTCACCGGTGGCGCGGTCGCGCAGCTCCACCAGGCCGTCCTTGAGGCCGCGGCCGACGATGACGGCCGTCGGGACGCCCAGCAGTTCGGCGTCGGTGAACTTCACGCCGGGTGAGACGCCCTTGCGGTCGTCCACCAGTACCCGCAGTCCCCGCTCCTCCAGCTCCCGGCCGATGCGCAGCGCCTCCTCGACCTGCTCGCCCTTGCCGGTGCCGACCACGTGCACGTCGGCTGGCGCGATCTCGCGAGGCCACACGATGCCCCGCTCGTCGTGGGACTGCTCGACCACCGAGGCGACGGCGCGTGAGACGCCGATGCCGTAGGAGCCCATGGTGATCCGCCGGGGCTTGCCGTCGGGGCCCAGGGCGTCGAGCTGGAAGGCGTCGGTGTACTTGCGGCCCAGCTGGAAGATGTGGCCGATCTCGATGCCGCGCGCGGTGTAGAGCGTGCCGCGGCCGTCCGGGGAGGGGTCGCCGTCGCGCACCTCGGCGACGTCGATGGTGCCGTCCGGGGTGAAGTCGCGGCCCGCGACCAGGTCCAGGACGTGGTGGTCGGTCTTGTCGGCCCCGGTGACCCAGGCGGTGCCGGTGGCCACCCGCGGGTCGACGAGGTAGCGGACCTTGTTGTCCAGCAGGGCGCGCGGGCCGATGTAGCCCTTGGCCAGGAACGGGTTGGCCGCGAAGTCGGCGTCGTCCAGGAGCGCGACCTCGGCGGGCTCCAGCGCGGCTTCCAGGCGCTTGAAGTCCACCTCGCGGTCGCCGGGCAGGCCGATGGCCAGCAGCTCCCAGTCCTCGGCGCCCGGGGCGCGCGTCTTGACCAGGACGTTCTTGAGGGTGTCGGCCTCGCTGAAGTCCCGGCCCAGGTCGGCGTTGTTGAGGAAGTCCACCAGGGTCTGGATGGTGGCGGTGTCCGGGGTGTGGTGGACCACGGCCTCGGGCAGCCCCTCGACGGGCCTGGGGGCGGGGGCCGGGACGGCCACGGCCTCCACGTTGGCCGCGTAGTCGGACTCGGTGCTGCGCACGAAGGTGTCCTCGCCCGTGGGCGCCACGGCCAGGAACTCCTCCGAGGCCGAGCCGCCCATCGCACCGGAGGTGGCCGACACGATGACGTACTCCAGGCCCAGCCGGTCGAAGATGCGGATGTAGGCGGCGCGGTGCAGGTCGTAGGAGGTCTGCAGGCCCTCGTCGTCGATGTCGAAGGAGTAGGAGTCCTTCATGTGGAACTCGCGGCCGCGCAGCACACCGGCCCGGGGACGGGCCTCGTCGCGGAACTTCTCCTGGATCTGGTACAGGATGACCGGGAAGTCCTTGTAGGAGGAGTACTCACCCTTGACCAGCAGGGTGAAGAGCTCCTCGTGGGTGGGGCCGAGCAGGTAGTCGGCGCCCTTGCGGTCGCGCAGGCGGAACAGGGTGTCGCCGTATTCGCCCCAGCGCCCGGTGGCCTCGTAGTACTCCCGGGGCAGCAGCGCGGGCAGCAGCACCTCCTGGGCGCCGATGGCGTCCATCTCCTCGCGCACGACGCGCGAGACGTTCTCCAGGACGATCTTGCCCAGGGGCAGCCACGAGTAGACGCCGGGGGCGGCGCGGCGCACGAACCCGCCGCGCACGAGCAGTTTGTGGCTCGGCACCTCGGCGTCCGCCGGGTCCTCACGCAGGGTGCGCAGGAACAGGGTCGACATCCGCAGTAGCACGGCCACTCCTCGTGGAAAAAGCGAGAGAAACTGGGTCGCCCGAACCCGTCCGGGAGACCCAAGGGAACCTGGGTCCTCCAGGCTAGCGCTAGTGCGGGCGCGTTCGCGCGGACGTCGGCATAGCCTGTGGACGACGGACGGAGGCGGACAAGTGGGCAGACGCGGCACGCGGCGGCACGAGGAGCCGGAGGAGGACACCGGTCAGGTACCAGCAGGCACGGAGCTGCTCGCCGACGCAGACCGGCCCGACTCCTGGTTCCTGGTCGTGGACGGCACGCCCCAGTCCCACGTGGACCTGTCCGACCCCTCCTACCTGGACTTCTCGTACATGCGCCGGATCGCGCACGCGGCCGACCTGGTGGCCCCGCCGGGGGAGCCCGTCGACGCCCTGCACCTGGGTGCGGGGGCGCTCACCCTGGCCCGCTACGTGGCCCACACCCGGCCCGGTTCCCGGCAGCGCGCGGTGGACGCGGACGCGCCCCTGGTGGAGCTGGTGCGCCGCCGCCTGCCCTGGGACCGCCGGGCGCAGCTGCGCGTGGGCATCGGCGACGCCCGGGAGTGGATCACCGCCCGGCACACCGGCAGCGCGGACCTCATCGTCAGCGACGTGTTCGCCGGGGCGCGCACCCCGGCCCGGCTGACCTCCGCGGAGTTCTACGCCGAACTGGCGCGCGTGCTGCGGCCGACCGGCCTGCTGGCGGTCAACATCGGCGACGGCGGGAGCCTGGAGCACGCCCGGGGCCAGGTCGCGACCGCGCGGACGGCGCTGCCGCACGCGGCGCTGTCCGCCGAGCCCGGGGTGCTGCGCGGGCGGCGGTTCGGCAACCTGGTCCTGACCGCCTCCCACAGCCCCCTGCCCGCCGACGAGCTGGGGCGCCTGGCCCACCGCGACCCGGAGATGGCCCGCCTGCTGGAGGGCGAGGAGCTGGACCGCTTCGCCGCGGGCCGCGCCCCCGTGCGCGACGCCGACGCCGTGGACTCCCCCGCGCCGCCGGACGGCGTCTTCTAGTTTTCGGGGGCTCGTCCGCACCAGCGCGGCGGCCGGGGCGGTCACGGCCCGGCGGGACCCCGCGGTCCCGCCGTGGCGGGTCGCGGTCGTCCCGTACCGCCCGAGCCGGTGGGGACACCGCTCCACCGCGTTCGCGCCGTCACGTCCCCCCACCCCAGGCGTTCGCGCGAGCGGTCCCCGCTTCCTCGCCCACCAGGTAATGCTCGGTCGTGCCCGGCAGAGTGGGCAGTTCGGCCCAGTGGGTGACCGAGTCGTCACGGTCCCGGCCGTAGGGAAAGCGGACGAAACCGTCGGAATCGACGAAGCAGTCGTGGTACTCACGCCCGTCCTCAGCGATGTGGTGGGTGGTGAAGTACATCGGTCTCACCAGCCAGAACTCCTGCCCGGCCGCCGGATCGTGCCCCTCCGAACCGTCGGGCGCCAAACGGCCCGTGATCGCCGCGGCCAGGGGCATCCCGTCCCTGTCCCTCGGCAGCCGCTCCCGTACGTCCACCCACTCCACCTCCGCGCGCATGTCCCTCCCCGCTCCGGTCTCCTGTCGGACGCGGCCATCCTCGCATTCCTGGTTCCTGTCCCACCCACCCGGCACCGGCGTGCGCAACCCCGCCCCACGGCCTGCCGGCCGACGCGGCCGGTGCCGCGCCCGGGGCGGTGGGGCCTGCGGGTGCGGGGAAGGCCGGGCCGGCCGCCTACTCCCCCGGGAGTACGCCCGCTCCGCGGGAACCTCCCCGGGGATGACGCGCGCCCCCGAGGGGCGGCCCGTACTGTCGGTGGTGTGCCAGCACCACCACGGGGCCGCGCCCCGGTTCCGCGCCCCACGCGCACCGACGTACGGCTGACGGCCGCCCTGCTCCTGGTCTCCCTGGGCAGCACGTTCGCGGTCACCCTCGTCGATCCCGCGCCAAACCACCGCGACCCCCTGCCGTGGGGGTACGCGCTCGTCCTGGCCGCCTGCCTGCCCGTCCTGTGGCGCAGCGCCCTCCCCCGCACCGCCTCCCTGGTCACCGTCGTCGCCGCGACCGTCTACTACCCGCTGGGGTACCCCGACGGCCTGGTCATGGTGTGCACCGCGGTCATGCTCTACACCCTGGTCCGCGGGGGGTACCGCCGTTTCGGGTGGGCGCTCGGCATCGGGCAGTTCGCCGCGGTCAACGGATACGAACTCGCCGTGACCGGGGCCCCGCGCCCCGAGGCGGTGGGCCTCGTCGCCTGGGTCCTGGTCCTGCTGTGCTCGGCCGAGGTGGTGCGCTGGCGCCGGGAGTACATGCGGGTCGAACACGCGCGCGAGGCCGAGAGCGCGCGCACCCGCGAGGAGGAACTGGCGCGCCGGGCCTCCGAGGAGCGGGTGCGGCTGGCCAGGGACGTGCACGACACGGTCGCGCACAACATCTCCCTCATCCACGTGCAGGCCGGAACCGCCCTGTACCTGCTGGAGACCGAGCCCGGTCGGGCCGCCGAGGCGCTGGCCACCATCAAGCGGACCAGCAAGGACACCCTCACCGAGCTGCGCGGCATCCTCGACGTGCTGCGCGCCGTGGACGAGGCCCCGCCCCGGTCCCCGGTCCCGGGCCTGGACCGCGTGGAGGCGCTGGCCGAGGGCACCCGGGGCGCGGGCGTCGACGTGACCGTCGAGGTGGCCGGCCCTTCCCCGCGCCTGCCGGTGAGCACCGGCTCCGCCGCCTACCGCACGGTCCAGGAGGCGCTGACCAACGTGGTCCGCCACTCCGGGGCCGCCGCGGCCCGGGTCCGGATCGAGCACGGGGCCTCCGCGCTGGTCGTGGAGGTGACCGACGACGGCCGCGGGACCGCCGGGCCCCCGGTGCCGGGCAACGGCATCACCGGAATGCGCGAGCGCGCGGCGCTCGTGGGGGGCACGGTGGACGCGGGCCCCCTCCAGGGAGGAGGATTCCGGGTGCGTGCCCGGTTCCCGCTCGACGGCGCCGGACCGGACACCGCTTCCCCGTCCGCCTCCGACGAATCGAGGACCGGTTGATCCGGGTACTGCTCGCCGACGACCAGGCCCTGGTGCGCGCGGGATTCCGCGCGCTGCTGGACAGCGCCCCCGACATCGGTGTGGTCGGCGAGGCCGCAGACGGCGGGGAGGCCGTCCGCCTGACCCGGTCGGAGCGGCCCGACGTGGTGCTGATGGACATCCGGATGCCCGGTGTGGACGGCCTGGCCGCCGCCGGACGCGTCCTCGCCGATCCGGAGCTGACCGCGACCCGGATCGTCATGCTGACCACGTTCGACCTGGACGAGTACATCTTCGAGGCGCTGCGCGCCGGGGTCAGCGGGTTCCTGGTCAAGGACACCGAGCCCGCCGACCTGTTGCAGGCGGTACGGGTGGTGCACGGCGGCGAGGCGCTGCTCTCCCCTGGGATCACCCGGCGGCTCATCGCCGACTACGCCCGCCGCCCGCCGCGCGCCCCCGACCCCGCCGAGCGGCTGGCCGCCCTCACCGACCGGGAGCGGGAGGTGGTGGCCCTGGTCGGCGGCGGCCTGTCCAACGAGGAGATCGCCGCGCGCCTGGTGGTCAGCCCGGCCACCGCCAAGACGCACGTGAGCCGGGCCATGGTCAAGCTGGGCGTGCGCGACCGCGCCCAGCTGGTGGTCATCGCCTACGAGACCGCTCTGGTCACGCCCGGGTGGATCCGGTAGCCCCGGGGAGGGCCCGGGGTCGGGTCGGGGTCCTCCCCTAGCCCCGGCGGCGTAGGCCCCGGGGCCCTCCTACCGCGGGAGGCGGCTCGCGGAAGCCCTCTCCCGGGCGATGCGCCCGCCCCCGCCGCCGCCGGATGCTGGGCCGCGTTCCCACCGCCGAACGCGAGGCCCGACGATGTTCGAAGACCCCCTGCCGCTGGCGCGGCTGCAGTTCGCCCTGACCGCCGCCACCCACTACGTGTTCGTGGCGCTGACCCTCGGGCTGGCTCCGTACGTCCTCGTCACCCAGCTCGCCGCCACGCTGCGCGGCGACCGCTCCCGGATGACCGCCGTGCGCTTCTGGGGCGGCCTGTACCTGGTCAACTACGGGACGGGGGTGCTGTCCGGCCTGGTCATGGAGCTCCAGCTCGCCCTGAACTGGAGCGGCCTGCAGGGGATGTTCGGCTACACCTTCGCCGCGCCGCTGGCCCTGGAGACGATGACGGCGTTCTTCGTGGAGTCCACCTTCCTGGGGCTGTGGATCTTCGGCTGGGACCGTATGGGCCGGTGGGCGCACCTGTTCTGCTTCACCGTCGTCACCGCCACGGCCTACGCGTCGGCGTGGTGGGTGCTGGTCGCCAACGGGTTTCTGCGCAACCCCGTGGGCTTCGAGGTGGTGGACGGGGCCGCCCGGCTGACGGACCCGGTGGCGCTCATGGCCAATCCGGCCGCCCTGCTGGCCTTCGGCCACGTCGTCACCGGGTCCCTGCTGGTCGGTGCCCTGGTCATCGCCGCGGCCAGCGCCCACCACATCCTGCGGCGCGAGGACGAACACGGGATCTTCCGGCGCGGCGTCCGCTACGCGGCCCTGGTGCTGTGCATCGCGCCCGTTCCCGTTGCGGCCTTCGGCGGGCCGCAGTTCGAGCTGTTCGGGAGCGCGCCGCCGACCAGCGGCCTCACCTACACCGCCGCCGAGATCGCGGCCGTGGAGTCGGCCTCCGGGGGCGGCGCCCTCCTGGGGGCGGCCGGCACCGCGGGCGAACTGACCATGGTCCTCTCCTGGACCCTGATGTTCCTCCTCGGACCCGTGCTGCTGCTGGCCTGGCCCCTGGGCGGGCTGGACCGCTGGCGGTGGCTCCTCGCCCCGCTCGTCCTCACCCCGTCCCTGCCCTATCTGGCGAGCGTCGGCGGCTGGGTGTTCCGGGAGACCAACCGCCAGCCCTGGACGGTCGTGCACCACCTGACCACGGCCGACGCGGTGACCCCCCTGTCCCCGGGCGCGGCCGCGGTCTCCTTCGGGGGCTTCACCCTCGCGTTCGCCGTCCTGGCGACGGTCACCTGCTGGCTGCTGGTGCGCTACGCGCGGCGCGGCCCCGGGGGCGGCCCGCTGGCCGAGCACCGCTCCGGGGGCCCCGGAGCGCCCCCGGAGCCCACCGCCCCCGTCCACACGTTCTGAGCCCGGAAGGCCGCCCTCATGGACCTGCTCTCCTCCGCTCTGCTCGCCCTGCTCCTGGTCGGCTACCTCGTCCTCGCGGGTGCCGACGTGGGCCTGGGGATGCTCATGCCCCACGTCGCGCGCGGGCCCGCTGAGCGCCGCCGGGTGGTCGCCGCGATCGCCCCCTACTTCCTCGCCACGGAGGTGTGGCTGGTGGCCGCGGCCGGCGTCCTGGCAGGCCTGTTCCCCGTGCTGGAACACCACGCGGTCGCCGAACTGTGGCCGGTGCTGGCCGCGCTGCTGGCCGGGTGGCTGGTGCGCGACGCGGGGCTGTGGCTGCGCGCCCGTGTGGACGGCGCACGCTGGCGCCTGGTCTGCGACGGCGCGGTCGTGGCGGGCAGTTGGACCCTCGCGGCCTCCTGGGGGCTGACGGTGGCGGGTCTGCTCACGGACGGCCTCGTCGCGAGCCCGTTCACCGTGCTGTGCGCCGCCGCCGTCATGGCGCTGTTCGCGCTGCGCGGCTCGGCCTTCGGCGCGGAGCGCACGGTCGGCGCGGAGGAGGCCGCGTGCGCGGACGTGGCGGCGCGCGGCACCCGTACGCTCTCCCGGGCCGCCCTGGGAGCGGTGGCGCTGGCGGTGGCGTCGGCCGCGCTGCCCGGCGGGCCGGTGCTGGCCCCGGTCCCCGCACTGGTTCTGGTCGCGGCGCTGGCGGGGGTGCTGGCCGCCACCAGCGGGCTGACCGGCCCGATGCTGTCGCGGCACACGTCGGCGGCGGCGATCGCGGTCCCGGGCCTGCTCGTGGCGCTGGCGGCCCCGTTGCCGTCGGCCCCGGTGCCCTCCACGACGGCGGTGTTCGTGTGGGTGTTCCTCATCCCCGTAATTCCGGTCATGTTCGCCGGTCAAGTTTGGCTCTACCGAATAACACGCCGCCCGGCGGCAAGCCCGACCTTCTTCGCCTGACCCCCGAGTTCGGGAAAAACGCAGTTCACAACGGTTCCGCGACACCCCGGCCCGCACCGGACACCCCGGCCCGCACCGCATCGCGGGCCGGCCACGGATTGGGAGCGCGGACCAGCGGGCAAGCCCATGTCCGGGAGACACGCCCGTGACGCCCCCTCCCACCAGGGGAGGCTCCGGCGTGATCGCGCACGGGCGCTGTCGAGCCCCTTGAGGAGGGACTGTGACTCATTCCCCGACCACAACCCCCGATCTGCGCGGATGCAGCTGCGGATCGGGCTGTAGCTGCGGTTGCCAGAGCGGCGGCTCCTGCAACTGCGGCGGCAGCTGCAGCTAGCGGGTCCGGGGGCGCCACGCGCCCGACACCCTGAAGTGCCGAGAAAACCGAATCCCCCTTCCGCGCGGGCCGCCCTCCCCGGGCGGCCCGCACCCCTTCCCACACCAGCCCCCGCGTGTCGCGACAATGGGCGACGGTAGGTATACGCTGTGTCACTACGTGATGCTGCGTATCCACCCGTTGGGGGAGATCAGCGATGCCGCCGTTCACCAGACCAGCGTCGGAGAGAGGCCACCCCTCCGAACACGCGAGGCTGTTGCGATGCGTACTGGGCATCCGGGAGCGCTCGGCGCGGGCGGTGCCGTGGGAGCCGGACACGGTCGGGATCCCGGCCGACAGATCCTCCAGCGCCCTGTCCCGGATCAACGACGTCGCCTTCTACGCGACCGCGCGCGAGGAGGTGTCCGCCCTGGCCGGAGTGTGCGTGGACCTGCTGCACCTGCACGCCCCCGACGAGGGGGACGAGCACGGCGAGCACCGCTGCGAGGGCTGCCGCCAGAGCTGGCCCTGCCCCACCTTCGCGGAGCTCTGCCGCCTGCTGGCCTGAACGGGGCGGGAGCGCCCGCGCCCGCGCATCGGTCCGCCGCCCGCCGAAGCCGGGGCGCGATCCGACTTCGACGGACGGCGGTTCTCGCCTGCCGTCCGCTGGCGCCCCGCGGCCGAACCGCGCGACGCCCTCACCGGGTCAGGCTTACCCGAGAGTAATACTGGAACGCGTTCTACCGCAAGGCCCAGCTCGGCAAGGAAAACCCAGCCAAACATGACATGCTGACTGAAAAGCGAGAATAGAACAGGATCCACTCGGAGTCGGGGGAAGTCTCTCCGAGGCCGCCCGCGCGAGGAAGCCGGACAACGGAGACCGGGGAGGCGAGGGAACATCCGCCCCGCCGAGGCGGGGCGGTCAGGCCCAGGGGCGGGGGACAGCCCCTGGGACCGACCTCGGGGGCGGCAGGGCGCGGCTGCCCGTGGACCGCCGGGAGCGGGGGCCTCCCGGTGCGCCGGGGCGCGCCTTGCACCACAGACGTTAACGACGCACCGGTAACGCGAACACCCCCCAACAGATAACCGGAACGTCTCGATTCCCGTCGGCGGGGCGCGCCGGGCGCCCTTCCTGACCTGCACCGATAGCCACTCCGCGAACACCGGCCTCCTGGAAAAGCAGGTTTCGCACACAACCCAGGGGTAACGGAAACCCCGGTGCGGAGCGTTTACCGCGACCGGGGAATCCGCCGGAGGAGAAACCGGGAAACACCATGTGTCACCACGTCGGTGAAAGGTTGCACGAGGTTGCGTTTCCCGGCGCAAGCAAGAAAATCAAAGGCCCCGGGCCTGCCACCCGGGGCTGGAGGTCAACTTATTCGCGTGGCCAGCAGATACGCGGAGGGGGAGTCCGCGTCGACGATGTCGGTCACCCTCCACACCTGTCCTCCCACACTGAACACGTCACCCACCCTGACGTCGATCATGGGTGTGGGACGCCACTCCTTGGGCCCCCCGATCTTGGCCACCGGTCGACCGTCCTCACCGATCCAGAAACTCCCACCGCCGATCGGGCCTCCCGCGAAGCGGTCGTTGCGCCCATAGCTGATCTTTTCCTGCTCACCGATCTCGTGGACCACAGTGGTTTCAGTCCCCATCGTCTCGGATTCCGTTGAAAGCGCAGCCATGCTAACCCGGACAGAGCTATTGAGGACGCCGTTTTCGGGCCCATCCGCAGAACCGGACAGAGCAACTGACAAAGGTAATGTGCGAGCCGGGACCAAAGTCCCGACCCGCACATAAGGGAATATTGGAATTATCAGCCGCCGTCAGCGGACCCCCGGACGCCCTTCAGCCTGCCCACCAGGGTCTCCAACGCCGAGCTGAACGGGTGGTCGTGCACCATGTACGTCCACGTCATGGAGGGGCGCTTGACGCCCACGTCGGAGACGTCGAGCTCGCCGTCGCGCACCTCCAGCTCCTCGAAGCTCTCCGCGGCGCGGGCGCGCGCCTCGTCGAGGAAGCCCTTGAAGACCGGCACCGCCTCGCGGTTGAACTCGTCCAGCGGGTCGCGGCGGCCCAGGAAGCGCAGGTGGATGCCCTCCCGCAGCTCCGCCAGGAAGGCGTTGTGGTCGGTCCAGCCCCGGTCCAGGTGGTAGAGGGTGATCAGGCGCGCCGCCTGGGCCACCTTCTCCTCGCCGACCTCCTCGACCAGCTCCGCGTGCCGTTCTCCGCGGTCGGCCCTGACCTGGCGGTCGCCCTGGTCGCCGGTGAGCACCATCTCCCGGTGCTCCAGCACCACGTCGCGCTGCACGTCGATCAGCTGGTTGTAGCGCCAGGTGTTGCGGTGCACCTCCAGCAGCTGCCCCTCGGCGACCCGCTGGGCGTGGTCCACCATGTTCAGCCAGCCCTCGTCGGTGATCTCGCCCTCGGCGGTGGTCGTGTACCCGGTCGTCTCGGGGGCGTGGTTGACCACGAGGTCGTCGTCCATGCTCACGAAGAAGACGGAGTCGCCCGGGTCGCCCTGGCGTCCGGCCCGGCCGCGCAGCTGTCCGTCCAGACGGCTGCTGGGGTAGCGGCCGAAGCCCATCACGTACAGTCCGCCGGCGTCCACCACCCGCTCCCGGTCGGCCATGTCGCTGCCGCCGAGGCGGATGTCGGTACCGCGTCCGGCCATCTGCGTGGAGACGGTGATCGCCCCGTAGGTGCCCGCCTCGGCGATGATGGAGGCCTCGTCCGCGTCGTTCTTGGCGTTGAGGACCACGCACTCCAGCCCGGCCTCGCGCAGGCGCCCGGCCAGGAGCTCGGACTCGGCCACGTCCTGGGTGCCGATGAGGATCGGCCGCCCGGACTTGTGGACCTCCTCCACCCTGGCGATGAGGGCGTCCTCCTTCTCCTCGCGCGTGGCGTACAGGCGCGTGCCGTGGTCCTGGCGGATGTTGGGCTTGTTGGAGGGAATGACCGCGACCTCCAGCTCGTAGAACTCACGGAGCTGTTCGGCCACGGCCATGGCGGTGCCGGTCATGCCGCCGCGGGTGGGGTAGCGCAGGACGAGCGACTGCACGGTGATGGAGTCCAGCACCTCGCCGGTCTCGCTGACCGCCACCTTCTCCTTGGCCTCGACCGCGGCCTGCAGGCCGTCCGGCCAGCGCTGGAGCAGGGCGATGCGGCCGCGCGACTCGTTGATGATGCGCACCTCGCCGTCGCGCACCACGTAGTGGACGTCGCGCTGGAGCAGCACGTGGGCGTGCAGGGCCAGGTTGACCTGCGGCAGGACGGAGGTGTCGTCCTCGGAGTACAGGTCGACCCCGCCGAGCTCCTTCTCCACCACGTCGATCCCGGCGTCGGTGAGCTGGACGTTGCGCCCCTCGCCGTCGACCTCGTAGTGCAGGCGGGGCTTGAGCGAGCGGACGACGTCGGCCATCCGCACGTCGGCGGCCACGCTCTCCGCGGCTCCGGCGAGCACCAGCGGCACGCGCGCCTCGTCGACGAGCACCGAGTCGGCCTCGTCGATGATGGCGACGCTGGGCGGCGGCACGACGCGGTCCTCGATGTCGGTCACCATCCGGTCGCGCAGGACGTCGAAGCCCAGCTCGCTGACGGAGGCGTAGGTGACGTCCCGGGAGTAGGCGGCCCGGCGCTCCCCCGGCGTGGAGTCCTCGTTGATCCAGCCCACGGTGACGCCGAGCATGTCGTAGAGGGGGCGCATCCACTCGGCGTCGCGCCTGGCCAGGTAGTCGTTGACGCTCAGCACGTGCACGCGCTTGCCGCGCAGCGCGAACCCGGCCGCGGCCAGGGCGCCCGCCAGGGTCTTGCCCTCGCCCGTGGCCATCTCGGCGACGTGGCCGTCGAGCAGGGCCATGACGCCGAGGAGCTGCACGTCGAACGGCCGCTCGTCGAGGGCGCGCCGGGCGGCCTCGCGGCCGACCGCGCACAGCGACACGAGGTCGTCGCGCTCGTAGGGGAGTTCGGCGTTGCCGAGTTCGATGGCCTTGTCCGTCAGCTCGGTGTCGCTGAGCTCACGCAGACCATCCTCCTCGGCCTCGATCGCCGACAGGAGCTTGGTATAAGGCCGCAGATCCACCGCACCGGGCTTACCCAGGAAGCGGCGGACGCTTTCCGCCATTCGTCCGAACACCACCACAGAGTAACGCCGGACACAGCCCCCGGGGGAACCCCCCGAAACCGCCCGCGGAGGAAACCCGGGCGCCCGGCGGACGCGGACGGCGAGGCGCCGCGCCCCGCGGCACCCGGGTCCCTCAGGCGAGCTGGCGCTGGTGGCGCTGGCGGGCCTCCAGGGCCATGGCGTGCTTGACCAGGGTCACCAGGACCCGCACGACCGAGTTGCGCTCGCGGGCGTCGCAGTAGACGACCGGGACCTCGGGGGGCAGGTCCAGGGCGTCTCGCAGTTCGTCCGCGCTGTAGAACGCCTCGGGGTCGAACTCGTTGACGGCCACCACGAAGGGCAGCCGGTACTGGCGCTCGAAGTAGTCCAGCGCCTGGAAGGTGTCCTCCAGGCGGCGGGTGTCGGCGAGGATCACCGCGCCCAGAGCGCCGCGCACCAGGTCGTCCCACATGAACCAGAAGCGTTGCTGGCCCGGGGTGCCGAACAGGAAGAGGGTCAGGTCGGTGTCCAGCGAGATACGGCCGAAGTCCATCGCGACCGTGGTGCTCGTCTTGTCCGGGGTGTGGGAGAGGTCGTCCACGTCCGCGCTGGCGGTGGTGACCGCGGCTTCGGTGCGTACGGGTGGGATCTCCGAGACCGCGCCGACGAACGTGGTCTTGCCGACCCCGAAGCCACCGGCGACGATGATCTTGGTGGACAGCCCGGTGGATGCGTGGTCGTGGTTCGTGCTGTTGGCTGGATCGATCACAGTTAGTCCTAGCGGGAGTGCCGGGCCGGAGGGGCGACGGGGCTCGCACGACCCGGTCCTGAGGGGTACGGGACTCGTCGGCGTTGGCACCGCCGCGAGAGGCACCGTCCCTGGAACCTAACACCGGACGGCCGATGGTTAAGGCGTTTCCGGGCACTGGTGCAACAGAACACACCTGGGGAACACGTGGGGTTCTCGGGCCGGGGCAGCGTGGGGAGCCACGGGTGCCCTGGCGGCCCCGTGGCGGTGAGTCCCCTGCCCGGGACTGACCGTGACAAGGTAAGCACACACCTGTACCCCGGAGGGGCGACTTTACGACATTGTGAGCGGCCGTTTTCGGCCGCTTTCGGCCGCGCCAATCCCTGTCCGCCGCGCGCCCCGGAGTCTACGGTGGAGACAGGGCCCCCGCACTGGCACGTGCGGTCGCGGAGAAGACTCCTGGCACGAGGACGCGACCCCTGCGCGGGAGCCCCGGCCTCGTCCCGGGGTGGGCGACCGCCCGTCGACGTCTCACTCTTCGGCGTCGACCGGTCGGCACCCCCGGTCGGTGCCTCGGCGCCCCACCGGCCCACAACCGTCCACGTGGGCCGGTGGCGGCCTTCGGGGCCGTGTCGCCTCCGGAACTCCGCCGCGCCTCGGCCCGGGCGTCCTTCCGGACGCGGGAGCCCCGCGGGCCCGGACGACCCCCGACGGCCGGGACCCGACCGGACACACCGCGGAACGGCCCGTCCGGAGGCCGGGGCGAAGGCGTACCCGCCCCCGCCGGCCGCGTTGGACGTAGTATGGGCTGGCCCTTCCCCGTGTGACCCGCCCGCGCACGCGCGTGCTGCGGGAGACGAGCCGCGGGGGCCAGCGAGTCCGACACGAAACTGTGAGCCGAGAACCCCACATGTCCGATCAGCGCGTCGTCCGCCCCACTCCCATCAGCGGTTTCCCCGAGTGGACCCCCCAGGTCCGGGCCGTGGAGCAGCGCTGGCTGGACCATATCCGCGCGGGGTTCGAGTCCTTCGGCTTCGCGTCGGTGGAGACCCCGAGCGTGGAGAACCTGGACGTGCTCATGGCCAAGGGCGAGACCTCCCAGGAGGTCTACACCCTGCACCGCCTCCAGGCCGACGCCAAGGACGACTCCGACGCCAGGCTCGGACTGCACTTCGACCTGACCGTGCCCTTCGCGCGCTACGTCGCCCAGCACTTCAACGAGCTGTCCTTCCCCTTCAAGCGCTACCAGATGCAGCGCGTGTGGCGGGGCGAGCGCCCCCAGGAGGGACGCTTCCGCGAGTTCACCCAGTGCGACATCGACGTCATCAACGTCGACTCCGTGCCGCTGCACTTCGACGCCGAACTGCCGCGCATCGTGCACCGGGTGCTCAGCGGCCTGGACATCCCCGCCTGGACGCTCAACGTCAACAACCGCAAGGTGCTCCAGGGCTTCTACGAGGGCCTGGGCATCAAGGACCCCGTCGCGGTCATCCGCGCCGTGGACAAGCTGCACAAGATCGGCGACGAGGGCGTGCGCGCGATCCTGCTGGAGGAGGGCCTGTCCGAGGACCAGGTCGCCCCGTGCCTGGAGCTGGCCCGCGTGCGGGGCACCGGCGCCGACGTGGCCGACCGGGTCCGCGCGCTGGGCGTGTCCTCGGCCCTGCTCGACGAGGGCCTGGAGGAGCTGGGGTTCGTCCTGGACGATCTGGCCGACCTGCCCGAGGGCGCCGTCGTCGCCGACCTGTCCATCGCCCGCGGCCTGGACTACTACACCGGGACGGTCTACGAGGCCTCCTTCGACGACGACCCCGGTTACGGGAGCATCTGCGCGGGCGGCAGGTACGAGGACCTGGCCGGGCAGTTCATCCGCAGGCGCCTGCCGGGCGTGGGCATCTCCATCGGCCTCACCCGCATCTTCGCCAAGCTCGTCGCCGAGGGGCGGATCCGGGAGGGGCGGGTCTGCCCCACCGACGTGATGGTCGTGGTGCCGAGCGCCGAGCGCCGCCGGGAGGCCCTGCGCACGGGTGAGCTGTTGCGCGGGCGCGGGTTCAACACCGAGGTGTTCCACTCCACCGCCAAGGTCGGCAAGCAGATCCAGTACGCCGCCAAGAAGGGCATCCCCTTCGTGTGGTTCCCGCCCTTCGGCGAGGACGGCGCGCACGAGGTCAAGGACATGGGCTCGGGTGAGCAGGGGCCGGCCGACCCGTCCACCTGGTCCCCGGAGAAGGCGGAGTAGCCCTCCCCGTCCGCCGGGAGTCCGCACCGCGGCCGGCATGGGCGGTTTCCGGCCGCTCGTGCCGGAACCGGCCATTCGGGGGACAACTCCGGCCCCCGGGTGCGACACTGGGAACAGCGTTCCCCGCTCCGCCGCGCCTTCCACGGGCGCGGCGGAGCGGGCCTCCGCCGCCCTGGGGCCGTGCGTGGACTGAGCCTCAGCCGCTGGGGTTTGTCGGGGTGCCCGCGGGGTCCCCGTGCCCCGGGCTCCCGAACACGGACCGAAGCGCGGCGGAGGTCCCACACAAGCACAGGCTAGTGATCGAGGCCATGTCCCCTCCCCGCCACAACCTGCCCCTGTCCGCCGGCGAGTTCGTCAGCTTCGTCGGCCGTGAGCGCGACATCGTCGACCTGGGCCACCTCCTGGCCAACTCCAGGATGGTGACCCTGACCGGCACCGGCGGCATCGGCAAGACGCGCCTGGCCCTGCACCTGGCCGAGCGGGTCATGCGGCGTTTCCCCGACGGGGTGCGCTTCGTCGACCTGAGCGAGGCCAACACCCACGACCAGGCGCTGCGCGCGGTGGCGGTCGGCCTGCAGGCGGTGGAGGACGACGCGCGCACGATGACGGACGCCATCATCACCTCGCTGCGCACCCGCAACCTGCTGCTGCTCCTGGACACCTGCGAGCACGCGGTGGGTCCGATGGAGCAGCTGTGCCGGGCGGTGCTGCGCGACTGTCCGCGGGTGCGCATCCTGGCCACCAGCCGCCAGCCGCTGCACGTGCCGCAGGAGAGCATCTGGCGCGTGCCCCCGCTGTCCCTGCCCGCGCGGCCCACCCCCACCGACCCCTACGCCGCCGACCCCGCGCCCATCCCCCGGCGGGACACCCAGCGCTACGAGTCGGTGCGCCTGTTCGTCACCCGGGCGCACGCCGCGCGCTCGGGGTTCGAGATGACCCGGGAGAACTCCGGCTACGCCGCGGAGATCTGCCGCATGCTGGACGGCATGCCGCTGGCCATCGAGCTGGCGGCCGCCCGGGTGCGTGTGCTGTCGGTACAGCAGATCCTGCGCCGCCTGGACGACCGCTTCCAGCTGCTGACCAGCGACGGCTCCGAGGACCTGCCGCCGCGCCAGCGCACCCTGCGCGCGGTCCTGGAGTGGAGCCACGACCTGCTCACCGAACCGGAGCGGCTGCTGCTGCACCGGCTTTCGGTGTTCTCCACGTGGTACCTGGAGGCCGCCGAGGACGTGTGCTCGGGCGAGGGCGTCGACCCCTCCGACATCCTGCGGCTGCACTTCTCCCTGCTCGACAAGTCGCTGGTGGTGATGGACGCCGAGATCGACGGCACCACGCACTACCGGCTGACCGAGACGGTGCGCGCCTACGCCGCCGAGCGCCTGGCCCAGGACGGGGGCCGCGACCAGCGCTGGGAGAGGTACCTGCGCTTCTGCGTCACCCGGCTGGAGGAGTGGGCCAAGGCCTGCTGCGCCCCCCTGGCCTGGAACGAGCGCCTCGCGCAGCTGAGGCTGCTCGACCACCACCGGGAGAACCACGCCCGGGTGGTGGACTGGGCCCTGTCGCGGGGCCGCGTGGACGAGGCCCTGCGGGTGTGCGTGGCGCTGCGCCCGTACTGGATGGTGCGCGACCTGGCCGCCGAGGGCAGCCGCGTGCTGGAGCGGGCCCTGGACACCGACCCCGACGGCCAGTCCCCGCACCTGCGGGCGCGCGCCCTGGCGCTGCACGCCGAGCTTCGGCTGGACCTGGACACGGTCCCGCGCGTGCGCCAGCTGGCCACGTGCGCCCTGGAGGCCGCCCGGGCCTGCCGTGAGGCGGGGGCGGCGGCCTCGGCGCTGGCGACCCTGGCGGCGCTCGCGCTGCGCACCGGCACGCCCGAGGAGGGGCAGCGGCACGCCGACCGGGCCAGGGCCTGGGTCGCCCGGTCCGGCGACCCCATCACCGAGGCGACCACGCTGGAGGTGATGGCGCGGCTGGCCCGCCGCCGGGGCGAACCGGATCTGGCGGGCGGGTACCTGGAGCAGAGCATCGCGCTGGCGCAGGACCTGGGCGACCGGTGGAGCGTGGCGCGCTGCCTGCACGGCCTGGGTTCGCTCGCGGCCGAGCGGCGGGACTTCGAACGGGCGCGCGAGCTGTTCACCGAGGCGCTGTCGGTCTTCGGGGAGCTGGAGGCCGCTCCGGCCACCGCGCACTGCGCCCGGGACCTGGGCCGCCTGTACCTGTCCCAGGACGAGACCCTCCTGGCCCGCGAGCCCCTGGCCACGTGCCTGCGGGTCAGCTTCACCTCCGGCCAGCGGATCGCGGTGGCGCGCGCCCTGGAGGCGCTCGCGGACCTGGCGCTGGCCGAGGAGGAGGCGGAGCGTGCCGCGGCCCTGGCGGGGGTCGCCGCCGACCTGCGCACGTCGTTGGACCGGCCCTCTGCGGAGACGCTGCGGCTGCGGTCGGCGGCCGAGCGCGCGGTGGGCGGGGCCCGCACCGCCGAGGCGTGGAGCGCGTGGCGCGCCCTGCCCCTGGAGCAGGTGCTCGACCGGGCGCTGGCCTTCCCGCGCCCCGCCTCCCCCGGCCCCTCGGGACCGGACTCGCTGACCCCGAGGGAGAGGGAGGTGGCCGAGCTCGCCGAGCGCGGCCTGTCCAACCGGGAGATCGCCGAGCGGCTGACCATCAGCCAGGCCACCGCGGCCCGACATATCGCGAACATCTTCAGAAAACTCTCGATTTCGTCGAGGACGCAGTTGACCGGCTGGGCTTCCTCTAGGGACGGTGGGTAACAGGCCCCGCCGGGCCGGGAAGCACTTGCACAGTGCGCGTGCACCCGCTAAGACAGGAACTCCAGGTACCACCCGCCCACCCGACCACGTCCGCCCTGCCTCCCTTCCCCCGTTCCTGGTGACGACCTCCTCCGACCACCCCTACATGTGAAGGCCATGGCACCTTTGACCGCGCCCGCGCGGCACAACCTCCCCCGTCCGGGCACCGGATTCGTGGGCCGCGAGCGGGACCTGAGCGATTTGCTGCGCCTGCTCGACTCCAGTCGTTGCGTCACACTGAGCGGAACCGACGGGATGGGCAAGACCCGTCTGGCCCTGCGTCTGGCCGAGCAGTCCACCGTGTCCTTCCCCGACGGGGTGTGGATGGCCGAGCTGACGGACGCGCGCACGACGCTGGAGGTCTACGCGCGGGTGTGCGCCGCCGTGGGGGTGGTCGAGGAACCCGGACAGCCCCTGGCGGCCACGGTGACCGAGGCGCTGCGCGACCGCCGCCTGCTGCTGGTGCTGGACGCCTGCGAGCACGTGGCCGAGGAGGTGGTGGAGGTCGGCGAGGCCCTGCTGTCCGCCTGCCCCGCCGTGTCGATCCTGCTCACCAGTGAGGACCCGATCCGGCTGACCGGCGGAACGGTGTGGCGGGTGACCCCGATGGCGCTGCCGCTGCCCGCGCGCAAGGGGCCGCCGCCCGACCCCTCCGGTTCGGAGGCGGTGCGCCTGTTCCTGGACCGCGCCCGCACGCGCGACCCCCGTTTCTCGGTCTCGCGCGAGGAGTTGGAGACCGTCACGGAGCTGTGCGACATGGCCGGGGGGATCCCGCTGGGCATCGAGGTGCTGGGCGCGAGCGCGCCCGACGCCGGGCCCAGGACCCTGGCCCGGAGCCTGCGCGCCTACCTGGACTCCCCCGCGGCCCGGCCGGGCCCGGGGCAGGCGGTCTCGCGGATCCAGATGCTGCCGCTGGTCCTGGACTTCGTCTACGGCGAGCTGCCGGAAACCGAGCGGACGCTGCTGCGCCGCCTGTCGGTGTTCCGCGGCTGGGACCTGGAGCTGGCCGAGCAGGTGTGCGCCGACGAGGCACTGCCGGAGTCGTCCATCCTGGACCTGGTGACGTCGCTGCTGAACCGTTCGCTGATCACCGTGACCGGTGAGTTCGAGGGACGCGTGCGCTACCGGATGCCCGAGGCGGTGCGGCGGTTCGCGCACGCCCGGCTGGCCGCCGAGGGCGAGGCGGAGCTGTTCCAGGAGCGGCTCCTGGAGCGGATGATGGTCCTGGTGGAGGACCTGGGCCAGAAGCTGGAGTCGAGCCGGTCCATGCCCTGGAGCGAGCGCGAGTCGGGCCGCCAGCGGGTGATCGCCGAGTACGACACCCTGCGCTCCCTGCTGCGCTGGTCGCTGGACCACGGCGCGGCGGAACCCGGGCTGCGGCTGTGCGTCAGCCTGGTCGCGCACTGGGTGAGCCACCAGTGCTACGCCGAGGGCGCCCAGTGGATGGACCGCCTGCTGGAATCGGACGAGTCGGCCAAGGCCGCCTCGCGCGCCCGTGCCCTGGTGGGCCGGGCCCAGCTGGCGCGGGTGCAGCGCGCCCACGCGCTGGCGCTGGCACTGGGCGAGGAGGGCCTGCGGCTGTGCCGCGAGGCCGGGGACGACGTGTTCGTGCGCACCGCGCTGAACCTGCTCGCCCTGGTGGAGGTACGCGACCGCGTTCCGGACCAGGCCGCGGTGCGGGTGGAGGAGGCGCTGCGGCTGTGCCGTGAGGCGGGCGACCTGTGGGGCGAGGCGATCGCCCTGGGCACGCGGGCCGCCCTGGTGGCCCAGCAGGGCGACCACCCCACGGCCGACCAGCACTACAACGCCGCGCTGACCCTGTTGCGCGGCATCGACCACCGGTGGGGCGTGGGCGTCACCCTCATGGGGCAGGCCTGCACGGCCGAGGCCAGCGGTGACCTGCTGACGGCGGACCGCTGCTACCGGGAGGCGCTGGACACCCAGCGGCTGATCGGCGCCGCGGCCGAGGAGGCGCGCTGCCTGGCCGGGATCGGCCGGGTGGCGCACGCCCTGGGCTCCACCGGGCAGGCCTACGACTACCTCAGCGAGGGCCTGCTGCTGAGCCACTCGACGGGGCAGCGGGCGGACGCGGCGCGCGCCCTGACCGCGATCGCGCGGGTGGCCTTCGCCGCGGGACTACGCGAGCCCGCCTGCCGCCTGGTGGGCGCGGCGGCGAGCGCGCGCCAGCGGCTGGGGCTGTCCACGCACCCGGCTCCGTGGCCGTTCGGCGGTACGGAGGACACGCGTCGGCGCCGCCGCCACCTGGTGAACTGGTGGGAGCGGGGCCGGGGCCTGAGCCTGTCGGAGGCGGTCCGCGAGGGCGAGCGCCTGGTCGAGGAGGGCCGGCGCCCGCAGCCGCGCCGCGGAGCCCAGAGCCAGGCCAGGAGGCCGCAGCGGGGGCGGGGAACCCGGCAGGGGCCGCCGCCCGCACCCGAGTCGGTCACCCCCGAACAACTGCTGACCCGGCGCGAACTGGAGGTGGCCCGTCTGGTGAGCCGCGGGGAGAGCAACCCCGAGATCGCCCGCACGCTGTTCATCACGCCGTCGACCGCCGCGCGGCACGTGGCCAACATCAACCGCAAGATGGGCTTCCACTCGCGTACCCAGATCGCCTCCTGGCTGCGCCTGCACGGGACCTCGGACTGACACCCGTCCCTTCTGCCCGTTTGCGTACGGATCACGGCCTCCACAAGCTGGTACGAGCTGAATCTACATATGCATGTGCATAGCAATATGCATGTGCATCTGACTGTGAACGCGCTAGGCTTCAAGCCATGGGACACCACGTTCGTGGCACCGCGGTGGCACGTTCGCACGGGTCCCGTGAACGGCCGTCGAGACCCGGCCGCAGGACCGGTTCCGTGACGGCCCGTCAGCCCCGGGGAGGTTCTCGGGGCCGGTGGAAGACCGCGTCGGCGCGGAGTGCGTCCTGGGGAGGGAGACCGCATCCGCCGACCGGAGCGTCGCTCCCGGGTTCGCCACGTGGAGGGGGCGTGACGAACCCGGGCGACGGTGCCACCGACGGATGGGCGAACTGGGGGTACGCATGGGGGTAGGACTGTCTTCAGGAACCGGACGACCGGGGCGCCACCTACCGCGCCGCGACGACCCGATCGGCTCGCTGACCGGAGGCCTGTACGAGCGGCTCCGGCTGCGCACCGGGCGCGGTGGTTCGATCCGCGGGGCGGGGCACCGGGTGGACGCCCTGTCCTTCGCCGCCACGGTGGAGCAGGCCGCCGCCGGGCTCAGCCGCCGGGGCATGTGCTTCGGCGACGTGGTGGGGGTGCTGGCGCCGGTCTCGCCCGACCGCTTCCTGGCCACCTACACGGTGATGTCCGTGGGCGGGCGGGCGCTTCCGCTGTCGACCGCCTCCGGCGCCGACACCCAGTGCGCCGTGCTCGCCGAGACCGACGCCCGCCTGCTGCTGGTCAGCGAGGAACTGGTGCCGACCGCGCTGGAGCTGGCGGAGCACTCCAGGGTGCGGCAGGTGATCGCCTTCGGTCACGTGCTGGGGACGACACCCTTCGAGGAGCTGCTGCAGCCCAGCCCCGACGGCAGCGGGTACAGCCCCACGCGCGGACTGTTCGACAACGGCATCCTGGGCTACGAGCACACCAGCGCCGGGCTGCTGACCACCCTGTACCCGCACAACCACCTGATGGCGCGCTTCTCGGAGCTGCGCGAGGCGCTGGATCTGACCGCCGACGACGTGGTGGCGGTGGACGAGCGGGGCGACGAGGCCACCCGGGTGGCGCTGGTGGCGCTGGCCCTGTGGACGGGTTCCTGTGTGCTGACCGGGGCGGACTGCCCTCCCCCGGAGGGACGCCAGGTGACCGTGCACTGCGCCCCCGAGCCGGAGCGAATCGCGCGGCCCCGGGTGCTGTGAGCCCGGCGGGGGTCCGCGGGACCGGCGCGGGGCGGGCCGTCGGGGGCGGTACGGAGGGGGTGCCGGGTCCGGAGCACCGCGGGTGGCGGCGGGGGAGGCGCGCCGATCGGCGCAGGGCCTGCGGAGTCGTGGCCGCCCGTCCGGGTGGACGGGGCCGTTCAGTCCTCGACCGCCAGCTCGGCGGTCGGGACCTCGGCGTCGGCGCCGGGCGTGTGGTCGTCGATCTCGAACCAGGCCACGTGGGCGGCGTCGCTCCAGTACTCGCCGCTGCGGGTGGCGCAGCTGTCGACGATGAGCTTGCCGCGGCCGAAGTCGTCGCCGTCCTCGCGGGTGTGCAGGCCCTCGCCGTCCCGGGCCCCCTGGTCGGCCACCGCCACCCGCAGGCGCCCGGCGTCGGAGCGGATGAACAGCGTCATGACCCCGCCGCTCTGCCCCGAGCGCGAGTGCAGCAGGGCGTTGGTCGCCAGCTCGCTGACCGCCAGCTCGGCGTCGTCCAGAGCGCTCTCGGAGTGGCCCGTGCGGGCGAGGAAGTTGCGGACGCGGGCGCGGATGGAGCGCACCGCGGTCAGGTTCCCGGCGCAGCTCCACACGGTGTGGTCGGTGACCCCGCCGGTCCACTCCGCCGCCTCGATCGGCGGTGTGGTCGCCGCCGCACTCTCCGGTACTTCCGCGGGCACGTATTCCCGGAGTTGCCTCGCCTCAGCCATCCGGTCACTCCAATCACCCGCGACGAGCGCGGGTTGCGCCGCCTGCACTCACCTTAGACAAGGGTGTGCTGGCTCCAGAACAGCACACCCGAGTTCCCCCTGCCCGGGATTGGCGCCAAAACGCCGTCACGTGTCATCCCCGATGTGGACAAAGGAAACAGTCCGGACTCCAGAGTCGCCCATGTGAGGTGTAACACGTTGGCAATGCGCGCTCCGAAGCGGCTTTTTCGCTGACAGTGCGCTGAAGAGGAACGATAATCGTTTCCATACCGGGCCGCGCCCAGCCCGTCCCGTGTCCGGACCGGGCCCTCGCGCGGACCCGTCCACACACCGACGGAAGGGCTCACATGAAGATCGCGTTCGCGGGCAAGGGCGGCAGCGGCAAGACCACTCTCTCCGCGCTGTTCACCCGCTACCTGGCCGCACAGCACGTGCCCGTGGTGGCCATCGACGCCGACATCAACCAGAACCTGGGCGCGGCCCTGGGCCTGGACGGGGAGCGCCTGGCCCGGCTCGTCCCGCTGGGCGCGCACCTGCACGAGATCAAGGAGGTGCTGCGCGGCGACAACCCGCGCATCCACTCCGCCGAGGCGATGATCAAGACCACTCCCCCGGGCCGGGGGTCGCGCCTGCTCACGGTGACCGGTGACAACCCGCTGCACGCCCGCTTCGGCGTCCCCGCCGCGGGGGCCACGCTCATGGTCACCGGCCCCTTCGCGGAGGGCGACCTGGGCGTGTCCTGCTACCACTCCAAGGTGGGTGCGGCCGAGATGTACCTCAACCACCTCGTGGACGGCCCGGGCGAGTACGTGGTCGTGGACATGACCGCGGGCGCCGACTCCTTCGCCTCGGGGATGTTCACCCGCTTCGACATGACCTTCCTGGTCGCCGAGCCCACCGTGCGCGGGGTGGGCGTCTACCGCCAGTACGCCGAGTACGCCCGCGACCACGACGTGGCCATCCGGGTGATCGGCAACAAGGTCCAGGACACGGCGGACGTGGAGTTCCTGCGCGAGCACGTGGGCGAGGAGCTCTCGGGCTGGATGACGCACTCGGGGTTCGTGCGCGCGATGGAGAAGGGGCGCCACCCCGAGCTGTCGGAGCTGGAGGAGGACAACGTCAAGGCCCTGGCCCTGATGCGGGACATGGTGGACGGCGCGCCCAAGGACTGGGAGAAGTTCACCCGGCAGTCGGCGGAGTTCCACCTGCGCAACGCGCGGGCCTGGGCCAACGAGGCCAAGGGGGCGGACCTGGCCGCCCAGCTGGACCCCGACTTCCTCATGGGCCCCACCGCCCTCGCCTCCTGACCCGGTCCGCGCGACGGGCCTCAGGGCACCGCGGTCGGGCGGCCCCGCCCGGGCCCGGCGGGACTCAGCCCGCCAGGTCGGGCTGGGGCCGGCGCACGCGCGCCGGGGTCAGGGCCAGCAGGGCCCCCAGGCCCAGGGCGGATGTGGCGAACAGGGCGGCGCCCATGGGCACGGCGGTGCTCTCGTCCAGTCCCACCAGCGGGGCCACGGCCGCGCCGAAGAGCGGGGACAGCGCGCCCAGCAGCGCGCTGGCGCTGCCCGCGCGACGCTCCTGCCCGTGCATGGCCAGCGCGAAGGAGCCGGTGAGGATCACCCCCATGCACGTCATGTACACGAAGATGGGCGCCACCAGGGTGATCAGCGGGCCGTCCAGCAGAGTCGCCGCGAGCAGGACCCCGGTCGCCGCCGTGGCCGCGGTCACCGCGCCCACCAGCAGGCGGCGCTCACCGAACCGGGGGCCGAAGCGGCCCACGGCCCAGCTCCCGGTGATGATGGCGGCGCCGTTGACGCCGAACAGCACCCCGAAGACCTGCGGGGACACCCCGTGCAGGTCCTGGTAGACGAACGGCGTCCCGGCGACGTAGGCGAAGCTGCCGCCGTGCACGAGGCCGACCACCAGGGCGTAGCCGAGGAAGGAGCGGTCGCGCAGCAGCGCGCCCATCGTGCGCAGGGTGCCGCCGACCGTGCCGGGGATGCGCCGCTCCGCCGGCAGGGTCTCCTCCAGACGCAGGGCCACGGTGAGGGCGATGGCCGCGCCGAGCAGCGCCAGGGCCAGGAAGATCGCCCGCCACCCCGCGAAGGGGGGCCAGAGCAGGGCGCCGCCCGCGACCGGCGCGACCAGGGGCGCCACCGCGTTGATCACCATCAGGAGCGCGAAGAACCTGGTCAGCTCGGCTCCGTCGAACACGTCGCGCACGACCGCGCGGGAGAGCACGACCCCGGCCGAGGCGGTGATCCCCTGGAGGAAGCGCGCCGCCGCCAGGACGGTGATGTCGGGGGCCAGCGCGCACAGCAGCGAGGAGAGCACGAACAGGACCAGGGAGGCGACCAGCGGGCCGCGGCGCCCCCGGGCGTCGCTGATCGGGCCGACGACCACCTGGCCCACGGCCAGGCCCACCAGGCAGGTGGTCAGGCTCAGCTGCACGTGGGAGGCGCTGGCTCCGAGGTCGGCGGCGATGTCGGGGAAGCCCGGCAGGTACATGTCGACGTTGAGCGGCCCCAGGACGGCGAGCATGCCGAGGAGGAGGGCCAGGCCCAGGCGGGCCCGGCCGGTCGGGTTGTGCTGCATGGCGCTCTCTCGTCGGGGGTGGAGGGCGCTGCGCGCCGCTGACCTCCGGCCAGGCTAACCGGGGCTCCCTCCCGATCCGGCTCCCCGGGCGCGGGACTGACACGGGTTCGTCAGAAAGCGCCCGGCTCGGGGCGCGTGAGACGGGTGGGGCGGTGCCTCCGGGGCGGCGAAGGGCGGGGCGGGCTAGAAGAGCACCGACATGACCTCGCCCACCTGGCGGAAGCCGACTCTGCCGTAGGCGGCGCGGGCCGCCGTGTTGTAGTCGTTGACGTAGAGGGTCACCCGCGGGGCGATCTCCGCCAGCGCGTACTCGACCACCGCCGCCATCCCGGCCGTGGAGTGGCCGCGTCCGCGCAGGTCGGGGTGGACCCACACGCCCTGGACCTGGCAGGCGTGCTGGGTGACCGCGCCGATCTCGGCCTTGAACACCACCCGGCCGTCCTCGATCCGCGCGAAGGCCCGTCCGGTGCGGACCAGTTCCTCCACCCGGGCGCGGTAGAGCGCGCCGCCGTCGCCCGAGTCCGGCGGCACGCCGACCTCCTCGGTGAACATGGCCACGCAGGCGGGAACGAGGATGTTGAGCTCGGACAGGCGGACCCGGCGCACCAGGGGGTCGGCGGGCACGGCGGGCGGGCCGCTGATCTCCAGCACGGGCTGGCAGGCGCGGATGGCCCGGGCCGGACCCCACGCGGGGGTGACCTGCTGCCAGAAGTCGCTGACCGCCTCGACCGGCCCGACGATCGAGGAGCAGCGGCGGCCCCGCCAGCGGGCGTGGTCGGCGAAGCTGCGGACGGCGTCCGGACCGGCGTTGACGGGCACCATGTTGGCGCCGGAGTAGCACAGGGCGGTCAGGCGTCCGCGTTCCATGTGTCCCCACACCTCGGCGCCGCTGGGTCCGCCGGAGATACCGGTGGCCATCAGGCGGGAGGCGACGAACACGTTGCCGACGGGGTCGGCGTCCAGGAGCGCGCGGACGGCCTCCCGGTCGCGTTCTCCGAGGATCCGTACCGGCGAGGTTCGCAGCATCGCATCTCCCCCATCTTCCCGGTGCCCTCAGGCGGACGCCGGGGGACGACTGGCTCAGCCTGTTCGCGCCGGTTCCAGACTATTCGACCGCTTGCCCCGCTGTCCCTGGCCGGGCCGGGGTAGCCGCCTCCGACCCGTCCCCGCTCTCCTCGCGCACGGTGTGCGGACTCGGCTCGGGACGCGCCTGGCAGGTGAGGTCGGGGCCCCCGCCCTCGGCGCGCTCGGGCAGCCTGCCGTCCCGGAGGTAGGCGGCCACGGCCTCGTCCACGCAGGTGTTGCCGCCGAGGGCGACCCCGTGGGTGATACCGCCCTCCTCGATCACCAGGGACGATCGGGGCAGGCGCTCGCGCAGGGCGAAGGCTCCCTCCACCGGGGTGGCGCCGTCCTCGGTGGCGTGGACGAGGAGGACGTCCCCGTCGTAGGGGGTGTGCTCCCCGGGGCCGTCGCCGACCTGGAACCAGTCGCCGGAGTCCGCCTCCCAGGTGATGCACGGGGCGTTGTACCAGGTGTTGTTCCACGCCATGAAGGGCGCCTCCCGGTGCGTCTCCCGAGTGTCGGAGCGCCAGGTGTTCCAGTTCCGGGGCCAGTGCGTGTCGGTGCACTGGACGGCGAGGTAGCCCCCGTAGCCGTTGTCGGAGTCGGCGTCGTCGCCGAAGCGCTCGTGCAGGGCGAGCAGCGGGGCGTCGTCCCCGCGGGTGATCCGGGCCGAGAGCGCCTCGGCCACCGCGGGCCAGGCGGAGCCGCTGTAGGCGACGACGATGGCGGCGTTCTCCAGCTCCGTGGGGCCGACGGTGTCCTGGATCGGTGCCCGGCCCAGTTCCGAGCGCAGCGCGTAGTAGGCCGCGGCGACCTCCTCGCCGGTGGTGCCGAGCCCGTAGGCGGCGTCGTGGCGGGCCGTCCAGTCGAAGAAGTTGCGGGCCGCGCGGTCCAGGGCGCGGCTCTGCACGAGGTTGCTCTCGTACCAGGGGTTGTCGGGGTTGACGACGCTGTCCAGGACCAGGGCGCGCACGCGGTCGGGGTAGAGCGCGGAGTAGACGGTGCCGATGTAGGTGCCGTAGGAGTAGCCGAGGTAGTCGAAGCGCTCCAGGTCCAGGGCCGCCCGGATGGCGTCCATGTCGTGCGCGGTGTCCTCGGTGCGGGTGTGGCTGAGCAGGGCCCCGGTGTTGTCCGCGCATGCCTGGGCGTAGTCCATGGCGTCGGCGCGCAGGACGGCCTCGCCGGTGGCGTCGGCCGGCACGGTGCCGGGGCGCACCGGGGTGAAGTACTCGGGATCGCAGGCGATGGCGGGGGTGGAGGCGCCGACGCCGCGCGGGTCGAAGGCGACGACGTCGTAGACCTCGCGCAGGTTCGCGGGCATGCGCAGGGCGGTGTGGGACGCCCAGGCGCGTCCTGCGCTGCCGGGCCCGCCCGGGTTCACCAGGAGCGTGTGGCGGGCCTCGCCGGTGGCGGGGACCCGGGACAGAGCGATCCGGACGGTGTCGTTGAGTCCGTTGACCCGGCCGCCGCCGGAGGTGCGCGCCATGGGCACGGTGAGGGTGGCGCACTCCAGTTCCTCGTCGGCCAGGGGCCGCAGGTCCTCGCAGGGGCCCCAGTCCAGGGCCTTCTGGTCGACCCGGGTGACGCCGGGGGCCGCCTGCGCCGGTGGGGTCTGCGCGGGGGCCGCCGTGGCCAGGGAGGCCAGGACCACCGATGCCGCGACCCAGGTTCGTGCTCGCACTTGTCTGCCCTTCCCCCCGATTTTACTACTCTGTGAATTGATATCACTTCTGAGAGTCAAGAACGGAAGCGACACGGGGTGACACCGAGTGCAGGTGGGCACGCCCGGTAACATGTGCCCAGCCTTGAGTAGAAGCGGACAAAACACACGGAGGCGAAGGGCGTCATGCGGCTCGATCGTGTCGATGAGCGGATCATCGCGATACTCGGCGCGGACGCGCGGATGAGCTTCGCCGAGATCGGCGGGCAGGTCGGGCTGAGCCCCTCCGCCGTCAAGCGCCGGGTGGACCGCCTGGTGGACTCCGGCGCGGTGCGCGGGTTCACGGTGGTGGTCGAGCCCCAGGCCGTCGGGTGGACCACCGAGGCGTTCATCGAGCTCTACTGCCGCGCCCGCACCTCGCCGGGGGAGATCCGCTCCGGACTGGCGGGCTACGCCGAGATCACCTCCGCGTGCACGGTCACCGGGGAGGCGGACGCCATCGTGCAGGTCCGCGCCCGCGACACCCACCACCTGGAGGAGGTCATCGAGCGCCTGGGCGCCGAGCCGTTCGTGGTGCGCACCAAGAGCACGCTGGTGCTCTCACGCCTGGTGGACCAGCCCATCCTCGCCGGGACGGCCGACCTGCCCTGACCGGCGGACGGTCCCGGACGCACGGCGCCGTGCGTCCGGGGCCTCGGCCCGGGAGGAGCCTTCAGTCCTCCGGAAGGGTCACGGGTGCGAGCTCGTCGAACAGGTCGCCCGGCCCCGGGTTGGCGGGGTCGGTGCCGCCGCCGAGGTGGTGTACCACGCCCCACACGGCGTTCAGCGCGGTCTGCACGGCGCCCTCGGCCCAGCCCGCCGTCCAGGAGACGTCGTCCCCCGCCAGGAACAGGCCGCGGTGGCGCTCGGCCAGGTCGTCCTGGTGGAAGTGCGTGAACAGGCGGCGCTGGTAGCGGTAGTGGCCCGGCAGGTTGGCCTTGAAGGCGCCCATGAAGTAGGGCTCGTCCTCCCAGGAGACCGTCACCGGGTCGCCGGTGATGTGCGACCGGATGTCCACGCCCGGGTAGATCTTGGACAGCGACGCGAGCATGACCTCCAGGCGCTCGTTGGCCGACAGCGGCAGCCACTTGAGCGAGTCGTCGCACCAGGTGTAGGACATGCAGATCGCCGCGGGGCCGTCCGGGTCGGAGCCCTCCAGCAGGTAGGTGCCCCGGGTCATGCGGTCGGTGAGCGTCATGCTCATGAGGTCCCGGCCGGTCTCGGGGTCCTTGTCCCGCCAGAACGCGCGGTCCACCGGCACGAACAGCTTCGAGGACTCCATGTAGTGGGTGCGCTCGATGGCGGTCCAGTGGTCGATGGGCAGCAGGTCCTCGTCGCAGTCGATCTTGGACAGCATCATCCAGCTCTGCGCGGTGAACACGGCCGCCGCGTAGGTGCGGGTGGAGCCTCCGGCGTCGGTGACCGTGATGTTGCCCGCGGGCGAGCCCTTGGCGGCCGTGCGGCGCAGCGCGGTGACCGCCGGGCGCGGGGCGCCGCCGTGCAGGGAGGCCAGGGTGGTGCCCTGGGCCCAGTACACGAGCTTGTCCGGGGCGTCCTCCCACAGGCGCAGCGGCAGCTGCTGCACGCCGCCGACGATGCCCATGTGGTCGTCGTCGGCTCCGGTGTAGGTGACCCTCAAAATCTCCAGGATGGAGTTGGGGAAGTCGGTGTCCCAGCCGCCGGTGCCGAAGCCCACCTGGCCGAAGATCTCGCGGTGGCGGAAGGAGGCGAAGGCCGGGGACTCGCACAGGAAGCCGTAGAAGGTCTGGTTGTCGAGCCTGGCGACCAGCTCGTTCCAGATCTCCTTCTGCGTGGCCGCGTCGCGCTCGCGGATGGCCTTCTGCATCCGGGTGTGCTGGGCCCGCTCCAGGGTGGCCTCCCACGCGCGCGCCACCTCGCGGTAGACCTCGGGCAGGTCGTCGAGGGTGGTGGCGTAGTGGCTCCGGCCCTTGAGGTCGACCACGGTGCTGGGGGTGGCCGGGGAGAGCGGGTTGGGGAAGGGCGTGGTGCGCAGCCCGACCCGGTCCACGTAGTGCCAGAAGGCGGTGGAGGAGGGCGGGAAGCGCATGGCGCCCATCTCGGCCACCACGTCGTCGGGGCAGCCCGCGAGCTTCTCCGTACGCAGCCGTCCGCCGATCTGGTCGGCCTCGTAGACCACCGGCTTCAGGCCCATCTTCATGAGCTCGTAGGCGGTGACGATCCCGGACAGGCCGCCGCCGATGACGGCGACCTCGGTGCCGTGCCGCCCGGCCGGGACCTGCCCGAGTCCGGCGGGGTGCGCCAGGTAGGCGTCGTAGGCGAACGGGAAGTCCGGCCCGCACATGTTCAGCGGCGTGCTCTGCTCGGGTGCGGCGCCGGCGGCCGTGGGCACGGCAGACGTCATCAGGCCCCTCCTTCGATGGGTCTCGTCCGGCGGGGAAGCCGGTGCGGTGTCGCGGATGGTGTTCGCGGGGTCGCGGGCCGTCCGGGGTTTCCGGGCGGCCGTCGGGTTCTCGGGGTCACACGGTGAGCGCGCGGTACAGGTCCGGTCGGCGGTCGCACAGGTAGGACTGCTCGGCGCGCACGCGCGCGAGCGCCTCGGGATCGACCTCGCCGACCAGGAGTTCCTCCTCCGCCCCGGCCCGCAGGAGCTCGGAGCCGTCGGGGGCGATCAGCGCGCTGCGGCCCGCGTAGCGCAGGTCGCCCTCGGTGTCGCAGCGGTTGACGTAGGCCAGGTGGAGCTGGTTCTCCAGCGCGCGCACCGGAACGATCCGTTCGGGCACCTCGGTGAAGGGCAGCATGAGCGCGGTGGGCACCACGAGCAGTTCGGTTCCGGCCAGGGCGTGGGCGCGCACGGCCTCGGGGAACTCGACGTCGTAGCACACGAGCAGGCCCACCCGCAGGCCGCCGAGGTCGGCCTGCACCACCGGCTCCGGACCCGGGGTGAAGGCGCCGCGGTCCAGGTCGCCGAACAGGTGCGCCTTGCGGTAGGTGGCCAGTCGGGCGCCGGCGGCGTCCACGAGCTGGACGGCGTTGTACACCGCGTCGCCCGCGCGCTCGGGGAAGCCGTGCACGATGGCCACACCGGTGTCGGCTGCGATCGCGGCGACGGCCCGGCTGAGGGGTCCGTCCGCGGGTTCGGCGAGCCGGGCCAGCGCCGGAGCGCCGATGTTGTAGCCGGTCAGCGACATCTCGGGGCCGACGAGGAGCCGGGCTCCGGCCTCGGCCGCCTCCCTGGCGCGCTCCGCCAGCCGGTCGAGGGCGTCGGCGGGGTCGCCGCTGTGTCCGCTGCCCTGGTCCAGGGCCACGCGCAGGGGTCCGCGTGCCACTCCTCACCTCCGCTTTCTCGGTCGTCTCGGGGCCGGGTCCACTCTAGGCGCACGAAGGCGCCGAAAAACTGCGTTACACCAGAGCGAACGTGCGTATTTCCGCGCTTCCACCACTGTTTCTTGCGTGCGAGCGGAGCGATGCGCGCGAATCAGTGCGCCCTCCCCGAACGCGCGAGGGGGTCCGGGGCATTCCCCGGACCCCCTCCCC
Source organism: Nocardiopsis sp. FR4 (assembly GCF_009830945.1). GTDB lineage: Bacteria > Actinomycetota > Actinomycetes > Streptosporangiales > Streptosporangiaceae > Nocardiopsis. The sequence continues at coordinate 147,911 of NZ_VWVV01000012.1, read as the reverse complement.
GGCCGTGCCGCTAGGAGCGGACCTCGACGTCGGGCACGACCGGTTCGGTCTCCAGCGCGGAGCGGCGCATGCCGTAGCCGAAGTAGACGGCCAGGCCCACGGCCAGCCAGACCAGGAAGGCCGCCCACACGCTCAGCGACATGCTGAACATGAGGTAGGCGCAGGCGAGCACGCCCAGGACCGGGGTGACCGGGGCTCCGGGCACACGGAAGGCGCGCGGCAGGTCGGGCCTGCGGTGGCGCAGCACCAGGACGGCCACGTTGACCAGGGCGAAGGCGAAGAGCGTACCGATGGCGGTGGCGTCGGCGAGCGGGCCGAGCGGGACCAGGGCGGCGAGCACCGCGATGAACAGGGAGGTGATGAGGGTGTTCGCGCGCGGGGTGCCCTTGGCGTCCACCGTGGAGAAGGCCCGGGGGATGAGGCCGTCGCGCGACATCGCGTAGAGGATGCGGGTCTGGCTGTAGAGGACGACCAGGACCACGCTGGCCAGGGCCAGGACCGCACCGGCGGCGAAGATGACCGCCCACACGGGGGTGCCGGTGACACGGGTGAGGATACCCGCGAGGGAGGTCTCGCCGTCGACGAAGCCGGTCCAGTCCAGGGCGCCGACCGCGGCGAAGGCGACCAGGCAGTACAGCGCCGTCACCAGGACCATCGAGAACATGATCGCGCGGGGCAGGTCGCGCTGCGGGTTCTTGGCCTCCTCACTCGCGGTGGAGACCGAGTCGAAGCCGATGTAGGAGAAGAACAGGGTGGCGCCCGCGGCACTGACACCGGCCATGCCCATCGGCATGAACGGGGCGAAGTTGCCGTCCTGGACGGCGGTGATGGCGATGGCCACGAACATCACCAGGATGGCCACCTTGATGGCGACCATGACGGCGTTGACCCGGCTGCTCTCGCGGACCCCGGCGAGCAGGGCGAACATGGAGAGCACGACCACGATGGCGGCGGGCAGGTTGACCACGCCGCCCTCCAGCGGACCGGCGAGCACGGCGCCGGGCAGGGACAGGCCGGTGGTCAGGTACAGCAGCTCGTTGATGTACTGGCCCCAGCCCACGCCCACGGCGGCGACGGACACCCCGTAGGTGAGCATGAGGCACCAGCCGCACACCCAGGCCATGAACTCGCCGATGGTGGCGTAGCTGTAGGAGTAGGCGGACCCGGAGGCGGGGATCATCCCGGCCATCTCGGCGTAGGCGAGCGCGGAGAACAGAGCGGTGACCCCGGCGAGCACGAAGGCCAGGATGACCGCCGGTCCGGCGATGGGGACGGCTTCGCCCAGCACCACGAAGATGCCGGTGCCCAGGGTGGCGCCGATGCCGATCATGGACAACTGCCAGAAGCCCATGTGCCGCCGCAGGCCGCTGGCCTCGCCGTCCTGGGTCTCGGCGACGAGCTTCTCGATCGGCTTGCGCCGGGTGAGGCGCTCCCTCAGCGCGGGCGCACCGCCCGGGCTGGCCAGCCCGCGGCCGCCCGCCGGGCTCTTCTGGTCCACCACGTGTTCACTCCTCGTTTCCGTACATGGGCACACCCGTCCCCCGGAGGGAACACGGTGGGGGCTGGGGGCGCCGGTAGCGGCTGAAAATGCCCTTGGCAACGGTAGCCGCGTTATCTGCGTAACATGACCCACATACATTGCGTTTGTCCGGGCAAAACAGCGGTTTCATGCGTATCGACGCAAAGGAACGCACACTCCTGTGAGTGATGCCACATAAAATCACCCTGCGTGACGACCGCCACGTCGGAGAGCGAACACGCTGGTCACAGGCCCGCGAACACGAAAAGGGGCCGGGAGGCGCCCCTCAGGGCGCCTCCCCGCGTCCTTCGACTTGGGGAGGTCCCTGGCCACCTCGCGCTGGTACGGCTCGACGCACTCGCGGGTCAGGATCACCCCGGATTCGCTGGGCGCCCACTCGGTCTTGCGGCCCTCGTGCCACAGGTCGGTGGCCTCCCGCCTGTCGCCGACCTGCCGGATGTACTCGTCGGGCACGCCCAGGAAGTGCGCGATGACCATCCAGGCGTGGAAGAAGCCGTCGGCCTCCGGCCTCGCCGGAGTCCGCCGTGCGGCCGAGGTTGCTCATGCCCTCCAGGACCTGTACGGAGAAGACCAGGGCGGCCCCGGCGGTGTAGAGCTGGGAGACCGGCGTGCCCATCTCCCCGTAGTTCCACCGACCCGACCGGCGGTGCAGCTCCCGGATGGCCGCGTGGACGAGGCGGACCTTCTGGCAGGTGGGGACGAGCTTGGAGTGTTCGGTGAAGGCGTCGGAGTCGCCCATGCCCATGAACAGCCGCGTGGACTGGGACAGGCGGCGGTGGGGGTTGTCGGCGAGCTGGTGGGTGGAGTGCAGGGTGTAGGCGCCCACCGGGGACAGGTAGGTGCCCACCAGGCCCACGGTGGCCCGCATGGCCGACGCCTCCAGGTGGTGGTGCCGGAAGAAGGCGCGGGCCTGCTGGATCAGACCGCCGTCCATCCAGTCGGGAAAGGCGCGGGTGGAGTCCATGAACTCGCGCAGGACCGCGGGTGCCTGTCGTGGGACGGGTGTGTCCGCGGTACTGATCTGACGGAAGAGCTGGTTGACGGCGTTGACCTGGCCCTCGTCCAACAGCTCCTGGACCACCGCGTCGGCCTTCGGGTCGCCGAGGTCCCTCAGCTCCCGATGGAAGTCGGTGTAGGTCATGGGCGTGGCGGTCTCCTCACGGCGCGGAAGGGGGCGGGGCGCACGCGACCGGAACGCCGCGCTCAGCTCCGCTCCGGTCACGGTGCGCACCCACCGGCGGTGATTTCCACGCCCCGCCACGACAAGCGCCCAGGTCACACCTGGCGTACCAGCTTCGCGGACTTCCCCGCGGCGTCCGCCGGGCTTCTCCCGGAACGACCGTCCTCCCCGTGCTGAGAAGGCCCCGCTGCCCCGTCTGACACGACGAGGGACGGACACAGACGCCGAGGAACTGGCGGGAGATCCGAGCCGAGGTGACCTCCTCGGCCGGGCTCGGCGAGGAACGTGCGCGCGCGGCGCGGACCCGACTGGAGGAGGAAGAGCGCGCCCACCACTTGGCTGAGGTGACAGGCCAACGGGCAGGCGAAGACTCCGAAGAGTCCGGTGGAGCACCAGTCCAGGGCGCTGACCAGAAAGGTTCACCGGGAGTCGGGGCCCTCGCGTCACACCGGAAACGTTTCCGGCCAGCCCGTTAGGAGGCCAGGCGGACGGGCTCCCGCTTGGGGTCGCTGACCATCTTCGGGTCGCGGTCGCGCAGGACCGCGATGATCGGGGAGACGGTGTCCGCGCGCTGGGCCTCCTCGCCCTCCTCGGCCAGCAGCCCGACGATCTGGAAGAAGAGGACCAGGCCGTTCGGGGTGTCCATGGCACGGACCTCGGCGTCGGGGACGATGGCCAGGGAGGTCATGTCCCCGTTCGAGGGCTCGCCGCCGAGCGGGGACGGGGTGACGATCCAGTGGCCCACGTCCAGGTCGGTCCCCGCGAGGAAGCGGTCGGCCAGCGCGTGGAGCACGCGCAGGATCCAGGCGGGGACGGCCTCGTCACCGTCCTCGCGCGGAACACGGCAGGTGAACTCGAAGCCCGAACCGGAGATCCGGGGTTCCCCGCTGGTCTTCTCCCCCAGCTCGGTCAGCCCGAAGGTGACCAGCAGCCAGTGGCCGTCCAGGGGGTAGGCGAGCACCCCGTCGAGCCCGCCGCCCGCATTCCCGTCCGCCGCGAACTGGATGGTCAGCGGCTGCACGTCGGGATACCGCTCCGCCCACTCCTCGTAGATCCGGACGAGTCCGGGCAGCATCTCCAGCATCGCGTCGTCGCTTTCCACCTGGGGTAACGGTCAGGGTCCGAGGATACGGGCCCGCCAAGAACGCCTCGGCCACCGTCCTTCCTCTCCGATCGAGGCGTGAAGGCTGGCACTGAGCGGAAGCATCTGCAAGGTGATCCGGTTGATCCCCTCCCCCAACTCGACCAGGTGCCTAAGCTGGGAAACCGCTGTCTCCGGGGCATGTACCAGCCGAAGGAGCGCACTTTCGTCCACGATGGCCTGGACGTTGAGGTCCCCCTGAAGAAGTTTCTGCCGCTCCAACCGGGCAGGCGCGGCGGCACCGTCATGCGCCTGCTCTCCACTCCCCTGGTCACCACCCGGGAGGCCACGCTGCGCCTGGCCGTCATCGACGACGGACCCCACGACGGCCGCCCTGTGGTCCCCGCCCAGCGCACGGCCGAGGAGTGGGAGAACGCCGGGTCCGGCCGGGGCCTGCTGCTCATCCACAGCCTGGCCCGTGAGTGGGGCACCTACCGCATGGTCGACCTGGCCAGCGCCACCCTCCTGGGCACCGCCCTGTGGGCCGAGTTCCGCCACCCCCGAGGAGGCTCCCGATGAGCGCGGTGGCGCCCGGGGTGCGGCGGGTGCTGGAGGCGCCCCGGGGACGCAGGTTCGCCCGGCCGGGGGCGACCACCCGGGAACAGCGGCTGCTGGCGCAGATGCGCGGCAACCCCCGGGTGGAGTACCGGCTGGCCCACGGCGCGCTCCCCGCGTGGGTGGAGGCCACCCGCGGCGGGAAACCGCGTGGGACCCGTATCCCGGATCCTCCTCCGCGCCACCGCAGGCTCCGGGACGCGGACGGGTGGGTGTGGACCGCCGGATACCTCCTGGCGGCGCTGACCGGAGGCTGGGCCCACCACCTGCTCTCGGCGCTGTCCCAGTGCGGTCAGGAGGGCCCGTCCGGGGGCGGGACCCGCGCCAGCGCGACCTCCAGGGACCGCCAGTCCCCCCGGGGGGCCGTCCACCGCCGCGCCGGGAACCGGCGCGGCCGTCGGAGGAACGGTTGCTCAGCCCGCCACGGAGACGGTGGGCTCGCCGGACCCGACCCCGGCCTCGCCCATCTCCTCGGCGATGCGCATGGCCTCCTCGATGAGGGTCTCCACGATCTTGGACTCGGGCACGGTCTTGATCACCTCGCCCTTGACGAAGATCTGGCCCTTGCCGTTGCCGGAGGCCACACCCAGGTCGGCGTCGCGCGCCTCACCGGGACCGTTCACCACGCAGCCCATGACGGCCACGCGCAGCGGCACCTCCATGCCCTCCAGCCCGGCGGTGACCTCCTCGGCGAGGGTGTACACGTCCACCTGGGCCCGGCCGCAGCTCGGGCAGGAGACGATCTCCAGGCCGCGCTCGCGCAGGCCCAGCGACTCCAGGATCTGGGTGCCGACCTTGACCTCCTCGGCCGGGGGCGCCGACAGCGACACGCGGATGGTGTCGCCGATGCCCTCCGAGAGCAGCGCGCCGAAGGCCACCGCCGACTTGATCGTGCCCTGGAAGGCCGGCCCGGCCTCGGTCACGCCCAGGTGCAGCGGGTAGTCGCAGGCCGCGGCCAGCTGGCGGTAGGCGTTGACCATGACCACCGGGTCGTTGTGCTTGACCGAGATCTTGATGTCGCGGAAGCCGTGCTCCTCGAACAGCGAGCACTCCCACAGCGCCGACTCCACCAGAGCCTCGGGGGTGGCCCTGCCGTACTTGGCCAGCAGGCGCTTGTCCAGCGAACCGGCGTTGACGCCGATGCGGATCGGCACACCCGCCTCACCGGCGGCCTTGGCGATCTCGGCGACCTTGTCGTCGAACTTCTTGATGTTGCCCGGGTTGACCCGCACGGCCGCACAGCCCGCGTCGATGGCCGCGAACACGTACTTGGGCTGGAAGTGGATGTCGGCGATCACCGGGATCTGCGACTTCTTGGCGATGATCGGCAGCGCGTCGGCGTCGTCGTTGGTGGGCACGGCCACGCGCACGATCTGGCAGCCGGTCGCGGTCAGCTCGGCGATCTGCTGGAGGGTGGCGTTGATGTCGGAGGTCCGGGTTGTCGTCATCGACTGCACGGACACCGGTGCGTCCCCGCCCACGGGAACGTTTCCGACCATGATCTGCCTCGACTTGCGCCGCGTCGCCAGCGGGCGCGGCGGGGCGGCGGGAATACCGAGATCGACGGTCACGCTTGTTTCACCTCGTCTGCCGCCGGAGGGGGGCGGCACTTGATTCGTCCGTTGCGGAAAAGGGCGTCCGACGCAGCGCCCGGAAGACGCGTCCGGGGGTCACCGCGCTCGGTGGCCTCGGCTGCACCGTCGTTCCCGGACCGCGACCCCAAGGTTACCCGCATCGGGGGACATGCCCCGCATCACGGATTCCCTCGCGGACCAGCGTGAACACCCGGTATCGGGGAGTTGTCCGGCATCGGGCCCGGAACCCGATGGACTGCCCCGGAATGTCGTCGCGACCCGGTCAGGCGCAATCAGCCGAAGAGCCGGACCGGATTGAACAGGTCGGCCACGAGCAGGACCACGCTGAACACCAGGAAGCACGCCACCACGACGTAGGCCACCGGGGTCAGCATCGCCACGTCCACCGGTGCGGGCTCGGGTCGGCGGGTCAGCCTGGCCCAGCCGCGCTTGACCCACTCCCACAGCGCCCCGGCCATGTGCCCGCCGTCCAGCGGCAGGATCGGCAGCATGTTGAAGGCGAAGAGGAAGAGGTTCACCCCGGCCAGGATCTGCAGCATGATCGTGGCGGTGTCCGCGACGGGCAGCCCCTGGGCCATGATCTCGCCGCCGATGCGGGAGATGCCGACGATGCCCACCGGGGAGTCCTGGTTGCGCTGCTCGCCCAGGAAGGCCGCGGCGAACACGTCGGGGACCTTGCTGGGCAGCGCGATGAGCGCCTCCCAGACGCCGACCATCATGGCGCCCATCTCCTCGGCGGACTCGCCGAGGGTGAGCGGGGCGCGCTCGGTGGCGAAGACGATGCCGAGGAAGCCCACGGTCTCGGTCTCGTAGACGCGGTAGCCCTGCTCGTCGTAGACGGGGTCGCCGTCGGCGTCGGTGGCGTAGACGAACTCGCCCTCGGCGTCGCGGGCCGGGAGCTCGTTCTCCACGATGTTCACGTCCAGCGGCACCCGCTCGCCGTCGCGCTCGACCACGATCTCGGTGGGGCCCAGGGCCTCGCGGATCTGCCGGTTGGCGGTGCTCCAGTCCGGGGTGGGCTCCCCGCCGACCGAGACGATGGTGTCGCCGGGGAGCATCCCCGCCTCGGCGGCCGGGGTGGGCGGCGCGCCCTCGCAGTCGGTGGCGGTGCTGCCCGCGGACACGACGCACTCGCTGACCTGGCCGATCTGGGTGGTGCTCTGCGGCACGCCGATGCCCATGAACAGCACGCCGAGCAGGATCGCGGCCAGCACGACGTTCATGCCGGGTCCGGCGAACATCACGATGAGCCGCTTCCACGGCGCCCGCTGGTAGAACTGCCGGTCCTGGTCGCCGGGTTCGAGCTCGACGTAGGAGGCCTCGCGGGCGTCCTCGGCCATGGCCCGCCAGCGGGAGAGCTTGCGGGCGCTGCCGTCGGCGTCCACGCGCGCGGGCGGGAGCATGCCCACCATCCGCACGAAACCGCCCAGCGGCACGGCCTTGACGCCGTACTCGGTCTCACCCCCGCGGAAGGACCACAGGGTCCGGCCGAACCCCACCATGAACTGGGTGCACCTGATGCCGAACATCTTGGCCGTGGCCAGGTGCCCCAGCTCGTGCCAGGCGATCGAGAACAGCAGGCCGAAGACGAACAGGACGATCCCGACCACGGTCATCAGGGCGACCATGCATCTCTCCTCAAGGCGGTGTCAGGCCTGGCGCGCGAGCAGCTCGCGCGCACGGGTGCGGGCCCAGGTGTCAGCGGCGTACACGTCGTCCAGGCTCAGTTCCCCGCTGGGGTGGGACGCTCCTGAGGGGCGGTCCGTTCGCTGGTGCTCTGAGACTACCTGCGAGACGTTGTCCATGATCGCCGGAAACGCGAGGTTTCCCCGGAGGAAGGCGCCGACCGCCTCCTCGTTGGCCGCGTTGTAGACCGCGGGCGCGGTCCCGCCCGCCTCGCCGACCTCGGCGGCCAGGCGCACGGCGGGGAAGGCCTGCTCGTCCAAGGGCTCGAAGGTCCAGGTCTGGGCGCGGGTCCAGTCCAGGCCCGGCGCGGCGTCGGGCACCCGGTCGGGCGCGCCGAGGCCGTAGGCGATGGGGATCATCATGCTGGGCGGACTGGCCTTGGCGATGGTGGAGCCGTCCACGTACTCGACCATGGAGTGGACGATCGACTGCGGGTGCACGACCACGTCGATGCGGTCGAAGGGCACGTCGAACAGCAGGTTGGCCTCGATGACCTCCAGCCCCTTGTTGACCAGGGTGGCGGAGTTGACCGTGATGACCGGTCCCATGCTCCAGGTGGGGTGGTTGAGCGCCTCGGCCGGGGTGACCGCGGCCAGCTCGTCGCGGCCGCGCCCGCGGAAGGGCCCGCCGCTGGCGGTGACGACCAGGCGGCGCACCTCGTCGCGGCGGGCGTGCACGTGCCCCTGCGCGGGGCTGGCGAGCAGGTCCTCGGGCAGGTGGGGGAAGCACTGGGCGATGGCGAAGTGCTCGGAGTCGACCGGCACGATCTGGCCGGGACGGGCCAGGCCGCGCACGAGCGGCCCGCCGATGATGAGGGACTCCTTGTTGGCCAGGGCCAGGGTGCGCCCCGCCCGCAGCGCGGCGAGGGTGGACTCCAGCCCCAGGGCCCCGGTGATGCCGTTGAGCACGACGTCGCACGCGCTCCCGGCGAGTTCGGCCACCCCGTCGGGGCCCGCCAGGACGGCGGCGCGGCTGCCGTTCTCGGCGAGGGAGCGCGAGAGGTCCGCGGCGCGGTCCGGGTCGGCGACGGCGACGCGGGCCACATCCAGCGCGGCGGCCTGCTTGGCGAGCAGGTCGACCCGGCCGCCGCCAGCCGCCAGCCCCACCACGCGGAAGCGGTCGGGGTTGCGCTGGACGATGTCGATGGCCTGGGTCCCGATGGAGCCGGTGGAGCCGAGGATCACTACTGTTCGCTGCTGTTCTTCTCGCACGCTCCCATTGTCGCCCACCTCGCCGGGAACCGCAGCGGGAAGGTCGGAGCGGGAAGGGCCCGCCGGAATCCGCGGCGTCAGCGGGTCTTTACAACCGGTGTCCGCTGGCTTAACTTAACCGGTGAGTAAGTTACCCCCTGGTTAAGCAAGCCCCCGGCGGACCCCCGAAGGCCCCGCAGGCCCGGGGCCACGCCCCGCACCCCCGACCCGCCGGTTCCCCGGGCACCGGCCGCCCCCGATGGCGAGAAGGCGCGACGACCCATCGGTTCCCCCTCCTCCCGCAACCCCGAGGTCGTTCGATGCGCCCTGTCGAGAACAGTCCCCGTCCAGCACCGCCCGCGGCCGACCGCTCCCCCGCGCGCGCCGCCGCCCGCCCCCTGCCCCGCCTGCTGGCCTGCGTCCTGGCCGCCGTGCTCGGCGCCGCGGTGCTCTCCCCCGCCCCGGCGGCGGCCGCGGTCGGCGCCACCGTCAGCTACGAGACCATCGTCAGCCACGACGGAACCCGCCTGAAGGCCAAGGTCATCACCCCCACCGGCGTGGAGGGCCCCCACCCTCTGCTGGTCATGCCCTCGGCATGGGGCACCCCCCACCTCCTCTACGTCGGCGCGGCGGCCAGACTCGCGCACGAGTCCGGCTACCAGGTCGTCGCCTACACCTCGCGCGGCTTCTGGGACTCCGGCGGCGGCATCGGGGTCGCCGGCCCCGAGGACCGCGCCGACGCCAGCGCCGTCATCGACTGGGCCCTGGCCAACACCGACGCCGACCCCGAGCGCGTCGGCATGGCCGGGATCTCCTACGGCGGCGGCATCAGCCTGCTGACCGCCGCCGAGGACGACCGGGTGCGCGCCGTGGCCTCCCTGAGCGGCTGGGCCGACCTGGAGGCCTCGCTCTACCCCAACCGGACCGTGGACGTGCAGTCGGCCGAACTGCTCCTGTTGGCCGGGGAGCTCACCGGCACCCCGGGCGAGGAGCTGCGCGAGGTCGGCCGCGAGTACCGGCGGGGCAACATCCAGCCCGCCCTGGACATCGCCCCCGACCGCTCGGCGGCCACCAAGGTCGACGCGATCAACGCCAACGGCACGGCCGTGATGATGGCCCACGCCTGGAACGACGGCATCTTCCCGGTCGGCCACATCACCGACTTCTACGAGGAGCTCACCGGGCCCAAGCGCCTCATGCTCACCCCCGGCGACCACGCCACGCAGGAGGCCTTCGGGGCGCTCGGCCTACCGAACGAGGTCTGGGAGGCCCTGGGCGACTGGTTCGACCACCACCTCAGGGGCGAGCCGAACGAGGTGGACGCGGGCGGCCCCGTGCACGTGAAGCCCAACAACGGGCGCGGCGGCTGGACCTCCCACCCCGACTGGCCCTCGGTGACCGCCCGCACCGACCGCTACTACCTGGACAAGCCGAGCACCGACTGGCTGCGCTGGCAGAGCAGCGGCGGCATGGCCGCCGAGCCCGCCGCCGGCTGGCGGTACGGCTTCCGGACCGGGATCAACACCCCCGCCGAGAGCGGCACGCTCCTGCTCTCCGGCGCGCTCCAGCAGTTCCTCGACGTCCCGACCGGGGTACTGCTGCCCCTGGTGGACCGCTACCGCGCGGCCGTGTGGACCAGCCCCGCCTACCCCGACGGGGCCCGGGTGGCGGGCACCCCGGAGGCCACGTTCACGTTCACGCCGACCACCGCGAACCAGTCGGTGTTCGTGTACCTGTACGCGGTGGACAGCCGGGGAACCGGCGCCCTGGTCTCACACGCCCCCCACACCCTGCGCGACGCCGTTCCGGGTGAACCGGTCACGGTGACCACGGAACTGGCCCCGGTGGTGTGGGACGTGCCCGCCGGGCACCGCCTGGCCGTGGTCGTGGACAGCCGCGACGCGCGCTACGGGAGCGAGAGCACCCTCGGCAACCGGGTGAGCGTGACCTCCCCCGAGGAGGCGCCCGCCCAGGTCACGGTGCCGCTCGCCTGACCGGTGCCCGGGTCCGCGCCGACTCCCGCTGCGCGGGCCCGGGCACCACGGCCGCCTCCGGTGGGACCCCTGCACCGGAGGCGGCCCCTCTTCTTTCCCTGGGCCACCACGACACAAACTCAAAGTAGTAATGCTGTCACTGAAAGTGTGCAAGGATGCGGGTCATGACCTCGTCCACCGCGCACAAGATCCTCGCCCCCCTGACCGCCGCCGCGGTCGCCCTCGGGGGCCTCGCTCTCGCCGAGAAGCTGCCCGCCCCCGCCTCCGCCGTCACCCAGGCCATCCACACGGCGTACTCCCCCGAGGAGTCCGCCGCGGCCGGGTCGGCCGCGCCGCTCCGTGAGGCGCTCTCCCGGATGGAGGGGGTCTCCCACCAGGCGGCCGCGGTGACCGGCACCGAGCACCAGGCGGTCCTGGACTACTGGACCGAGGAGCGCATGGCCGCGGCCAAGCCCATCACCAGCACGGTGGAGGGGGTGCTGCCCCTGCCGCAGGACCTGCCGCTGCCCGGCGACGACGTGGAGCGTCAGGCCGCGCCGCGCCCCGACAGCTCCGGGGAGCGCTGGACCGCGGGCGGGCTGGTCACCCGGACCACCGGCAAGGTGTACCTGACCATGGACGGCCGCGACTTCACCTGTTCGGCCTCGGTGGTGGACGCGGCCAACCGGAGCACCCTGGTCACCGCCGGGCACTGCGCCAAGGACGGCCGGGGCTCCTGGGCCCGCAACTGGACCTTCGTGCCCGGCCACGCCGACGGCAAGAGCCCGTACGGCAGGTACACCGCCCGCGACCTGCTGGTGGCGCCCCAGTGGTCGGGCCGGGCCGACGACAGCTACGACTTCGCCATGGTGGTGGTCAACACCGACGGCGGCAAGGCCGTGCAGGACCGGGTGGGCTCCCAGCGGATCGCGTTCGACACCTGGACCGAGGAGCGCGTGCGCCAGGGAACGCAGGTGTACACGTTCGGATATCCGGCGGCCTCGCCCTACAACGGCAAGCACCTGTACTACTGCTCGGGCCGCACCAAGGCGGACGCCGGCGGCACGAGCGCCAACGGGGTGCGCTGCTCCATGACCCAGGGCTCCAGCGGCGGCCCCTGGTTCACCGGCTTCGACACCGCGACCGGCCGGGGGACGATCTCCTCGGTGGTCAGCTTCAAGTACGCCAACGACCGCCGCACCCAGTACGGCCCCCGGTTCGGCCAGGAGGCGCGCGACCTGTACCAGAACGCGGCCCGGCTCTGACGGCCACGCGCCGAGGGCCCGGTCCGGCTCCCGGCCGGCTTCCCGGGCCCGGTCCCCGACGGCGCGGCGGCGCGGTGCCCCTCCCCCCGGGCACCGCGCCGCGCTTCCCGGCTCCCGCGGTTACAGGTCGATACCGGTGAGCACCATGACGCGCTCGTAGGTCAGGTCGGTCATGGCCGCGCGCACGCCCTCCTTGCCCACGCCCGAGCCCTTGACGCCGCCGTAGGGCACCTGGTCGGCGCGGAAGGTGGGCACGTCGCCGATGACCACGCCGCCGACCTCCAGTTCGCGGTGGGCCCGGAAGGCCGTGGGCAGGTCACGGGTGAACACGCCCGCCTGGAGCCCGAAGTCGCTGTCGTTGACCGCGGCGAAGGCGGCGTCGGTGTCGGCGACGCGCTGGAGCACGAGCACCGGGCCGAACACCTCCTCGCGCACCACCCGGGCGTCGGCGGGCACCTCGGCCAGCACGGTCGGCGCCACGGTGACCCCCTCGCGGGTGCCGCCGGTCAGCAGCTTGGCCCCGTCGGTGAGGGCCTCCTCGATCCACGCGGACACGCGCTCGGCGGCGGCCTCGTCCACGAGCGGGCCCACGTCGGTGGCCGGATCGGCGGGGTCGCCCACGCCCAGGGCCTCGACCCGCTCCACCAGGCGGGCCGTGAACTCGTCGTAGACGGAGTCCTCGACGATGACCCGCTGGACGCCGATGCACACCTGGCCCGCCTGGTTGTTGCCGAACAGGGCGATCCGCTCGGCCGCCCAGTCCAGGTCGGCGTCGGCGAGCACCACGGCCGCGGCGTTGCCGCCCAGCTCCAGGGTGACGTGCTTGCGCGGGGCCAGCTCGGGCAGCTTCCAGCCGAACGGGCCGCCGGTGAAGGAGATGACGGGCAGGCGCTCGTCGGTGATGAGGGGGGCGGCGCGCTCGTTGGGCATGGGCAGCACCGACACCATGCCGCCGGGCAGGTCGGTCTCGGCGAGGATCTCGCCCAGGATCAGGGCGGTCATCGGGGTGGCCGGGGCGGGCTTGAGGATCACCGGGGCGCCGACGGCGATGGCCGGGGCCACCTTGTGCGCGACCAGGTTCAGCGGGAAGTTGAACGGGGAGATGCCCAGGACCGGCCCCTTGGGGACGCGGCGGACCAGGGCCATGCGCCCGGTGCCACCGGGGTCGGTGTCCAGGCGCTGGAGCTCCCCTCTGTCGCGGCGGGCCTCCTCGGCCGCCCAGCGGAACACGGACACGGCGCGCCCGGCCTCGGCACGGGCCCACTTGAGGGGCTTGCCGCTCTCGGCGGTGATGGTGCGGGCGATCTCCTCGGCGCGCTCGCCGATGCGCCGGGAGACGTGGTCGAGGGCGGTGGCCCGCACGTGGGCGGGCAGGGCGGCGGCCTCGGCGGCGACCGCGTGCGCGGCGGCCACGGCCTGCTCGATCTGCTCGACGGTGGGCACGGCGACCGCACCCGCGTCCTCGCCGGTGTAGGGGTTGACGACGGTGATCTCGGTGTCGCCGGTCGCGGCGGTGCCGGCCAGCCAGAACGGACGCGTAGACATGACCGTGACGCTAGTGCCCCCACGCCCCCGGGCGCTTGTCCACCATCGCCAACCCGCCCCCCGGTATTGGACGCGGTGGAGCAACGATCCCACCTCTCGGCCGGAGAAATACGCCCCGTCCACCGGGGTAGTACCTTGAAGAACCACCGGTCCCAGGGCCGGGCGCGGAACGGACCGCGCCGCGCACCCGCCCCACGGCCCGGCCGGGGATCTTCGGGCGCCCCACTGGCGCCGCCGGGATCCTTCGTTCACAGTGGTGAAGAGGGCTCTGCCAGGGGTTTCGGCCGGACCCTCGGGTCCACCGCCACCGACGGGAAGCCCGGGAGTGCTCATTGCCGCTCGTCTACCGCACGCTCGTCTCAGTCCCGGAACGGGACGGTGACCTCCCCGACGTCACCTCCACGGTCCTGTCCCGGTGGCTCAGCAAGCGTGGGAGCTCGGGCACGCGGGTGGACTTCACGAGGTCGGGGTGCTTCGACCTCAGCAACCGGTCCCGGGCGCTGGTCGTGCGGCACGACAACCCCGAGGAGGGGCTGTCCTTCCTGCGGCTGACCACCGAGTCCGACAAGGCCGACGGGACGTGGCGGACCGTGGCCACCGCCGTCGCGGACCCCGCGCTGTCCCCGTGGGGGTACGTGTGGATCGACATGACCGTGGACCCGGCCGCCTCGTTGGGGAGCGGCTCCGACGCGCCCCGCTGGGACGTCATGCCGCCCGAGGCCGCCCGCATGCTCCTGGACGCGGTGGACGCCCACGACGGCGACCACCCCCTGCCGCCCACACCGCGGATCGTGCGGGGCCGCGACGACTCCCTGGTCGACCGGCTCGTGGCCACGATCCGCGATCCCCTGCGGCGCATGGCGGTGGTGGCCACCGGGGCGCCCCGTGACGTCACCGTCGCCGACTGGCGCGAGGCCATGGCCGGGGCGCTGTCCCGCTGCACCGGGATGTGCGCCGGGTACGTGCTCGACGCGGCCGCCCAGGAACGCGTGGCCCCGCTGCTGCCCCGGGGCCTGGACGTGCCCACGGGAGGGGTGCGCACCTTCTTACCCGGAGTGGACTGGGACGACGAGGCCGACGCCGCCCGCCACCCCCGGATGAGCCCCGCCACGCTCGACACCGCGCGCGACGGCGCGCGCGTCCGCAACTGGGTGGGCGCCGTCCTGTCCCGGCGGGTGCGCGACAACGCCCTGGACCTGCGCCTGCCCGCACCGCTCCAGGCGGTGGACGCCCTCCTGGCCGAGGAGGCGGACGACGTGCGGCGCGGATGTCGCGGCGGCGCGGGCGGGACCCCGCGGGTGCCCGCGGCCAGGGGCGCGGCCGTCGTCCACCGCGCCGCGCAGCAGTCGAACGGCGCCGCGGCCCTGGCGCAGGAGCGCGAGGCGCTGGAGCAGCAGACCCAGCGGCTGCGCGAGGAGGTCACCCGGCTCAGTTCGCGGATCAGCGGGCTGACCGAGGAGCGCGACGAACTGCTGGCCGAGACCGCGGACCTGGGCGAGGAGCTCGACACCGCGCGCCAGCAGCTGCGCGCCGCCCGCTACGAGGTCCGCTGGCTGCGCGAGCGGGCGCGCGAGGCCGGACTGTTCCGGCTGGCCGCGGCGCCAGCGCCCCGCGATCCGCAGCGGCGCCCGCCGGCGAGCGTGCACGAACTGCTGGAGCGGATCACCGACGACTCCGAGCTGCCGCACCTGTACTTCACCATCGAGGACCAGACGGTGTACGAGCTGTCCGACAGCCGCAAGGAGGCGCTGTGGGTCACGCGGGCCTGGGAGGCGCTGCTGGCGCTGAACGACTACGCCCGCTACCAGTTCGACAACCCCGACCGGGGCCTGGGCTTCCACTCCTACCTGCGGGAGACCCCCGACGGGTACCAGGTGATCCCGGTCAAACGGCTGGCCTCGCAGGAGTCGGACTACGTGCGCAACCGGGGCAAGCTCAACGACAAGCGCCTGTTCCGGGTGCCCGAGGAGGTCGAGCCGAGCGGCCGGGTGCCCATGTACGCGCACATCAAGCTCGACACCGAGTACGGCATCTGCCCCAGGCTGTACTTCTTCCCGCACCTGGGCCCCGGTACGACCAACCGGGTCTACGTCGGCTACCTGGGCCGCCACCTGCCCGTACAGCAGACCAACTGACCTTGCGTACCCTGGGGCCGTGACGGGAACGAGCACCCGGGCGCCGACCGCCCTGGCCGAGGAGGAGTGGCGCGAGCGCGCCGAGGAGCACGCGCGCCGCGTGGACGCGCTGGTCGCCGACCACCTGCGGCGCCGCCGGGAGGGCGTGCGCCACCCGGTGGAGGACTTCCTGTTCACCTACTACAACCTCAAGCCCGCGCAGCTGCGCCGCTGGCACCCGGGAGTGGGAACGGTGCTGCTGGGCGGGGGCGCCCGCGCCCGCCTCGCCGAGCGCTTCTACACCGAGCTGCCCGGCGGCGCGGTGGGCCTGGACACGGCGGCCTTCCTGGCGGCGCGGCCGGTGCTGGACTTCGTGGAGCGGCTGCTGTCGTCGGTGGCCGCGCGCCCCGCGCACCTGGGCTGCTTCGGTCTGCACGAGTGGGCGATGGTCTACCGGAGCGAGGAGGTGCGGCACGGGCAGGTGCCGCTGCGGCTGGGCCGCGAGGGTACCGACCGCGTGGTGGAGTCGCACCGGATCCAGTGCTCGCACTTCGACGCCTTCCGGTTCTTCACCGACGCCGCGCGCCCGCGCAACACGCTGCGGCCCACCCGGGAGGGGCAGGCGGACCTGGACCAGCCGGGGTGCCTGCACGCGAACATGGACCTGTACAAGTGGGCGTACAAGCTGGCCCCGGCGGTGCCCTCGGAGCTGGTGGCGGACTGCTTCGAGCTGTCCCGCGAGATCCGGACGCTGGACATGCGGGCCTCGCCCTACGACCTGACCGCGTGGGGGTACGCGCCGGTGCGGATCGAGACCGCCGAGGGCAAGGCCGCCTACATGGGGGCGCAGCGGGACTTCGCCGAGCGCGGCGCGGTGCTGCGCGAGCGGCTGCTGCGGGTGTGCCGGGCCCTGCGCGCGGCCTGAGCGCGCCCGGCGGCCGGTGCTCCGGTGACGGGTGCGCCCCGGTCAGCGTTCCCCGGATCCGGGGGGCCGCAGGTCGCAGGAGGCGGCGCGCACGGGCAGGCGGTGCCGGTTGGCGGCCACCCAGCGGTAGGCGGCCCGGTTGAGGACGCGCAGCAGCGGAAGGCGGGCCAGCCGGCCCAGCGGCCGGGTGAGCGGGCGCCCGTGGAGCAGGAGTTCGGCGACGGCGTCGCCCCCCGAGAACCGGCGCCCGTCCGCGTGGACGAACCAGGCGGCGGCCCCGGTCCGCTCCGGGGTCAGGCCCGCCGAGTCCAGGTCGAAGTCCTGCCAGGCCACGAAGCGGCTGCGTACGCGCAACCGGTCGCGGGCGAAGACGACCGAGCGCCTGCAGAACCCGCAGCCGCGGTCGTAGAGGAACACCCCGGTACCGGGGACGGTGTCCAGCGAAGGCCTCATACCCCCATCCTGCCCGGCTCGGCCGCCCTCTCCCGGTCACCCCCGGATTTTCCGGAGCCGGGCACGGAAAAAAGGGGGGCGGCCCCCGACCGGGACCGCCCCCCTCAGCGCGCGGAGGCTACTCCTGCACGTCGGCGTTCTTGCGGCGGCGGGTGAAGTAGACGGCGGCGCCACCACCGGCGACGGCGACGGCTCCGGCGGCCACCAGCGCGGTCAGGGCGCCACCGGTCACGGCCAGGCCCGGCGAGGAGGCCTCGTCGGCCGGGGCGTTCTCCTCGTCGGCCGCGGGGGGCACGGAAGCGTCCGTGCCGGGCTCCCCGGCCGGGTCGGTCGGGTTGGCCGGGTCGGTCGGGTCGACGGTCGACCCGGGGTCGGTCGGCTCCGGGGACTCGCCCGGGTTCTCCGTGGGCTCCCCGCTCGGGGCCGTGGTGGGCTCCTCGGAGGGTTCGCCGGAGGGCTCCTCGGTCGGGGTGCCGGGGGTCGGCTCCGGGGTCTCCTCGCACGCGACCTTGAAGACCTTGTGCTTGGCGTCGTTGCTCCTCTGGCCCTCGAAGGTCCAGTAGAGCTTGTAGTGGCCGTTGTCGAGGTCGAGGAACTCGGTGCTGCCCGAGCCCTGGTCGTCGAGGACGAGCTCGCCCTCCAGGACGGGCTCCTCGCTCCAGCCGCCCTGGGCCTTGACGAAGATCTCCCAGGAGATCTCCTGGACCGCGTCGAAGTTGTCCGCGACGATCTGGAAGTCGCAGACCTTGGGGACGTTGCGGTTGTCGTCCTCCGGGGTGGAGGGGTCGTGGATCTTCACCGTCCCGTTGTCACCGGGGGCGTTGTCCGGCTTGGCGAACGCCGGAGAGGTGGCGCCGAGAACGGTACCCGCGACCAGGGCGGCACTGAGGAGGAGACGGGCGCCGAGCGCACCCGCACCGGGGTTAGGGGCCAAGGGGGACTCCTGTTGGTTCATGCTGCCTGCGGGACGGCAGCGGACTCATGGGTAAAGAGCGAGTCAAACCTACCCTCCTTCCCCAACTTCCGCATAGATACACACATCACAGATCACCAAAGATCAGCTTTCGCCACCCGTATCTTCGACACCAGGTCAGCGCGTGTACACGGACACGACACGATCTGCGGTCAGGAAAGGAACAGCACCAGCGCCCCCACACGTGCCCGTTCCGGTCTGTCCGGGTGTGCGGCGCCCGCTGTCCCCAACCCGGTGCGGCGGCTCATCCGGCGCCGGGCACGATGCGCTCGGCCGCCTCCTCCCTGGGCCGCAGCTCACCCGAGAGGATCCGCTCGGCGTGGTGGCAGGCCACCCGGTGGGTACCCGATCCCCCGCCGACCCGGATGGGGCGCAGTTCGGGCCGCTCGGTGTCGCACCGGTCCTCCTGGCGCCAGGGGCAGCGGGTGTGGAACCGGCACCCCGGGGGCGGCGCGGCGGGTGAGGGCAGGTCCCCTGCGAGCAGGATGCGCTCGCGGGTGTCCTCCACCTCCGGGTCGGGGACGGGCACCGCCGACATCAGCGACCGGGTGTAGGGGTGCGTCGGAGTCTCGTACAGGTCGTCGCTGGCGGCCTCCTCCACCAGGGCGCCCAGGTACATCACCCCGACCACGTCGCTGACGTGGCGGACCACGGCCAGGTCGTGCGCGATCACCAGGTAGGTCAGCCCCAGTTCGTCCTGCAGGCCCTCCAGCAGGTTGAGCACCTGAGCCTGGATCGACACGTCCAGCGCGGAGACCGGCTCGTCGCAGATGATCAGGTCCGGCTCCAGCACCAGCGCGCGGGCGATGCCGATGCGCTGGCGCTGCCCGCCGGAGAACTCGTGGGGGTAGCGGGTGAGCGCCCTGTCCGACAGGCCCACCCTCTCCAGCGCCTCCACCACGCGGCGGCGCTGGTCCCGCAGCACGAGTTCGCGCAGCCGCCTTCCCGAGGGGCGCTCCCCGCCCTCCGGGGGGCCGCCGATGCCGTGGGTCCGCAGCCCCTCCAGGAGGATGGAGCCGATGTCCTGCCGGGGGTTGAGGCTGCCCAGGGGGTCCTGGAAGACCATCTGCAGGTTGCGGCGCTCGCGGCGCATCGACTCGGCGTCCAGCCCGGCCAGGTCGCGGCCGTCGAAGAGCACCTCGCCCGCGGTGATGTCCACCAGCCGCAGCACGGCGCGCCCCAGGGTGGTCTTGCCGCAGCCGGACTCCCCCACCAGGCCGTAGGTCTGCCCCCTCTCGATCTCCAGGCTCACGCCGTCGACCGCGCGCACGTGCCCGACGGTGCGGTCGAAGAGCACGCCCCGCCTCAGGGGGAAGTGCACCTTGAGGTCGTTGATCCGCAGCAGGCTCATCCCCGCTCCTCCTCGTCCTCGCCGACCGCGGCCGGGCCCTCCGGCGCGGTCCGGTCCGACGCGCCCCCGGCCCGGAGGGGGTTCACGCACCGGTGCACGTGCCCGCCGTCCGCGGCGGCCGCCCTCCCCGTCGCCGCGGTGCGCGCGGCGGCGCCCTCCACCCCGGCGGCGGCGCCGACCGGGGCCAGCACGGGCGGCCCCTGGAGGCACTCCAGGGTGTAGTGGTCGCAGCGGGGCGCGAACGCACACCCCTGCGACCAGGCGATGTTGTCGTTGACCGATCCCCGGATGGGGGTGAGCGGCTCCCCGCGCGGGGCGTCCAGCCGGGGGATGGAGCCCAGCAGTCCGACCGTGTAGGGGTGGGTGGGCTCGGCGAACAGCGGGGCGCGGGGCGCCCGCTCCACGGCGCGGCCCGCGTACAGGACGTTGATGTCGTCGCACAGCCCGGCGACCACGCCCAGGTCGTGGG
Source organism: Nocardiopsis sp. FR4 (assembly GCF_009830945.1). Taxonomy (GTDB): domain Bacteria; phylum Actinomycetota; class Actinomycetes; order Streptosporangiales; family Streptosporangiaceae; genus Nocardiopsis. Next base: position 127,956 of record NZ_VWVV01000012.1, on the reverse strand, counting down.
TGATCATCAGCAGGGCGGTGCCCTCCTCGGTGACCAGGTCCTTGAGCAGCTCCAGGATCTGCGCCTGGATGGTGACGTCGAGGGCGGTGGTGGGCTCGTCGGCGATCATCACCCGGGGACGGCAGGCCACCGCCATGGCGATGAGCGCGCGCTGGCGCATCCCTCCCGAGAGCTGGTGCGGGTACTCGCGCAGGCGCCGCCGCGGGTCGGGGATGCCCACCCGGTACAGCAGGTCGGCGGCCTCGCGTTCGGCGGCCGAGCCGCGCATGCCCCGGTGGCGCCGCAGGATCTCGGTGACCTGGCGGCCGATCGGCACGACGGGGTTGAGGGAGCTGAGCGGGTCCTGGAAGATCATCGCCAACCGCGAGCCGCGCAGGTCGCGCATCCTCCTGGCGGACAGCCCCAGCAGGTTCACCGGCCCCTCGGGCAGGCGCATGACGGCGCTGCCGCCGACCCGCACCCCCCGGTCCGGGAGCAGGCCCATGAGGGCGAGCGAGGTGACGCTCTTGCCGCAGCCGGACTCGCCGACCAGGCCGGTCACCCGTCCCTCCTCCAGGGTGAAGGACACCCCGTCCACGGCCCGCACCTCGTCGGAGCCGCGCCCGTGGAACACCACGGACAGCTCCTCCACCGTCAGCAGCGGCGCGTCGGAACCCATGGTCACCTCCTCAGCTTGGGGTCGAGGGCCTCCCGCATGGCCTCGCCCAGCAGGGTGAAGCCCAGGGCGGTGACGATGATGGCCAGCGCCGGGTACACGGCCAGCTGCGGTGCGCTGGACAGGAACCGCTGGGCGTCGGCGAGCATGGTCCCCCACTCGGGGAAGGCCGGGTCCGGGTTGCCCAGGCCCAGGTAGGACAGGGCCGCCGCGTCGATGATGGCGGTGGCCAGGGTCAGGGTGGACTGCACGATCACCGGGCCCAGTGAGTTCGGCAGGATGTGCGTCAGCGCGATCCGGTGCCGGCGCACCCCCAGCGCGCGGGCGGCCAGCACGTAGTCGCGGCCGCCCTGGGAGAGCATCGCGCCGCGCAGCAGGCGGGCGAAGATCGGGATCTGCGCGACGCCGACCGCGATCATGACCGTGGTCAGGCTGGGACCGATGAGGGCGGCGATGGTGACCGCCAGTAGCAGGGTGGGCAGGGCCAGCATCATGTCGATGACGCGCATGACGGCGTTGTCGACCTGGCGCCCCCAGCGCCCGCCCAGGACCGCGGCGGCCCCGGCGGCGCCGCCCAGGACCGCGCCCAGGCCGAAGCCGACCAGGGTGGCGACCACGCCGACCAGGAGGGTCTGCCGGGCGCCGATCACCATGCGGGAGAACTGGTCGCGGCCGAGGTTGTCCAGGCCCAGCCAGTTCTCGGCGCGCGGGCCGACGAACACGTTGCGGTTGGGGAAGACCTCCGCGCCCCAGGTCTGGGCCGTGGGGCTGTAGGGGGCCAGGAGCGGGGAGAACAGCGCCACGACCAGGAAGACCGCCACGATGGCGGCCCCGGTGATGGCCATGGGGCTGCGGCGCAGGCGCGCCAGGGCGGTGCGCCAGATCCCGGCGCCGTGCCCGCCCTGTTCGCGCTCGCCCATGAGTTCGGCCAGCCGGTCGATCCTGGCCGCCCGGCGGCCGAGGAGGGGTGTGTTCCGGTCCGGGGCCCCTGGGGTCTCGGGGGCGCCCGGGGCGTCCGTGCCCTCCCGGGCGGCCCCGGGCCGGTCCGCGGAGCTCGGTGTCGTTGGCATCACTGGGCCCGCACTCTCGGGTCGAGGAGGCTGTAGGAGATGTCCACCAGCAGGTTGATCAGCACGTACATGGTGGCGATGAGCAGGATGAACCCGGTGAGGACCGGGTAGTCGCGCCCCTGCGTGGCCGCGTAGACGAACGAGCCGACGCCGGGGAAGGCGAAGACGCTCTCGGTGAGCACCGCCCCGGCGAAGAGGCTTCCGGTGAGCAGGCCGATCGCGGTCACCACGGGGAGCATGGCGTTGCGCATCACGTGGCGGGTGCGCACCGTGCCGGGGTGCAGCCCCTTGGCGTTGGCGGTGCGCACGTAGTCCTCGCCGACCACCTCCAGGACGCTGGCGCGGGTCATGCGCACGATCACGGCGAGCGGGATCGAGGCCAGGGCGAGCCCGGGCAGCGCCAGGTGGAGCAGGGCGTCCCGGACCACGTCGAACTCCCCGGTCCGCAGACCGTCCAGGACGACGAAGCCGCTGAGGTCGGTGCGGCTCATGCCGGGTGAGAGCCGGAAGGCCGAGGGGAACAGGCCGAGGCGTTCGGCGAAGACCACCTTGAGGAGGAAGGCGAGGAAGAACACCGGCGTGCAGATGCCGAGCAGGGAGCCGCCGACGGCGGCGAAGTCCAGCACCGAGCCGCGTTTGCGCGCGGCGAGGTAGCCGAGGGGGACGCCCACGGTGACCGCGATCAGCATCGCGGTGACGGCCAGCTCGAAGGTGGCCGGGAAGCGGGTGAAGAACTCCTCGGTGACCGGCCGTCCGGTGTTGAGCGAGGTGCCGAGGTCGCCCTGGAGGATGCGGCGCAGGAAGGCGAGGTACTGGACCGTGATCGGTTGGTCCAGGCCCAGGGACCTCCGCAGCTGCGCCCGCTGTTCGGCGGTCGCGTCGTCGGGCAGCAGGGCGTACTCCGGCCCGCCGGGCAGCCGTTGCAGCCAGACGAACAGCAGGATCGACAGACCGCCCAGGGTCGGGATCAGCTGGAGGAGACGCCTGACGAGGAATCGCAGCACCTTCGCCGCCTTTCGCCAGTGGTGGGGAACGATGGACGCGAAGCGCCCCCGCGGGGGTGGAGCGGGGAACGGGAGCGGGTGGTGCCGTGCACTCCCCGCGGGCCGCCGTGCCGCGGCCCGCGCACCGGCCCGGGGCGCCGGGCCGGTGCGCGGGTCCGGCCGCCGAGCGGCCGGACCCTCCCCTCCCCGGGTGCGGGGAGGGTGCCGGGCCCCTACTTCCAGGAGGCCTCGGCGAACTGCTCCTGCGTCAGCGGGCTGACGTTGGGCGGGTTGACGTTGGCGGCGAAGGCGATGGAGGGCGGGGAGCTGGAGATGGGCAGGCCGGGGAGGATCTCCATGATCTGCTCGTTGAGCCGCTCGTAGGCCGCGACGCGCTCCTCCTGGTCGGGGTTGGTGCTAGCCTCCTCCATCGCCTCGAACAGGTCCTCGTCGCGGAAGCCGAACTCGCTGTTGTAGCCGGAGAACCAGGTGCCGATGAAGTTGTAGGCGTCGTTGTAGTCACCGGTCCAGCCGAGCAGGTACAGCGGGCACTCGCCGGAGTTGGTCCTCGGGATGTACTCGGTCCACTCGTAGGTGACCGGCTCCACGGTGACGCCGACCGCCTCCAGGTCCGCGGCGATGACGTCGAAGATGTCGCGCGGCGCGGGCATGTAGGGGCGGGTGACGTCGGTCGGGTAGCAGAACTCCAGGGTGAGGTCCTCCTGCCCCGCCTCGGCGAGCATCTCCTCGGCCAGCCCGGGGTCGTACTCGAAGGTGCGCACGTCCGGGGACCAGCCGTCGAGGGTGTCGGGGTGGAACTGGGTGGCGACCTCCCCGCCCTCGGGCAGGATCGTGTCGACGATGCGCTGGCGGTCCACGGCGTGCGCGAGGGCCTCGCGCACCTGGACGTCGGCGAGGGCCTCGTGGGCCTCCTGCTGGTAGGCCATGTAGAGGATGTTGAACACGTCGCGGGTGGGGACCTGGAACCCGGCTTCGAGCAGCGGGTCCACGTCGGCGGGCGCGACCAGGTCGTAGCCGTGGATGTCCCCGGCCTCCAGCGCCTGGCGGCGGGCGGTCTCGTCCGGGATGGCCCGCAGGATCATCGTCTCGAAGCCCGCGGGGTCGCCCCAGTAGTCGTCGAAGCGCTTGAGGGTCACCTCGGCCTGGTCGTGGTCCCACTCCTGGACGGTGAAGGGCCCGGTGCCCGCGACCGTCCCGGCCGTCTGGCTGTACTCGGGGAGGGTGTAGTTGCCCTCCTCGCCGGTGATCTCCTGGTCGGCGATGGCCTCCAGCGTGCTGGGGCTCATGATGCCGAAGGCGGCGAGGCTGAAACCGCCGGGGAAGATCGAGGAGTACTCGTCGATCGTGATGACCGCGGTCAGGTCGTCCCGGGCCTCACAGGAGACGAAACGGGGCTCCGGAATGTCCTCGCTCTCGTTCTCCGCGAAACCGCCGAAGATCGACTGCCAGTAATAGGAGTTGTTCGAGCTCTGGTAACCGCCGCTGAGGTTGTACCAGCGGTCGAAGTTGGCGCACACCGCCGCGGCGTCGAGTTCGTCGCCGTCGTGGAAGACGACGCCGTCGCGGAGGTGGAAGGTCCATTCGGTGCCGTCCTCGGACTGCTCCCACTCCTCGGCGAGCCCGCCGGTGATCTCGGTGCCCCCGGACTCGTGTTCGAGGAGGGTCTCGAAGACCTGGCGGCTGTAGCGGAAGGTCTCACCGTCGCTGGTGAGGAAGGGGTCGAGGGTCTTGATGTCGCCCGCGGCGGCGAAGACGAACGGCTCGGACTCGTCGGTTCCGCCGTCCTCGCGGGTGCTCTCGGCGCACGCCGTGGCCACCATGGTGAGCGCCGCGGCCGAGGCCAGGAGGGCCAGCGGTTTTCGGGAAGACTTCGTGAGCATGGTCCACCTCAATGTGGGGGCCGGGGGTAGGCCGTCCCGGGAAGGATTGAGTGGACCCTAGACCCCCGTGAGATGAACTGTGAAGGTAGACGGCTGGGTGTTAATACAACCGTTTCATATCTGTGCCGCGATCCATAGCCGCTTTTTCGCATACACCGTGTCGAACCGGGCGCCCCTATCACGGACACCACTTCAGCAACACCCCCGTAACTTTATGCGTAGGGGCCGAAACACCATCAGTGCTCTTTATCCGATCATGGGACGATACGAATCGCGCGGCGGAAGAACGGTTTCCGGGCGTGTTCCGGGACCGTCCGGGGGGGTCGGCGCGGGGCTCCGGCGGACCTATGATCAGCGAATGACCACACCCCTTGACGACGCGGCGCTGACCGCGTTCCTCGAAGGCCAGGAGGCCGCCTGGCTGGCCGAGCAGCTCATGCTCGTCGCCGACGAGGACCCCATCACCCGGATCCGGCTGACCGCCGCGGCCGGGGACGAGAGCGCGGTGGACCAGGCGCGCACCGCCCTCCTGGCCCTGGTCACCGAGCACAGCCCGCAGGAGTCCGGCCGGGAGCCCGACGACGGGGACGCCCTGCACCGGGGGCTGGACCTGCTGGACGACCTGGCCGACTACGGGTTCGAGGACGAGTCGGCCGACATCGCCGACGAGGCGCGCGAGCTCTACCTCGACCGCCACGGCGAGGACGACAGCGACCACCTGGCGAGGCTGCACGCCATCGCCGACGGTGAGGACGACGAGGAGTAGGAGGGGCGGGAGCGGCGCGCCCGGCACCGCTCCCGCCCGCGCGTTCGGCTCCGTCACCCCGGCCGGGGTCAGGGAGCGCACCAGCGGCGGAGCCGGGTACTCCACAGGGCGATGTTGACCGCGATCGCGACGACCGCGACGAGGAAGCCGGCGAGCACCAGCCGCGTGTCCGCCAGCCTCGCGGCCTGGTGCAGCGCGATCAGCGCCACGCCCATGGCGACCAGCGCCCCGCACCGGGCGGCGCGCCACGGGACCCGGCCGCCGCGGCGCACGGGGACCGCCAGGGCGGCCAGGACCACCCCTGTCGCGACCGCCCAGGCCGCCAGGGCGCGCAGGTCCAGGGCGTAGCTCTCGGGCAGGCCGGAGGCCGCGCGCTCCCAGGCGACGTAGGCGAGCAGGCCGAGGGCCGGGGCCGCGGCGAACATCAGGACGCAGGTCTGCCGCACGTCCGTCGGCGGGCGCACACCGGGATGGCGCGCCGCGAGGAGGCCGGTCGCGGCGCTCCGGGCCGACGTGAGCGCCCGGGAGGCGACGGGCGCGGCGCCGCGGGCCGAGGCCAGGAGCCGGGAGGCCGCGGGCGCGGCGGCGTTACGGGCTGAGGTCAGGGCCCGGGTGGCGGGGGAAATGGGGGGCGAAACGGGATCTTGCATGCCGAACAGGGTTGCGTGCCGACCGTTCCCGCGCAACACCGGCACGGCTTCGCGCGTCGGCGTGTCCCGTCCCGCCGCTCACTCTCCGGCGACCGGCTCCCTGGCCTGGCGCAGCAGTTCGCCCGCGTACCCCCCGGCCTGGCGCAGGAGCGTGTCGACGTCCTGGCGGATGTCGAACTCCCGGCCCGGCTCGTCCGGCGCCAGCCGCTCCAGGGTCTCGAACTGGGACCGCAGCAGCGCGGGCGGCATGAAGTGGTCCTGTCGGGCCTCCAGCCGCTCCCAGATCACCTCGGGGCTGCCGTGCATGTGCAGGAAGTACACCCCGGGCGCGGCCTCGCGCAGGACGTCGCGGTACTCGCGCCGCAGGGCCGAGCACGCCATGGCCGTGGACTCCCCCCGGGCCTCGTGCTCGGCGATCCACGCGGCCAGCTCGCGCAGCCACGGCCAGCGGTCCTGGTCGGTCAGCGGGATGCCCGCGGCCATCTTGTCGATGTTGGCGCCCGGGTGGAACTCGTCCGCCTCGGCGAAGGGAAGGCCCAGCCGTGTGGCCACGCCCTCGGCGACGGTGGTCTTGCCACTGCCCGAGACGCCCATGAAGACAAAGTGCATGGTTTCTCCGTGTCGTGGTGCCCCTGCGCGACCGCAAGCGTCACCACCAATAGTGATATCAATCAATCCGACTAGGCTTCAGCCTGACCCCGGCCGGATGCGGCCGACGGCCCCGGAGCGCGAGGAGAACGATGGGCACTGACCACCGCACGCTGCACAACCGGGTGCTGGCGGTGCTCGGGCCCGCCATCGCCGCAGGCGAGTACGCGACCGGCCACACCTTCACCCTCCAGGGGCTGGAGCGGGACTTCGGCGTGTCCCGGACCGTCGCGCGGGAGGCCGTTCGCGTCCTGGAGTCCATGCGGCTCGTGGTCAGCCGCCCCCGCACCGGCATCCGGGTGCGCCCGAGCCGGGACTGGAGCGTCTTCGACCCCCAGCTGATCCGCTGGCGCCTGGCGGGCTCCCAGCGCATGGAGCAGCTGCGGTCCCTCAACGAGCTGCGCGCCGCGCTGGAACCCGGCGCCGCCGCGCTGGCCGCGCAGCGGGGCGGCGCCGAGGAGCGCGCCCAGCTGGTGATGGTCGCCGAGCAGATGGTCCGTACCGGCCGCGCGGGCGACCTGGAGGCCTTCCTCGAACTGGACATCATCTTCCACCGCCGCATCCTGGAGCTGTCCGGCAACGAGATGTTCCTCGGCCTGGCCCAGGTGGTGTCGGAGGTGCTGGTCGGCCGCACCTCCTACCACCTGATGCCGCGCAACCCCCGTCCGGAGGCGCTGCGGCTGCACAAGACCGTGGCCCAGGCCATCCGGGACGGCCTCCCCGACGTCGCCGAGGCCGCGATGCGCTCCATCGTGACCGAGGTGGCCGTCGCCCTGGAGGACGAACCGAGCGGCGTGCACTCGGCGACCTGACGGGACGGACGGCCGCGCGCCCGCCCCCGGCGGCCTACAGCACCAGGCTGAGGCCGAAGGCGAGCCCGAAGCCGATGAAGCCGATCAGGGTCTCCATGACGGTCCAGGTCTTGAGTGTCGTCTTGACATCCATACCCAGGAAGCGGCCGACGAGCCAGAACCCGGAGTCGTTCACGTGCGACAGCGCGGTGGCGCCCGAGGCGATCGCGATGACGACCAGGGACAGGTCGATCGTGGACAGGCCGTCGGCGGACTGCACGGCCGGGGCGATGAGCCCGGCCGCCGTGGTGATGGCGACGGTCGCCGAGCCCTGGGCCACGCGCAGCGCCAGGGCGATGACGAAGGCGGCCACGATCACGGGCAGACCGGTGGCCTCCAGGGTGTCGGCCAGCGCGGTGCCGATACCGCTGGTGCGCAGCACACCGCCGAACATGCCGCCCGCGCCGGTGATGAGGATGATGGCGCAGACCGGGCCGAGCGCGCCGCCGACGATCTCCTCGACGCGCTGGCGGGTGAAGCGGCCCTGGCTGAGCACGAGCATCGCGAAGAGCACGGTGATGAGCAGTGCGATCGGGGTCTGGCCGAGCAGCTGTGCGGTCTCCACCCAGGTGGCGCCCTCGGGGAGGGTGCCGGTGGAGACCAGCGTGGTCACGCCGGTGTTGGCGAAGATGAGCAGCATCGGCAGCAGCAGGATGGCCAGTACGGTGCCCAGGTGCGGCGGGTTCTCGTGCTTGACGGTGCCGTCGGACATGATGTCGTCGGGGACCGGGAGCTCCCAGCGGCGCCCGGCCCACAGGCCGAACAGGTAGCTGGCCAGGTACCAGGTGGGGATGGCCAGGAGCAGGCCGACGAGCAGGGTCAGGCCCATGTCGGCGCCGACCTCCACGGCCGCGGTGACCGGGCCGGGGTGCGGGGGCACGAAGGCGTGCATGACCGCGAAGGCGCCCGCCGTGGGCAGGGCGTACGTGAGCACGGAGCCGCCGACGCGGCGGGCCACGCTGAAGACGATCGGCAGCATGACGATGAGGCCGACGTCGAAGAAGATCGGGAAGCCGAACAGCAGGGAGGCCACGCCGAGCGCCAGGGGCGCCCGCCTCTCCCCGAACGCCCTGATCAGCACGCTGGCCAGGACCGCGGCGCCGCCGGTCACCTCCAGCATGCGGCCGATCATCACGCCCAGGCCCACGAGCAGGGCGACGTTGGCCAGTGTGCCGCCGAAGCCGTCCAGGAGGGTGGGCACCACCCCGGCGACCGGGATGCCCGCGGCGAGCGCGGTCAGGACGCTGACCAGGATGAGCGCGATGAACGCGTGCAGCTTGAGGCGGATGATCAGGAACAGCAGGAGGGCGATGGCGCCCGCAGCGATCCCGAGGAGGGGACCCGTCCCGTAGACGGGTTCGAAGTTCTCCACGGCGGAGCCTTCCGTCGGTGTGCGGTGGTGCTGAAGTCGTGCGGGAGCACGTCTCCGACCTGCTCGGGGGCAGGCTCCGAGAATGGTAATACCATTTGTGAGGTTCTGTGAACATCCAGGTCACACTTCCTGAATTTCACTGCGTTGTGCTCTCGGACACACACCCAGGGTGACCTGGGTTACGGCACGACCCCATCGCCCGGAAACGCCCGACCACAAGGGGACGACGCGGGAAATCGAGCTGGAAAGACGCGAAAACCCTCCCGTCCCCACCCGGATCCTGGGAAGCTGACCTCTCCGGGGCAGGGCCCGTCCGCCCCAGGAGCGCGAGAAGCCACCCACCCGCCCGGAGGGCGATCCGCCACCCCGCAGCATTGACAACATCCTGTCATTTTGACAGCATGCTGTCATGAACGACGACACCAGGAAGACCGTTCACCTCGCCGTCTACGACCAGCTCGCCGACTGGGAGATCGGGCACGCCACCGCCACGATCCGCGGCGGGGACTGGCAGCGCGACCCGGGCCGCTACGACGTGCTGACCGTCGGCCTCACCGGCGCGCCCGTCACGACCGCCGGAGGGCTGACCCTCCTGCCGGACGTCACCCTTCCGCAGCTCAAGCCCTCCTCCAGCTCGATGCTGATCCTCCCCGGGGCCGACGGCTGGGACACCGACCCCGAGTCCCTGTCCCCCTTCGCCTCCGCCGCCGGGATCTGGCTCGACGCCGGGGTACCCGTCGCCGCCATCTGCGGCGCCACCGCCGGGCTCGCCCGCGAGGGCCTCCTGGACTACCGGGAGCACACCAGCGCCGCGCCCGAGTACCTGCTCTCCACCGGCTACGCCGGCACCGGGCGCTACCGCGACGAGCTCGTGGTCTCCGACGAGGGGCTGATCACCGCCGGGCCCACCGCGCCCCTGGAGTTCGCCCGCGAGATCTTCGCCGCGCTGGGCCTGTACACCCCCCGCGTCCTGGACGCCTGGTACCGGCTGCACGCCGAGCACGACCCGAACGCCTACCACGTCCTGTTGGAGGGTGCCTGAGGATGGCGCGCTCCGAGGACAGAGACGCCGAGCTGCTCACCGGGGCCGCCCTCACCGTCTTCCGGCTCAACGGACAGTTCCTTTCGGTGGCCGAGGAGCTGGCCCGCATCGCCGGGCTGACCGCCGCCCGCTGGCAGGTGCTCGGCGCGGTGGCCAGGGAACCCCTGCCGGTGTCGGCGATCGCACGCCGCTTCGGCAGCACCCGGCAGAGCGTGCAGCGCATCGCCGACCTCCTGGTCGAGCGGGGGCTGGCCGAGTACCGGCCCAACCCGGCGCACAGCCGCGCCAAGCTGCTCGCCCCCACCGGCGCGGGGCTGGCCGCGCTGCGCCGGATCAGCCCCGACCACCGCCGGGTGGCCAAGGCACTGGTGGCCGAACTCGGCGAGGAGGACGCCGAACGGACCCTGGAGTCGCTGCGGCGGCTCTCACGTGCGCTGGACCGGCTCGGAGGCGACTGAGCGGCGGGCAGTATCGTCGGTTGCGGCCCCGGACTCCGCGTCCGCGGTCCGGTCCCGGTGCCCCGTCCCGCTCCGGGACGCGCTCGCACGAGGAGGAAACCGCCGTGATCGACCTGCGCTCCGACACCGTCACCCGCCCCACCCCGCCCATGCGCAGGGCCATGGCCGAGGCCGAGGTCGGCGACGACGTGTGGGGCGAGGACCCGACCGTGCGGGAGCTGGAGGAGGAGACCGCCGGCCTGCTCGGCGCGGAGGCGGCCCTGTACGTGCCCTCCGGTCACATGGCCAACCAGCTGGGCCTGTACGTGTCCGTCCGCAGCGGCGAGGAGGTCTGGGCACACGAGCACCACCACCTCGTCGGGGACGAGCAGGGCGCCACGGCCGTGCTGGCGCGGGCGCAGCCGCGCCTGTACTCGGACGGCGTCGCGCCATCCGACGAACTCCTGGAGTCGTGGATCGCGGGCCGGGGCGACATCCACCGGGCCGAGCCCGCGCTGGTGTGGCTGGAGAACACCTTCACCGGCCGGGTGGTTCCGCTGTCCGAGCAGCGCCGGGTGACCGGCTTCGCGCACCGGCACGGTCTGCGCGCGCACCTGGACGGCGCCCGCCTGTGGAACGCCGCCGCCGCGCTGGACGTGCCCCCCGCCGAGGTCGCCGCGGGGTTCGACACGGTCTCGGTGTGCTTCTCCAAGGGGCTGGGCGCCCCGGTGGGCTCGGCGCTGGCCGGGGAGGCCGACACGGTGCTGCGGGCCAGACGCGCGCGCAAGATGCTGGGTGCGGGGATGCGCCAGGCGGGCGTCATCGCCGCCGGAGCCCTGTACGCGCTGCGCCACCACCGGAAGCGGATGGCGGAGGACCACGGGCGCGCGGCGGAGCTGGCCCGGCTCATCACCGAGCGGTGCGGGCTGACCGCGCGGGCCCAGACCAACATGGTGCTGGTCCAGACCCCGGCCGGGGACGGCGGGCGCCACGCCGAGGCCTTCGCCCGGCACGGGGTCGCGGGGCTGGACATCGGGGACGCGGTGCGCCTGGTGGTGCACCTGGAGATCACCGACACCGACATCGAGGCGGCCGCCCGGGGTGTGGCCGAGGCCGCCGCGGAGCTGTGACGTCCCCGCCCCAGGTCAGCGGCGGGCACAGGGCTAGACTGGGCCGAATCGCCCCTGTGCCGGTCAACCGCGGGCGTGCCCCGGGTCACATCGCGTAGTAGCATTCGCGTATGACATTGTCGTACTAGAGAGTGGTAGCACCGCAATGCCGGGAAGAATCCAGTCGATCGAACGCGCGGCGGCCATCCTCCGGCTCCTGGCCACCGGCGCCCGGGGACTGAGCCTGGCGGAGATCTCCCGGTCGCTGGAGCTGCCCAAGGGCACCGTGCTCGGGATCCTGCGCACCCTGCAACACGTCGGCTTCGTCGAGCAGGACCCCGAGTCGGGGCACTACCGCCTGGGCGGGGGGATGCTCAGCCTGGGCACCCGTTACCTGGACGGCAACGAGCTGCGCACCCGGGCCCTGAACTGGGCGGACAGCCTCGCCTCGCGCAGCGGTGAGAGCGTGCGCATCGGCACGCTGCACAAGCACCAGGTACTCGTGGTGCACCACGTGTTCCGCCCCGACGCCTCCCAGCAGACGCTGGACGTGGGCACCCTGCTGCCGCTGCACGCCACCGCCCTCGGCAAGGTGCTCATGGCCTTCGACCCCCTGGCCGCACCCGAGGAGGACCCCGGCTCCGCCTCAGCCGGCGGGGCCGCGGTACTGGCCTCCTTCACCAGGCGCACCGTCACCTCCCCCGCCGCGCTGGAGCGCCAACTGGAGGAGGTCCGCGACAACGGCTGGGCGTGGGAGGTGGAGGAACTCGTGGAGGGCGAGGTCTCCATCGCCGCGCCCATCCGCGACCGGCGCGGCACGACCGTGGGCGCCATCGGGGTGCGCGGCGCGGTCGAGCGCCTGCGCGGGGACGACGGCAAGCCCGACATGGAGCAGGTCTCCTACGTGCGCGACGCGGCCCGGGCCATCTCCCGAGACCTGGGCGTCACGCCCTACTGAGCCCCGGGCTCCGCCGCGCCGTCCACAGGAACCGGCCACCCCTTCACCGGGGGTTCCGAACGCGCTTTCCTGGATACGGGGCCCTCCCGGGCCGCCCGCTCCGTGCTGCCCCCGCACGGAGCCCACCGGCCCCGCGCCCCCGATTCCGCCGGCGCCCGGCGGTTTCCCCATGTCCGGCACCGTCCTCGGGGGTTACGGTTCCAGGACACCGGACGGCGTGACGCACGCGACACGATTACGTCACGCGGCCTTGACATGGGCAGGAAAGACGGATGAAACTAACGCCTAATCATACGTCAATGTCGTACAACGTGCGGGTATAAACCCGAGTTCGCGTGCGTCCGGCCCCGCCCCGAGCCCTCCACCTGAAGGCGAGACACCCGATGAGTCAGCAGTACGTCGCCGCGATCGACCAGGGCACCACGTCGAGCCGCTGCATCCTCTTCGACCGGGACGGACGCATCGTCTCGGTCGACCAGCGCGAGCACAGGCAGATCTTCCCCCGGCCCGGCTGGGTCGAACACGACGCCGGGGAGATCTGGGCCAACGTGGAGGTGGTCATCCGCGAGGCCCTGGACAAGAACGACATCACCCCCGACCAGATCGCCGCCATCGGCATCACCAACCAGCGCGAGACCACCGTGGTGTGGGACCGCGAGACGGGCGAGCCGGTCCACAACGCCATCGTCTGGCAGGACACCCGCACCGACGAACTGGTCCGCGAGCTCGGCGGCGAGGCCGGGCAGGACCGCTTCCGCGAGCGGTGCGGCCTGCCGCTGGCCACCTACTTCTCCGGGCCCAAGCTGCGCTGGCTGCTCGACAACGTCGAGGGCCTGCGCGAGCGCGCCGAACGCGGCGAGGTCCTGTTCGGCACCATGGACACCTGGATCATCTGGAAGCTGACCGGCCGCCACGTCACCGACGTGACCAACGCCAGCCGCACCATGCTGATGAACCTGTCCACCCTGGAGTGGGACCCCGAGATCCTGGACACCATGGGCATCCCCTCCGCCGTCCTGCCCGAGATCCGCTCCTCCTCGGAGGTCTACGGCGAGGCCCGCGGCCACCTGGCCGGAACCCCCGTCGCCTCCGCCCTCGGCGACCAGCACGCCGCCCTGTTCGGCCAGACCTGCTTCGACCCCGGCGACGTCAAGGGCACCTACGGCACCGGTACCTTCCTCGTCATGAACACCGGCACCGAGCCGGTGACCTCCGAGAACGGCCTGCTCACCACCCTGGGCTACAAGCTCGGCGACCAGCCCGCGGTGTACGCCCTGGAGGGCTCCATCGCCGTCACCGGCTCCCTCGTGCAGTGGCTCCGCGACAACCTGGGCCTGATCTCCACCGCCCCGGAGATCGAGACGCTCGCCCGCACCGTGGAGGACAACGGCGGCTGCTACATCGTGCCCGCCTTCTCGGGCCTGTTCGCCCCGCACTGGCGCAGCGACGCGCGCGGCGTGATGGCGGGCCTGACCGGCTACGTCAACAAGGGGCACATCGCGCGCGCCGTCCTGGAGGCGACCGCGTGGCAGACCCGGGAGGTCGTCGACGCCATGAACGCCGACGCGCCCATGGAACTGACCACCCTGAAGGTGGACGGCGGCATGACCGCCGACAACCTGCTCATGCAGATCCTGTCCGACGTGCTCGACACCGAGGTCGTGCGGCCGATGGTCGCCGAGACCACCTGCCTGGGCGCGGCCTACGCCGCCGGGCTCGCGGTGGGTTACTGGCCCGACGTCGAGACCCTGCGCGTCAACTGGCACAAGGCGGCCGAGTGGACCCCGAAGATGGAGTCCGCCGTCCGCGAGCGCGAGTACCGCAACTGGAAGAAGGCCGTGCGCCGCACCCTGGACTGGGTCGAGCGCGAGGACGAGCGCTAGTACGGGGCGCGCACCCCACCGAACCACCGCCCCCGGGGGCCCCGGCTGCCATCCACGGCCCCCGGGGGCGGTTCGCGGGGCGTCGCGAATGCCCCGCCCCCACCCCATTCCTGTGACGGGTGTGTCCTGATCATCCCGTGCGCGCCGCCGCCTCGGCACGCCCGTGCGGGTCGGACCCCCGTGACCCGTTATCCCCCTCACGGGGCGGAGGTCCCCATGGTGTATCTGGCAGAGTTCCTCGGCACGGCGATCCTGATCCTGCTCGGCGGCGGTGTGGTCGCCGGCGTCTCCCTCGCACGCTCCAAGGCCCTGAACGGCGGCTGGATCGTCGTCACGTTCGGCTGGGGCATGGCGGTCGCGATGGCCGTCTACGTCGTCGGCGCCACCAGCGGCGCCCACATCAACCCGGCGGTCACCCTGGGCCTGGCCAGCATCGGCGAGTTCGACTGGGCCCTGGTGCCCGGGTACATGGCGGCGCAGACGGCGGGCGCGTTCACCGGTGCCGTCCTGGTCTACCTGGTCTACCTCCCGCACTGGGGGGTCACCGAGGAGCCGGAGGTGAAACTGGGCGTGTTCAGCACCGCCCCGGCCGTGCGCAACACCGTCGCCAACTTCACCACCGAGGTCATCGGCACCGCGGTGCTGCTCCTGGGCGTGCTGGGCATCGGCGCCAACTCCGGGCACGTCTCGGTCGAGGGCGGCGTGGACCTGAGCGGCCTGTTCACCACCGGCATCGCCCCGCTGCTGGTGGGCCTGCTGGTGCTGGCGATCGGCCTGTCGCTGGGCGGGCCCACGGGCTACGCCATCAACCCGGCCCGCGACCTGGGACCGCGCCTGGCGCACGCCCTGCTGCCCATCCCGGGCAAGGGTCCCTCGGACTGGGGGTACGCCTGGGTTCCCGTCGTCGCTCCGCTGGTGGGCGGTGTGATCGGCGCCTGGATCTGGAAGCTGACCGGGTTCGGCGGCTGAGCTCGGACGGAGCTCCTCCGGCCCCGCCGGAGTTCTCCGACCCCGGGGCGGCGGCCGGGTCAACGGCCGCCGCCCCGCAGAAGGGCCACGAGGGCGAACCACTCCCGGGAGGAGAAGCGCAGCACCGCCCCCCGGGGGTGGCGGCTGTCGCGCACGGCGTGGACACCGCCGAGCAGGTCCGCCACCTCCACGCACTCGCCCTGGTCGGGCTGGCTGTGCGAGGACGAACGGTAGGGGCGATCGAGGGGATCGTCGTCCACGTCAGGGCCCCGCGTGGACTTCTTGGAGGTAGTCGAGGGTCTCCCCCGGGCGCAGGGCGACCAGGCGCAGGTGGTTGATGAGGTTCTGGTAGCGCGCCACGTCGTCGGCCTCCTCCAGGTAGATACCGTCGGTGGCGGTCTCCAGGTAGACGACCGTGGGGTCGATGGTGGTGGGGAACTCCATGATGACGAAGGGGCCGCCGGAGCCGGGGTTGAGCCGGGAGGCCAGAGTCATCTGGATGGTCACGTGGGGCCGCCGGGCCATCTCCAGGATGTGCTTGACCTGGGTGTGCTTGGCCTCGGGGAACTCCTCCAGACGGAGCAGCGCCCCCTCGTCGAAGATCGCCCACAGCTCCGGGGGGTCCTCGTCGTCCAGGATGCGCTGCCGGGTCATCCGGGCGTCGGTGACGCGGCGGATGTCCTGGGGACTGACCAGGCACGCCTGCGCGGTCACCTGCATGTACTCGGGCACCTGGAGCAGTCCGGGCACGACCACCGGCTGCCAGGTGGTGATGGAGCGGGCCTCGGTCTCGAAGCCGACGTAGCGGGCCGCGAGGACGTCCCGGTAGCGGGTCCACCAGCCCCGGTCCAGGGACTGGCGGCACAGGTCGAGGATCTCCTCGTACTCCCGTCCGGGCGCGACCCCGCAGGCGTCCAGGATGGCCCGGACCTCGGTGAGCCGCGGGCGCTTCTTGACCCCCGACTCGATGTTGGAGTAGGTGGACCTGGACAGACCCGCGGCGGCGGCCGCCTCCTCGCTGGTCTTCTTCGCCGCAAGCCGTACCCGCCGGAGTTCGGCTGAGAGACGGCGCCGCCGGATCGTGGGTGAGTACCTGGTCGCCATGATGGGGCTCATCGTAGAACCGGCAGGCCCGACACGGGGGACAATCCGCCAAATCCGAATTCCAGACCCCTTCCCACTTTTGCTGAGCCGGATTCCAGCTAAGAAAAAGCTGGAATCCAGATTTTCGAGGCTTCGCGGGTCTGCGGTCCCTTCCTCCGCCCCGCCACGGGCCCGGGCCGCGGGCGCTCCGGCGCGGAGCGCGCCGCACCTCGCCCCGCAATGTTCGACAATGCCGAACCCCATGTACACCGTGCGCTCACACCAACCCCCTCAGCAACGCCAGTCTCTCTTTTTGACAGCCTGCCCGGAACGGGGTGCCCTCACAGAGGCCAGAACCGGACCCGTTCTTTCCCAACGTGCGGCATTGTCGTATCATGTGCCTGGTACTCGCTTGACATGTGGAGCCCGTTCGGCTGCACGCGAGACCC
Source organism: Nocardiopsis sp. FR4 (assembly GCF_009830945.1). Taxonomy (GTDB): domain Bacteria; phylum Actinomycetota; class Actinomycetes; order Streptosporangiales; family Streptosporangiaceae; genus Nocardiopsis. The sequence goes on along the minus strand of NZ_VWVV01000012.1, from coordinate 111,130 downwards.
CCGCCATCCCTCCGAACGGACGGAGCACCGCCATGACCACCACCAGCCCGAACCGCATCACCTCCGAGCGTTCCCGCAGCCGGGAGGAGCTCACGCGGGGAACCTTCGACCTCCTGGTCATCGGCGGCGGCATCCTCGGCACGTCCGTCGCCTGGACCGCCACCCAGGCGGGCCTGCGCGTGGCCATGGTCGACGCCGGCGACTTCGCCGGAGCCACCTCCAGCGCGTCCTCCAAGCTGGTGCACGGCGGACTGCGCTACCTCCAGACCGGCAACGTCCGCCTGGTGGCGGAGAACCACCGCGAACGCCGATCCCTTGCCTCGGACGTGGCCCCCCACCTGGTCAACCCCATGCCGTTCCTGGTCCCGGTCTACTCCGGCGGACCGCACGGGGCGGCCAAGATGGGCGCCGGGGTGTTCCTGTACTCGGCGCTGTCGGCCTTCGGGGACGGTATGGGGCGCCTCCTCTCCCCCGCCCAGGCCGCCAGGCTCGCCCCGGGCCTGCGCACCGAGGGCCTGAAGTCGGTGGCCGCCTACAGCGACCACCAGATGAACGACAGCCGGATGGCCGTCATGACCGTACGCGCCGCCGTGGACGCGGGGGCCGTGGTCCTCAACCACGCCGAGGTCGTGGGCCTGCGCACCACCGGCGGCCGGGTCACCGGGGCCGACCTGCGCGACCGGGTCGAGGACCGCGAGTTCGGCATCGACGCCCGGCTGGTCCTCAACGCCACCGGTCCCTGGGTGGACCGGCTGCGCCGCATGGAGGACCCCGCCGCCGCCCCCAGCGTCCGCCTGTCCAAGGGCGCCCACCTGGTGCTGCGCACGCCGGAGCCCTGGCGCGCCGCGCTGACCATCCCGGTGGACAAGTACCGCGTGTCCTTCGCCATCCCGTGGGAGGGCAGGCTGCTGCTGGGAACCACCGACGAGGAGTACACCGGCGACCCGGCCGAGGTGTCGGTGCTGCCCTCGGACGTGGAGCAGATCCTGGGCGAGGCGGCGCTGGGCATCGACGCCCCCTACCTGGACGCCGCCCACGTGGACTACTCGTTCGCGGGCCTGCGGGTGCTGCCCGGCGGCCCCGGGGGCACGAGCGCGGCCAAGCGGGAGACCGTGGTCACCCAGGGCCGGGGCGGCATGCTCTCGGTGGCGGGCGGCAAGTGGACGACCTACCGGCACATCGGCCGCACCGTCCTGGAGGAGCTGCGCCGGGTGAGCGCGGTGCCGCTGGCCGAGGACATGGCCACACCGCTGCGCACGGTGCCGCTGCCCGGTCTGGCCAGCCCGGACGCGGTGACCCAGCGGCTGATCATCGACCGCTCCCCCGGCACCCGGCTGGACCCGTTGGTCGCCCGCCACCTGGCCTCCCACTACGGGAGCCTGGCGATGGACATCGCGGCGCTGGTGCGCGAGGCGCCCGAGCTGGGCGAGCGCATCCACCCCGACGGGCCCGACATCTGGGCGCAGGTGGTGTTCGCCCGCGACCGCGAGTGGGCCGTGACCGCGGAAGACGTGCTGCGCCGCCGCACCACCGTGACCGTGCGCGGCCTGGACACCCCCGAGGTGCGCCAGCGCACCCGGGAGCTGCTGGAGGGCTGAGCCCGCCCCGCCGGGCGGGGTCCCGTCCCTGACGGGCCCGCCCTCCGGCACGGGACCCCGCCCGGCGACGGGGGCACACACACGAGCGCCCCGGAAGGCGGTGCCTTCCGGGGCGCTCGGTGACGTACGTGCCTTAGAGGGCGACGACGTTCTCGGCCTGCGGGCCGCGGGTGCCGTCGACGACGTCGAACTCCACGCGCTGGTTCTCCTCGAGGTTGCGGAAGCCGCTACCCTGGATCGCGCTGTAGTGGACGAAGGCGTCGGGGCCACCGTCGTCGGGGGAGATGAAGCCGAAGCCCTTCTCGCCGTTGAACCACTTCACAGTTCCCTGAGCCATGTTCTCTCCTTCAGCTCGGTGTATACGGACGGATACTCACGTCCGCACAATTGCCGCGAGCCGGACTCTCATGAAGAAACCGCCCGCCGGTCACAAACTCCGCGGGCAAGACACCAACTGCGAAATTCAACGACTAACAATCTTCTTCGAACCTACCACAGCCTGTGAGCTCCGCAAGGGATTCCGGTGTGGCGACACGCACGGCCCGCAGGGGAATACTTGTGGCCTCCATGGGGTAGAGATGTGATCCGCATTACATACACGGGGGAGTCACCCCGTGTTCACCCGCAGGCTTTCAAGGCGTCGTTCTCGCACGTCAAAACGGGTCCCACCGCAGGAGCGGGCCCACGGGCACGCGTACCGTGCCCGCGTCCGGAGGTGTACCGCCCGCGGGCCGCGGAGCGCCGGAACGGAGGCCGACCCGCCCCGGCACCCCGGTTCCGGGAGGTTCCGCGCGAGATCCCGCGAGCCCGTGCACACGCCCGCAAATCAGCGCCGAACACCAAGTTTTCTCCAGGAAATGGGAATTTTCCCGGACCGCTGTCGTGTTCGCCCACGAAGTCCCGCCGGGTTCGCCGCGAAGCGGCGCGGAACCGCGCCGACACGCCCCGGGCACACGCCGGAGGAGGACACGCCGAGGCGCCCGCGGGGGGTCGACGGGCGCCGGGCAGGGGGAGGCGGACGGGTGCTCAGCCCTGGTCGATCCCCACGAAGTGCCCCTCCTCGGCCTCGATGAGCGGTGCCGACTCCTCGTCGGGCGCCGTCGGCAGGACGACGTCCTCGGGCGGGTTGGCCGCCAGTTCGGCGTCGACCTCGGCCCAGGTGCGGTGCAGCTGCGGTACGCACGAGAGCAGGTGGCGGCTGTAGGGATGCAGCGGGTTGTCGAACACCCGGGCCGTGGGGCCCATCTCCGCGATCGCGCCCTTGCGCAGGATCACGGACTTGTCGCTGACGTAGTTGCCCAGCGACAGGTCGTGGGTGACGAACAGGATGCCGAGCCCGCGCTCCTTGAGGTCGCTGAGCAGGTTGAGCACGTCGATGCGCGTGGAGGCGTCCAGCATGCTGATGATCTCGTCGGCCACCAGCAGCTTGATGTCCAGCAGCAGCGCCCGCGCGATCAGCAGCCGCTGCAGCTGGCCGCCGCTGAGCTGGTGCGGGTACTTGTTGAGGACGTTGCCCGGGTCCAGGCGCACCGTGGCCAGCGCGTCCAGCACCTTCCCGTGCCACTCCTTGGCCGGCGTGCGCGGGAAGTAGGAGGTGCGCACCATCTCGAAGACCCGGTCGGCCTTGAAGATCGGGTTGAAGCAGCTGAACGGGTCCTGGAAGACGCCCTGGACGCGGCGGTAGTACTCCTTGCGCGCCGCGTGGCCCCGGATCGTGGTGATGTCGGTGCCCTCGAAGGTGATGCTGCCCGAGGAGGGCCTGAACAGGCCCAGCACCATCTTGCCGATGGTGCTCTTGCCGCTGCCGCTCTCGCCGATGAGCGAGACGACCTCGCCCGGCTTCACCGTCAGGCTGACGTCGCGGACCGCGCGCAGGCGGCCGCCGCCGAAGGCGCCGACCCTGTACACCTTGTGCACGTGACTGAGTTCCAGCACGGTCTACCTCACCCCGTCTTCCAGCAGGCGGCCCAGTGGCCGGGTTCGATCTCCACCAGCGGCGGCTGTTCGGAGCACTTGGAGAACGCCAACGGGCAGCGGTCCTTGAACCGGCAGCCGGTGGGCGGGTTCAGCAGCCCCGGCGGGGTACCGGGGATGCCCTCCAGGCGGCCCTGCACGGTGGTGGACCCGACCTCGGGCAGCGCACCGATGAGCATCTGGGTGTAGGGGTGCCTGGGGCTGTTGATGATGGTGCTGGCGGGGGCCTTCTCCGCGATGCGGCCCGCGTACATCACCATGATCGTGTCGGCCATCTGGTACACGAGCGAGATGTCGTGGGTCACGAAGACCATGCTCTTGACGTACTCGCGGTCGCGGAACTCCACCAGCGACTCGGCGACGGAGCGCTGCGTGGACACGTCCAGGGCCGAGGTGACCTCGTCGGCGATCAGCAGCGACGGGTTGAGCAGGGTGGAGATCACCATGACGACGCGCTGCTTCATGCCGCCGGACAGCTCGATCGGGAACCGGTTGAGCACGTCGGTGTCCAGGCCGACCAGCTCCAGGCGGCGGTTGAACTCCTCGGAGACGTCGGCGAAGCGGATCCCGCGGGCCCGCAGCAGCTCGTTGACCATCCGCCCGATCTTGCGGGTGGGGTTGAGGGCGCTCATCGCGTACTGCGGGATGAGCGAGATCTCGTGGTAGCGCAGGGGGACCATGGCCTCGTCGTCCCCGATGGGGACGTCCTTGCCGTCCAGCTCGACGGTGCCGCCCACGTGGCGCATCCGCGAGTCCAGGCGGATCAGGCTCTTGCCCAGGGTGGTTTTACCGCAGCCGGACTCGCCGGCCAGGCCCATGATCTCCCCGTCCGCGAGGTCGAACGAGACGCCGTCGAGGGCGTGGACGTCCCCGCGCAGGGTCTGGTAGTAGACCTTCAGGTCGTTGACGCGCAGGGTCATTACAGCTCCCGCAGCTTGGGGTTGAACACTTCGTCCAGCCCGACGTTGAGGATGTACAGCGAACCCACGATGATCGTGATGCCGAGGCCCGGCGGGATGAACCACCACCACATGCCCAGCTGCAGCGCGCTCCAGGCGACGGCGCTCTCCAGCATCAGGCCGAGGGACACGCCGTTGGAGGGGCCGAGGCCGATGAAGTCCAGGCCCGCGGCGGTGAGCACGGCCCCGCCGAAGAGCAGGATGAAGGACATCACCAGGTAGGAGCTCATGTTGGGAGCGATCTCGGTGGTGATGATCTTCCACGTGCGCCGGCCGCTGAGCCGGGCCAGGTCCACGTAGTCGCGGGTGGCCAGGGACAGGGCCTGCGAGCGGACCGCGCGCGCCGCCCACGGCCAGGTGGTCAGGCCGATGAACACGCCCTGGATGAAGAGGCCGCGCACGTCCAGGTAGGCGATCGCGACGATGAGCACGACCAGGGCGGGCAGCACCAGCACGACGTTCGTGAGCATGTTGAGGATCTCGTCGACGATCCCGCCCTTGTACCCGGCGACGAAGCCGACCGTCGTCCCGATGAGGAAGGCGACGCCGCCGCCGAACGTGCCGATGAGGAACGTGGAGCGCACCCCGTACACGAACTGCGCCCAGATGTCCTGGCCGAAGGTGGTGGTGCCCAGCCAGTACTCGCCGTTGGGCGGCTGGCTGCGGGGGCCGACGTACTGGTTGGGGTCGTGGTCCACGAAGAAGGGGCCGATGATCCCGAGCAGGAGGAACGCCAGGACGATGCCCAGGCCGATGAGCAGCTTGGGGTTGCGCCGGGCGAAGTGGAGGGTCTCGGAACCCCTGCGCTCGCCGGCCGGCTCGGGGGTGCCCGCCTTCTCCGCGGTTCCCGGTGCTCCGGAGACGTTCGTCATGAGGAGCCTCCCGTCATCTGGACCCGGGTGCGCGGGTCGATCAGCACGTAGACGATGTCGATGATGAAGTTGGCGATCAGCACCCCGATGACCACGAACAGGAAGATGCCCTGGAGCAGGAAGAAGTCCCGGCTGTTCAGGGAGCTGAGGATCAGGGTGCCCAGGCCCGGGTAGTTGAAGACGATCTCGGTGAGCAGCGCACCGGCGATGAGCGTGCCGAGCTGGACCGCCAGGCCGGTGATCTGCGGCAGCATCGCGTTGCGGAACGCGTATCGGCGGATCAGGCGGCGCGGGGCGCCCAGGGCCTGGAGGTAGTTGGCGTAGTCCGCCTCCAGCTCGTAGATGATCATGTTGCGCATGCCGATCGCCCAGCCGCCGAGCGCCACGATGAACAGCGACAGGAACGGCAGCACCCAGTGGGAGAGCAGGCTGGAGATGAACATCCAGCTGAAGTCGGGGCGCAGGGAGTAGCTGTAGCCTCCCGCGACCGGGAAGACCCCGGCGACGATGCCCAGGCTCCAGGCCAGCAGCAGGGCCAGCCACATGTACGGGGTGGCGGTCAGGACGTAGCCGACCGGTAGGACCGTGTTGTCCAGGACCTTGCTGCGGGCGGCGAAGGCGCCGAAGCGGTTGCCGATGATCCAGCTGAGCAGGATGGCGGGCAGCAGCAGGCCCAGGGTGTAGGGGACGGCCCGCAGGATGATGTCCAGGACCGGTTCGGGGTAGAGCATCGTGCTGATGCCCAGGTCCCCGCGCAGCAGTCCCGACCAGAAGCTCAGGTACTGCTGGGGAAGCGAGCGGTCGAGGCCGAAGACCTCGTTGTAGTAGGTCGTCATGCGCTCCAGGGCCTCGGGGTTGCTGACCTGGGCGCGGGAGAGCATGCTCCGGACGGGGTCGCCCGGCATGAAGCGCGGGATCATCCAGTTGATGGTGACCGCGACGATGAACGTAAGCAGGTAGACGAAGAGCTTACGACCGATGTAGCGCCACACACGTTCCTCCAGGTGATGGCGGCGGACAGTCGAGTGGCCCCGGCGGGGGCGCGGTGCGGACCGGGGGTCCGTACCGCGCCCGCCCGCCCGGGGCGTCCCCGGCCGGGCCTCTTGCGCGCCGGGCCGCGGCCGGGGTGGGAGCGGTCGGGGGGAGGGGGAGGTGTGGCTCCCCCTGGCCCCTACTCGACCGGTTCGATCTCCGCGAGGGTGGTGATGGCGCCCAGCTCCAGCCAGCCGTTCCAGAGGGTGGCCGGGCTGTTCGGGGTGTCGCTGTGCTCGCTGGGCCAGTTGGTCCAGTGCTGGTTGGTGGACTGCGACCAGAGGCCGTTGTACCAGAGCGGGATGGCCGGGAGCTCGGCCAGCTGGATCTCCTGGATCTGGGAGGTAATCTCGGCGGCGGCCTCGACGTCGTCCACGGGGACGGCGGCGAGCTGCTCGGTGAGCTCCCAGGCCTCCTCGTTCTCGTAGCGGTGGAAGTTCACCGTGGTCTGCTGGTCGTTGATCGGCAGACGGAAGAGGTAGTCGTAGTAGGTCCAGGGCGTGTTGCTCAGCTGGCGCTCGTTGTTGATGATCAGGTCGAACTCACCGGCGTTGCGGTTGTCCACCAGCAGGTCGAACTCGGGGAACTGCGCCTCGACGTTGATCCCGACGGCCTTGGCGTTCTCCGCGATGAGGCGGGCCGACTCCATCCAGTCGGTCCAGCCGGAGGGGACCTCCAGGGTCAGGCTGATGGGGTCGCCGTCGGGCGTCTCCACGAAGCCGTCGCCGTCCTGGTCCAGGTAGCCGGCCTCCTCGAGGATGGCCACGGCCTCGTCCGCGTTGTAGCTGAAGCCCTCGGTCTCGACCAGCTCGTGGTCGATGTAGGCGTCCCACTCGGGCAGCAGGCCGGTGGGGTTGGCGGGCTCGACGAGGTTGGAGTAGGGCCCCTCGACGATCTGCTGGAGGTCGATGGCGTGCGCCAGGGCCTGGCGGAACTCCACGTCGTCCAGCGGCGCCTTGGTGAGGTTGGGGACCAGCCAGGCGGTGTTGGCGCTCCTCATGTACGGCGGGCCGTCGTAGAAGCTGGTGACGTTGCCGTCGCTGTTGAGGACCTGGTCGATTCCCGGGAGGAAGTTGTTGGAGAGGTCGACCTCGTTCTGGTTCAGCATGCCCATCGTCACCTCGTTGGAGGCGTTGACGATGTCGACGATGTAGCGCGCGTCCATGTCCAGGTCGAGCGCCTCGGTGGCCCACCAGTCGTCGTTGCGCTCCCAGACCATGCGGTCGTCGGAGTGCGACTCGTAGACGTAGGAGCCGGTGCCGACCGGGTTCTCGTTGGCGCTGTCGAGGACGTCGCTCTCCGACATCTCGCCCCAGATGTGCGCCGGGACGATCGGGGAGGTGTAGGCCCAGTTCATCCACTCCTGCGGACGGCTGTCCGAGAAGGTGACCTCGACCGTGCGCTCGTCGGTGGCCTCGACGCTCTCGACGTAGGTCCAGAGGTTGCTGTAGGGGGAGCCGTCGAGCTGGCCCAGCTCCATCGTGGTGACGACGTCCTCGGCCACCAGGGGCTCGCCGTCGGTCCAGGTGACGCCCTCGCGCAGGGTGATCTGGTGGACGTTGTCGGCGGTCCACTCGTCGCTCTCGGCGAGCCAGTGGACGTACTCGCCCGCGTCCGGGTCGAAGAGGAAGAGCGGCTCGTAGACCAGGCCGATCGTTCCGACCGCGTACTGGCCCCGCATCATGGGGTTCCAGCTGGTCGGCGGGCCCCACGCGGTACCGGTCGTGTACAGGGTCTCGTTCCGGGGGTACTGCCCTCCGGAAGCGCCGCTGCCGTCCCCGCCGTCACCCGAGCACGCCGTGGCCGCGATGGCCAGGGCCGCGAGTGCTGCGGGAAGCCGCAGATTTCTCATCTCGACTCCTCCTTCCACCCGGCCGGCCTGTGGGGGGACCCCTCCGGAAACCGGAGGAGTGGGAGCGCTCCCAATGGGGAGCGCGCAGGACCGTTGCTGAACCGGGTAAGTGACGTTAACAACAACACGTTCGCTGGAAGCCCGTCAATCCCCGACACTTCGCTGTTATTCGCTTGTAACAGCACAGATGCGGGTATGTCAGCTAGTTGGACCGCACTGAACCGGTTCTGCGACGGGGTTTCGCACCCGTCGGGCGCGGTCGGCGCCGGGACGCCGCGCACGGGGGAACCGCCCGCCCGGAGGGGGCCCGGCTTCGCCCCGCGGCCACCTTCCGGTCACCCGGGCCGGGCGTTCGTCCGGCCCCGCACGTTCTACGTGGCCACAGGGACAACAAAGACCCCGCCCGCACTACGAAGGAACCCCGGGCACGGCCGAGCTCCCGGTCCGGGCGCGGAGCCCGGCGGGAGGGGTGTCGGTTGGAGGGGGTCGGTTCAGGCCCCCAGGGGGCCGGTGCTCGCCCTCGGGTACAGCTCGCCCCGGGAGGTGCTCTGGTGCGCCACCGTCCGGCCCTCGACCGCCTCGGCCAGCATGAGCGCGGCCTGGCGCCCGTAGGAGACGACGTCGCGGACGATCGCGGTCAGGGAGGGGCGCACCAGGTGGCACAGCACCGAGTCGTCCCAGGCCACGATGGACAGCTGCGAGGGCACCTCGATGCCCATCTCGTGGGCCACGCCCAGCCCGGCCACCGCCATCAGGTCGTTGTCGTAGACCAGGGCGGTCGGCCGGTCGGTGGCGGCCAGCAGTCTGCGCGTGGTCCGCGTGCCCGCCTCTCCGGTGTAGTCGGCGTGCACCGAGCGCGCCCCGTCCAGCCCGGCCTGCTCGGCCGCCTCCCGGAAGGCACGCGTCCGCGCCCCGGTGTGCATGAACTCCGGCGGACCCGCCACCTGGACGATCCGCCGGTGGCCGAGCGCCGCCAGGTAGTGGACCACCTCGCGCACGGCGCTGGCGTCGTCGGTGTGCAGGCAGGGCAGGGAGCCCGCGCCCTCGGGGCCGCCCAGGACGACGGCGGGCAGGCCCAGCCCCTCCACGACCGGGACCCGGGGGTCCTCCACGCGCAGGTCGACCATGATCACGCCGTCGACCCGGCGCTCGGCCGCCCAGCGGCGGTAGGCCGCGATCTCGGCGCCCGTGTCCTCGGTGACCTGTAACAACAGGTCCACCCCGGAGGAGGCCAGCTCCGTCTCGATCCCCGAGACCAGCTGCATGAAGAAGGGCTCCACGCCGAGCGAGTGCGCGGGCCGGTCGACCACCAGGCCGACCGCGCCGACCCGCCCTCCGGGCGAGAGCGCCCGCGCGGGGCTGCTGGGCGCCCAGCCCAGGTCGCGGGCGATCGCCAGGATGCGCCCGCGGGTCTCCTCCGAGACTCCGGGACGACCGTTGAGGGCGTACGACACGGCGCCCTTGGACACACCTGCGGCCTTGGCGATGTCCATGATGGTCGGACGCCGCATCAGACCCCCCATCCGTCCCCCTGACCACAGACAACTGAACCGGTTAAGTAGACGGTTGGGGATTGTACTCCATCACCTGGGAAGCCCCCGGGGCCGGTACCTCAGCTCCGCGGGGAGCCCGGCTGGCACCCGGGGCACCAGTAGAGCGTACGCCCCGCCAGTTCCCGGGAGGCCACGGGTGAGGAGCACACCCGGCAGGGCTCCCCGGTGCGGTAGCAGACGTAGAGGGTGTCCGGCCGGGGGACGGGGCGCGCGGCCGGGTCCGGTCGGTGCTCGGGCCGGGTGGTGATGATGTAGCCGTCGCGCACCCCGTCGCGGAGCAGCGCGGAGAGGTCCGCCCAGAGCCGGTCCCACTGGTCGCGGGTGAGGTCACGGCCCGGGGTCAGGGGGTCCAGGCCGGCGCGGAAGAGCGACTCCGCGCGGTAGATGTTGCCGATCCCCGCCACCACGTCCTGGCGCATGAGCAGCGCGGCGACGCTGGTCCGGGAGCGGCTGACCGCGCGCCAGGCGCGTTCGGGGTCGGCGTCCGCGCGCAGGGGGTCGGGGCCCAGCCTGTCCTGGACGGCGAGTTTCTCCTCCTCGGTGACGACCTCGCAGGCCGAGGGCCCGCGCAGGTCGGCCCAGCCGGAGGAGTTGACCAGGCGGGCGCGCACCGCGCCGACCGGCGGGGGCGGCACGACGAAGCCCTCCCCGTCGCGGACCAGGTCCGGGCGGGATCCGCCCTCGGCGCGCGGGGCGCCCAGGTGGCGCTCCCCGTCGGCGTCGCCGAAGGTCCAGGCCCCGTACAGGCCCAGGTGGACCCGCAGCCACTCCCCCGAGTCGAAGCCCAGGAAGAGGTGCTTGCCGTGCGCCTCGCTCCCGGTCATCACCCGGCCGTCCACACGGGCGGCGCCGTCGGCGAAGCGGCCCTGCGGGCTGCTGGCCCGCACCGCCGCGCCGCCGAAGGTCTTGTCGAAGTGCGCCGCCAGGCGGTGCAGCGTGTGGCCCTCAGGCACCCGTGTTCCCCTCTCAACCGCGCCCCGGCCAGCGGCGAGCCACCGCGTTCCGGGCATCCCGCTCCAGGGTATTTCGCCGCCGCCGGACCCGGGCACCGGCCCGGGCGGGCGCGGCCCGACCGTCCTCAGTGCGCGGAGAGGATCTCCTCCACCAGGGCGCGCGGATCGGCCAGGCACCGCCAGGCCGGGACCACCACGACCGGGTCCCCGGTGGCGCGGTTGAGGGAGTGGCCGCGGGCGAGCAGGTGGCGCAGGGAGCGCCCGTCGGGCTCGCGGTCGAGCAGGAGCAGCAGGCGGCGGGAGCCGAACCGGACCACCATGTCGGCGGTCCAGCCCTCGACCGTCTGCTGGAGGGTCACCCCGGTACCGACCCGGCGCAGCTCCTCCACCAGCGTGGCCGCGGCCGGGTCCGCCCGTGGCGCGAGGGTGCCCGCCGCCAGCGCGTCCAGGTCGCCGAGCGGGCCGTCGTCCCCCGACCAGTAGCGGCGGTCCCCCACCGCCACGAGGCGCTGGCGGGTGCGGGTGAGCACCGACGACCACAGGTGGGCCATCCGGCGGATCCGGCGTTCGGCGATGGCGGGCGCCCCGAAGGTGAGCATGGGCGAGAGCACCGTGACGTCCACCGCGTCGCCGTCGCGGGCCAGCAGGTCGGGGCCGCCGAGCCGTACCTCGTGCCGGGGTGCGCGGGTGCGCAGCAGGCGGCGGATGAGCGCCACCTGGGGCTGGGTCGGCGCGACGACGCCGATCACCCGGCCGCGCGGCAGGTGCTCGTCGATCTCGTCGACCACCACCGCCACCCGGTAGGCCTCCTCCCGGTTGACGTAGGAGGCGCCGGGCGCCGCCTCGCACACCCCCGGGACGTCGCGCCACTCGAAGGCGGGCCCCGCGGTGGGGTCGGGCGTGGTGCGCACCGCGATCCTGCCCCCGTAGCAGTGCCGGGAGGCCACCTCGGCGAGCCGGGGCGGCGCTCCGTCGTGCTCGTCCAGCCAGAGCAGGGGCGGCACGGCCCGGTACAGGGCGCGCATCGCCGAACCCGCGCTGTAGCGCAGGCCCCGGTCGTCGAGTTGGTCGGCGGCCAGCCCCGCGACGGCCAGGGCCCGGCGCTCCTCCTCCGGCTCCAGCGCGCTCGTGGGGCCGGGGTGGGCGGGGTCGCCCAGGACCACCGCGCGGTTGGCCCGGTAGAGCGCGGGCAGCAGCTCGGCCACCCGGGTCAGTTCCGCTCCGAGCACGACGACCAGGTCGAACAGTCCCGCCTGGGGCGGCAGCGCGCGCATCTGGTCGGTGCGGCACACCCACGCGGGCAGGGTGTCGAACAGGTTGCCCAGACCGGGCCACCCGTTGCCGTGGTGCCAGTTGAGGGTCTCCAGGCGGTTCTCGATCGCGGCCCGCCCGCGCCACAGGCGGGGCTCACAGACCGCCCGCAGGCAGCCCGCGCTGGCCCTGCGGTGCCGGGCCAGCGCGTCGGCCAGCTCGGCGGTCAGTTGGCCCAGGGGGGCGCCGCGGGTGCGCCGGTCCACCGCCGAGCGCCACTCGCTCTCCAACCGGGCGACCACGCACAGCAGGGCGAGGCTGTCGGGGTCGGTGGCCACGCCCAGTTCGCGGCGGATCGCACCGCGGTGGTGCAGCCCGGCCAGGCCGCCCGCGCTGGCGCGCTCGGCCCGGTGCAGCCAGTACTCGGGGCCGCCCCGCTCGGGGGTGAAGAGGGCGTCGGGGTCCCAGCCCTGGGCGATGACGCGCTCGCGCTCCTCGGCCAGGGAGGCGAGCGCGTGGCCGCCCGAGGCCATGGTGTCCATGGCCCGCCAGGCCCGGCGGACGCGCGACCAGGCCTCGGACAGCTCCGCCCGGTGGGCGGTGGGGTCCCCGCCGTCCGTGCCCGGGGGTCCGATCGGCAGGCCGTGCGTGTGCTCGGTGAGCAGGCGGGTGAGCAGCAGCACCTCGGCGGAGCGGTGTTCGCGCACGCCCACCCGGACGAGGGGGTGCGCGGGCGAGGCGTCGGCCCGGGCGAGGGTCTGGACGACGTCGTCCTCGGTGTGCCCGCACACCAGCACGCGCTGTCCGTTGCCCACGGCGGTGCGCACGAGGGCGTCGACCAGCTCGTGCGCGCCGCAGCCCGGCGGGGCCGCGGCCACGGTGAGCTGCTCGCGCATGGCGGCGCGCAGGACCGCGTACTGGGACTGGTTGAGCGGGGTGGTGGAGAGGGGGACGATGGGTTCGTCGGTGCCGTCGTCCGGGAGCGGGGAGGAGCCCCCGCGTCCGATCCGCCGGAGGCCCGCCCGGCCGCCGCGGAAGAGCCGCGCGGAGGCGCCCTCCTCCGCTCCCCGGCTCGCGGCCGCCTGGCCCAGGAGGGACTCCAGGGCCGTGCCGCTGACGTCGTCGGGGTTGAGGCCGTCGCGGTCGGAGGGGTCGAGGTCGGCCAGGACGCCCTCGACGCCGCCGGGGTCGTACTCGTCGGCCTCGTGGTGTCCGCCGGGTCCGGCGCGCCAGAGGACGGCGACGTTGTGGGCGCCGTCGCCGTCGGTGCGCGGAGCTCCCCGGGTTCCGAGCGGGGCGATGTCGTCGACCCTCTCGATCTCCAGCCGGGCCAGCAGCGCGCGGACCTTGGCGGCGAGGTCGGCCACGGCTCCGGGGCGGCGGGAGGGGTCGGGCGCCCCGGCCCGCAGGCGGGTGCGCAGCTCGAACAGGTCCTCGGGATCGGTGACGCCGAGCCGCTCCAGCAGGGCGGGGTTGACGTCGGGAGGACCGACCGCGCGCACCGCCGCGTAGGCGGGGTCCGGGCGGGGGTCCGCGGCGTCGTCCACCGCGATCACGTCGACGGTGAGCAGGGGCAGGGCGAGGCGCTCCTCCTCCGGGCCCAGGAACACCAGGGGGTAGCCGTAGCGCGGGGCCTGTCCCCGGTGCTGCGCCAGGCGCAGGACCCGGGCCGCCTTGGGCGGGAGCGGGAGGGTCTCCCGGGCCCCGCTGAAGAGGGCCTCGGGACCGGCGGGCAGGCAGGCGCACAGGTCGGTGTCCAGGTCGTCGGCGCGCACGGTGTGGGTGTGCACGGCCTCGCGGCGCAGGCAGGCGCGCAGGTAGGCCAGGAGGGAGCGCACCTCCGAACGGTCGATCGGCGGTTTCCAGCGCAGTGATGCGGCGCCGACCCCCGAGCGGCCGCCGAGGGCCGTCGGCGGGTCCCCGGGCGCCCCCGGCGCGTACCCGATCTCGTACTCGTCGTCCCTCAGTGACCTCAACGTCGCCCCGCCCCCGATGTGGTAATCAACTGATTACCCGCTGACAGCAAGGCCCATTGTGGTGGATGGAGGGGCCGTCGGCCCTCCGAACGTTGAAACCCGTGCGGACTTTCACTCTCCGTGGGGCAGGACCCGCAGGGCGATCCACAGCTCGGCCCGGTAGTCCGGGTCGTCGAGGTCTCCGGGCAGCAGGTCGCGGATGCGCCGCATGCGGTAGCGGAGCGTGTGGCGGTGCACGCCCAGGGCCTCGGAGGCGGCGTCCCACCGGCCCGCCGCGGCCAGGTAGGCGCGCAGGGAGGCGAGCAGCTCGGCCGAGGTGCGCTGCTCCAGGAGCGGGGCGAGCATGTCCTCGGCCAGGCGGCTCCCGGCGGGGGTGCGGGCCAGGCCGAGCAGCCCGCCTGGCAGGTCGCCGAACCGCAGCAGGCGCTCCCCCGCGCCGCGCGCCGCCTCCAGCGCGCGCTCGGCCTGGGACAGCGCCGCCGGCAGCTGGGCGTAGGCGGAGGGGTCGCTCACGCCCACCGGGCCCTCCAGGAGTTCGCCGATCGCGCCGGTCCCCGCCGGGGCCAGCAGCAGGGCCCGTCCCTCATGCTCGGTGACCAGGACGCCCTCCGGCGGGTGCGCGGCCCCGACCCCGTCGGCCACCGCCACCACGACGGGTGCGCCGGGCAGGCTCTGGCGCAGCCGCCCGGCCCCGGGGTGCTCGGGGTCCAGTGCCCCGGCGAGCAGGGCCGTGAGCACCCCCTCGCTGATCCGGGAGGTGAGGTCGTGGGCGGTGCGCTCCAGTTCGAGGGACAGCAGCGACACCGCGGCGTTGACCAGGGTGCGCTCCTCGGCGCCAAGCCGCCCCCCGGCGCCCACGGCGAGGAAGCCGCGGACCTGGCGGCCGGTGGACAGGGGCTGGACGGAGACCTGTTCTCCGCCGGAGGTGAGGGAGGCGCTGGCGCGCGGGCCCGCCTCGCGCAGCCGTTCCAGTTCGCGTTCCAGGCCGGCCGCGCGCGCGGCGGCCGGGGCGGGGGCGGCGTGCCGGGCGGCGCCGTCGGCGGACAGCAGCAGCACCCAGGCGCCGAGGTCGCGGGACAGGCGGTCCACGATCGCGGGGGCGCCGGTGAGCGCGGCGCGGGTGAGGCCGCGCTGGGCGGCGAAGGCGCGGGTGAGCCCCTCGTACTCCTCCTTGGCCAGGAGGCGGGAGACCTCCTTGCCGATCGCGATGAAGGGGGTCTCGCGGGCGACCTCCAGCAGGGTGAGGCCGCACTCGGCGGCGGCCTCGCGCAGCTCGGGCGGGGTCTGCTCCAGGACGACGCCGACGGCGAAGCCGAGTCCGGCCACGCGGCGCCCGGCCAGGCGGCGCGCGTAGTCGCGCAGGTCGGGGACCCCCGAGGCCCAGCGCACCCCGGTGGTGAGCAGCAGCTCCCCGCCCGCCAGGTAGGGGGTGGGGTCCTCCAGTTCGCTGACCGCGACCCACTCCACCCGGCGGTCCAGGCGGTCCTGTCCGGTGAGCGGGCGCAGCCGCAGGCCCGGTGTGCGGGTCAGCGCGCCCAGGGTCGGCGGCATCGGCGTTCCCTCCTGTTCCGACGGACCCTGCCGCGTTGGCGCAAGGCCCTGTGTCGATTATCCACTGTGTCCATGTGTGCCGTGCCGTGCGCGCCCTAGTGTCAGGCGAGGCCGGAGAGCCCACCTCCGGCCCTTCCGCTCCCCCCGCCCACCGCAGAAGGAGGCAGCCGCATGGCCGCGACCGAGGTCGCCCAGTCCCGCCGGATCGTCACCGAGATCCCCGGCCCCAAGTCCCGAGCGATCCAGGAGCGCCGCCGTTCGGCCGTCGCCCAGGGCGTCGGCAGTGTCCTGCCCGTCTACGTCGAGCGCGCGGGCGGCGGCATCGTCGAGGACGTCGACGGCAACGCCCTGATCGACTTCGGCTCCGGCATCGCGGTGACCAACGTCGGCAACGCCGACCCGCGCGTGGTCGAGCGCGCCGCCGAGCAGCTCGGCCGCTTCACGCACACCTGCTTCATGGTCAACCCCTACGAGGCCTACGTGGACGTGTGCGAGGCGCTCAACCGGATCACGCCCGGCGACCACGAGAAGCGCTCCGTGCTGCTCAACTCGGGCGCCGAGGCGGTCGAGAACGCGGTGAAGATCGCCCGCAGCGCGACCGGCCGCCAGGCTGTGGTGGTCTTCGACCACGCCTACCACGGCCGCACCAACCTCACCATGGGCCTGACCGCGAAGAACATGCCCTACAAGCAGGGCTTCGGCCCCTTCGCCGGCGAGATCTACCGGATGCCGATGGCCTACCCCTACCGCTGGCCGACCGGCGCCGGCAACTGCGGCCCCGAGGCGGCGGCGATGGTGGCCGACCAGATCACCAAGCAGATCGGCGCCGAGAACGTCGCCGCCGTGGTGATCGAGCCGATCCAGGGCGAGGGCGGCTTCATCGAGCCCGCACCCGGGTTCCTGCCCGCGCTGGCGGAGTTCTGCCGCGCGCACGGCATCGTGTTCGTCGCCGACGAGGTGCAGACCGGCTTCGCTCGCACCGGCGACGTGTTCGCGTGCGACCACGAGGGCGTGGTCCCGGACCTGATCACGACCGCCAAGGGCATCGCGGGCGGTCTTCCGCTGGCCGCCGTCACGGGCCGCGCCGAGCTGATGGACGCCGTGCACGGCGGCGGCCTGGGCGGCACCTACGGCGGCAACCCGGCGGCGTGCGCCGCCGCGCTGGCCGCCCTGGAGGCGATCGAGTCCGACGGCCTGGTGGAGCGGGCGCGCGCCATCGGCGAGCTCATGCTGGGCCGCCTGCGCGACCTGGCGGCCAAGTACGACGTGATCGGTGACGTGCGCGGGCGCGGCGCGATGGTCGCGATCGAGCTGGTCCGGGACGCCGACCGCACCCCCGACCCCGAGTCGCTGGCCCGGGTGCTGTCCTTCTGCCACTCCCGGGGGCTGATCCTGCTGAGCGCGGGCACCTACGGCAACGTGATCCGGATGCTGCCGCCGCTGGTGATCGGCGACGAGCTGCTGCACGAGGGCCTGGACATCCTGGAGGAGGCCTTCGCCCGGCTGTGAGGCGGGCGGGGGCCGGATCCGCGCGGACCGGCCCCTTCGGCTCCCCCTACCGGGTACCCCAGGCGTAGGTCTGCTTGCGCAGCTTGAGGTAGAGGAAGGTCTCGGTGGTGACCACGGTGTCGACGGCGCGGATGCCGGCCAGGATGTCCAGCAGTTTGGGATCGTCCTCGGCCACCACCTCGACCATGAGGTCGAAGGAGCCCGCCGTGATCACGACGTACTCCACCCCCGGGATGTCGGAGATGGCGTCGGCGGCGGTGTTGAGGTCGCCGTTGGTGCGCACCCCGATCATGGCCTGGCGGTTGAAGCCCAGCATCATGGGGTCGGTGACGCCCACCACCTGGACCACCCCGGCTTCCAGCAGGCGCTGCACGCGCTGGCGCACCGCCGCCTCGGACAGGCCCACGGTCTTGCCGATGGCCGCGTAGGACCGGCGGCCGTCCTCCTGCAGGACCTCGATGATGCGTTTGGCGGTGTCGTCGAGGACGACCCCGTTTCCCCTGCGCGTGGTGTGGGGGTCGGGGTGCTCGGTCACGGGGTCCCTCGGCTTTCACTCACTGGAAACCGGCTTCAGTAGGTGCGCGGACCAGCGGATTTCATCGCTGTTCGCGCACACAACAACGGATTCCAAGGTACTGCACACCTGGGCCGGGCTGTCGAAGCGACCCCGCGAACCGCGTCGCCCCTGGTCGGCGCGGCTGCCGGGCGTCCGGGGCCGGGCGCGTGCGGGCGGAGGCGGCCGGACGGACGCGTTCGGGCGCAGGGTCAGCGGTCGTCGCGGACCGAGTCCAGCGACAGCAGCGCCACGTGCAGGGACAGACAGGTCTCCACCGACTCCAGATCGGCGTCGAGCACGTGGGAGATCCGCCGCAGCCGGTCGTAGAAGGCGGGCCGCGACAGGTGGGCGCGCCCGGCGGCCAGGGCCTTGTTGCGGCCCGCGCCCAGGTAGTGGCGGAGCATGTCGGTCAGATCGCTGCCGTGCCGGGCGTCGTGGTCCAGCAGCGCGCCGAGTTCGCGCTCGACGTAGGTCTGCAGCCGCTCGTCGTCGCGGAACAGGTGCAGCAGGCCGCGCAGGTGCAGGTCGGGCAGGCGGTAGAAGGGCCGCCGGTCGCTCTGGCGGATGGCCACGTCGCCGACCTGGCGGGCCTCCAGGAAGGACCGGCGCACCTCGCGGACGCCGTCGGCGGAGGAGCCGACCGCGAGCACGGCGGCGTCGCCCACGGTGGCGCGCACGCGTTCGGCGAGCAGGTGCAGGGTCGGGTCCAGGCGCTGGCGGCTGGACAGGGCCAGCAGGATGCCCACGCGCAGGTCGTCGAGGGAGCCCACCAGGGCGGGCAGGCGCAGCTCGCGGCAGGCGCGCGCGGCCCCCTCCGCCGTGTCGGACAGGCGCGCCTGGGCGGCCAGGCCGGTGCCGCTCTCGCGCAGGCGCAGCACCAGCCCCACGAGTTCGCGGCCGTTGAGCGGTACGCCGACCGCGCGGGCCCGGACCAGGGCCTCCTCGGGGTCGGAGTAGGCGCGGTCGATGATGCCCGCGATGATCGTGCGGTGGGTCTGGCGCTCCAGGCTCTCCTGGTGGCGCTCCAGCAGGCGCCCCAGGGCCAGGGTGGTGGCGGCGCGCTCGATGAGCATGCTCTGGCGCGGGGTCGGGTTGGCCCCGGCGATGAGGATGAGCCGTCCCCAGTCCTGGCCGCGCGCGCCGACCATGGTGACCAGCCAGCCGGTGGCGGGCGCGTGCACGGTGCGCGAACCCGAGCGGACCGCGCGCGAGCGGCTCTCCCAGGAGGTGAGCAGGGTGCCGGGGTCCTCCCCGTTGAGGTCGCAGGCCAGCACCTGGTGGGTGAGGTTCTCCAGGACCACGGGGCAGCCGGAGAGCTGGGCGACCTCGTGCAGGATGCGCCCGGTGTCGGCGCCCTCCACGGAGAGCTGGGTGAACACCGAGTGCAGCTTCTCGGACTCGCGCAGCTCCTCCAGCTGCTCGTTGACCACGCGGATGTGCACGGCCTCGGTGATCTCCACGAAGCGGGCCTCGCGGTCGAGCAGGATGACGGGCACCCCGGCGTCGCGGGCGGCGTCGAGGAAGGCGGGCGGGAGTTCGGCGTGGTACTTGCGGCCGAGCTCGACCGCGATACCGCTGACCCCGACGGCCGCGAGGTCGTCGATGTAGCGGCGCAGCGCGTCGGGGTCCTCGGGCATGGCGATACCGGTGCTGAGCACCAGCTCACCGCCCCGGAGCAGATGGGCGAGGTCGGTGACCTCGGCGATGTGGACCCAGCGCACGGCCACGTCCAGGCGCTCGGAGCCCACGACGACCCGCGGGCGGGCGCGCTGGAGGGCGGGCAGCTGGAGGACCTCGGCAAGGGTGGGAAGCACGGAACCATTCTAGGAGCCGCGTCCCGGGACGAAGTGTCAGGAATCGGACCCGCACACTGACAGAGTGTCCGCCGCCGGGAAGCGCGGGCGCAGGTGGGAGCGCCGCCCCGGTTCCCTTACACTCCGTAAGTTCGCCCGCCATGTTGTCAACATGGTGATTCTGGCCAAGCCCCGGGAGCCCGGCGAGACTGGGGGCATGTCCGAACTTCTCTCGCGCCACCGCGCGGTCATGCCCTCATGGCTACCCCTGTACTACGAGTCCCCGCTGGAGATCGTCAGCGGCAAGGGCTCCCGGGTCACCGACGCCGACGGCACCACCTACCTGGACTTCTTCACCGGCATCGTGACCAACATGCTCGGCTACGACGTGGCCGAGGTGCGCGAGGCCGTCGAGCGCCAGATCGCCAAGGGGGTCGTGCACACCTCCACCCTGTACCTCATCCGCGGCCAGGTCGAGCTGGCCGAGAAGATCGCCCGCCTGTCGGGGATCCCGGACGCCAAGGTGTTCTTCACCAACTCCGGCACCGAGGCCAACGAGACCGCCCTGCTGCTGGCCACGTTCGCGCGCGGCAGCGACGAGGTGCTGGCGATGCGCGGCAGCTACCACGGCCGCTCGTTCGGCACCGTGGCCGTGACCGGCAACCGGGCCTGGAAGAACTCCTCGCTGTCCCCGCTGAACGTGCACTACCTGCACGGCACCGACCACGCGTCCCCGGCCTTCCGCGCGATGACCGACCGGGAGTACGTCGAGGCCTGTGTGGCCGACCTGCGCGACGTGCTGGACACCACCGCGCCCAACGTCGCCTGCCTGATCGCGGAGCCGGTCCAGGGGGTGGGCGGGTTCGCGATGCCGCCGGACGGCCTGTACGCGGCCTACAAGGAGGTGCTGGACGAGCACGGCATCCTCTTCGTCTCCGACGAGGTCCAGACGGGCTGGGGCCGCACCGGAACGAGTTTCTTCGGCATCGGCAACCACGGGGTGACCCCGGACGCCATGACCTTCGCCAAGGGGCTGGGCAACGGCTTCGCCGTGGGCGGCGTGGTGGCCCGCGGCGACCTGATGGACCGCCTGGGCGCACTGGGCGTGGCCACCTTCGGCGGCAACCCGGTGTCGATGGCCGCGGCCGGGGCGACGCTGGACTACGTACTGGAGCACGACCTGCAGGGCAACGCCCGGCGCCAGGGCGCGCTGATCCTGGAGGGCCTGCGGGAGCTGACCGCGCTGCCGACGGTGGGGGACGTGCGCGGCAAAGGGTTGATGTTCGCCGTGGAGATGGCGGACCCCGCCACCGGCGAGCCGTCCTCCGAGCTGGCCGGGAAGGTGCTGGAGGCCGCGCGCGAGCGCGGGCTGCTGGTGGGCAAGGGCGGCGTGCACGGCAACGTGCTGCGGATGGCGCCCCCGCTGACGCTGTCCCGCGAGGAGGCCGTGGAGGGCCGGGACGTGCTGTTGGACGCGGTGCGCGCGGTGGACGCGGAGGCCCGGTGAACATGGAGGAGAACGGTATGGGCAAGCACGTCACCCACTGGATCGGCGGAGCCGCGCACGAGGGGCCCTCCGAGCGCCGGGGCGACGTCTACAACCCGGCGTCCGGCCGGGTCACCGGCACGGTCGACCTGGCGGGGCCCAAGGAGGTCGACGCGGCGGTGGCCGCGGCCCGGGCGGCCTTCCTGGGGTGGCGCGACACCTCGCTGTCGAAGCGGACGCAGATCCTGTTCCGCTTCCGCGAGCTGCTCAACAACGACAAGGACCGCCTGGCAGCGCTGATCAGCGCCGAGCACGGCAAGGTCCACTCCGACGCCCTGGGCGAGGTCTCGCGCGGTCTGGAGGTCGTGGACTTCGCCTGCGGCATCCCGCACCTGCTCAAGGGCGGCTACTCCGAGAACGTGTCCACGGGCGTGGACGCCTACTCGATCCCGCAGCCGCTGGGCGTGGTCACCGGCATCACGCCGTTCAACTTCCCGGCGATGGTGCCGATGTGGATGTTCCCGGTGGCCATCGCCTGCGGCAACACGTTCGTGCTCAAGCCCAGCGAGAAGGACCCCTCCGCGTCCGTGGCCCTGGCCGAGCTGTGGGCCGGGGCCGGGCTGCCGGACGGCGTGTTCAACGTGGTGCACGGCGACAAGACGGCGGTGGACGCCCTCCTGGAGCACCCGGACGTGGCCGCGGTCAGCTTCGTGGGCTCCACCCCGATCGCCCGGTACGTCTACCGGACCGCGGCCGAGCACGGCAAGCGCGTACAGGCCCTGGGCGGGGCCAAGAACCACATGGTGGTGCTGCCCGACGCCGATTTGGACCTGGCGGCGGACGCCGCCGTCTCGGCCGGGTTCGGCTCGGCGGGCGAGCGGTGCATGGCCATCTCGGCGGTGGCCGTGGTGGAGTCGGTGGCCGACGAGCTGGTGGCGCGGATTCGCGAGCGGGTCTCCCGCCTGCGCGTGGGCCCCGGCGACGACGACCGCAGCGAGATGGGACCGCTGGTGACCCGGGAGCACCGGGACAGGGTGGCCTCCTACCTGGAGTCGGGGGTGCGCGAGGGCGCGACCCTGGCCGTCGACGGCCGGGTGCACCCGGTGCTGGGCGGGGCCTCGGACGGCTTCTGGCTGGGCCCGTCGCTGCTGGACCACGTGGGCCCGGAGATGTCCTGCTACCGGGACGAGATCTTCGGACCTGTGCTCAGCGTGGTGCGCGTGGAGGACTACGACGAGGCGGTCCGGCTCGTCAACGACAACCCGTACGGCAACGGGACGGCGATCTTCACCAACGACGGCGGCGCCGCCCGGCGGTTCCAGAACGAGGTCCAGGTCGGCATGGTGGGGATCAACGTGCCCATCCCGGTGCCGATGGCCTACTACTCCTTCGGCGGCTGGAAGCAGTCGCTGTTCGGCGACTCCCACGCGCACGGCACGGAGGGTGTCCACTTCTACACCCGCACCAAGGCGGTCACGGCACGCTGGACCGACCCGGGACACAGGCCCGAGGGGGGCGTCAATCTGGGCTTCCCCACCAACGGTTAGCGAGGAGTTCACGGAAATAAGGGATGGAAAGGGATGGATCTGTCTCACCGTCAGTCGACCATGGGCGACACGGAGTATTGTTAGCTAAGGCACCCCTCACGGGGCGTGGTCGGCGGCGCCGACCGACAGAGCCATCCCGGAAAAGGCGCGCTCATTTCCCCTCCTCCCCGATGGAAGCGGGCGCGCCGACGGAAGCGCTCCGGGTCCGACTCTCCCCCTGGACCCGGAGCGCGACCGCACCGCTAGCGAGCCGCGATCAGGCGCTCTTCGACCGGAGCCCGGGACTCCGCGTCGATGATCTCCGCGCACTCCTCACAACCGAACACGTGACTGCCGTCCGGCAGTTCGCCGAGGACCCGGCGGGGCCGGGGCCACTTGGTGTGGCAGACGACGCAGGCATCCCCCATGCACTGCGCCCAACTCAGCGAACCCGGATCGTAGACGTAGGCGTCTGTGGCAGGCGGCGTGTCTGGTTCGCACATCATGCTCGTTCCGCGCAATGTCCTTGCTCCCCCCGTGGTTTAGGACAGTCTGGCGGGCCGATAGTTACCGGCTCTTTATTGAATCAGAAGCTTGTGGCGCCTGGAAGGGTCCGGACCGTTCTAGATCACATCATGCAGGTGAATCATAACCGTAAGTAACGAACCCTGGGAAGACCCTGCCCACTCCGAAGCCGTTCATCCGCTTTGTCGGATTATCTACTGAGCAGTAGGGATCCGGGACCTCAGTCCCGCGAGCGCTCGGAGACCGAAAAACGGCGCAGGGACAGTGCCGGGTTGAGGTTCCGCACCTCCTTCACGCGAGCATCCGAAACCTCGGCCGAGGCGACCGCGAAGGCCTGCTCCCCCAGGGCCGCGACGGGGGTCCCCATGGGGTCGACCACCATGCTGTTGCCCGCGCCCCGGGGCGCCGCCTGGCCCGAGGCCGCCACGTACAGCGTGTTCTCGATCGCCCGCGCCCGCAGCAGGGTCCGCCAGTGCTCCTCCTTGAGCGGACCCGGCACCCACTGCGCGGCCAGCAGGACCACGTGCGCCCCGGCGTCGGCGATCCGCCGCGTGACCTCGGGAAAGCGCAGGTCGTAGCAGGTCTGCAGGCCGAACACGACCCCGTCCACCGTGAAGGTGCGCGGCTCCTCGATCGGCCCGGGCCGCAGCACGTCCGACTCCCTGCCCCCGAACGCGTCGTAGAGGTGGATCTTGCGGTAGTGCGCGACCAGCTCGCCCTCCGGCGACAGCGCCACGAGCGTGTTGCTGAAGTGCGTGGCGTCCGGGCCCTCACTCTCTCCCACCCCGAGCACCAGGTGCACGCCCTCGCGGCGGGCGGTGTCGGCCGCGGCGGAGACGAAGGGCCCGTCCAGCGGCTCGGCCGCCGCCACGTAGCTCCGGTCCATCCGCGGCGCGGTGAACATCGCGTACTCGGGCAGCAGGACCACGCGCGCGCCCCCGGCCGCCGCGCGCGCGGTCAGCCGGGCCACCGAGCGCTGGTTCTCCGCCTTGTCCTGGCCGGGGGCGAACTGGGCGACCGCGACGTGCACCATCGGACCTCTCCTCGTCGGCGTGGGCGCCCCGGTGGGCGCCGTGCCCGAGTGTACGGCCCGTCCTCCCGCCCGGCCGACCTGGTTCCGGACGCTTGCCAGAGGACTGAACGCATGTTTAATCTATTGAACATGAGTTCAGCCAAGCCATCCGACGCCGGGTCGGACCTGACGGCCCGCGCCCGCATCCGCGACGCGGCCATCGAGTGCTTCGGCCAGAACGGGTTCGGCGTGACCGTGCGCGCGATCGCCGAGGAGGCCGGGGTCTCCCCCGGCCTGGTGATCCACCACTTCGGCTCCAAGGAGCGGCTACGCGAGGCCTGTGACGACCACGTCCTCGGGCTCATCAACGAGCTCAAGCAGGAGACGATCACCAGCCACGACAGCCAGACCTTCCTGCACCAGCTGGCGACGATGGAGGAGCACACCCCGCTCCTGGCCTACCTCTTCCGGTCGGTGCAGACCGGGGGCGCCTTCGCGGTGTCGTTCTACGAGCGCATGGTCGCCGACGTCGAGCGCTACCTCGCCGCGGGCGAGGCCGCGGGCACCATCCGGCCCAGCCGCGATCCCGCCAGGCGGGCGCGCTACCTGGCGGCCAACTCGGTCGGGGCGATGCTCCTGCAGGTCGCCCTCCACCCGCCCGGGGAGAGGACCGACTTCGCCCGGCTCATGCGCGAGTGGTCGCGGGAGTACACGCTTCCGGCCCTGGAGCTGTACACCGAGGGCCTGCTGACCGAACGCACCATGCTCGACGCCTACCTCCTGTACGTCAGCGACCCGCCCCGGAAACCCGCTGACAGCTCCCCGCCCCCCGAACCACGTACAGAGGGACCCCCATGACCACCACCGCCATCGAAGTCCGCGGCGTCGACAAGTACTTCGGCCGTTTCCAGGCCCTGGACAAGCTGGACCTGACCGTGCCCACGGGCCAGGTCGCGGGCTTCCTCGGGCCCAACGGCTCGGGCAAGTCCACCACCATCCGCGTCCTGCTCGGCCTGATCCGGGCCGACGCCGGGTCGGTCCGCCTGCTGGGCGGCGACCCGTGGAAGGACGCCGTCACCCTGCACCGCCGCCTGGCCTACGTGCCCGGCGACGTCACCCTGTGGCCCAACCTCACCGGGGGGCAGGCCATCGACCTGCTGGGGCGGCTGCGCGGCGGGCTCGACCCCGCCCGGAAGAAGGACCTGCTGTCCCGCTTCGAGCTGGACCCCACCAAGAAGGCGCGCACCTACTCCAAGGGCAACCGGCAGAAGGTCGCCCTGGTCGCCGCGCTGGCCTCCGACGCCGAGCTGCTCGTCCTGGACGAGCCCACCTCCGGCCTGGACCCGCTCATGGAGGCCGTGTTCACCGAGTGCGTCCTGGAGGCCAGGGCCCGCGGCCGCACAGTGCTGCTCTCCAGCCACATCCTGTCCGAGGTGGAGAAGCTGTGTGACACCGTCACCATCATCCGCAAGGGGCGCGCGGTGGAGTCCGGCACCCTGGCCGACCTGCGCCACCTGACCCGCTCCACCGTGCGCGCCACCGTCTCCGGCGACGCCCGGGCGCTGGAGGGCTCCGAGGGCGTGCACAACCTGCGCGTGGACGGCGACACCGTGGCCTTCGACGTCGACGACACCCACATGGACGCCGCCCTGCGCACGCTCACCGGCCTGGGGGTCCGCTCCCTGGTGAGCAACCCGCCCTCCCTGGAGGAGCTGTTCATGCGCCACTACGGCGACGAGCTGGCCGCCCTCAACGGCAACGGGGGCGCGGCGGCATGAGCGCGTTCACGGGTACCGGAACCCTCGTCAGGTTCATCCTGCGCCGCGACCGCGTCCGCCTGACGGTCTGGGTCCTGGCCCTGGCGGGCACAGTGTTCGCGACGGTTCCCACGCTCAACGACATGTTCTCCACGGAGGCCCAGCGCCAGGCCCGGGCGGCGATCATGGACACCCCCACCGGAGTGGTCTTCGGCGGCCCCGGGTACGGGCTGGACGACTACCGGCTCGGTCCGATGGTGGTCAACGAGCTGACCATGAGCGTGCTCATCGCGCTGGCGGTCATGAGCATCCTGCACGTGGTCCGGCACACCCGCGCCGAGGAGGAGACCGGGCGCGCCGAGCTCCTGCGCGCCGCCGTCCTGGGCCGCGGCGCCCAGGTGACCGCCGCCCTGGTCACGGTCTCGCTCGTCAACCTGCTCATCGGCGGGCTGACCGCGCTGGCCCTGGCGGGGAACGGCCTGGAGGCGGCCGACTCGGTCGCCTACGGCCTGGGCCTGGCCCTGGCCGGGATCTCCTTCGGCGCGCTCACCGCCGTGTGCGCGCAGGTCACCGAGCACGGGCGCGGCGCCGCCGGGCTGGCCTTCCTCGTCCTGGGCGTGCTGTTCATGGCCCGGGTCGTGGGCGACATGGCCGAGGAGGGCGGCACCTGGCCGTCCTGGCTGTCGCCCTTCGCCTGGGTGCAGCAGACCCGGGTGTTCCACGACCTGCGCTGGTGGCCGCTGCTGCCCTACGCGGTCCTGATCGCGGCCCTGTTCGCGCTGACCTACGCCCTGGCCGGCCGGCGCGACCTCGGCGCGGGCCTGGTGGCCTCCCGGCCCGGCCCGGCCGGTGCGGGCCGGCTGCTCAACGGCACGTTCGCGCTGCACCTGCACCAGCAGCGCGGGTCGGTCCTGGCCTGGTCGGCCGCCACCTTCCTCTTCGCCCTGTCGTTCGGCTCGCTGGCGACCGAGGTGGAGGGGCTGCTGACGGAGAACCCCGACCTGGTGGCCATGCTCGGCGAGCAGGGCGCGAACCCGGTGGAGGGCTTCCTCGGCGTCATGTCGGGCTACGTGCTGATGGCCGCCACGGCCTACGCGGTCCTGTCGGTGCTGCGGACGCGGACCGAGGAGACCTCCGGACGCGCCGAGCTCACCCTGTCCGCCGCCGTGGGCCAGGTGCGCTGGTTCGGCAACGCCCTGCTGGTCAGCGTGCTGTCCTCGACGCTGATCGTGGTGCTGGGCGGCGTCGGCATGGGCCTGAGCGCGGCCGCGGCCCTGGAGGACTCCTCCTGGGTGGGGACGATGACCGGGGCGGCCCTGGCCCAGCTGCCGGTGGCCCTGCTCTTCGCCGCCCTGGCCGCGCTGCTGGTGGGGGCGGCCCCGCGGCTGATCCCGCTGGTGTGGGCGTGGCTGGGCTACAGCCTGCTGGTGTCGATGCTCGGGCCCGTGCTGGGCCTGGACGAGTGGCTGCTGAACCTGAGCGCCTTCGACCTGCTACCCAAGCTGCCGGGCGAGGAGTTCGAGCTCCTCCCGGTGGCCCTGGCGCTGGCCGCCGTGGTCGCGGCCAACGCCCTGGCCCTGGCGGGGTTCCGCCGCCGGGACCTGGCCACCGTCTGAGGCGGGACACCCGCCCGGGCGCGCCGCCGGAGGATCCGGCGGCGCGCCCGTCCCCGCGTTCAGGCCCGGTCGCCGTCCCACCGCCGCGCGGCCTCGCGCAGCCGGACCAGCCGCTCCCAGTGCCCGGCGACGGTGGTGCGGCCCTCCTCGGTGAGCCGGACGGTGGTGCGGGGACGGCCCCCCCGCGGTCTTGGTGGTCTCCACGACGCCGCCCCGCTCCAGCTTGGACAGGTGGCTGGACAGGTTGCCCTTGGACAGCCCGGTGATGCGCTGGAGGAAGAGGAAGTCGGCGCTCTCGCAGGACAGCAGGGCGCTGGTGATCGCCAGCCGCGCGGGTTCGTGCACCAGGCGGTCGATCTCCGCCATGTCCTCGAAGGGCGTGCCCATCGCTGGTCAGTCCGTTCCGTTCGTCGCGGGCCGGGCGGACGGGAGGGTCCGCACCAGCACCAGGTGGTCCAGTACCCCGGCGAGGCACACGGCGGCGCCGCCGACCACCAGCAGCGAGGCCACGGAGGTGAAGCCCAGCGGGTGGGCGCCCGTCTGCGTCCACAGACCGATCGGGGTGAGGCTCACGGCCGCGAGCAGGGCGGCCACCGCCAGGTGGTGCGCGCGCGGCCGCCAGTCGGGGAAGGCGCACAGGGCGATGGCGGCGGCGAAGGCCAGGACGACCGCCACGGGCAGCGCCGCGAACAGCGACTCGGCGCCGCGTCCGCCCAGCAGGGCCAGGCTCATCAGGAGGAGCCCCAGGGGGACGAGGTTGAGCCCCTGGTAGTCGCGGTAGCGGGCGGTCACCGCACAGATCCGCTCCAGGCGGTCGAGGTCGTGGGGGGTGGTCATCCGAACCTCCGGTTTGCAGTGCAGACCTTTCTGCCACCGCAGCCGGGAGCAGTCCGGTTTGCGACGCAGACCACGAGGGTGTCCCGACCGGGAGCGGGTAGTGCACACCGTGAGGACACCGCGCTCCCGGAAGGCCCCGCCGTGACCAGTGCCGACGCCCGAGCCCCCGGGCCCCGGAGGGGACGCGCGCTGACCGCGGCCGCCCTGGCGGCCGTCGCCCTCGTTCTGCTGGGAGGAGCCGTGTGGGGACTGCAGCGCTCGCTGGTCTACCTGCCGACGGACGGCGGACCGCCGCCCGCGGACGAGGTGGTCGAGGGCGCCGAGGACGTGCGCCTGCGCACGGAGGACGGACTGGAACTCGGCGCGTGGTACGTCCCCGCCCGGGGCCCCGACCGCGGGGCGGCGGTGCTGGTCGCCAACGGCAACGCGGGGAACCGCGCACTACGCGCCCCCCTGGCCCGGGCGCTGTCCGGGGAGGGGTTCTCCGTCCTGCTGTTCGACTACCGCGGCTACGGCGGCAACCCCGGCACCCCCACCGGGCGGGGGCTGGCCGCGGACGCGCGCGCCGCCGCCGACGCCCTGGCCGAACGCGGCCACGGCCCGGACCGCGTCCTCTACTTCGGCGAGAGCCTCGGCGCCGCCGTCGTGGTCGGCCTCGCCGCCGAGCGCCCGCCCGCCGGGCTGTTCCTGCGCTCGCCGTTCAGCTCGCTGGCCGACATGGCCCGCGCGCACTACCCGTTCGTGCCGCGCTGGTTCCTCAGGGATTCCTACCCGGTGGCCGAGACCGTCGCCGGGCTGGACGCGCCCACCTCCGTCGTCCTCGGCTCCGCCGACACGATCGTGCCCGCCGGGCAGAGCCGCGAGGTGGCGGCGGCCAGCCCGAACCTCGTCGAGGAGGTGGTCGTGGAGGGCGTCGGACACAACGACGCGGAGCTGGTGCACGGGCCGGAGGTGGTGGCCGCGTTCACCCGTCTGGCCGACCGCGTCCTGTGAGCCTCAGGGCAGCAGGGACAGCCCCCAGGCGGGGGCGAAGACCACGATGAGGAAGCGCGCGGTGCGGGTGGCGAAGGTGACCGCGCAGAACAGCGGGAGGTTCATCCGCACCATTCCGGCCAGCACCGAGACCACCACGAACGGCGGGATGCTGGCGAAGGAGCTCAGCGCCACCAGCCCCGCGCCCCACACCGGGCGCTCCTGCGCCTTGCGGCGCCACCCCTCGACCCGCGCGGCCCACCTGCCCGGCGTCTGGGCCCTGCGCCGGATCCACGGCGCGGAGAGGGTGCCGCGGCCCGCGTAGTAGTAGGGCACCTTGCCCAGGGTCTGCCCCGCGCCCGCCGCCACCGCCATGGCGGCCAGGGCGCCGTCGTCCAGCGTGACGACGGCGCCCACGAGGTAGACCTCGATGTTGATGAAGGGGACGAGCCCGGAGACGAGGGCCACCGCGAAGGCCAACGCGGTCTCGATCACGCCGTCCCCCCGGGTGCCGTCGCCGGGCCGGTCAGTTCTCGGCCGCCGCGAGCTGCCCGCACGCCCCGTCGATCTCCTGGCCGCGGGTGTCGCGGACGGTCACCGACACGCCGTGCGACTGCAGCCGCCGGACGAACTCGCGTTCGTCCTCGGGACGCGAGGCCGTCCACTTGGAGCCGGGGGTGGGGTTGAGCGGGATGAGGTTGACGTGCACCAGGTGGCCCTTGAGGAGCTTGCCGAGCAGGTCGGCCCGCCACGCCTGGTCGTTGATGTCCTTGATCAGCGCGTACTCGATCGAGACCCGGCGGCCGGTGGTCCCGGCGTAGCGCCAGGCCGCGTCCAGCACCTCGGCGACCTTCCAACGGGTGTTGATCGGCACCAGCTCGTCGCGCAGCTCGTCGTCGGGGGCGTGCAGGGAGATCGCCAGGCGGACCTGCATCCTCTCCTCGATGAGCTTGTCGATCGCGGGCACCAGGCCGACCGTGGACACCGTCACGCCACGCTGGGAGATGCCCAGGCCCCGGGGAACGGGGTCGGTGATCCGGCGCACCGTCTGCAGCACGCGCTTGTAGTTGGCCATGGGCTCGCCCATGCCCATGAACACGATGTTGCTGATCCGCCCCGGCCCCCCGGCGACCTCGCCGCGAGCCAGGTCGCGGGCGCTGGCCACCACCTGCTCGACGATCTCCCCGGTGGAGAGGTTGCGGGTCAGGCCCGCCTGGCCGGTGGCGCAGAAGGGGCAGTTCATGCCGCACCCGGCCTGGGAGGAGATGCACAGGGTGACCCGGTCGGGGTAGCGCATGAGCACCGACTCGAAGAGCACCCCGTCGAAGGCCTTCCACAGGGTCTTGCGGGTCATCCCGTTGTCGCAGGTGATGTGCCGGACCGGCGTGAGCAGCGTGGGCAGCAGGGCCTCGCCCAGCCTCTCCCGGGAGGCGGCGGGCAGGTCGGTCATCGCCGCGGTGTCCGACTCCAGGCCACCGAAGTAGTGCTGGGCGAGCTGCTTGGCCCGGAAGGGCTTCTCGCCCAGTTCACGGACGACGTCGGCCCGCTCCTCGGGGCTGAGGTCGGCCAGGTGCCGGGGCGGCTTGGCGCGACGGGGGGCGACAAAGGTGAGCTCGGCGGGCATAGACAATCCGTAGAACGTGGAGTCGGTGGTCTGCGCGCCCGGCGCGGGACGGCGGCGGCCCGGGTCGTTATACGACCTATACGCCGCCGCGGTGCAGCTCCGCCTGTCAGGGCACTACCGTCGATTCTACGTGCTGCGCGGACGGACCGGACGGGTCCGCCGGATCGCGACAACCGGGATCGGCGTGTGGGAGGGCCGGTGACAGGGATCGACGTCCTGCTCGACGAGATCAGCCCTTACCAGAGCCGCAGGGTCGTCGTCGAGTGCGACTCCCACACCACGGCCGCCTACCTGCTGGACGCGCGCGGCCGCATCCGCGTCCCGGTGTGGCTGGCCAACCACGAGATCGCCCCACGCACCAGCGACTCCGGGAGCCTCTACGAGGGCCGGGCCCCGCTCATGCCCGAGGCCTACACCAAGCACCCCCAGGGCCGTCCGCGCTTCGACCCCGACCATCTGCGCGCCGTGTGGTTCGAGGAGGGCGACGGGGTGGCCCTCGTGGACGAGGAGGGGCTGCTCGCCGTCATTCCCGGCTGGGCCGAGGCCGACAGCGGACTGCCCGGGTACGCGCGCGAGGCGATCGGCCGCAGCGCCTACGCCTGGGAGCTGGACTCGGTGCGCGACCAGCTGTGGCCGCGCGTGGTGCACGCCGAGGCCTACTGGGACTGGCGCCGCGCCTCGGGCGCCTGGCGCAGCGTGCAGCGCACCGTGCTCAGCCACCTCAACCGGACGGTGGGCGAGCCCGGCCACTACTGGGACGTCTCCGACGGCCACCCGCCGCTGCTGCGGGTCTCGGAGCGCCCGCCCGCCCCCGAGCGCCCGTTCACGGTGCTGTCCACGGTGGGGATGTGCGGCCAGCGGATGCCGACCCTGGACCGGTACATGGCCGACACCTCCCAGTACGCCCGGGTGGAGCTGGCCCTGGCCACGACCCTGCCAGCGCACCACGCCGCCCGCGTCTTCCGGTGGATCGGCGCCTTCCCCTGGCGGGCGGTGACCTGGTTCGGCACCGGCCACACCGTCAAGTGGCTGGACAACCCCGAGGACCGGGCCATGCGCGGCGGCGCGGGCGCCGTCCTGCTCCTGGAGGACCCCTCCGCCCTGGTCACCGACCCCCGGCACCGGCCGCCGGACACCTCCGGGCTCTCCTTCCAGGGCGACCCGGTGCGCTGGCTGTGGATCGTGCCCATCACCCGCCCCGAGCACCTGTTCGCCAAGGAGCACGACAGCGCCACCCTGGTGGAGAAGCTGGCCGCCGAGGGGCGCAGCTGGGTGCTGGGCTGAAAACCGGTTGACTCCCCCGCGCCGGGACCGGGACCGTTCCCGGGGGCGGCCGAACGGGGGGACGGGGTGGCGCACAGCGGCTTCGGCGCGCCACTGGCGTATCCGGCCTTCCGCGGGCTGGCCCTGGGCCGGGCCCTGATGTCCCTCGGCAACGGCATGGCCTCCGTCGCGCTGGCCTTCGCGGTGCTCGACGTGACCGGTTCCCTGACCAGCGTGGGGCTGGTGGTGGGCGCCCGCTCGGTGGCGAACGTGTCGCTGCTGCTCGGCGGGGTGGTCGCCGACCGGCTGCCCCGGGCACTGGTGCTCCAGGGCGGCTGCGGGCTGGCCGCGCTCTCCCAGGGGCTCCTCGGGGCGGCCCTGCTGTCCGGGGCGGCCTCGCTGCCGCTGATGGTCCTGTTGAGCCTGGTCAACGGCGCCGCCGCGGCCGTGAACCTGCCCGCTTCGGCGGCGCTGACCCCGCAGACCGTGCCCCGGCACCTGCTGCGCCAGGCCAACGCCGCCATGGGCGTGGGAGTCCAGGCCGGCATGTTCCTGGGGATGTCGGCGGGCGGCCTGGTGGTGGGCCTGCTGGGCGCGGGCTGGGCGATCACCACGGACGCGGCGCTGTTCGCCTGCGCCGGCGCGGCCTTCCTCACCGTGCGGGTCGCCCGGACGGGTCGGCCCGTGGACACGGGGCGCGCGAACGTGCTGCACGACCTGCGCGAGGGGTGGGGCGAGTTCGTCTCGCGCCCCTGGGTGTGGATCATCGTGGCGCAGTTCATGGTGGTCAACGCGGGCTGGTCGGCGGCCACCGCGGTGCTGGGCCCGGCGATCGCGGACCAGAGCTTCGGCCGCACCGCGTGGGGGCTGCTCATGGCGACCAACAGCGTGGGGCTGCTGGTCGGCGGTGTGCTCGCGGCGCGCTGGCAGCCGCGGCGGGCGCTGGTCTACGGCACCGCCCTGGTCACGGCGCACGCGCTGCCCTTCCTGGCGCTGGCGGGCCCCTCCCCCCTGCCGGTGCTGTTCGCGGCGATGTTCCTCGCGGGCGTGGCCGTGGAGCAGTTCACCGTGGCCTGGGAGGTGTCGGTGCAGGAGAACGTCCCCGAGGAGAGGCTGTCGCGGGTCTACTCCTACGACGCCCTGGGCTCCTTCGTGGCGACGCCCGTCGGGCAGGTCGCGGTCGGTCCGTTCGCCGAGGCGTTCGGCCCGGCGGCGGCGCTGGTCCTGGTGTCGGCCCTGACCGTGCTGGCCACGCTGGCCGCGGTCTCCTCGCGCAGCGTGCGCACCCTGCGCCGCACCTGAGGACCTCCCCTCACCGGCCGTCGACGGCGCTCCCGGGCGCCTCGCACGGCGGCCGAGCCCAGGACGCGCCGATCCGCGTCCTGGGCGGCGTCCGGGGCAGGGCCGGCCCCGTCGTCACGTCCGTCCTAGCTGGCGATGCCCCGGCGGTCGCGGACCTGGGCCAGCACGCGGTGGAAGCGGGCCATGTCCTCGTCGCTGAAGCGCTCCACGAAGCGCAGCAGGGTGACCCCGGGGTCCGGGCCGGTGCTGAACACCTCGTCCATCATCCTGGCGGTGTACTCGGCGTGCGTCTCGCGCGGCCAGTACGTCCAGGCGCGGCCCGCCTTCTCCCGCTCCAGCAGCCCCTTGTGGAAGAGGATGTCGGCCACGGTCATGACGGTCGTGTAGGCCACCTCGCGGTCGTAGACCATGGTCTCGCGGACCCCGCGCACCGACAGCGGCTCGTCGGACCGCCACAGCGCGTCCATGATGGCCGTCTCCAGCTCCCCCAGCCCCTTCATGGGTCTCTCCCACCCGTCATTCGTCCCGGAGTGATGTCGCCGCGATCGTAGACACGGCGGGCCCCTCCGCGTGGGAGAACTCCGCAGAGCGCACAGATACGTCCACGCCCGGTGCCGTCGACCGGCGTTTCACGAGCCGGGAGGCGCGGCGGACGAGAGAAACAGGCGCCCGGGGAAGCGGGGTCCGCGGCCGGGCCCGGACCTCCCCCATCCCCGCTGGGAAACCGGCGGAGGAGGCCCGGCCGTCCTGCCCGGCCGCTCACACCCCCTCCGACGCGGAACCGCCCGGGCGGGTTCCCCCCGGGCGGCCGTGTTACACGCCACACTCGCGGTGTCCGGAGGCGGTCATGATCTTCACATCCAGAAATCCCTATAAACACGAACAAACCAGTCACTCTAAGTACGCAGTGCTTGGTTACCTACACGTAGAGGCAACGAAGATGTGAAAGATTGTTACCTATCTCCTAGTTTCACCAACGCCCGTGTTCCC
The DNA here is from genome assembly GCF_009830945.1 of Nocardiopsis sp. FR4. Classification (GTDB taxonomy): domain Bacteria; phylum Actinomycetota; class Actinomycetes; order Streptosporangiales; family Streptosporangiaceae; genus Nocardiopsis. The sequence goes on along the minus strand of NZ_VWVV01000012.1, from coordinate 76,791 downwards.
CGTGGGGAGGCGGCTACAAGTAGCCTTGTACCCGACGAGTGCTGGCCAGGCCAGATGCTTCCCGCGTGCGCGGGACTGCTCCCACGTTCCTTGAGCCCGCCTTGCCAGCAGCCACCCGTCTTCATACACATTCACAAGCGAGCTGCGGAAGTGGGCGATCTCCGCCGTGTCGTCTGAGGCGTCTCAACCCCTGACAGATTTCGGTCCCAACGAGTGGTTGGTCGAGGAGCTTTATCAGAAGTACCTGAACGACCCGAACTCCGTTGACAAGGCCTGGTGGAACTTCTTCGCGGACTACAAGCCCGCGGAGAGCACTGACGCGAAGGGCGGGGGCGGTGCGAAGGCGCGAAGCGACAAGGCCCCCGCACCCTCCGCACCGAAGAAGAAGCCGACTGCCCCCGCCGCCCCGGCGTCGAAGGACAGCGGCAAGAAGGAGGGCGACGACGCCCTCCAGGTCAAGCAGGAGCGCCTGCGCGGGGCACCCGCGCGGACCGCGACGAACATGGAGTCGAGCCTGGAGCTGCCCACCGCCACGAGTGTGCGCGCGGTGCCGGTCAAGCTGCTCTTCGACAACCGGATCGTCATCAACAACCACCTCCGGCGCGGCCGAGGCGGGAAGGTCTCCTTCACCCACCTCATCGGCTACGCGATGGTCAAGGCCCTCAAGGCCATGCCGGAGATGAACTACTCCTACGTGGAGATCGACGGCAAGCCCGGCGTCGCCAAGCCCGAACACGTGAACTTCGGCCTGGCGATCGACCTGCAGAAGCCGGACGGATCGCGCCAGCTCGTGGTCCCCTCCATCAAGAAGTCCGACGAGATGGACTTCAAGGAGTTCTGGAGCGGCTACGAGGACCTGGTCCGCAAGGCCCGCAACAACAAGCTGGGCGTGCCGGACTTCCAGGGCACCACCATCAGCCTCACCAACCCCGGCGGTATCGGCACAGTGCACTCGGTCCCGCGCCTGATGCCGGGCCAGGGCACGATCCTGGGCGTGGGCGCGATGGAGTACCCGGCCGAGTTCCAGGGCGCCTCCTCGGACACACTGGCCGAGCTGGGCATCAGCAAGGTCATGACGCTGACCTCGACCTACGACCACCGCATCATCCAGGGTGCGCAGTCGGGCGAGTTCCTGCGCCGGATCCACCAGCTGCTGCTGGGCGAGGACGGCTTCTACGACGAGATCTTCCACTCCCTGCGCATCCCCTACGAGCCGGTGCGCTGGGTGCAGGACATCCACGTCAACAAGGCCACCCAGCTCGACAAGACCACCCGGGTCCAGGAGCTGATCCACGCCTACCGCGTGCGCGGCCACCTGATGGCCGACACCAACCCGCTCGACCACGAGCAGCGCAAGCACCCGGACCTGGACGTGCTGGAGCACGGCCTGACCCTGTGGGACCTGGACCGCGAGTTCCCGACCGGGGGCTTCGGCGGCAAGCAGGTCATGAAGCTGCGCGAGGTCCTGGGCGTGCTCCGCGACACCTACTGCCGCACGGTGGGTATCGAGTACATGCACATCCAGAGCCCGGAGGAGCGGGAGTGGATCCAGTCGCACGTCGAGCGCGAGCACGAGAAGCTCGACCGCGACGAGCAGCTGCACATCCTGCACCGGCTCAACAGCGCCGAGGCCTTCGAGACCTTCCTGCAGACCAAGTACGTGGGTCAGAAGCGCTTCTCCCTGGAGGGCGGCGAGTCGCTGATCCCGCTGCTGGACGGCGTGATCTCCCGGGCGGCCAAGGCCGAGCTGGACGAGGCCGTCATCGGCATGGCCCACCGCGGCCGCCTGAACGTGCTGGCCAACATCTGCGGCAAGTCCTACGCGCAGATCTTCGGTGAGTTCGAGGGCAACCTCGACCCGCGCAGCGCGCACGGCTCGGGCGACGTCAAGTACCACCTGGGTACCGAGGGCGTCTTCCAGACCCGCGACGGCGACAAGATCAACATCTCGCTGGCGGCCAACCCGTCCCACCTGGAGACGGTCAACCCGGTCGCCGAGGGCATCGTGCGCGCCAAGCAGGACGTGCTGAACAAGGGCCCGCAGGGCTTCACGGTGCTGCCGATCCTGATCCACGGTGACGCCGCCTTCGCCGGTCAGGGCGTGGTCGCCGAGACGCTGAACCTGTCGCAGCTGCGCGGTTACCGCACCGGCGGCACGGTGCACGTCATCGTCAACAACCAGGTGGGCTTCACCACCTCGCCCTCCGACAGCCGCTCCAGCGTCTACGCCACGGACGTGGCCCGGATGGTGCAGGCGCCGATCTTCCACGTCAACGGGGACGACCCCGAGGCCGTGGTCCGGGTCGCGCACCTGGCCTTCGCCTACCGCCAGGCGTTCAACAAGGACGTCGTCATCGACCTGGTGTGCTACCGCCGCCGCGGCCACAACGAGGGCGACAACCCCGCCTTCACCCAGCCGCTGATGTACGACGTCATCGACGCCAAGCGCTCCACGCGCAAGCTGTACACCGAGGCCCTCATCGGCCGCGGCGACATCACCGTGGAGGAGGCCGAGTCGGCGCTGCGCGACTACCAGAACGAGCTGGAGCGCGCCTTCACCGAGACCCGCGAGGTCGAGAAGAAGCCGATCGAGCCGGGCGCCGTGGTCAAGCCCGAGGTGTTCACCGAGAGCCGCCTGGACCACTCCGCGGTCGAGACCGCGATCAGCACCGAGACGGTCAAGCGGGTCGTGGACACCCAGGTGTCCCTGCCCGAGGGCTTCACGCCGCACCCGAGACTGGCGCCCCAGCTGGCCCGCCGCGTGTCGATGGTGGAGTCCGACGCCATCGACTGGGCCACCGGTGAGCTGCTCGCCTTCGGTTCGCTGCTGCTGGACGGCCACCCGGTCCGCCTGATCGGTCAGGACAGCCGCCGCGGCACCTTCGGCCAGCGCCACGCCACGCTGATGGACCGCGAGACCGGCGAGACCTACACGCCGCTGAAGCAGTTCGACGACGGCATCACCCGGTTCCACGTGCACGACTCCCTGCTGAGCGAGTACGCGGCGCTGGGCTTCGAGTACGGCTACTCGCTCACCCGCCCCGACGCGCTGGTGATGTGGGAGGCCCAGTTCGGCGACTTCGTCAACGGCGCCCAGACCGTCATCGACGAGTACATCAGCGCGGGTGAGCAGAAGTGGGGGCAGCGCTCCAGCGTGACCCTGCTGCTGCCGCACGGCTACGAGGGCCAGGGGCCCGACCACTCCTCCGCCCGTATCGAGCGGTTCCTGCAGCTGTGCGCGCAGGAGAACATGACGGTGGCCAACCCCAGCACCCCGGCGAGCTACTTCCACCTGCTGCGCTGGCAGGCCAAGTCGCCGCTCCAGCGTCCGCTGGTGGTGTTCACGCCCAAGTCGCTGCTGCGCCTGAAGGCCGCCGCCTCGGCCGCGGCGGACTTCACCTCGGGCCACTTCCGGCCGCTGATCACCGACGACTCGATCGCGCCGGAGAAGGTGCGCCGGGTGGTGCTGTGCTCGGGCAAGATCTACTACGACCTGGACGCGGCGCGCCGCAAGAGCGGTGACAAGCACACCGCGATCATCCGGGCGGAGCGGCTCTACCCGCTGCCGATCGAGGAGATCCGCGAGCAGCTCAAGGCCTACCCGAACGCGGGCGAGGTCCTGTGGGTCCAGGAGGAGCCCGCGAACATGGGCCCGTGGCCCTTCGTCGCGCTGGTCTTCTCCGAGCAGCTCGACCGTCCGTTCACCCGGATCTCGCGTCCGGCCTCCTCCGCGCCCGCGGCCGGTTCGGCCAAGCGCCACGAGGCCGAGCAGCGGGCCCTGGTGGACACGGTGTTCCCGCCCGCCGACTAGCGAGGAGCGCACCGGGCCCTGCAGGAGGAGTCGGCGCCGCCAGCGAGGAACGAGCCAGGCGCCAGCGACGACGAAGGGCCCGGTACCCCGCGCTCCGAGCCCCGTTCCAGGCCTGCGAGCACGCAAAGGAACAGCGAGGAGCGCACCGGGCCCTGCAGGAGGAGTCGGCGCCGCCAGCGAGGAACGAGCCAGGCGCCAGCGACGACGAAGGGCCCGGTACCCCGCGCTCCGAGCCCCGTTGCGAGCCTGCGAGCACGCAAAGGAACAGCATGTACTACACCGATCGCGGAATCGAGGAGCTGGAGAACCGCCGCGGCGAGGAGGAGGTCAGCTTCGCCTGGCTCGCCGAGCAGCTGAGGGCGTTCACCGATATGCACCCCGAGTTCGAGACTCCGGTCGACCGGCTCGCCACCTGGCTTGCGCGGCTGGACGACGAGGACGAAGAGTAGGTCCACCGCGAGGGGCCCGGGTCAATCGCGGCCCGGGCCCCTCGCGTGTGCCGGTCAGGCCCCGGTCGCGCGGGACCACTCCCGGCTGGAGCGCACGCACAGCAGCAGGGGGAGCCCGGGGAAGACCGCGGCCACGACGAGCTCGAGCAGCATGGCCTCCACCGCGATGAGCAGGCCCTCCTCGGGAAGGATCAGTGCGGTCCCCAGGAGGGACCCGGCCACGAGCGCACCCGCCTCGACGCCCAGGGCGACGCGCGCCCGCATGCGGCCGAAGCGTCCGCCCCGGCCGAGCCGGACCGCCCCTAGGCCGTAGAAGACGGTCCGCAGGCCGTGTATGAGCGGCATGGCCGAGAGTTCGGCGGTGAAGTGCCCCTGGGCCGCGAGCCACTCCTCCAGCCCGGGGTACGGGTACACGTAGCGGATGAGCAGCAGGAACACGTAGTAGAGGGCGGCTATCGCGGAGAAGGTGCCCGACAGGCTGAACAGCACGCGCAGGGCCCGCAGGGCGAGCGGCATACGCGGGGCTCCGGCCGCCTCCGGCGGCTGGAGGAGGATCGGTTCCGGGGGATGCCGCATCCTCGGGTCCTCCGTGCGGGGGAACGGCCCGGTCGGGCCGGACTCATTGAAGCGCACGGCCGAGGCTGCCCCGCCTCGGGGTTTGCCCCGACCGCTCCCTGAAACACCCCGCAAACCCGCGACATATCTTGAGTTCGCCGAAGACGCGACATATCGTGAAACCACGGAGCGAGCGAAAGGGGCCACCACGATGGCGCGTTGGACCATCGACAGGCCGATGACCCAGACACTGGACGGCATTGTCGCGTTGCGGGTCCGGATCATCGGCGGCCACGTCAACATCCTGCCGACCGACGACCCGGTCACCTTCGAGGTCGCCGACATCGTCGGCGAACCCCTCCTGGTCACCCAGGAGGCGGGCATCCTCACCATCCACTACGAGGACCTCACCAGCCAGGGCCTGCTGGAGCGGCTGCGCCCGGTCCAGCTCAGCGGCTACAAGCGCGTGCAGCACCGCAGCGCCACCGTGAACCTGCGGGTGCCCAGGGACTGCCCGGTCGAGGTCACCACGGTCAGCGCCTCGATCGTGGCCGCCGGGCTCAGCGCGCGCAGCCAGCTGCGGACCGCCACGGGCGAGATCACCCTCGACGACACTTCAGGCGAAACCGACATCAACACCGTCTCGGGCAGCACCGCCGTGCGGGGCGCCCAGGGCAGCCTGAGGTTCACCAGCGTCAGCGGCCAGCTGGCCGTGGCGGGCGGCCGGCTCTCGGCGCTGCGCGCCAAGACGGTGTCCGGACAGCTGCTGGCCGACACCGACATCACCCCGGCCGGCCGGGTCCGGCTCAACTCGGTCGCCGGCGAGATCGCGCTGCGGGTGCCCGCCGACACCTCCGCCACCGTCGAGCTGCGCACCGCCAAGGCCCCGGTGGAGTCTGACTTCGGCCTGGAACGCCGCAGCGCGCCGGCCAGGACCATCCTGAGCGGGAAGATCGGCAGCGGCGTCGACCCCGCGTCCATCACCACCAACTCCGCGTCCGGTCGGACCGCGCTGCTGCGGCGCGCGCCCGAGGCTCCGGCCGCGATCCCCGAGGGGGCCTGAATGAGCACCATCTTCGGCCACGGACGACTCCGGCTCTACCTGCTCAAGCTGCTGGACGAGAGCCCGCGGCACGGTTACGAGATCATCAGCCTGCTGCGCGACCGCTTCCTCGGGGTGTACTCGCCCTCCCCCGGGACCATCTACCCCCGGCTGGCGCGGCTGGAGGAGGAGGGGCTGGTCACCCACACCGAGGAGGGCGGGCGCAAGGTCTACCGCCTCACCGACAAGGGCCGGGAGGAGCTGCGCGAGCGCGAGGGCGACCTGGACGACCTGGAGCGCGAGATCACCGACTCGGTGCGTGACATCGCCCGCGCGGTCAAACAGGACGTGCGCGCCACGATCAGCTCGCTGCGCGAGGAGCTGAAGTTCGGCTCCGGCAGCGCGCGCCGTCCCGGTGCCGAGGAGGCGCCGGGCCGGAAGTCCGAGCCCGCGGACGAGGGCGCCCCGGCGGCGGACTCGGAGGAGGCCGGGAGGGGCTCCGAGGAGGAGCGCGCCGCCAAGGGCGGGCACGGCTGCGAGGACGGCCCGCGGTGGGCCCGCGAGTGGGAGCGCTTCGCGCACGGCTTCGGCGCGTTCGGCTCCGTGTGGGGCCGGGGCGAGTCCGAGCGGACCGGACAGGCCACCGAGTTCGAGCGGGCGCTGCACGACTTCGGCGACCGGGTGCGCGACGTGGTCCGCGAGGCGGGCCACGTGGGCGAGGCCGCCGCCACCGACCTGCGGCGCATCCTGGACGACACGGTCGAGGTGATCCGCCGGGACATGCGGCACTGGGGCCCGCCCGCCGGAAGCGAGCGCGCCGAACCCGCCGAGGGCGAGTCCCCGGAGTCCGGGGAGAAGCCCGCCAGCGCGCCGGAGGCGGCCCGGGACCAGGAGGCCGCTCCCGGGGACGGTCCCGCCGAGGAGCCGAAGCCGCGTCCGGGGCCGCCCGCGGGCGGTGACCCCTGGAGCCGGGCGGTCGACGACCCCGGCGACGGCAGGTAGCGACGGGAGAGGCCCCGGAGGGCGCCGCAGGGGCGCGTCCTCCGGGGCCTCGTCGCGGTCCGACCGGCGCGTGCGGGGTACTAGCCGCGCACGACGCCGTCCTCGCGGGCCTGGGCGGCGACCGCGGCGGCCACGGCCGGCACCACCCGCTCGTCGAAGGAGCTGGGGATGATGTAGTCGGCGGACAGGTCGTCGCCGACCAGGTCGGCCAGCGCGGTGGCGGCGGCCAGCTTCATGTTCTCGGTGATGTCCGTGGCGCCCGCGTCGAAGGCGCCCCGGAACACGCCGGGGAAGGCCAGCACGTTGTTGATCTGGTTGGGGAAGTCGCTGCGCCCGGTGGCGACGACGCTCGCGTGCCTGCGGGCGACGTCGGGGTGCACCTCGGGGTTGGGGTTGGCCATGGCGAAGATGATCGCGTTCTCGGCCATGGTGGCGACCACGGGCTCGGGGACCTCGCCCGCGGACAGGCCGATGAACACGTCCGCGCCCTCCAGGGCGCTCTCGATGGAGCCGCTCAGGCCGGCCTTGTTGCTGATCGCGGCCAGCTCGCGCTTGACCGGGGTCAGGCCCTCGCGGCCCTCGTGGATCATGCCCTTGGAGTCGGCCACGGCGATGTCGCCGATCCCGCCGTCCACGAGCATCTTGGTGACGGCCACGCCCGCGGCACCCGCGCCGGAGACCACGGCGCGCAGGTCGCCCAGGGTGCGCCCGGTCAGGCGGGCGGCGTTGTGCAGCGCGGCGACGGTGACGATGGCGGTGCCGTGCTGGTCGTCGTGGAAGACCGGGATGTCCAGGCGTTCGCGCAGCTGGCGCTCGATCTCGAAGCAGCGCGGCGCGGCGATGTCCTCCAGGTTGATGCCGCCGAAGGAGGGTGCCATGCGCACGACGGTCTCGACGATCTCGTCGACCCCGGTGCAGCCCAGCGCGATCGGCACGGAGTCGACGTCGCCGAACTGCTTGAACAGCAGCGACTTGCCCTCCATGACCGGCAGCGAGGCCTCGGGGCCGATGTCGCCCAGGCCCAGCACGGCGGTGCCGTCGGTGACGACGGCGACCAGGTTGTTCTTCCAGGTGTAGGTGCCGACGAGCTCGGGGGACTCGGCGATGGCGTCGCAGACGCGGGCGACGCCGGGGGTGTAGGCGAGGGAGAGCCCCTCGTGGTCGTGGACGTCGACGGAGGAGGTGACGTGGAGCTTGCCGCCGCGGTGCAGCGCGAAGGCGGGATCCTCGTCCAGGTTCTGGGTACGCGAAACGGTGGTCACTGCTGAAACCCCTCAGGTCTTGCGTGTTCCGCTCGGCGTCGGCCATGACGACGGGCGGATCGGCGGTGGGCGCGGGCCGCGCGCGAAGACGTGACGGTGCTAGGGGGACTCCTCCTGGCGCCGGTCGGCCATGACCGGTGGTGTCGCCGGGAGAGTCGGTCTTCGCCGGACTCCTATGCGAGTTGCTGCGCGGTCGCTCTCACGGGGATGACCCGTTACGCAATCCTCTCACAACGGTGACCGCAGGAAAATCGCGGGTCGGCACCATGGGACGGCACCGGCTTATGAACCTTTGAAGCATAATGTCCTGAATGTCGTTTTGGCTCGGCCGGCGAGGTCACGAACCCGCCTCCGACCAGGCACTCCGTGCCCCTGAAGGAGACCCCACGATGGTCCTGCACAAGCACCAGACCGCGCCGTTCGCCCTCGGCGCGCTGTCCCTCGCCGGCGTCCTGGCGCTGTCCGCCTGCGGCGGTGGCGGGAGCACGGAGGAGACCGCGGCCCCGGAGGCTCCCAGCGTCGAGGCCGACGAGGAGCTGGCCGCGCTCGTCCCCGACGACATCGCCGAGGCCGGAAGCGTCAAGGTCGGCGTCGAGGCCTCCTACCCGCCCGGCGAGTTCCTGGACGAGGACGGCGAGACCGTCCTCGGCTTCAACGTGGACCTGCTCAACGCCGCCCTGGCCAAGCTGGGCCTGGAGGGCGAGTGGGAGCCCACCGCGTTCGACTCCATCATCATCGGCGTGGACACCGGCACCTACGACCTCGGCTCCTCCTCCTTCACCGTGACCGAGGAGCGCATGGAGCAGGTCAACATGGTGAGCTACTTTTCCTCGGGCACGCAGTGGTTCACCAAGGCGGGCAACCCCGAGAACGTGGACCCCGACAACGCCTGCGGCCTGCGGGTCGCGGTGCAGGCCGACACCACGCACGACGAGGACATCGAGGCGCGCAGCGCGGCCTGCGAGGAGGCGGGCGAGGAGCCCATCACCATCCAGAAGTTCGAGAACCAGCCGCTGGCCACCGAGACCGTCGTGTCCGGCGTCAACGACGCCTCGCTCGCCGACATGCCCACCGCGGCCTACGCGCTGGAGCAGACCGGCGAGGGCGTCCTGGAGTTCGTCGGCGAGCAGTACGACGCCGCCCCGTACGGCATCCTCACCCACAAGGAGAACGAGGAGCTGGCCGAGGCCGTCGCCGCCGCCTTCAACGCCCTGATGGAGGACGGCACCTACGACGAGATCCTCCAGGAGTGGGGCGTGGACGCCGGCAGCCTGGAGAGCGCCGAGGTGAACCCCTCCCTCTCGGAGTAGTGCCCGCCACCCACCGAGCGAAAGACTGACCCGTTGTCCCCACAGACCGCACCGGCGAGCGGTCCGGAAGCGCCCAAGGCGGCCCCGGACCGCTCGGCCGAACCCGTGACCGCCGTCCCCGTGCGCTACCCCGAACGGTGGATCGCCGCGGGGTTCATCCTCGTCCTCGCCGCCATGTTCGTGCACATGCTGTTCACGAACGACGCGTTCAACTGGCCGTTCATGTACGAGCACATGTTCTCGGAACCGGTCGTGCGCGGCGTGTGGATCACCCTCAGCGCCACCGTGCTGTCGATGATCATCGGCGTCGTGCTGGGCATCGTCCTGGCGGTGATGCGGCTGTCCGGGAACCCCGTGCTGGTGACGGTCTCCTGGCTGTACACCTGGTTCTTCCGCGGCGTGCCCCGCCTGGTGCTGGCGGTGCTCTTCGGCAACCTCGCCATCCTGTACACGACGATCGAGATCGGCCTGCCGTTCGACAACTACTGGATGCCCTGGCTGGGCCTGGACGGCGACGCCCGCTTCTTCGAGATCGACGCCCGCACCATGCTGAGCGGCTACACGGCGGGCCTGCTGGCCCTGTCGCTGTCCGAGGGCGCCTACATGGCCGAGATCATCCGCGCGGGCCTGCAGTCGGTCAACAAGGGCCAGACCGAGGCCGCGCAGGCGCTGGGCATGAGCCGGGGCAAGGTCCTGCGCCGGATCACGCTCCCCCAGGCGATGCGCGTGGTCATCCCGCCCACGGGCAACGAGACCATCGCCATGCTCAAGGACACCGCGCTGCTGGCCTACGTGCCGGTCACCATCGAGCTCTTCTACCAGCTCCAGGCGATCGGCGCCCGCACCTACCAGATCTTCCCGATGCTCGTCGCGGCGTGCCTGTGGTACCTGGCCATCACCAGCGTGCTGATGGTCGGCCAGTACTTCATCGAGCGCAGGTTCAACCCCGGGCAGTACGGCAGCATCCGGGACCGCATCGTCGGAGGGGCGCACAGATGAGCGAGCGGACCGAGGCCACGGGCGTGGTGGAGACCGCCGAGGGCACCGAACTGCCCGCGGACGCGCTGGTCGTGGCCGAGAACGTGCACAAGAGCTTCGGACGCCTGGAGGTCCTCAAGGGGATCGACCTCCAGGTCAGGCGGGGCGAGGTGATGTGCATCATCGGCCCGTCGGGGTCGGGCAAGTCCACCTTCCTGCGCTGTGTCAACCACCTGGAGAAGCTCACCGCGGGCCGCCTGTGGGTCAACGGCGAGCTGATGGGGTACCGGCAGAAGCGCGGGCGGCTCTACGAGCTGCGCGACAACGAGATCGCCCTGCAGCGCAGCGACATCGGCATGGTCTTCCAGCGCTTCAACCTGTTCCCGCACCTGAGCGTGCTGGGCAACGTCATCGAGGCGCCCGTGCAGGTCAAGCGGATGCCGCGGGCCGAGGCCACCGCCAAGGCCATGGAGCTGCTGGAGCGGGTGGGCCTGCCGGACAAGGCGAAGGCCTATCCCGACCAGCTCTCCGGTGGCCAGCAGCAGCGCGTGGCCATCGCCCGGGCGCTGGCCATGGAGCCGTCCCTGATGCTGTTCGACGAGCCCACCAGCGCCCTGGACCCGGAGCTGGTCGGCGAGGTCCTGGACGTCATGCGCGATCTGGCCCGGGGCGGTATGACGATGATGGTCGTCACACACGAGATGGGCTTCGCCCGCGAGGTCGGAGACTCCCTGGTGTTCATGGACGACGGCATGGTGGTGGAGTCGGGCGTGCCCGCCGAGGTGCTCTCCCGCCCGAGCCAGGCACGCACCCAGGCCTTCCTGTCCAAGGTGCTCTGAGCGCTCCCGGGCCGGGACCGGTGCCCCGCACTCCCCCGGAGCGCGGGGCACCGGTCGTCCGGATCCGGTGGCGGCGACCGTCCGGATTTCCGCGGGTGCGGGCCCGCGGGCGTCCCGTACCGGCCGCGGCGGCCGTGAGGAAACGCGGTCCGAACCTCTTGACCGCGCGGCGGCGTACACCCACATTCGTGGGGTAGGAACCCGCCCGTGGGGAGAGAGATGGACGCGCGCACAGAGCACACCCGCCGGCGCTGGGACCGCGTGGCCTCCCACGTGGAGCACAGCGAGCGGTTCCAGAGCCCGGTCATGCGCCGCACCCGCGAGATCCTGTGCGCCGGGGCCCGCGGCGACACCCTGGAGGTGGCGGTGGGTACCGGGGCGAACCTGCCCCACTACCCGCCGCAGATCCGCCTCACCGCCATCGACACCAGCCCGGAGATGCTCGACCGCGCCCGGGAGCGGGCCCGGCGGCTGGGCGTGGTCGCCCGCTTCCTGGAGGGCGACGCGCAGAACCTGGAGTTCCCCGACCAGAGCTTCGACACCGTGCTGTGCACCCTGGCGATGTGCGCCGTGGCCGACCAGCGCCGGGCGCTGTCGGAGATGTACCGGGTGCTGGTCCCCGGCGGAAGACTCCTGATGGTCGACCACATCGAGTACGCCCGCCTGCCCGGACGGCTCGTGGAACGGCTGCGCGAGCACCCGCGGCGCCTTCCCCGGGAGGTGGCCGTCGAGGCCGGCTTCGAGGTCGGCCACCACGACCGGCTCTTCCTCGGCATGGTCGAGCGCGTGGTCGCCCACCGCCCCTGACGCGGGCCCCGTTCCCCGGCCTCGGCGCCGGGACGCCCCCTGCGGCCAGCGCATACCCTGGAGGGGACCGAGCCCCCGTTCCCGCTCCTGAGGTGGTCCGATGATCCGTCCCGCCCTGCCCGACGACGTTCCCGTCATCCACGCGATGATCGGTGAGCTCGCCGAGTACGAGAAGGAGCCGGAGGCGGTCGTGGCCACCGAGCGGGACCTGCGCGAGGCCCTGTTCGGTCCCCAGCCCGCGGTGTTCGCGCACGTCGCCGAGGAGGACGGGAGCGGGGTGGTCGGGTTCGCCCTGTGGTTTCGCAACTACTCCACCTGGACCGGTCGGCACGGCGTCTACCTGGAGGACCTGTTCGTGCGCCCCGAGGCGCGCGGCTCCGGGCACGGGCTGGCGCTGCTGCGGGCCCTGGCGCGGATCTGCGTGGAACGCGGTTACCGGCGGCTGGAGTGGTCGGTGCTCGACTGGAACGAGCCCTCGATCCGGTTCTACGAGGCCCTGGGCTCGCGGCCCATGGACGGCTGGACGGTCCGGCGCCTGGACGGCGACGCGCTCGCCGCGCTGGGCTCGGCCGAGGCCTGAGGCTCCACCGGGACCGGCGTCGGTCCACGCCACGGGAGGGCGGGCGCGCGCCGCGGCGCCGTGGAACGGGTTCCGTTCCGGCGCGGGCCTTCGCGCATCCTCGCTGCCCAGTGGTGAAACGAGATACATTGCTCTCAAGCGGCAACCCCGCCCCGAAGGAGGGACGTGACCGAAGAAACCGCTGTGCCCACGGCCGACGCCATCGGCGTTCGGGACGCTGTCACCGTCAACATGCCCGCGGACAGCGCCTATCTGTCCGTCTTGCGAACGGCGACGGCGGGACTGGCCGCGCGACTCGACTTCACCCTCGACGAGATCGAGGACCTGAGGATCGGTGTCGACGAGGCCTGCGCCATGCTCCTCTCCCAGGCTCTGCCCGGCACGGAACTGACCACCGAGTTCGAACTCACCCCTGAGGGGATGCGCATCTCCGTCTCGGTACTCACCGCCGACGGACGCCTCCCCGCACGCGACACCTTCGCCTGGACCGTGCTGTCCGCCCTCGCAGGGGAGGTCGACGCGGGGGTCGGCCCCGACGACCGCGTCCACATCGTCCTGTACAAGCGCCGCGGCACCCTGGAGTCGGTGTGAGCGAAAGGGGGCCCGCTCTGACAGCGAAGACCGAGCACGCGGTACCCGACCGGGCCCGCGCCAGGGAGTTGTTCGAGCGCCTGAAGGAACTCGACGCCGACTCCGAGGAGCGCCGGCGGATCCGCGACGAACTGGTGGAGCTGCACCTGCCCTTGGTGGAGTACCTCGCCCGCCGCTTCCGCAACCGCGGCGAGTGGCTGGACGACCTCACCCAGGTGGCCACGATCGGACTGATCAAGTCGATCGACCGGTTCGACCTGGAGCGCGGGGTGGAGTTCTCCACGTACGCGACCCCGACGATCGTCGGTGAGATCAAGCGGCACTTCCGCGACAAGGGCTGGGCGGTCCGCGTACCCCGCCGCCTGCAGGAGCTCAAGCTCTCGCTGACCAAGGCGGTGAGCGACCTGTCCCAGCGGGAGGGGCGCTCCCCGACCGTCGCCGAGCTCGCCGCGCACCTGCAGATGTCGGAGGAGGAGGTGCTGGAGGGCCTGGAGTCCGCCAACGCCTACTCCACCGTGTCCCTGGACGCGCCCGACAGCGGGGACGAGGACGCCCCCGCGGTGGCCGACTCCCTGGGCATCGTGGACGAGTCCCTGGAGGGCGTGGAGTACCGGGAGTCGCTCAAGCCGCTCCTGGAACAGCTCCCGCCCCGGGAGAAGCGCATCCTGCTGCTGCGCTTCTTCGGCAACATGACGCAGTCCCAGATCGCCCAGGAGCTGGGGATCTCGCAGATGCACGTGTCCCGTCTGCTGGCCCGAACCCTGGCGCAGCTGCGCCAGGCGCTGACCACGGACGACTGACCCGCCGCCGCGGGCGACCGTGGCGCTACTTCCCCCGTTCCTCGGGGAAGAGCGCCGCGGTCGTCGGCGGCGACAGGACCGCCGCCGAGGCGCACACCGCCACGACCAGGAGCACCGCGCCGTACAGGTACTGCCCGCTGGTGAACATGTAGTAGGCGACCACGGCGAGGAAGATCTGCGTGACGAACACCGGCGTGCGCGCCCAGTCCCGCAGCTGCCAGAGGCCGCGGGCGACGAAGACCAGCAGGGCGCCCACTCCGAGTCCCAGCGCGGTCAGGGACAGGGCGCTGGTCAGCTCGGAGGCCCGTCCGGTGACGGTGTTGAAGAGGCTGTAGAGCCCGCCGACCGCCGCGGCCAGCCCGACCAGGGCCTCCAGCGCGGCGGCGATGACGATGGTGATAGGACGAGAAGGCACCCGACGAGCCTATACGCGCCCCGCGCGGACCGGCTCCGGGCCCGCTCCCTCCGCGCACCCGGCCCCGATGCGGCGGGGCGCACGCCCCGACCGCCGGGCCCGCGCACCGAACACGCCCTACACTGGCCTGGTGCGCGCCCTTTTCATCGTGAATCCGCAGGCGACCACGACCACGTCACGCACGCGTGAGGTGATCCTGGGCGCCCTGGCCTCGGAGCTGGACGTCACCGTCGCCGCGACCGAGTACCGCGACCACGCGGGCGAACTGGCCCGGGCGGCGGCGGACGACGGCTACGACCTGGTGCTGAGCCTCGGCGGCGACGGCACCGTCAACGAGGTGGTCAACGGTCTGCTGAGCACCCCGGACGAGCTCAAGCGCCCCCGGTACGCCGTGATCCCCGGCGGCAGCGCCAACGTCTTCATCCGCTCGCTGGGCGTCCCGGGAGACCCGGTCGAGGCCACCGGCGTGGTGCTGGAGGCCCTGCGCGAGGGCCGCGAGCGCGAGATCAACCTCGGACGGATCACCAGCGACCGGGACGACCGGTACTTCACGTTCTGTGCCGGGTTCGGGTGGGACGCCGACGTGGTCCAGCAGGTGGAGAACGAGCGGGCCAACGGCCGCAGGGCGACCCCGGCGCTGTACGCGGAAGTGGCGGTAAAGCTCTTCTTCCAGGGCGATATCCGGGACCCGTCACTAAGCGTGGTCACACCCGGAAGATCGCTTGTGGGCGCCTATTTCGCGCTGGTCACCAACACCACGCCGTGGACCTACGCGGGTGCGCTGCCGCTTCAGCCGACCCCCTCCTCGCGTTTCGAGCTGGGCCTGGACGCTTTCGCGCTGACCCACTCCTCACCCCCGCTGACGGGGTGGATCCTTTCGCAGATGTTCTTTCCCAAAGGCCTGCCCGCACACGGCGACGGCTACGTGACCTGGCATGACCAGGACCACATGGAGATCACGTCGTCCCACCCCAGGGCGTTCCAAATCGACGGTGAATACCTGGGAGAGCGCGAACAGGTCAACTTCCACTCTGTACCGAAGGCATTACGAATCATCTGTTAATTCCGCGGAAGAGCGTATTCACAGCCACTGTGACGCACCCGACACGCCGATCAGGACCTTTGGCCTCGGGAGCTCTTGCATGGGCCGTTCGATCCTGTCACGCTCAAGTTATCGCCGCGAGTTACGGGCGGGTTAATCAGGGGCTTCCCACGTGGCCGTGGGATGACGTCTGAGGGACCTCGGCCCGGCGGAGGACACCCGGTGGGAGACCTCCCCGCCGGGCGGCCTTCGCAACGTAACCGCGCGCGCCTGATCGTGAAAAGCTTCACAAGCCCCCGATCGCCTCACTGTGAGGAGTGGACCGCATGGACTGGCGCCACGACGCTGCCTGCCGTGACGAAGACCCCGAACTCTTCTTCCCCATCGGCAATTTCGGCCCCGCACTGATCCAGATCGAGGAGGCCAAGGCCGTCTGCGGTCGGTGTCCCGTCAGCTCCGCCTGCCTGCAGTGGGCCCTGGAGAGCGGCCAGGACGGCGGCGTCTGGGGCGGCACCAGCGAGGACGAGCGCCGCATGATCAAGAAGCGCCGCGGCAGCGCCTACCGCACCATGGTGCGCAGCTGACGGCCGGATCGCGGCACCGCCCCTGACGGGCCCCGCCCCGGCGCCCGGGCCCGTACGCGGCCGTCCCCGGCCCTCGGCCGGAGCGGCCCTCAGGGCAGCGCCCCCTCCTCGTGCTCCAGCGGCAGGGTGATCGCCACCTCGGTTCCGCCGCTCTCCTTGGGCTTGATCGCCAGGGTCCCCCCCAACTCCCCCACGATGAGGGTCCGCACGATCTGCAGGCCCAGGCTCGTGGTGCCCTCCAGGTCGAAGTCCTCCGGCAGCCCCCCGCCGTCGTCGGACACGGCCAGCTCCAGACTGCCCGAGCCCGGGTACCCGGGTCCGGCGTCGAACCGGCGTACCCGCACCTCGATCTGGCCCGGCCCCTGCCCCAGCCCGTGTTCCACGGCGTTCTGCACCAGTTCGGCCAGGACCATCGACAGCGGCGTGGCCACCAGCGCGTTGAGCAGGCCGAAACCGCCGACCCGGCGCGGCAGCACCGCGGTGCCGGTGGAGGACACCTCGGCGGCCATCTGCATCACCCGGTCGGCGATGTCGTCGAAGTCGACCACCTCGTCGGGCGTGTGCGAGAGCATCTCGTGCACGATCGCGATGGAGCCCACCCGCCCGACGGCCTCGTCCAGCGCCGCCCGCGCCTCGGGCACGTCCAGGCGCCGGGCCTGCAGGCGCAGCAGCGCCGCGACCGTCTGCAGGTTGTTCTTCACCCGGTGGTGGATCTCCCGGATGGTGGCGTCCTTGGTCAGGAGCTCGCGCTCACGGCGGCGCAGCTCGGTGACGTCGCGTACCATCACCAGCGCGCCGATGCGCGTCCCGTCGATGACCAGGGGTATGGCCCGCAGCTGCACGGTCACCCCGCGCGCCTCCACCTCCGCCTCCTGGGGCGCCCGGCCGCTGGCGGTGTAGTTGAGCGCCTCGTCTCGCGCCTCCCCCGGGGCGGCCAGCTCCAGCGTGGTGCGGTCCAGCCGGGCGCCCACCAGGTCGGCGGTCAGGCCGAGCCTGCGGTAGGCCGACAGGGCGTTGGGGCTGGCGTAGACCACCTCACCGTTCTGGTCCAGGCGCAGTAACCCGTCCCCCACCCGCGGCGAGCGCACCATCAGCGGTTCCTGGTCGCTGAACGGGAAGGCTCCCTCGGCGATCATCTGCGCGAGGTCCCCCGCGCTCTGGAGGTAGGTCAGCTCCAGGCGGCTCGGGGTGCGGGCGGAGCTGAGGTTGGTGCTGCGCTGGATGACCCCGATGAGGCGGTCCTGGCGGCGCACCGGGATGGTCTCCTCGCGCACCGGAACGCCACCCGACCAGTCCGGGTCGCCGTCGCGGCAGATGCGCCCCTCGGCCCAGGCGCGGTCGATCAGCGCCCGTCGTCCGACCACGCGCGGCACCGATCGGGACGTGACGTCGGTCATGTCGTCCCGCAGGACGGTCTCCACCAGGTCGTCCTGGAAGGCCGTGGGTCCGGTGGTGGGACGCATCTGGGCGACCGCCACCCAGCCGTCGTCCTCGCGCAGGCGCACCCACAGCACGAGATCGGCGAAGGACAGGTCGGCCAGGAGCTGCCAGTCCGAGACCAGCGAGTGGATCCATTCGAGATCGGCTGGCTTGAGTGACGTGTGACGTCTGATGAGATCACTGAGGTGAGGCACTCACAAATCATCCCATGAAGGCGTGCATACTCAAGGGATACGCACTCGACCAGTGGTCCACACCAATCGGGGGTCCGCGGACCCGCCGTGCCGACCACACCGGAGGGGCGTGTGGCAAGCGCGCGTTTGGGCGAAGGAGACCGATGACTGGTCAGCGCACACTGGACGGCAACCCCCGGGTGCCGAAGTACTACCAAGTGAAGAAGCAGCTCCTGGAGCTGATCGAGGCGATGCCCGCGGGCAACCCGGTCCCCCCGGAACGGGCTCTGGCGACGCAGTTCGGGACCTCGCGGACCACGGTGCGCCAGGCACTGACCGAGATGGTGGTCGAGGGCCGCCTGCTCCGCATCCAGGGCAAGGGCACCTTCGTGGCCAAGCCCAAGGTCGCGCAGGTCCTGCAGCTGACCAGCTACACGCAGGAGATGCGCGCGCACGGGCTGCACCCCGCCACCCGCATCCTGGACGTGAGCTACATCAACGCCGACGACCAGCTCGCCGAGCTCCTGGCGATCCGGTCGGGCGGGCGCGTCCTGCGCATCGAGCGGCTGCGGCTGGCCAACGGCGAGCCGATGGCCGTGGAGACCGCCCACCTGGCCGCGCGGCGCTTTCCGGGCCTGCGGCGCCAGCTGGACCGCTACGCCTCGCTCTACGAGGCCCTGGCGAGCGCCTACGAGGTCTCCCTGGCCGAGGCGGAGGCCTCGATCGAGACGGTCCTGGCCACCCCCAACGAGGCGCGCCTGCTGGGCGTGGACGTGGGCCTGCCCCTGGTGCTGCACTGCCAGCACAGCTTCGACGGGGACGGACACCCGGTGGAGTGGGTGCGCTCGCTGTACCGGGGCGACCGCTACAAGTTCGTCACACGGCTGCGTCCCCCCGCGGACTGAGGGGTCCGGGCCGTGCCGGGCGAGGATACGGAGTCGACCCGGGGTGGCCGAGGCCCCGGGCGGTCCGCCTCCCCGCCGCCGCTACTCGACGACGGCCAGGAGGTCGCCCTCCTGGACGACGTCGCCCTTGGCGACGGCCAGACGGGACACGGTGCCGGCCTCCTCGGCCAGGACCGGGATCTCCATCTTCATGGACTCCAGCAGCAGCAGGGTGTCCCCCGCCTCGACCCGGTCGCCCTCGGCGACCTGGATCTCGAAGATACTGGCGACCATCTCGGCGTGGATCTGCGCCATCGGGTGTGCCCCTTCCAACCGAATACCTGCCCGGTTCGTCCGCTAATGGGGATTTTCCGGGGCTGACGAGCCGATCCTAAGCCAGTACTTGCAAGTAACCGCACCGGTTCAC
Source organism: Nocardiopsis sp. FR4 (assembly GCF_009830945.1). GTDB lineage: Bacteria > Actinomycetota > Actinomycetes > Streptosporangiales > Streptosporangiaceae > Nocardiopsis. The sequence goes on along the minus strand of NZ_VWVV01000012.1, from coordinate 57,800 downwards.
CGGCGCGCTCGGACACGTTGCTCCGGTGTTCAGAGCCGGGAGAGCACGGTGGCCAACGCGTCCACCACCCGGGGGTCGTACTCGCTGTCGGTGTCCATGCGCAGGCGCCCCAGGACGGCGGCGCGGCGCTCCTCGTCGCCGTTCTCGCCGACCAGGTCGTCGAAGGCGTTGGCCACCTTGATGATCCGGCTGCCCAGCGGCGGCACTCCCTCGTCACCGTCCCCGGCGAGCGGCTCGCACTGGCGGCGGACCATCTCGGCCACGTTGTCCAGCACCCCGGTCTCGCGGATGATGGCCGAGCCGAGCTCGGCGATACGCCGCTGCTCCCTCGGCGAGGCGAGCACGGTGGCCCCGCCCGCGATGGGCTCGCGCAGGGACAGCTGGCCGATGTCGTGCATCAGCGCCGCGTACTCCAGCTCCAGCAGCTCGGCCTCGGCCAGGCCCAGCTCGCAGGCGATGCCGTGCGCCAGGTGGCTGACCCGGCGGGAGTGCCCGTTCTCCACGTACCCCCCGACCTCGGTCACCCGGGAGAGCGCGCGCACCGTCTCCAGGTAGGTCCGCCGCACCTCCGCGTGGCGGCGGAAGGCCACCTGCGAGACCAGCAGCGGGGCGGTGAACACCAGCAGTCCGGCCAGGCCGGTCACCGTGCAGGCCAGGGCGATGAGCACACCGCTGGAGCCGATCGCCGCCCCCGTGGCGAACTGGGCGCGCAGCTCGTCGCGGACCGCCACGCCCAGGCGGGTGCGCAGGCGCTCGGCCCGCAGCACGGCCGCCACCAGCGCGTCCAGGGCCCAGGTGACCAGGACCAGGGCGGCCATCAGCAGGGTCGCCGTCACCGAGGGGCCCACCAGGTCCCACTGTTCGGCCATGGGCCGGAAGGCGACGGCGAGCAGCGCCGCCACGAGCACCCGGCGGGCCACGTCCTCCACCCGGGGACTGCGCCCCACCGCGATGTGCGGCAGCTCGCCCAGGGCCACGCCCAGGGCCACCACCGCCACCACCTGCCAGGCGGAGTGGTGCAGCGGTCCGGAGCCCAGCGTCAGCAGGAACGCGTAGCTGATCGCCCCGGCCGAGGCGATCGGCGCCGCCTCGCGGTGTCCGGGCAGGGTGATCCGGGCCAGCTCACCGGCCGCGATGACCAGGCAGAACGACAGGGCGACGTAGGGCTCGACGAAGCCGGTGGCCGCGGTCCACACCAGCGCGGCCAGGGCCACGGCCCCCACCGAGGAGACCAGCACCGCGCGTACCGGACGGGAGGTGCGCCAGAGGGGCCCGCGCGGGCGCTGGTGGCTCAGGGCGCCGCCCTCGGGTCCGCTGAGCGCCGGGCCGACGGCCCGGGAACCGTCCGACTGTCTCTGTGTCATCATCGGTCACGCCCACCCGGAACTGCCTCGGCCGAGGCGGCGGGCTCCTGCTCCGCGTGCCCGTCGGCCGCGGGGAGCTCGGCCTCCCCGGCGCCCTCCGCGGACGCGGCGGCCCTGGCCGCGGACTCCTCGGCGGCCTCGGAGCCGTAGCAGCCGCCCGGCGGCTCGACGATGTCGGGGGTCTCCCAGCCCTCGCGCTCCACGGCCCGCACCAGCGCCTCGACCATCCTGGGGTCGAACTGGGTCCCGGCGCAGGCCCGGAGTTCGGCGATGGCGTCCTCCACCGACCACGCCTGGCGGTAGGAGCGGGTGGAGGTCAGGCAGTCGAAGACGTCGGCGACGCTGATCACCCGTGCGGACTCGGGGATCTCCATCCCCACCAGCCCCATGGGGTAGCCGCGCCCGTCGAGCCGTTCGTGATGGTGCCGGATCCCGGCCAGGGCCTCGTCCAGGAAGCTGATCTCGCGCACGATCTCGTAGCCGCGCGTGGGGTGGAGCTTGATGGCCGCGTACTCTTCGTCGGTGAGTCTTCCGGTCTTCTGCAACACCTTCGTGGGCACTCCGAGCTTGCCGATGTCGTGCAGCATCCCGGCGTACCGGATCTTCTGTACCCGTTCGGCGGGCATACCCAGTTCGCGGGCGATCATGGCGGCGGCCTCCGCGACGCGCATGCAGTGGCCCCGCGTGTAGTAGTCCTTGGTCTCCACCGCCTGGCACAGGGTGGCCAGGGTGGCCTCGTGCGCTCGGGTCTCGTTCAGCTGCTGGGCGAAGGTCCAGCGCGCGATGAACAGCGGCAGCAGCACGAGCAGGGGGGCGACGAGGCCGACCCCGCCCCAGACCGCCGCGATGGCCAGACCGAGCATCTGGTAGCCCATGGAGGACAGCTCGACCGCCACCAGGGGTCGCCAGTGGAACCTGCTCCGGGGCCCGTCGGACCGCACGGCGCCCAGCGTCCACATCAGGACGGCGATGAGCACCGAGTTGACCAGGGAGTGGGTCAGGACCGCGGCCACGTAGGGGAAGACGATGGCCGGGAAGTCCTCCCGGGCCGGCTCGCCCACCGTGCCGCCGAGCAAGAGGTAGACGTGTCCGGCCGCGTAGGCGGCCAGGGCGAACTGCGCGCCGTTGAAGACCCGCTTGACCAGGTTCTGCCTGCGGATGGACAGGCAGGAGGCGAAACCGACCACCGCCGCTCCGACGGGCCCCACCAGGACGACCGCGGCGAGGGAGACCGCCGAGCTCGGTGAGATGCCCGCCTTGACGCCGGTGAGCACGGCGGTGCTGATCGACTCGGCGACCACGAACAGAATCGCGATCAGGGCCAGCGTGCGCAGATCCAGTCCCGCGTAGGGACCGATGAGCATGACGGTGACAGCACTGACCACGATGATTCCGACGTAGACACGCGCGCCCCCAGGAAGAGCCCGCACCCCCGTTCACCCCCCGCCGACAACGACCGGACTGTCATGATTTCACCGGTTCTGTTCTACCACCAGGACCATCCCGTGAAGGCGGATACCACCCAAACAGTTGCCATAGCGACGTAGAGCATACTAACGAACATCGTTGTCCCCTCTCCCCAACGCAGACGCACCGCTATTTCCCCGGGCACGCCGCGTAAATTACCCCATTCGTTGGATATGGCGTCCAGTTTAACGGGCCACGGCGGCAACCCGATTGCCCACAACCCGAACTACCCTCGACACGGACACCCGAAGCAGCGCCAAGTTCCGGACTATGGAATTACGAATTCAATTAGTGGATCTATTTTATTACTCTACGTGAGGACACCGCGCCGGGGGCCGGACGCCGGACCTCCCTGGGCATGCCCCCACCCCACTCTCCACCGGCCGTGACCACCAGGTATGACTACAGATAGTAACTGCATGGAACACGTCCTGGAAGCCGCAGGAAAAATCATTCCGAGTCGATTACAGCCAACAGGGACCCGGGCGCGCCCGGGCGTGTCGAAGAGCTCTCCCCGCGCCCCCGAGGAAGGCACCTGACCAAAACCCCGACAGGCGCGGGAGGTTCGATGACACATTCCCGCAAAATACTACAAAACTCGCAGAGGCCGCCATAATTCATCAATTAAGGATCTTGGCTCGCAAGAGCACACAAAAGCGGCGGAGGCTGGAATTCCAGCCTCCGCCACCGTGTACCCCAGGTCGCGGGTATTACCGCCCTCAGGCCGGCGTACCGGGAGACTCCGCCCTCGCCTCGCGGGCCAACTGCTCCGTGCGGGCCCGGGCCAGGCGCCCGAGCACCTTGTCCCGCAGGTCCATCGGCACCGGGTCGCAGCCGCAGTGCTTGGCCACGAGCCTCTTGACGGCCTCCTCCAGACCGTGCTCCTCCAGGCAGGGGCCGCACTCGTCCAGGTGCTGGCGGATCACCTCGCAGTTGGGCTCCTCCAGCTCACCGTCGATGTAGGTGTAGAGCTTGTCGAGCACCTCACTACACGGAGTGCCGCTGTGCTTGTCGTGGCCGCCCATTACCGGTCTCCTCGATCCGAGCCGTTCTTCCCACGCTCGCGCGCGGACGTTCCCGAACCGACCCCGGCGGCCTCGGCCACCGCGTCCGACGACAGGAACCCCCGCTCCACGGCGTACTCCTCCAGCAGGGTCCGGAGCTGGCGGCGCCCGCGGTGCAGCCGGGACATGACGGTCCCGATGGGCGTCCCCATGATCTCGGCGACCTCCTTGTACGCGAACCCCTCGACGTCGGCGAGGTAGACCGCGATACGGAAGTCCTCGGGCAGCTCCTGGAGCGCCCGCTTGACGTCGGTGTCGGGGAGGTGCTCGAGTGCCTCGGCCTCGGCCGACTTCAGGCCCGCCGCGGTGTGCGACGCGGCCTGGGCCAGCTGCCAGTCCTCGACGTCCTCGGTACCCGCCTGCTTGGGCTCACGCTGCTTCTTGCGGTAGGAGTTGATGAAGGTGTTGGTGAGGATGCGGTAGAGCCATGCCTTGAGGTTCGTTCCCTGTTTGAACTGGTGGAACGAACCGAACGCCTTGGCGAACGTCTCCTGGACGAGGTCTTCCGCGTCGGCGGGGTTACGGGTCATCCGCAGCGCCGCGGAGTAGAGCTGGTCGAGGAAGGGAAGCACGTCCCTCTCGAACCGCTCGTCCCGTTCCTCGGCTGTCTCCTGCGTATCCTGACCCTGTTCCAAGCCCGTCGGCCTCCTCGCGCTGGTCCCAGCTGGGGCATCCATGCCCCAACGATACGGTCCCGTGGCACGGAGCCGCGCACCGGCACCGCGTGGCGCCGACACCGCTTCCTCGCGCGCAAGGCACGCCCCGGCAGTAGGCATGGTCTGGTGGTCCTCCCCATCAGTCGTGTGTTCCGCGCCCGGATCCCCGACCCGACGAACGCGATGTGGGCAACAACAACGCTCCCCGCGCGCTGATTCCGCCTTCGGCGAAGCCCGGGACCTCCCGGGCGGGCGAACTTTGTCGTTCGACTGCGTCATCAAAGGTGAGGCATGGCAGAGTGCGGGTAAGACCACTTGAAGGATGGGAGAGGAGTGCACGTGCGACCGTCCCCAACCCCGGCCTCCGACCGCCCCCGGTCGACGGCGGCCCAGTTCGCCACCCCCGACCGGTTGTCGGACTACTGGCGGTTCTACTGGGCGGTAGCCGAGGCACAGCTGGCCCGGTGGCTCCCCAGCAGCCCCTCCCGCCTGCTGGACCTCTCCAGCCCCGACTTCCAGGGCACCGAGCGCGCGGTGGCCGCCGGGCACGACGTGGTCACCCTGCTTCCCTCCGCCGACACCGCGGTGCGCCGCCCGCTGACCCTGGTCAACGGCCGCGCCGTGGTCCCGCCCCCGGCCCGCCGCGGCCGGCTGCGGCACGTGGTGGGCGACCCCGTGTTCCTGAGCAACTTCGCCCCCGAGGCCTTCGACGGGGTCATCGCCGACAACCGGGTGCTCTCGCGCAACCTGGCCACCGAGGCCGCGCTGGCCGAGGTCGCCCGGGTGCTGCGGCCGGGCGGGCGCACGCTGCTGTGCGTGGACTCGGTGGTCCTGGGCATGGCGCTGCTGGCCGAGCAGGACTGCTGGCCCGAGCTGAGCTACGCTCCCACCGCCGACGTGCTGCTGGTGCCCTGGCCGGACGGTTCCATCACCCGCTGCTTCACGGCCGAGCAGCTCACCGAGACGCTCACCGACGCCGGACTGGAGCTGGAGTGGCTCAAACCCCGCACGGTGCTGTCCGCCTCCACGGTGGAGATGATGCTGGCGCGCGATCCGAGGTCGATGGGGCGTCTGGTGGAGATGGAGCTGCGGGCCACCGAGTCCGACGACTACGTGGGGGTGCACCTGGTGGCCAGCGCGCGAAAACCCCTCTGACCGCCCGCCCTGTCCGGAGCGCCACCCGTGTCACGGGAGGCACCTGTGGCCCGGCTCACCCGTACCCGTGGTGCGTCCCGGGCGGTGGCTCCGCTCCGCCGGCGGCCGGGCGGTCGCGGACTCAGCCGTCGGTGTCGACGTCGAAGCGCCCGGGGCGCGGCGCCGGGGCGAGCGGAACGGGGGCCGCGCCGGTCCGGCCGCGCAGGAGCAGGCGCACCGCGCGGCGCATCCGCTCCAGATAGCGGCCGTCGTCGGGGCGCACGAGCAGTTGGTAGTACGCCACGCCCGCCAGGAGCTCGGCGAGCATCTCCACGTCGGTGTCCTCGGGCAGCCCGCCCCGGGCCACCTCCGCGCGCAGCCGGGCCATGACCGGTTCGCGACGCGGGAGGATGTGGCGCTCCCAGTAGACACGGCGCAGCTCGGGGTCGCCGAGGGCCTGGACGAGGCGGATCCGGATCAGCCGGTGGGTGCGCGGGTCGCCGTCCACGCTCTCCGGGCCGAACCACGGGTCGAGGTCGGCGAGCAGGTCCCCGGTGTCGGGGATGCGCGGGACCTCGCGGACGGTGTCCAGGGCCTCGGCGATCAGCTCCTCCCGCGACTCCCACCGGCGGTAGAGGGTGGCCCGGGCCACCCCGGCCCGCTCGGTGATCGCGGCCACCGTCACCTTTCCCGGGTCCTCGTGTTCGAGCAGCAGTTCCACCGTCGCGTCCAGTAGTACGCGCCCGGCGGCCTCCTCGCGCGGCCGTCCGGGGCCGCGTACCGACTGCGTGGGCATGGGCGTCCTCAGGGTCTCGGTCGTCCTTGGGCGGTTCGGGCTCCGGGCCCGGAGAAGCGGGTCCGGCGCCGGGGGCCGGAGCACCTCCCCCCGGAGCGAACCGGAGGACCCTACCGGCCCCGGGTGAGCGTCAGGCGTCCTGGACGGGACGCGCGCGTAGCCGTGGCACGACGTCCTCGCCCCAGCCCGGCCGCGCGCGGTCCTCCGGGCGGGGAACCGTGCCGCTCCCCCGTGATCCGCCAGAGGGCGAGCGCGGTCTCGGGGCGGACGCGCAGGCGGCCGGTCCGAGGACGGGCAGGACGGCGGGGGATCGGGGGAGGCGGTGCGCGCCCCCGCTCCTCGCGGGAGTCGGGGGTGTGACGCCTCAGAGACGACCGGCATTTCGTGAACCCGCGGTTTCGATACCAGTGGTGAGCCGATCGCCGTCAGGTGAACGGTGTCGCTGACACGGGGAAGGAGGTGCCGGGGCGTCCGGAGGGGAACCGCGCGGTGGAGCGCGGGTGGCGCGGGCGCGGCCGGGGGAGGCGCTCGCGGAAACGGCGCCGCCGGTCCCGCCGGAGCTGCGGGACCGGCGGCACGCGGCCGTCGGACGGAGGGTCAGTCCGCGATGGGCAGGTAGACGCGGCCGCCGCTCTCGGTGAACTCGGCGGACTTGTCGGCCATGCCCTTCTCGATGGCCGCGACCGTCTCCAGTCCGTTCTCCTCGGCGTACCTGCGCACGTCCTGGGTGATCTTCATGGAGCAGAACTTGGGCCCGCACATCGAGCAGAAGTGCGCGGTCTTGGCCGGTTCGGCGGGCAGGGTCTCGTCGTGGAAGGACTGCGCCGTCTCGGGGTCCAGCGACAGGTGGAACTGGTCCTGCCAGCGGAACTCGAAGCGCGCCTTGGACAGCTCGTCGTCCCACTCCTGCGCCCGGGGGTGGCCCTTGGCCAGGTCGGCGGCGTGCGCGGCGAGCTTGTAGGTGATCACGCCGGTCTTGACGTCGTCCCGGTTGGGCAGCCCCAGGTGCTCCTTGGGCGTGACGTAGCACAGCATCGCCGTGCCGTGCCAGCCGATCTGGGCGGCGCCGATGGCCGAGGTGATGTGGTCATAGCCGGGGGCGACGTCGGTGGCCAGGGGGCCGAGCGTGTAGAACGGCGCCTCGCCGCACAGCTCCTCCTCCAGGCGCACGTTCTCCGCGATCTTGTGCATGGGCACGTGGCCGGGCCCCTCGATCATCACCTGCACGTCGTGCGCGCGGGCGATGTGGGTGAGTTCCCCCAGGGTGCGCAGCTCGGCGAACTGGGCCTCGTCGTTGGCGTCGGCGATCGACCCGGGGCGCAGCCCGTCACCCAGGGAGAAGGTGACGTCGTACTCCCGCAGGATCTCGCACAGCTCCTCGTAGTGGGTGTAGAGGAAGCTCTCCTTGTGGTGGGCCAGGCACCAGGCCGCCATGATGGAGCCGCCGCGCGAGACGATGCCGGTGACCCGGCGGGCGGTGAGCGGCACGTAGCGCAGCAGGACGCCCGCGTGCACGGTCATGTAGTCCACGCCCTGCTCGCACTGCTCGATCACGGTGTCGCGGTAGATCTCCCAGCTCAGCTCGGCCGGGTCGCCGTTGACCTTCTCCAGCGCCTGGTAGATGGGCACGGTGCCGATCGGCACCGGCGAGTTGCGCAGGATGCGCTCGCGGGTCTCGTGGATCCGCTTGCCGGTGGACAGGTCCATGACGGTGTCGGCGCCCCAGCGGGTGGCCCACACCATCTTCTCCACCTCCTCGGGAACGGAGGAGGTGACTGCGGAGTTGCCGATGTTGGCGTTGATCTTGACCAGGAAGTTCTTGCCGATGATCATCGGCTCGGACTCGGGGTGGCACCGGTTGGCGGGGATGACCGCCCGTCCGATGGCCACCTCCCGGCGGACGAACTCGGGGTCCACGCCCTCGCGGGCGGCCACGAAGCGCATCTCGGGGGTGATGGTCCCGGCCTTGGCGTGGGCCAGCTGGGTGACCGCGCCGCCGACCGGGGTGCGCGCCCGGATCCACTCCTGGCGGGTGGGGGCCAGGCCCCGGTGGACGTCGATGTCCGCGGTGTCGTCGGTGTACGGTCCCGAGGTGTCGTACAGGTCGAAATGGCTGCCGTTGCTGAGCTCCACCCGGCGCCGCGGAACCCGCAGCGTGTGCCCTTCGGGGGTGGGAACCTCCTGGTAGACCTTTTTTGATCCCATGATGGGACCAGTGGTCACCCGGTGCTCCTGGGCGGAACTGACGTCGCGGCCGTCGAGAGCCGTCATGGCATGCCTCCCTACGTCGGAATTACCCGAACAGGTTCTGCGGTCGGCGACACCGTTGAGCCGCCCTCTCAGCCCGCCATGGCGCGAGCTCCCGCGTTGCGTATGAAGATGTGCGGGCGCACGGAGCGCGCCCGGGGCGCACACGCACCGGTCAGCGGGCGTGTGGCCTCGGACACGATACCCCGGGACCTCCCCGGCCTGTCCACCCGGGTGAAGGTCAGAAAAGTGTCTCCGGTTCGCCACCCCCGGTGTCGGACACGGGGGTGAGCAGTTCGGGGCCGTTGTTCTTGATGCTGTTGACGTCGGTGGAGACCTCGTCGACCGCGAACCTGTCGGCTGGGGTGTCCTCCAGCAGGTGGACCAGCTCCTCGGCGCCGGTGTCCGGGTCCAGCCAGGCCGCCCAGTCCTCGGCGGGCACGACCACGGGCATGCGCTCGTGGATGTGGGCGAGCTCGGGCGCGGCCTCGGTGGTGATGACGGCGCAGCTCCACAGCCACGCGGCGGGGTCGTCTTCGGCCACCTCGGGGTCGCGCCAGCGCTCGAAGATCCCCGCCATCGCCAGCGGCCGGTCATCGTGGTAGTGGATGGAATAGGGCTTCTTGTCCGCCTTGGCCTTGCGCTTCCTGTGGTGGGGGTCGGTCACGGGCGAGGTGCTCGCCTGCACCGTCCCGTCCCGGCCGACCAGCTGCCACTCGTAGTAGGCGTCGGCGGGCAGCAGGCAGCGGCGGCGCCGGAAGGCCGTGCGGAAGGCGGGCTTGTCGGCGATCGTCTCGCTGCGCGCGTTGATCATCCGGTAGCCGACGTTGCGGTCCTTGGCCCAGGAGGGCACCAGCCCCCAGCGCAGGGTGTGCAGCGAGCGCGGCCCCGGCTCGCTCCGGTCCCGCCCCTGGGGCGGCGGGCCGAGCACCGCGTACACGGGCCTGCCCGGGGAGATGTTGTAGTCGGGCTCCAGCTCCTCCAGCGGGGGCCAGGCCCGGGGGTCGGCCTCCTCGGGCACGGCCTGTTCGGGCAGGCCGAAGGCGAGCTGCAACTGGTGCACGTTCCGGGACTGGGCATAGCGACCGCACATGGGGGTGATCCTACGGCGTGGCGGCGCGTTCCTCCCCCGGGGCGCCCGCCTCCCCGCCCGGTTCGGGGCGCGGCGCGCGCCAGGCCCGGACCAGTCCGGTCAGGACGGCCAGCGCGCCCAGCGGCCCCAGGGTCCACGGCGCCCAGGTGTCCAGGGCGCGCAGCAGCACCGAGCGGACGCGGGCCTGTTCGGCGTAGACCGAGACCTGCTGGTCGGCCATGGCGAGTTCGGCGTACAGCAGCGGCACTCCGCCGGAGGCGTTCTGCGGGCGCAGGGTCTCGGAGCGGACCTCGTGGGCGTTGACGACGGTTCCGCTGACCGGTTCGACCCAGAAAGTCCGGTCGACCTCCAGCCAGCGGGTGGCGGTGACCGTGCCCGGTGCCCCCTCCCGGAAGAGCTCCGCAGGCACCGGACGCGCCGAGTCCGGCACCTGGGTGGCCTCGATCCGCTGGGTGTAGCGGCGGACCGGCACCCCGGCCACCTCGTCCTCGCCCTGGAAGCGCACCGACGGAGCCGAGCGCACCTCGGCGTCGTAGAGGGAGTGGTCGCCCTCCTCCGCGCCGGGCGGCCAGAACAGGACCAGTCCGGCCTGGCGGACGCCGCGGTCGCCGTCCACGTGCTCGCCGCAGCAGTTGACCGCCCGGCCCGTCTCCCGGTCGACGATGACCCGCCTGCTCCAGTGGTCGATCATCCGGTCCGGCACGGAGGTGTCCACGGACACCTCCCACGCCGACCAGGAGCCGTGCGGCGCGGCGTCCACCCGGGTGACCCGCATGAGCTCCTCTGCCTCCCGCCAGGACCAGGTGGAGGTGTCCAGGTACCAGGCGCCCTCGTCCACCATGCGGATGTCGAACTCCGCCCGGGCGGGCAGCAGGGCCACCCGCTCGTGGACGTACAGCGGAAGCAGGGCGGCCAGGGTGAGCATGAAGGCGCCCGCCGCCACCAGCAGTGTGCCCGGGGAGGCGGAACGCGCCTTCGGCTCCCCGTCCGCTCCCCGCTCGGCGGCGGGCCCGGCGGTCGTGGGCGCGCTCATGCGCGGGCCTCCTCGGCGTCGTTCTCCCGCTGGTCGTCGCCCCCGGCCGGATCCCCCGGAGGGGCCTCCCCCAGGTCCCCGCCGCCGGACGCGTCCACGGCCGCTCCGCGCACGGCTCCGGAGCCGACCGGGACCGCGCCGCCCCCTCCACCCGCCGGGGCCGTCCCGGGTCCGGCGGTCGCACCGACCGGGCCGCCGCCGGCGAACTCCCCCGGCGCCGTGTCCCCGCCGGTCACTCCGCGGCCCTCCGTCTCCCGGGCCCGCACCGACGGCGGGTGGGCGTCGGCGGGGGAACCGTCGCCCCGCTGCCCCAGGGCCAGGACGAGCCGGGCCAGCGCGGGCAGGCACAGCAGCTGCGTGACCCAGCCGCGCAGCGCTCCCCCGAACACCTGGGTGAGGTCGTGGAAGGGCATGTACAGAGCCAGGTGGACGCCCCCCGCCATGGCCAGGCCCGCCAGCGCCAGCGACACGACCACCGGCCAGGGCCCCGCCAGGTGCGGCAGCGCCCGTCCGCCCAGGGAGGGCCGCCCCGGCTTGGCGTGCCGCAGGCGACCGGGGGCGCGGCGGCCCAGCCACCACACGCACAGCAGGACCAGGCCGAACAGGGCCGCCCCGGCCGCCCCGGCCACCCACACTCCGTAGGCCAGGCCCAGCGGCAGCACCGCCCAGCGCCCCAGCCACCCGGGGCCAGCCTCGGGCAGGGCCCGGGCGCCGCGCGGCTCGGGCGTGCGTCCGGGCAGCAGGCGGCGGGGCCACAGGGCCAGCACCGCCAGCAGCGCGGCCAGCACCGCGCCAATCGCGAGGGCCCCCTGGTAGGCGGTGTCGGGCGTGTAGGTCAGGGTCACCTCTCCCGCGCTTCCGGCCGGGAGCACCCAGGCCTGCTTCCACCCCTCCAGGCGGACCGGCTCCAGCGGCCCGTCCGCTCCCTCCAGGCGGGCCTCCCAGCCCTCGTTGAAGTTCTCGTTGACCACGAGCAGGCTGTCCTCGGCCACGTCCACGTCGAGGCGGCGCTCGCCCGGACCCCACGCGTGCACGGCCCCGACCCCGGCCATGGCGACCTCGGGCCGGTCCCCGACCGGGTCGGCGGACTCCACCAGGGCCGAGCGCACTTCATAGCGGTTGCCGGGGTCGACCACCAGGCGGTTCTCCCCCTCGACCAGGTCCAGGGCGGTGCAGCTCTCGTAGCGCACCGGTCGGCCGGTGAGCTGGTCGGCGAGGGTACCCCCGCTGATCCGCGACTCCACCCGCTGGCCGTTGACCCGCAGGGTCGGCCCCAGACCGCAGGCGGTGGCGGCCTCGCCCTCGGGCAACGGCTCCACCGGGGCCACCCCGGGCAGGGTGATGGTGCCGACCTCCAGCGCCTGGCCCTCGGGGCGTTCGAACGTGATCCGCAGCGACGCGGCGGTCAGCTCGGCGAAGTCGACCCGGCCGCTGCCGTCCAGCCAGCCCTCGCGGACGGTGTCCCCGCCCTCGACCCTGACCCGGATCGGGCGCAGCACGCTGTCGGCGCGGGGGAAGTCCACCTCCAGGTACCCGATCGTGGCGGGGGCGCCCAGCTCGACGTCGAGCCAGGGCTCCTTCTCCTCCGGGTCGGGGTACCAGACGGTGCTCTCGTCGTCGTCCAGCGCGCCGCGGCCCATCGCGGCGGGGTGCTGTACGGCGGTGGAGGAGGCGGTCACGTGCGGGTACGGGCTGGCCCGGTTGGCGGCGTTCTCCGCCTCGCGGGGGTCGGTGAGCACGACCTCGCCGGAGACCGTGTGCGACGCGGCGGCCGACTCCGCGGACAGCGCGAACGTGCGGTCCAGACGGTGCGCGTCCTCGCCCTGCACCCGCAGGCCCGGATTGCACACCCACACGTGGGAGCCCTCCATGCAGCCGGGCGCGGTTCCGGTGGAGCCGGTGAACAGCAGGGTCCCGGTGTCGGCCGGGCCGGGTACCCGCAGCGTGCGGGCCGGTTCCAGGCCGGGCACGGAGATCGAGGCGACGCCCACCCGGGTGCCGAACCGGTACACGGGCTCCCAGGCCAGCTCCTCCACCCGCACGCGCAGCGTGGTGGTCTCCCCCGGCGGGGCCGCCAGCTCCTGGGGGTCCCCGGTCCCGGCCACGGGCACCTCCACCTCGCCGTTGTCGGTGGCCAGGGTGACCCGTGAGGGCGGCGGCTCGTCGGGCAGCTGCTCGAAGGCGATGCTGAGCCCGGTCAGGTCCCGCGGTTCGGTGAACTCGACCTCGATCCACTCGCCCAGAGCGCCGGTGAAGGCGCTGGAACGCCAGGAGGTGGCGAGGTCGTCGTCGAGGGCGGCGTGCGGGGCGTGCCCGGGGTCGCGGTCGGCGGCGCGCGCGCCCGCCCCGCTCTCGGCGGAGGAGGCGCGCACCGAGGCGATCCCGAGGTCCTCGGCGTGGGCGACGTAGCCCTCCCACGCCGGGTCGAGGACGTCGGGGGCGGGAACGTCGCGTTCGAGCTCCTCGTCCTCGGTGAGGGTGGCCGACACGTTGCGGCGCACGTCGGGGTAGACCACCTCGCGGCGGCGGGCCGTGTCGGTGACGACGGTGTCCCCGGCGGGGACCCGGTCGGCCCCGGGGTCGTCGCCGAGCAGGATCGGGCGGTCGTCGCGGACCAGGCCCTGTTCGGCCAGGTGGAGCACGGACTCGGGGCCGCCGGTGACCCGGAGCACCCCGTCGGCGGGCACGGTGCCCACCACGGGGGCGGCGCCCTCGACCTCGTAGACCGTCAGGGCACGGTAGGGCTGGTCGAACCACTGGGAGGCGGACTGGTGGTCCAGGGAGCCGATCACCGGGCCGAACTCGGCCGCCTCGGTGATGCCGGGCGAGTCCCGCAGCGCCTGGTGGACGCGGGCGGGCCAGCCGCCGTTGTTGGCGGCGCGCTGGAGGTCGTTGCGCACCAGGAGGTGGGTGACCCCCATGCGGGCCAGGGTTGCGGAGAGCCCGGCGGAGCCCCGGCCCGAGGAGACGCGCTGGTCGATCTCGTGGGTGAGGCGGGAGACGCCCGCCGACCCCCACGGGATGATCTGGTGGTTGGTCCAGGCTCCCTCCAGCAGTGGTTGCAGGGGCTCGTCCAGGGGCCGCCCCCACTCGTACTCGCCGCGCGCGGAGCCGGGCAGGGCCATGGTCATGCCGCGTTCGCCGGAGCGCTCCTCCAGCCAGTCGGTGGCCTCGTACCAGTAGTCGGGGATCTGCGTGAAGGCGCCCGCCGGGGCGATCCCGACCGTGGCCACGGGCACGAGGGTGACCAGGAAGGCTGCGGCGGTGGCGCCCGCCAGGGCGCGGCGCACCCGGCCGGAGACGGGCGCGCCCTCCCGGTCGGCCCGGTCCCGGGCCACCGCCACGGGCAGGTGGGCCAGGCCCAGGACCACGGGCAGGCGCACGAGGGCGTCGAACTTGTGCACGTTGCGGAACGGGGACAGGGCCCCGTCGAACAGTTCGCGCATGGTCCCGGCGAGGGGGCCGGTGAGGTCTCCGGTGAAGCCCGCGACGATGATCGCGGTACCGGTGAGCAGGCTGGTGACGAGGAAGAGCCGCTCGGGGGTGCGCCGGTTGACCAGACCGGCCAGGCCCAGCCCGGCGACCAGGGCGGTGACCGCGATCAGCCAGGGGGTCGTGGACAGCTCGGCGCCCGCGGGCAGTGCGGTGTTGCCCTGGTCGGGCAGGAAGCCCATCCAGTTGGAGGTGCCGCGCAGCGCGTTGAGCAGCGAGGTGACCCCGGTGGTGACGGCGGCGTCCTCGGTGTAGGGCATGAACGAGAACACGTACCGCGACATGAGCAGCAGCGGCACCACGTACCAGAACGAGGCCAGGACCAGCGCGACCGCCCACCAGGCCATGAGCCGCCGTTTGCGCGGGCCGCCCGCCCGGGTGAGCAGGTACAGGCCGGGCACGACCAGGACGGCCAGTTCCGAGGCGGCGTTGGTGCCGCCGCACAGCAGGAAGGCCAGCCCGGAGAGCAGGGCCATCCGCGCGGGGGAGCGGCCGTGCCGGGCGCCCAGGACGAGCGGCAGCAGCACCCACGGCATGAGCAGCATCGGCTGCAGCTCGGCGGAGTTGTAGGACAGCAGCGTCAGCACGCGCGGGGCCAGGGCGTAGGCCAGCCCCGCGAGGATGCGCGTGTTGACGGTGCCGATGCCCAGTTCCCCGGCGACCCGGTACACGCCGGTGAAGGCGGCGATGAGCAGGACGGCCATCCACAGGCGCTGGAGGAGCCAGTCGGGCATGCCGAGCTGGTCGAACAGCAGGTGGAAGGGGCCGTTGGGGAAGAGGTACCCGTAGGCCTGGTTCTGGATCTGGCCGAAGTAGGAGGCGTCCCACAGGTGCAGGGCGCGTTCCAGGAACCCCAGGGGGTTGGCCGTCAGGTCGAGCTTGGTGTCGCTGACGGTCCGGCCGGGGTCGATGCTGGCCGCGAGGGCGCCCAGGAGCAGGCACACCGTGAGGACCTTCAACCGCGCCAGCAGCCGCTGGTCCAGCCCCGCGGGGGGCGGTGTGCGGGAATCCTCCGGTTCGCGCCTGGCGGTGGATTCCGTCGGGGTCACCGTGTCGTTTTCCTACCTGGTGGCGTGTGCGGGGCTCCGGGGGCGGCGTGGGCCTCCGAGGCACCCGGGGCGGAGGGGTCGTGGGGTTTCGTGCCGCCGGGGAGGTCCAGCTCCCGGGCGACGAGCCGGGCCATGCGGGCCCCGCTGGCCTCCCAGGTGAACCGGGACGCCCAGGCGCGGCAGGCGCGGCGGACCGCCTCGGCCCGGCGGGGGTCGGAGAGCTCCCTGAGCGCGCGGACGACGACGTCGGGCAGCTCCTCGCCCTCGCGCACCAGCCACCCGGTCTCGCCGTCGCGGACCGAGTCGCGTAGTCCGTCCACATCGTAGGCCACGGTGGGCACGCCGAGCCGGGCCGCCTCGATGACGGTCAGCCCCCAGCCCTCGAACAGCGAGGCGGTGACGTGCAGGTGGCACGCGGCCAGGACGCTGTTCTTGTCCTCCTCGGGCAGGAAGCCGTGCAGGACGACGCGGTCGCCGGTTCCCTCGCGCGCGATCCGCTCCTCCAGGTGCTCGCCCTCGGGGCCGCGGCCGATGATGTGCACCTTCAGGCCGGGGTGCTCGTCGCGGAGCTGGTGGGCGAGGTCGGCCACCTGGTACACGCGCTTCTGCACCACCAGGCGGCCCAGGCTCACCACGGCGGGGTCGCCGATCTCGGCGCGGGCCGGGGCGTCGTCCAGGGGTCTTCGCTCCCCGGGGAGCCCGCCGTTGTGGATGATCTCGATGGGGGCGCGCCAGCCGAGCTTGTCACGCATGGCCCGGCGTGAGGACTCCGAGACGGTGACGGTGGTGCAGCGGCGGTAGACCCGCGAGGCCACGGACGACTCCACGAAGCGGCCCAGCCAGGCCAGCGGCCGGGGGAAGTAGGCGTTGAACTGCAGGTCGTGGACGTGGTGGACGACGCTCACGACCCGGGTGCGGCGCCGCAGCACGAGCCGGGACAGGAAGGGGATGCCGTTCATGCAGTCGAAGGCCAGCTGGTACTCGCGCCGCCACAGGGCCAGCCAGGCCAGCACTCGCGGGTAGACCGTGAAGCGGCCGCCCATGCGGCGGATGACGACGCCGTCCCGGGTCTCCACGCGGGCCTGGTGGGGTTCGCGGCTGGTGAGGAAGGTGACGATGGCACCGCGCTCGGCCAGGTGGCGGCTGATCCGCCACGCGTACTCCTCCGCTCCCCCGGCCGTGGACTGCCAGGGGTCGCGCCAGTTGACCATGACCAGGCGGACGCCGTCCAGGCGCGGCCCCGGGTCGGCGGGGGCGGCGCCCGCGCCGTCTCCCGCGGCCGCCGGGGCGTGGACGGCGGCCGGGATCGCGGTGGCCGCGACGGGCCCCGCCCCCTGGCGGGCCCTGTGGACCTTCGGGAAGACCACACGCTCTCCTTTCCGCGGTGTCCGAACGGGCGGCGAGCACCTCCGGTACTCGCGCCGTGGCGGAGGGCGACCGCCCTGGAGAAGGGTGGAGCGCACGCCGACGAGGCCCGTGGACAGGACGTCAGTGGTGGTACGCGGCCCGGTGCGGGACCCGGGGTCGCGGGGGGTTCGGGGAGCGGGGCGCCCCGCCGGGGAGTGGGGCGCCCGCCGTCCTCCGCCTACGGCCGGCCTAGCGGTCGCCGTAGTTGTAGAGGGTTTCGTTCACCGGTTCCGCGGTGGCGGTGGAGTCCGTGGCGAGACTGGTGGCCACGAAGGTCAGGCCACCCGCCAGGGCCGCACCGATCACGCAGGCGGCGATTACCTTGATCACTTGGGGATCTCCTTCCGCGCGCCCGGTCCCGCGCTGGGTCCGAAGCGCTGGAAAACGAGACTAGAACCTGATCTAGCCATAGACCAGATGATTGCCCCAACTGTAACTAACCCGCTGGTAACTTCCAACCCCGGAATGTCAGCTTTATTAGCCTTTACATGCTGGTCCGACACCCTGAGAAGGACCATGTCCGCCCCCTTCACCACCACGGACAAGCCCTCCACACCGAACCAGAACGGGTTATCGACAGGGGCGGAGACCGCCACGTGGCGCACGCCCATAGCGCCCAGTTCGGCGGCGTCGAGCCGTTCGGGCAGCCCCGTGGCGGGATCGGGCGACAGCACCCGGGCGGCCTCGCGGGAGCGGGCGTCCTCTCCGGCCACCACCACCGCGCCCCCGTCCGGGGTGCCGACCCTGAGGTCGTCGTTCCACAGGGTGCGCCGGTCGAACAACCTGGTCGCCGGGTCCAGGACGACCACCGGGCTCCCCGACCAGTCCGGGCCCCGGTAGGCGCTCCAGGGCAGCACGAGCACCGCGCCGGGCACGTCGTCGGCGGCCACCTCCGCCTGGGCGGTCCGCCACTCGGCCGGGTAGGAGACCGGGACCAGTCGCCCCGCGGCACCCCACAGCAGCCCCGGCAGGACCACGACCGGCAGGAGCGCCACAAGCACCGCCAGCCCCATCCGCCACAGGCCCCCGGAGGGCTCCCGCGCCGCCTCCGCGCCCGGGCGCGCGACCCGGGTGTCGGCCAGCCCCCGGACGAGCACCGCCAGCCCCAGGGCCTGCACCAGCGCCAGCGGCGCCACGTACAGCTGACCGTCGCGCAGCGGCCCGAACCCGGGCCAGGCGGTGATCAGCCAGGTCAGCAGGGCACGGCCCGACTCGGTGGTGCCCAGCAGGGCGATCCCCAGCCCGCCCAGGGCGGCCGCCGACAGCCCGGGACCCACCTCCGGTCGCTCGCGGCGCAGCCACCACACCCAGCCCGCCAACGCCGCCAGGCACAGCGCCAGCCGCACCGCCGCGGTCACCGGCTCGCCGTAGCCCGCCGGAACCGCGCCGGAGTTCCACACCCCGCCCAGCAGCACCAGGGAACCGAGGGCACCGAACGGTGTGTCCGCGCGGGCCGCGAACGCCGCGACCCCCGCCGGGTCGGTGTCGGCGCCGCTGACCAGGGAGGGCAGCAGCCACGGCAGGGAGACGACCACCAGCGCCAGCGCGAACAGGAGCGCGCGCGTCCACCAGCGCGGCGCCCCCGGCCCGCCCGGCACACGCGACCGGGGGCGCAGGAGCGCGACCGGGCCCGCGGTCAGGGCGCTCAGCACCACCGAGGAGAACCCGCCCACGGCGGCCGGGACCAGCGCGCGCACCAGACCGGCCGCACCCGCCGCGGGCCGGACGGCGGCCAGCCGCGCGGCGGCCCCCACCACCCACGGCAGCCCCGCGTAGCCCAACAGCACCGCCCACTGCCCCAGCAGCAGGCGCTCGGCCACGAAGGGGTTCCACACGTAGGCCACCCCCGCCGCGACAGAGGCCGCCAGCACGGCCGGGGGCCCCTCCCGCTCCGACGCCCCGGCGCAGCCCCGCGCCCCCGCCCCGCCCAGGGCGCGCGCGGCCAGGCGCGCGGCACCGGCGCCGCCCAGAGTGAACACCGCCAGCAGCGCCAGCGCCTGCACCACGTCCCCGGGCAGCACGGTCGAGAGCAGCGCCACCACGGCGTCGCTGGGGATCGCCCGGGGGAACCCGTCCGCCCCCCGCAGCACCGTGCCCAGCGGCAGGTCCGGCACGAACACCATGTCGTAGCGGAGCACGTACCCGCGCCCCAGCGCCGGTCCGAGCGCCAGCACCCCGGCGAGCAGCCCCGCCGCCCACGGCAGCAGCCGCACCGCCCACCGGCCCGCCGCCGCGCGCAGGGGGGCCATCAGCCCTCCGAGAGCAGGACGCTGTCGGAGTAGCCGCCCTCGACGTAGTCGCGGTAGGAGCGGACCACCACCTCGTAGTTTCCGGACACGGTCGCCGACCAGCGCGGGTCCCGGCCCGCCGAGCCCAGTGAGTGCCACCCCCGCCCGTCGCCGGGGCCGCGCCCGTCGCGCCGCTCACAGCGGGGAGAGGGGCCCGGGGCGGGCTCCGGGGCATCGGGCTCGGGGGCGGCCGAGGTCGTCGGCTCGGGCTCCGGCCCGGGCTCCTCCCCCGGGTCGGGGGCGGGCGGTTCGGGGTCGCCGCGGTCCGGTTCCCTCCCGTGCCCCTGGTCGGGCCGGTCCCCGTGGTCCGGCTGCTCCGGCGGACCGGAGCCGTCCGCCGTGCCGACGTCCCAGCGCCGCTCCTCGGTCACGGAGCAGTCCAGCGGGCGCACCCACACCTCGTAGTGGGAGGCCTCCTCCACCGCCTCCCACTCCACGGCGGCCCCGCCGTCCAGGACCCTCACCCAGGACGGCCCCGGTGGAGGATCGTCGTCCCAGACCACCTGGAGGGGCTCGGACTCGGCCCCCTCGTCGCGGCCCTTGAGCGAGCGCACCACGAACTCGTACCTGGCCCCGCTGAAGAGCGACTCCACCAGCGCGGACGGGCGTTCGCCGCCGGTGTCCACCTCCACCGGGAGCACGCCGGGCTGGTCCGGGTCGGGCGAGACCCGGCGCTGCACCACCCGGTAGTCGGTCGCCCCGGGCACCGCGTCCCAGCTGAGCAGCAGGCCCTCGTCGGACTCCTCCGCCACCGGCTCGGCCCGGGTCAGCGGACCGACCTCCGGTTCCGGGAGCGGTCGGCGGTAGGTCCGGCCGACCCGCAGCGGTTCGGCGAGCGCGTCGGCGAAGGCGGCGGCGATCCGCACCTCCCCGCGCGCGTTGGGGTGCGCCTCGTCCCAGTTGTCGCGGGAGGGGACGTAGCCGTCGGCGACTCGGGCGACCACCACGGGCGACTCCGCGGAGGTCAGCTGGTCGGCGAGGTCGACCACCCCCATGTTGAAGCGGTCGATCTCGGCGTTGATCCGGTCGTCGTCCCCGGTGCCCTCCACCGGGGGCAGCTCCCCCAGGACGAAGCGGGCCTGTCCGCGCACCACGCGCACCGTGGACACCGTCTCGCCGACGCCCTCCAGCGCCCGGTCGGCGCCGCCCCCGGCGAGGATGTCCTCGGTTCCGGCCAGGAGCAGCAGGTAGTGCGGCTCGTGCTCGGCCGCCACCTGGGCGACGTCGGAGGCCAGCTCGCGGGCGGAGGCGCCCCAGCGGGCGGCGTGGTCGGCGTCGAAGCCGGGGTCGGCGTAGGCCCGGCTGGCGGAGCCCGGCTCGCCGAGCGCGCGCATGTCGTCGTAGGGGCCGACGAAGTCGAACTCCACGTCGGACTCGCGCAGGTGGGACCACAGTCGGTAGCGCCAGGTGTAGTCGCCGCTGCTGCCCTGGGTCAGCGAGTCGCCCACGAGCATGACGCGCAGTTCGCCCTCGGGCGGGCCGGGCACGGTCACCGGCCCGTCGGTGAGTTCCTCGGTGCGGCCGCCGGGCTCCCCGGAACCGGTCTGGACGAGCAGGAGGGTGACGGCCATCGCCGCGAGCATGACGCCGAGCAACCCCAACGGGCCCGGTTCGAAGCGTGCGGAACGGTACCGCCGCGGCACGAGGTCGTGCCAGGTCAGGTCGCGCGGGTCGGGCCAGGTGCGCCAGTTCCAGCGGGAGAGGCGCCAGCGGGCGGCCATGCGCTCCGCGAACGGCCGACGTCTTCTAGAACTCCCAGGCGTCTCAGTGGTCTCCTGCGTCGCATACGGCCCCTCGGGTTCCCCGGCCCCGGGCCCGGAGGCCTCCTCATCGGGCTCACGCGGGTCCTGCACCGTGCCCCATCCCTCGCCGTCGCGCTCTGCGCACCATTACAAGAACAGGTTCCAGACCTGATCCACACGCCGCGACCTGCTACTCAACCGGCACAGGCCCGGACTTCCACCGACCACACTAGAACTGGTTATATGGAAACCGTCAACCCCGGACCGCCTCAGGCGGGCGGGGCCGCGCACAACGACGTTAACCGCTCTCCCCGGCCTCTCGCCTCCCCGCCCCGTCCCGAACCCCCGGAACGGCCCCGACGCGACCCCCGACAAGAAAGCAGGCCCGCCCCGTGATCGGACTCCTGGTCGCCCTGCTGTCCGCCCTGGTCTACACCGCCGGCCTGACCGTGGAACAGCGCGCGCTGCACGGTGCGGAGTCCATCTCGGTCCACCGTCCCCTGCACCTGGCGCGGGTCCTGCTCACCAACCCCCGCTGGGTGTCAGGGTGCGCCTTCGCGGCCCTGGGCAGCGTCGGCCTCGTCGTCTCGCTGGGCCTGGCCCCGGTGTCGGTGGTCCAACCCGCCTTCGCCGCCGGGGTGGCCTGCGGCATCCTCGTCCTCACCCTCGCGCTGGGCGAGCGCCTCACCCGGGGCGAGTACGTGGCGCTCGGCGTCATGCCGGTGGCCCTGGGCCTGCTCAGCCTGTCCACCGCCGGCGGCGCCGAGACCGGTACCACCGCCCACACCCCCGGCCTGGTCCTGGTCAGCCTGGCCACCGTGGCGGTCTGCCTGGCCGTCGTGGGCCTGGCCGGAGGCCGGGGCAGGTACATGTCCGCCGCCGCCATGGGCGTGGCCGCCGGGTTCGCCCAGGGCAGCGCGGGGCTGCAGGGCAAGGGCCTGGGCGGCCTGCTGGCCGACCACGGGCTGTGGGGCGCGGTCGTCCCCGCGCTGCTGTCCCCCTACCCCTACCTGTACGCCGTCGGCTGGGCGGTGGGCATCGTCCTCTTCCAGACCTCGCTCCAGCGGTCGCGCGCCTCGGTCACCGCACCCGTGGCCAACGTCGCGGGCAACGTGTTCATGGTGGTGGCGGGCACCGCGCTGTTCGGTGAGCGCCTGCCCGAGGACCCGGCCATGCTGGCCCTGCGCGTGGGCGGATTCGTCCTGACCCTGGCGGTGATCGCCCTGGTACGCGGCAACGTCGCCCAGGCCGAGGCCGAGGCCGAGACCCGGCGCGCCCGGGCGGGCACCGCGCTCCGGTGACCGGGGCCCGTACCCGTGGCGCGACGGGTACGGGCCCCGGTCACCGGGAGGCCGCGGCTCAGACCGCCACCGACACCGCCTGGCGCAGGCCGGGAGCGGCCACGTCGGCCCAGGCGCGCACGACGCTGCCGGGCCTGCCGGTCTCCTCCTCCGCCAGGATCAGGCCGGGCTCGGCCACCCAGGCGCCCAGGTCGGCCAGCAGCACGCGCAGGTCCTCCTCGATGCCCCGGCTGTTGCGCAGGTCCTCCACGACGGCCAGCGGCACCGCGACCGTGTGGCCCAGGCCCAGCTCGGGCAGGCGGTCCAGGAAGACCTTGAGCAGGCCGCTGTAGGTGCCGTGCACCTGGGGGGAGGCCACGAGCAGGACGTCGCTGCGGCGCACCCGGTCCAGGGCGTCCTCCACGGCGGCGGAGGAGTCGGTGAGGAGTTCGGCCCCCAGCTCGGCGATGTCGACGACATCGGGCTGGGCGTCGACTCCGGCACGGAGGGCCACCTCGGAGGCGGCGCGCAGGGCGGCGGTGCGCACGGAGGAGTGGGTCTGGGGAGCGGCGACGAGCACGGTGAAGCGGGTCATGCGAGAACTCCTGGGTTCGGTCAGTGCGAGCCGGGTTCGACCGGAGGAAGAAACGTCGGGGGGCGGTGATCGGGACGGACACCGGAGAGGACGTCGTTCCTCGTACCGACACGGAGAGCGGACCTCGTCGTCCGCAACGGGGTGTGTCGGTCCTGGCAGGGGCGCTGCTCGGGCCTGAGAGAGGCCCGGGACCCAGAGGGGAGATGCGCGTCCGGTGTCTGCGAATCGGGGCACGGGGTACACCCGTGGCGCGGGGCACGGCCCCGCAAGGCGCTAGCTACGACAGAGCGCGCTCGCCTGCTGCCTCAGATCGACATGCAGGCGCTGGACAAGCAGCTCACCGGCGGACATGCCTCCATGATGCGGCGCCCCGGCCGCTATCGTCAATGCGTACGCGGGGGCCTTCCCCGGCCCGGCCGCGCCCGAGCGGGGGCCGTCCGGCTCGCGGACAGCCGTCTCAGGGGACGGGATCGCCCGACTGCGCAGGGGAAACGGACGCCCTCGGCGGCCCCGGCACCCCTTTCCGGGCGCACCGCGAGCGCCTGTGTAATGTGCGACACACACCGCCAGGAAGCGGCCGGACCGCCTGGGCCCGCCCGGCCCGGGAGCCCCGCGGAACCGCCCCGGCCCGGCCCGAACCCAGGGAGAGAGCCCGAACATGGTCCAGAGCCCCGTCACGCTCACCAACGCGCGCGTCGTGACCCCCGACGGAGTCCACGAGGGATGGCTGCGGGTGGAGGGCGACCGTGTGGCCGCGCTCGGCACCGGGGAACCCGCTCCGGGCGGCGACGTCCGGGACACGGGGGGCGCCTGGGTCGTCCCGGGGATGGTCGACACCCACGTCCACGGCGGCGCCGGGCGCTCCTTCACCGAGGCCGACCCCGAGGGCGTCCGGGAGATCGTGGCCTTCAACCGGGCCCGCGGGGTGACCTCGCTGGTGGGCGGCCTGGTCGCGGCCACGCCCGGGGACACCGTCCGCCAGGTGTCGGCGCTGGCCGAGCTGTGCGAGGCGGGCGATCTGGCGGGCATCTACCTGGAGGGCCCCTTCATCGCGCGCGCCCGCTGCGGGGCGCACGATCCGGATCTGCTCCGGGACCCCGACACCGCCGAGTTCGACCGCTGGCTCGAGGCGGGGCGGGGCCACGTGCGCATGATCACGGTGGCGCCGGAGCTGCCGGGCGCCCTGGAGCTGATCGGCGCCGCGTCCTCCTCGGGCGTGGTGGCGGCGGTGGGGCACACCGAGGCCACCTACGAGCAGACCCTGGCCGCCTTCGACGCGGGGGCCTCGGTGGCCACCCACCTGTACAACGCGATGCGCCCGCTGAACCACCGCGACCCGGGGCCGATCGCCGCGGCCCTCGGGGACGAGCGGGTGACGGTCGAGCTGATCCTGGACAACGTGCACGTCCACCCCGGCGCGGCGCGGCTGGTGTTCGACGCCGCGGGCGCGCACCGGGTGGCGCTGGTGACGGACGCGATGTCGGCGACCGGCCTGGGGGACGGCGAGTACACGCTGGGCGACCTGCGGGTGCGGGTCAGCGGCGGGGAGGCGCGGCTGGTGGAGAACGGGGCGATCGCCTCCAGCACGATCGTGCTGCCCCAGGCCGTGCGCAACGCCGTGGAGGGGCTGGGCGTGGACGTGCCCGGGGCGGTGCGCTCGGCGACCTCCGTCCCGGCGGCGGCGCTGGGCCTGGACACGGGTCGGATCCAGCCCGGGAGCCGCGCCGACCTGCTCGTGCTCGGCGAGGACCTCGCGGTGCGCGAGGTGGTGTTCGCAGGTTCCTGGCTGGCGTAACGGCGTGTCGTAACCTCGTTACGGACTAGTAATATAACGCTGAGTGACAATGGTAGCAGGGCAATCGAGGAGAGCCACCACGCTCGACACGAAAGGATCTGCGCCATGGCCGAGTCGAGACAGACGAAGGACGAGCAGCCGACCCGCGTGCCCTCCGAGGAACACGAACACCTCGGCAAACTCGCCGACGAACTGTCCCGCTACGACGTGCGGGCGGACGTGGTCGAAGGCGAGTCGCCCTGCCTGCGAGTGAGCAATCCGTCATCCGCGTGCGCGGTCGAGGACGTGATCTGTGAGCGACGAGAGCACGACTACGCGTTCATCGCCTCTTTCGGGGTCCATCTGGGCGGCAGCGGAAGCCTCGGGGTCACGGCCCACAAGGTCGCCTGGCTCGTCGGAGCCGTCGAGGCCTGACGTCCGCGTGGACGGGGGCGGTGCCGGTCGGCACCGCCCCCGTCCGTTTCCGCTCTCCGTACCCCCTCCTGCCTTACGACGTAGATTCACATTTCCGACAAGGGGAACATAGGTAGCGCAAGCCGTCTGATCGCCCGTCTTCAGGACAGCCGAAACTCCACCTCTGCTGACTCTGCGTGTCCACCCAGTCGCCCGCACCGCCCTAGAGTCGGGAGCGCACACCCCTCGACGGAAGGCGGACCCGTGGACTACGTCAGGCTGGGCCGGACCGGGCTGGAGGTCTCACCCCTCGCCCTCGGGTGCATGAGCTATGGCGACCCCGCCCGGGGCAGCCACGACTGGACCTTGGACGAGGAGGCCAGCAGGCCCTTCATCCGCCGGGCCGTCGAGGCGGGCGTCAACTTCTTCGACACCGCCAACACCTACTCCGACGGCACCAGCGAGGAGATCCTGGGCCGGGCACTGGCCGAGTACGCCGACCGCGACGAGATCGTGCTGGCCACCAAGGTGTTCGCCCGCATGCGCCCGGGACCCAACGGCGGCGGGCTCTCCCGCAAGGCCGTCATGACCGGGATCGACCACAGCCTCCGCCGCCTGGGCACCGACTACGTGGACCTCTACCAGATCCACCGCTGGGACCCCGCCACCCCGATCGAGGAGACCGTCGAGGCGCTGCACGACGTGGTCGAGGCGGGCAAGGCCCGGTACGTGGGCGCCTCCTCGATGCACGCCTGGCAGTTCGCCAAGGCGCTGCGCGTGGCCGACGTCAACGGCTGGACCCGGTTCGCCACCATGCAGAACCACTACAACCTGCTCTACCGCGAGGAGGAGCGGGAGATGCTGCCGCTGTGCCTGGACGAGGGGATCGGCGTTCTCCCCTGGAGTCCGCTGGCCCGCGGCCGCCTCACCCGCGAGTGGGGCACCGAGACCGCGCGCACCCGGGGCGACGCCTTCGGCTCGCGGCTCTACCACGAGGCGGACCGCTCCATCGCGGAGGCCGTCGGCCGCGTCGCCGACGAACGCGGAGTGCCCCGTGCGCAGGTCGCCCTGGCGTGGGTGTCGCGCCACCCCGCGGTGACCTCGCCGGTCATCGGCGCCACGAAGCCCCACCACCTGGACGACGCGCTGGCCTCCCTGTCCCCGGAGCTGACCGACGACGAGGTCGAGGAACTGGAGCGCCCCTACGCCCCGCGTCCCGTGGCCGGTTTCTGACCCGTGGCCACAGACGACCTGGGGCACCCCGTCACGCCACCGCGACCGGTGCGGCGCGTGGTGTCCCTGGTGCCCTCCCTGACCGAGGCGCTCGCGCTCACCGCCCCCGACACCTTGGTGGGGGCCACCGTGTGGTGCACGCGCCCCCCCGGCCTGGACGTCGAACGGCTGCGCGGCACCAAGAACCCGCACCTGCGGCGGATCGTGGAACTGGCCCCGGACCTGGTGGTGGCCAACCGGGAGGAGAACCGCGAACGGCACGTACGGCAGCTTCGGGAGGCCGGGATCCCGGTGTGGGTGACCGACATCCGTACCGTCGCGGGCGCCCTCGCATCGCTGGGCCGCCTGTTCTCGGCCTGCGGCTTCCCCTGCCCCGCGTGGCTGGCCGAGGCCGGGACCGCCTGGTCGGCGCCCGCGCCCGCGGGTCCCCGGGTGGCGGTGCCGATATGGAGGGACCCGTGGATGTGGGTGGGCGGCGACACCTACGCCCACGACGTGCTGACCCGGCTGGGCGCGGTGAACGTGCTGGCCGACCACGGGGAGCGCTATCCGGCGCTGTCCCCGCACGGGGCCGCGGCACACGGGCCCGACCTCGTGCTACTGCCCGACGAGCCCTACCGCTTCACCCCCGAGGACGGCCCGGAGGCCTTCCCCGGACTGCCCTCCGTCCTCGTCGAGGGCGCCGACCTGACCTGGTACGGCCCCTCGATGACGGCCGCACGCCGGCGACTGGCCGCCGTGCTCGCCCGGTTCAGTCCGCCGTGACGCGGATCTTGGACTGGCCGTGCGGCAGCTCCTCCCAGTCCTCCATGAAGCGGGCCGCCAGACCGTGCCGCCGGGCCAGGCCCACCAGCGTCCGGGTCCGGTAGTAGAAGTCCTCGCGCAGCACGTGGTGCTCGGCGCCCTCGGTCCGGTCGTAGGTGAAGTCGAAGAACCCGCCCGGTGCCAGGATACGCTCCACGTGGGCCAGGCACTCGTCGATGACCTCCAGCGGCGAGTGGGAGAAGACGCTGTGCGCGTGCACCACGTCGAAGTGGCCCTCGGGCAGGAACGAGAACGTGAGGTCGCGGGTCAGGGCCAGGTGCGGCAGCTTGTCCTGGAGGCCGCGCTCGACCAGCACGGACTTGGCGGCGATCAGGATGTCCGGGGAAATGTCGATCCCGTAGTAGCCGCCCGGGTCCAGGTAGTCGATCAGCCGCCACCCCGCGCGAAGGTTGCCGCAGCCGATGTCCAGCAACCGGTGTTCGGGGCGCAGCCCGTGCTGCAGCAGGTAGTCGAACTGCATCTGCCCCAGCGCCAGCCAGCGCTCCTCGCTGCGGCTGCCCACCGCGGCCCGGGGGTCCCGGGCGGCGTCGGAGGCCATCACCGCGCGGTAGTAGTCGACGTGGTCGCGGTGGGCCAGGCGCAGGCGCAGGTCCCGGGCCCAGCGGCGCGCGTAGGGCACCACACGGGCGGGGTTGCTCAGGGCGTAGCCGACCTTGTGCGCCAGCGAGGAGCGGTCGGCGCGGAGCGAGGCGGCTGTCTTCTTCGGCATCGGAACGGCTTTCTGTCCGGGGCACCCGGAACCCGTCGGTATCCGTATCGGTCCGACCATAACCGGACCAGCACCACACGGCCCGGTATTTCGGGCCGCCGGAGCGTCAGTCCGCGGTCCCCGTCTTGATGAGCGGCGCGTCCCGCACCAGTTCCCGGAACCCGACACCGTGGTACAGCCCGCGCGCCCGTGGGTGCCCCGGCGCGCCCAGGCAGGCGACCGTCGCGTGCGTGGCCCCGGCCGCGCGCACCAGGCGCATCCCGTGCAGGAGCATCGCCCTGGCCAGTCCCAGGCGCCGGTAGTCCCGGTGCGTACCGACCGGCTCGAACCCGGCGGTCCTGTTCGCTTCGTCCAGCCACATGATCGTCGAGGACGCCATCGTCCCCTCCGGGGCCTCCACCAGGAGGTGCAGGTCGCCGCGGTAGGCGTTCGTCCGCCGGACGCCCCGGTAGCTCTCGACCGTGTACGCCGAGGGGGCCCAGGCGTCCAGGTGGGCCTGGACCACGGCATCCGGCCCGACCTCGTCGGCGGTGCGGAACCGGAATCCGTCCGGCAGTACCGGCTGCTCCACGTCGGTGAGGTCCCGCTCGTTGAGCTGGGTCCAGACCCCGGTGTCGCCGAGCGAGGCGGGGTCGGTCCCGTAGCCGTGCGCCGCCCACCGCCCCAGAGCGAACTCGTCGGCGGCGCTCGGCAGCACCGTACGCTCGAGGCCCGCCGCCGTGTCGTCGTACCAGTCGATCACCTCGTCGACCAGCCCGGCGTGGTCGGGGTGGACCTGGTACGCCAGGTAGGCGCCGGTGACCTCCTTCACCGACCCGTCGCTCAGCCTCACACGGCGCGGAAGCCTGGCCCAGCCCCACGCCACCAGTTCGCCGCCGGAGAACCACAGCCGACGCGACCAGCTCCCGCCGTCGCTGGCGTGCCCCCTGCCCCAGTTCCAGGCCAGTTCACCGAACGCCGCGTCGCTGTTCACCAGCTCCGGGCGGGTGGCGGTGACGCGCTGCGCCAGACCCTGCATGAGATGTAGGTCCTCGGCGGTCACAAACTCGGGGTCCGTCATACCGCGTCACTGTGCCAGACCCCCGCAAAGCCGTCGAACCGTTTTCCGGGGGCTGTCCGCGAGTTCCACAAAGGAAACGCGGGCCGCGGAGGCCCCCAGGTGGCGCACGGCCACGGAGGCCGTGCCGCGGAGCGCGACGGCCGAGCGGCACAGGGGGCCCGGGGGCCGTCCCCCGAAAAAACGACGAGGCGACCCTGCGAGCGCGGTCACGCGCGGGCAGGGTCGCCTCGTCGACTCGGGGGTCGCCCCCCGAAAACAACGGAACGGCCCTGCGGGGCGGACGAAGTCCCCCGAGCAAGGCCGTTCCGGAGTGAGGTGGAGGTGGCGGGAATCGAACCCGCGTCCTTCAGCACCGAGCCAGGGCTTCTCCGGGTGCAGTCCGCGCTGTCGTTCTACTCGGCCCCAGCGCTTGCACGGACACATCGCTGACAGGCCCAGCCACGTAGATGTCCCGCTCAGGCCCCGTGGCCTGATCTGAGCGGTAAGTCATCTAGCTGATGCCGGGATCTGGGCCGATGACGAGCCCAGGCCGACAGAGACGCTATCGCTTAGGCAGCGAGAGCGAACTCAGTGCGCTTAGAATTGGCACTTGTGTTTATGCGAATGCAGGATTAACGAGGTCACAAACGCAACCCTCGACCCGCTTCCCCTGGAACGACTACCGAAGTCGAAACCGATCACCCCCTGTGGAATTGTCACGGCCTCCCCGCCGGGGCGGGAGGGCCGGCATGCGAGCGGTGAACGCTGCGCGTCCGCCACTCTACCTGTTCAACGGGTTGGGGGCCAAGCTGATTCCCGCTCGGACGGATGAATCTGCCGGATTCGCCCGGACAGGGAGAAACCCCCGCGGGCGCGGACTCAAGAGGCGGTCGACGCGGCCCGCAGGGGCGGTCGGCAGGGTCGGGCCGACCTAGGGAAACGACAGGATCTCCCCCGAGATGAGGTCCTGTCCCTCATACTGGTCCGCTAACCCCCTGTCGCGGCCCAGTCATAGGGAAAGACGCGGACGGGCCCCCGGGAGGTTGCCCGGAGACCCGTTGTTTGCCGCATCGGGGGAGAACGGTGAACGACCGCGGAGGCCGCTACCAGCCCGTCTCCCCGGTGGTCGCGCCCTCGACGCCGGTCAGGTCGGCCTCGGCGTCCGCCAGGCCCTGTTCCTCCGGGGGGACGCCGGTCTCCTCGGCGGGCACCCCGTTGGCCATCGAGGCGAGGAAGGTGCTGGCCGACTCCACGGCGTACTGCGTCCACATGGTCCGGTCGGGCTCCACCTCGGCCAGCACGGCGAAGGCCACGCCGTCCTTGTAGCCGACGAACCAGTGCAGGGAGGTGTCGCCCTGCTCGGCGCGGGTCGCCTGCCCGTAGACCTCTCCCCCGGTGGCGAGCAGCTCGGGCATCCGGTTGATCACGGCGTCCCGCATACCCTGGCGGACCACCTCCAGGTGCGTCTGCTCCAGCGGGACCGAGCCCTCGGAGGCAGAGGCCTCGCCGGGAACCAGGGCGGGCTCGTGCCAGCCGCCGTCCGCGATCGCCGCGGCGACCAGGGCCATCGACAGCGGGCTCACCCGGACGCCTGCCTCGCCGATCATGGCCGAGGCCACGTCCGCGTCCCCGCCGCCGATCGAGACCTCGCCGGGGGAGGAGGGAACCGGCAGCTGCCACTCGGCGCCGATCCCCAGCCGCTCGGCGGTCTCGGTGAGGGCCTGCGGCCCCACCTGGGAGGCCAGGTCGGCGAACCCGACGTTGCAGCTGAAGGCCAGGTTGCGGGCCAGGTCCGGCTCGCCTGACAGGAACCCGGCGCTGGGGTTGGTGAAGGTCTGCCCGCCGATGTCGGTGGAGTACCCGCAGGGCACCACGCTGTCCGGCCGGACCGCGCCCGATTCCAGGGCGGCCAGGGCCGAGACGAGGGTGAAGGCGCCGCCCGGGACGTAGGAGCCGGTGAGCGCGGCGTCGTCGGCGGTGCTGTCGGAGGAGCTCGCCGCGGCCAGGACCTCGCCGCTGGCGGTGTCCACGGCCACCAGGTAGCCGTCGCCGGGCAGCGGGTCCAGGGCGTACTCCGCGGCGCGCTGCACACCCGTGTCCAGGGTGGTCTCGATGACGCCGCTGCGGTCGCCCTCCCAGGACTCCAGGACGTCGGTGATGTCGCCGGACCGGTCCAGGGAGACCACCTGGGTGGTGCCCGATCCGGCCAGCTCGTGCTGGAAGATGTTCTGCAGGCCGCTCAGGCCGACGGTGTCGCCCGCCTGGTAGGAGCCGGGGACCCGGGAGGACACCTTGTGCTCGGCGGTACCCGCGACCTCGCCCAGGAGGAACGGCGCCACCGCCGGGGAGAGGTTGACCTCGACCTCCTGCGTGTCCACGCCGGAGACCTTGCCCACCTGGTTCAGCAGGTTCTGGTCGACGCTGGAGTCGCGCATGAGCACGAGCGGCTGGAACTGCTCGGGCGGCGCCGAGCGCACCCGGTTCAGCAGCGGGTCGGGGTCCTCGCCGAGGAGTTCGGCGAGCTGGGTGACCCCGGCCTCCTTGTCCTCCATCTCGGCCGGGTAGACGCCGAAGGCCGTCACCTTGTCGGCGGTGACCAGCGGCCGGCCCTCCCGGTCGAGGATCTGCCCGCGCTCCTGGCTCTCGTAGCTGACCGCGAGCCGCTCGTCCTCGCTCAGGTCGGGGTGCAGGACGCTGGCCGACCAGGAGATCCGCCAGCCGTCGGGGCCCCACTCCAGGGGCATGCGGCCGGTGTAGTTCCAGGTCGGGTCACCGATGCCGAGGTCGGCGTGCACGCCGAACTCGGCGTCGGCGGAGTCGCCCTCGCGGGTGATGGGCCCGAGCTCGAACCGCAGGGAGGCCAGGTCCAACTGCTCGCGCATGTCGGTGAGCGCCTCCTCCACCTGGGCGGGATCGCCGTCGGTGTAGGTGGCGGCCTCCGCGTGGTTCCCGCCCTGCCAGGCGAGCAGGAAGGACCTGACCGCCACCTCCGGACTGGGGTTCGGAGTGCACGCGGCCAGGGTGACGGCGAGGAGCAGGCCGCTGCCAGCGGCCGTGATCCGGCCAAGGGGACGGGGGGACACCGTGTGTGTTCCTTTCGAACGCCTCATCGGCGGCGGCGGAGCGCGCGTTCCATGTCCCGCTTCGCCTCGCGCTCGGCGATGTCGTGGCGTTTGTCGTACTCACGCTTACCGCGGGCCAGAGCGATCTCGACCTTGGCCCGACCGTCGCTGAAGTACAGGGACAGGGGGACGAGGGTGCGTCCGGGCTCCCGGGTCTTGCCGATCAGCCGGGAGATCTGCTCGCGGTGCAGGAGTAGCTTACGTGATCGCCGGGCGGCGTGGTTGGTCCACGTGCCCTGGGAGTACTCGGGGATGTGCACGTTCATCAGCCACACCTCACCGCCGTCGATGTGGGCGAACCCGTCCACGAGCGAGGCCCGGCCCTGTCTGAGCGACTTGACCTCGGTGCCGGTGAGGACGAGACCGGCCTCGTAGGTCTCGTCGATGTGGTAGTCGTGCCGGGCCCGCTTGTTCTGCGCGATGAGCTTGCGCCCGGTTTCCCGTGCCACAGGTGTGTCCCTTCATACGTCCGGGGGGCACGAGGCCCCCCGGCTGACGATTCCTCCCGCTCCCGGGGCCCGGCTCAGATCTTGAGGTACCGGCGCAGGGTGAGGAACGAGGTGATGGTGCACAGCAGGACGCCGAGGATCAGCGAGACCCCGATGACGTACAGCAGCGACCCCGTGCCCAGGGCGACGTCGAACTGGAACCAGTCCTCGATCTGGGTGAGCAGCGTGTACCGGGTGGCCACGATGAATCCGGCGGCGATCAGGCCGCCGATGAGGCCGGCGACCGCGCCCTCCAGGAGGAAGGGAAGCTGGATGTAGAAGTTGGACGCGCCGACCAGCCGCATGATGCCGGTCTCCCGGCGGCGGCTGTAGGCCGACAGGCGGATGGTGTTGCCGATGAGCAGCGCCGCGGCGGCCAGCTGCACGCCAGCCAGCACCAGCGCCGCCGCCCGCAGCCCGTCGAGCAGCCCGAAGAACTGTTCGAGTACGCGCTGGTCGTCGGAGACGGTGTCCACGCCCGGGGAGCCCTCGACCGCGTTGCGCACGGTGTCGTAGTGGGAGGGGTCGGTGAGCTGCACCCGGTAGTTGTCCGGGATGTCACCTTCCTGCGCGGCGTTGGCCAGCGCCTCGTTGGAGGAGCCCAGCCGCTCCTGGAAGTCCTGCCAGGCCTCGGCCGCGGTGAGGTACCTGACGTCGGCGACCTGGGGCAGGCCGTTCAGGGTGTCCTCCAGGGCCTGGCGGTCCTCCTCGGTGGCCGCGCCGTTCTCCTGACAGGTCTGGGTCGGAGAGATCTCGTTGCACATGTAGATGGTCAACGTGATCCGCTGGTCCCAGTAGTTGCGCATCTCGGAGACCTGCTGGTTGACCAGGAGACCGGCGCCGAACAAGGTCAGGGAGATGGCCACCGTCGTGATGACCGCGATGGTCATCGTCAGGTTGCGGCGGAGGCCGATCCACGTCTCGGAGAGAACGAATTGTGCTCGCATGATCTGTTAAAGGTCCATCCTTCGGGGCTTTGCCGCGCCGGTCCTCACGGCAACGAGGTCAGTACGCCTGGCCGTAGACGCCGCGCGTCTGGTCGCGCACTACCAGGCCCTCTTCCAGCTCGATCACGCGCTTGCGCATCGAGTCGACGATGGCGGCATCGTGGGTCGCCATGACGACTGTGGTGCCTGTGCGGTTGATTCGGTCCAGCACCTTCATGATGCCGATGGAGGTCGCGGGGTCGATGTTTCCGGTGGGCTCGTCGGCCAGCAGGATCTGCGGGCGGTTGACGAACGCGCGGGCGATCGCGACGCGCTGCTGTTCACCACCGGAGAGCTCGTTGGGCATGCGTCCGGCCTTGCCCTCCAGGCCTACCAGCTCCACGACCTCGGGGACGACCTTCTTGATGAAGCGCCGCGGCTTGCCGATGACCTCCAGGGCGAAGGCGACGTTCTCGAAGACGTTCTTGTTGGGCAGCAGCCGGAAGTCCTGGAAGACACAGCCGATACGGCGGCGCAGGTGGGGCACCTTCCAGTTGGAGAGGCGTGCCAGGTCCTTGCCCGCGACGTGGACACGGCCCTCGGTGGGCTTCTCCTCCTTGAGGACCAAGCGGAGGAAGGTCGACTTGCCGGAGCCGGACGGGCCGACGAGGAAGACGAACTCGCCCTTGTCTACGTCAATGGAAACGCCGTCGAGCGCGGGGCGCTTCTGGGTCTGGTAGACCTTGGTGACGTTGTCGAAGTGGATCACAGGCGCATCACAAGGTTCTCGAAGGTATGGGCACCCGCAGTGGAGGGCTCTCCGCGCGGGATCGTACCGGCCGCGTGGCCACCGACAGTTTAGAGGGGGGAGCGGCCCGGATTGTCCAGGTCGCGTCACGCCCTGAAGGTGCACTAGTCGGACAACAGCCACGAGCATATCGGAGGTGTCAACCGATGATAACGTTCACATATAGTCGTTTCGGTAAAACTGTGGAGTCGTGAGCATCACCATTGGGACACAAACTTCACATGTGTCCCACCAGTCTCACGAGGGGTGCGCGCGTTACCACCGGGCGTGTCTCGGGCGCGTCTCCTCTGGTCCCTCCCCCGCCCGCGCCGGGCGGCCGGCTCGCCGCCGGAGGGCTCTCGGGCCGGGCCGGCCGCGGACCCGGAGGGGGAGTCCCGCCCGGCCCGCGGGCCCGCGCGTGCACCGGTCCCCCGGTCTAGTCCTCGGAACGCTCGCGGCTGCGCATCCAGCGGATCTCGGCGTCGATGAACTCGTCGATGTCGCCGTCCAGCACACCCGAGGTGTTGCCGGTCTCCGCTCCGGTGCGCACGTCCTTGACGCTCTGGTAGGGGTGCAGCACGTAGTTGCGCATCTGGGTTCCCCAGCTGCTCACCGAGTCGCCGCGGATCTCGTCCAGCGCGGCCTGCTCCTCCTCGCGCTTGCGGGCGAGCAGCTTGGCCTGGAGCATCGACATGGCCGTGGCCTTGTTCTGCAGCTGCGAGCGCTCGTTCTGGCAGGAGACCACGATGCCGGTCGGCAGGTGGGTGATCCGCACCGCCGAGTCGGTGGTGTTGACGCCCTGGCCGCCGGGGCCGCTGGAGCGGTACACGTCCACCCGCAGGTCGCCCTCGTCGATCTCGATGTGGTCGCTCTGCTCCACCACGGGGACCACGTCCACGCCCGCGAAGGAGGTCTGGCGCCGGTTCTGGTTGTCGAACGGCGAGATGCGCACCAGGCGGTGCGTGCCGTGCTCACCGCGCAGGGTGCCGTAGGCGAAGGGGGCCTTGACCGCGAAGGACGTGGACTTGATGCCCGCCTCCTCCGCGTAGGAGGTCTCGTAGATCTCCGTGGGGTAGCCGTGCCGCTCCGCCCAGCGCAGGTACATGCGCTGGAGCATCTGCGCCCAGTCGGCGGCGTCCACGCCGCCCGCCTGGGAGTTGATCGTGACGATGGCCTCGCGCTCGTCGTGGGGGCCGTTGAGGAGCGTGCGCACCTCCAGCTCGCCGATCTCCTTGCGCAGCTGCTCCAGCTCGCGGTCGGCCTCGGCGCGCGTGTCGGCGTCCTCCTCGGCCTCGGCCAGCTCGTAGAGGACGCCGAGGTCGTCGAGCCGCTGGCTGATGCCGTTGATCTTGTTGACCATGGACTCCAACGAGGAGAGCCGGCGCGTCACCTTCTGCGCGTTGTCCTGGTCGGCCCACAGCTCGGGGTCGGCGGACTGCTCACGCAGTTCGGCGATCTGCGTGTGCATCGCCTCCAGGTCCAACACGGCGGAGACGCTCGCCAGGGTCGCCGCGAGGTCCTTGATCTTCTCTGCTGGGTCCAGTTCTGCCACGGACCCCAGTGTAGGGCCCGTGGCACGGACGGGACGCCCGGTGACCGCGGGGGCGGCGCGTCCGCGCCGCCCCCGCGGTGTGTTCGGGCACCCGCGGGGTTCTGGAGGTACCGAAGGCGGGTTCGCGGGGGACGAGCCGACCCGCCGTAGGCGCCGAGGATTCCCGCGCGTTAGGGCGCCCGAACACGGACCGGAGCGAAGCGGAGGTCCACAGGGGACACCGCCTAGTCGACCAGGCTCCGGAAGGAGCGCAGCGCCACGGACAGCGTGGCCAGGTCGAAGCGCTCGTTCTCCTGGATCTCCGACAGGGTGATCCCGGCGCGCTGCACCCGGTCCTGGTTCTGCTCCAGCCAGGCGGCGATCAGCTCCTCGGGTGCCTCGGCCCGGCCGCTCTCCAGCACCCGCGCGGTGAGGTCGGCGTGCGCGGCGTAGAGGTCGTCGCGCAGCGAGGCCCGCGCGGTGGTGGCCCAGCGGTCCTCACGCGGCAGGTCGATGATCCGCTCGCGCCACCAGCTGATGTTGAGCCGGTCGGCCAGCTCGAAGTACAGCTCGGCGACCTTCTCCACGGGGCGCCCGGTGCGGTGGGCGATCTCCACCAGGTCCAGTGTGGAGTAGGCGGGCACCATCACGGCCACCTGCTCGGCGAGCTCGGTCGGCACGCCCATCGACGTGTAGCGGTCGCGGCGCTCGACGTAGGCCTCGCGGTCGCGGCCGCGCAGCAGCTCGTCCAGGCGCGGCAGCACCTCGCCGACGCCGTCGGAGAAGTAGCCGATCTCGCTGCTGATGTCGAAGGGGAAGGTGCGGTTGCGCAGCAGCCACCGGGCGGAGCGCTCGGCGAGCTTGCGCGTCTCCAGCAGCAGCAGGAGCTGGCTGTCCACCGAGATCTGGTGGTCCAGCTCCTCCACCCGGCCCCAGAACCGGCGCAGGCGCAGCACGTCCTGCACCACCAGGAAGGCGCGGGCGATGTCGGCCGCCTCCGAGCCCAGCTCCTCGTTGAGCCGGAAGGCGAAGGTCACCCCGGAGCGGTTGACCATCTGGTTGACCACCTGGTTGACGATGATCTCCCGGCGCAGCGGGTGCGAGTCCACCCCGGCGGCGAAGCGCCCCGAGCGCAGCGGCGTCGGGAAGTAGTCGGTCAGCCACTGGGCCAGGTAGGGGTCATCGGCCAGGTTGGACAGGCCGATCTGCTCCTTGAGGTTGATCTTGGTGTACGACAGCAGGGTCGCGAACTCCGGGCTGGTCAGGCCCCGGCCCGCCGCGCGCCGCTCGGCGATCGCCTTGTCGGAGGGCAGGTCCTCCTGCTTGCGCTTGAGGACCTTGTTGCGCTCCAGGTAGCGCATGTACCGGCCGTGGACGTGCAGCATCTGGTGGTCCTGCTTGCGCGCGGCGGCCAGGACGGTGTTCTGCGCGTAGTTGTTGTCCAGGACCAGTTCGGCGACCTCGTCGGTCATGTCGATGAACAGCTGGTCGCGGTCGGCCTTGCCGAGCTTGCCCGCCCGCACCTCGCGGTCGAGCATGATCTTGATGTTGACCTCGTGGTCGGAGGTGTCCACGCCGGCCGAGTTGTCGATGAAGTCGGTGTTGACCCGGCCGCCCTCACGGGCGAACTCGATCCGCGCGGGCTGGGTCAGGCCCAGGTTGCCGCCCTCGCCGACGACCTTCACGCGCAGTTCGGCGGCGTCCACGCGCAGCTGGTCGTTGGCCTTGTCGCCCACGTCGGCGTGCGTCTCGGTGCTGGCCTTGACGTAGGTGCCGATCCCGCCGTTCCACAGCAGGTCCACGGGGGCGGTGAGCACGCACCGGATCAGCTCGTCCGGTGTGAGGGTCTCCACCTCGTCCTCGATGCCCAGCGCCGCGCGCACCTGCGGGGTGACGGGCACGGACTTGGCGGTGCGCGGGTACACGCCGCCGCCCTCGGAGATCAGCTTGGGGTCGTAGTCCTCCCAGGTGCTGCGGGGCAGGTCGAAGATCCTCCTGCGCTCCGCCCAGGAGGTGTGCGGGTCGGGGTCGGGGTCCAGGAAGACGTGGCGGTGGTCGAAGGCGGCCACCAGTCTGATCTGCTTGGACAGCAGCATGCCGTTGCCGAACACGTCGCCGGACATGTCGCCGACGCCGACGACGGTGAACGGCTCCTCCTGCACGTTCACGCCCATCTCGCGGAAGTGGTAGCGCACCGACTCCCAGGCGCCGCGGGCGGTGATGCCCATGGCCTTGTGGTCGTAGCCGACCGAGCCGCCCGAGGCGAAGGCGTCGCCCAGCCAGAAGCCGCGCTCGGTGGAGATGGCGTTGGCGGTGTCGGAGAAGGTGGCGGTGCCCTTGTCGGCGGCCACCACCAGGTAGGAGTCGTCGCCGTCGTGCAGGACGGTGCGCTCGGGGTGCACGACGCGCCCGTCCACGAGGTTGTCGGTGACGTCCAGCAGCCCGCTGACGAACTGCTCGTAGCAGGCCACGACCTCGGCCATCATCTCCTCGCGGTTCCCGCCCTGGGGCAGGCGCTTGCACACGAAGCCGCCCTTGGCGCCGCTGGGGACGATGACGGAGTTCTTCACCATCTGGGCCTTGACCAGGCCCAGGATCTCGGTACGGAAGTCCTCGAAGCGGTCCGACCAGCGCAGTCCGCCGCGCGCGACCGCGCCGAAGCGCAGGTGCACGCCCTCCACCCGCGGGGAGTAGACGTACATCTCGTACCGGGGCCGCGGGTGCGGCAGGTCCGGGATCTGCTCGGGGTTGAGCTTGAGGACCAGGTAGGGGTGCCGCTGGTAGTGGTTGGTGCGCAGGGTGGCGCGGATGACCGCCAGGAACGAGCGCAGGATGCGGTCGTGGTCCAGGCTGGCCACGGACTCCAGCTCGCCCTCGATCTTGCGGACCAGCACCTCGGAGCGCTCGTCGCGGCCCTCACCGGGCAGGTCGGGGTCGAAGCGGGTCTCGAACAGCTCGACCAGCAGGTTGGCGATCCCGACGTTGGCCACCAGGACGTCGGCCAGGTACTCGGGGGTGAACGTGGACCCGGTCTGACGCAGGTACTTGGCGTAGGCGCGCAGCACGGTGAGCTGGCGCCAGTCCAGTCCGGCCCGCACCACGAGGGCGTTGAACCGGTCGCTCTCGCCCAGGTCGCGCCAGGAGGCGTCGAAGGCCTCCTCGAAGAGCTCCTTGAGCCGCCCGGGCGCCAGGTCGGAGTCGGGGACCGGCCCCAGTCCGAAGTCGTAGACCCACACGCGGCCCACGCCGCGCACGGTGATGTCGTAGGGCCACTCGTCGATGACCTCCACGCCCAGGTTCTCCAGGACGGGCAGGACCCGCGACAGGGAGATGGGCTCGCCGATCC
The DNA here is from genome assembly GCF_009830945.1 of Nocardiopsis sp. FR4. Taxonomy (GTDB): domain Bacteria; phylum Actinomycetota; class Actinomycetes; order Streptosporangiales; family Streptosporangiaceae; genus Nocardiopsis. Next base: position 18,899 of record NZ_VWVV01000012.1, on the reverse strand, counting down.
GGTACAGACGGAACCGGTAGCACCCGGGGTCGGCGTCCTCGCGCTGGTACAGGACCCCGGAGAACTCGCCGTGCCGCCGGTCGGGGTCGGTGCGGGCCAGGAGCCGCTCCAGCTCCTCGATGTCGGCGGCCGCGGTGGCGGGGCTGTTGTCGACCTTGTAGGCCTCGGTCAGCCCGCTGCCGTAGCGGTCCCGGAGCGAGGTGGCGTGCACCGGCCCGTAGGCCTGGGTGAGGACCTCGTCGAAGTCGGCGTCCCAGGAGCGCGCGGCCCGGCGGACCTCCTCCTCCAGTGCCACCTGGTCGATGTCGGCGAGGGTCTGCCCGTGCTGGGCGCGCACCACCAGGTACAGGCGGGCCATGGGGGCCGAGCCGATGAGCACGTTGTGGTCCATGGTGGCGCCGTGGAACGCCTTGGCCAGGACCTTCTGGATGTCCAGGCGCACCCGGGTGCTGTACTGGTCGCGTGGCATGTACACGAAGCAGGACATGTACCGTCCGCCGTAGGGGTCGCGGCGCATGAACAGCTTGGTGCCGCGGCGGTCGCGCAGGCGCAGGACGCCGCGCACGATGTTGTACAGCTCGCCCACGGGGATCTGCAGGAGCTCCTCGCGGGGGAAGGTCTCCAGCAGCTCGATGAGGTCCTTGCCGTCGTAGCTGTCGGCCTCGAACCCGGCCAGCGCCAGCACCTCGGCCTGCTTGCGGCGCATGATGGGGATCTGGGCGATGCTGGTGGTGTTGGCCTGGGAGGTGAACAGCCCCACGAAGCGGCGCTCGCCGACGATGTTGCCCTGGGCGTCGAACTTCTTGACGCCGATGTAGTCCAGGTACTTGGGCCGGTAGACGGTGGCTCGGGAGTTGGCCTTGGTCAGCACCAGGATGTAGGGTTCGCGGGCCTTGGCGCGGATCTCGGGGGGCAGGGCCGCGAAGCTGGTGGAGGCGGGCGAGTCCATCCGCAGAATGCCCAGGCCCGAACCGGGTTCGGGGCGCAGGGCGTCGTCGCCGTTCTCGTCCGTCACCAGGGCGTACTCACGGTAGCCCATGATGGTGAAGTTGCGTCCGGCGGCCCAGCGCAGGAAGTCGACGCTCTCGCCGATCTCGCGCGGGTCGACGCCCCCGGCCACCAGGCGGTCGGGGTAGGCGGCCAGCTCGTCGGCGATCCGGATGGCCCGGTCGCTCATCTTGGCGGCGTCCTCGTCCACGTAGCGGACGTCGTCCAGGACCCCCTCCAGGCGCGCGGTGATCTCCTCGAAGCGCGCCGGATCACTCTGGGGGTCGATCTCGATGTGCATCCAGGACTCGTCGACGGGCAGCAGCCCGTCGCCGCCGATCTCCGGGTCCACCCGGGACAGGCGACCGTTGAGGTCGCGGCCCACGGTCATCTGGGGGTGGACGATGAACCGGACACCCGCGCCCAGGTCGGACAGGGCCATGGTGACCGAGGAGACCAGGAAGGGCGCGTTGTCGGTGACGATCTCCACGACGCTGGTCTGCTGGTCCCAGCCGTCGCGCTCGGCGTCGGGGGTGTAGACGCGGACCTTGGCCCGTCCCGGGACGCGTTCGGCGCCGAAGGACCTGTGGGCGGCGGCGGCCCAGCAGATCTGCTCGGGCGGGCGCCCGTTCAGCTCGTCCGGGTCGGTGTGCCGGTAGTAGACGGGGAGGAAGCGCCTGACCGCGTCGGCCTCCTCGGGGCTGATGCGCTCCCCGGGGGACCACCTGGCGGCCGCGTCGCTGAGCAGCTGCTGGAGATGGACGTCGGATTGCCCGGACATAGGGATCTCTCACTCCTTTGTGAGCAACGTCGCACGAGGGCTGGCGGAACACCCGGTCATATGACCTGTGATCCTGTGTGCCGATGTGTGATGTTCCGTGAACCCCTTGGGGCGCAAGAAGGCCACGGCGTCAGTGGTTGGGGTTGTACCTGTGCGCACAGGCGGCAGGGGAACGGGGCTGCGGACCTCGTTGTCCCGGCCCCGTCCGCTGACCAGGCTACTGCCTTTTGCCCCCGGGAACAGGACCAACACCGTTACAGGCAGGTTGCTTACCGTAAGAACCAGATTGCGGCGATACACACGGCGGGACCTACCCGTCGAACCGGTGGTTAACGTGTCCTCCCCGCGGCCCGTGTTCCCGTCAGCCCGCCGTCGCCTGGTGCACCGCCGCCATCACGGCGCGCGGGTCGGTCAGGTCGGGCAGGACGTGCACGGCCCCCGCCTCGCGCAGCTGGCCCTCGGTGGCGGGGCCGTTGAGCACCCCGACCGGTACCGCGCCGCCGATGACGGCCGCGCGCACGTCCGGGGCGGAGTCGGTGACGAACACCGTCTCCTGCTCGGTGTAGGGGCGCCCGCCCTCGCCCGCGGCGTGCAGCCGGATGGACTGGATCAGGCTGGACTTGGGGTAGTTGACCGACCCGTACCCGCCGATGGACAGGTCCAGGTGGGCGTCGAGCCCGAAGGCGGCGAGCTTGGCCACGGCGTTGGCGCGGGTGCTGCCGCTGACCACGGTCTGCACGGTGTCGGGCAGGGAGGCCACGGCGGCCAGCGAAGCCGCCGCCCCCGGCATGGCCCGGCCCTTGGAGAGCAGTTCGTCGGACCGGCGGGCGAAGGACTCCTCCAGGGTGGAGAGGAAGTCGGCCAGGGTGTCGTTGTCCGGTTCGACGTCCACGTAGTTGCGGGCGCAGAACTCGAAGAACATCTCCGAGTCGGTGCGCCCGGCCGCCGAGGTCAGGTAGACCAGCGGCTCACCGGTGACCTTCTCGAAGGCCTCGGCGTAGGCGGCCCTCATCACCTTCCCCACGTCGAGGAGGGTGAGGTCGATGTTCCATAGCACCAGGCGGCTGATGGCGAACTCCTCGAAAGACGGACCGGTCGGGGACGACTCCATCTTGCCGTATCAGCGGATACGGGAGGAAACCTCCGTCCGGGACCGGCCAGCGGCCCCGGACGGACGGTGGTCGGGATCCCGCGGCCAGCCGGGTGAGGCGAGGGAGCCCTGAGGGTCCGGAGCCGGGTTACGGACGGCGTCGACGACCGGCGCGTGCTGATCGGAGCAGTCCTCGTCCTCAACCTACAGCGCCTCGACCACGGCCGGAGCCGGCGCTGTGCCCGGCTCCGGCCGGGGAAGATCGAGCAAGGTGAAGGCCCCGTCGACGGCGGGGTGGGCTCCTGCTTCCCCAGGCGCCGCAAGGACCGTCACCTTGTGGTGCGCCGCCCGGCGGCACGGCCGCGCCCGGACCTCAGAGGGCGGTGAACAGGGCGAGGGGGTTGGACGAGTAGACCGCGACGAAGGACACGGCCACCAGGGCACCGAGCGCGACCGCCGCCAGGGCCGGGCGCACCCGCGGGAAGGCCCGCACGATCGCCCATGCCAGCAGACCGAGGCCGACGGCGACCGACCCCGCCCAGTACACGGCCGGGGTGGTGTCCGAGATGAAGGCGATCCCGTAGACGCCCTCCCCCACCAGGACTCCGCTCATCGCCCCGACACCCGCGGGGGCGAGCCGGGAGCGGGCGCGCAGCGCACCGCCGCCCAGGCCCAGGAAGGGCCCCACCGTGACCGCCGCGACCAGCCAGAAGGCCGTGAAGACCAGGGACGCGTCATAGCCCCGGGCAAGGGAGGCGAGGTCGTACCCGAGCACCATCGCGGACAGGGAGAGCACCCCCGCCAGTGCCGCGGTCCAGGGGCGGGGGCACAGCGCCGCCAGCAGGAAGGCCGCCAGACTCCAGGAACCGGCGGAGTTGGCCAGGGGCGCGAGGAGGCCGGGCAGCACCCCCTGGGCCACGGAGGTCAGCGCGCCGACGGCCAGCCCCGCCGCCGCGGCGACGCCCACGCCGGGCCAGGGGGCCAGCGCCCGGGTCCGCGTATCCGTGGGTGCGCCGGTCACGGGTTCGTCCATGGTGCTTCACGCCTTCCTCGTCGGCCGCCCCGACCTCCGGGACGCGGTGTCCCCGGAGATAACGCGCCCCCGAGGGCCCCCGGTTCGGCACGGGAGCGCACGGCGGTGACGGGTTGGCCGGTGGTCCGCCGGAAGCGCCCTCCCCTCCCTGTGGGCGCCCGGCGTCAGGCGCCCGCCTCCCGGACGAGGTGGCGCAGCTCCTGCACGGCGAACCACATCAGCTCGTGCTCCTCGGCGGCGCCGGAGGCCCGGTCCCTGACCGCCTCCGCCACGTCCCCGGCGGCGGCGTCGTCGTCCACGTGCGCCGAGGCCAGCTTCTTGTAGGGGACGGCGCCGGTGACCCGCACCCGGACCACGCCCTCACCCGTGCGGCCCGCGCGTTCCACGACGTGGTCGGGCATGTTCGCGGCCAGCACGACCCTGCGGCGGGGTGCGTCGGGATCGGCGGCCAACAGGGTCAGGGACTCCTCCGCGGCGGTGTACATGGCCTCGTACTCGGCCTCCTCCGCGTCCTCGCCCGGCCCGGGGTCGGCCGCGAAGGCGGTCAGCGGGGCGCCCTCCAGCCGCCCCTCCTCCAGCAGGCGGGCCAGGGCGGGGATGGTGCTGGGCAGGAAGACGTACATGCGAGCGGCTCTCCGGAACGTGGTGCGAACACGTCAAGTGTGCCAAAGCCGGGCCGCTCGGCCGCCCCGGCGCCCCGGCGCGGGACCGGGGAGGGGCGGGCCGGGGCGGGTCAGGCCGCCCGCTGGTCGGGGGCCGGGGGCGCGCCGTCGCCGTCGGGGGTGAGGAACCGCTCCAATTCCAGCCGCGTGGTGTCCACGTCGGTGTGCAGGATGCCGGTCATCCCGAGCTCCTGGGCGGTGAGGACGTTGTGCTCCAGGTCGTCGATGAACACGCAGTGCTCGGGGCCCAGGCCGATCCGCTCGCAGGTGTGCAGGTAGATGTCCGGGTCGGGCTTGCGCATCCCCACCTCGCCCGAGATCACCACGGTGTCGAAGGTGGTGTCGAAGTGTTCGCGGGGGTAGCAGTTGCCCCAGGAGTTGGACAGCAGGGCGGTGCTTGCCCCGCTCCGGCGGGCCTCGCGCAGCGCCTCGTACATGTCGTGTACGGGGTCGAACCGGCAGAACATGCGGTCGATCAGGCCGTCGGCCACCACCGGGCCGCCGTGGGTGGAGCGCAGCATGGCCGCCAGCTCGCGCTCGAACTCGCATCGGTCGATCTCACCGCGCTCCAGGGCGTGCACGAGGTTCTCGCCCTGGCAGCTGTCCTCGAAGTAGGGCCGCATGACCTCGCGGTAGTGGTCGACGTCGATGCGGTCGTCCTCCAGCCAGGCCAGGATGCCGTCGACCAGCGGCGGCGTGAGCACACCGCCCCAGTCGCAGATGACTCCGCGCCGGTTCCCGTCGGCGGAGTACCCGCCGTTCGCGAAACGGCTGCCGTTCACTCCCGGGTTGCCGTCCATCCGATCCCCTCCTTGGTGTCGGTGGTCGCATGCGTCCGTTCGGACCGCCGCCCCGCCCCCGGTCGCCCGAGGGGTCGGGCGGGCAACGGTTCTTCCCGTTCCCCGCCCGTTTCAACCACCGCGACCAGCTCAGGGCCCCGCACGGGCCCCGGCACGGGTCAGTAGGACAGGCCGGTTCCGGCCTTCACACCGGCCCCGGGGATGTCCACCGGCAGCGTGCCGGAGGGGTTGACCTGACCGGCGATCGCCCGTGCGGCGGCCGTGCGGGAGACGTCCACGGAGGAGTAGACGGCCAGGAACGCCTCCACCTCGGGGAAGGCCTCCAGATCGTAGGGGCCGCCCTGGGCGACCACGACCACCGGCAGGCCCTGGGCGCGCGCGGACTCGACCATGCCGCGCTGTTCCTGGGAGTTCCGTGCGCCGTTGGTGCCCACGACGACGGCGTCGGCGGGCCCGTCCACCACGTTCACCCCGGCCTCGGTGAGCGCGGCGGTCAGCGTCTCGGCGCCCTCGCCCCGCACGTTCACGCTGCTTCCCTCGTCCAGGGGCAGCAGGTCCCCCTCGTTGCGGACCAGGGTCACCGAGGCGTCGGCCACGCGCTGGGCCGCCTCGGCGTGCCCGGGGTCGCCCAGGACCGCCGCGGCGCCCTGGACGTCCACGGGTTCGGCCTCCAGGACGCCGCGCCGCTCCTTGAGGGTCAGCACGCGCAGCACGGACTCGTCGAGGCGCTCCTCGGTCAGGCGGCCCTGCTCGACCGCCTCGCGGATCGCGGAGACCGCCGCGGCCGGATCCGGCGGCATGAGCAGCTGGTCCACGCCCGCCTCCAGGACGCGCACCGCGACCTCGCCGTCGGAGTGGCTCTGGCGCACGCCCTCCATGTTGAGGGCGTCGGTGGTGACCACGCCGTCGTAGCCCAGCTCGTCCCGCAGGATGCCGTCGATGAGCGCCGGGGAGATCGTGGCGGGTTCGGGGTCCTCGGTGCCCTCCAGCCCCGGCATGAGCACGTGCGCGGTCATGATGGCGTCCACGCCCGCGTCGACGGCGGCCCGGAACGGCGGCAGGTGCTCGGCCTCCCAGGTCCGGCGGTCCAGGTCGATGACGGGCAGCCCGGTGTGGCTGTCGACGTCGGTGTCGCCGTGGCCGGGGAAGTGCTTGGCCACCGAGGCCACGCCGCCCTCGGAGTAGGCGAGCGCCTCGGTGACGGCCATCTCCGCGACCAGGTCGGGATCGGACCCGAAGGAGCGGATGCCGATGACCGGGTTGTCCGGGTCGGTGTTGACGTCGGCGTCGGGCGCGTAGTTGAGGTTGATGCCGAGCGCGGTCAGCTCCTCGGCGGTGGTGGAGGCGCGCAGCGCGGCCAGGTCGGTGTCACGGGTGGCGCCGACGGCCATGGCGTCCGGGAAGCGGGTGCCCACGGGCAGGCGGACCACGATGCCCTGCTCCTGGTCGATGCCGAGGAAGAGCGGCACGCCCTGCCCCTGCTGTGCCGCCAGGTCCTGGAGCTCCGTCGACATGGTGGCGATCTGCTCGGCGTCGCCGAGGTTGGCGTCGAAGTAGATGAGGCCGCCGGGCCGGTAGGCCTCGATCTGGGCGGCGTTGTCGGCGGCCGAGGTGCCCTGGGCGGTCAGGACGAGGAGCTGGCCGATCTTGTCGTCCAGGTCCATCTCGGCGAGCAGCCGCGGCGCGAGCACGGGCTCGAAGGGCTCGGCGCTGGCCGACGGCTGGGGTTCGCGGTCCTCCTGCGAGGAACCCACCTCCTCGTTGGTGCATCCGGTGGCGATCAGCGCGAGCCCGGCGCAGGCCGGGGCCAGGGCACGCGGAACGGACAGTCTCATGTGGGACTTCATCTCTGGCGGGTGATCGTGGGTTCGCCGCCGGAGGATACCGTTTCCGGCAGGTCAGGGGACCCGTAACCGCCGATGCGACCCGGGGAATCCGTTCACGTGCCCCGCTCCGGTCCCGGTGCGCGCGCCGTCCGCGCCCGTCCGGGGGGCGCGGGCCCGCGCCCCCGGTCAGGCCCAGGTGAAGAGGGGGTCACCGTGTTCCACCGCTCCGTCGGCGGCGTCGCTGAGAGCGTCGGCGGAGGCGTCCAGCGCGACCACGGGGACGACGGACGGCCTGCCCTGGGCGGCCACGGTGCCCGGCGACCAGCGGACCACGGGGGCGCCCGCCTCCAGCTCGTCGCCCTCGGCGGCCAGGAGGGTGAACCCCTCCCCCGCCAGCTGGACGGTGTCGATGCCCAGGTGGACCAGGACGCCCCGGCGGTGGTCGGGCGCCATTACCACGAAGGCGTGGGGGTGCAGCTTGACGAGGGTTCCGGCGATGGGGGACACGGCGTCCTGGACGCCCTCCTGCCCGCCCTCCTGGCCGGGTTCGGGATGGACGGCGACCCCGGGGCCGACCATGGACTGGGAGAACACCGGGTCGGGCACGGTGTCGAGGGGAAGCGCCGTTCCGGACACGGGGGAGAGCACGCGCAGTGGGCTGGTTGCGTCTGACATGGGGGGAGGTCTTCCCGTTCGTCGGAGCTTCATCCGTCCAGTTCAGGACCGAAAACCTGTTGTGTGCACCGGACCTTGCCGGGGGCGGCCGGAGCGCGTGGGTCGACCGCTCCTGACCGCCCCCGCGGCCCGGTACCGCCGCCCCGGGCCGCGGGGGCGGCGGTGTCAGCCGCAGTTGCCGTACTCGGTCCGGCCGGCGTAGCCGTCCTGGCCGTTGAGCCCCTCGATGCCGCCCTGGTAGGCGACGCACACCCCCCGGGTCGACGCCGACTTGGCCGCGTAGTGGGCGTAATCCCCCTCGTCGTAGCGCGTCTCGTAACCGCCGCTCGCGGTCCTGATGTAGAGCCTGGCCCAGGTCCAGGTCTGCGTGCCGTGGGAGGGGCCGGTCTTGAGGGTCACGACGCAGTTCTGGCCGTAGGTGCCGTTCCACAGCAGATAGACGGTTCCCTGCCGCCCCTCCTCGACGACCGAGATCGTGGAGGAGTGCAGGATCGTGTAGGCGCCGTTGGACCAGCCGCACCCGGTCGAGGAGGTGACGGCCGACCCGAGCGTGTGCGCGGAGGCGGGGGAGGCGGTCGCGCACACCACGGCCAGCAGGACGGCCAGGGCGGTGGCGGAGCGTTTGAGTGCGTGTACCAAGACGGTTCCCTTGGGTGAGGAGGAAGGACGGTGTGCCGGGGCGCGCCCGGCAGCCGTTCCGTGTCGTGGGCATGCTGCCCGAGCGCCCTTTCCCGCACCTTTCCCCGTGCTTGCACCGCTGTGGCACCGCCCGCCCGACCTGCGCACACGCGCTCCGGCCCGACGGGCGCCCGCGCGAGGAGCGCCCTAGTCGATCAGGTCCCGGATGTCGTCGGTGAGGGCGTCGGCCTCGGGGCCGACCACCACCTGGACGACGTTGCCCGAGACCAGGACCCCGTGGGCGCCCGACGCCTTGAGGGCCTTCTCGTCCACCAGTCCGGGATCGCCCACCTCGGTGCGCAGGCGGGTGATGCAGGCCTCGATGTCCTCGATGTTGTCCGCACCGCCCAGTCCGGCGACGATCGCCGCTGCCTTGTCCGACATGTGTCCTCCGTGATCTGCCGTGGAAACGGGGGGTTCCCCGGGGCTTGGGGTGAGCTTAGGGCTGTGACGGCGCGTGCACCAGGGAGAGCGGTCGAACGGGGTGTTGGCGCCGCCCCGCCTCAGACGGTCTGCGTGACCTTGTTCAGACCGCGCGGCACGTCCGGGTTGTAGCCCAGGCGGCGGGCCAGGCGCTCGGTGAGCAGCTGCGCGGGGACGATGAGGTTCATCGGCGCCACCCACTCGGGAACCTCCGGCACGGGGACCGACAGGTCGCTGGCCCCGGCCAGGGCCGCGCCGCCGCCGAAGCCGAAGACCGGAGCCCCGGCGGAGCGCGCGCGCTCGGCGAGGGCGACGGTGCCGGTCAGGGTCGGACCGCTGGGAGCCGCCACCAGCAGGGCGGGGGTGCGCGGGTCCACCACGGCGATGGGACCGTGCAGCAGGTCCGCGTAGGACAGGCCCATGGCGTGCAGGTAGCAGGCCTCCTTGAGCTTGAGGGCGGCCTCCAGGGCGGTCGAGAAGGCCATGCCGCGCCCGGAGATGACCGCGCCCTGCACGGCGACCATCCGCTCGACGATCTCCTCCAGGGCGTCGGCGGGGGCCGCGAGGGTCTCCTCGATGCCCTCGGCCACCCGGCCCAGGTCGCCGGGGTCCAGGGCGGCCCCCAGACCCAGGGCCAGGACCGCGAGGGCGGCCAGCTGCGTGTTGTAGGTCTTGGTGGCGGGCACCGCGACCTCGTTCCCGGCCCGGGTGACCAGGGCGACGTCCGCCTCCAGGGCCAGCGGGGACCCCGCGCCGTTGGTGACGCCGACGGTGCGCGCGCCGCAGTCGGCGGCCCAGCGCATGGTCTCGACGATCTCCTCGGTCTCACCCGACTGGGAGATGGCCACGGCCAGCACGTCGGACAGGTCGATCCTGGCCCCGTAGGCGGTGGCGATGGAGGGGGAGCCGAGGGTGGCCAGGCGGCCGGTGTGGGCCTGCAGGAGGTAGCTGCCGTAGACGGCCGCGTTGTCGGAGGAGCCGCGCGCGATGAACAGCACGTGCCGGGTGGAGCGGCCCAGGGCCTCGATCTCGGGGCGCAGCGGGAGCAGCTCGGCGAAGGTGCGGCGCAGCGCCTCGGGCTGCTCGGCGATCTCGGAGCGCATCACGCTCGTCGTGGTGGTCATGGAGGGCCTTCCCCTGTGTGTGGCGGGCGGTGGGCGGCGGGCGGAGGGGTCGGAGGCGGAGGCCGCGAACCGCCTGCGCCTGGGTGGATTGACACACGAACGGAGGTGTGGTCTAGTCCGGACTATACCAGTCATGTCCAGCTTGCTCCGGTCCTGGGGCAGGGCCGGCGGCTCCCCGGGGCGCTCCCGTCGCGCTAGGGTCTGACGCCGACTCCACCCGCCGATCCAGAAGGCACCCGACCCATGTCGATCGACCCCAGCAACCCGCTACCCAAGTACAGCCAACTACGCGACCTGCTCCTGGACTGGATCACCGAGGCGGGGCTGGGTGTGGACGACATGATCCCCTCCGAGCGCGAGCTCAGCGCCACCTACGGCCTCTCGCGGATGACCGTCCGGCAGACCATCGACCTGATGGTGGCGGAGGGGCGGCTGTACCGGGTCCCCGGCAAGGGGACCTTCATCGCCCGGCCCAAGATCGAGATGTCCCTGGTCCTGGCCTCCTTCAGCGAGGACATGCGCGCCCGCGGCTTCGAGCCCGGGGCGCGCGAGCTGATCCGCCAGGTCATCCCGGCGAGCGGGCACACCGCGCGCATGCTCGACATCGCGCCGGGCACCCTGGTGCACCACATCGAGCGGATGCGTACCGCCGACGACGAGCCCATGGCGGTGGAGAGGTCCAACATCCCCGCCGCGATGGTCCCGGGCCTGGAGGACTTCGACCTCGCCGAACGCTCCCTCTACGAGGTTCTGGAAAACGAGTTCGACATCCTGTTGGATTCCGGGGAACAGACCATCGAGGCCGGGATCTGCGACTCGGCCGACTCCCGGCTCCTTGGCCTGCCCGCCGGAAGCCCGGTGCTGGTGATGCAGCGCCGCAGCTTCGCCAAGGGACAGTGCGTGGAACTCGCGCTGTCCACCTACCGCGCCGACCGCTACCAGCTGCATTCCCGGCTGGACCCCCGGCGGCACGGCGACTGACGCCCCGCGCCCACCAGGCGCGTGTCCGAGGGAGGAACCCCCACCATGAGTTCGGACCAGACCCCCGCCCCGTCCGCCCCGCCGCCGTCGGGCGGCGGCACCGCCACCGAGGGGAAGCCGGAGCGGAGAAAGCGCTCCTCCTCCGTGTTCGCCGTCCTGCAACGGCTGGGCCGCAGCCTGATGATGCCGATCGCGGTGCTGCCCGCCGCGGCGATCCTGCTCCGCCTGGGGCAGGACGACCTGCTCGGCGCCGACGGCCTGGCCGGACTCCCCGGCATGGGGTGGATGCAGCCCGTCGCGGGCGCCGTGGGAACGGCGGGCGAAGCGGTCTTCGAGGCCCTGCCCCTGCTCTTCGCGGTCGGCGTGGCCCTGGGCTTCGCCAAGCGCTCCGACGGGTCGACCGCGCTGGCCGCGGTGGTCGGCTACGTGGTCTTCAACCGGGTGGCGACCTGGACCATGGTGGCCTTCGACGGTCCCACGGGCGACCTCGGCTCGCGGTTGACCACCTATCCCCTGCCGGTCGACCCGGTGACCCGGGAGCCCCTGACCGACCCCGAGGCCGTCAACGCGGTCATGCCGATGATCAACCACGCGGTGAAGAACCCGACCGACGTGCTCGGCGGTATCGCGGTGGGCCTGGTGGCGGCCCTGCTGTGGCAGCGCTACCACCGGATCAAGCTGCCGTCCTGGCTGGGCTTCTTCGGGGGACGCCGGTTCGTGCCGATCGTGACGGCGCTGGCGGGCCTGCTGATGGGCGTGGCGCTGGGCCTGGTGTGGCCGGTCGTGGGCGGCTGGATCCAGAGCATGGGCGAGGGCATCATCGGCGCCGGGGCGCTGGGCGCGGGCCTGTACGGGGTGATCAACCGCCTGCTGCTGCCGATGGGCCTGCACCACGTGGTGAACTCGTTCATCTGGTTCGTGTCGGGCACCTACACCGCCCCCGACGGCACCGTGACGCACGGCGAGATCACCCGCTACTTCGCCGGCGACCCGGACGCGGGCGGACTGCTGTCCGGGTTCTTCCCGGTGCTGATGTTCGGCCTGCCCGGCGCGGCACTGGCGATGTGGCTGGCCGCGCCCAAGGAGCGGAGGACGCAGATCGGGTCGATCATGATCCCGGCGGCGCTGACCGCGTTCGCGACGGGCATCACCGAGCCCGTGGAGTTCGCGTTCATCTTCGTGGCCCCGGTGCTGTTCGCGGTGCACGTGGTGCTGACCGGGATCTCCATGGCGGTCCTGAACGCACTGGACGCCCACCTGGGCTTCGGCTTCTCCGCCGGACTCATCGACCTGCTGCTCAACGCGACCAAGGACAACACGACCGGGCTCGGACTGATCCTGTTGCTCGGACTCGTGTACTTCGGTCTCTACTTCGGGATCTTCTACGTGCTCATCACCCGGTTCGACCTGCCCACCCCGGGGCGGGAGCTGGATCCGGACGAGCCGGGCGAGCCCGCGCGCACCGCGACCGGTGGGAAACCGGACCCGGAGGCCGGGGGCCGGGCGGACCGCGGGCCCGGGGAGGGCTCCTCCGGCTGACCCTCCGTCCCCGCTCCGGGCCCGGAGGGGCCCGGCGGCGCGGGGTCCCGCCCGACGGGTGCGGCGGGCCCCGCGCCGCGGCGGCGGACGCGGCGCGGACGGGTGCCGAACCGTCTGTGTTTGGGACAGCTCACACCAGGGCATCCGGAGGTTTTGGGGCAGGTTCACCGTTCCGTGTGGGGTGAGCGATGTTCAGGAAGGACGTGGCGGAGGGCATCCACTGCGTGAGGGACGGATACGTCAACTGGTTCATCGTCGAGGACGGTCGGCAGTTGACGGTCGTCGACGCCGGGGTGGCCGGCTCGTGGGGCTCCCTGAAGCGAGCCACGCGTCTGCTCGGACGGCGCCCCGAGGACATCCGCGCCCTGGTGCTGACGCACGGGCACTTCGACCATCTGGGGTTCGCCGAGCAGCTCCGCTCACGTCTGGGCGTCCCCGTCCACATCCACGAGAACGACGTCCCGCTCACACGGCACCCCCGCCAGTACGGGCACGCACGTGCGCGCACCCCCTACCTCCTGACGCAGCCGAAGGCCCTGCCCGCGGTCACGTCGTTCCTGTGGCGACGGGCGTGGTGGCCCACACCGGTCAGGGAGGTGCACCGCTTCCAGGGCGGCGAGCTACCGGTGCCCGGGGCGCCGAGGGCCGTCCCGACACCGGGCCACACCCTCGGCCACTGCGTGCTGCACTTCCCGGACCGCGGGGCGGTCATCGCCGGTGACGCCGTGGTGACCTTCGATCCGTACCGCGGCACGTACGGCCCGCAGATCGTGTCCGGAGCGGCGACGGTGGACGAGGAGCGCGCGCTGACCTCCCTGGACGCGATCGCGGGGACCGGAGCGCGGACCGTGCTCGTCGGGCACGGCGACCCGTGGGAGGACGGCGCGGAGGCGCTGGCCGCCCTCGCCCTCCGCAACGGCCCCTCCTAGCGCCGCGCAGGGCGCCGTAGCGGAGTTCCGGGTACTCCCGTGTCTCGTCGCCGGGTTCGTGGACACCGGAGGACCAAGGAACGGGGCAGGGGCCGTCGTGCAGTTCGTCAGGGCGCAGGAGCCGCCCCAGGGCCTCCTGCGGGCCCCGGGGGCGGTCGGTGAGCACACCCGCCCTCACCTCGAACACGCGTCGCTCTCCCGGCCGCCTTCCCGGATGTTCCTTGCGCCACTGGTACGGGAGCTCGTCGTAGAACTCGTCGACGCTCATGCTCAACGGCTCCTCCCCCGAAGAGGTACCGGTGGGGTCCACCTCCTCTCCGGCCTCCGCCACGCTCGCCGGGCGGGCGCGAAGGCCCGAGGCCGCGAGCATGGCGTCGACCCCGCGCACGATCCGGTCCGCCTCCGCCGGCTCGGCGAAGACGCCCAGCCGGAGTTCGTACAGATCCCTGTCGGACACAGCGCCCCCCGGTCCCGGTCCGGTTCGGCCCGGGAACAGGGAACCGCCGTTCGCGGGTCGCCCCCGCGGCCTCGGCTCCGAACCCGGAAGGAGTGAGTCCACCGACGAGGGAGGAGAGACGATGACGGACGGAACACCCGGGTGGCGGCGTTCCGGGCCGCTGTGGGCGGCGGCGGGGCTGGCCCTGCTGCTGGCGGCCGCGGGCCTGTGGGCCTTCCAGCCCTGGCGGTTGTTCACGACCCGCGCGGTGGAGGAGGCGCTTCCTCGGGCCGCGCCCCCGGCCGCGGAGCGGGAGGCGGATCCGGCCGCCGGGGAGGAGCGGCCGGAGGACGGGGAGTCCGCTCCGGACGAACCCGTGGTGCTGGGCGAGGGCGGGTTCCTCACCCAGGAGCACGCGACCTCGGGCACGGCCACGGTGCTGGAGCTGGCCGACGGATCGCGCTACGTGCGCCTGACGGACCTGGCCACCAGCGACGGTCCCGACCTGCACGTGTGGATCACCGACCAGGAGGCGGGCGGCGACTGGTCCAAGTACCGCGACGGGCGCTACGTGGCGCTCGGTCCGCTCAAGGGCAACGAGGGCGACGCCAACTACGAGATCCCGGCCGACGCCGAACTCGACGGGATGGCCAGCGTGGTGATCTGGTGCGACCGCTTCTCGGTGGCCTTCGGCTCGGCGCCCGTGGAGCTCTGAGCCCTTCCCCGGGTCACCCGGGAACGACGGCGGGCGCGGCCCTCGGGCCGCGCCCACGCGCGTGTTCTCGGCTACCGGTGCCCGGCCGGCGGAGCGGCCGGGCGCCTCGGGCTACCTGCCCGCCGGGTCACCGTGGCACTTCTTGAACTTCTTGCCGGAGCCGCACGGGCAGGGCGCGTTGCGCGGCGTCCCGGCGTACTCGTCGTTCGCCTCGCTGTGCCGTTCGACGGAGCCGTCCTCGCTGGGCGCGGAGTACTGGAGCCTGTTCGGCTGCCCCTCGCCGAAACCGGGGACGACCACGTCCTCGGCGGGCTCGGCCTCGTCGGCGGGCGGGGCGGCGTCCTCGGCCTCCTCGTCCTCCTCCACCGCGGTGGCCACGGCCGTGGCGCTGGCGCCCCCGCCGACGGTGGCGGCGGTCTGCGCGGCGGAGGCGGAGGTGAGCGCGGGCTCCTCCTTCTTGCGGACCTGCACCTCGACGTTGAAGAGGTAGCCGACCGACTCCTCCTTGATGGCCTCCAGCATCTGCTGGAACATGTCGAAGCCCTCGCGCTGGAACTCGATCAGCGGGTTGCGCTGGGCCATGGCGCGCAGGCCGATGCCCTCCTGGAGGTAGTCCATCTCGTAGAGGTGCTCACGCCACTTGCGGTCCATGACCTGCAGGATGACCCGGCGCTCGACCTCGCGCATGGCCTCCTCGCCCAGCTCCGCCTCGCGGGCCTCGTAGGCGGTCTTGGCGTCCTCCACGACGGCGTCGGCGATCGTCTCCGGCGTCAGCGTGTGCAGGTCGCCGTTCTCCTCGATGAACTCGTCGACCGTGAAGCTGATCGGGTAGACCTGCTTGAAGGCCCGCCAGAGCTTGTCGAGGTCCCAGTCGCTGGGGTCGCCGTTGGCGGTCTCCTCCACGACGTAGCCGCGCAGGACCTCGTCCAGCATGCTGAGGACCTGGTCGCGCAGGTCCTGGCCCTCCAGGACCTTGCGGCGCTCGGCGTAGATGACCTTGCGCTGGCGGTTGAGGACCTCGTCGTACTTGAGGACGTTCTTGCGGATCTCGAAGTTCTGGGTCTCGACCTGGGCCTGCGCGGAGGCGATCGCCTTGCTGACCATGCCGGACTCGATGGGCTGGTCGTCCGGGATGTTCAGCTGGTTCATGAACACCTCCAGACGGCTGCTGTTGAACAGGCGCAGCAGGTCGTCCTGGAGGGACAGGTAGAAGCGGGAGATACCGGGGTCGCCCTGGCGACCGGAACGGCCGCGCAGCTGGTTGTCGATGCGCCGCGACTCGTGCCGCTCGGTGCCCAGCACGTACAGGCCGCCCGCCTCGACGACCTTCTGGTGCTCGGCCTCGTACTCGGCCTTGGCCTTCTCCAGCGCCTCGGGCCAGGCGGCCTCGTACTCCTCCGGGGTCTCCAGCGGGCTCAGGCCGCGGGCCTGGAGCTCCTCGTCGGCGAGGAAGTCGGGGTTGCCGCCCAGCATGATGTCGGTACCGCGACCGGCCATGTTGGTGGCGACGGTGACCGCGCCGAGCTTGCCCGCGCGGGCGATGATGGCGGCCTCACGCGCGTGGTTCTTGGCGTTGAGGACCTCGTGCGGGACGCCCTCGCGCTTGAGCATCCGCGACAGCAGCTCGGACTTCTCGACGCTGGTGGTACCGACCAGGACGGGCTGACCGGCCTCGTGCCGCTCGGCGATGTCCTCGGCGACCGCCTGGAACTTGGCGTCCTCGTGCTTGTAGACGACGTCCTTGACGTCCTGGCGGATCATCGGCTTGTTGGTGGGGATGGGCACCACGCCGACGTTGTAGGTCTGGGAGAACTCCGCCGCCTCGGTCTGGGCGGTACCGGTCATGCCGGCGAGCTTCTCGTAGAGGCGGAAGTAGTTCTGGAGCGTGATCTTGGCGAGGGTCTGGTTCTCGTCCTTGATCTTGACGCGCTCCTTGGCCTCGATGGCCTGGTGCATGCCCTCGTTGTAGCGCCGCCCGGCCAGGACGCGACCGGTGAACTCGTCGACGATGAGGACCTCACCGTCCTTGACGATGTACTCCTTGTCGCGCTTGTAGAGCTCCTTGGCCTTGAGCGAGTTGTTGAGGAAGCTGATCAGGGGCGTGTTGACGGCCTCGTAGAGGTTGTCGATGCCCAGCCAGTCCTCGACCTTGGCCACACCGGACTCGGTGATGCCGACGGTGCGCTTCTTCTCGTCGACCTCGTAGTCCTCGTCGCGCTTCAGGCGCGGGGCGATCTTGGCGAACTCGGCGTACCAGCGGGAGTTCTGCTCCGAGGGGCCGCTGATGATCAGCGGGGTACGGGCCTCGTCGATGAGGATGGAGTCGACCTCGTCGACCAGGGCGAAGTAGTGCCCGCGCTGGACGGTGTCCTTGAGCGAGAGCGCCATGTTGTCGCGCAGGTAGTCGAAGCCGAACTCGTTGTTCGTACCGTAGGTGATGTCGGCCTGGTAGGCCTTGCGACGGTCGACCGCGGTCATCTGCGGGCTGATCACGTCGACCTCGAGGCCGAGGAAGTGGTAGATGCGGCCCATGTTCTGGGCGTCGCGCCGGGCCAGGTAGTCGTTGGTCGTGATGACGTGGACGCCCTTGCCCGCGAGGGCGTTGAGGTAGACCGCCAGGGTTCCGGTCAGGGTCTTACCCTCACCGGTCTTCATCTCGGCGATGTTGCCGAGGTGGAGCGCGGCGCCGCCCATGATCTGCACGTCGAAGTGGCGCTGGCCCAGGGTCCGCTTGGCGGCCTCGCGAACGGTCGCGAAGGCCTCCGGCAGCAGGTCGTCCAGGGACTCGCCCTCTTCGTAGCGTTCCTTGTACTCCCGGGTGAGGTCGCGCAACTCCTCGTCGGTGAGGTCGACGTAGTCGTCCTCAAGCGAGTTGACCTGGTCCTTCAGCTTGTTGAGCCGGCGCAGGATCTTTCCCTCACCCGCGCGCAGGAGCTTGTTGAGTATCCCTGGCACTTCCTATGCGCTCCTCGCAGATCGCGGTTGGCTCCACGCACGTGGAGATCAGATCTAGGCCCGCTGACCGCTTTCCCGTGGCCGCGGGGGACTGCGGGGGTTCCTGGGCCCTCGGGGCTACATCCTAGAGGACCGGAACCATACGCCCGCCCTCTGAGGCGAGGGGTCCGCCCGCACGTTTCCCCCTGGAAAACGAATAAAACCGACCGATATGTTCCCGCACGTCACTCTGCCTTGATGGGAAATACCAGCCGAAACCCGGCGAAGAACACCGCTGATGCGGACGGGAGCGGGCGCGGGAAACATTCCCGGAACGCTCACTCCGGGTGCCGGGACCCGGACCGGGCGCCACCGGATCCCGCGGGTCCGCGACCCCTTCCCCGGCCGCGCCCCGGAGGTGCTCCCCGAGGCGCCGCGACCGGGGCGGTCGGGCCTCGCGGGGACGGGCCGCCCGGCCGTTTCGCACCCGCGCTGATGCCTCCCTCCGTTCCTGGGTAGGCAGGTCGTAGGAGGTTCATACCGCGGCGGACGGCCGCGGTCCGTCGAACGCCAACGTGTTCCCGGGGGGATCACCATGCGAGCGAACAAGCGGAAGAGGGACCCCGAGACCGCTGAGGCCCCTGAAACTACTGGGGTTGAGGAGGCCACTGGGGCCCGTGAGGCAGAAGCAAAAACCAACCGGGGGCAGACGCCTCCTCCCCGCACCCCGGTCGAGGTCTTCGACGACATGATCGAGCGCAGGAAGCACCCGACTCCCGACCCCAACGACAAGGAGGATCCGGGGCTGGCCTGGGAACGGGAGCACCCCGACGGCGACAGTCGGTTCGGCCGCATCCGCGGGTTCCAGCGCCAGGGCGGCAGCGTCGCCCCCAGCAGCAGTCACCGGGGGCGCCCGAGCTCCTGGGTAGCGGTGCTCCTGGCCTGTGCGGGGTTCATCGCGGGCGGCGTCGGCATCGTCCTGGGGATGTCCGTTCCCCTGCTGGTGATCGGAGGGGTCCTGCTGGTCGCGGCGGTCACCGTGGCCCTGGCCTTCGACATGATGGGCGACGTCGTCCTGGACTCGCCCCGGGTGGAGTCGGAGGAGCCTCACGGGACCCCGCTGCACCGGATCAAGGAGACGGACAAGCAGCAGGACTGACCACCAGTGGCCCCAGACCGTGCCCTTCGACCCGGTGCGCTTCCTCCTCGACGTCCACCTGGGCACCCTGGCCCGCCGCCTGCGCCTGCTGGGCGTGGACACCGCCTACCACAACGACCGCGACGAC
>NZ_VWVV01000011.1 GCF_009830945.1 Nocardiopsis sp. FR4 | reverse complement strand
GCCTTCGAGGCCGCGATCGTGGCCCGCTGCCAGGCCCTGCAGGAGCAGTTGGCGATGGCCGAGGAATTCGCCGGACGCCTGCGCGAGCAGCGCACCCGCAACAACGCGACCGCCTGAGGTCCCCGGCGCCGCCTCCGCCCCCCCGTTCCCGAGCCGGCGCGGGCCTCCTCGGCCGCGGCAGCCCCCGACCACGCCTCCGGGCGCTTCCGCCGCCACGGCGCGGAGGCCGGGACCACCGTCCCGGACGGGCCGGCGCCCACCCGTTCCCCCTGGCGTGTACCGGGGAGCGGCCGTCGCGCGGCGCCCGGGGCCGCTAGGGTCGGGCCAGGCGTGGCGCGTCACATGTGCCCACGCGGCCGAACCGACCGAAGGGCGAGGACGAGCGTGCGTTTCCAGGAACTGGACTGGCGGGCCACACCGATGGGGGAGCTGAGCCTGCGCCGTCGGCACGACCCCCTGCTTCGCGAGGAGGTCTACGAGATCAAACTCGACGACGACTTCCTGATGTCGAGCGTGTTCACCGCGGCCGAGGAGGAGCTGGCCCGGCTGGCCCTGGCCGAGCTGACCGGCACCGGTCTGCGCGTGGTCGTGGGCGGCCTGGGGCTGGGGTACACGGCGCGGGCCGTGCTGGAGAGCGCCGACGTCGGCTCCCTGGTCGTGGTGGACACCCTCGCCGAGGTCATCGACTGGCACCGGCGGGGGCTGATCCCCTCCGGCGCCGAACTGGTCGCCGACCCCCGCTGCCGCCTGGTGCACGGGGACTTCTTCGCGATGGTCGGCGGCGGCCCGCAGGAGCCGCCGCTTGCGGAGGAGGGGCGCTGGAACGCCGTGGTCGTGGACATCGACCACTCGCCGAGCCACCTGCTGCACCCCGACCACGCCGCCCTCTACACGCCCGAGGGGCTGCGGCGCCTGTCCGAGCGGCTCCTGGTTCCGGGCGGCGTCTTCGCCCTGTGGTCCAACGAACGCCCGGACCCGGGGTTCACCGCCCGCCTGGAGCGGGAGTTCGCCCGGGCGCGGGCCGAGGTGGTCAGCTTCCCCAACCCGTTGCAGGGCGGCGAGGCCGCCAACACCGTCTACGTCGCGGTGGCCTGACCGGGTCGGGGCGCGGCGGTCAGCCCCCCGAGCGTTTGATGGCGTCGTCGACGAGGGCGCGCCCCGCCTCCCCGTACAGGTGGAACACCGCGCCGGCGCCGCGCTCCCGCAGTTCCTCGATCTCCTCGTCGCGGGTGACCACTCCGGCGATCGGGGCCCGGCAGTCGTCTCCGCGCAACTGCTCCAGCGCCGCCAGGTTGCCCCTCTGGTGCGGCATGGCGAGCACGATCAGCTCCACGTCCGGGTCGAGGCTGAGGCGCGCCCAGAAGTCGGAGTCGGTGGCGTCCCCCTCCACCACCCAGTAGCCCTGTTTGCGCAGCCGGGCCACGGTGGCGGGGTCGTGCTCCACTCCCACCGTCGGGATCCCGCGCAGTTCGGTCAGCCGGTCGTAGGCACCGCGCCCGATCCGTCCCATGCCGAGCACCACCGCGCGGGCCTCCCCGATGTCGATGGGGCGGTCGCCCTCCAGGAGCTCGTCGCGTTCCAGGGCGGACAGCCGTGGTGCGCACAGCCGGTACAGGGACTCGCCCACCGCGTTGACCGGCGCCGAGAGGACGAAGCTGAACGCCACCGCCAGCGCCAGGACCACCAGCCACTCGTCCGTCAGCCACCCCTGGGAGGCCGCCAGCGCCCCGACGATGAGCCCGAACTCGGAGAAGTTGCCCAGGGTCAGCCCGGCCAGGAGGGAGGTGCGTCCGCGGAGGCGGAAGCGCAGGAACAGCGCCGTGAACAGCACGCTCTTGACCGGCAGGAGCAGGAGCAGCAGCAGCGCCGTGACCAGGACCTCGCCGCTGGGCATCGCCGTGAGGCCGATGCTGAGGAAGAAGCCGACGAGCAGCAGGTCCTTGACCGCGAGCAGGGACTTGGCGAGGTTCGCGGCGTTGGCGGCGGGTGCGAGCAGCAGGCCGACGACCAGAGCCCCCAGGTCCCCCTTGACGCCCACCGCGTCGAACAGGGCGTAGCCCAGCGCCAGCGCGGCCACCACACCGAACAGCGCCCGCATCTCCCCGCGGACGATCCGGTCCAGCAGGAGCCGCAGCAGCGGGGCCAGGGGCACGAGCAGGACCAGCGCCAGGGCCCAGGGGCTGGGGTAGGCGCCGGCGGAGGAGGAGATGAAGGCGACCGCGAACACGTCCTGCGTGATGAGCACGCCGATGGCCAGGCGCCCGTAGAGCGACCCGGACTCGCTGCGCGCCTCCAGCGCCTTGACCGCGAACACCGTGCTGGAGAAGGACAGCGCGAAGCCCAGCAGGAGCAGGACGGGCCACCCGGTGCCCTGCAGCAGGGACAGTCCGGTGAACTTCAGCGCCCCGAAGAAGACCGCGATCAGCAGGGTGGACGTGAGCATGTGGACGGTGGCGGTCCCCCACACCTCCCGGCGCAGCAGGGAGCGCACGTCCAGTTTCAGCCCGATGGTGAAGAGCAGCAGGGTGACGCCGAGATCGGCGGCGCTCTCCAGTGCCGGGGTGGGCGCGTAGCCGAGGGCGTTGAGGACGAAGCCCGCCACCAGGAACCCGACCAGGGGAGGCAGCCGGAGCGCCAGCGCGCCGAGGCCTCCGGCGAACGCGGCGACGATGAAGGCAGGTTCCATGTCTCCTCCGCCTCACGGGTCGGTCGGAAGGGGCGCGGTCGCCGCGGCCCCGACCGGGGCGGCGGTTACCGCCTCGGTGCGCGGGTAGACGCCAGAGTACCCACCCCCCGAACTGGGAGAACAAGCATGTTCGCCACCATCGCCGCGATCCTGTTCGGACTCGCCCTGCTGCTGGAACTCCTGGGTGAGAGTATCCAGGACCTGGTCACGCCCCGCGCCCTCGCCCTGGCCGGACTGCTGTTCCTGGCCCTGCACGTGGCCGGTTACGGCACGGGCTGGGGCGGGCGCTGGGGGCGCCGCCGCTGACCCGCGCGTTCCACCGGCCGCTTCCCTCACCCGGGGGCCGGTCCGGTGGACTCGCGGATGACCAGGTGTGAGGGAAGCATCACCCTCCGGTCGGGCGCGCGCGCCGTGGAGCGGGACCGGTTCTCCAGCAGGAGCTCGACCGCCGAGCGGCCCGCCTCGTCCTGCGGCCCGGCCAGGGTGGTCAGGGAGGGCACGCAGAAGTCGGCCCCGAAGATGTCGTCGTAGCCCACGACGCTGACCTGGCCGGGCACGGCCACCCCCCGCTCGGCCAGGCGGCGCAGCACGCCGATCGCCAGCAGGTCGTTGTGCGCCACCACGGCCGTGGCCCCCGTGACCAGCACCGCGTCGGCCGCGGCGCCGCCGCCCACCACCTTGGGCGGGAAGGGGCCCAGGCGAGTGGCCCTGATCCCGAGGTTGCGGGCGCTGTCGTGCAGCGCGTGCCAGCGCTCCCCCGCCACCCAGGACTGGTGCGGTCCCGAGAGGTAGACCATCGACTCGTGGCCCAGTGAGGCCAGGTGCTCCACGATCTGGCGGCTGCCCACGCGGCTGTCGACCACGGCGCTGGGCAGACCGCGTACCTCCCGGTTGACCAGGGCCAGGTTGTGCTCCTCGGCCAGCTCCCAGATCGTCTCGTCGGACATGCGGCTGGAGGCGAGGAGGAAGCCGTCCACCGAGCGGGCCAGGCGTTCGATCTGGGTGAGCTCGTTGTCGGCGGACTCCTCGGTGTAGCTGAGGATGAAGGTGATCCCGGCTGCGGAGGCTCGCCGCTCGGCCCCCCGGATGGTGCCGAAGAAGTGCGGGTTGGTGATGTCGGGCACCAGCATCGCCACGGTCGCGGTCCGCCCCGACTGCAACGCGGTGGCCAGCGGGCTGGGCCGGTAGCCGAGGCGCTCGGCGACCCCCAGGACGTGCTCGCGCGTGGCGGCGTTGACCCGGCGCGGGTTGCGCAGGGCGCGCGAGACCGTGGAGGCGGCCACACCGGCCTCCCGGGCCACGTCGTAGATGGTGGTGCGTTTCGGGGAGTTCATAGTGCTCTTCTACGCCTTGTGACAACTTTTGGCAATCGCTTGCCACAGCGCGAACGCGAAACCTAGGGTTCACACCAACCTCAGGTGAGGCGCGTCACGCGGCCTTGACCTGCGCCGATACCGCCCGTTCGTTGAGTGGAGCCCGTCCGGATGGCAGACAGACCCCCGATCCCCGATGACCGACCCCCGCCGCCGCGCCCCGCGCCGGTCCGGTGGCTGGAGACGGCCGAACTGGTCGCCGGGGTCGCGCTGCTCGCGCTGATCCTCGTCCTCATGCTCCTGCAGGCCACGCAGCGGCACCTGCCGGTGGCCGGCTGGGTCTGGACCGGGGAGCTGGCCCGGCTCGGGCTGGTCTGGCTCACCTTCTCCCTGGTCGGCTACCTGCTGGGCCGGGACGAGCACATCACCCTGAAGGTGGTGGACTTCCTCCTCGGGGACCGCGCGCTGCGCGCGGTGTGGATCCTGGCCAACCTCGTGGTCGCGGCGGTGGGCGTCATGCTCACCCTGGAGGCCGCCGAGCTGGTCTTCGGCGGGTCCCCCCAGACCACCCCGGCACTCCGGATCCCCGTGTCCCTCACCTACGCGATCCCGCTGGCCGGCGTGGTCCTCATGACGCTGCGCGCCGTGGCCAACGCCGTCCTGGTGCCCGAACCGCCCCAGCGCGAGGGCCGCCCCGCCGCCGACTCCGGGGAGGCCGCCCGATGAGCGCGGTCCTGGTCATCGTCGGCATCCTCGCGCTGCTGCTCCTGCGCGTGCCCATCGCCTTCGCGATCCTGGGCCCCTGCCTGGCCTACATGGCCGTCGGAGGCCAGTCCACCGGGCTGAGCCTGCGCACCGCCGCCCAGGAGGTCAACAGCTTCCCGCTGCTGGCGGTCCCGCTGTTCATCCTGCTCGGGGTGGTGGCCAACCACACCGGGATCGCCGACCGGCTCTTCGCCTTCGCCCGGCTGCTGCTGGGCCGCGTGCGCGGCGGCCTGGGCTACGTCAACATCGGCGTGAGCGTGGGCTTCTCCTGGATCAGCGGCACGGCCCTGGCCGACGTGGCGGGCATGGGCAAGATGATCGTCCCGGCGATGACCAAGGCCGGGTACCCGCGGCGGTTCAGTCTGGGCCTGACCGCGGCGACCAGCCTCATCAGTCCGATCATGCCGCCCAGCATCCCGGCGATCGTGTACGCGTCGGTGGCCGCGGTCTCCACGGCGGCGCTGTTCGCCGCGGCGGTCGTGCCCGCGCTGCTGGTCGCCGGCGGGCTGACCCTGGCGGTGTACCTGTGGACACGCGACAAGCCCGAACTGTCCGGTGAGCGCGCCGGACGAGGCGAACTGGCCGGGGCGGCCCTGCGCGCCCTGGGCCCGCTGGGCGCCCCCGCGCTGCTGCTCGGCGGCATCCTCAGCGGCCTGTTCACCCCCACCGAGGCCGCGGCGGTCGGCGTCGCCTACGTCCTGGTCCTGGGGCTGTGCTACCGCAGGCTGACCCCGAGCGCCCTGTGGCGGATCGGGGTGGAGACGGTCACCACGGCAGCGTCCATCGCCGTCATCCTCGCCGCCTCCGGCCTGCTGGGCTGGGTGCTGGCGCGCGAGCAGGTGCCCCAGCGGGTGGCGTCCTTCCTGCTGGGCCTGACCGACCATCCGGCCGTCCTGCTGCTGCTGGTGAGCGCGGTGCTGATCCTCATCGGCACGGTGCTGGAGCCCATCGCCGCGCTGGTCATCACCGTCCCGGTCCTGCTGCCCGTCGCCGTGCAGCTGGGCATCGACCCCGTCCACTTCGGCGTGGTCACCATCATCTGCCTGATGATCGGCCTGCTCACGCCCCCGATCGGCGGTGTGCTGTTCGTCCTCGGTTCGGCGACGCGCACCCCCATGCACGAGGTGTTCCGGGGCACCGCGCCGTTCCTCGTCCCGCTGGTGGCGGTCCTGCTGCTGCTCATCCTGACACCCGACCTGGTCCTGTTCCTGCCCGGACTCCTGGACCTGTGACCCGACCCTTCCCAAGGAGGAATCCCCCATGCGCGACACGACCCGCTGGGCCGCCCTGTTCCCCGTGGCGGCCCTGGCCCTGACCGCCTGCGGTGCCGACGGCTCCCACTCCGGCGAGCCGACCCTGACCTTCGCCAACAGCTACCCCGAGGACCACCCGCACACCCGGTGCGGCATCGACCTGGTCGCCGAGCGCGTGGCCGACGCCGACGCCGGGTTCTCCGTCGACACCTTCCCCAACAGCCAGCTCGGCAGCAACACCGAGACCTTCGCCTCCGTGATGTCGGGCGACATCGACATGGACGTGCAGGGCTCGGCGGCCCTGGGCTCCTCCTATGAGCCGATCGGGGTGCTGGACGCCGCCTACGCCTTCCGGGACGCCGACCACCTCTTCGGGTACTTCGACTCCGAGGACTCCCAGGCCCTGAAGGAGGGCTTCGAGGAGGCCACCGGCGCGAAGATCCTGGACGCCTGGTACTTCGGCGACCGCCACTTCACGGCCAACAAGCCCATCCGGGAGCCCGAGGACCTCCAGGGCCTGCGCATGCGCTTCCCGGACTCGCCCATCTACCTGGCCAACGCCGCGGCGATGGGCGCGGAGCCGACCACGGTCGCCTTCGAGGAGGTCTACCTGGCCCTGCAGCAGGGCACCGCCGACGGCCAGGAGAACCCCATCCCGACCATCGCGGGGGACAACTTCGCCGAGGTCCAGACGCACATCAGCCTCACCGGCCACCAGGTCGGCTCCCAGATGATCGTGGTCTCCGGCCAGACCTGGGACTCGCTGTCGGCCGAGCAGCAGGAGGTGCTGCAGGAGGCCGTCAGCTCGGTCCGCGAGGACAACCGCGCCTGCATCGAGGAGGCCGAGGAGCAGATCCTGGAGGAGTGGCGCGCCGAGGGAACCATCGAGATCGTCGACGACGTCGACGTCGAGGCCTTCCGCACCAGGGTCCAGGACTACTTCGCCGAGAACCTGGAGGGTGAGCAGCTGGAGCTCTACCAGTCCTTCCAGGAGACCGAGTAGCACCCCGCGTGACCGAGCACACAGAAGGAAGAGCACGACGCATGCGGCGTTCCATAGCCACCGTCTCACTCAGCGGAACCCTGGAGGAGAAGCTCGGGGCCGCGGCCCGGGCGGGGTTCGACGGTGTGGAGATCTTCGAAAACGACCTCATCGGGTCGGCGATGCCGCCCCGCGAGGTCCGGGCCCTGGCCGAGTCGCTGGGCCTGACCATCGACCTCTACCAGCCCTTCCGCGACTTCGAGGGGGTGGACGAGGCGCAGTTGGAGCGCAACCTGCGACGGGCCGAGGCCAAGTTCGCCCTCATGGTGGAACTGGGCGCGGACGTCATCCTGGTGTGCTCCAGCGTGGCCCCGGACACGGTGGACGACGACGCCCGGTCGGCGGCGCAGCTGCGCCGCCTGGCCGAGGCGGCGGCCCCCTTCGGGGTCCGCGTGGCCTACGAGGCCCTGGCCTGGGGGAGGCGGGTCAACGACTACCGGCACGCCTGGCGGATCGTCGAGCAGGCCGACCACCCCGGCCTCGGGGTGTGCCTGGACAGCTTCCACATCCTGTCCCGGGGCCACGACCCGTCCGCGATCCGGGACATCCCCGGGGACCGGATCCTCTTCCTCCAGCTGGCGGACGCCCCGCTCATACCGATGGACGTCCTGCACTGGAGCCGCCACCACCGCTGCTTCCCCGGGCAGGGCGCCTTCGACCTGACGGGGTTCACCGGCCACGTGCTCTCGGCCGGGTACCGGGGACCGCTGTCGCTGGAGGTGTTCAACGACGTGTTCCGGGCCTCCGACCCCGAGCGCACGGCCGCCGACGCCCTCCGTTCCCTGGCGGTGCTGGAGGACGAGGTGGGCCGGGCCATGGAGGACGAGCCGGCCCTGGCCGGCCCCGCCGAGCTGACCCGGCTGCCCGCGCCCACGCGGGCGCAGGAATACGCGTTCGTCGAGGTCGCGGCACCCGAGCACTCCGCGGAACGGGTGCGCGGCGCCCTGGGCGCGCTGGGCTTCGCGCACACCGGCGACCACCGGTCCAAGCCGGTGCAGCTGTGGACCAACGGCGACGCGCGGATCCTGCTCAACGCCACCGACCCGCAGCTCGGGCACACCTGGAGCGACGAGGCGGCGGTGACCGCCCTGGGCGTCGGGGTGGCCGACGCCGCCGAGGCGATGCGGCGGGCCGAGCGCCTGCTCGCCCCGCGCCTGCCCCGGCGGCGCGACCCGGCCGAGTCGGCGCTGCACGCGGTGGCCGCCCCCGACGGCACCTCGGTCTTCTTCTGCCCGCGGGAGCCCGCCGAGGGCGAGGACTGGCTGTCGGACTTCTCCGCCCCGGCCGCGGAGGCCGGGACCGCCGGGGCGGGGCCCGCGGAGGAGGTGGCCCTGAGCGGCATCGACCACGTGGGGCTGTTCCAGCCCTTCGACCACTTCGACGAGGCGTCCCTGTTCTACCGCTCCGTGCTGGGCCTGGAGCCCGAGCACGGCACGGAGCTGGCCGCCCCGGACGGCCTGGTGCGCAGCCGCGCGCTGAGCCGGAACGGGCGGGCGCCGCGCATCGCCCTGAACGCCTCCCTGCTGGGCCGGGGGCCGCACGAGGACGCCCGCGGCGGGCCCCAGCACATCGCCTTCGGGTGCGGGGACGTGTTCGCCGCGGCCGAGGCGATGCGGCGCGCGGGGGTCGAGCCGCTGCGCATCCCGGACAACTACTACGCCGACCTGGCCTGCCGCACGGACCTGGAGCCGGTGCTCCTCGAACGCATGCGCGCGTCGGGGATCCTCTACGACCGGGCGGGGGAGGGCGAGTTCCTCCACTTCTACACGCCGATGCTGGACGGACGACTGTTCCTGGAGGTGGTGCAGCGCAGGGGCGGGTACTCCGGCTACGGCGCGGCCAACAGCCCCTTCCGCATGGCCGCGCAGCGTGCGGAGGCGCGCCGATGAGCACCGACTCCTCTCTGGTGGGGCTGATCGGGACGGGCATCGGCCCCTCCCTGACCCCGCCGATGCACGAGCGCGAGGCCGCCGAGCTCGGTCACCGGCTCATCTACCGGACCATCGACCTGGCGGAGCTGCACCTGGCTCCGGAGACGGTCGGGGAGCTGGTGGAGTCCGCCCGCCACCTGGGCTTCAACGGGCTCAACATCACCCATCCGTGCAAGCAGCTGGTGCTGCCGCACCTGGACGAGCTCACCCCCGAGGCGGCCACCCTGGGTGCGGTGAACACGGTGGTGTTCCGCGGGGGCCGGGCCGTGGGGCACAACACCGACTGGTCGGGGTTCGCCCGCTGCCTGGAGCGGGGGCTGCCCGACGCGTCCCTGGAGCGGGTCGTGGTGCTGGGCGCCGGGGGCGCGGGCGCGGCCGTGGTCCACGCCCTGCTCACCCGGGGGGCGCGGGAGGTGGCCGTGGTCGACACCGAGCGCGGGCGGGCCCGGGACCTGGCCGGGCGGCTCGGGGAGCTCTTCCCCGGGGCGCTCTGCCTGGCGGAGGAGCCCTCCGCGCTGGAGGACCTGCTGGCCGAGGCGGACGGCATGGTCAACGCCACGCCGATCGGGATGGCGCACCACCCGGGCACCCCCGTGCCAGCGGACCTGCTGCGTCCCGCGATGTGGGTGGCCGACGTCGTCTACCGCCCCCTGGACACCGAGCTCCTGGGTCTGGCCCGGGCACGGGGCTGCCCGACGCTGGCGGGCGGTGAGATGGCGGTGTTCCAGGCCAGCCATGCCTTCCGGCTTTTCACCGGCCTGGAGCCCGACTCCGGGCGGATGCTCGCGCACTTCCGCGAGCTGCTGGAACGGGGCTGACCCCCGCCGGGCCCGCGCTCCGCGCGGGCCCGGCGGGGGCGGTCTCAGACCGCGGACCAGCCGTTGTCCACCGGCAGGACGGCGCCGCTGATGTTGCTGGCGGCGTCCGAGGCCAGGAACACGATGGCGGCGGCGAGCTCCTCGGCCCGGGCGACCCGGCCGACGTTGCCCGCGTAGTTGCCCAGCACGGCCGGGCCCGCGGCGGTGGAGACCTCGACGGTGATGCCGGTGGCGGTGCCGCCGGGGGCGACCGCGTTGACCCGTATGCCCTGGTCGCGGTACATGACCGCGGTGGACTTGACCAGGCCGACCACGCCGTGCTTGGAGGCGGTGTAGGCGGCTCCGGCGGCGCTGCCGCGCAGGGAGGCCTCCGAGGCGGTGAAGACGATCGAGCCCCGGCCCCGCCCGGTCATGTGCGGCAGGGCGGCGCGGGTGAGCAGGAAGGGCGCGGTCAGGTTGATCCGGATCAGCCGCTCCCAGACCGCGTCGGTGACGTCGGCGGTCGCGGACATGTCGTCCATGATCCCGGCGTTGTTGACCAGGACGTCGATGCCGCCCAGGGCCTCCAGGGCGGTGGACACGACCCGGTCCACCACCTCCGGGTCGCTGAGGTCGCCCACGACGGCCTCGGCCGTGCCGCCGCCCGCGCGGATCTCCTGGACAGCGCTCCCGGCGTTGTCGCCGTTGATGTCGGCGACCAGGACGCGGGCGCCCTCCGCGGCGAAGCGCAGTGCGCTCGCCCGGCCGATGCCGGAGCCGCCCCCGGTGACGATGACGTTCCTGCCAGCGAGCCCTGACTCGATCACGGCGCTTCCCTCCGGTGCTGTTCGGGGCTGCCTGCGCGGCGTCGCCCGGGGTGGCACACTGCCACGTCCCGTGTCACTCTAGGACTAATTGACACTGAGTGACAAATAATCCGGCCGGGGGGCCGTGTCGGCGCCGACCAGTAGAGTTGGCCCGCTGGCCGGACGCTCGGAAGGATGACTGTGGTGGAGCCCGCCAAGGCCGACGCCCGCCGGGGGCGTCCGCCGATGACCGAGCGGCGCAGACAGGCCGTGCGCCTGGAGATCGCGCGGGCCGCAGTCCGGCTGTTCACCCGGAAGGGGGTCGCGGGCACCACCGGCGAAGACATCGCGCACGCCGTCGGGGTCTCCACCCGGACCCTGTGGCGCTACTTCCCCACCAAGGAGAGCTGTGTGCGGCCGCTGCTGACCTCGGGCCTGCACGCGACGGCCGACCTGATGCGCCGCTGCCCCCGCGACGTGCCGCTGCTGGAGTACCTGGAGGAGGAGCACGCCCCCGACCGGGAGGAACAGCCCGCCTACGGCCCGGTGGCGGACCTGATCAGGATGACCCGGAGCGAGCCCGCGCTCATGGCGGTCTGGCTGGAGGTGCACCACGCGGCCGAGGCGGTCTTCGCCCGGATCCTCGCCGAGCGCACCGGCGCCTCCCCCGAGGACCTGGAGATCCGGGTCCAGGCCGCCACGTTCAACGTGGCGCTGCGCCTGGCCGCCGAGGAGCAGGTGCGCCGGGGAGCCGGGGCCGACCGGAAGGCGACCGGCGCGCACATCCGCGCGGCCCTGGCCGTCGCCGCCCGGGGCCTGCCCGCCTTCACCGCCTGACCCGCCCGGAGGCCGCCGACCTGCGCGGAGGGTTCCTTTCCCGGGGCCGCCCGCGAGCGCCCGGGTCCGCACTCCTAGGGTCGTTCCCCGTGGAGACCGGGAGAGAGCTACACGAGGTCCTCGCGGGCGAGCCCCGCCAGGAGGGGCACGGCCTGCGGGCGGAGGTGGAGGTGACCGCCATGTCCTCGACCGAGGCGGTCAACCCGTGGGGGGACAGACCCGACAGGAAGCCGGTGCGCCTGGCCGCGCCGCTGCTCAGGGTGGTGGGCTCCCGGGGGTCGCGGCGGGTCGTCGTGGGCCAGATCCGGCTGCGCACCGCCGGGGACTCCCCTCCGCGGGTCACCCTGGCCGTGCGGGCGGCGTGGTCGGAGGACAGCGGCTGGCACCAGGGGGCGGCCGTCCCGCCGGAGGCCGACGGGGAGCTCACCGCGGCGCTGGCGCACCCGGCGCACGCGGTCGCCGGGGACGAACACTCCACCGCCGCGACCATGGCCAAGGCCTTCGCCGAGTCCTCGCGGGACGAGGTGCTGCGGTTGCGGGAGCTGCGCTACGAACTGGAGAGCCGGATGGCCGACCACCTGGCCGGGCGCGCGGAGCAGCCGCTGCGCCCCCTGCTGGCCGCTGCCGTGGAGCTGTCCACCGCCGTCGGCCGGGCCCGCGACCAGGCCGGGCAGGCGGCCCGGCAGGGGCTGTGGGTCTGGTTGTGGGACGGCGCGGCCTACCGGCGGCTGCGGGAGGGGGCGGGCTCCGGCTCCGAAGCGGAGCCCTCGTGGGCGGAGCCGCTGCGCGCGGGGGTCCGGCACTGCGAGGCCATGGAGGCCGAGCTGGCCCAGGAGGCGGACCGCCTGCAGTCCCTGCTGGGCAGCATGTCGACCTTCGCTGTGGCGCAGGGCGCCGAGGCGCAGGAGCGCTTCACGCTGGCCGTCGGCGCCGCGGCGGCCGTGATCGGGCTCCCGGCGCTGGTGCTGGCTCTGTACGGCGCCAACGAATACCTGCCGCTGGACTCCTTCGACCGCGCCTGGCGGGTGCTGCTGCCGATCGGGGGCACGGCCCTGGCCGCGGTGACCGCGGTGATCGCGTGGATGCCCGGTTCCTCGGGTGCGCGGCCCTACCTGGTGGCCGCGGGCGTGGTGGCCGCGCTCGTGTGCGTGCTGCTGGTGGCGGGCGCGCTGGTCCCGGCCTGAGCGGGGAACCGGTACGGGGTCCGGCCCGGGGGTTCGCGGACACAGCTCAGGGGTTGCTTTGCCCGACGCGATGAGATTCAAACCACCAATTCGCCATACTTTGTCCAAAACGTTACTTCTTCGCCTACTCTGAGGCCCAATGTGACGTCAACCGGACGTCAACGCAGCTCAGAGGAGTTTCCTTGACCCCTGGACCCACCCCTGGACGACGCATCGGGCTGGTCCCGCGCCGACGCTCCCGGTGGCTCGCGGTGGCCGCGGCCTCGGGGCTCATGCTGTCCGGATACGCACTCGTCGGCGCCGCCGACTCCGACTCCGGCTCCCCCGCGGCGTCCCAGCCCGCCCGCGGGTCCGTCGCCGGATGCGCGGACACCCGGGACAAGCGTGAGCTGCGCGGCGCCTGGCTGACGACGGTCGGCAACATCGACTGGCCGTCCGAGCCCGGGCTGAGCGCGGACGAGCAGAAGAAGGAGATGGACCAGCGCCTGGACGAGGCGGTCGACCTGGGCCTGAACACCGTGTTCCTGCACGTGCGCCCCACCGCCGACGCGGTCTACGAGTCGGACCTGGAGCCGTGGTCGAAGTACCTCACGGGCGAGCAGGGCGGCGACCCGGGCTACGACCCGCTGGAGTACGCCGTGGCCGAGGCGCACGAGCGCGGCCTGGAGCTGCACGCCTGGTTCAACCCCTACCGGGTCGGCATGAACTCCGACATCGAGGAGCTGGCCGACGACCACCCGGTCAGGAAGAACCCGGAGTGGCTGGTCACGCACGGGCGCGAGGGCTACCTCGACCCGGGCAACCCCGAGGTCCAGAAGTGGGTCACCGGCGTCATCATGGACGTGGTCGAGCGCTACGACATCGACGGCGTGCACTTCGACGACTTCTTCTACCCCTACCCCGCCGAGGACGCCGTCTTCGACGACGACGAGTCGTGGGAGAGGTACGGCGACGGCTTCGACGACCGCGACGACTGGCGCCGCGACAACGTCAACGAGTTCGTCGCGGGCGTGCACGAGCGGATCCAGGAGACCAAGCCCTGGGTGCGCTTCGGCATCTCCCCGTTCGGCATCTGGCGCAACGACACCAGCGACCCCACCGGTTCGGCCACCTCGGGCCTGGAGTCCTACTCGGCCCAGCACGCCGACACCCGCGCCTGGATCCGGGAGGGGACGGTCGACTACGTCGTGCCGCAGCTGTACTGGGAGCGCGGCTTCGACACCGCCGACTACGAGGAGCTGGTGCCCTGGTGGTCCGACCTGGTGGAGGGCACCGGCGTGGACCTGTACATCGGCCAGGCCGCCTACCGGGCCGAGGACAAGGGCTGGAGCGACGACACCCTCAGCAAGCAGCTGGACTACTCGGCCGACTACCCCGAGGTCGGGGGCGACGTCTACTTCTCCTTCAAGTCCCTGACCAACGTGGGGAAGAAGGCCTACGAGAACGTGGTCGAGGACCACTACGACGACCCCGCGCTGCCACCGCTGGCCGACGACTCCCGTGACGGCGAGCCGCTGGTGGGGGCCGTGGAGGGGCTGACCGCCACGGTCGAGGACGACCGCACCCGGCTGGAGTGGAAGGCCGCCGAGGGGGCGAGCTCCTACGCGGTCTACCAGCTCGACGCCGAGGAGGCCGCGCTGGTGGGCACGGGCGATCCGGAGCGGTACTGCGACGTGCTGTCCGCGGACAACCTCGTGGCCGTGACCGGGCAGACCTCGGTGGAGGACGGCGCGGACGAGGACAGCGCCTACGTGGTCACCGCGCTGGACGACTACCGCGTGGAGGGCCCGGCCGACGAGATCGCCGACACCAGGAGCTGAGCGGTCCGCCGACGGAACGCCGGGGCCCGCCGCCCGCGAGGGATGGCGGGCCCCGGCGTTCCGGGGCCGCGCCTCACACCAGGGGGGCGCGGCCCAGGTCCAGGACGTCGATCCCCTCGGCCTCCAGGATCTCCTCGAAGGCGTCGAGCGACTCGGCCGCGAGGAAGTCGGCCTCGCCGCGGTGCAGCGGCAGCAGCCACAGGAACCGCGCCCGGCCGGCCCCGGCCGGAGCCCACTCCAGCCCGGGCCCGTACGGGTGGGGCGGGCACACCAGCAGGTGGTCCATCGGCGAGCCGGGCATCCAGGGACGGCCCAGGTCGAGCAGGGACCCCACGTCGAGCCGGTGCTCCTCGAAGGAGTGCAGGCGGCTCACCGTCGCCAGGGTCTCGGCGTGTCCCTCCTCCGCCACGGGCGACATGAGGAGGAACTCGGCGCCGCCCGCCTCCTCCGGCAGGGACGCGCCCGCCGTCACGTACACCCAGGCGGGGTCGGTGCCCCTGGGCGCCACCCGGTGGACGGTGAAGCCGGGGAGCCTGTCGCGGACGGGTCCGTACTCCCCGTCAAGGGCCTCCACGGGGTGCCCGCTCCAGAACTCCCGGACATGCTCCTCCAGCGCGCGCAGTCGCGCGTCCCTCCCGGTGGTCACCGCACCCGCCCCCTCGCCGTGTTCCGGACCCTCCGAAGCACGAGCATCCGAAAAGCCCGATCCGTGCACATACCAGGGGCACAGACTACGGTGCCGCGCCCTTGATGCGGCACGGGGCGCGGTTCCGCGGCGAGGACTAGAGGGTGACGGGGCCGTAGGAGTTGAGGGCGTCGACGATCTGGCGCTCCTCGTAGTCCAGGTGGGCTTCGACCTCTCCGGCCAGGCGCTCGACCTCGTCGCGGACGAGGACGGGGTCGCCGCCCTCCACGAGTTCCTGGATACGGTCCAGCGCCCGGCTGATCACCGAGTGCTCCCGGGTCAGGCGCTCCAGGACCGGCGCGAGGTCCGGATGGCTCCGTGCCAGGCCGGGCAGCAGACGCCCGTCCTCGGCGGTGTGGTGGCCGTGCAGGAACTCGCAGAAGGACAGGCACTTCTTGCGCAGCTGCTGCTCCAGGGTCGGCGCGGTGCCGGAGGGACTGTCCCCGGCGGCGGCGAGGTCGCCGCGCAGCGCGGCCAGCTCGCCGCGGAGCATGTCGTGGATCTTGACGAGCTGGTCTCCCAGCGCCTCGATGCGCTGGCCCTGGGGAGCGGGGGCGGTGGTGTCGTCGTTCATGGGCTCGCTCTCGGGGAGGAAAAACGCCAGTTACTGGCAAAATACTTTCATCGGCACTATGCCACCACTGGCATAGGAGGGCAACGGTTTTTCCCGCCCGGCGGAGGCGCCGTTATGCTGGTCCGATGACCGCCGCATCCCCGGAGGAGTCCGCCCTTCCCCTGCGCGAGCGCAAGAAGCTGCGCACCCGGCGCACCCTGGCCGACACGGCGCTGGCGATGTTCCTGGAGCGCGGGTTCGAGGCGACCACGCTGGAGGACCTGGTGAACGCGGTCGAGGTCTCGGTGCGGACCTTCTTCCGCTACTACTCCTCCAAGGAGGAGGTGGCCATGGCCGCGGAGAACGAGCTGTGGGAGGCCTACGCCGACGAGGTCACCCGGCTGCGGATCACCGGGCCCGTGCTGCCGCACCTGCGGGACTGCTACACGGACGCGGTCCGGGGCCTGCCCCGGGAGTGGATCGGCCGCTATCTGGCCACCCGGCACCTGGCGGCCCGCACCCCGGCCCTGCACGTGTACCACGCGGGCACCACCCAGGACCTGCAGACGCGGATCATCGAACTCCTGGAGGAGAAGCTCGGCGTGGACAGCCGCGAGGACGTGCGGCTGCGGCTGATCGCGGAGATGGCCCTGGCCTCGGTGCGCTACGGGACCAAGAACTGGCTGCGCACCGACCCGGGCCGCGCCGGAGGCGCCGAGGCGCTCGCCACCGAGGTCGGTCGGGCCTTCGACGCCCTGCCCGGCGCGGTCACCCTGTCACCGGACACGCTCGGGAACGCCGTCCGGCGCTGACGGCCGACCGCACCGGAGCCGGGTCGGAGCGGACGCGCGACGGCGGAGGCGACCCCGGATGGTGCGGCCGCACGGCCCCGCGGTTATCGTGCCGGTGTTCCCCCGGGCCACGGCGACGGCGCCGGCCCCGGCACGACATCCGACCAGGAGGCACCGCCATGTTCCGCAAAGTGCTCGTGGCCAACCGGGGCGAGATCGCCATCCGCGCTATGCGCGCCGGGTACGAACTGGGCGCCCGCACGGTCGCCGTCTTCCCGTACGAGGACCGCAACTCGCTGCACCGCCTCAAGGCCGACGAGGCCTACCAGATCGGCGAGCCCGGCCACCCGGTGCGCGCCTACCTGTCGGTGGACGAGATCGTCCGCGCCGCCCGCGAGTCCGGCGCCGACGCCGTCTACCCCGGCTACGGCTTCCTGTCGGAGAACCCCGAGCTGGCCCGCGCGTGCGACCGCGCCGGGATCACCTTCGTCGGGCCGCCCGCCGAGGTGCTGGAGCTGACCGGCAACAAGGCCAGCGCCGTGGCCGCCGCCCGCGAGGCGGGCGTACCGGTCCTGGAGTCCAGCGAGCCCTCCGACGACGTGACGGCCCTGCTGGCCGACGCCGAGCGGATCGGCTTCCCCCTCTTCGTCAAGGCGGTCGCGGGCGGCGGCGGCCGGGGCATGCGCCGCGTCGCGGGCCCGGAGCAGCTGCGCGAGTCGGTCGAGGCCGCCATGCGCGAGGCCGCCTCCGCCTTCGGCGACGCCACCGTGTTCCTGGAGCGGGCCGTGGTCGACCCCCGCCACATCGAGGTGCAGATCCTCGCCGACGGCGAGGGCGGCGTCGTCCACCTCTACGAGCGCGACTGCTCGGTGCAGCGGCGCCACCAGAAGGTCATCGAGCTGGCCCCCGCCCCCAACCTGGACCCGGACCTGCGCGAGCGCATCTGCCAGGACGCGGTGCGCTTCGCCCGCCGGATCGGCTACCGCAACGCGGGCACGGTGGAGTTCCTCGTCGGGGCCGACGGCGGCCACGTGTTCATCGAGATGAACCCGCGCATCCAGGTCGAGCACACGGTGACCGAGGAGGTCACCGACGTGGACCTGGTGCAGTCGCAGATGCGCATCGCCTCCGGCGAGACCCTGGAGGACCTCGGCATCTCCCAGGAGGGCGTGTACGTGCGCGGCGCCGCGCTGCAGTGCCGCATCACCACCGAGGACCCCGCCAACGGCTTCCGCCCCGACACCGGGATCATCAGCGCCTACCGCTCCCCCGGCGGCTCGGGCATCCGCCTGGACGGCGGCACGTCGGCGGCGGGCACCGAGATCAGCCCGCACTTCGACTCGCTGCTGGTCAAGCTCACCTGCCGCGGCCGCACCCTGGAGGCGGCGGTGAACCGGGCGCGCCGGGCCGTGGCCGAGTTCCGCATCCGCAGCATCGCCACCAACATCCCCTTCCTCCAGGCGGTCCTGGACGACCCCGACTTCCGCGCGGGCCGGGTCACCACCTCCTTCATCGAGCAGCGCCCCCACCTGGTGAACGCGCGCCCCTCCGCCGACCGGGGCACCCGGCTGCTGACCTACCTGGCCGACGTGACCGTGAACAAGCCGCACGGGGAGCGCCCCCAGCTGGTGGACCCGGCCACGAAGCTGCCTCCGCTGCCCGGGGCCGGGTCCCCGCCCCCGGGGTCGCGCCAGCGCCTGGCCGAGCTGGGCCCGGAGGGGTTCGCGCGGTGGCTGCGCGAGTCGCCCGGGCTCATGGTGACCGACACCACCTTCCGCGACGCCCACCAGTCGCTGCTGGCCACCCGGGTGCGCACCCGCGACCTGGTGGCCGCGGCCCCGGCCGTGGCGCACACCCTGCCCCAGCTGCTGTCCCTGGAGTGCTGGGGCGGCGCCACCTACGACGTGGCGCTGCGCTTCCTGGCCGAGGACCCCTGGGAGCGCCTGGCCGCCCTGCGGGAGGCCGCGCCCAACATCTGCCTCCAGATGCTGCTGCGCGGACGCAACACCGTGGGCTACACCCCCTACCCCACCGAGGTCACCGACGCGTTCGTGGCGGAGGCCGCGGCCACGGGGGTGGACATCTTCCGGATCTTCGACGCGCTCAACGACGTGGAGCAGATGCGCCCGGCGATCGAGGCCGTCCGCGCCACCGGGACCTCGGTGGCCGAGGTGGCGCTGTGCTACACCGGCGACCTGTCCGACCCGGGCGAGAAGCTGTACACCCTCGACTACTACCTGGTGCTGGCGGAGAGGATCGTGGCGGCGGGGGCGCACGTGCTCGCCGTCAAGGACATGGCCGGGCTGCTGCGCGCCCCGGCCGCGGCGCGCCTGGTCTCGGCGCTGCGCCGCGAGTTCGACCTGCCGGTGCACGTGCACACCCACGACACCCCGGGCGGCCAGCTGGCCACCTACCTGGCCGCCGCCAACGCCGGGGCGGACGCGGTGGACGGCGCGGTGGCCTCGATGGCCGGAACCACCTCCCAGCCCTCGCTGTCGGCGATCGTGGCCGCCTTCGACCACTCCGACCGGCCCACCGGGCTGGACCTGGACGCGGTCAACGCGCTGGAGCCGTACTGGGAGGCGGTGCGCCGGGTCTACGCCCCCTTCGAGGCGGGGCTGTCCTCCCCCACCGGCCGGGTGTACCACCACGAGATCCCCGGCGGGCAGCTGTCCAACCTGCGCACACAGGCGGTCGCGCTGGGCCTGGGCGAGCACTTCGAGGAGGTGGAGGCGATGTACGCCGCCGCCGACCGCATGCTCGGCCGCCTGGTGAAGGTCACCCCCTCCTCCAAGGTGGTCGGCGACCTGGCCCTGCACCTGGTCGGCGCGGGGGTGTCCCCGGCCGACTTCGAGGCCGACCCCGGGCGCTTCGACGTCCCCGACTCGGTGGTGGGCTTCCTGCGCGGCGAGCTGGGCGTGCCGCCCGGCGGGTGGCCCGAGCCCTTCCGGACCCGGGCCCTCCAGGGCAGGAGTGAGGCGCGCGGCGTCCAGGAACTGAGCGAGTCGGACCGCGCCGGGCTGGCCGAGGACCGCAGGGCCACCCTGAACCGGCTGCTCTTCCCCGGCCCGGCCCGCGAGTTCGAGGAGCACCGGGCCGCCTACGGTGACACCAGCGTGCTCTCCAGCGCCGACTTCTTCTACGGCCTGCGCTCGGGTGAGGAGTACGCGGTGGACCTGTCCCCGGGCGTGCGGCTGCTCATCCAGCTGGAGGCGGTGGGCGAGGCCGACGAGCGCGGGATCCGCACGGTGATGGCCACGCTCAACAACCAGCTGCGTCCGCTCCAGATCCGCGACCGCGCGCTGGCCGCCACCGTGCGCGCCGCCGAGAAGGCCGACCGGAGCGACCCCGGGCAGGTGGCCGCGCCCTTCGCCGGGGCGGTCACGCTGACCGTCGCCGAGGGCGACGAGGTGGAGGCCGGGGCGACGGTGGCCACCATCGAGGCGATGAAGATGGAGGCCTCGATCACCGCCCCCGTGGCCGGGCGGGTCACCCGGGTGGCCGTGGACCGGGTGCAGAAGGTGGAGGGCGGAGACCTGATCCTCTGCCTCGGCTGAGGCCCCCGCCCGGCCCGCGGGCGCCGTCCGCGGGCCGGGCGCGGCACATACCCTGGAAGGGTGAGGAACACGCTCGACGCCGACGACCCGGCGGCCCTGGCGGCCCGGATGCGCGAGGCCCTCGGAGAGGGGCCGGTGGTGGCGCTGACCGGGGCGGGCCTTTCCACCGACTCGGGGATCCCCGACTACCGCGGCCCCGACTCGCCGCCGCGCACACCGATGACCTACCAGCAGTTCGTCGGTGACGCCGCCTTCCGCCGCCACTACTGGGCGCGCAACCACGTGGGCTGGCGCCACGTGCACCGCACCCGGCCCAACGACGGCCACCGGGCGCTGGCCGCCCTGGAGGCGGGCGGCGCCCTGGCCGGGGTCATCACCCAGAACGTGGACACCCTGCACCACGCGGCGGGCA
Source organism: Nocardiopsis sp. FR4 (assembly GCF_009830945.1). Classification (GTDB taxonomy): domain Bacteria; phylum Actinomycetota; class Actinomycetes; order Streptosporangiales; family Streptosporangiaceae; genus Nocardiopsis. The sequence goes on along the minus strand of NZ_VWVV01000011.1, from coordinate 165,319 downwards.
GCAGGCGGGTGATCGACCTGCACGGTCGCTACGACCGCGTCATCTGCCTGTCCTGCTCCACCGTGGTCTCCCGGCAGAGCCTGGCCGAGCGGCTGGACGCGCTCAACCCCGGCTTCGCCGACACCGTCCCGGACGTGGAGGTCGCCCCGGACGCCGACGCGGTGCTGGCCTCCACCGAGGGGTTCCGGGTGGCCGACTGCGCCGCGTGCGGCGGCATGCTCAAGCCCGACATCGTCTACTTCGGCGAGAACGTGCCCAAGCCGCGGGTGCTGGAGGGCTACGCCCTGGTGGACGGAGCCTCGGCCCTGCTCGTGGCGGGGTCCTCGCTGACCGTCTTCTCCGGGCGGCGCTACGTCAAGCGCGCCGTGGAGCAGGGCAAGCCCGTGGTGGTCCTCAACCGGGGGAGCACCCGGGCGGACGAGGTGGCCGCGCTCACCGTCCACGGGGGCTGCTCCCCGGTGCTGACCGCCCTGGCCGCGGCCTACGCCGCCGGTTGACCCCGGCTGGGCCGCGCTGTCGCAGGGGACCCGCAGGTCGCCGACCATGGGTTACGGTCCGTTCCGCCCGGTCCGTTACTGGTGGTCGGGCGGGGTGGACCAGACCCCGTGCGCGCCGTTCCGGGGCGGATGCGCACGGCGGCGGGCCGCGGCCACGGCGTCGTGGGCTGCTACCACCACCCCTCGGCGGGGGCCCGGCCCCCGGTGGTCCGGGGGCCCGGTCCCCGGCCGTTCGTCACGGGGCCCCGACGTGGTCCAGGAAGTCCAGCAGCGCGGCGTTGACCTCCTCGGGCCGCTCCTGCTGGGTCCAGTGGCCGCAGCCGGGCAGGGTGAGGCTGGCGTGCATCTTCGGCGCGATCAGGGGCAGCGCCTCTATGAGCTCGGGCACCCCGCGCATGGCGCGGACCATGTCCCGGTCCCCGGAGACGTAGAGCGCGGGCACCTCGATTCCCCGGCCCTGGAAGGGCGACATGAGCCCCTGGTTGCGCTCCATGTTGCGGTACCAGTTGAGCGGTCCGGTGTAGGCCCGCTCGCCGTGCAGGGCGTGCTCGCGTGCGAAGAGCGCCACGTCCTCCTCGGTCAGCCAGGCGGGCAGCTCCTCCGGGCCCGGCAGGCTCTCCATCAGCGTGCGGCCCTCGGGGACGTTCCACGGCCGCGGCTCGTCCACGTGCGGGTTGTCCCCCGAGAAGCCGACCAGGACGCGGCGCAGGAACTCGGCCGGGTCGGCGGCCATCTCGGAGTCGGCCACCCCGGGCCGCTGGAAGTAGACCTGGTAGTAGCCCTCGCCGTAGAGGTGGCGGCTGACCGAGGGCGGGGGCATCATGGCGGGCGGGAACGGCGGGACGCTCAGCCCCGCCACGCCGCGGACCAGGTCCGGGCGCATCAGGGCGGTGCTCCAGGCCACGGGCGCGCCCCAGTCGTGCCCGACCACGACCGCGCCGCGCTCCCCCAACGCGCCGATGAGGGCGACCACGTCGCCGACCAGGTGCGGCAGGGTGTAGGCCTCCACCTCCTCGGGTTGGTCGCTGCGCCCGTATCCGCGCTGGTCGGGGGCGACCACCCGGTACCCTGCCTCGGCCAGGGGCCCGAACTGGTGCCGCCAGGAGTACCAGCTCTCGGGGAAGCCGTGCAGAAGCAGCACGAGCGGCCCGCTTCCCTGTTCGGCGATGTGCAGCCGGACTCCGTTGACCTCGACGTCCCTGTGTTCCACGTCCATGGCGTGCTCACTCCTCGGTTTCGTCCGCGGTGCGGGACACGTTATCCGAGCGCCGTTCGGAACGCGGTTCCGCCCCGGGTGACGGGAGTCGGAAAGGCCCTTGAGGTGGAGCGCGCTCCAGTGCCTAGGGTTCGACGCATGAGCACACCGCAGCAGAGCATCGGATCGGGCTTCGGCGCGCGCTCCACCGCGCGCGAGGTCCTGACGGGCATCGACCTGACCGGCCGCCTGGCGGTCGTCACCGGCGGCTACTCGGGGATCGGCCTGGAGACCACCCGCGCCCTGGCCGAAGCGGGCGCACGGGTGGTGGTCCCCGCACGGCGCCCGGAGGCCGCCGCCTCGGCCCTGGAGGGGATCGGCGGGGTGGAGGTCGAGGCCCTGGAACTGTCCGACCAGGAGGACGTGCGCGCCTTCGCCGCCCGCTTCCTGAGGACGGGGCGCGCGATCGACCTCCTCATCAACAACGCCGGGGTGATGGGCTGTCCGCACGCCACGGCCGGCCCCGGCTGGGAGTACCAGTTCGCCACCAACCACCTGGGGCACTTCACCCTGGTCAACCGGCTCTGGCCCGCCCTGGCCGACGGCGGGGCCCGGGTGGTGTCGGTGTCCTCCTCCGGGCACCGGGCCTCGCCCATCCGGTGGGACGACCCCTGGTTCGAGCGGGGCTACGACCGCTGGCTGGCCTACGGGCAGTCCAAGACCGCCAACGCGCTGATGGCCGTGCACCTGGACCGGCTCGGCGCGCCCTTCGGCGTGCGGGCGTTCTCCCTGCACCCGGGGGCGATCCTGACCCCGCTGCAGCGGCACATGACCCGCGCGGAGATGGTCGACCGGGGCTGGGTGGACGAGGACGGCAACCTGGCCGACCCGGGGTTCAAGACGCCCGAGCAGGGCGCGGCCACCCAGGTGTGGGCGGCCACCTCGCCGCGGCTGGAGCGCATGGGCGGGGTGTACTGCGAGGACTGCGACATCGCCGTTCCCGCCGGTGCCGACCCCGACCGGGCGGGGGTGAGCGAGCACGCGGCCGACCCCGCCCAGGCCGAGCGCCTGTGGGCCTTCTCCGCCGAGCTGACCGGGGAGGACGCGCTGGCCTGAGGGAGCCCGCCGCGCCTCCGCCGGAGGCTCACCCCTCGCGGACGGCGGCGCGGCGGTCCAGGGCGGCGAGGACCTCCTCGCCCCAGCGCACGTTCTCCCGCTCGAAGGACAGGCCCCGCACGAGGGTGAGGTAGGGGCCGATCCGCTCGGCCCCGGCCAGGTACTCCTCCTCGGTGCGCCCGGCCAGCAGCCGCTCCCGCAGGCGCTCGAAGCGGGCCGCCTTGGCCCGCGCCCACGCGACCCGCTCGGCCACGGAGTCGCGGACCGCACCGGTGTCCCCCGCGTCGGCGGCCTGGAGCTGGACGAGGAGTTCGTCGCGGACCGCGGGAGGGCGGGGCGGGCGGGCGGTGAAGTCGCGCAGGGCTGCGTACCCGGCCTCCGTCAGGGTGAAGACCCGCTTGTTGGGACGCCTGCGCTGTTCGACGACGGTGGCCGCGACCAGCCCCTCGGCCTCCATGCGCTCCAGCTCCCGGTAGAGCTGCTGGGGGGTGGCCATCCAGAAGTTGGCCACGGAGGCGTCGAAGTTCCTCGCCAGGTCGTACCCGGAGGCCGGGCCGTCCAGCAGGGCGGCCATCACGGCGTTGCGCAGTGCCATACGCGCAGCATAGCCAGCAGTAGACAACACCGCACTTAGACAACTCGTTGCCCTCCTCTGGCCGCCGGGGCCGGGCGCTATTACCCTCCGGTACACCTAATCAACGAGTTGACTGTGGAGAGCGCGATGACCTCCCCCTTCCGCGCGGCCGTCGAGGCGGCGGCCACGACGCCTTCCACGCCCTGCTCGCCGAGGACGTGGTCTTCCACAGCCCCGTCGCCTTCCGGCCCTACCGGGGACGGCCGATCACGGCGGCGATCGTGCGCGGGGTCTCCCGCGTGTTCGAGGACCTCCGCTACGTGCGGGAGCTCTCCGCACCCGACGGCCACGCCCTCGTGTTCGAGGCCAGGGTCGGGGACCTGAGCATCCAGGGCTGCGACTTCCTACACACCGACGAGGAGGGGCGGATCGACGAACTCCTCGTCATGGTGCGCCCCCTGTCGGCCGCCCGGGCCCTGGCCGAGGCCATGGGCACCCGGTTCGAGCGGATCTCCCGCGAGGCCCGGGAGGAGTCCGGGCGGGGCGCCAGGGCCTGAGCTACGGGTAGACATTTTTCCCATAAAGGAATTTGGGTGAGGAATCCTGCCACTTCCCGGTTGTGGAAAACTCTTTTTCCCTGGACCTGAGCTAGAGGGCAAAACTACTGTGGAACCCCGCATCCCCTCATTGGTGAAGGAGAACGGCGATGACCGTGGCTCCCGAGATCCCGGACATCCTCTCCCCCCAATTCCTCAGAGACCCCTACCCCGCCTACCGGGCCATGCGCGAACGAGCCCCCGTGTTCTGGCACGAGGCCACCCGGAGCTACGTCGTCTCCCGGTACGAGGACGTGCGGCGGGCCTTCCGCGACGAGGCGTTCACCACGCGCAACTACGACTGGCAGCTGGAGCCCGTCCACGGGCGCACCATCCTGCAACTGGACGGACGCGAACACGCCGTCCGACGGGCCCTGGTCGCCCCGGCCTTCCGCGGCGCCGAACTGCGGGAGCGCTTCTGGCCGGTGATCGAGCGCAACAGCCGGGAACTGGTCGACGCCTTCCGCCACACGGGCGAGGTGGAGCTGGTCGGGCAGTTCGCCACCCGCTTCCCGATCAACGTCATCGTGGACATGCTGGGCCTGAACCGCTCCCACCACGACCGCTTCCACCGCTGGTACAGCTCGATCATCGCCTTCCTGGGCAACCTGTCCCAGGACCCCCGGGTGACGGAGGAGGGGCTGCGCACCCGCGAGGAGTTCGCCGCCTACATGCTGCCGGTCATCCGCGAGCGCCGCGAGAACCCCGGGGACGACCTGCTGTCCACCCTGTGCACCGCCGAGATCGACGGCACCCGGATGAGCGACGAGGACGTCAAGGCCTTCTGCAGCCTGCTGCTCGCCGCGGGCGGGGAGACCACCGACAAGGCCGTGGCGAGCATGTTCGCCAACCTGGTCACCCATCCCGAGCAGTTGGCCGGGGTGCGCGAGGACCGCGACCTCATCCCGCGCGCGTTCGCCGAGACCCTGCGCTACACCCCGCCCGTGCAGATGATCATGCGCCAGCCCGACCACGACGTGGAGCTGGGCGGCCGGACCATACCCGCCGGGTCCACGGTGACCTGCCTGATCGGTTCGGCCAACCGTGACGGTGACCGCTTCGGCGACCCCGACGTCTTCGACATCCACCGCCCCGAGCTGCGCGGCACCACCTCCTTCACCGCCGCGGCCGAGCACCTGGCCTTCGCGCTGGGGAGGCACTTCTGCGTGGGCGCCCTGCTGGCCGAGGCCGAGGTCCGGGTGGCCGTCAACCACCTGTTGGAAGCCATGCCCGACGTCCGTCTGGCCGAGGGGGCGGTCCTGGAGGAGACCGGCGTCTTCACCCGGGGACTGCGGGAGCTGCCGCTGCGCTTCACCCCGGTCCCCGGCTGAGGGAGACCGCGCCCGGGTCCCCTCACCTGCCCGGGGTGAACCGGACCGGCAGGTCGAACAACCCGCGCATCCACACCGAGGGCCGCCACCGGAGCCGGTCCGGCGGTACGGCCAGCCGCACGTCGGGCAGCCGGTCCAGCAGGCTCTCCACCGCCGTGCGGGCGATGATCCCGGCCGTCTCGGGCGCCGGGAAGGGGCACCCGTGCTCGCCGTGGCCGAAGGACATCTGTGCGCGGTTGCTGCCGTAGATGTCGAACACCCCGGCGTGCAGGCGGGGGTCGGCGTTGGCCGCCGACAGGCCCAGCACCAGCAGGTCGCCCCGGCGGATGTGGCGTCCGCCCAGTTCGCAGGCCTGCACCGCCCACCGGCCGATGAAGTTCTGGGTGGGGGTGTCCTTCCACAGGACCTCGTTGAGGGCCTCTCCGGAGCTGCTGCGTCCCCCCTGCAGGACCACGGAGAACTGGTCGTCCACCAGCATCAGCCGCAGGGTGTTGCCGATCCAGTTGCCGGTGGGGGCCTGCGCGGCGGCGAGGATCACCAGCAGGTCGATCACCACCTCGGCGTCGGTCAGGCCCGCCGGGTGCAGCAGCAGCCGCGAGGGCAGGTCGGCGCGCGGCGCGCGGCGGCGGTCGGCGACCAGGTCCTCCAGCCGCCCGTACACGCGCTGGTGGGCCCCGCCGGCGTCGGCGGTGACGTCGAGCGAGAGCAGGACGTCGGCCACCATGGCCGGGACCTCCCGCTCGGGCAGGCCGTAGAGGCGGGCGATGACCCCGGCGGGGATGCGGTGCGCGTACTGGCCGACGAGGTCGGCCTCCCCCTCGGCGGAGAAGGTGTCGATGAGCCCGTCAGCGACCTGCTGGCACAGGTCCCGGAAGTCGACGCGGTCGATGGCGTCCAGGGCGTCGCCGATCGCCCCGGCCCGGCGCTGGTGCTCGGCCCCCTCGGCGAACATGACCGAGGGCGTCCACATCACGTAGGGCATGAGCGGCCAGTCCTCGCCGATCTCGTCCCACTGGTTCCAGCGGCGGCAGTCACGTGCGAACCACTCGGGCCTGCTCGTGACGTGGTGCAGCTCCCGGTAGCCCAGCACGAACCAGGCGGGGACGTCCCCGTCCAGGAGGATGGGCGCGACCGGGCCGAAGCGCCGGCGCAGGTCCTCGTAGAGCCCGGCGGGGTCGCGGGCGATGTCGGGGCCGTAGAAGCGGACGGCCTCGGCGTGGTCGGACGAGGGGGACGGCGGTCCGCTGCTGGGCGGAGCGGCGTCCTCCGTCAGGCCCGGGGTGTCGTTCACTGCGTGTCCTCAGGAGTGGGTGCGGACGTGGCGGACCCCGGTACGGGGCCCGACACGTGCTGGACGAGGGCGACCAGAACGTCGCGGCTGGACTCGCGGCTGCGGGCGTCGCAGTCCACCAGGGGCACCCGGTCGGAGACGTCGAGCGCGCGGCGCACCTCGGCCAGCCCGGGTCCGGGCCCGAAGCGGTTCACCGCGACCACGAAGGGTGTGCGATGGTGTTCCAGCCGGTCGATGGCGTACCAGGAGTCCTGGACGCGGTCAGTGTCGACGAGGACGACGGCGCCGATGCTGCCCGTGAACAGCTGGTTCCACAGGAACCAGAACCGCCGCTGGCCGGGGGCGCCGAAGAGGTAGAGCACACGCCGCTCGTCGATGGTGATGCGGCCGAAGTCGAAGGCCGCGGTGGTGGTGCGCTTGTCCCGGACGGCGCTGAGGTCGTCGACCCCGACGCTGGCCTGGGTCATGATCTCCTCGGTGCTCAGCGGCCGCATCTCGCTGACCGAACCGACCATGGTGGTCTTGCCGACGCCGAAGCCGCCGACGATGACGATCTTGAGGGCGTTGTCGGCCGTGGCGGCGAGCGGGGCGCGCCGCGGCTCGCCGTCGCGTTCAGAGGCGTTGGAGGGCAAGGAGCACCTGCTTCAGGGTCTCGGGGTCGTGCCCTTCGGCCGGCCGGACCGCGGAGGCGGGGTGGCGGGCCGTCACCCGCCCCGTGTCCAGCAGGTCGAGCAGGAGGATCCGCACGACGCTGACGGGCAGTTCGAGTTCGGCGGAGACCTCCACCACGGCGGTCGGTCGCGTGCACATCAGCAGGATCGCGGCGTGCTCGGACTGCATACCGGGCGCCGGCTCGCACTCGGAGACGATCAGGGTGACCGCGTCGAGGGCGCGGGCGTCGTCGGCACGGCCTCCGGTCACGGTGTACAACCGGTCCGGGGACTCCCGCTGGAGAGGGCCGTGGTTCATCGCGTCGGTTCGGCGCCCGTCCCGGCCCGCTCCGCCCAGCCGCCCGCGCCGGGAAGCCCGATCCGGCGCGGGGCGGCGGTGAGGAAGCCGCCGATTCGCTCCACGAGTTCGTTCATGTTGTGGCCGACCACCCCCACGTCGGCGTCGTGGGTGGTGACCACCGCCAGGTGGGCGCCCTCGCCCGCGCCGATGATGAGCAGGACGCCGCCGCCGAACTCGACCATGGCCTGGCCCGCCCCGCCGCCGTCGCCGAACTCCGCGGAGGCGCTCAGGGACAGGCTCTGGATGCCCGCGGAGATCGCGGCGAGCTGGTCGGCGCGGTCCACGTGCAGTTCGTGGGTGTGGCACATCTTGAGTCCGTCCCTGGACAGCACGAGGACGTGGCGGACGCCCGGTGTCCTGTCGCGCAGGTTCTCCAGCAGCCAGTCGAGGCTAATGTCCATGGTCTCCATCGGGCTCCTCGTTCTTCCCTTCGGCTCGGTGGGCTGTTGGTCGTGTGGGGCGTGGCGGGGTCCGCGCTCACCCTGTCTCGGGCGCGGACCGGTCCGGGGCCACGCGGGCCTCCCGGAAGGCCGCGAACCTGGTGCCGGGGTCGCCGCCGGAGCCGGTCGCCCGCATCGGCCGCGGGTCGAGCTGGTCGGGCTCCTCGCGCAGCGCGGCGGCCAGGGTGTACCCGCGGCGCCGCCGGGGCAGGCCGGACGGTTCCCGCACGGGCAGGGCAGCGGCGGCGCGCGGGCCGTGTTCGGCGCGGCGGGAGGGGGCGAACCCGTGCGGCGCCGGCTGGGAGTCGGTGACCAGGTGCGGCGGGACGAGGACCACGACGCCGATGCCGCCGCGCGCCGAGGGGCGGAAGCTGACGCTGAGCCCGTACTTGGCGGCCAGGCGGCCCACCACCGCCAGGCCCATGCGGGTGCCGCGCAGCGTGGACAGGTCGCGGGGCTCGGTGACCAGGCTCTCGGCAAGCCTGCGCTCGCGCACGCGCATGCCCAGCCCGCTGTCCTCCACCGTGATGGTCAGCCCCGTGTCCTCCTCCTGGACGTAGACGTGCACCTCGGTGCCGTAGGCGGAGAAGTTGGCGGCGTTGTCCATGAGCTCGGCCAGGGCCTGCATGACGCCCTCGGCGGCGTAGCCGACGATGGCGGCGGTGCTGGTGTTGTGCAACCGCACCCGGCGGTAGGCGCTGATCCGGCCCATGGCTCCGCGCAGGATGCTCTCCATGACGATGGGGCGGGTCCAGCGGCGGCCCGAGCGGCCTCCGGCCAGGACGACGAAGCAGTCGGCGAGACGGCCGGTGCGCGAGACGCCGTGGTCGATGTCGAGCAGGTCGCCGAAGATGCCGGGGCTGTCGCCGTAGCAGTCCTGGAGTTCGCGGAGCTTGGCCAGCAGGCTGGTCAGGTGGGCCTGGATACGGGCGCCGGAGGCGGCCGCGGCCGCCATGGCCGAGGCCGAGCGACGGTTGGCGGCCAGCAGTTCCTCCAGGACGTGGTGGCGCAGGCCGTCGAGGGCGCCGTGGACGGCCGGGAGCTCCTCCTGGAGGGTCTCGGCGGCGCTGAGGCGGTCCTGGCGGATGCGGGCGACCATGAGGGGCAGGCCGCGGCGGTCCAGGTCGGCGACCTGTTCCTCCAGCGCGGTGCGCAGGCCGCGCTCGTGGGCGAGGCGGGCCCGGGCGTCCTCGAACCCGTCGGCGACCGCGGAGGCGAGCCGGTGCAGCGCGACGTGGCGGGGTCGGGGGTGCTCCGCGAGCACCTCGTGCGCGGAACGGCCCCGGTCCACACCGGCGGCGAGCGCGGGCAGGAGCTGGTCGACCAGGTGGGCGGCCTCGCGTTCGAGGGTCTCGGCGGTGGCGTCGACACGGGTTCCGTGCTCGCGGGCGGCGCGGGCCGCCGCGGCCCGGTGGGCGGCCACCGCGACGGCCGCGCACAGGCCCGTCCCGGCCGCGCCGAGGGCCAGGGCCACGAGCTGGCGGGCCTCGGCGGGTGCCGTGATCACCACCCACGAACATGCGGGGGCCACCAGCGCGGTCACGGTCAGGAGGGCGACCAGGGCCTGTTGTCCGGGCCGGAGGGGGGACCGTTTCCGTTCGGACACGTGGACTGACATGAGTGGGATCCTCGCGGGGCAATCGTGCGAAGGGAGCGGGGCCGTGCCCGGACCCGTCGCCCGGTCTCCGGGCAGGGGAGGCCCACCCGGATATCCCTCGGAGAATTCGCGGGTGGACGGAATTTACCGTAGACCAGATCCGAAAGGCACGTGGACGTTCTGGCCAGGAACCCCGTCGACCCGGCGGGAAAGCGGAGCGATTCGGCGTTTTCGATTCTGACATCCCATGCATTCCGCACTTTCTGCCATCCCCGCCCGTCAGACGACGACCAGGAGGGCGGCGGCCGGGAACGCGAGGAGCACCAGTGTGCCGATCGCGGACAGGCGCCGGGAGGCCGCGCCCGGGTCCGCCCCCCGCGCGCGCAGCTCCGGCCAGCGCAGGACCACGGCCGCCGCCGAGGCGGCCGTCAGGGCCAGGACCAGGTACCACACCAGCACCGGAACGAGCGCCCACGAGGTCAGCAGCAGGGCGAGCACCAGGAAGAAGAAGGTGTTGGCCGTGCGCGCCAGCGCGTCCCAGCGGTCCAGGAGGCGGTGGCGGCCGCCGTCGCGCCGGGCGCGTACGAGGACGCCGCAGGCGCTGAGCGCGCAGGCCCCGTTGAGGAACACCGCCACGGCGTAGGGCAGCAGGTCGAGCGGGTCCATCAGGGGGCCTCCCCGGTCAGCAGCTCCAGTGCCAGCGGCTCCAGTCCGGTGGTGGTGTTGCCGAAGGCGAGCACCGCCCGACCGGCCTCCCGGTCCAGGGCGACCATGGCGGCGAACCCCCCGCTGCCCCCGTTGTGCCAGGTGACCTCGGCGCCCCCGTGGTCCTCCACCACCCAGGCGAAGCCGATCCGGCCTCCGTGCCCGTCGTCCCAGCGCGGCTCCATCGCGGCCGTCCCGGGCGCGGTGCCCTCCAACAGGGCGCGGACGTAGCGTTCCATGTCGGCGGGGGTGGAGCGGACTCCGCCCGCGGGCGCGTAGGCGTGGGCCAGCCAGGGGTCCGCCCGCCGCCCCCGCTCGGTGTGGCCCACCGTGGCGTCCTCGGGCAGATCGGCCTCGGAGACGGGTAGGAGGCTCTCGTCCATGCCCAGGGGGTCGAGCACGCGCTCGCGCAGCAGAGTGCGGTAGTCGCTCCCGGCCGCCTCGGCCAGGGCCTGGCCCAGGACGGCCGTGCCCATGTTGGAGTAGCGGGACTCGCCGCGGCCGGACAGCCCGGCGGCGGCGACCTGGTCGGTCAGGGTATCGACGTCGTAGCGGTAGGGGTCCCCGCCCAGGGTGACGGCCAGGGCCAAGCGCGCCTGGTCCCGGGGGCGGCTCGGCAGGCGGGGCAGGCCGGAGCGGTGGCTGGCCAGCTCGGCCAGGGTCACGTCCGCGGCCGGGGCGTCCCCCAGCTCGACCAGGGCGCCGAGCCGGGTGTCCTCGGTGACCTCGCCCCGCTCGACGGCGTCGGCGAGCAGCAGCCCGGTCATCGTCTTGGCGACCGAGCCGATCTCGTAGTCGGTGTGGTCGTCGGCGCCGAAATGGGCGAAGCGGGTCCGGTCGCCGTCGATCTCGACGACGCTGACCCGGTCGTGGACGCCCCCGGCCAGCAGGGGGCGCGCCCGGTCGAGGAGGCCGGGGTCCCCGGCCTCCTCGGCGGACAGGTCCGGCACCACCGGCCGGAGGGCGACACCGGCGGCGAGCACCAGGGCGGCCGCCGCGCAGGCGGCGGCGATGACTCGGGTCGGGGGTCTCATGAACGTTCCTTCCTTCCGCCGTGCCCGTCGGCCTCAGACGGTCCCGCCCGCCGCCGTGAGGATGGTGAGCAGGGGGACGACGCGTTCGGGCGGGACGGCGTAGTGGCCGCGCCGGACGGTGGTGACCCATCCGGCGGCGGCGAGCTGGTTGACGTGGTGGTAGATCTGTCCCGTGGTGCCGAAGTCGGAGCGCTCGGCGAGCTCGGCGACGGTACTGGCGCCCTCCCAGACGGCGTGCAGCAGGCGCAGGCGCACGGGGTGGCCCAGGGCGTCCAACCCGGCGGCCAGGCGGGACCAGTCGGCTCCCGCCAGGCGCTCCACCGGCAGGCCCTGCTGCCACTCCAGGGCTCCGCCGCCGTCCTCGCCGCGCACCACTCCCGCGAAGACCACCGCGCCGCGCCCGGTGGCGTGCTCCCGCAGGGCGTTGAGGGCGAAGAACGCGTCCCGGGGCGCCTCCTCCGCTCCCCCCTCCCGCACGGGTTCCCCGGCCGCGCGCTCCTCCAGGGCGGCGACCCGTGCCTCCAGGTCCGCCAGCCGCCGCTCGGTCGTACGTTCCGCCATGCCCCCACCTTACTCACTATTCCGTAATTACGTAATCTCATACCCATGGGGTCGCGGACCGGCCGCCCCCGCACGGAGAGCTTTGCCGGATCCGTAGCCACGGGTGGTGTGGCGCTGACCCCGCCGGTCCGATGATGAGACAAGGTGCGCGGATCGCGTATCCGCCAGGGACAGCCGAACGGCCGTTCCTGCGTCCCGGACCCCCGGGAACGGCCGGGAAGGAGCGGACATGCGGACGCAGGCAGCGAACGGGTGGCAGTTCTTCACCGCGACCCTGTTGATCGTCACCGGAGCCGTCAACATCGTGCAGGGGCTGGTCGCCCTCTTCAGGCCCTCCTTCTACGAGACCACCGCCTCGGGCGTGCTCCTGCTGGACTTCACCTCCTGGGGCGTCCTGCTCGGCCTGTGGGGCGCGGTGCTCGTCGTGGCCGGTCTGGCCGTGCTCTCCCGCAGCGCCTGGGCCAGGGCCTTCGCCCTGGTCCTCGCCTCGCTCAACGCCATCGCCCAGCTGGGCTTCGTCACGGCGATGCCGCTGTGGTCGGCGGTGGCCATCGCCGTGGACGTCCTGGTGATCTACGGTCTGACCGCGGGCTGGCCCTCGCGGGAGGAGGCCGCGGACGAGCGCCGGCACGAGGCCGTCTACGACAGCGGGTACCGGGCCGCGCACGCCGCTGCCCGCCCCGCACCGTCGGACGAACCCGCCAGGGAGGAACAGCGGACCACCGGACAGGGTTCCTGAGCGCTGACCGCCCCGTCACGGCGACGGGGCGGTCGCCTGTGTGGGGTCAGTCCCGGTACAGCTCCTCGCCCTTGGGGTCGCCGGGGGTCCCGGAGGTGTGGACGACGGTGAACAGGTCCCCGGGGCCGCGCCCGCGCCAGCGCTCGGCGGCGGGGCCGCCGGGGGCGCCCCGGAGGATGGCGTAGTCGGTGTGGCCGCGCGCCGGTTCGGCCCCGTCCACGACCATGAGGGCGCCCAGGGGCGTGCCGGGGTCGCCGAGGAGGCCCTCCCAGGCGGCGGCCAGGTCCGGGTTCTCGACCACGGCGAGGCGGGCGCGGCTGTGCCGGGCGATGTGGGCGACCTGTTCGGGGGCGGAGGTGCCGTAGACGGTGGTGGGGACGGCGCCCGTGTGCACGAGGGCCAGGTCGCTGAGCCAGTGCTCGGGGCGGTTGGCCATCATGAGCAGGACGTGGTCGCCGGGTCGCACGCCGGGGGCCGCGTAGCCCTCGGCGAGTTCGGTGATCCGGTCGCGCACCAGCGACCAGGTCAGGGTGCTCCATTCACCGGTGCCGGGCTCGCGCCAGGCCAGGGCGGGGGCCTCGGGCCGGTCGGCGGCGTTGCGTTCGAGCAGGTGGGGCAGGGTCGCGTCGGCGGGCAGCATGTGGGCTCCTGGGTCCGTTGCCGTGTTCGGCGCGCGCCGCGCGGGGCCCGGCGCCCTCCCGGGTCAGCGCTCGCGCGGATGCAGGTTGCTGGTGACGGCCAGGCGGTTGTAGAGGTTCATCACCGAGGCCGCGGCGACGAGCGCGGCCAGGGCCTGGTCGTCGAAGTGCTCGGCGGCCTCGTCGTAGACCCGGTCGGAGACTCCGTGCTCGCCCAGGCGGGTGATCTCGTCGGTGAGGGCCAGGGCCGCCCGCTCGGCGTCGGTGAAGAGGGTCCCGGCCTCGTACCAGGCGGAGACGAGGAAGAGCCGCTGCTGGCTCTCCCCCTCGGCCAGGGCGGCCCGGGTGTGCAGGTCGACGCAGAAGGAGCAGCCGTTGAGCACCGAGGCGCGCAGTTTGACCAGCTCCAGCAGGCGGGGTTCCAGGTGTTCGGCGATGGATTTGTCGATCTCGCCCAGTTTCGCGTAGACCTCGGGAAGCTTCTTCGCCCAGTTCACGCGCTTTTTCGCCACGGGGAAAGCCCTTCTCGTCGCACGCCTGCGCCGCCGCCTGCGGCGGTCCCGATCCACGCTACCAACGCCCTGCCGCGCCGAACATGGGCGGGGAGGAAAACCTCGGTCGGAAAAGGCCGGTTACGGTCGCCTTGTTCGCTTATCGAAGCGCCTTTTCGTGCGCTACGAAGAAGGTGTTGTCGGCTGTGGGCGTGAGAGGTTCCTCAAGCCCACACGAGTGCACGTGAGTGAGCGCCGTGGCGCTGACCTCCGAAGGGCGATGTCCGGTGGAGGGAAGACCCTCGGGGAACCCGTCGGGCCGGCGGCCGGGAAAGTCCACCGAACCGCCTCCTGGACCCGCCCGATGGCCCGTGCCCCGGGGGTCGCGGTTCCCGCGGTGGATCCGGCCCGCGCCTCCACGTGGGGCGCCCGGCACCGGCGGCACCCCATGACCGGCCACAACAGGAAGGCGTCCCGGCGCGACGCGGCCAGCATCGCGCTCGGGCGACGCGCCCCGGGCTCAGCTCTCGTCCTTGATCCGGGCGAAGACGCCGGTCAGGCCGTCCAGGAAGGCCGCCAGCGCCAGTTCGAAGCTCGCGTCGTCGATCTCGGCGGCGTGCTCTGCCAGGCGGTGGGCCTGGGACAGGTTCGGGTAGCGGTCGCGGTAGACCCGCACGTCGTCGTCGAACCCGCGGGCGAAGGAGTTGGTCGCGGCCCCCACCACCAGGTACTTGGTGGAAGCGCCGATCATCGTGGCGTAGCGGGGCGGCCACCCGGCGCCCACCAGCCCGCCGTGCACGGCGTCGGCGCGGCGCAGCGCCTCCTCGCGGCGGCCCGGCCCGGAGGAGACCACGGGCAGCAGGTGGGGGTGTTCGGCCAGGGCGTCGCGGTAGGACCGGGCCCACACGGTGAGCCCCCGGCGCCAGTCGCCGCCCTCGAAGCCCGAGACGTCGATGCGCGAGGTGACCTCGTCGGCCACCTCGGTGAGCAGCTCCTCCTTGGTGCGGTAGTGGCTGTAGAGGGAGGCCGCCTGCACGTCGAGTTCCTGGGCGAGTTTGCGCATGGACAGCCCGTCCAGCCCGTCCCGGTCGATGAGCGCGAGCGCCGCGCTCCGGATGGCCGGTTTGCTCAGGATCGGCGTCTTGGGTCGGGCCACGGAAGGAACCCCTTCTCCACTGCGGCGGACGGACCGGTACCTCCGGCGTCCGGCCTGATCATCGCATGTCGGTGCGCCGTATGGGTCCCCTTGGCGGCTTTCGCGCCCCCGGCCGCCTCCGTACGCGACCGCGCGGGACGGAGCCCGGCGGGGTACCGCGCCGGGGCGTCCCGGCGCCCGTCACCACCGCTGCGGACCGCCCCTTGCACGCACGTCGGTGGAACCCGTACCCTTCCATAACCGAACACTGTTAGGTTACTGGGGAGACAAGGCCGTGATCGATTTCTCACTGAGCGAAGAACAGCGCGCCATCCGCGACTGGGTGCGGACCTTCGTCGAGCGGGAGCTGATGCCGCTGGAGAACGAGGTTCTGCGCCGTGAGCGCGAGGGGCACCCGCCCGGCCTCACCTCCAAGGAGCGCACCCGCCTGCGCGAACTGGCCCGCAAGTCCGACTTCTGGGGTGTGGAGACGCCCGTGGAGTACGGCGGCATGGGCCTGGACCCGGTCACCGCCGCGATCATCGAGATCGAACTGGGCCGGACCTTCCTGACCTTCAAGTTCGGCGGCGAGGCCGACAACATCCTCTACCACGCCAACGAGGAGCAGAAGAAGCGCTACCTGCTGCCCACCATCGCCGGTGAGCGCCGCTCCTGCTTCGCCATCACCGAGCCCGGCGCGGGCTCCGACGCCAAGGCCATCCGCACGCGGGCGGTCCGCGACGGCGACGAGTGGGTCATCAACGGCGAGAAGACCTTCATCACCGGCGGCAACGAGGCCGACTTCACCATGGTCTTCGCGGTCACCGACCCGGAGAAGGGCGCCAACGGGGGCGTGACCTGCTTCCTGGTCGACCGCGAGGCGGGCTGGACCTCCGAACCGATCGACACCATGGGCGAGCGCCGCCCCGCCGCCCTGGTCTTCCAGGACGTGCGCGTGCCCCACGAGAACATCCTCGGCGAGGAGGGCAAGGGCTTCGCGCTGGCGATGCAGTGGATCGGCAAGGGCCGCTACCTGCTGCCCGCCCGCGCGCTCGGCGGCTGCGAGCGGCTGCTGGACATGGCGATCGAGTACTCGCTCACCCGGGAGACCTTCGGCGCGCCCATCGCCGAGCGCCAGGCCATCCAGTGGATGATCGCCGACTCCCAGACGGAGATCGAGGCGCTGCGCCTGCTGGTGCTGCACGCCGCCTGGCAGGTCTCGGTGGGCCGGGACTCGCGGCACGCGCAGTCCATCGCCAAGCTGTTCGGCGGGGTGAAGGCCAACGAGATCGTCGACCGCGTCATGCAGATCCACGGCGGCATGGGCTACACCCGTGAGCTGCCCATCGAGCGCTTCTACCGCGACGTGCGGCTGCTGCGCATCTTCGAGGGCACCGACGAGATCCAGCGCCGCACGATCGCCCGCGACCTGCTCAAGGGCCACGTGAAGGTGGGCGCAACCCTGGGTTAGGGAACGGGAGGAGGGGCCCGTGCCGCACGTGGGAGCGCGGCACGGGCCCCGCGCGCTCCGGGGCGCGTGCGGCGGATACCCGCCCTAGCGCACGCCGACCAGGTCGCAGACGAAGATGAGCGTCTCGTTCGGCTTGATCGCGCCGGGGGCGCCGCGCTCGCCGTAGGCCAGGTGCGGCGGGATGACCAGCTTGCGGCGACCGCCCACGCGCATGCCCAGGATGCCCTGGTCCCAGCCCGGGATGACCTGCTGCGCGCCCAGGCGGAAGCTCAGCGGCTGGCCGCGGTTCCAGCTGGCGTCGAACTCCTCGCCGCTGGAGAAGGCCACGCCGACGTAGTGGACGTCGACGGCGCTGCCGTGCCCGGCCTGCGCGCCCTCGCCGATCTCGATGTCGGTGATCTCCAGGTCGGCGGGGGGCGGTCCCTCGATGAAGTCGATCTCCGGACGCTCAAGCGCCATGGTGGTACCCCTCGTGTCGTCTACGGGAACAGGGGCCCAGGCTATCGGCGCGGCGGAGCGAAACGCGCCCGCCTCACAGGTCCCCGACGGTGGCGGCGACGACGTGGCCCTGCCCCTCGACCTTGATCGGCCCGCTGTCGGCCTGCACGAACACCGACTCCCCGCGCCGCAGGGTCACCCCCTGGCCGACCTCGGCGACCAGTTCCACCTGACCGTGCAGGGCGAGCACGACCGCGGGCCCCTCCCCTGGCAGGTGCGCGGTGATGCGTCCCGGTCCGATCTCGTGCAGCGCGAACTCCGGCGCGGCCGGGCGGAACTCGCGGCGCCCGTCCAGGTGGTCGGGCCGGGCGTAGGGGATGGGCAGCACCGAGAAGTCGACCACGTCCAGGAGTTCGGGCGCGTCCACGTGCTTGCGGGTCAGCCCGGCGCGCAGCACGTTGTCGGAGCTGGCCATCACCTCCACGGCGGTGCCCTGGAGGTAGGCGTGCATGTTGCCCGCGGGCAGGAACAGGGCCTGGCCCGGCCACAGCGTGACCCGGTTGAGCAGCAGGGCCGCGACCGCCCCCGGGTCGTCCGGGTAGCGGGCGGCCAGGTCGGTGACGATGGCCCGGTGGGGGCAGGACGCCCCGGAGGCCGACCACTCGCGCACGAAGTCGCCGATCAGCCGCGGGCGCTCCCCGTCGGGGAGGGTGAGCAGGCGGGTCAGGGCCGCGCGCAGCGCGGCGCCGGTGTCCGGCAGGGCCAGGTCGGCGCGCAGCAGGGCCGCCAGCTCGCAGGTGAGCCCGCGCAGGTCGACGCTGGCGGCGGTGGGCTCCCGGAAACCGCACAGGGCCTCGAAGGGTTCCAGGGCCAACAGGAGTTCGGGTTTGTGGTGGGGGTCGCGGTAGTTGCGGTGGGGGGCGTCGACGGGGATGCCCGCGCGCTCCTCGGCCTCGAACCCGGCCCGGGCCCGGTCGGCGTCCGGGTGCACCTGCAGGGACAGGGGCGCCTCGGCGGCCAGCACCTTGAGCAGGAAGGGCAGCCGCGCGCCGAAGCGCTCGGCGGTGCGCCTGCCCAGCACACGGTGGGGGTTGTCGGATATCAGGGCCGGCAGGGGCCGGGCGCCGTCCTCGCACTGGGCCGTGCTCGGCGCCCCGTGGTGGGCTCCCAGCCACAGTTCGGCCTGGGGCGTGCCGTCGGGCTCGGCGCCCAGCAGCCTCGGGATGGCCGCGCGGGCCCCCCAGGCGTAAGGCCGTACCTGGTTGGTGAGCCTGTGCATCCGCCCCCCGCTTTCCCGTCTGCGTGATCTCACCCCGTGGACGCTCCGGCGAGGTGGCAACAGTCTCGCGAAGAGGTCCGTCGCGGTCGACCCGGCGCGCCCCACTCTTGGCGGTAGTGCACACTTCACCTCGCGGGGTGGGCTGGCACCCGACGAACACGGGGCCCTGCTGCGGCAACGAAGTTACCGGGAAGTAAACCATGATCCGGAAGGCGTGAACAGCACCGCGCGGTCACCTTCGCCGGGGACAGGGGACCACCTCCCTCGGGGAGCGGGAAACCGGATGCCGGACGGACCGCCGACCGACTAACGTGCGTCTGTCTCGTTTCTTCCCCGACCAGTGAGGCGGACACATGAGGCTGCGCCAGGGCGGACCGGCGGACGCGCCCGCGCTGCTGGAGACCTTCGACGCCACCGTGGCGTGGCTGGCCGCGCACGGGCGCTCCGGCCAGTGGGGCGACCGGCCCTGGTCCCGGGACCCGGCCCGGGTCGCCCTGGTCGAGGACCTGGCCGCCGAGGGGCTGTGGGTGGCCGAGTCCGGCGACGGCGCGGCCGGCTTCCTCAATCTGAGCGCCCGGGCTCCCGCCCACGTTCCGCCGGCGGCCGAACCCGAGCTCTACGTCCGCCTGCTGCTGGTCCCGCGCGGGCACGCCGGGCGGAACACGGGCGGCAGGATGCTCGCCTTCGCCCGCAGGCGGGCGCGCGAGCACGGTGCCGGGCTCGTGCGCGTGGACTGCTGGGTGGGCGGTGACGGGGCCCTCGTACGCTACTACGAGGGCCGGGGCTTTACCCCGGTCCAGCGCTTCACCGCGGGCGGCGGGGAGTACCAGCTCTTCGAGCTGCGGGTCTGAGGCCGCCGGATCAGCGCTCGCGGCGCACCCGGTCCGCCGCCTCGGTCAGGCGGTCGATCATCCGCCGGGTCAGATCCGGGTCGGGCTGGGCCAGTCCGGCGACCGCCGACATGTACAGTCCGTCGCCCGCGCGCAGGATGATCTCGGCCAGCACCGGGTCGGTGAGCTCGGCGTGCAGGAGCTCGCCCCAGCGGCTGAAGAGGTACCGGATCCGGTCGGCGGCCTCCTCGGGCATGTCCTCCTGGCCGCGCAGGCCCGCGATGACCGCCCAGTACAGCTCGCGCTCCTCGGGGCTGCCCGGCAGCGAGGTGCGCAGGAAGACGCGGACCACGCCCTCCTCCCCCTCCACGGCCTCGCGGAACTGC
The DNA here is from genome assembly GCF_009830945.1 of Nocardiopsis sp. FR4. Lineage (GTDB taxonomy): Bacteria > Actinomycetota > Actinomycetes > Streptosporangiales > Streptosporangiaceae > Nocardiopsis. The sequence goes on along the minus strand of NZ_VWVV01000011.1, from coordinate 145,964 downwards.
TCCTCGGCCAGCGAGGTCAGGCGTTCGATGAGACCGTTGAGCATGGCCGCCTTGGACGGGAAGTGGTACAGCAGACCCCCCTTGGACACCGAGGCGTCGCGCGCCACGGCCTCCAGGGTCACCCCGGAATAACCCTCGCTGACGAGAATGTCCTGAAGGGCGTCGAGGATGCGGTCTCGGGTGTTCGACGTGTTCACGATTGACACTGTACCGTCCGGACGGTTGAAGAGTCCCGGCGTGTCCCCCGGTCGACCGCGCTTCCCGATCCGCACCACCCATCACACGTAACGAGGAAAGATGAGTTCCGCCAAGGCCGGAAACGGCACCACCCTCGCGGGCCCCCGCGAGTGGGCCGCCCTGGCCGTCCTGGTCCTGCCCGTCATCCTGATCTCGGTCGACTCGACCGTGCTGGGCTTCGCCGTACCCGCGCTGAGCGAGCAGCTGCGGCCCACCTCGGGCCAGTTGCTGTGGATCGTCGACGTCTACGGCTTCGTCCTGGCCGGGCTGCTGGTCACCATGGGATCCCTCGGCGACCGCATCGGCCGGCGCCGCCTGCTCATGGTCGGCTCGGCCGCCTTCGGCGCGGCCTCGCTGCTGGCCGCGTTCGCGCCCACGGCCGAGGTCCTGGTCGCGGCCCGCGCCCTGCTGGGCCTGGCGGGGGCCTCGCTGATGCCCTCCACCCTGTCCCTGCTGCGCAACATCTTCCTGGACCCCCGCCAGCGGCTGCTCGCCATCGCCCTGTGGGGCTCGGGCTTCTCGGGCGGCGCCGCGCTGGGGCCCATCCTGGGCGGCTGGCTGCTGGAGCACTTCTTCTGGGGCTCGGTCTTCCTCATCAACCTGCCGGTGATGGCGCTGCTCCTGGTGCTGCTCCCCCTTCTCGTCCGTGAGTCGCGCAACCCCGAACCGGGGCGCCTGGACCCGCTCAGCGTGGTGCTGTCGATGGCGGCGATGCTGCCCGCCGTCTACGGGATCAAGAAGCTGGCCACCGAGGGGCCGAGCCCCGCGCCCCTCGCGGCCCTGGCCGCCGGCCTGGCCCTGGGCTACCTGTTCGTGCGCCGCCAGCGGCGGCTCGACCACCCGCTCATCGACGTGGGCATGTTCGGCCACCGGGTGTTCAGCGTGGCTGTGGCCACCAACCTGCTGATCGTGTTCTCGCTGGTCTCGTCGCTGTTCTTCCTCACCCAGTACCTCCAGCTGGTGCTGGACGTCTCACCCATGCGGGCAGGCCTCGTGCTGGTCCCGGGCCTGGTGCTGTCGGTGCTGGCGGGCCTGGTGGCGGTACGGCTGTCCCGCCGTCTGAGCCTGGCCTCGGTGGTCGGCGGCGCCCTGCTGGTGACCGCGGCGGGCTTCGCGGTGCTGGTGTCCGCGCCCCAGGAGGGCGCGGCCTCCGGCGTCGCGCTGGTCGCGGTGGGCTTCGCGCTGATCGCCGCCGGGGCCGGGTACGCCGAGACGCTGACCAACGGCGCGATCATGGCGGCGGCCCCGCCGCAGCGCGCCGGCGCGGCCTCGGCGATCTCCGAGACCGCCTACGAACTCGGAGCGGCACTGGGCGTGGCGGTCCTGGGCAGCGTCCTGGCCGCCTCCTACCGGGCGAACCTGACCGCCGTGGACGGGGTTCCCGACACCGCCGTGGCCGCCTCCCGCGAGACGCTGGGCGGTGCGGCCAACGCCGCCGCCGAACTCGGCGGCGCGCAGGGCGGCGCGCTCATGGAGGCCGCGCGGGCGGCGTTCACCGACGGCATGCACCTGACCAGCGCGATCGCCGCGGGCATCGTGCTCTACGCCGCGGTACAGGTCTGGGCGCTGCTGCGCGGCCGGGGCAACCCCGCCGTGGAACCCGCCGCTCAGGGAACGCGGACCAGCTCCACCTCGGAGCCGTCCCAGCCGGGGGGCACCACCGCGTAGGCGTCGGCCAGGGCGGCCCCGCGCAGGCTGCCCGGCCGGTCGTGGCCGACCGCCCGGGCGTGTGGGCCCTCCACCCTCACGGGCACCAGTCTGGTGTCGCGCGGATGGGCGGACACCTCCCCCTCCGGCACCGCCGGGGGCAGCCCCGACCCCGGGTCCGCCCGCCCGGTCATGGCCGCGAGCAGCGGCACCAGCAGGGTCACCGCGGCGACCAGGGCGGCGCCCGGATTGCCGGGCAGGCCCACGAACACGGTGCGGTCGGTGCGGGCCAGCAGCTGCGGGTGCCCCGGGCGGCAGGCGACCCCGTCCACCTCCACCGCGGCGCCGAGTTCGGCCAGAACGGGGCGCAGGTGGTCGGCCGGCCCCCGGGAGGAGGAGCCGCACACCGCGACCACGTCGGCGTCGGCCCCGGCCACCGCCTCGAACAGGGGGCGGCGCTCGTCGCCCATGTGCCGCAGCGCCTCCACCCGTCCGCCCGCGCGCTCGACGACGCCCGGCAGCATGGGGCCGATGGCGTCGCGCACGCTGCCGTCTCCGGGCAGGCCCGAGGTGGCCACCTCGTCCCCGGTGACGATCACCAGGACCCGGGGGCGCAGCACCGGCAGGCTCTCGTGGCCCAGGCTCGCGGCCAGGCCCAGCGCCGCGGGGCCCAGCACCGACCCGCGGGGGAGAACGGTCTCGCCCGGGGCGGTCTCCTCCCCCGCCCAGCGCACGTGGCGGCCCGCCTCGGCGGGCCCCTCCACGGTTCCGTCCCGGGTCAGCGCCAGCTCGTAGGGGAGGACGCACTCGGCGCCCTTGGGCACCCGCGCCCCGGTGGCGATCTCCACGGCCTCGCCCGGGCGCAGGCTCACCAGCGCCGGGGCGGCCCCCGCCAGCTGGGTGCCGACCAGGCGCCAGGGCCCCGGGCCCGCCACCGCGAAGCCGTCCATGGCCGAGGCGTCGAAGGCGGGCAGCCCCACCAGGGCCTGCACGTCGGCGCCCAGGACACCGCCCAGGGCCTGCGCCAGGGGCAGGTCGCGCACGGGGGGAACCCTCCGCGCGCCCAGGAGCCGGGCGGCCTCGCGCGCCCGCGGCCACGACTGGTGGCCCTCGCCCCGGCAGGTGTCACCGCTCCGGCTCATAGCGCCTTCCCTTCGTCGCGCCCGCGTCCCATTGTCCACCCGGGTTCCGCGACGCGGACGTCGAGCCCCCGTCCCTCCTCCGTCGATTTGCCGTCTGCGGACTTTCCGCTAGAGTTCTTACCAGCAGCACGGCGGGGCCCACGGGCCGCACGCCAGGCAGCAAGCGGACGTGGCTCAGCTGGTAGAGCATCACCTTGCCAAGGTGAGGGTCGCGGGTTCGAATCCCGTCGTCCGCTCGGAGGAGACGCGAGGCGCCCCCGGCGCCTCTCGTGTAACTCGGTGGAGTGGCCGAGAGGCGAGGCAGCGGCCTGCAAAGCCGTCTACACGGGTTCGAATCCCGTCTCCACCTCCCCACAGCGTCACGCGGGCGGTTAGCTCAGTTGGTTAGAGCGCTACCTTGACACGGTAGAGGTCACAGGTTCGAATCCTGTATCGCCCACCACATCACTTCCAGGCCAGGGCTTCGGCTCTGGCCTGAGGTGTTTTCCGGAGGCCCTCGGATCGGGGGAGACACGGAAGGCCGGCCCCGGAGCGGGTGCTGGAGCGGAACCTCCGACAGAGACGCCCGGCGACCCACCGCGGTGGTCGGCCCCCTTGCGGAGGCGTCGGCGCGGAAGGTGCGTGACTAGGCGGCGTTGGGCCCTCCGCCCCCGGGGAAGGCGCCCGTCCGGTGCTCGGTGCGGCTCTCCCCTGGGACGTGATCCGCTTGCCCTAGCCAGGCGTCAGCTCGGACCACCCCGGAGGCGTAGGAGCGCTCCACGGCGACTCGGCGCGCCCGCTCGTGGAAGTAGCGCGCGCGGGAGCTCTCACCGCGCGCGGACGCGAGGCGACCGAGGCGGAACAGCGTCTCGATGACGTCGACCCACAGGCCCAGCTCCTCGGCGGCCCGAAGATCCTCCTCCAGCAGGCCGGTGACGTCGAGGTGGTCAAGGCCGGTCTCAGCGGCCCTGGCCAGTGACGCGTGCGCCCGCAGCCGCCCCCACCGATCCCCGAGGCCGGTGAAGACCACCGCGCTGCGCCGGGCGTCGGCACGCGAGGCGAACACGTCACCGTCATCAAGGCGGTGCCCGGCACGTTCCGCCAGGGCGGCGGCCTCCACCCAGAGGTCGCCGACTTCCCGGGCGCCAGCCAGTGCCTCCTCAACGAGGGCGCGCCCGCCCTTCTGATCGCCGTTGTGGTAGAGGTTCGTCCCCGCGAACCAGAGCAGCCGGGATGACTCCTCCTCCGCGGTGGCGTCCTTGCGGTGCCAGCGGCCTTCGAAGGCCGCCAACCAGCCCTCGGCGGCGCACCGCGCGGACGTCGACCCACCGGGGAGCCGCAGCGCGGTTTCGAACGAGCGCTGTGCCTCAGCCACCCGGTTGCGCAGCCGCCAGTACCACGCCAGCGCGTTGACCAGGCGCAGCGCCGTGTCGGCCTCCTCCACGCGCACCGCCAACTCCAGCGCGTGGCGCAGGTTGACCGTCTCGGCGTCCAACCGTTCCAGGGCCTCGCGCTGCCGGGCGCCCCGCAGAAGCGGATCCGCGCGCTCGGCCTCCCGGACGTGGAAGGCCACGAACCTACGGCGCACGTCCTCCAGTTCACCGGCGTCCGCCAACCGTTCGACGCAGTACGCCGCGACTGACTCCAACAACCGGTACCGCGTCCCTTCACGCACCACGAGCGACCGGTCGACCAGGCGGGAGAGCACGTCAAGGACCTCGTGCCCTCCGGCGCAGACGGCCCGTGCCCCATCGATCGCGCACCCGTCCCTGTACACCGCCAATCGGCGCAGGATCCTGCGCTCTTCGTCGACCAGGAGGTTCCAGCTCCAGTCGATCATCGCCCGCAGCGTCTGTTGTCGGGCGGGCCGGCCACGGGCTGGACCGGTCGGCAGCGCGAAACGGTCCTCCAGACCGGCGGCGAGCTGCTCGGGGGTGAGCGCACGCAACCGGGCCGCGACGAGTTCGATGGCGAGGGGGATGCCGTCCAGGCGGCGGCAGACGGCGGCGACGGCAGGGGCGTTCTCCGCGGTCAGCGTGAATCCCGGGGACGCGGCCCGGGCCCGCTCGACGAAGAGTCGTACCGCGCCGGAGGAGGCGATCATCTCCTCCGGATCGCGGACACGCTCAGGGAGAGTGAGCGGCGCCAGCGGAAAGACGGTCTCCCCGGGGACGTTGAGCGCCTCCTGGGTGGTCACCACGACGCGTACCCCGTCGGCGGCCAGCAGAGCCACGGCCAGGTCGGCGACCTGCGCCACCACGTGCTCGCAGTTGTCCAGGACGACGAGCGTCCGCCGATCCTCCATGGCCCCGCGGAGCCACTCCACCAGGTCGAACGTGGAGTCCGCGGCCCCCTCGCACAGGCCCAGTGTCTCGATGACGCGCTCGGCGAGGTCGGCGGTCGTCGCCCCGCAGCCCATTCCGGCCAGTTCCACGATCCACGCGCCGTCGGGGAAGTCCTTGACCAGCGACCGGGTGACGGCGATCGCCAGGCGGGTCTTGCCCACACCGCCGGGACCGGTCAGGGTCACCAGGCGGTCTCCGTGGGGGGCGCAGAGCACCTCGCGCACGTACGCGCTCTCGGGCCCACGGCCGATGAGCGCCGTCGGCGGGCTGGGCAGGTTGCTCCGCGGACGGTCGGCGACTCGCGGAAGCACGGTTGACTCCGGTTCCTGGCGCAGGATCGAGGTGTACAACCCACTGACCGCCGGATCGGGGTCGACCCCCATCTGGTCCCGGAGCCGGGTGCTCAGATCGTGGAAGGTCCGCAGGGCCTCCCCCTGCCGTCCGGCCCGAAAGAGCGCCAGCATGTACAGGCCGTGCAGCCGCTCCCGCAGGGGGTGCTCCTCGGCCAACTCCCGTAGCCCGGCGACCGCCCGGGCCCCGTCGCCGATCTCGATGCGGGTCTCGGCCAGGCGCTCTGCCGCCTCGACCCTCAACTCCTCCAGGCGCAAAGCCTGGATGCGAGCGAACGCCGCGTCGGCGAAGTCCGCGAAGGCCGGCCCGCGCCACAGGCCCAGCGCTTCGGAAAGCAACCGCTCCCGGGCGCCGGGGGCGTCGGTCCGGTCTGCCTCCTCGACGTCCCGCTGGAATCTGTCCGCGTCGAGTTCACCATCCTCGACGCGGAGCCGGTAACCGGCCGGGGAGCGCAGGACACGGTCGGCCCCCAGGGCTTTCCGGAGCTGGGAGACCTTGGTCTGCAGGGTGTTCAGGGGTCGACCGGGCGGGCGTCCCTCCCACAGGTCCTCGATGAGCTGGTCGGCGGAGACGGACCGGCCGTGGTGCGCCAGCAGATTGGCCAGAACCGCCCGGACCTTCGTTTCGGTGATCGCGACCTGGCCGCCGCTGGAGTCCCACACGGCCAGCGGGCCGAGCACCCCAAAACGCATGCGCCCAGCATACAAGTCAGCCCCCCAGAGCCCCGTGCGCGCTACGTGCGCACGCCGTGCGCGTCGTTTCCGATGCTGGGTCCGTTCCGACGACGAAAGGAGCCGTGACATGACGCGCCCGAGCATTGGCAGGGCCGGCCCGGCCGAGTGGGCGGGCCTGGCCGTCCTCGCCCTGCCGACCGTTCTCCTGGGGCTGGACCTGACCGTTCTGCACCTGGCCTTGCCCTCGCTAGCTGTGGATCTGCGCCCCAGCGGTACCCAGGAACTGTGGATCGTGGACGCCTACGGCTTCCTGATCGCCGGATTCCTCATCACCATGGGAACGCTCGGGGACCGGATCGGCCGCCGCCGCCTCCTGATGATCGGTGGCGTCGCCTTCGTCGCCGCGTCGCTCGCGGCAGCCTACGCGCCCACGCCCGAGGTGCTCATCGCCGCCCGTGCCGCGCTGGGAGCGGCCGGTGCCACCCTCATGCCCTCCACGCTGGCTCTGATCAGCAACATGTTCCGCGACGCCCGCCAGCGCGCCTTGGCGATCGGCCTGTGGGCCACGTTCTTCGCCGGCGGCATGGCTGCCGGGCCGCTGGTCGGTGGCGTGCTCCTCCAGTACTTCTGGTGGGGTGCGGCCTTCTTGCTGGCCGTCCCGGTGATCGGCCTGATGCTCGTACTGGCCCCGGTCCTGCTGCCCGAGTACCGCGCTCCACGGAGCGGCCGGTTCGACCTGCTCAGCGTGTTCCTCTCACTACTGGCCGTCCTGCCGGTCGTCTACGCGGTCAAGGAGTTCGCCAAGCAGGAGCCCAGCGGGGGCGTACTCACCGCCGTCGTGGTCGGCGCGGTCTTCTCCGTCCTCTTCGTCCGCCGGCAGCTCAGCCTCAAGAGCCCGTTGCTCGACGTGACCCTCTTCGGGAACCGCGCCTTCAGCGTCGCCCTGGGAATGATGCTCGTCGGTCTGGTGGGCGTCGGCGGAACCATGTTCCTGACCACGCAGTACCTACAGCTGGTCGAGGGGCTCTCCCCCCTGGCCGCGGGCCTGTGGTACGGCCCGCCCGCGCTGATGATGATGCTCTCGGCGATCGTGGCGCCGCTCCTGGCCCGGTGGGTGCGCCCGGGATACGTGGTGGCGGGGGTGCTGGCGCTGTCCTCCGTGGGCTACGCGCTGATGGGTCTGGTGGGGCCGTCCGGCGGACTGTTCCCGGTGGTCGGGGCCTTCTCCCTGGTGTACCTGGGCCTTGGCGCGATCGCGGCGCTGGGCACTGACCTGGTGGTCGGCGCCGCGCCGCCTGAGAAGGCCGGTTCGGCCTCGGCCATGTCGGAGACGGTCCAGGAACTCGGCCTGGCAGCCGGCATCGCTTTGGTGGGAAGCCTGTCCGCCGCTGTCTACAGCAGCAGGATGAACGCGGAGGCCCTCGCGGGCCTCCCGGCGGATACGGCCCAGACCGTGGGGAACAGCCTGTCCGGAGCCGCCTCGGTCGCGGGGGAGATTCCCGAACCAGTGTTCGAGCGGGCCCAGGAGGCGTTCATCGCGGGCCTGAACACGGCGGGTTGGACGGGCGCCGTGGCCGTCCTCGCCCTGGCCGCGGCGACCGCGGTGATGCTCCGGCACATCGGTGCCGAGGACGTCGGCAGCCCTGACGGCGGTACCGGGGAGGACCAGTCCGGCCTCGGCTGCACCGCCGAGGGCGCGGGCCGCCCCGCCAACGACTCCGCACCATGAGGACCGGGGCCCTCCTCCCGGGCGGGGGGAGAGCGGTGGGAGCCGCCGCACTCCCCCGCCACCGCGCCCGAGAGGCCGAAGGCGGGCCGCTTCGCCCGGGGTGCCGCGTGACCGCAGGCCCCGGACCCGTCGCCCGCAACGGACGGACCCGGCCCGGCGGCGGAAGGCGCGGTCCTCCCCCCCGGAGCGCTCCGCCGACGGGTCACCGCGCGTCCCGGCGGACCACCATCTTCCTCCCCTTGATGGTGCTGCCGCGCAGGGCGGTGATCACCTCGTCGGCCGCGGACTCGGGTACCTCCACCAGCGAGAAGCGGTCGGCGATCTCGATCGCCCCGATATCGCGTCCGCTGAGGCCCGATTCGCCGGCGATCGCGCCGACCAGGTCCTGGGGCCGGATGCGGGCGCTGCGTCCGGCGCCGACGAAGAGACGCGTCATCCCGCCCGACGGGGTGCGGCCGCGCCCTCCCCCCCGCCGGGCGGCGTCGCCGCGGCCCCGCTGCTCCCGCCCCGGCCTGACGGCGACCTCCGGGATCTCCTCCTCGTCGGCCGCGGGCCCGCAGGCCTCATGCGCCAGTTTCACCGCGGCGAGCGCCACGTCCATGACGTCGAACTCGTCGGCGAGCTCCTCGACCACGACGCGGAAGCGCTCCAGTTCGTCCTCCAGGAGGCTTTCACGCAGTGCCGCGCGCGTCAGCTCCAGACGCCGGGCCCGCATGTCGGCGATGGTCGGCACCTTCTCGACCGGGATCCGGCTCCCGGTCGCCCGGCTGATGGTCTTGAGCATCCGGTGCTCGCGCGGTTCCAGCAGGGTGATGGCCACACCCTCACGGCCGGCCCGTCCGATCCGGCCGATCCGGTGCACGTAGGTGTCCGAGGCGGAGGGCACGTTGTAGTTGACCACGTGGGTGAGCTGCTCGACGTCGAGTCCGCGGGCGGCGACGTCGGTCGCGATGAGCAGGTCGGCCGTCCCGCTCCGCAGGCGTCCCATCACGCGGTCGCGCTGCTCCTGGCTCATACCGCCGTGCAGTGCCTCGGCGCGGTAGCCCCGGCCGTTCAGCGTCTCCGTGAGTACGTCGACCTCGTCGCGCGTCCGGCAGAAGACGATCGCGGCCGTCGGCGCCTCCGCGTCCAGTACACGCCCGAGCGCCGCCGGCTTGTGCGCCCGCGGGACCATGTAGGCGCTCTGCCGCACCAACGGTGTCTCACCCGGCGTGGCCGTCTCCCGCTTGACCTGGGTCCGGATCGGGTCACGCAGGTGGCGCCGGGCGATTCCGTTGATGCGCTGCGGCATCGTCGCGGAGAAGAGGACCGTCTGGCGCTCCGGCGGCGTCTCCTGGAGGATGGCCTCGATGTCCTCGGCGAAGCCCATGTCGAGCATCTCGTCCGCCTCGTCGAGGACGACCGTCTCCAACCCGTCCAGGGAGAGCGTGGCGCGGCTCAGGTGGTCGAGCGCACGCCCGGGTGTGGCGACCACCACGTCGGCTCCGCGTTCGAGGGCCCTGATCTGCCGTCCGATCGGCTGTCCGCCGTAGACCGGGAGGACACGCGCTCCCAGGACCCGGCCGTAGCGGTGGATCGCCTCCGAGACCTGGATGGCCAGCTCGCGTGTCGGTACGAGCACCAGCGCCGACGGTTCCGGCCCCCTCCCCTCCCGGGGCAGCCGCTGTAGCAGGGGAAGCGCGAACGCGGCGGTCTTGCCCGTGCCCGTCGCTGCCTGTCCGAGCAGGTCGTGCCCTTCCAGGAGGGGTGGGATGGCCTCCCGCTGGATCGGCGTGGGCTCCTCGTAGCCGAGGCCGGCGAGCGCGTCCAGGATCTCCGGCCTCAGCGGCAGATCGGAGAAACCCGTCGTGTCGTCGGTCGTGTTCTGGGTCATGGCAGAGCTCCTCGCGTCGGACGGTTCCCGGGGTCCACACTGGCAGGTCATCCCACCCGCGGGGACACCACCACTCCTGACTACCCGGCTCCTCACCCCCGCCCGCCGCCGCGGACGGGCGGCGCGCGTCGCGGTACCGCCCCTCGATCCGGGGCCGCCGGGGGAATACCTCGCGGCGGACGTTGTTGTAGCAGGGGATCGTGGTTTTCTGTGTATGTGTTTGACCTTAGTGTTTGACGCTCGCGGGAGTCGACGCGGGCGGCTGTCCAGCCAGGAATGGTGGGGCGCGCCGCAACTCGAGTGCGATCGCGGGCCCGTACCTCGGGTCCATCCCACCAACCTGCCAGGAGGCAGTCATGACTCAGGGAACCGTGAAGTGGTTCAACGGCGACAAGGGCTTCGGCTTCATCAGCCAGGATGAGGGCGGCCCCGACGTCTTCGTGCACTACAGCAACATCGAGGGCAGCGGTTTCCGCAACCTCGAGGAGAACCAGCGTGTGGAGTTCTCGGTCACGCAGGGCCCGAAGGGCCCGCAGGCCGAGGAGGTCCGCCCGCTGTAGCACCCCCGGAGTGCCGGGACGGAGCTGAGAGGCCCGTCCCCAACACCCGAGCCGCCCCCGCCGTCGAAGGCGGAGGGCGGCTTTTCGCGTGCCACGCGCGGCGGGGGCGGGTTCCCCGGACCCGGGTGGACACGGGCCGGCAGCCGCCCGTCTTCTCCTCAGTTCCCCGAACCCCGCCCCACGGGGGCGCTCCAGGTATGACACCTGTCATTCCCGGCGGGTGAGGATCGCGGAGGAAACCCGTGTTACCCGGCACTCCTGGGCGACCACGCTCCTCGTTAGCGTGAAGGTATGAACGCCCACGAAGACAGTCCCCCGCCGACACCGACCCCGCAGCCGGCCCACGGACCGTTCTCCGCGGATCCGCGTTCGGGCGCGGTGGGGACACCGCCCACGGGCGCAGCGCCCTCCCCGCGCCGCCGCGGCCCCAGGCCGGTCCCGCCGGGTGTGCCCTACCACCGCGTCCTCACCGACGAGAAGCGCCGGGTCTGGCGCGGCGTCGCCGCCCTGGCCCTCCTGGTGGGCGGGCTGCTCCTCTTCAGCACCGTCCTCACCCTTCTCGCGGTCCTCGCCGACACCCTGCTCGGCCGGACCGACCCGCTGTCGGACGGGTTCGAGCTCACACCCCTGGTCCACGCGGCGAACCTGTTCTCGCTCGCCCTGCTCATCCCGTGGAGCATGCTCGTCCAACGGTGGCTCTACGGGATCCGGGGCGCCTCACTGCACTCGGTCCGCTCGCTCCTGCGCCCCGAGGTGGTCGGTCGGACGCTCATGGTCATCGTCCCCGTCTGGGCGGTCTACCTGACCGTCTTCTCCGCCCTGTCCCCCCTCCCGGAGGCCCCCTGGCGGACCGCCGACCTGCTGTGGATGTTCGCCATCACCACCGTGCTGGCGCCCCTGCAGTCGGCCGGCGAGGAGTACGGGCTGCGCGGGCTCGCCTTCCGGGTCGCCGCGAGCTGGGGGCGCGGGCCGCGCACGGCCCTGGTCATCGGGGTCCTCGTCTCGAGCCTGCTGTTCACCGCGCTCCACCTCGCGCTCGACCCGTGGCTCAACCTCTACTACCTCACGTTCGGTGTCACCCTGGCCCTCATCACCTGGCGCACCGGCGGCCTGGAGACCGCGATCGTGATCCACGCGGCGAACAACACACTCGCGTTCCTCATCGCCCTCATCCTGCGCTCCGACCAGGTCACCTGGTTCGACCGGTCCACGGGCGTCGGATCAGCGCTCATGCTCGTCCCCTGCGCGCTCCTCGTCGCGGTCACGGCCGTGGTGTGGTGGCGCACGCGGGAGTCGGGGCCGGCCCTGACCCCCGCGGACCCGCGGTCCGCCCGGCCCCGGCAGCCGTAGCTGCCCGCGGCGGCGTCCTCCGGAGGGACGGGGGAGGTACAGCCCCGGGTGTCGTGCCCTGAGAGGCGGGGAACGCGGACGGCGCAGGCGATCGCGGCCGGGGAGCGGGTGTGGCGGTACGGCTCCGGCGGCGTCCCGGTCGGCGCGAGGGCGGCGTGCACGGTTCCCGGCCGGCCCGGGCCGACGGTCATCAGCGCATGCCCCGGCGGGCCTCCTCCGCGGCCGTCAGGTTGCGTTCGAGTTCGCCCAGCGCCTCCAGCACCTCTCCCCGCCGGCCCCCGTCCATCTCCGCGACCGTCATCCGCTCCAGCTCCGCCCAGATGCGCTCGACGGACTCCCGCAGCCCCATGCTCGCCGGGGTCGCCTCGACGATCGTCACCCGTCCGTCCGTGGGGCTGGGTGAACGGCGCACGAACCCGGCGCGCTCCAGGCGCCGCACGGAACGGGTGACGGTCGGCGCGTCGGCGTCGAGAACGGCGGCCAGGTCGGCCTGCCTCTGCGGCCCCTCGTCCCAGAGCCGCATCATCAGCAGCTCCTGCCCCGGGTACAGGCCCACCTCGCGCAGCAGCTGTCCGGCGAGGAGCTTGTGGAGACGCGCCACCCGGAAGACCACGTGGCTCACGGGCCCCACTCCGGCCACCCGGCCCGTTCCGGCCGAGCCGGAGTCGTTCGTCGTACTCACCGCTTCAGTCTAGGACCACCATCACACTTGCCCGGGCAACTTTTTCATCGTCGGAGCTTGCGACGACTGCGACGACAGGACATAGTGAGCTTAGTTGTCCGAGCAATCTTTCAAGGAGACACCCGTGCGAGCAGCCTTCACGCCCGGCCGGATCGGTCGGCAGGAGCTCAGGAACCGGATCGTCATGGCCCCGATGACCCGCAGCCGGGCCCACGGGCCGGACCTGGCTCCCGGCGAGATGACGGCGACCTACTACGCGCAGCGCGCCAGCGCCGGGCTGATCATCACCGAGGGCATCCAGCCCAGCGCCGTCGGGCAGGGCTACCCCGACACTCCGGGCCTGCACAGCGACGCCCAGGTCGCCGGATGGCGCCGGGTCACGGACGCGGTGCACGCCGAGGGCGGGGTGATCTACGCCCAGCTGATGCACACCGGCCGTATCGGCCACCCGAGCAACTACCGCACCCCCCAGCAGCCCGTCGGCCCGTCCGCGGTCCGGGCCAGGGGCCAGATCTTCACACACGAGGGCCCGCGGGACTTCGTCGTGCCGAGGGAGCTCAGCGCGCCGGAGATCGAGCAGACGGTCCGCGACTTCGCCGACGCGGCCCGCAACGCCGTCGCCGCGGGTTTCGACGGGGTCGAGCTCCACGGAGCGAACGGCTACCTCATCCACCAGTTCCTCTCCGGCAACGCCAACCGGCGGACGGACGGCTGGGGGGGTTCCCCCCGCAACAGGGCCCGCCTCGCCCTGGAGGTCACCGCGGCCGTCACCGAGGCGATCGGCGGTGACCGCACCGCCATGCGCCTCTCGCCGGCGAACCCGCTCAACGACATCGAGGAGGAGGACCTCACCGAGACCTACCACCACCTGGTCGAGGAGCTGAACGGCTTCGGACTCTCCTACCTGCACCTCCTGGAGACCGGGGCGCCCGAGCTCACACCGGAACTGCGCCGGGCGTGGAAGGGCGTGATGGTGCTCAACCCCGCCACCCCCGGCTCCCGGACCGGCCCCGAGCACCTCTCCCTGGTCGACGAGGGGGCCACGGACCTGCTCTCGTTCGGCCGGCTCTTCATCTCCAACCCCGACCTGCCCGAACGGCTGGCCACCGGCGCCGACCTGGTCGAACCCGACATGTCCCGGGCCTACGGCGGCGACGGGCGCGGGTACACCGACTACCCCGCGCTGGCCGGCGGCGCGGCCCCTTCCCGGACCGCGTCCGCGTAACCGGCGCGCGGACGGTGGCGGGGTCCGAGGCCTTCGTCGACGGCGTCGCCGACCCGGTTTCCGCGCGTGCCCGGCCACGCGCGCGGCTCCCCGCGCACCCCCACCACGGGCCCGCGCGCCCTGGGCACGGGGGGAGGGCCCGGGGCCGGGAGGCCGTCAGGCGCCGCCCAGGGCGATGCCCGGCAGGCGGGTGGCCACCCACTGGTCGTCGGAGTCCCGGCGCACCTCCAGGGGGCCGTGGTCCTCGCCCGGGTAGACCAGGGTGACCGTGGCGATGGGGGTGTCGCCCTCCAGATCGGACCCCATGGTGGCCTCGCCGACCTCGATGCCCTCCCCGCCCTGGAGGGAGTCGGCGTAGCCGGGGAAGGCGGTGGCACAGTCCTCCTCCCCCCGGGCCTCGGCGAGGACCTGCCGCGCGGCCTCGTCCATCAGCGCGCAGCCCGCCTCGCCGTCCGCGGCCTGGAGGGAGGCCACGAAACCCTCGGCCGCGCGCACCGCCTCGGCCTCCGGGGCCCCCTCCACCGCCGTGTCGGCTCCGGTCGCCTCCTCGGACGGCTCCCCCTCCCCGGAGCAGGCGGTGGCGGCCAGCAGCAGGGCCAGGGGCAGGCTGAACAGCGGGGAGTATCGCATGGAAGGTACCTCTCGGGGGGCGGAAGGGCGTCCTACCCGCACATTGTTACCGCACCGACCCGCCCGGTGACCAGCGGTGCGCGCGCGTCCCCGCCACGAGGCGGTCCGACCGGCCGGATCCGCCCGCACGGTAGGGCTTGTCCGCGCGTCCGGGCTCTGGTGGTATGGGAGCCCGGTCCGGCCCCGTTCGGACCTCCTGGCGCACAGAGCACGCGCGGGCGTGCCACGGGCGGCTCCGCCGCGCGTCCGCGCCGGAGGTGACATGACGTATCCACTGCGCGAGAGCCCCGGAACGGACCCGTTCGGGCGCATCCCCCCGGAACTGGGCGCACGGCTGCGCGCGCTGGTGCCGCCGCTGGTGGAGGAGGCCCTGGTCGACATCCGGCGCCGGGCCGAGGCCCGCTCCCGTCCGCTGGAACCCGCCGAGGCCGAGGAGCTGCGCCGGGTGGTCGGCGCGGGGGTGCACGCGTTCCTGGACCGGGTCGAGGGCGGCGGCCGCTCCCCCGACCACGTGGACGCGCTGGCCGCCGGGTTCCGGGAGTTCGGCGCGGACGAGGCCAGGAACGGCCGCACCCTGGAGTGCCTGCACACGGGGATGCGCACCGCGGCGGCCGCGGCCTGGCGGCGGCTGGCCGGGGCCGACACGCTCACCCGGGACCACATGGCGGTGCTGGGCGAGGCGATCTTCGCCTTCCAGGAGGAGGTCTCGACCGCCGCCGCCGAGGGGCACGCGCGGGTGCGGGGCGCGGGGGTGGAAGCTCTGCGCCGCCGCCGGACGAGGCTGCTGGAGGTGCTGCTGGCCGAGGCGGGCACGGAACAGGAGGCGCGGGCGGTGCCCTCCCTGGCACGGGCGGCCCGCTGGCGGGTGCCCGAGCGGGTGGCCGTGGCACTGCTGTACCGGGGGCCGTCGGCCGGGCGGGGAGCGGGGGCCGCGGGCGGAAGGCCCCTCGCGCTGCCGCCGGACGTGCTGGTGGGGCTGGACCGCGCGGAGCCGTGCGCCCTGGTGCCCGACCCCGAGGGGCCGGGACGGCTGCGGGCGCTGGAGCGCTCGCTGCGCGGTTCGGGCGCGGTGCTGGGGCCGAGCGTGGCCCTGGACCGGGCGCCGGTGTCCCTGGCCCGGGCCCGCGCCCTGGCGGAGCTGGTGCGCTCGGGTGCTGTGCCGGGCGGGGGCGTGGTCCGGTGGGAGGACCATCTGGCCGCGTTGCTGCTGTCGCGCGACAGGGAGCTGGTCACGGAGATGGCGCGGTCCCGTCTGGCCCCGATGGCGCACCTGCGCGCCCCGCAGTGGGAGCGGATGGCCGACACGCTGCTGGCCTGGCTGGAGTCGGGGCTCAACGCCAACGAGGCGGCGGAGCGGCTCCGCGTCCACCCGCAGACCGTGCGCTACCGGATGCGCCAGTTGGAGGAGCTGTTCGGCGCGCGGCTGCGCGACCCCGGTGAACGGTTCGAACTGGAACTGGTCCTGCGCGCGCGGCGCGTGGTGGGCCCTCTGGAGGAGGGCGGAGCGGAACGGGCACCGCGTCTTTGAAACCGGGCGCTCCCCGTCCGCCGGGCCCGCCCGGCGCGGGGCGGGCCCGGCGGACGGGCCGGAGCGATCACCGGGTCGAGGCGGTCACCCCTCGGGGGCCAGGGCCCGGACCACGGCGGCCGGGTCCCGGTCCGGCGGCCCGATCGGGGCGATCACCGGGGTGGTCACGCCGTTGGCCGTGTAGGCGCGGATGCGTTCGCGGCACTGCTCGGCGGGTCCGTGCACGATGAGGTCGTCCACCACCGCGTCCGGGATCGCGGCCAGGGCTCCCCTGCGGTCGCCCTCCTCCCACGCCTTCCACATCGGGGCCAGCTCCTCGCGGCCCAGCCATTCGTGGAAGGCCCGGTAGACGGGGACGTTGAGGTAGGCGCAGATGGCCCGGCGGCCGATGCCGCGGGCGGTCTCGGGGTCGGTGTCGGGGATGGCGAAGACGCGCGCGACGATCTCCTTGTCCTCACCGTACCGGCGCACGTACGGGGCCACCGTGCGCACGTCCCCGGCCGAGAGCCAGTTGATGACGGCGCCGTCGCCCTCGCGCCCGGCGAGCTTGAGCATGCCCGGGCGCAGTGCCGCGACCAGCAGCGGCGGCACCCGGTCGGGGACGGCTCCGAGCGTGAAGCCCCGCACGCTGAAGGTGTCGTAGTCAGCCTTGACCTTCTCCCCGGCCAGGGCGGCCCGCAGGAAGCGCAGGGTGTCGCGCACCTTCTTGAAGGGCTCCTCGAAGGGGATGGAGTTCCACCGCTCCACGATCACGTTGGAGGAGGTGCCGATGCCCAGGGCGAAGCGGCCCGGGGCGGCGGCGGCCATGGTGGCGGCGCTCATCGCCAGGGTCGCCGGACCGCGCGTGTAGGCGGGCACGATGGCGGTGCCCAGGCGCAGCCGGGGCGCCCACACGCTCGCCAGGGCGAGCGGGGTGAAGGCGTCGGTGGCGCTGGCCTCGGCCGACCAGGCGTCGGTGTACCCCAGGTCGGGCATCGCTTCGATGATCGCCCTCTGTTCGGGGAGCGGGACGCCCTCCAGCGGGATGGTGATGCCCCAGCGAGTGGTCATGGCGACTCCCTGTCGGTGTCGGGACCGAATCCGGTTCTTGTTTCGTGGTGGCAGCACCGTACCGCCCGGTCGGTCTGTTGTCCCAGAGCGGCTCCCCCTTGCTCCGCCCCTCCCGCTCTTTCGACGACACGGCGCCCACGCCACGACACGCCCGCACGCGGGGGCGTATGTTCGTAGGGCCCGCAGCCGGAGCAGCCGCTCCCCGCGGCACCCGGCTCCGACCGGGCGGCACGAGCGCACACAGACGAACGAAGGAGGCCCCTCCGTGGCCACGCCACCCTCCCCCTACGAGTTCCTGCCCCAGGTCGCGTCCTTCGCCGTGACGAGCGACGACGTGTCCGACGGGAAGCCCCTGCCACGGGCCCAGGTCAGCGGGATCATGGGCGCCGGAGGTGAGGACGTCTCGCCGCACCTGTCCTGGAGCGGTTTCCCCGAGGGGACGCGCAGCTTCGCCGTCACCTGCTTCGACCCGGACGCGCCCACCGCCAGCGGCTTCTGGCACTGGGCGGTGGCCAACATCCCCGCCGAGGTCACCGAGCTGGCGTCGGGCGCCGGGAGCGGTTCCGGGCTGCCGGAGCCGGCCGTGACCCTGCGCAACGACGCGGGCTCCCACGGCTACGTCGGCGCCGCGCCGCCCTCCGGGCACGGCCCGCACCGCTACTTCTTCGTGGTGCACGCGGTGGACGTGCCGAGCCTGGACCTGGACGCGTCGGCGTCCCCGGCCTTCCTCGGGTTCAACCTGTTCTCACACGCCATCGGCCGCGCGATGGTCACCCCCGTCTACGAGCAGCCGTAGCCGGACCCCGCCCCCGGCGCCCGACCTCTCCCGGGGCCGGCATCCCCTCGGGGGGCGGGGAGCCGCCTCCCGGGGGGCGGGAGGTACACGCGCGAACCGCCCTCCCGGTTCACCCGGCAACCGAATTCGGCCATTTCCGGGCCAACCGGCAGTACCGCGGTCTAGGCTCGGTAGGCATCCGGTCCGAGGACCAGGCCTGGGAGGGTTCGAACGGTGCCACAGCAGCCTGCGGGGAAACCAACCGTCGTGGTGACGACAGCCGGATCGGCGCCCACTCCGGGCACCATCCTCAACCTGCGTGAACAGGGGTTCCGCGTGGTGGCCACCGACGTGGACCCCACCGCCCCCGGCCTGTACCTGGCCGACCGCGGGCACCTGGTGCCGCCGGGGGACAGCGAGGCCTTCCTGCCCCGTATGCGGGCCCTGTGCGCCGAGGAGGGCGCCGCCGCCGTCATCCCCCTGGTGGACGAGGAACTGGTCCGCGTGGGCGAACTCGCCAAGGACGGGGTGGCGGTCCTGCTGCCCCGGCTGGACTTCGTCTCCACGTGCCTGGACAAGTACGTGCTCATGCGGGAGCTGGAGGACGCCGGGATCGGTGTCCCGCGCACCTGGCTGGCCTCGGAGTGGCCCAGCGACGCGGCGGACTCCGCCAGCGGGGGCCTCATCGTCAAACCGCGCAGCGGGCGGGGCAGTCGCGGTGTGGTGGTGATCGACTCGGTCCGCGACATGGCCCGCGTGGTGTCCGAGGGCGGCTACGCCGCCGACGAGCTGATCGTGCAGGAGCGGGTTCCCGGCCCCGAGTACACGGTCTCGGTCGTGGTGTGGCGCGACGGCGAGGTGCAGGCCGTGGTGCCCAAGGAGGTCATCCTCAAGCAGGGGGTCACCAAGTACGCGGTGACCCGGCGCCACCCGGAGGTGGACCGCGTGTGCCGGGCGGTGCAGACCGCCCTGCGCGCGGACGGGCCGTTCAACGTGCAGCTGTGCCTGGACGACCGGGGCCGGCCGCGGGTGTTCGAGATCAATCCGCGCTTCTCCTCCACCGCCTCGCTGACCGCCGCGGCCGGGGTCGACGAGATCACCGGCCTCCTGCGGCAGGCCGTCGCCGAGGGCCCCCGTCTGACCGACGACTGGCGCGAGGGCGTGGCGATGGTGCGCCGCTGGACCGACGACTTCCTCGACGAGGAGGAGTTCGCCGCGCACGGCATCTCCCCCGCGCCCGCGGGCGACCCGGAGCCGCCCCGGCGGCTGGCCTCGGGCGGCGAGGCCACCGTGGCGCCGGTGCGTGCCCGGTGAGCGGCCCGTCCGCCGGTACGCACCGTCTGTCCCAGGCCGTGGCCGCGGCCGTCGTCGAGGTCGGCGCCCTGCTCCGCCGGTGGCGCTCGGACCCCTCGGCCCTGAGCGGAGAGTGGGAGGGCAGCCAGTTCAAGGCACGGGCCGACGCCATGGCCCACCGGGCGCTGTCGGAGCGCCTGACCGCGATCGACGGGCGGATCCCCGTGGTCAGCGAGGAGGACCCGGCGTCCCTGAGCCGGGACAGGCCGCCCCGGTACTGGTTGATCGACCCCATCGACGGCACCGCCAGCTACGCGCACGGGTTTCCCGGATACGTCACCCAGGCGGCGCTGGTGGCCGGTGGCCGGCCGGAGGTCGCCGCGGTGTTCGCCCCCGAGCCCCAGACCCTGTACACGGCCGTACGCGGCCGGGGCGCCCGCCGCGACGGGGCCCCGCTGCCGCCCCTCGGGGACGCTCCCCCCGGCCGGGGCGTACTCACCGACAACACCCCCGAACCGCGGGGGATCGCCCTCCGGGTGCGGAACCGGTTCGGCTACCGCGAGTACCTGGAGAGCGGAAGCATCTCCCTGAAGCTGTGCCTGGTGGCCGACGGCTCGGCACACCTGTTCGTCAAGGACGTTCCGGTGCGCGACTGGGACGTGGCCGCGCCCGCCCTGGTCCTGGAGGAGGCGGGCGGGCTGGTCACCCGGCTGGACGGAACGCCGTTCGGCTACCACGGCCCCTACGAGCACACCGGGCTGGTCGGCGCCGCCGACCCGGACACCTGCCGGGCGGTCGCCCGCTGGCTGTCCGGCTGACCTCCGGAGGGCTCGCACGGTGGGCCGGGAAGGGCCCGTACGGCACACCCGGGAGGGGTCCGCGGGCCGCGCCGGGAGGGACCGCGCGACCCGGCGGGCCGACTTTCCCGCGTGTCCCTTTTGCACTCCGGGCACGGCGCGTATCGTGTGGTCACGACTCGCGCCTTTGGGGGTGGGAAGTGGGGGACGAACGTCTGCCGCCGCACCGGATGCGTGCCTCGGACGCAGAACGCGACCTGACCGTGGACCGCCTCACCACCGCGTTCGTCGAGGGCCGCCTGGACCACGGGGAGTACGACCGCCGGGTGGACCTGGCCCTGGGCGCCGTGTTCTGGGGCGAACTGCGCGCGCTGACCAGGGATCTGCCCTACCCCCCGCTCCCCCTGCGCGGAACCGGCGCGGAACCGGGGGATCCGCGCGCCGGGGTGCCCCGGCCCGGCCCCGAGCGCGTTCCCCGCTCCCCCTCCGCAGGACCGGGCTCCCCCTCCGAAGGACCGAGCTCCCGCCCGGACGGGCCCCGTGAGGTGTCCGTGCTCTCCGTGCCCTGGCGGGAGTGGGGTGAGGAGTGGCGCTGGTGGCTGGGCGTGGCGGTGATCCTCACCGGGGTGTGGGGTGTGGTCAGCCTGATGGACGGCGAACTCGTGCCCTACTGGCCGCTGGTACCCCTGGGGATCTGGGCCGCGGTCCTGCTCGCCTCGGCCATCTGGCCCAGCGATGGGGAACCGCCGTGACGGAACGGGGCCCACCGCCGGGGTCCGGGGCGGTGCCCTGTCGGGCTAGCCCGTCGCGGGTGCGCCACGAACCGGCCGCAGGGCCGCGCGCATCAGCCCACCGCGTGGAGCCAGCGCACCGGGGCCCCGTCACCCGCGTAGCGGAAGGGCTCCAGTTCCTCGTCCCAGGCACGCCCGGTGAGGCGGTCGATCTCGGCGGCCAGATCGGTGCCGTTGGCCGCGGCCTGCTCCACGGCCAGGCGCAGACGGCCCTCGGGCACCAGGACCTCGCCGGCGGCGCTGGTGAGCGCGGTGAACATGCCGAGGGACGGCGTGTAGCTGTAGCGCATACCGTCGCAGCCGGGCGACCCCTCCTCGGTCACCTCGAAGCGCAGGCGCTGCCACGCGTTCAGCGCCGAGGCCACCGCGCCCGCGGTGCCCGGCTTCCCCTGCCAGTTGAGCTCGGCGCGGTGGTTGCCAGGTGCCGCCGGTTGGGCGACCCAGTCGAGTTTCACGGGTACTCCAACAACGCCCGCGACCGCCCACTCGACGTGTGGGCACAGCGCCGCGGGCGCGGAGTGGACGTACAAGACGCCACGTGCGGACACCGAACCTCCTGATACGAACGAGTGCGCTTCCCCGACGCCCTCGTACCACGAGAAGGTTGCATACCCGCCTGAATGCTTTCGCCCCATTGTGCCCCAAGGGCACCCTGAGAACCAGCGCTCACACTGCTCTTTTCCAGCGTTCCCGCTGCGGCCAGAGGCCCCGGAGACTAGCGTGGACCCCGGCGAGCGGGAGTCCGATCATAGTGGGGGCGGGTGTGCCAGACCAGTCACACGAGGGCATCCATGGCGCTGGAACACCTCCTCAAACCGTACTTTCGACCTTTTCTGAGGAGGAAGCGCCCCCACCCTCGCCGGTTTCGGCCACATCCGGCCGCGACACGGGCAGCTCCGATTCTCCCGACGGCTCCGGGGAGGCATCCGCCGGTCCGCAGGAGGCGCCCCACGCCCCCGGGGAGGGACCCGACAAGCCGCAGGAGGCACCCGAGGACCCGTCGGAGGCGCCCGGGAACCCGCCGGAGGTGTCCGGACGGAACGGGCCGGCCCCGCTCCCTCCGGCCCCGGACGACTCCCCCGGCGACGCCGAACTCGTACGGCGGGCCTGCCTGGGAGAGCGCCGCGCCTGGGAGGCGATCGTGGACCGCCACCTGCCCGTGGTGAACGCCATCGCCCGCTCCTACCGCCTGTCCGCCCCGGACCGGGAGGACGCCGTGCAGACGGTGTGGCTGACCCTCAACCAGCACCTGCCCCGCCTGCGCTCCCCCGCGAGCCTCCGCGGCTGGCTGCGCCGGGTCACCCGCGACGTCTGCGCGCGCCAGCGCCGCCAGAGCGAGCGTCTGCGCCCCGTCGACCCCGGCCGCCTGGAGTCCTCGGGCCAGGTGCCCGGCCCCGAGTCGGAGTACCTGCACAAGGAGCGGCACGAGGAGCTGCACCGGGCGATCGGGCGGCTCGTCGACCCGGGCGAGCGCAGGGCGGCACTGCGCTACCTGGACGAGGAGGCCGGCACCGGCGAGGACCGGACGGACCCGGGGGAAGCCGCGAACTCGCGGCGCCGCATGATCCGCAGACTCCGCCGCATCCTGGAGGAACCCACGTGACGGACCGGAGCGACCGCCTTCCCCCCTGGGCACTGGACGGACGGTCCGCCGCCCTGGCCGCCTTCGACCGGGGCGACGACGGCGCCGCGGTGGCCGAGCTGGCCGCCGAGACGGCTCCGGGGGCCGAGGCGCACCGCTGTGCGGACGGGGAGGCGCACGGAACGGTGGTGAGCAGCCTGCGTTTCGAGCACGAGGGCGTGACCGTGTACCTCCAGGTCCAGGCCAGGGGACGGCTGCGCGCGGTGTCGGGCCTGGCCTGCGGGGAGTACGACCACGCGGTCCTGAACGTGCGCCGCCCGGGATCGGTCCGGAGCCTGCGGGTGGGTGAGGACGGGACGTTCTCCCTGTCCGACCTGCCCCCGGGACCCATCAGCCTCTCCCTGAGCGGGGTCGCTCCCACGACCGTGGTCACCGGCTGGTTCACCATCTGACCGCCTCCCCACCCGGCGCACCCCTCCGGCGGACACGTCACTGCCGTGACAGAACAGGACACTCCGAACCCGGATTGACGGCAGGCACGAACACACTCCTGGTCGTGCCGTTCAGCCGACTTGCCCCGGTTCGCCCCATCGATTGCCCGCGAATCGGCTCCGACCACTCCCCTCAGCCCCCGAAGCGCTGCTATTCCTGGGACCGGCACTCCCCCTCCGCGAAAGGCGCCCGCCCGTGTCCCTGCGCGCGCAGCCGGACTCCCCCGTCCCGGTCCGCCACCGCCCCCACCAGATCGGCCGCACCGCACCGGACCCGGGCAGATCCCTGCTCGCCCAGGTCACCCGGGGTGTGCTGCTGGCACAGGACGGCAGGTTCGAGCAGACCGTCACCCTGCTCACCGACGCCCGTCGGCGCCTGCGCGGCCATCCGCTGGCCGAGTCGGCTCCGG
This sequence comes from Nocardiopsis sp. FR4, assembly GCF_009830945.1. GTDB lineage: Bacteria > Actinomycetota > Actinomycetes > Streptosporangiales > Streptosporangiaceae > Nocardiopsis. Next base: position 122,823 of record NZ_VWVV01000011.1, on the reverse strand, counting down.
TGGTGCCGGGCCTCCTGCTCAACCTGGGGCTGGCGCGGACGCTGTGCGGACACTTCGAGCAGGCCGAGGAACACCTGTGGGAGGCGCGTTTCCTGGCCAGGGAGCGCGGTCTGCCGCTCATGGACCTGGTGGTCCAGCAGAACCTGGGCTGTCTGAGCCTGTACCGGGGGGACACCTCCGCGGCCATCGCCACCTTCCACGGACTGGCCGGGCGTCTGCCCCCGGACCGCCTGGGAGCCCTGCACACGGACCTGGCCGAGGCGCTGCTGGCCGAGGGGCTGCTGGAGGAGGCGGCACAGGCCTTGGCGGACGGCCCCTGGACAGAGGGCCTCCCCTCGTCGGTAAGCGCCCTGCTGGTCGAGGCCAAACTGTGGCTGCTGCGGGGCGGCCGGCGCCGTACCGTGGAACTCACCCGCCGCGTCCGCTCCATCGTCGGCGCGCACTCCCCCTGGTACCGGCTGGCCGCCCACCTGGAGGGCGTCGCCCTGTACGCGGAGCGCGACCGCGCACACCTCCCCGTCGCCCGGGCGCGCGAGGCCCTGGCCGTCCGCAGGCCGATCGCCACACCGCACACGCGCTGGCGGGCCGCAGCGCACCGGGCGCTGGACGCGCTCGACGCGCTGCGGGGCACCGTGCCCCCGCCGCCGGGCCCCTGGCTCGCGGAGGCGTGCGAGGACCCGCACGTGGTCCGGGCCGGGCTGGAGAGCGCCCTGCGCGCCGGGGACCCGGCGAAGGCCCTGGACTGGGCCGAGCTGTCCCGGTCCTGGGCGGTACCCCACGTGCCCGGCCCCCGGGTGCGCACGCCGTCGACGGTCCGCCTCGCGGAGCGCTACCGACGGGCCCTCAGTCCGAACGCCGTGGGCCAGGGCGCCCTTGCGCAGGAACCGACGGGTACCGCTCTCGCGCAGCGGCTGGAGTCCGCCCGCTGGCAGGCCCACCACGAGAGCCGGTCGGCGCGGCGGACCGGAACGCCCTCGGCCCCCGGCCCCGTGGCGGACGCGCTGCTGGAGCGCCTCGGCGGCCGGGCCTTCCTCCGGTACACGCACGCCGGGGGGCGGGCGGTGGCGCTCGTGGCCGTGGCCGGGCGGGTGCACTCCCGCGCGCTGGGACCGCTGCCCCGTGTGGCGCGGACCCTGGCGCGGTTCGTCCATTCCCTGCGGCTACCCGGGTGCGCGCCCGACGCCCACGCCCGCGAGGCGGCGCGGGAGGCCAGCCGCACCCTGGTCGGCCCCCTGACGCCCCTGGTCGGAGACCGGTCGCTGGTGGTGGCGGGCGACTCCTACCTGGGCGACCCGCCCTGGGGCATGCTCCCCGACCTGCGGGGGCGTCCGCTGCACCTGGTGCCCACGGCGCGGTTCTGGCTGGAGCGGGCCTCGCGTCCCGCGCCCGCCCTCCCCGGACGGGTGCTGCTGGTGGCGGCGCACCAACCGCCCGGAGCCCTGCGGGAGGTGACCGCCCTGGCCGGGCTGTACCCCCGGGCACGCGTGCTCACCGGGCGCCGGGCGGGGCATCGGGAAGTCCTGGCCGCCCTGGGGGAGGCCGACCTGGTCCATCTGGCCGGGCACGGGCACGTTCCCGACCGCTCACCCGCCCTCTCCTCGGTCGCGCTGCACGACGGCCCCGTGCTCGCCTGCGACCTGGCCGCGCCGCCCCGGGTACCGGAGACGGTGGTCCTGTCCACCTGCTGGAGCGGTCAGGGCTTCGCGGGAGGGACCGGGGATCCGCTCGGGTTCGTCGGTTCGCTCCTCGCGGCGGGAGGCCGCGCGGTGGTGGCCAGCCCCGTTCCCGTGCCCGACGACGGGACGGGAACGGCGATGCACCGCTTCCACCGCGCGCTCGCGGAGGGGGCGGCCCTGCCCGAGGCGGTGGCCGTTCACCTCGGGGGGCTCGGCTTCTGCTGCTTCGGCGGCTGAGGCGCTTCCGGCCGCCCGGCGCTACCAGCCGCGTTCGCGCCACTCCCCCAGGTGCGGGCGCTCGGCGCCCAGGGTGGTGTCGCGCCCGTGGCCGGGGTAGACCCAGGTGTCGTCGGCCATCGCCCCGAACACGCGCTCCTCCACGTCCGCCAACAGCATGCGGAAGTCCTCGTCGGACCAGGTACGGCCGACACCGCCCGGAAAGAGGCTGTCACCGGTGAACAGGTGGGTGTGGCCCTCGGGGTCGTCGTAGCGCAGGGCGATCGACCCGGGGGTGTGCCCGCGCAGGTGGATGACGGTGAGGAAGCTGTCTCCCACGGGGACGAGGGAGCCGTGCACGACCGGCTCGTCCACGGACACGGGGAGTTCGCCGCTGTCGTCGGGGTGGGCGACGGTGCGGGCGCCGGTCTGGCCGACGACCTCGGCCAGCGCCTGCCAGTGGTCCTGGTGGCGGTGGGTGGTGATCACCCGGGTCAGGCTGTTCTCGCCGATGAGGTCGAGGATGCGGTCGGGCTCGGCGGCCGCGTCGATGAGGACGGCCTCGCCGGTGGTACCGCAACGCAGCAGGTAGGCGTTGTTGTCCATCGGCCCGACGGCCAGCTTGGCGATCGTCAGGTGCGGTAGTCGTCGCAGGTCGGCGGGGCCGCCGACCCTGGTATCTCCGGAGTAGCTCACCCCACCATTGTGGCCCGTGGCCGGGAGCGGGCGCACCCGGATCACAGGGACCGCGCAGGCCTCCCGGGCCGGACGTCCGGTGACCCGGTCGTCCGGCCTCCTCCGGCACGGTCAGCCGCGCACCCGGCCGGACACGGCGCGGGCCGGCAGCGGCACCGCGGGGCACCGCCCAGGCGGACCCGGCGGGGCAGGGCTCAGCGGGCCCAGCGCGGCGGGCGCTTCTCGAAGAAGGCCGCGCGCCCCTCGGCCGCGTCCTCGCTGGCGAAGAACTCCGCGGACAGCTCGCCCATACGGGCGAAGGCCTCCGTACGGCGGTCGGGAGCGGCCAGGGCTCCGGAACCGAGTTCGCCGAGGAGCTCCTTGGTGCGCGACAGCGCGCGGGGGGCCGAGCCGCGCAGGCCCTGCAGGACCGCCTCCACGGCGTGGTCCATGTCGCGGTCGGGCACGGCCTGCGTGAGGAGACCGGCCTTGGCCGCGGCCGAGGCGTCGAACAGCTCGCCGGTGAGGAAGTAGCGGCTGAGCTGGCGCGAGTGCATCCGGGCCGACACCGGCACGGAGATGATGGCGGGGACCACGCCGATGCGCACCTCGGTGAAGGCGAACGTGGCGCTCTTGGGCGCCAGCGCGATGTCGGCGGCCGCCACCAGGCCGATGCCGCCGGCGCGGGCGGCCCCGTTGAGGACGGCGATCACCGGCTTGGGGGCGCCCATGATCTGCTCGAAGATCTCGGGGAGTTCGGGGGCGGGTTCCACGGGGGCGCCCTGGAGCGCGGCGCCCACCTCCTTGAGGTCGGCTCCGGCGCAGAACACCGGCCCGCTGCCGGTGAGCACGATGCCGCGCGCCCCGTCGTCGGCCACCGCTTCGGCGAGGGCCTTGGACAGTTCCGAGCGCAGCCGCGCGGACAGCGCGTTGCGGTTGTGTGGGGAGTCCAGGGTCACCGTGGCGATCGCGCGGTCGACGGTCAGGCGTACCAGGGGGGTGTCGGGCGTCGGGGACGGGTGCTGCGTCATCGCAGGCTGACCTTTCTCCGGATGCGTCCTCGCGTGCGCGGGGAGGGTGTGGAAACGCGCGCACGCTGGTCGCGGCGCGCGTACGCTTCGGGCTTGTGGCCGCTCGCGTCTGGCTTGTTGCGCTCTACGCGAGTCTCACCCTAGACGCACCGGTTGTTAAGGCACCACGTTTGTTCACACCCTGTTGGTTAAGTCCCGGTGACGGGCGCCGGCGCCCGTGTTACGCGGCCCGGCGGAACGCACCGGGCCCGCGCCACCGGCCCGCTCGCCCCCGAGCCGCCGGGGCCCGCTCAGGGGCGGGTGGTCGCCTCCGACAGGGCGTCGGCGAAGTGCATCATCGCCGCGACGGCCCCGGCGCCGTCCGCCGCCTCGCTCACCCGCAGGGTCAGCGGCTCCGCGGTGATCGCACCGGTGTACCCGTGGTCGAGCTCGCACGTCTCGTCCGCGCAGGAGGCCGGTTCGAGGTCGATGTGGGCGATGGCGCCCCAGTTCACGGAGAGGTTGACGCTCAGCACCAGCTCGCTGGGCATGCTGCCCGGCGTGTACTGGGCGGGGTTGGGAACCACCCGGGTCAGGGCCACCGACTGGATGTTGGCCAGCTGGATGCTGTCGGTCGTGGTGGAGGCGTGCGAGGTGCCGCCGGGCTCGGTGGGGGGATGCTCGTCGGTGTGGCACACCACGAGCCGGGTCGCGGTCAGCAGCATCACGGTGATGTGCCGACGCATCTCCATGGCCGGGTCGAAGGTCGCCTCGTGGTGCACGATGAACGCCTCGGCGCTCTCAGCACCCAGAGCCGCGGCGACGGCGTCGATCACCAGCGCAGGGTAGTACCCGCTGCGTTCGATCTCCGATCGCCAGTCCGTGGACACGGCACGTGTTTTCCTCATACCCCTATCCTGCCCCCTTCCCGTGACGGTTCGCGACCGGGAGGTGAAACGGGACGTCCATCCCATGGTCAGAACGTCACCCCGCGCAGCCTCCGCGGACCGGCGTCGGGCCGCACGTCGGGGGCCTCGCGCAGCCACATGCGGGCACCCAGCACGTGGGCGCCGGTGGCGTTGACCAGGACCGGGTCGAGGTCGATGTAGCCGATCTCGGGGAAGGCCTCCACCAGGCGCGACACCCGGATGAGGAGTTCCTCCAGCGCCTCGACGTTGGGCTGCTCGGCCAGCGAGGTGGCGCCCGCGGGCAGACCGAACAGCAGCGGGGCGGCGCGCACGGCGTGGATGAGGTCGGCGGCGTCCACGTCGGTGAGCGGCGCCAGGCGGAAGGACCGGTCGTCGAGCAGCTCGGCGGTCACGTCCGCCAGCCCGAAGGAGACCACCGAGCCGAAGGACTGGTTGTCACCGGCCCGGATGACCGTGGGCACTCCGGGGGCGACCATGCGCTGCACGACCAGCGTGGCCTCCTCCCCGAAGCGGTCGTGCAGGGAGGCGTAGGCGCTGCGCACGTCCTCGGGCGTGCGCAGGTCGGCGCGCACGAACGTTCCGCCCGCGCGCAGGCGCAGGTCGGGCGAGTCGGCCTTGACCACCGCCGGGTAGCCCAGTTCGCCGGCGGCCACCACGGCCTCCTCCTCGGAGGTGACCGGGATGTCGGGGTAGGCGGTGATGCCGTAGCAGGACAGCAGTTCGCGGGCGTCCTCCCCGGAGATCGCGGTCTCCTCGTCGTAGCGCCGCTCCCCGCCGAACCAGGCGATCTCCTCCGGCGTGGGCGCGGCGCTCTTGAGCGCCCGGGTGATGGTGGCGCGGGCGCGGGCCCGGTCGATGTCGGGGAGTTCGGGGTGGCGTCCGGGCTTGCGGTCGCGCCACTGGGCGTAGCGGGTGGCGTAGGCCAGGGCGCGCACCGCGTCCTCGGGCGAGGGGTAGGAGGGCACCGACCCGCGCAGCGTCTGGCCGCGCTCGCCCACGTGACGCAGTTCCTCGGGGACGCCCTGCCGGGCCAGATAGGTGGTGACGATGGGCTTGGCCGACCCCAGGGAGCGGGCCCGCAGCACCCGGGCGACGTCGTCGGAGATGGGGTGCAGCGCGGGGACGAACACGACCACGACCGAGTGCACGTCCTCGTCGGCCAGCGCGGCCTCCAGGGCGCGGTCGAAGTCCTCGGCGGTGGCCTGCGGCCCCAGGTTGACGGGGTCGTGCGGCTTGAGCCCCTGGCGCACGGCCGCGTCCTTGACCAGCAGCTCCAGGGAGTCGGAGTTGCCGATGACGCCCACGCGCGGTCCCTGGGGCAGCGGCTGGTAGGCGAAGACCTGCGCTGCGTCGAACATCTGCGTGATGTCGTCCACCCGCACCACCCCGGCCTGCTGGAACAGGGAGGTGACCGCGTAGTCGGGCAGGGAGAGCCCTCCCGCGGCGTGGCCGGTGGGGGTGGTGTGCGCCGATCCGCCGCTGCGCACCGCCACGACGGGCTTCTGCTTGGCCAGGCGGCGGGCCAGGCGGGTGAACTTGCGCGGGTTGCCCAGCGACTCCAGGTACTGCAGGACGACCTCGGTGGCCGGGTCCTCCTGCCAGTACTGCATGAGGTCGTTGCCGGACACGTCCGCGCGGTTGCCCGCCGAGACGAAGGTGGACAGGCCCATCCCGCGTTCGGCGACGCGCTGGAGGATGGCCCGGCCCAGGGCGCCGGACTGGGAGAAGAAGCCGATCGTGCCGGTGGGCGGCAGGTCCGGGGACAGGGTGGCGTTGAGCGAGACGGCGGGGTCGGTGTTGGCGATGCCCAGGCAGTTGGGGCCGACCACGCGCATCCCGGCTGCGCGCGCGGTGCGCACCAGCTCGTCCTGGCGGGCGCGGCCCTCGGGGCCGGTCTCGCCGAACCCGGAGCTGACCACGATGAGGCCGTGCACGCCCTTCTCCGCGCACTGCTCCACCACGTCGACCACCATGTCGGCGCGCACCGCCACGACGGCGAGGTCGACCTGGTCGGGGATGTCCAGGACCGAGGGGTAGGCGCGCACGCCCACGACCGCCTTGGCCTCGGGGTGGACCGGGTAGACGGGACCCTGGAACTCCCCGCCCAGGAGGTTGCGCAGGGCGGTCTGTCCGATGGTGTGCGCCGTACGGCTGGCGCCGATGACCGCGACCGAGTTCGGGAAGAGCAGGCGGGCGATGGAACGCGACTCCGCGCGCTGCTCGCGGGCCCGCATGACCTCGGTGGAGTCGTCGGTGGGCTGCAGGTCCAGGGTGAGGCGGATGACGCCCTCGTCGAAGGTCTGCTGCGCGGTGTACCCGGCCTCGCGGAAGACGTTGATCATCCGGCGGTTCTCGGGCAGCACGTCGGCGATGAAGCGGCGCACGCCCCGTTCGCGGGCGGCCGCGCCGATGTGCTCCAGCAGCACCGAGGCCAGGCCGCGGCCCTGGTGGGCGTCCTCCACCACGAAGGCGACCTCGGCCTCCTCCGGCGCCACCTTGTCGTAGCGCACCACCGCGACGAGGGAGTCGGAGATGGTGGCGACCAGCGCCACGCGGTCCTCGTAGTCGACGTTGGTAAAGCGTTTGACGTCGCGGTCGGAGAGCTTCGGATAGGGCGCGAAGAACCGGTAGTAGATCGTCTCCGGGGAGAGCCGGGCGTGGAACTCGCGGAGGAGGTCGGCGTCTTCGGGGGTGATGGGGCGCAGGTGCGCGGTGCCTCCGTCGGTCAGGACGACGTCGGCTTCCCAGTGGTTCGGGTAGGACTGCACGACTGCGAGACTAGACGACAAACGACCGAATCAGGAGAAATTCCGCGCGGGCGCGGCGAAATCCCCACCTCGGACGGCGCACGGCGTGTCACCTCCGTCGCCCCGGCCCGGAGCTGGCCGGTCACGGGGGACCGGGCGCGCCGGAGGGTTCGGTCCCGCCGCGGACCGCGGTCCCGGTTGGCACCGTGTCAGGTCGCGTGTTGGGTTCCGTGTGGCCTGGGCGCCGTCACTTCGTTACACGCCGCTGACGGTTCACCTGTTAACGTCATGCGAGCACGGAATCTCATAACCCTCGGCGGTGGCTGGCGAAATGACACGAGTGGTCGTGATCGGTGACCTGATGACCGACGCCGTCGCGCGCGCGTTCCACCCGTTGGCCCGCGGCAGCGACACTCCGGCGTCCGTGATCATGTACGGCGGTGGTTCCGGTGCGAACATCGCCTCGTGGCTGGCCGTGGAGGGCACCGACACCACGTTCGTGGGCCGTCGCGGCTCCGACATCACCGGGCGCACCCGCGAGATGGAGCTCATGGGCTACGGCCTGGACTCGCGCATGGTGATGGACCCCGAGCGCCCCACCGGCACCTGCGTGGTGATGATCACGCACAAGGGCGACCGGACGATGCTGAGCGATCCCGGGGCCAACGCCCGGCTCCAGCCAGAGGACCTGCCCCGCGACGTGTTCGGCCCGGACGGGCACCTGCACGTGTCCGGGTACACGCTCATCAACCCCGACTCCCGGCGCGCCGGGCGGGTCGCGCTGCGCATGGCCCGCGAGAGCGGTATGTCGATCTCCGTGGACGGCGGCTCGCACGCGCCGCTGGAGCGGGCGGGCGCGGAGAACTTCCTGGACTGGACGCAGGGCGCGCGGCTGCTGTTCGCCAACATGGACCAGGCCCGGGTGCTGACCGGCCGGGACGAACCCGAGGCCGCGGCCAAGGTGCTCACCGCCTGGTACCCGAACGTGGTGCTCAAGCTGGGCGAGCAGGGCGGCCTGTGGGCCTCCAAGACCCGCGAGGAGTGTGTGACCGCCCCCGCCGAGCCGGTGGAGCCCTCCCCGGGTTCGGTGGGCGCGGGCGACGCGTTCATCGCCGGTTTCCTGCCCGCGTGGCTGCTGGGACGCCACCCCAAGGAGGCCCTGGGGCGGGCGCACCGCCTGGCGGCGCGGGCCCTGCACCAGCCCGGCGCCCGGCCGGACCTGGGTGACGGCCAGCCCGTCCGCCGGGGCGCCCCGAGAGGCCAGCGTATCCGCTAGCCGCCCGGAGGGCTCCGCTCAGCCCCCGGTGGTGGCCAGCGTCAACGGCAGCACCTCCGAAGCCCCCGCCCGGCGCAGCAGCGCCGCACCCACGGCGAGGGTCCAGCCGGTGTCGGCATAGTCGTCGACCAGCAGCACCGGCCCGGGCGTGCGCTCCCGCAGGGCGGCCAGGCGCGCGCTCAGCTCCTCCCCCACCGTCAACGCGGTGTACACCTGCTCCAGGCGCAGGGCGCTGTTGTGCCGACGGGCACCGGTCCCGCGCTCAGTGCGGTACTCCAGCGCCCCCAGGGGTTCGAGCCGTCCGAGGCGGGCCAGCCGGGCGGCCAGGTCGGTGATCATGCGGGGTCGGGTGAGCGAGGGCATCGCCACCACCCCGACGGGGCGCCGCTCCCAGTCCCAGGCCGCCAGCACCCGCACCACCCCCTGGAGCAGGCGGTCGTCCACCGGCGCGTCGGGGGCGTCGGAGGCCAGGACCCGGCGCAGCTCGTTGCCCCAGCCGATGTCGGTGAGGCGGCCCAGGGCGCGCCCCTCCCCGGCCCGCAGGTCCTCCCGGATCCTGCCGGACAGGTCCACGCCCAGGGCGGCCATGCCGGTCGGCCACTGGCGGCGGGGGGCGATCGGCGTGCCGGGACGGTCCAGGTGCTCGGCGGCGGCCTCGCGCCGGGCGGGGTCGACGTCGGTGGGCCAGTACTCCCCCGTGCACACGTCGCAGCGCCCGCAGGGAGCCGCCTCGGGGTCGTCGAGCTGGCGGCGCAGGAACTCCATCCGGCAGCTGTCGAGGTCGAGGTAGTCGAGCATGGCGCGCTGCTCGCTCTCGCGCGCCCGGCTGACGGCCGCGTAGCGCTCGGCGTCGTAGGTCCAGGGCCGGCCGGTGGCCTCCCAGCCGCCGCGGACCCGGCGGACGGCGCCGTCCACGTCCAGCACCTTGAGCATCTGCTCCAGGCGGGTGCGGCGCAGGTCCACCCGGGTCTCCAGGTGCGCGACCGTGAGCGGGCGGTCCGCGGAGGCGAGCACCTCCAGGGTCTGGCGCACGGTCTGCTCGGGCGGGAAGGACAGCCCGGCGAAGTACTCCCAGATCTGGGTGTCCTCGCGCCCCGGCAGCAGCACCGCCTCGGCCCTGCGCACACCGCGTCCGGCGCGGCCGACCTGCTGGTAGTAGGAGATCGGGGACTGCGGCGCGCCCAGGTGGACCACGAAGCCCAGGTCGGGCTTGTCGAAGCCCATGCCCAGGGCGCTGGTGGCGACCAGGGCCTTGACCCGGTTGGCGAGCAGGTCGTCCTCGGCCTCGCGGCGCTCGTCGGGGTCGGTCTGCCCGGTGTAGGCCCGTACCTCCATGCCCTGCTCGGCCAGAAAGCGCGCGGTCTCCTGGGCGGCGCTGACCGTGAGCGTGTAGACGATGCCCGACCCCTGGATCTTGGGCAGGTGCTCGGCCAGCCAGCTGAGCCGGGCGGTGGAGTCGGGGAGCCGGGCCACGGCCAGGCGCAGGCTCTCGCGCTCCAGGGAGCCGCGCAGCACCAGGGTCTCCTCACGCTCGGCGCCCGCCCTGAGCTGTTCGGCGACGTCGCGGGTGACCCGCTCGTTGGCGGTGGCGGTGGTGGCCAGCACCGGGACGCCCACGGGCAGGTCGTGCAGCAGGGAGCGGATGCGCCGGTAGTCGGGCCGGAAGTCGTGGCCCCAGTCGGAGACGCAGTGGGCCTCGTCGATGACCACCAGCCCCGCCCCGGAGGCCAGCTCGGGCAGGACCCGGTCGCGGAACTCGGGGTTGTTGAGGCGCTCGGGGCTCACCAGGAGCACGTCGACCCGGCCCGCCGCCACGTCGGCGTAGGCGGCCTCCCAGTCGGTGGTGTTGGAGCTGTTGATGGTGCGCGCGTGGATGCCCGCGCGCTCTGCGGCGGCGATCTGGTTGCGCATCAGCGCCAGCAGCGGGGAGACGATGACGGTGGGGCCCGCGCCCTCCGTGCGCAGCAGGGCCGTGGCCACGAAGTACACCGCCGACTTGCCCCAGCCGGTGCGCTGGACGACCAGGGCTCTGCGGTGCCCGGCGACCAGGGCGTGGATGGCGGTCCACTGGTCCTCGCGCAACCGGGCGGAGTCGCCCGCCAGGGCGCGCAGGTGAGCCTCGGCCCGCTCACGCAGCGCGCCGTCGGCCCCGGAGGGGGTTCCCGAGGGGTCGGCGGAGGTGTCGGAGGTGGTGTGGTCAGGGATGGGTGTGGCCATACGTCCCTTGGTACCAGAGCGGGGAGACCGCGGAGCGGTTGTCCACAGGCCCGGTCCGGGTCCTCCGGCCGGTACCGACCGAGGGCCCGAAAGGTGCACAGGGCAACCGGGGTAACAGAACGGAAACTTTCCAGTTTCCGGGATTGCGCTCATGCGTAACCGAAAGAACACTCAACGCCAGGGCTCATCTCTGGGAGCGCTCCCGTACACCCGGGGCGATCCCCCTCCGGAACGAGCGAAAGGCGCACCATGCAGCATCCGCAGCATCCACGGAGACGGCCGGGCGCCCGGCACACCCGCACCCCGGCCGCCCGGAAACGCGCGACGGCGATCCCGGGCGTCCTCGCCGCGGCCGCCGCGCTCGCGGTCGCGGCGGCCACCCTGACCGCCGACCGCGACGGCGTCGACGCCACGACCGTCGCCGCGCAGACGGTTCCCGTGGGCTCCGGCGGCTACACCGACACCCTTCCCCCGGGTGCCTCCGGACCCTCCGACCTCAACGGCAACCCGGTCTCCCCCAAGGTCACCGACGACTACGAGGGCCCCGCCCCCACCAACGAGTGGTGGTCCTCACTGATCTTCCAGCGCTACCCCGACAACCCCTACGGCGAGAACCTGTACGCCCACCCCGCCAGCTTCCGTCCCCACGCGGGCGGCCTGGAGATGGGCTACCCCGAGGACCACCAGGTCGTCGCCGACGGGCTGAAGTACGAGTACCCCCACCGGGCCGACCTGTCCCTGGGCGCGGCCGGGCTCGACTCCCCCGACACCCGCGTGGCCGACAGCGGCGACTGGACGGTCACCGCCCACTGGGAGGGCGGCGGCGCCTCCCTGCGCGTCACCCTCGGGCAGGGCCTGCCCTTCGCCTACGCCGAGACCGGCGGCGACGCCGAGGTGACCTTCTCCGCCCCGCCCGAGGTCTGGCACCAGGACGGGTCGGTCGTCGGCGCCAGCGTCGACGAGCGCCACTACGCCCTCTTCGCCCCCTCCGACACCCCCTGGAACCGGTCGGGGAACACCTTCACCGCCGCCACCGGGAACGGCGGCCACTACTCCGTCGCGGTGCTGCCCTCCCCCGAGGACCTGGACACCTTCGCCCCCTACGCGCACTCCTTCGTCACCGGCTCCGTCGTCGAGTACGACTACGACGAGGCCGCCGCCACCCTGACCAGCACCTACCGCCTGGAGACCGAGGCGCGCGAGGCGGGGGCCGAGGGTGCGCTGACGGCGCTCTACCCCCACCAGTGGGACAACGCCACCACCGACCTCACCGACCTGTCGTACGCCTCCCCGCGCGGACGGATGCGGGTGGTCGAGGGCGACAGCTTCACCACCGAGCTGACCACGCAGGGCATCCTGCCGAGCCTGCCCACGGTGGAGGAGGCCGACCACGACCGCATGCGCCAGCTCATCGACGAGGTGCTGGCGGAGGAGGAGCTCTTCCCCGAACCCGGCGACACCTACTGGGACGGCAAGGCCATGGGCCGCCTGGCCCAGCTCGTGCCCATCGCCGACTCCATCGGCCACACCGAGGCCCGCGACCGGCTGCTGGACCTGGTCAGGGGGCGTATGGAGGAGTGGCTGAGCGCGGGCGGCGACCGCCAGTTCCACCACAACGCCGAGTGGGGCACCATGCTCGGCTTCCCCGACAGCTTCGGCGCCGCCCAGGAGCTCAACGACCACGACTTCCACTACGGCTACTTCGTCTCCGCCGCCGCCGTGATCGCGCGCTACGACAGCGCCTGGGCCCGGGAGGACGCCTGGGGCGGCATGGTCCGCCTGCTCATCCGGGACGTGGCCGCCACCGACCCCGACGACCCCATGTTCCCGCGCCTGCGCTCCTTCTCCCCGTACGCGGGGCACGGCTGGGCCTCCGGGCACGCCGGGTTCGCCGCGGGCAACAACCAGGAGTCCTCCTCCGAGGGGATGCACTTCGCCGCCGCCACCGCGCTGTTCGGCTCGCTGACCGGCGACGAGGAACTGCGCGACCTGGGCGTGTACCTGCACACCACGCAGGCCTCGGCCATCGCCCGCTACTGGCAGGACCACGAGGGCACCGCCCCCTCCGACGCCAGCGCCTTCCCCGAGGACTTCGACCACGACGTCGTCGGCATGGTGTGGGGCGACGGGGGCGACTACCGCATCTGGTGGGACGGCGGCGACGAGGAGCACTACGGCATCAACTACCTGCCCATCACCGCCGGGTCGCTGTACCTGGGCCACGACCCCGAGCACGCCGGGACCATGTACCAGTCCCTGGTGGAACGCCTGGGCCGCGAACCCGAGATCTGGCGCGACATCCACTGGGAGCACCGCGCCCTGTCCGACGGCGACGACGCCCTGCGCATGTTCGAGGAGCAGTGGCGCGACTACGAGCCGGAGGCCGGCGAGTCCAAGCCGCACACCTACCAGTGGGTCTCCACACTCGCCGAGGTCGGCACCGTCGACACCTCCGTCACCGCCGACACGGCGCACTACGCGGTCTTCTCCGACGGCGGGACCCGCACCCACACCGCGTTCAACCCGGGCACGGAGCCGGTCACCGTCTCCTTCTCCGACGGCGTCGAACTGCGCGTGGAGCCGCGCTCCCTGGCCTCCACCGCCGGCGAGGGCGGCGGGGGCGACCCCGGCGGCGGTGACGGCGGCGGCCCGGGCAACGGCGACGTCGGCGACGGCCGTCTGTACCTGACCCCCTCCGCGCTCTCGGACACCGCGCCCGGCGGCGACGAGGAGATCTCCGTGGCATCGGCCGGAGGCGTCAACCGGGACGGCCAGCCTCCCCAGGACCCGGTGGTCCTGCGCGCCGACGGTCTGACCGGCTCCTTCACCGGCGGCGGCACCGCCTTCTCCCTGCCGGTGGACTCCGGTCGCGGGGTCGCCAACGCGGTCCAGGTCCGCGTCGTCTACGACCTGGACGGCGACGGCACCGACGACCGCACGGAGACCTACCGCTACTTCGCCACCGACGACCTGGACGGCTGGGAGGAGTACACGCACGGCCAGGGGCTGGCGGGCCAGGAGGGCTCCCTGGGCGACCTGGACGGCGGGTCCGTGCGCGTCGAACTGTGGAGCGCCCTGGGCGACCAGGCCTCACGGGTCCTGACCGGGCCCGACGGCGGCGCCTCGCTCACGATCCCCTTCACCGGCTGACGGAGCCCGCGGACGCGCTCGCGGCACGCCCGCGAGCGCGTCCGCGCACCGGGGGTGGTCCTTCCGCCCGCAAGCGATCTCCGGGCGAAAACCACCCACGGAAGCGGACAAAACCCCTCCGTCACGCGGCTCACATCCGCCCAACCACACGCCCGTGTACGTTTCAGTCTCTGGCACAGGCCAGAATTACGGACATGGCCCGTACTACTTCCCGTCCCCCCGAGGATCTCGCCGAGAAGATCATCGACATCGACGTCTCCGAGGAGATGCGCGGCAGCTTCCTGGAGTACGCCTACTCGGTCATCTACCAACGCGCCCTCCCGGACGCGCGCGACGGTATGAAACCCGTGCAGCGGCGCATCCTGTACCAGATGAACGAGATGGGGCTGCGACACGACCGCGGCCACGTCAAGTGCGCCCGTGTGGTCGGGGAAGTGATGGGACGCCTCCACCCCCACGGCGACAGCGCCATCTACGACGCGCTCGTGCGGCTGAGCCAGTCCTTCGCCATGCGCGTGCCCCTGGTCGACGGCCACGGCAACTTCGGCTCCCTGGGCGGCGACGACGCGCCCGCCGCCATGCGCTACACCGAGGCCCGCCTGGACCGCGCCGCCGAACTGCTGGTCGCCTCCATCGACGAGAACGTCGTCGACTTTAAACCCAACTACGACGGCCAGGAGACCGAACCGGAGGTCCTGCCCGCCGCCTTCCCGAACCTCCTGGTCAACGGCGCCTCGGGCATCGCGGTGGGCATGGCCACCAACATGGCCCCGCACAACCTGGGCGAGGTCATCGCGGCCGCCCGCCACCTGGTCGCCCACCCCGAGGCCACCCTGGAGGAGCTCACCGAGTTCGTTCCCGGGCCCGACCTGCCCACCGGCGGCACCATCGTGGGCCTGGACGGCATCCGCGACGCCTACCGGACCGGCCGGGGCACGTTCAAGACGCGCGCCACCGTCTCCATCGAGAAGGTCTCCGCGCGGCGCACCGGCCTGGTGGTCACCGAGCTGCCCTACAGCGTGGGCCCGGAGAAGGTCATCAGCCGCATCAAGGAGCTGGTGCAGTCCAAGAAGCTCCAGGGCATCTCGGACCTGAAGGACCTCACCGACCGCAACCAGGGCCTGCGCCTGGTCATCGAGCTCAAGAACGGCTTCAACCCCGAGGCCGTCCTGGAGGAGCTGTACCGCCTGACGCCGATGGAGGAGTCCTTCGGCATCAACAACGTCGCCCTCGTCGACGGCCAGCCCCAGACCCTGGGCCTGCGCGAGCTCCTCGAGGTCTACGTCAACCACCGCCTCGACGTGGTGCGCCGACGCAGCGAGTTCCGCCGGGCCAAGCGCCAGGAGCGCCTGCACCTGGTGGACGGCCTGCTCGTGGCGCTGCTGGACATCGACCGCGTCATCGCCCTGATCCGCGAGGCCGACGACACCGCCGCCGCGCGCGAGGCCCTCATGGGCGCCTACGACCTGTCCGACGTCCAGGCCAGGTACATCCTGGAGACCCCGCTGCGCCGCCTGACCCGCTTCGACCGGCTGGAGCTGGAGACCGAGCGGGACAAGCTCAACCAGGAGGTCGAGGCGCTCACCGCGGTCCTGGAGTCGGACAAGAAGCTGCGCCGCCTGGTCTCCAAGGAACTGGGCGAGGTCTCCAAGCAGTTCGCCACCCCCCGCCGCACCCAGCTGCGCGAGAGCGACGGCGCCGCCCGCAGCGCGGTGATCCCGCTGGAGATGGCCGACCAGCCCTGCCACGTGCTCATGGGCGTGGACGGCGCGATCGGCCGCAGCAGGGGCGCCACCGTGCCGCGGGTGTACGAGGGCCTGCGCACCCGGCACGACGCGGTCCACGTGTCCGTGCCCACCACCTCGCGCTCGGACGTCGGCCTGGTCACCGACCTGGGGCGGATGATCCGCGTGCCGGTGGTGGAGCTGCCGGAGCTGCCCGACGAGGCCGGGGACTCCCCGCCGCTGGCCTCGGGCCTGGACGTGGGCGAGTTCGTCCAGCTCGACGGGGACGAACGGGTGGTCTCGGTGGTGTCGATGGACGCCTCGGGCCCCGGCTTCGTCGTGGGGACGCGCGGCGGCGTGGTCAAGCGGGTCTCCCCGGACTATCCGCCCAACAAGGACGACTTCGAGGTCATCACCCTGAGGGACGACGACCGCGTCGTGGGCGTCACCCAGCTGTCCACGGGTGAGGAGGACCTCGCCTTCGTCACCTCCGAGGCCCAGTTGCTGCGCTTCTCCGCGACCACCGTCCGCCCCCAGGGCCGGCCGGCGGGGGGCGTGACCGGCATCCGCCTGTCGGAGGAGGCGCGGGTGCTGTGGTTCGGCGCGGTGCCCAGCCCCCGGGACTCGGTGGTGGTCACCGTCTCCGGGTCCTCCGGCGCCCTGGACGGCACCCAGGCGGGTTCGGCCAAGGTCACGCCGTTCGAGGCCTACCCGGCCAAGGGCCGCGCCACCGGCGGCGTGCGCTGCCACCGCTACCTCAAGGGCGAGGACACGCTGCTGTTCGGCTGGATCGGCCGCTCCCCCGCCCGCGCCGCGCGCGCCGACGGCAAGCCGGTCCGTCTGCCGGACCTCAACGACCGCCGGGACGGGTCGGGTGAGACCCTCCCGCGCGCGATCGTTACCGTAGGTAGTGGTCAGACCGACTCGGGGATCACCCCTCCCCAGGTCTGAGACCTTCGAACCCGCGCCGCGCCCACCGGATCCCCGGTGCGCGCGGCGCCGGCGAGCACGGACAAGGAGCGACTCCACGTGAGTGACACCAGCGGCGCCACCTCCACAGGTGCCTTCGACGCGTTCTTCAAGGCCAACGAGGCCTACGCCGAGTCCTTCCGACTGGGTGGCCTCAAGGGTGAGGCCGCCCGCGGCCTGGCCCTGGTGACCTGCATGGACTCCCGTATCGACCCCCTGGCCGTCCTGGGCCTGGAGCCGGGCGACGCCAAGATCATGCGCAACGCGGGCGCGCGCGTGGACGACACCGTCCTGATGAACCTGGTGGCGGCGGCCTACCTGCTCAAGGTGGACCGGGTGCTGGTCATGCCGCACACGCGCTGCAAGATGGCCTCGGTGGACAGCGACACGGTGGTCCACGACCTCATCGAGGAGCAGCACGGGGTCGACACCCGCAGTCTGGACTTCCACACCGCCAGCGACCAGATGGGGGCGCTGCGGCGGGGCCTGGAGCGCATCCGCCGCCACCCGCTGCTGCCCGAGGGCCTGGCGGTGGCGGGCGCCCTCTACGACGTGGACACCGGCCGGGTGAAGCCCGTCGACCTGTGACCGCGGGCCTCTGACACGTGTGCGACGCGCACGGCCGGGGATCCCTTCAGGAGGAGCGGGGACGGCACGTGGTCACACGAGGCCGTCTCCGCCCCACCAGGGAATGCGGTCGGCACCCCGGCCGTTGTGATCCGGGACGGCCCCCGCGGCCGTCGGAAGGAGCACCGTGGAAGAGAACACCTACGACACCTTCAACCGCGCACGCATGTTCATGGAGCTGGGCGACCCCATCTACGCCGCCCGGACCCTGGAACCCATCGTCGAGCACGAACCCGACAGCCGCTCCCTGCTGGAACTGCTGGGCCGGGCCTACTTCCACTCCGCCCAGCTCAACAAGGCCGAGCGGACCTTCCGCAGGATCATCGAGCTGGACCCGGTGGACAACTGGGCGCACATCGCGCTGGCCCGCACGCTGGAGCGCCAGAGCCGCCACGAGGAGGCGGCCACCTACCGGCGCATGCACGCGGTGATGTCCGGCGGTTCGCTGGACTGACGCCGCCTGTGAGGCCGGGCCCCGCGGGACCCGGCTTCCCGCCCGGCGGACCGTAAGCTACCTGGCATGGAACCCTCACCCACCGAGCCGGGCGACGACAACCCGTGGGTGGACCGCTGCGACGACAGGGTCCGCTCCTGGAGCGACGAGGCGGTGCGCCGGGTCGTGGCCGACGCCAACCGCTCCGCCGACACCCACCTGCACGTGTTCCCCCTGCCACCGGAGTGGGGGATCGACCTCTACCTCAAGGACGAGTCGGTCCACCCCACCGGCAGCCTCAAGCACCGGCTGGCGCGCTCCCTGTTCCTGTACGGCCTGGCCAACGGGTGGATCCGGGAGGACACCACGATCGTGGAGGCCAGCTCGGGGTCCACGGCGGTGTCGGAGGCCTACTTCGCACAGCTGGTGGGGCTGGACTTCATCACCGTGATCCCCCGTAGGACGAGCCCGGAGAAGATCGCCCTCATCGAGCGCTACGGGGGGCGGTGCCACTTCGTGGACAGCCCTCCCGCCATGTACGCCGAGGCCGAGCGCCTGGCCGCCGAGACCGGCGGCCACTACATGGACCAGTTCACCTACGCCGAGCGGGCCACGGACTGGCGGGGCAACAACAACATCGCCGAGTCGATCTTCGAGCAGCTCAGCCTGGAGCGCCACCCCTGTCCCGCGTGGATCGTGGTGGGTGCGGGCACCGGCGGCACCTCCGCCACCATCGGCCGCTACCTGCGCTACCGGCGCATGGGCACCCGTCTGGCGGTGGTGGATCCGGAGAACTCGGCGTTCTTCCCCGGCTGGGTGACCGGCGCGGCCGACTACGCCACGGGCACACCCTCCCGGATCGAGGGGATCGGGCGCCCCCGCATGGAGCCGAGCTTCGTTCCCTCGGTGATCGACCTGATGATGCCGGTGCCCGACGCCGCGAGCATCGCCGCGATGCGGCACCTGCACGACGTCACCGGGCTGGCGGCGGGGGGATCCACGGGCACCAACCTGTGGGGGGTCTGGCACCTGATCGCCAGGATGCGCCGCGAGGGCCGCCGGGGCAGCGTGGTGACCCTGATCTGCGACGGCGGCGAGCGCTACCAGCACAGCTACTACAACGACGCCTGGGTCGCGGAGAGGGGCCTGGACCCCGCCCCCTACCGCGCGGCCATCGACCGCTTCCTCGGCGAGGGGGTCTGGGCTCCGCCCCAGACCCCCTGAGGGGCCGCTCAGGCGTCGATGCGGGCCACGTCCAGCTCCTGGGCGCCCTCCTGGATGAAGCGGCGGCGGGGGGCCACCTCGTTGCCCATCAGCAGGTTGAACACCGCGGCGGCCTCCTCGGCCTGCTCGACGCGGATCCGGCGCAGGGTGCGGTAGCGCGGGTCCATGGTGGTCTCGGCCAGCTGGTCGGCGTCCATCTCGCCCAGGCCCTTGTACCGCTGCACCGGCTCCTTCCAGGAGATCTTGCGCTTCTCCAGGTCCAGCAGGGTGCGGCTGAGCTCGGCGTCGGAGTAGGTGTAGATGTAGCGGTCCTCGGGCTTGCTGCCGCGCTTGCGCCGGGTGTTGGTCAGCTCGATGCGGTGCAGCGGCGGAACGGCCGCGTAGACCCGTCCGGCCTCCAGCATGGGGCGCATGTACCGGTAGATGAGGGTGAGCAGCAGGCAGCGGATGTGCGCGCCGTCCACGTCGGCGTCGGCCATGAGGATGATCCGGCCGTAGCGGGCGGCGTCGATGTCGAAGGTGCGCCCGGAACCGGCGCCGACCACCTGCAGGATGGCCGCGCACTCGGCGTTCTTGAGCATGTCGGCCACGGAGGACTTCTGCACGTTGAGGATCTTGCCCCGGATCGGCAGCAGCGCCTGGAACTCCGAGTCGCGGGCCAGCTTGGCGGTGCCCAGCGCGGAGTCGCCCTCGACGATGAACAGCTCGCTGTGCTCCAGCCCCTCGCTGCGGCAGTCCACCAGCTTGGCGGGCAGCGCGGAGTTCTCCAGGGCGTTCTTGCGCCGCTGGGTCTCGCGCTGCTGGCGGGCGGCCAGGCGGGCCTTGGCGGCGCCGACGACCTTCTCCAGGACCGCGCGGGCCTTGGCCTTCTCCACCTTCCTGGTGGAGGTCAGGAATTCGCGCAGCTCCTTACCGACCACCTGGGAGACGATCCGGGCCGCCGCCGAGGTGCCCAGGATCTCCTTGGTCTGGCCCTCGAACTGCGGCTCGGGCAGCCGGACCGTGACGACCGCGGTGAGCCCCTCCTGGGTGTCGTCCTTGGTGACGGGGTCGTCGCTGTTCCTGAGCAGCTTGGTGGTGCGCAGCTGCTCGTTGATCACCCGCACCAGGGCCCGTTCGAAGCCGTTGATGTGGGTTCCGCCCTTGGGCGTGGCGATGACGTTGACGAAGCTGCGCACGGTGGTGTCGTAGCCGGTGCCCCAGCGCAGGGCCACGTCCACGTCCAGGCGCCGCTCGACGTCGGCGGGCACCATGTGCCCGGCCTCGTCCAGGACGGGGACGGTCTCGGTGAAGTTGCCGCTGCCCTGGATGCGCAGCACGTCGCTGACCGGGTCGTCGGGGGCCAGGAAGGTGCAGAACTCGCTGATGCCGCCGTCGAAGCGGAACTCCTCCTCGTAGGCGGGCTCCCCCTCCGTGCGCTCGTCGCGCACGGCGATGGTCAGCCCCGGCACCAGGAAGGCGGTCTGGCGGGCCCGGTCCAGCAGGGACTCACGGGCGATCTCGGCGCCCTTGAGGAAGATCTGCATGTCCGGCCAGAACCGGATGCGGGTACCGGTGATCTTGCGGGCCACCTTGCGGATCTGGTCCAGGCCGGAGACCGGGGTGAACTCGGCGTCGGGTCCCTCTCCGGAGAAGCGGCCCGGCATGCCCCGGCGGAAGCTCATGGCGTGGGTGTGGCCCTGGCGGTCGACCTCCACGTCCACGCGGGCCGAGAGGGCGTTGACCACGGAGGCGCCCACGCCGTGCAGGCCGCCGGAGGCGGTGTAGGAGCCCGAGCCGAACTTGCCGCCCGCGTGCAGCTTGGTCATGACCAGCTCCACACCGGACAGGCCGGACTTGGGCTCGACGTCCACGGGGATGCCGCGGCCGTCGTCGCTCACCGCCACCGACCCGTCGGCGTGGAGGGTGACGTCGATCCGCGTGCAGAAGCCGCCCAGGGCCTCGTCCACGGAGTTGTCGATGATCTCCCACATGCAGTGGGTGAGGCCGCGGCTGTCGGTGGACCCGATGTACATGCCCGGCCGTTTGCGCACCGCCTCAAGACCTTCGAGGACCGACAGGTGTCGGGCGGAGTAATCCTCGGGGTCGTGGACGGCTGCGGTCAAGGCGGTCACTCGGACATCTCCTGCGTCTTGAGGGCCATCGGGGCGCTGATGCGGTGCGTGCCCTTTGTACCGCGCCGCACTGACGTTAGGGGGGCGGCGTGCCGGTCGCTTGCTACCACCGGGGACTCAGCGGGAGGACGGGGGCCTGCCCCGCGCGAGACTACCACCTCTGGTGGATGCGACCTGGATACTCCCCTTTTCCGGGGATGCGAGCCTTCTCAACGGGTACAACAAGGAGCACATACGACGTCGAGCCAGAAACTCCCCATCCCGGCATCAACCAGGCAGATTCCGCTGTCGGCGTACACGGACCCGGGTTGGGAACGTCTTGGTCGGGTTAGATGTTGTCAGAGGTGACTAACGCCGAGTATTGAGGATGGCGAAGTGACTGGAACCCTTGCCCCCACCCAGCCGCTGACGGCTGCTGACCGCTGCGACCGCTGTGGTGCACAGGCGTACGTCCGGGTGCTGCTGAACTCAGGCGGTGAACTCCTGTTCTGCGCACACCACATGCGCAAGCACGACGACTCTCTCCGCAAGATCGCCTCGGACATCCAGGACGAGACCGACAAGCTCACCGAGAGCAAGACGGACGAGCGTTAGCCACACGAACGGACACGGAGGCGGCGGTCCACGCGACCGCCGCCTCCGTGCTGTCCGGGGCCGTCCGTGCGGGCTCCGGCCGGAGCCCGGCCCGTTCAGGCAAGGACCCGGCTGTGGTACCGCGAGACCTGGGTGAACCCGAAGCGCTCGTAGAGCCGCAGCGCCGGGGCGTTGTCGGCCACCACGCACAGGTAGGCCCGCCTGGCCCCCCTCCCGTGCGCCCAGTCGAGCAGGTCGGCCAGCAGCGCGCCCGCCGTGCCCCGGCCACGCGCGTGCGGTTCGGTGAACATGGCGCACACCGCCACCGACTCCCCGTCCAGCACCGCGGCGCCCCGGCTCAGGCCCCGCGCGGCCGTGCCGTAGCCGGTGTCCACCCGGGAGAGGATGCGCGTGACGTCCCGGGACTCCCAGACGGGCCCCGGGACGGCGGCGACCTCGGAGGTGCCCGGCGCCCCGGGAGGCGCGTCGAGGCCGCGGGCCAGGACCAGTGTGGGCTCCACCACCGCGTACCCGTGCTCGGCCAGGCGCCGGTCGGTCTCCTCCTGCCCGGGCCACACCTGTACGCACGGGCGCAGTCCGCGCCCGGTGTAGACCGAGGTGACCTCGGCCACGTCCGCGCCGGGCTCCAGCAGCAGCGCGCAGTTGGCGCGCTTGGTGATCCCCTCGGCGAACCCGAACCGCCAGCCGCCGCGCTCCTCGACCTCGAACGGCGGCCAGTCCCGCGTCACCCGCCGCGCCCACTCGTGCATGCCCGCTCCCCTCGCCTCCGAAGCGGCCGATGCTACCCGGCGGACTCACGGGAGCCGCCGCCGCCCCGGTCGCCGTACCATGGGCGGGCACCACCACCGCCTCCACCTGGGAAGTCCCACCATGCTCATCCTGCTGCCGCCGTCCGAGGGAAAGGCCACCTCCGGGGAGGGGCCGCGCCTGGACACGGGCGCGCTGACCCTGCCCGACCTGGCCGGGGCCCGCGGACGGGTGATGGCGGCGCTGACCGACCTGTGCGCGGGCCCCGCGGACACCGCGATGGACACCCTGGGCATCGGCCCCGGCCAGGCCGACGCGCTCAAGCGCAACCTGGACCTGGCCACCGCCCCCGCCCCGCGCGCCGCGGACCTGTACACGGGCGTGCTCTACGACCGGCTGGGCCTGGCCGACCTGCCCGGGGCCGACGGGCGCGTCCTGATCTTCTCCGGCCTGTGGGGCGTGGTCGGCCCCGAGGACCGGATCCCGCCCTACCGCCTGTCCATGGGGGTCAGGCTGCCGCCCCTGGGCGGTCTGGGCGCCTACTGGAAGCGCGCCCTGGCCGCGCCCCTGGGCGAACTGACCGGGGGGCGCCTGGTCGTCGACTGCCGCTCGGCGGTCTACGCCGCCGCCTTCGCCCCGGCCAACGGCGTCACCGTCAGGGTGCTGCGCGAACGCCTCGTGGACGGGTCGGTCAAGCGCTCGGTGGTCAGCCACATGGCCAAGGCCACGCGGGGCGAGATCGCCCGGTCCCTGCTGCTGGAGGGTGTGGACGCCGCCACGCCCGAGGAGCTCGCGTCCGCCCTGCGCGACCTGGGGCACACCGTCGAGCTGCCCGACCCGCGCACCCTGAACGTCGTCGTCCGCGACTGAGCGGGCCCGCACCGCCGGGCGGGCACGCACGCGGAGGGGGAGCGGCCTGTGGCCGCTCCCCCTCCGTATAACGACTCGGTATCGCGTCTTTATCCCGCACCTACAGCGGGTGCGGCACGATGGTCACCGTCGGATGGATGACACACCGTCCCGGAGCACCACGGGGGATGCTCCGGTACACGCGGACGTCGCCACAGCCGCGCGCACCACGGGGAACCCGTTCCCGGCGCGCCGCTCCGCCACCAGTGCGGGGCGGTGCGCCGGGAACAGGTCCGGTCCTCATCAGTCCCCGGCCGGCGTTCGGGCCACCGGCCGGTCGACCACCCGGCAGGACTAGTCCAGGTAGTCGCGGAGCACCTGCGAACGCGAGGGGTGACGGAGCTTGGACATCGTCTTGCTCTCGATCTGCCGGATGCGCTCGCGGGTGACCCCGTAGACCTTGCCGATCTCGTCTAAAGTCTTCGGCTGGCCGTCGGTGAGTCCGAAGCGCATGGACACCACGCCCGCCTCGCGCTCGGACAGCGTGTCCAGCACCGAGTGCAGCTGCTCCTGCAACAGCGTGAAGCTGACCGCCTCGCCCGGCTGGATGGCCTCGGAGTCCTCGATGAGGTCACCGAACTCGCTGTCGCCGTCCTCGCCCAGCGGAGTGTGCAGGGAGATCGGCTCGCGACCGTACTTCTGCACCTCGACGACCTTCTCGGGGGTCATGTCGAGTTCCTTGGCCAGCTCCTCCGGGGTGGGCTCGCGGCCCAGGTCCTGGAGCATCTGGCGCTGCACGCGGGCCAGCTTGTTGATGACCTCGACCATGTGCACCGGGATGCGGATGGTGCGCGCCTGGTCGGCCATGGCGCGGGTGATCGCCTGGCGGATCCACCACGTGGCGTAGGTCGAGAACTTGAAGCCCTTGGTGTAGTCGAACTTCTCCACCGCGCGGATCAGACCGAGGTTGCCCTCCTGGATGAGGTCCAGGAACAGCATGCCGCGGCCGGTGTAGCGCTTGGCCAGCGATACCACCAGGCGGAGGTTGGCCTCCAGCAGGTGCTTCTTGGCCCGTCCGCCGTCCTCGGCGATCCACTCCAGCTCGTCGCGCAGCTCGAAGGAGAGCGTGTCGGCCTCCTCGGCCAGCTTCTCCTCGGCGAACAGGCCGGCCTCGATGCGCTTGGCGAGCTCGACCTCCTGCTCGGCGTTGAGCAGCGGGACCTTGCCGATCTGCTTGAGGTAGTCCTTGACCGGGTCGGCGGTCGCACCGGCCGCGACGACCTGCGCCGCGGGGGCGTCGTCGTCATCGTCGTAGAGGACGAAGGACTCGTCCTCGTTGGCGGGCTTGGTGGGAGCGCCCACGGCCTCCGGCTTGGCGGGCTTGGTGTCCTTGTCCGACGGGTCCGGGGTGTCCTCGACCAGCTCCAGCTCGGCGCCGGTGTGCTCGAGGTCGTCCAGGACCTCCTCGTCCTCGGGGAAGTCGCCCTCGGGGGCGAGTTCGAGGTCCTTCTTGACCGTCGCCTTCTTGCCGGGGGCGGCCTTGGCGGCCGGGCCCTTGGCGGCGGTGGCGGTCTTCTTGGCCGCGGTCTTCTTCGGGGCGGCCTTCTTGGCGGCGGCGGTCTTCTTGGCCGCGGCCTTGCGGGGCGCCTTCCTGCCAGCGCCCTCGTCCTCGGCGGAGTCGACCACCGCGGTCACCGTCTCCGGCTGCTCCTGGGCCGCCGCGGCGCGCGCGGGCCTGGCCGCCCTGGTGGACGACGTGGTGGACCTGGTCGAGGTGGACCGCGTGGTCGCCGTCTTGCGCCGCGGCGTCTTGCGCCGGGAGGAGGCCGACTCGGGGACGAGCACGGTCACGCCTTCCTTCGCGAGGCTGCGGAGCACGGACTGCGCCTGCGACATCGGGATTTCGGCCTCTTCGAAGGCACGGCGCACGTCCTCGGGCTCAAGGAAGCCCTGGGACCGCCCACGCTCGATCAGCTGCTGAATGACGGGCTCTTGCAGTGACTCGGACTGCTTCGAGCGAGTCGAACTGGCAGATGACACAAACACCTCTCGAACGGACGTGTGGCGAGATTGTCGAACCCGGTGGTCCGCCTGGCCGGGACCGGGCACGGCGCCCTCTCCCACCTGCGGCCTGGATCGTCCCCCACTGGGGCGGGGAAGCCGTTGGTCTTTTCAGCGTATGCGCTTGTCGGAGGATTCGCCCCTTCAAGCGTATGCGCCCCGGGAGGTCATCCCCGCAGAGGATCACCCCCGCGTCGCGGGGTGGAACGGCTTCTTCACTGTAGGCAAGGCAATGGACTTGTTCGTACGGTCTGATTTCGGTCTACCGCCGGTCCACCGCTCCGCCACGAACCGGTGTCACCGCTCCGGTGCCGCGTCGATCACCGGAAGTTGAACGGCGAGCAGCGTGACGTCATCGTCCTGCTCATACCCATCGAGCATGCTCTCAACAAGGTACTCCAGCATTTGCTGTGGATCGCCCATCACCTCCGCGGGAGCCGACGCCACACGGACGAGCTCGACGAGCCCCGAGTCGACGGACCGTTTGCGGTTCTCAACCAGTCCATCGGAGTAGAGCACGACGGTGTTACCGGGTTGGACGAAGAATTTGTGGTGGCCCCGCTCGGCGCTGACGCCGAGCGGCGTGTCGGGGTCGGTCTCCAGCAGGGACGGCCCCGCGCTGCCCGCCACGACCAGCGGCGGCAGGTGTCCCGCGTTGCTGAGGTCGAGCTGGCCGGTGACCGGGTCCAACACGAAGTACACGAGGGTGGTCACCTGGTCCATTCCCTCCGTGGCCGTGAACATCCGGTCCAGCCCGGCCAGGACGTCGGCGGGCTCGGGCATGGAGAAGGCCAGCGCGCGCAGGGCGTTGCGGATGCGGCTCATCCCGGCGGCGGCCGGGATGCCCTTGCCCATGACGTCGCCCAGGACCCCGGCGACGCGGCCGTCGGGCAGCGGGAAGGCGTCGTACCAGTCGCCGCCGACCTGCACGTTGCGCGAACCGGACCGGTAGTAGGCGGCCAGGCGCACCCCGCGCACCTGCGGCAGCGCCTCGGGCAGCAGGCTGCGCTGCAGTTCCTCGGCGGTGTTGTGCTCCTGCTCGTAGAGCGTGGCCCGGCCGATGGCCAGCGCGCACTGCCCGGCCAGGGCCTCCAGGAACACGCGCTCCTCGTCGGTCACCCGTCGCGGCGCCGAGAAGGCGAAGCGCAGCGCGCCGATGGGGCGTCCGGCGACCAGCATGGGCAGCGCGACCCAGGCGCGCTCCGGTGTGGCCTCCAGCAGCTCACGGACCTCGGGGGCGTCGTCGAGCAGCTCCGCCAGCTCGGCCGGGTTGGCGGCCAGGCGGGGCAGGCGGTCGGCGATCGCCCGGGCCGCGATGTCGGGGTGGTCCGGCGGGAAGCACGCGCGCGGCAGCTGGTGGGCGTGTTCGGCGGCGATGGTGCGCAGCCGCAGGCGGGCGCGGTCCAGCAGGACCACGCTCGTGTGGTCGGCGCCCACGCCCGAGCGCCCGATCTCGGACATGGCGTTGACGACCTCGGCGGCGGTCAGCGCCTCGGCCAGGTCGGAGGTGGCCTTCTGCAGGCGGGCGGTGCGCATGGCCGCCTCGCTGAGCTGCTGGTTCAGGCGCTGGCGCAGTTCCTCGGCCTCGCGCTCGTTGGTGATGTCGACCAGGGTGCCGACCCACTCGGCGGTACGGGGGCCGTCCATGATCGGGTGGGCGCGGGCCCGGTAGTGGCCGTAGCCGCCCGAGCAGGTGCGCATCCGGAAGATGGCGTCGAAGGGGGTGACGTCCAGGACCGCGTCGTCCCAGGCGTTGCCGACGCGGACGCGGTCGTCGGGGTGCAGGGCCTCCAGCCAGCCCCGGCCCAGGTAGTGCTCCCGGTCCTGACCGGTGACGGCCCGCCACTGGGGGCAGTCCTCGTGGATGTCGCCGCCGGGTCCGGCGGTCCACACGATCTGGTTGGCCGCCTGGAGCAGGGCGCGCAGGCGCTGCTCGTCGCGGCGGGCCGCGGTTCCGTCGTGCACGACCTCGCGTCCGGCTCCCCGGCCGACGTCGTGGACGGCGATGAGGGCGACGTAGGAGTCGCCGGTGCCGGGCTCGGCGACGGGGAACCATGTCAGGTCCCACAGCTGCCCGGCGGAGGTGCGGTGGCCCTCGCGCACGGCGCGGCCGTCCTGGCGCACGCTGGCCAGGCAGGCGCGGTGGACGGCCGCGGCGGCCGTCTCCCCGTCCTCCTCCAGCAGGTCACCGGGGGCTCTGCCGAGGCACTCGGCGGGGGTGCGGCCCAGGACCGCGGCCAGCCGCTGGTTGATCGTGCTGACCACGTCGTCGGGGTCCAGCAGCGCGAATCCGATCGGGGAGTCCGAGAGAAGGGATTTCACCGCGTCGGGGAGTTCGGCCCCGTTGACCCGGGGCGGCGGAATGGATGTCTCGGCGCTCACCTGCTCGACACCTCCGGAACCGTCGATTCCCCATCCGTGTTTCGTTGGGGGTGCTGCCTGGATCGCGCGGCCCCTGTCGACCACGCGCACCGTCCGCGGCGTGAATACCGGAGAGTCAACGGTGCCTAGGGTGATCGGGGGGCTCCGCGGCTCTCGGGAGTCACGCTCGAGAACTCCTCTCGGCCGCTGTCACCGCTCAAGCATAGGACACACGGGTCCGGGCGCAACGGGCGTCGCGGGCGGGCGGGGGCCGCGACGGCGGAGAGCCCCCTGGGGGCGGAAGGTAAACAGTAGGCCACCAGGTGGCCGGACGCGACGCCTCCGCGGTTTTCCGGCGCGTTTCCGGCTCATTCACGGCTCTACTCCTTCATGACGGGTTTGCGCTGCGCACTTCGGAACAGGAACGTTATATGCCCGAAACGCCCTTTTCGCCTTGTTGACCTGCGGTGATGGTGGTGTTCGAGTAAACGATGCTTCCCGGAGGTTTTATCAACAGCGTGCCGGGACAGGGGTTGACACTCCGTCCAAAACAAGTGGAATGGGTGGAGGTCACCGTCCAGGCCATCTTCAGCTTCAGCTAGGGGTGTGAGCGAGAATGCTCCAGACCTTCCCGGTCCAGGATCTCAGGCGGATCTCGGCACGACTGCACGACGAGTTCAGCGCCTTGTCCCATCGCTGTGTCGAACGCTGCGTCAGCGACACCTGGAACTGCGTCGAGCACCTGGGCATCACGGTCACACCGCATCTCGTCGAGCGGGTCGCCCGTGAGCACCTGGAGGCGATGGTGAACTCCGTGCCGCCCTCGCAGTCGGTCCGCAAGGCACCGCGCAGGTCGGGTCCCACGCTGTTCACCGGCCACCGCGCCGTGGCCGAGCAGCGCTGAACCGGCCGGCACCGCCCGGGGCGCCGGTCCGGTGGCGGCGCCCCGGGCGCCGGCGGTCGGCACGGCGCCCTACCCGGACCCTTCCGACGCCGTTTCCACGCCCCGGGCTGGCATACGCTCGGAATCGTGTCCACCCCGATGCCTCCAGGTCCCCTGCCGCGCGCCGTCTTCGACGAGATGCTGCGCGCGGCCCGAGCACTGCTCGCCATGCGCCACCCCCTCGACGCCGAACTCGCCTTCAGCGAGATGCTCGGCGCCTGGTGGGGTGAGCGGATCCCGGGCCTGGACGTCCAGCGCCTGCTCGGCGAGGGCCTGATCGCGCACGCCACGGCCTCCGGCAAGCCCGCCGGGCTCGCGGTGCTCGCGGCGGTCGCCGCCCTGGGCGCCACGCCCGAGCAGCGCGCACTGGCCGAACAGGGGGTGCTCGCGCTCCGCGAGCGGGGTCTGCAGGTGCCCGGGTGGGCCGACCAGCTCGGCGCGGTCACCCCGGTGGCCGCCTACGTCAGCGGCGACCAGTTCGGCGACACCGACGACGTGGTGTGCGTCTTCAGCCGCGACCGCGACCGCGTCGGCGATCCGGGCTCGCTGCCGCCCGAGCACGCGCTGATCCTGGTCGTGGACCACAACGGCGGCGGCGTGCTGCGCGACGCCTGGGTGACCACCAAGGTCGAGCAGCTGCTGGAGCAGTGCCGCCAGCGGGCGGAGGCCGACGACTTCGCCCGCTTCTCCCGCGTGGAGCCGGCCGAGGCCCGCGCGCTGCTGTCCCGGGCGCTGGAGCGCACCGAGCAGGTGGTCACCGGAGCCTCCGCCGATCCGGCCGCGGGTCCGACGGTGCGGCCGGTGGGGCTCAAGGCCGCGGACCTGACCGGTGGCTCGCTGGCCGCCCACTTCGCCCTGGCCCGCGCCCGGGTGCGGAGGCTGCCGGTCCCTCCGGACGGGGTGGAGCCCTCCCCCGTCCCGGTCTGGCGCCTGGACCGGCGCGCGGTGCTGGCCGCCCGCTTCCTGGCCTCGGACGAGGCGGCCGAACTCTCCGACTCCTACGCCGCCAGCCGCTGCACCGACCACATCATCGCGCACGGCTGCGACGTGGACAGCGGCCGGCCGATGCGCGTCAGCCCGCGCAAGGTGGAGTCCTTCCTGCTGCACTGGCTGCCCGGCCGGGTGGTGCTGCTGCCCGAGGAGCAGGAGGCCATGCCGCACGTGCTGGCGGCCTGGGTGCGCTGGGCCGGCGCGCGGAGCAGCCTGCCGGAGGTGGCCGTGGGGGCGACGCTGGACGCGGTGTGGGAGTCCACCGCCGAGTTCCACCGCGTCTACCGCGACCCGGCGCGCCCGCTGGGACTGCGCCAGGAGGCGGTGCGCCGGCTCCTGCCGGACGGCGACTTCGCCGCGCTGGCACGGCGGATGTTCGCCTTCCCGCTGCTGGCGAGCGAACTGGTGACGTGGGCGCCCGAGGAGTTCGACCCGGGCACGTCCCGGGGCAGACGGGCGCTGCTGAGACTGGACCACTACGGCGAGTACGAGGCCGCCATCCCGTACAACGGGCGGCACTCCAGCGGCCAGGACCGCTGGTACCGGCCGGTGACCGGGAACGACCCCCGGCGCGAGAGGGAGCTGGACCGCCACGAGCGCCTGGCCAGGCGCCTGTGGCACGGACGGCCCGCGAACCTGTGGGCGGCGGCGCGCCGGATGCTGGACCGGGGAATGGACCGGCCCACGGTCCTGGCCGCGCTGGGGGAGGTGCTCGACTCCGCCCAGGGTGAGAGCGACCTGCGCCGCCGCCTGGACGCCCTGTAGGGCGGCCCCGCTCAGACCAGGAGGCGCTCGCGCAGCCGCTCCACGGTGGCCTCGGACAGCTTCAGCCCGTCGGCGACGTAGTTGTCGAAGGACCCGTAGACCTCGTCGATGTGGGCGTAGGACGTGTCCAGGTACTCGGCGCGCACACGCGTCATCGGCGCGAGCTGCTCCCAGTCCAGCCCGCTGTTGCGGGCCAGGGCCCGCATCCACTTGTCGGTGTTGGCCTGGCGCTCGTTGCTGGCCAGGTAGTCGGCGACGACGGTCGCCCTGTCGGCGCCCAGCAGCTGGAGGATGAGCGCGGCGCCCCAACCGGTGCGGTCCTTGCCCGCGCTGCAGTGGAAGACCAGGGCGGTCGGCCCCTTGGCCGCGCGCTCGACCAGGTCGCGGTAGCCGGTGAGCGCCTCGGCGTCGGTGACCAGCTCTCGGTAGACCTGGTGCATGAAGCGCTCGGCCGCCCCGTCGGCGAACATGCTCCGGGCCTTCTCCGGGTCGGCGAGGGACAGCGAGAAGTTGGCCCCCGCCGCCTCGGGGTCCTGCACGGCCACGGCCGCGTACTCGGCGCCCTCGGGCGTGATGTCGGGCAGGGACTGGCGCTCGTGCGGGGTGCGCAGGTCGACGAGCTGGCGGATGCCCAGGCCCTCGTAGACCGGGAGTTCGTCGGCGTCGATGGAGTGCAGGGCGTCGGAACGGTACACGAGGCCGCGGCGAACGGTGTGGCCCGTGGCCGTGCGGAGGCCGCCGAGGTCGCGGAAGTTGGGGGCGCTGGAGAGGAGAAAACCGTCGTTCGTCACGACCGTGACGATACCCATCCCATCCAGGCCCCGACAGACGGCGTCCGTCCTTCCGGGAAACAGGGGTCGGGCATACGCCCCGTTCAGGCGCCCCCGCGCATGGCGGTGATCCGCTCCCCCGCCTCCTTGACGTCCTTGGCGGTGTCCACGCCGCGCCAGAACCCGTCGATGCGGTAGGCGGTCAGACGCCCTTCCTTGGCCAGGTCCGGGAAGGTGGAGGACTCGTGGTCGCCCTTGGTCGGCAGTAGCGGGGTGACGCCGGGCTCGAACAGGTACACGCCCGCGTTGATCCACACCGGCAGCAGGGGGCTCTGGGTGAAGCCCTCGATCCGGTCCTGCTCGTCGACGTCCACGATGCCCCAGGTCGTGCGGAACTGGGCCAGTGCCAGGGTGGCCAGACCGCCCCGCTCGCGGTGGCGGGCGGTCATCTCGTCCAGCGGGAACCAGGTGAGCACGTCGCCGTTGAGCGCGAAGTAGGGGGCCTCCTGGTCACGCAGGCCGGTGGAGGCGAAGCGCAGGGCGCCGCCGCGGCCGAGCGGCTCGTCCTCCACCAGCAGGGTGATCTCCGGTCCGCCCCGGCGCGCCTCCAGGTGTTCGCGCAGCACCTCGGCCTTGTAGCCGCAGGAGACGACGACCTGTTCGACGCCGTGGTCGGTGAGCCACTCCAGCTGGTAGTCGATGATGGGGCGTCCCGCCACCTCCACCATCGCCTTGGGGCGGGTGTCGGTGTAGGGGCGCAGCCGCGTGGCCTGTCCGCCGGCGAGGATCAGCGCCTGGGTGACGGGGGACGCGGAGGAGGAAGTGGGTGAAGCGGTCATGGGTCGGACACTAGCAGCAGGCCGCGGGCCCCCTTCCGGGCGGAGCGGAGGTCCGGGGCGGGCACGGCTCAGGTCTGCTGGGTGGCCTCGGAGTAGGCCTTGCGTACGTCCGCGCTGGTCACCACGGTGAGCTCGGCGGCGGTCGCGGCCTCGCCCACCTCCCGGGACACCCGCAGGTCGCGGTGGGAGCACGCCTTCTCGAACAGGGAGCGGGCGAAGCGGCCGTTGCCCAGCTCGTCGATCCACCCGGCCTCGCACACGTGCGTGAAGATGCTGTGCAGGTCCTCGCGCGCGGTCGCGTCGAAGGCGTCCCCCGTGCGGGCGGCCACCGCGTCGGCGATCCGGGTGAGCTCGTCGGGGGTGTAGGAGGGGAAGCGCACCCGCACGTTGAACCGCGAGGACAGCCCCGCGTTGGAGGCCAGGAAGCGCTCCATCTCCGCCGGGTACCCGGCGAGCACCACCACGAGCCGGGACCGGTCGTCCTCGGCCCGCTTGAGCAGGGTCTGGATGGCCTCCGCGCCGAACGCGTCGCCGCCGCTGTAGCCCGGGTTGACCAGCGAGTAGGCCTCGTCGACGAACAGGACCCCGCCCAGGGCCCGGTCCACGAGCCGGTTGGTCTTGACCGCGGTGGCGCCCAGGTGCTCGCCCACCAGGTCGGCGCGCTGGGCCTCGACCACGTCGGCGCGGCCCAGCAGCCCCAGGGCGGCGAAGACCCGGCCGAGCACGCGCGCGACGGTGGTCTTGCCGGTGCCGGGCGGTCCGGTGAACACGAAGTGCCGCAGGGGCGCCTGGTTGCGCAGCCCCTGCTCCTCGCGCAGCTTGGCCACCCGCAGCTGGGCCACGATGGAGCGCACCTGTTCCTTGACCGGTTCCAGGCCGATCATGGCGTCGAGTTCGGCCAGGGCCTCCTCGATCCCCGGCGCCTCGCCGAATCCGGGCAGGCGCGAGGTCAGCTCGCGGTAGGCGGCCTCGACGTCGGCGGCCCGGACGGTGATGAGGTCCTCGGCCTCGGGCCGGGGCGCGGGCTCGCCTCCGTCCGCCCCGGCGGTGACCACGCGCACGTCCCGCGCCTGGGCGGCCTTGTCCACCACCGAGCGGGCGAAGCGGCCGTTGCCCAGCTCGTCGACCACCTCGCGCTGGACCACCTGGTCGAATCTTCGCCGCAGCGTCCGGGCGGCGTCCTCCTCCAGGATGTCGCCGCGCTGGCGGACGAGGGACTCGGCGATGCGGAACAGCTCGTCGGCCGAGTAGCTGGGGAAGTGGATGCGGGTGGCGAAGCGCGAGGCCAGGCCGGGGTTGGAGGCGAGGAAGGAGTCCATCTCCTTCTCGTAGCCCGCCAGGACGATGACGAGCCGGTCGCGGTCGTCCTCGGCCCGCTTGAGCAGGGTCTGCACGGCCTCGTTGCCGAACCGGTCGGCCTGGCCGTCTCCCTCGTTGACCAGGGAGTAGGCCTCGTCGACGAACAGCACGCCGCCGAGCGCGCGGTCGATGAGCTCGTTGGTCTTGATCGCGGTGGCGCCCAGGTACTCCCCCACCAGGTCCGCGCGCTGGGCCTCCACGACGCGGGCGGTGGGCAGCAGGCCGAAGGAGTGGAAGATCGTGGCCAGGGTGCGGGCGACGCTGGTCTTTCCCGTACCGGGCGGACCGGAGAAGACCAGGTGGCGCAGAGGGCGTTCGACCGGGAAGCCCGCGTCGGCGCGCAGGCGGGCGGCCTCGATGGAGGCGGCGATCCCGCGCACCTGCTGCTTGACCGGGTCCAGCCCGATCATGTCCTCCAGTTCGGCCAGGGCCTGGTCGATGGGGACGGGTTCGTCGTCGGGCACCTGCTCCGAGGAGGGGCGGGCGGCGCGCGGCCCGGCCTCGGCCCGCCCGCGCAGGGGCTGGGCGCGCCCCGCCACCGCGCCGGGGGCGTCGGGCCCCGTGCGGCGGGAGACGGGCATGGCCTGGGCGGCCTCGCGCCGGTTGGCCTCGCCGTCCCGGGTGATCTGGCGGGAGGCGGACAGCCGCCACACCAGGCAGGCCCCCGCGGCGGCGTAGAGCAGTGCGATGCCCCAGGAGGCCTCGAAGGACGCCAGGACCAGTCCGACCAGGGCGAGGGAGAAACCCGAGACGAGCCCCGCGGTGAGCGCGAGCGCGGCGGTGTGCCAGACCGGGAACTCGCGGGCCCGGGTGGCTGCCAGTACCACGAGCACCGGCAGGGGCAGGACCAGCAGTGTGACGGGTTCGCCGGTGAGCGGGATCTGGAACAGCGGGACGGCCACGGCCAGCCACACCACGCACACCACCACGGTGACGAAGGCGTCGACCGAGCGCATGAGGGCGGCCGCGGCCACCAGCAGGACCAGGGTCCCGGAGATCGCGGCCAGGAGCGGGACGCCCGCGACCAGGGCGGTGACGGCTACCACGGTGACCAGGACCAGGGCCGCGGCGAGCCGTCGGCCGAGGGGCATCCGGTGGTAGAGGACGCGCAGGCGGTCCAGTCCCGAGGCGCGTTGCGGCTCCGCCGCGGCGGAGCTCATCTCGCGCGTCATCCATGCCCCTTCCTGCGTGGGGGTCCGTGGGCGGTCGGCTTTCCTGGCCGTCGGGGGTGCGGGGGAGCCGGGGGGACCGGCGTCCACAGCCACAGCCTTGCCCCAAGTGGGGCCGATGTCCAGTGCGGGGCGGCGTGTCGCGCTCCGGCGGGCGGGCGGGGGCGTGGCCCGGGGTCAGAGGAGGGGGAGCTGCCCGTCGGGACCGGGACGGGCCTTGCGCAGGTGCCGCCACCTCGGCAGGGCGTCGAGGTAGGCCCAGCTCATGCGGTGGTGCGGGGTGGGGCCGGACTCGGCGAGGGCGGCGCGGTGGACGGGGGAGGGGTATCCGGCCGCGCGCTCGAACCCGTAGCCGGGGTGGTCGGCGGCCAGCTCGGCCATGCGGGCGTCGCGGTGGACCTTGGCCAGGACCGCCGCCGCGGCGACGCTGACGCACGTCAGGTCGCCCTTGACCTGGGTGCGCACCCGCCAGGGGCTGCCGATGAAGTCGTGCCTGCCGTCGAGGATGACGGCGTCGGGGCGTACGGTGAGCGCCTCCAGGGCGCGACGGGAGGCGCGGCGCAGGGCCTCGGTCATGCCGACCTCGTCGATCTCCTCGGGCGGGGACCAGCCGAAGGCGTGGTCGGCGACCCAGGGGCGCAGCAGCTCGGCCAGCGCGCGGCGGCGCGGCGGGGTCAGTCGCTTGGAGTCGGTGAGCCCGGCGGGCGGCTCGCCCTCCCCGGAGACGGCGGCGCAGACCAGCAGGGGGCCGGCCCAGGCGCCGCGCCCGACCTCGTCCACACCGGCGACCACCCGTGCCCCCGAGGCACGGAGTTCGTCCTCCAGCTCGTAGGTGGGCGGTGTGACTGCTGTGGAAGTGGTCGGCACACCCCCACCCTACGGCGGTCAGCGCTCCGGACGCACCGCCCCGGGTTCGCGGGGGCACGGGGTCCGCCGCCAGTACACGACCCGCCGAACGCCACCGTGGGCAACGCTTCCTTACTTTGGGTAGTTTTCGCTTGTCAGAACCATTTCCGGGTCGTCCGGGAGGAACGGACATGCAGCGCGCCAAGCCCCGCCCCGGGCCAGTTCTCCGGATCTCCCGCGGACGCCTCTACGACATCGTCGCCACCTGCGTCCGGGGCGGCACCGGCTGGGCCTTCGCCGAGTACGGACTCACCCTGCGCGGCCGGGAGGCGTCGGTGGGTGAGCACCTCCTCGCGTCGGGGCTGGGGGCTCTGGCCCCGTTCGCGTTCGCGGTCCCGGCCCTGCTCGTGTCGCTCTCACTCGCCTTCGCGGTGGGCCTGCTCACATGGCTGACCGGGCCCCTGCTGGGCGCCGCGGCCGTGCTCGGCGCCCTCGCCGCCGGATCCCCCGCGCAGGCGCCCTTCTCCTCCTGGACGACGACGCTGCTAGTCACGGCGGTGTGTCTGCTGATGGCGGTGAGCGGTGGCCGGTGGTCCTGGGACCACCTCGTGCTGTCCCCGGGGGCCGCGGTGCGCCACCGCCGACCACGCCGGACACGCCCGGGCCGGAACCGGAGGAACACGGCCGATTCCCCGCGGCGCCCCGAACACGCCCCGCCGCTGCTCTATCCTGTGGGGCAGGCCGCGCTACGACGGCCGTATCGTCTGTGACGCGGTCCTGTCAGCGCTGGGGAGCCTCCCTGACCCGGGCCGCCGTCCACACCACACGGATCCGGTGGGGGGAACACCATGTCCGCCGCAGCTCCTGGCCCGGAACCTGACGCGTCCGTGGCCAAACTGATCGAGATCGCGGAGAAGCCGTCCTTCGGCCAGCGGCTCATCAGCTGGGCCTCGCGCCCGCCCGGGCGGCTCTACATCCCCGCCTGCGGCGTGGTCGGGCTGATCCTGCTCTTCGAGGACAGCGTGCCCGCCGGTCACCTGCCCACCTTCGTCCTGGGCCTGGGGGGCGGTCTGCTGCTGGCCGGGATGGGCGCCCTGCGCCTGGGGATCGCGCTGGCCGTGGCCCGGCCCATGATCCGCCGCTACTGGCTGCGCTGGATCTCCGCACCGCTGATCGCCGCCGCGGCGCTCGGGCTGGCCGTGGCCGACGTCCCGCTCCAGGGCCGGGTCCAGGCCTCCGCCGACGACCTGCTCTCCCTGCGCCAGGAGGCCGACCCCCTCACCACCGTCCCGCTCAACG
The DNA here is from genome assembly GCF_009830945.1 of Nocardiopsis sp. FR4. Classification (GTDB taxonomy): domain Bacteria; phylum Actinomycetota; class Actinomycetes; order Streptosporangiales; family Streptosporangiaceae; genus Nocardiopsis. The sequence continues at coordinate 86,244 of NZ_VWVV01000011.1, read as the reverse complement.
GCGAGCGTGCGGGGCTGTACTCGGTGCGCAGCATCTCGGTGTCGGGCGAGGTCACCCACTACGCGATCCAGGGCTCGGGGCTGTTCGCCCCCGGGGGCCTGGCCCACAGCACCGAGGAGATCCCCGAGGGCGTGTTCGTCCCCGGCCAGGGTTCACGGATCTACGAGCACGTGTCCGGCGACTGGTACGTCTGGGTGGACCACTAAGCGCCGCCCCACCGGAGCGGGCACCGGCCGCCCCCACGCGGCCGGTGCCCGCTCCGTCGCCGCCCCGGGCGGCCCGCCCGGGGACCGCCTCTCGCCCGTAGGGAGCACCGACATGCCGCGTCCGACCACCGTCGTCACCGGCGGGAGCCGCGGGATCGGCGCCGCCACCTGCCTGCGCCTGGCCGCCGACGGACACGACCTGGCGCTCTCCTACGTCCACGACGGCCGGGCCGCCGAACGCACCGCGCGGGCCGTGCGGGAGGCCGGAGCGCGCTGTGTCACGGTACGGGCGGACGTGTCCGACGCGGGGGAGGTCGACCTGCTCTTCGACACCGTGCGGGCGGAACTGGGACCGGTCACCGGCCTGGTCAACAACGCCGGGGTCACCGGCCCCCTCGGCAGGCTGGCCGACACCCCCGCCGAGGTGCTGCGCCGGGTGGTCGACGTCAACCTGCTCGGCTGCCTGCTGTGCTGCCGCCGCGCCGCGCGCGACATGACCGCCGGAGGGGCCGTCGTCAACATCTCCTCGGGCGCGGCCACACTCGGCAGCCCCGGCGAGTACGTGCACTACGCCGCGGCCAAGGCCGCCGTCGACACGCTGACCCTTGACCTGGCCAAGGAACTGGGCCCGCAGGGGGTCCGGGTCAACGCGGTCGCGCCCGGACTGGTGGACACCGGCATCCACGCCGCCATGGGCGACCCCGGCCGTCCGGCGCGGATGGCCCCCGCGATCCCGCTCGGCCGCCCCGGCGAGGCCACCGAGATCGCCGCCGCGGTCGCCTGGCTGCTCTCCGCCGAGGCCTCCTACACCACCGGTGCCGTCCTGCGCGTGGCCGGAGGCCGTTGACCCCCTCCTTGCCGGAACCCGTCCCGCTTCCAACGCTCCTCTCACACTCGTCCGGTACGGATGGACGCACCCCCCCGGGGAGCGGCCGGCCGGCTCCTCCCCGCCGACAGCGCCGCCCACCCTGAGGAGAGGCTTCCATGCGCGAGTTCGTGCTCACCCTTCACCTTCGGCTCCACGACTCGATCACCGCGCTGCGCAGGGCACACGCGATCGGGGACGACGACCTGGCCAGCGCCCAGGCGGGAGAGGTCGAGGACCTGGTGGAGATCGCGGCCCGGCACGGGATCGACATCGAGGCCGGATACGCCCGCCTCTCCCCCGCCCGCTGAGCCCCTCCCCCGCACCCCGCCGCACGACAGGAACCCCGCGACCGGGTGGTCGCGGGGCCCCTGTCACGCTCCGGTCCGGGACGGACGGCTACCGGCGGCGCCCGCCGTAGCCCTCACCGCGCTCGAACTGCTGGCGCATCGCCTCCTCCTGCTGGTTCCGGTACTCCTCGGCCATCTGCTGCTGGCGCTCGGCCGCCGCGGCGACGGCGCCCTGGGCGGAGTCCAGGGCCTCCTTCGCGCTCTCCGCCCGAGCGCCCCGCGACGTCCGCGCGCCGTCCATCACCTGCGGCAGCAGCTGGGCGGTCAGCAGCGTGGACAGCGCCGAACCGTCACCGGAGCCGCCCTCGGTCTGCACCACCACCGGACGCGGGGCGCGCTCGGCCAGCACAGCGCCCACGTCCAGGCGGCGGCGGGCCAGCTCGTACTCCAGCACCGCGCGGTTGTCCCGGTAGGCGGTGGCCAGGCGCTGCTGCGCCTTGGCCTCGTTCTCGGCGGCCACCAGGTCGGCGCGGCCGCGCGTCTCGATCTCGTAGCGCACCCGCTGCGCCTCGGTCTCCTGCTCCTGGAGCATCTGCGCCACGTCCTTGCGCGCCTTGTTCAGTGAGGCGTTGACCTCGACGATCTTGGCGTCGCGCGTCTTCTTGGACCGCTCGATGTCCATGAGCAGGGTGTCGATGCGGCGCTTGCGCGTCAGCTCCCACTCCTGCTCGTAGGCCACCAGCTCCTTGGCGACCCGCTCCCGGGTGGCCAGGTGCTGCTGGTACTGGTTGGGCAGCTGCACGTCGGGGATGTTGCAGCCGGTGATGCGCACGCCGTACTTCTCCAGCTGGCTGTTGAGCAGGCGGCGCATGTCCTCGACGTTGGATCCGCGCAGGTCGTAGGCGGACTCGGTGTTGACCTGCCGGCTGCGCTGGCGGATGGCGTCCTGCACCGCGCTGGAGAGCACCAGGTCGAAGTTGCTCGCGCCGATGACGGTCACGAACCGGATGGGGTCGGTGATCTGGAACTTGAGGAAGAACTCGATCGACTTCAGCGGCACGTTCTCCCGCGTGGGGCAGGCCAGCACCGGGGCCGTGTAGGGGATCTCGGTGCGGGTGTCCACCACGAAGTCCACCCGCGACCACGGGTGCCACAGGTAGTGGCGGCCCGGGCCGATCGGCCGCACGATCGCGCCGTACTTGGTGAGGATGCCGTGGGTGCCCTCCTCGATCTCGATGATCGAGCCGCGCCACCACCACAGCCCGGCGACGACGATGCTGAGCAGGCCGACCAGCAGGGTCGGGATGGCCAGCACGGTGTAGGCGATCTGTGTCCCCGTTCCGCCCAGCAGGCCGTTGAGGGCCATCATCAGCGCCGAGAGCAGGGCGAACAGTCCGAACCAGACCAGGACCATCCACCGCAGGCCGCGGTTGTCGCGCGGGATGACGACCGGCACGATCGCGCCCTGGTCGCCGCCGCGCAGGAGACTGGCCAGGTCGCCCCAGGAGGCGAGGGACTCCTTGATGCTGGAGCCGCTGCGGACGTTGACGGACTGGCTCATCTACTGGCCTCCTTCGTTCTGGCCGGTACCCCGCTGACCGCCCGGCCCCGGGGACGGCGGGGCGGGGGTGTCGGAGAGGCGCTCGTCGATGGCCTCGTCCGAGACGGACTGGCGGATCTCCTCCACCCGGTCCTCGCCCGGCACCTCGTCGGCCGCCGGACGGGCGCCGGGGGCCTGGGTGTCCTCCAGCAGCACGCGGATCTCCTGTTCCCGCTCGGAGATACGGCCCTGGATCGCGCCCAGACGGGTCCGGATGGCGTCCATGTCCTCCTGCGAGAACAGGGCGGTGTCGGCCTGGCCGATGATCTCCTGGGCGATGCGCAGGTAGTCGACGCTGGCGGAGTCGCCCGAACCGATGCGCAGCACCTGGGGCAGGCTGTCGGCGACGGCCTCCAGCTTGTCCAGGAGGTTCTGGCGGAAGCGGTAGTTGAGGATCTCGGGGGCCTCGGCGGCGCTGACCGCGCGGATGTCCAGGGCCTGGGCCTGCAGGAGCGCGGCGTTGGCGTTGGCCTCGGACTCGGCCTCGACGAAGCGCTGGCGGGCCAGGGCGCGGGCCCGGTTGGTCTCGCGCTCCAGGGCGGTGTCCATCTGCGCCTGGTACTGGGCGATGTCGGCCTGGATCGCGGACAGGGTCTCGTTGAGGGTGGCCAGCTCCTTGTTCAGGTCGCCCTCGTTCTGCTCTTTGCGCAGCTGCAGCTCGTACTCGAAGGTGTAGGCGTCCTTGGCCACGCGCACCATCTCCGGCGCGGCCAGGTCCATCCGGTACTCCTGGCTGGAGGGCTCGGCGTGGGTGATGTTGGCGCTGGTCAGCTCCACGATCCCGCTGAACTGCCGGTTGAGCTGCTCCAGCAGGCTCTGGGTGTTGTCACCGACCATGTCGTAGATCGCCGAGGCCTCCTGCTCGTAGATGAGGCTGCGGGTCGTCTCGCTGATCGCGTTGTTGAGCTTCTCCTGGAAGCCGTTCACACCGCCCAGCGTGTAGACGAAGTCGGTGGCGTTGACGATCCGGAACTGCACGAACAGGTCGATGGAGGCCTGCACGCCGCTCTTGGTGGGGGCCGAGCGGATCGGCGCGTTGAACGGGTACTCACGGGTGGTGTTGACGATGTAGGAGACGCGCTTCCAGGGGTTGAAGAGCGTGACCCGGCCCGGCCGGTAGATGTTCTCCATCTTGCCGAAGCGGGTGACGATGGCCTCGCAGCCCTCCGGCACCATCACCATCCCCTGGCGCCACCACATGAACGCGGCCACCGCCAGGGTGATGATCCAGTAGTGGATCCCGAAGAAGGGGTTGATCAGGGGGTTGCCGCCCGCGAGCGCCTGCGCGCTCAGGACCGGGACACCGCCCAGGACGCCGATGACCACCAGCGCGATGGCCGGGAGCATCGTCACGAAGGTGCGGCCCCGGGGGATCACCATGGGGCAGATGACGTGGACCGGCCCCTGGGAGCCGCGCTCGTAGTAACTGCGGTTGATCGCCTCCCCCGCGTTGTTGAGGGAGGTGCTCTTCTGCTCGATCCGGGTTCCGACCGAGGCGCCCTGTTCACGGGCGGCGATGAAGTCCCGGGGGTCGAGACCGCCTCCCTCGGTGGCCTGCTGGAGTGCGTCGGACACCGCCTGGCGCGGATCGCCCCCCTGGGCGACGGCACTGGCCGCGCCGCGCACGGTCTGCGCGAACGACATGGGTGGAAGCTCCTTGTCGGGAGATCGGGGAACTATCGGCTTCGACGCGACGTATCGCGGTCCGGTTCCAGCTGGGCACCGGTGACGTGCCCGGACGAACCCAGGGCGTGCATGGAGGACACTCCTCCTACTGCACGACGGACAGCATCCACCACGCACGCCCCAGCGGACAACACCAACCCTGGCACGGGCAACAGCCGAAACCCAGGGGAGGTGTCCCGGGCGTGACGGGGCGGCGGGATAACGTCGGTGGCGCGCGTACCGCACGGCCGTGACGACAGGGAGAAGACCATGACCGCAGTACCCAGCGCCGTCCTCACCACCGCCGGACTCCTCGGCGGCTACACGGTGGCCCGCACGACCGGGAACCGGCCGGCGGGCGGGGCCGTGCTGGCCGCCTTCGGCGCCGCGGCCTTCGAGACCTGGCGGCGCCGCGCGGGGGTGGGCACGGCGGTCGCGCTGACCGGTGTGTACGCGGGCGCGTTCGGACTCGCCCACCCGCTGGCGAGGAGGGTGGGCGCCTGGCCCGCCGTGCTGGGGGTCGCCGCGGCGACCGCCGCGGCCGCGACCCTGGCCGGGGACCGCGACCGCGGCTGACCGTCAGGGGCCGTGGATGTAGGCCTCCAACTGGGCGCGGTCCTGTTCGAGGACCCGCAGGCGGCTCTTGACCACGTCGCCGATGCTGACGATGCCCGCGAGCCCGCCCTCGGAGAGCACGGGGACGTGGCGGAAGCGGTGCCGGGTCATCACCTCGCCCACCTCCTCCACCGTGTCGCCGGGGGCGCAGGTGCGGACGTCGGCGGTCATGATGTCGGAGACGGGGGCGGTGAGCAGGCCGGGACCGTGCCGGTCCAGACCGCGCACGACGTCGCGTTCGGAGACGATGCCGACGAGGGCGCCGTCCTCGGTGACGGCGACGGCACCGACGTTGTGCCGGGAGAGTTCGGTGAGCAGGAGGGCGACGGTCGTGTCCGGTCGGACGGTGACCACCTCCGAGCCCTTGGTCCGGAGGATCGCGGCGATGAGCATGGGGGACCACCTCTGACTGGTGTGGCGCGCCGGTGACGAGGGGTTACCCGCTCGCCCCCGCGCCAACCACAGGTGTGGACCACCGGGGCCGCCCCGCGGGACCCGGCGACCGGGCCCCGCGGGGCGCCCGCCTCAGCTGCAGCCGCTGGTGGAGCCGCAGCCCTCGCAGGCGTAGCAGCTGCCCGACGGACGCATCTTGGTCCCGCAGGTCACGCACAGCGGCGCGTCCGCGACGAAGCCCTTGCCCTCCATGAGCTCGGCGGTGGAGTGCGCCGGGGTGGGCCGCTCCGCCGCCTCGGGAGCCCTGGCCGGGGCCTCGTCGGCCTCCGCGTCCCGCATGGCCGCCGACTGGGCGTAGGACTCCACCTGCGCCGCGACCTGGGCCGGGTCCTCACCCGCCAGCTGCGCCTCGCGCTCGGCCGCGGAGAGCACCCCCAGCGCCGCGCGCTCCTCGTAGGGCAGGTGGTCCAGGGCCAGGCGGCGGAAGATGTAGTCCACCACCGACTGGGCCATGCGGATGTCCGGGTCGTCGGTCATGCCCGCCGGATCGAAGCGCATGTTCGTGAACTTCTCGACGTAGGTCTCCAGCGGCACCCCGTACTGCAGGGCGATGGAGATCGCGATGGAGAAGGCGTCCATCACCCCGGCCAGGGTCGACCCCTGCTTGCCGAGCTTCATGAACACCTCGCCCAGACCGTCGTCGGGGTAGGAGCCCGCGGTGATGTAGCCCTCGGCCCCGCCCACGGAGAAGGACGTGGTCTCGCTCGGGCGCTTCTTGGGCAGGCGGCGCCGGACCGGCCGGGCCACCTCGACCACCCGCTCCTCGGGCTCGGCCTCCTTCTCCCGCGTCCCCCCGCTGGACAGCGGCTGGCCCACCTTGCAGTTGTCGCGGTAGACGGCGAGCGCCTTCAGGCCCATCTTCCAGCCCTGGAAGTAGATGTGCTCGAAGTCCTCGACCGTGGCCTCCTCCGGCACGTTCACCGTCTTGGAGATCGCGCCGGACAGGAAGGGCTGCACCGAGGCCATCATGCGCACGTGGCCCATGGGCTGGATGTAGCGCCGGCCCATCGCGCAGTCGAACACCTCGTAGTGCTCGGGCCGCAGCCCGGGGGCGTCCACCACGTGCCCGTTCTCGGACACGTGCTCCACGATCGCCTCGATCTGCTCGTCCTGGTAGCCCAGGTTGGCGAGCGCGCGCGGGATGGCCTGGTTGACGATCTGCATCGAGCCGCCGCCGACCAGCTTCTTGAACTTGACCAGCGAGAAGTCCGGCTCGATGCCGGTGGTGTCGCAGTCCATCATGAAGCCGATGGTCCCGGTGGGCGCGAGAAGGCTGGCCTGGGCGTTGCGCCAGCCGTTGCGCTCGCCGACCTTGAGGCATTCGGCCCACTCACGGGTGGCCGCGGCGTGGATGGGCTCCTCCAGCGAGCCCACGGTGCGCAGGTCGTCGTTGGCGGCGGCGTGCTTGCGCATGACCCGCTTGTGCGACTTCTCGTTGCGCCGGTAGCCGTCGTAGGGGCCCACCACCCCGGCGAGCTCGGCGCTGCGCCGGTAGGCGGCGCCGGTCATCAGCGAGGTGATGGCGGCGGCCACGGCGCGCCCGCCCTCGGAGTCGTAGGCGTGGCCGGTGGCCATCAGCAGGGCGCCCAGGTTGGCGTAGCCGATGCCCAGCTGGCGGTAGGCGCGGGTGGTCTCGCCGATCTTCTCGGTCGGGAAGTCGGCGAAGGTGATGGAGATGTCCATCGCCGTGATGACCAGCTCGGTGAGCCTGGTGAAGGCCACCACGTCGAAGGTGTCGTCCTCGCGCAGGAACTTCAGCAGGTTGATCGAGGCCAGGTTGCAGGACGAGTCGTCCAGGTGCAGGTACTCGCTGCACGGATTGCTCGCGCTGATGCGTCCGCTCTCGGGCGTGGTGTGCCAGTCCTGGATCGTGCCGTCGTACTGCACGCCCGGGTCGGCGCACTCCCAGGCGGCCCTGGCCATGCGGTGGAACAGGTCCTTGGCGTCGACGGTGGCCAGGACTTCGCCGGTGGTGCGGGAGGTCAGGCCGAAGTCGGAGCCGGTCTCCACGGCGCGCATGAACGCGTCCGAGACCCGCACCGAGTTGTTGGCGTTCTGGTACTGGACGCTGAACATGTCGTCGCCGCCCAGGTCCACGTCGAACCCGGCGTCGCGCAGGGCGCGGATCTTGTGCTCCTCGCGCGCCTTGGTCTCGACGAACTCCTGGATGTCGGGGTGGTCGACGTCGAGTACGACCATCTTGGCCGCCCGCCGGGTGGCGCCGCCGGACTTGATCGTCCCGGCCGAGGCGTCGGCGCCGCGCATGAAGGAGACGGGGCCGGAGGCGGTGCCGCCGGAGGAGAGGAGCTCCTTGCTGGAGCGGATGCGCGACAGGTTCACACCCGCGCCGGACCCGCCCTTGAAGATGATCCCCTCCTCCTTGTACCAGTCCAGGATCGACTCCATGGTGTCGTCCACGGACAGGATGAAACACGCTGAGACCTGCTGCGAGGACGCGGTGCCGACGTTGAACCACACCGGGGAGTTGAAGCTGAACAGCTGGTGGGCGAGGGCGTACTTGAGCTCGTGGTCGAAGACCTCGGCGTCCTCGTCGGTGGCGAAGTAGCCGTGCTCGCGGCCGGTCGCGGTGTAGACGCCGACGACGCGGTCGATGAGCTGCTTGAGGCTCCACTCGCGCTCGGGGGTGCCCAGAGCGCCGCGGAAGTACTTGCTGGCCACGATCTGGGTGGCGTTCATCGACCAGGAGGCGGGGAACTCCACTCCGCGCTGCTCGAAGTTGACCGTGCCGTCGCGCCAGTTTGTCATCACGACGTCGCGCCGCTCCCACTCCAGGGAGTCGTAGGGGTGCGTGCCGGGGGTGGTGAAGATGCGCTTCATCTTCAGCCCCTTGCGGCTCCCCTTGCCCTTGCGTCCCGTCGAACCGCTGGCGGTTTCCGTCATCGCGCGCTCTCCCCTACCTCGTGGGCACGGCCGGTCGGCCGTGCGCGGCGTCCTTGTCGTGGAGTGGCGCGGGCCGGGGCCTCCTGCCGCCGGCCCGCCCGGGCGGCGCCTCGCCCGCGGTCTCCTCCCGGCCGCGGGGGCTACCCGGTGGTGCTGGCCTGGTCGTTCGTCGCGGTGGCCTCGGCATCGCGGTCCCGCCGCAGGCTGGCGATCTCGGCCTCGAAGTCGGCGAGGCTCTCGAAACCGCGGTAGACGCTGGCGAAGTGCAGGTAGGCGACCTCGTCGAGTTCGCGCATGGGGCCCAGGATGGCCAGGCCGATCTCGTGGGCCGGGACCTCGGCCACGCCGCGGCTGCGGATCTCCTCCTCGACCTGCTGGCCGAGCTTGGCGAGCGCGTCCTCCGAGACGGGGCGGCCCTGGCAGGCCCGGCGCACCCCGGCGATGATCTTGGTCCTGCTGAAGGGCTCGGTGACCCCGGAGCGCTTGGCGACCATGAGCAGGACGGTCTCCTGGGTGGTGAACCTGCGCTCGCACACAGGGCAGGACCGGCGGCGCCGGATGGCCGCGCCGTCGTCGGTGGACCTGCTGTCGATCACCCTGGTGTCCGGATGACGGCAGAACGGACAGTGCACCCTGGTTCACCTGCTTCTCTCGCCGAACGACAACCCGCAAGCCCCACTAAACCACAACTTCTGGGCAACTTCCTTTGTTCCAGCACCAGATGTTGTGGTCGAACCTAGAGGTCCACAGAGCGCGGCGCAACCCCGCCGGCGGGCGTGTTCCGACACGGCGAACACCCGTGCGGCCGGGCGGCCGACGGCGGCGGGAGGTCGGAGGTTCGGCGCCCCTGGAGGTGCGGCACCGGCGTCCAGGATAGCGCCGACGGCGGCCCGGACCGCGGACCCCGCGCCTCCGCCCCGGGCGCGGCCGGGATTTCGGCGGGGCCCGCACGGGAGAAGGAGGCTTCCGCATCATGCCAATCCGCACTCCGCGGACACGTGTTCGCGCATTCCGGTGACAACTCCGCGTGATCGCGTGTACACACGTAAGTGCAGGTCGGGAATTGGCCGCGAAAAGGCACCGGACCATTTTCCCGACCTCGAACGCTTGTTTGATATCACCGTGTGCAACGACTAAAGTTGACGTTGATTTCACACCGGTTTCGCCATCACGTGGACCCCAGGTCGGCGCGGTCGCGCGCCGGTGGTGGCCAGTCACACAAGCAGGCCCTGACCGAACCGAATGCCGAGGAGGCCCGGCCGTGCCGGAGGAGAATCCCGGAACCGCAGACACCGCCACCGTTCTCACCCCGGTGGAGAACGAGGGCGGGTCCACGCCCGAAGCCCCCAAACTCACCGCGCGCCAGCAGAGCGTGCTGAACTGCATCCAGCGGTACGTCCGCGAGCGGGGCTTCCCCCCGTCCATAAGGGAAATCGGGGAAGCGGTCGGCCTGTCCAGCCCCTCGAGCGTGGCGCACCAGCTCAAGGTGCTCCAGCGCAAGGGCTACCTGCACCGCGACCAGAACCGGCCGCGGGCCGTGGAACTGCGCACCCCCGGCCGGGCCAAGGGCCAGACCCTGGCTCCCGAGGACGTGGACCCCTCGCGTGCCGCGGCCGTGCCCCTGGTGGGCCGGATCGCCGCCGGCGGTCCGATCCTGGCCGAGGAGTCGGTGGAGGACGTCCTGGCCCTGCCGCGCCAGCTGGTGGGTGAGGGGCGCCTGTTCATGCTCACCGTCGTCGGCGACTCCATGACCGACGCCGCGATCACCGACGGCGACCTGGTGGTGGTCCGCCAGCAGCCCGACGCCGAGAACGGCGACATCGTGGCCGCGCTCCTGGACGAGGAGGCGACGGTCAAGGTGCTGCGCCGGGAGAAGGACGGCCACGTGTGGCTGATGCCACGCAACGAGGCCTACGAGCCCATCAACGGCGACGCGGCCACCATCCTCGGCAAGGTCGTCGCGGTCATGCGCCGCGTGTGACCCCGGCACGTGCCCCGGTCCGCCACCCCTCGGACGGGCCGGGGCGCCCGCCCGCGCGCCCTCGGGTCCACGCCCCGTGTGAGCCCCGGGCGCTAGGCTGAGAGCGTGTTCACACCTGCCTCCTCCCCCTCCCCGACCGCCCCGTGGCGCACAGCGCTGGTCGGCGGGCTCGCCCTCCTACTGGCCACCACCGCCTGCGCGCCCGGCTCCGAGCAGGAGCGGGCCGCCGAGGCCCCGGGGACGGGCGGCACCGAACGGGCGCTGTCCTTCGAGGGCGGCGGGCACGAGGTGTCCGCCAGTTTCCGGGCTCCGGAGGAGGTCTCCGGAACCGTGCCGGGCGCCCTCATCGTCTCCGGCAGCGGTCCCACCGACCGTGACGGCAACAGCCCCTTCCGGCCCGAGGCCAACACCAACTGGAACCTGTCCCGGGTGCTCGCCGACGCCGGGGTGGCCTCCCTGCGCTACGACAAGTACGGCAGCGGCGAGGCCGCTCCCCCCGGCGGCGAGGAGGCGGAGGTGGACCCGCGCGTCTTCGACGAGCAGGTCGCCGCGGCCTACGAGGAGCTGGTCGCCCAGCCCGAGGTGGACCCCGACCGGGTGGTGGTCGTGGGGCACAGCGAGGGCGCCCTGTACGCCCTGCGCGCGCACGAGATCATCGGCGACGGGCACCCCTCCCCGGCGCTGGTGCTGGCCGCCCCGCCCGGCACCCGCTACCTGGACCTGATCGACCGCCAGCTCACCGAGCAGGTGCGCACGGCCGAGGCCCTGGGTCAGCTCCAGGAGGGGACCGCGGTCGAGCTCCTCTCCGACGCCCGTACGGCCCGGGCCGCGGTGCGGGCCGGACGCCCGCTCGCGGAGGCCGGGGTCGACTCCGAGTACCTCTACGGCGTCTACTCCCCGGTGACCGAGGACTTCCTGGCCTACATGGACTCCTTCGACCCCGTCGACCTGGCCGCGTCCCTGCCCCAGGGCACGCCCGTGCTCGTGCTGTGGGGCGAGGAGGACGCACAGGTCTCCGAGGCGGACGTGGACCGGCTGATGACCGGGCTGCGCGACGCCGAGCGGGTGGACCTCACCGACACGGACCACATCCTGCGCCGTTACGAGGACAGCCCCGGGGCCACGGTCCTGGACGCCGAGCGGCCCTTCGCCGAGGAGGTCGCCCCGGCGCTGGAGGAGTTCCTGGCCGGGGCCTGGTAGCGCGGCCGGGCTACTCCGGCGGCGCCTCCACCGACTCCGGCAGCGCCTCGACCACGGACACGGCGAACTCCTCGGAGCCCGCGGTGATCCGCTCCTCGTCTCCCGGCCGGGTGCCGTCGTATCCGGCGGCCACGGTGTAGCAGGCCTCCAGGTACAGGTTGGAGACCCGCGATCCGACGCAGGAGACCGTATACGGCTCGCCCTGGACCCAGGTCACGGCCTCCTCGCCCACCCCGTCCAGGGCGCGGGTGTCGTGCTGGGCGGTGGTGGAGCGCAGGTTCTCGGCGGCCGCCGTGACGCCGCCCGGGTTGGGTGCGGCCACCATGACGAGGGTGGCGGTGGCCGGCACGGCCCCGCCCGGGCCGCCCGGGGTCGCCCAGCGGCACTGCCAGCCCGAACCGGCGGGGTCCCGGGGACCGCCGATCGGCTCCTCGACCTCCAGTTCGTGGTCGGGTACCAGCGCGGTCAGAGTCCCGGTCTCGGCGACGGCGCACTCGGGGGCCGCCTCGTAGTCGCCCGTCTCGGGGTCGTCGCGGTTCATGACGTACCAGATCGCCCCCGCGGCGAGCACGACCAGCGCCAGGGCCGAGGCGACCACGGCCGCGGTGGCGCACCCCCGGCTCTGCGGCGGGACGGAGGGCACCACCTCGGGGGGCCGGGGGGCTGGCGGCCCCTGCGGGTACGGCCCCGGGTACCAGGGCGGTTGCTGCCGTTCCGGCGGGGGCGGTGCGAACCCCTCCCGGGGGCCCTCCTGAGGCCGCGGGGGCCGCGACCACCGGTCCCCGGCCCCGGGCTGGCCGGGGTGCGGCTGCCGCTCCTCCTCCGGTCTGCCGCCCGGTTCCTCGGAGCGCTGGTCGCTCACAGGGTGCCTCCGAACTGTTCGGCGAACTCGACGGTCACGTCCCGGGCGGTCTCGAAGCCGACCGGTTCGGCGCCGGAGGTCCCGGCGTAGGACACCCGCACGAGCAGGTTGTCGCTGGTGAAGGCCAGTTCCGCGGTACCGTCCGCCTGGCCGCGCCAGACCCGTCCCTCGCCCGAGGGCAGCTCCAGCACCTCGCCGCGCACGGGGACCAGGGCGGCGTAGGCCTCCTGGGTGCGCCGTGCTCCGCTGACCGGTTCCTCGCCGGTGCTGTCGGTGAAGCGGGCGGACAGGTCCACCCGCAGAACGCCCCGCGCCCCCTGGTCCGCGTCGGCCGAGGACCAGGAGCACACGGAGCTGTCGCCGCCCGACAGGGGCCCGTGGTCGGCGGTCTCGGGGACGGCTCCGGGCAGCAGGGAGGTGACGAGCTCGGCGGGGATCCGCTCGCAGCCGGGGGCAGCGGTGTGGACGTCGCCGGTCTCGGGCACGTCAGGGTCCTGCCCGGCCAGCCACAGTCCGCCGCCGATCGCGGCCGCGGACAGCAGCGCCGCGCCCGCGCCGATTCCGGCCACCCGTACCAGGGCACCCACCCGGCCACCGCCTCCCTGTCGGCCGCCGTGCCAACCGCGCGCGGACGGAGGCCGCTCGGGTGCGGCCGCCGTCCTTCGCGTCGGGTCAGCCGACGACGATGTTCACCAGCTTCGGCGCGCGCACGACCACCTTGCGGATCTGCTTGTCGCCGATGAAGCCCCGTGCCTTCTCCGACGCCAGGGCCAGCCGCTCCAGCTCGGCCGGGTCGATGTCGGGCGGGACGGAGAGCTTGTCGCGGACCTTGCTCTGCACCTGCACCACGCAGGTCACGGACTCCCGCACCAACAGGGCGGGGTCGGCCTCGGGCCAGTGGCCGACGGCGACGCTTCCGGTGCGGCCCAGCCTCTCCCAGCCCTCCTCGGCCACGTAGGGCGCGAACAGGGACAGGGCCACGGCGACGAACTCGGCGGCCTCGCGCACCGCCGGGTCGGCGGCGCCGGGGCCGGAGTCGATGGCCTTGCGCGCGGCCGAGACCAGTTCCATGACGCGGGCGATGGCCACGTTGAACCGCCGGGACTCGACCAGGTGGGTGATCTGGTCGATGGCGCGGTGGGTGGCCCGGCGCAGTTCGGTGTCGCCGGCGGCGGGGTCGGTGCCCGGCTCGCTGGCCGCGCCCGCCTCGGTCATCACCCGGTAGGCGCGGTTGAGGAACTTCTGCGCGGCCACGACGGAGACGTCGGCCCAGTCCACGTCCTCCTCGGGAGGGGAGGCGAACAGCATCGTCAGCCGGACCGCGTCCACGCCGTAGGCGTCGATCTCCTTGCCCAGGTCCACGCCGTTGCCCAGGGACTTGGACATCGCCCGGCCCTGGTTGATGACCTGGCCCTGGTTGGTCAGGCGGCGGAAGGGCTCGGTGAAGGAGACCATGCCCATGTCGTACAGGACCTTGGTGAAGAACCGGGCGTACATCAGGTGCAGGGTGGCGTGCTCCTTGCCCCCGATGTAGTGGTCGACCGGGCCCCACTTCTCGACCGCCTCGGTGTCGAAGGGGGCGGTGTCCAGGTGCGGGGAGCAGTAGCGCAGGAAGTACCAGGACGAGTCCACGAAGGTGTCCATGGTGTCGGTGTCGCGCTGGGCGGGGCCGCCGCAGGAGGGGCAGTCCACGTTGACCCAGTCCGTGGCGGCGGCCAGCGGGGAGACGCCCTTGGGGGCCAGCTCGGCGCCCTTGAGTTCGGGCAGGGTGACCGGCAGCTGGTCGTCGGGGACGGGCACCTCGCCGCAGGAGGGGCAGTGGATGATCGGGATGGGCGTGCCCCAGTAGCGCTGGCGGGACAGCAGCCAGTCGCGCAGGCGGTAGTTGACCGTGCCCCGCCCGGTGCCGCGCTCGGCCAGCACCTCGATGATGCGCTCGATGGCCTCGGTCTTGGACAGGCCGTCCAGCGGGCCGGAGTCGCGCAGGGTGCCCTCGCCCGCGGTGGCCACGCCGGTCTCGGCGGGGTCGGGCTCGCCGGTCTCCACCACGACCCGCACCGGCAGGTCGAAGGCCAGGGCGAAGTCGAGGTCGCGCTGGTCGTGCGCGGGCACGGCCATGATGGCGCCGTGGCCGTAGTCGGCCAAGACGTAGTCGGCCGCCCACACGGGCATGCGCTCGCCGTTGACCGGGTTGATGGCGTAGCGGCCCAGGAACACGCCGGTCTTGGGGCGCTCGGTGGCCTGGCGCTCGATGTCGGAGAGCTTGGCGACGTCGGAGCGGTAGGCCTCGAAGGCCTCGCGCTGCTCGGGCGCGCACAGTTCGTCGGCCAGGTCGGCGTCGGCGGCCACGACGAAGAAGGTGGCGCCGTAGAGGGTGTCGGGCCGGGTGGTGAAGACGGTGACGGGCTCGTCGCGGCCCTCGATGGCGAAGTGGACGTCGGCGCCGGTGGAGCGGCCGATCCAGTTGCGCTGCATGGCCAGGATCTCGTCCGGCCAGCGGCCGTTGTCCAGCTGGTCCATGTCGTCCAGCAGGCGCTGGGCGTAGTCGGTGATCTTGAAGTACCACTGGTTCAGGCTGCGCCGGACGACGTCGGATCCGCAGCGCTCACACCTGCCCTGGACGACCTGCTCGTTGGCCAGCACGGTCTGGTCCTGGGGGCACCAGTTGACCTGGCCGTCCTTGCGGTAGGCCAGTCCGCGCTCGAAGAAGCGCGTGAACAGCCACTGGTTCCACCGGTAGTACTCGGGGTCGCTGGTGTGCAGGCGGCGCGACCAGTCCACGCTGATGCCGTAGCGCCGGAACGAGGCCGCCTGGGTCTCGATGTTGGCGTAGGTCCACTCGGCGGGGTGGGAGTTGTTCTTGATCGCCGCGTTCTCGGCGGGCAGGCCGAAGGAGTCCCACCCGACGGGGTGCAGGACGTTGTCGCCGCGCTGGAGGCGGTAGCGGCTGATGACGTCGCCGATGGCGTAGGCCTCGGCGTGGCCCATGTGCAGGTCGCCGGAGGGGTAGGCGAACATGTCGACGATGTAGGAGCGCGGGCGGGTGTCCGCGGGGTCCTCGTTGGCCTGGAAGGGGAGCTCCGCGGCCCAGCGCGCCTGCCACTTGTCCTGGAGGGCGCGGGCGTCGTAGGTGTCGCCCGTCGTCTGGTCGCCGTCTACCGCTGTCATCGCCGCATGTTCCTTAGCCGGTTCGGGGTGTACACGACTCAGGTTAGCGGTTGGCGGCTCCGGTCGCGGACGCGTTTCCCGCCGCCCCGCGCGGTACCGGCGGCCGCGGACGGCGCGGTCCGCGCGGGTGCGCGCGACTGGGGTGACGCTGTGTGAGGGCGAGATCGCGCGGATTGGCGACCCTTGGCCCCTCCACACCGACCGGCCGGTTTGTTACTCTGCCGTCAAAGTGGCGCAGAACACGCGACCCGGATCACACCGGGTGCCGTTCCAGCCCTGTCCGCCTGGATTTACTGTCCGCCCTGGATTTCTCTGCCTGCGGGAGGCCCCATGCTCAACCTGTCCGTGCTTCTGGAGGACGGCGCCCGGTCGGTTCCGGAGAAGGAGTGCCTCGTCTTCGGCGACCTGCGCCTGAGCTACGCGATCACGAACATGCTCGCCAACCAGGTCGCCAACCTCCTCGTCGCGCGGGGGGTCAGGCCCGGGGACAGGATCGCGCTGGCCAGCCCGAACCTGCCCTACTTCCCGTTCGTGTACTTCGGCGCGCTCAAGGCGGGCGCGGTGGTCGTCCCGCTGAACGTGCTGCTGACCCCGCGCGAGATCGCCTACCACCTGGAGGACTCCGGGGCCAAGGCGCTGTTCGCCTTCACCGGCTCCCCGGAACTGCCCCTGGGCGAGCGGGCCTTCGAGGCCTTCGGCCAGGTGGAGGGCTGCGAGTTCTACGTGGACCTGCCCGCCGCCCCGGGCGCCACCGAGTCCGCCCTCGAGGGCGCCGAGACCTTCTGGAAGGCCCTGGAGGGCCAGCCCGGCGAGTTCGAGACGGTACAGGCCAACTCCGACGACACCGCGGTCATCATCTACACCAGCGGCACCACCGGTAAGCCCAAGGGCGCCGAGCTGAGCCACCAGAACCTGATGATGAACGCCGTCGTGTCCTCCAACATGGTCGAGTCCCACCCCGACGGCCGCGACGTGACCCTGGTGGTCCTGCCGCTGTTCCACATCTTCGGCCAGACGGTCATGCTCAACGCGGCCCTGTACCGGCACGCGACGATGGTGCTCATGCCGCGCTTCGACGGGGCCGAGGCGCTGCGGCTCATGGAGAAGGAGGGCGTCACCGCCTTCGCGGGCGTGCCGACCATGTACTGGGGCCTGCTGGGCGCCGTGCAGGCCGCCGAGCCGGGCACCTACGACCTGGAGAAGATCGCGGCCAACATGGTGGACGCGGTCTCCGGCGGCGCGGCCCTGCCCGGCCAGCTGGCCGAGGACTTCACCAAGACCTTCGGCGTGGGGATCAAGGAGGGCTACGGCCTGTCCGAGACCTCCCCGGTGGTGTCGTTCAACAACCCCAGGGTCAAGGCCAAGACCGGTTCGATCGGCCTGCCGGTGTGGGGCGTGGAGATGAAGCTCATCGACGCCGACTGGAACGACCAGAGCGAGGAGGGCGAGATCGCGGTGCGCGGGCACTGCGTGATGAAGGGGTACCACAACCGCCCCGAGGTCAACGCCGAGGTGATCCGCGACGGTTGGTTCCGCACCGGTGACATCGCCCGCCGCGACGAGGAGGGCTTCTACTTCATCGTCGACCGGTCCAAGGACATGATCATCCGCGGCGGCTACAACGTGTACCCGCGCGAGGTCGAGGAGGTCCTCATGACCCACGGGGCGGTCAGCCTGGCCGCGGTCGTGGGCGTGCCGCACGAGACCCACGGCGAGGAGATCAAGGCGTTCGTGATCCTCAAGGAGGGCGCCGAGCTCACCTCCGAGGAGCTCATCGACTGGTCCAAGGAGCGCCTGGCGGGCTACAAGTACCCGCGCGAGGTGGAGTTCCGCACCGAGCTGCCGATGACCTCCACCGGCAAGATCCTCAAGCGCGAGCTGCGCGGCTGACCCGCGCCGCCGAACGCCCGGCCGGGGTGCCCCCGGCCGGGCGTCGCGCGTGCGTCGGCGGGTCCCTCAGCCCTTGACGGCGCCCTGGACGAGCCCGGAGACGAGAAAGCGCTGCACGAGGACGAAGAAGACCATCACCGGGATGGTGATGAGCGTGGAGGCGGCCATCACGTGCCCCCAGTCGTTGGCGTACTGGCCGAAGAACTGGCGCAGGCCGACCGCGACCGTGTACTTCTCGCTCTGGGTCATGAAGGTCAGCGCGAGCACGAACTCGTTCCAGGCCACGATGAAGGAGAAGATGGCCGTGGCCACCAGGCCCGGGGCGACCAGCGGGAACAGTACCCGCCAGAACATCTGGCCCCACGAGGCACCGTCGATGTAGGCGGCCTCCTCCACCTCCACCGGCACCGCGGCCACGAATCCGCGCATCATCCACACCGCCAACGGCAGGGACAGCGCCACGTAGACGGCGCCCAGTCCGAGCAGGGTGTTGAGCAGGCGCAGGTCGCGCACCTGGAGGAAGAGCGGGATGACCAGCGCCTCCAGCGGCACCATCTGCACGATGAGGACCATCACCAGCACGGCGGTGCGCAACCGGAAGCGGAACCGGGCCACCGCCACGGCGGCCAGTAGCGACAGCACGCAGGCGCCCGCCACGGTGATGCAGGCGACCGTGAGCGAGTTGCGCATGTAGGTGCCGAAGTTGGCCTCGGTGAGCACGTAGACGAAGTTGTCCAGGGACACCCCGGTGGGCAGCAGCGTTCCGGTGCCCGCGGTGGCCCGGTCCGAGAACGCGCTGACGAGCATGAAGTAGACGGGGAAGAGGGTGAACAGCAGGAGGACCGCCACCCCGGTCGCCCTGGCCAGGGACCGTCCCGCGCGCAGGGCCTCCCCCCTGCGGCGGGCGGCCCGGACCCGTTCCCGCCACTCGGCGTCGGCTGCGGATGCGTCGGTGCGCGTGACCACGGATGCTCCTTCTCAACGGTGTCGGCGGGACCGAATCCGGTTCCGCCTCGCCCCGGGCGGACCGTTAGACTCCTCCACTGTCCGGGGCCGGACCCTCGTCGCGCCCCGGCCGTGGAGGAGGACGTATGACCGTGTCGACAGGGTCGCCGGGAGCGGTGGCGTAGCACCGTGCACGATTCCGGGCCCTCCCCCACCGAGGTCGTCATCAGCTGGATCCCCCACGACGCGCGCTTCCGGGACCGCGCCGTGCGGCACGCCCTGGCCGACGCCAGCGGGCAGCGGCTGTTCGCCTACGTCGACAACCTGGTCAACCGGGACAACGACGACGGCCGCGCCCTCGACGAGTACGACCTGCGCACCATGGCCGCGGTGCGCGAGGACCTGCGGCAGCAGGCGCTGGCCTCGGTGGACTGGCGCCGGGTGCGCGACAAGCTGGTCGCCGGGGTGCACGGGCGCGCCGGTTGAGCTTCCCGCGCTCACCGCAGACCGTCCTCGCGGAACAGCGCGCGCAGGTAGAACACGGTGATCACCAGCAGCAGGAGCGTGAGCAGGACCGCGATGGCCGCGCCCAGCCCGTAGTCGTTGTGGCCGAAGGAGCGCACGTAGGACCACACGCCCAGGTTGAGCATCCGCGACCCGCCCACGTCGCCGCCGGGCATGAGGTAGATCTGCGCGAACACCTTGAAGTCCCAGATGGTGGAGAGCACGGTGACCACGGCGAACACCGGTCGCAGCACGGGGAAGGTGACGTGCCAGAAGCGTTTCCAGGCGCCCGCGCCGTCGATGCGCGCGGCCTCGTGCAGTTCCCGGGGGACGGTGAGCAGCCCGGCCAGGACGGTCACGGCCACGAACGGGAAGCCGCCGTGCACCACGTTGAGGGTGACGATGGCGTAGAACGCCAGCCGGTCGGCGAACCAGTTGTACCCGGAGGGGTCGAGCAGGCCCAGGGAGGTCAGCGCCTGGGCGACCACGCCGTTGTCGACGTCGAAGATCCAGATCCACACGTAGGTGCCGCTGACCGCCGGCATGGCCCAGGCGACCATGACGCAGGAGACCACGAACACGCGGGCGGCCGGGCGCAGCGCGGCCAGCAGCAGCGCGGCGAGCGTACCCACGACGATGGTGGTGAGCACCGCGACCGCGGCGAAGAGCACCGTGTTGAGCAGGGCGACCCGCCACAGGTAGGGGTCGGTGAGCAGGGTGGCGTAGTTGGCCAGGCCCACGAAGTCGGACTCACCCGAGACCAGGTCGCGCAGGCGGTACTCGCGGAAGGACAGCCACACGATCCGGCCGAGCGGGAACAGGAGCAGCAGGCCGATGACCCCCAGCGCGGGGGTGAGCAGGACCCAGGGCAGGAGCGCCCTGCGTCCGCGCATGCCCAGGAGCGGTGCCCGCCGCCGTGCCCCGGGCCGCCGCGGGGACGGCCCGGCCGGGTCGCGGACGCCCGGCTCCGGCCCGCTGCTGGTGTCCAGCCCGACCGGTGTTCCCACGTGTCTACCCCCCGTTGAGGATGCGTTCGATCTCGCCGGCGGCCCTGGTGGTGGCCTCCTCCACCGTCGCCTCGCGGTTGAGGATGGACTGCTGCATCCCGACCAGGACCTTCTCCGCCTCCACCTGGGTCCAGGCGGGGGTGGCGGGCACCCCGCGGCTGGCCTCCTTGAGCTGGACGGCGAAGGGCTCCAGGATGGGGTCGGCCTCGGCGGAGAACACGTCGACCCGGTCGGCCTCGCCGGGGAAGAACCCGGTCTCCTCGGCCCAGCGCATGGCGAACTCCTCGCCGGTCAGGTGCTGGACGTACCGCCAGGCCGCCTCCTCGTTCCCGGTGCCCTCGAAGACCGACAGCAGCGAGCCGCCCGCGAAGGAGGGCATGTACCCGCCGTCGGGGCCGGGCAGGGTGAAGGCGTCGATCCGGCCCTCCAGGTCGGGGTTGGCCTCCCAGATGGCCTTGGGGTTGGCGCTGCCCAGGATGGCCATGGCGGCCTTCTCCTCGGCGACGGCCTCCATGACGTCGATCTCGTTCCAGTTGACGGCGCCGGTGGTGGAGGTTCCGTCCTCCAGTGCCAGGCCGGTGAAGAAGCCGATCCCCTCGCGGGCCTGCTCGCTGTCGACCCCGGAGGTCCAGACGCCGTCGGAGCCCTGCTCGGCGATCTCCCCGCCGCCGCCCCAGATCCAGGGCATGACCGAGTACTGGGCGTCGCCGGGTACGGGGAGGGCGATCATGTCCTCCTCGGCCTCCGACAGCGCCAGCGCGGTCTCGCGCAGCTCGTCCCAGTCGCCGGGGACCTCCAGCCCGTGCTCCTCGAACAGGTCGCTGCGGTAGACGACCGAGCGGATGGAGGCGTACCAGGGCACGCCGTAGACGCCGTCCTCCAGCTGGCCCATCTCCATCAGGCCGGGGATGTAGCGGTCGGTGTCGACGCCGTGGCCGGACAGGTCGCGCAGGACCCCGGCGTCGGCGAACCCGGGGGTGAAGGTGTTGCCGAGTTCGGCGACGTCGGGCATGGTGCCGCCGGCGATGGCGGTGGAGAGTTTGTTCTGGGCGTCCTGCCAGGGCACGAACTCGACCTCGACCTCGATGCCGGTCTCGTCGGTGAACGCGGTGTTGGCGGCCTCGAAGAAGCCCGTTTCGTCGGGGTTGGTGCCCTGCATGATCCAGACCAGGAGGCGGTCGCCGCCCGAGGCGTCGCCTCCGGTGCCCCCTGCCGTCCCACACGCCGCGGCGGCCAGGACCAGCGCCGCCGCGGCGGGGAGCGGAACGTACTCGTGTGTTCGTCTGCGGCCCATCGGCACGCCTCCCGTTCCTTTCGGGGCCCCCCGGGTTGGTAGGAAACCTACGTAAAGAACCGCCTTGAGTGAAGTTAACCACTGTCTTTCGTGTCTGACCTGTTAGGGGGCGGCCGACGGGAGGGAGTGTCGCGGAGTCCGGGGCCTCGCGGGCCGGGGTCAGTCGGCCAGTCCGGTGACCTGGCGCAGGATGGAGACGAGCTCGGCGCGCTTGTAGACCGCCAGGCCGATGGCGGCGGAGAAGGCGGCGAGCATGTGCACGTAGACCATGGGGTCGCCCATGGTGAAGCGCTCGGCGGCCTCCTCCTCGCCGACCGAGTGCGCCTCCCAGGCGGTGGAGACGGCGAACTCCAGCTCGGGCGGGAGCATCTCGGCGACCGTGCGGGCGACGGCCTCGCGCGAGTCGGCGGGCTTCCAGACCACGCCGGTCCGCTGGACACGGCGGCTGAGGAAGGCCGCGATGACCTTGAGCTCGGAGGTGACGGCCGCCGCGTCGTCGGCGGCGCGCGGGACGGCCTCGTCGAGTTCGCGCTGGTCGCGGTCGGCGTAGGCGGCGATCAGGTCGATCGCGGTCCGCTTGACGTGCTCGGGGACGTCGGAGGCGGGGGTGGGCCCGTCGGTGCTGTGGTCGGAGGACTCGGACACGGCGTGGTCCCTTCCGGTGGGTGTGCGACTGGGTCCATGATGCCGCCAAGCCGCCCCGGAACGTCCGTGGACAGGCCGGGGTCCCGTACCCGGAAGGCGCCGCCGCCGGCGCCTTCCGGGGCCCGGGTCAGAACCAGGGGCGCAGCGGCACGTGCGCGTCGGTGCCGTCCAGTTTGACGCCGAGGATCTGGTGCAGCTGGACCACGTTGGTCTCGAAGCCGAGCACGCAGCCGGCCATGTAGAGCCGCCAGAGCCGGGCGGTGCCCTCGCCGACCTCGGCTACGGCCTCGTCCCAGTGGCGCTCCAGGTTGGCGCCCCAGTGGCGGAGGGTGAGCGCGTAGTGCTCGCGCAGGTTCTCCTGGTGGCGGATCTCGAACCCGGCGTCGTTCATCGCGGTCTGGATCTGGCCGGGGCCCTCCAGCTCGCCGTCGGGGAAGACGTACCGGTTGATGACGCCCTTGGTGTTCATGGGCGGCAGGTCGTTGCGCGGACGGGTGATGCAGTGGTTGAGCAGCCGGCCGCCCGGGACGAGTTTGTCGTGGAGGGAGGCGAAGTAGGCGGGCAGGTTCTTCGCGCCGACGTGCTCGGTCAGGCCGATGGAGCTGATCCGGTCGAAGCTGCCGTCGGGTACGTCCCGGTAGTCCATGTGGCGGACCTCGGCCAGCTCCGACAGGCCCTCCTGAGCGATCTTCTTGGCGGCCCACTCGGCCTGTTCCTTGGACAGGGTGACGCCGAGCGCGCGGACCCCGTGCTCACGGGCGGCGTGCATGACCATGCCGCCCCAGCCGCAGCCCACGTCGAGCAAACGCATGCCCGGTTCCAGGCCGAGCTTGCGCGAGACCAGTTCGTACTTGCGGAACTGGGCGCTCTCCAGGGCTCCGTCGAAGCGCCCCACCCGCTCCGGGGAGGCGTCCTCGTCGTCGAAGACCGCGCAGGTGTAGGTCATCGACGGGCCCAGGACCATCTCGTAGAAGGCGTTGGAGACGTCGTAGTGGTGGTGGATGACCTCGGCGTCGCGCTGCTTGGAGTGGCGCCAGCCCAGACCGGCGAGGCGGCCGCGTGTCATCTCCTGCGGCGGCGGGGCCACCCGGTTGACGAACTTGACCCAGCCCACGGAGCGCACGATCTCGACGATGTCGCGCGCCGAGACGTTGACCCCCTCGGCGAAGACGAAGTCCGCCATGCGCCGGAGGGCGGTGTACATGTCCCCCTCCAGCTCCAGGTGGCCGGAGACGTAGGCGCGGGTCAGGCCGACGGCGTTGGGGGACTGCGCGAGGTAGTTGACGGCGACCGGGGTGCGCACGTGCAGCCCGATGTCGCTGTCGGGGTCTCCCGAACTGCTGCCGTCGTAGGCGGTGAACCGGATGGGCGCGTCGGGTCCCACGACGCGTTCGAAGATCTCGGCAAGCCGCATTGCTCTGTCCTTCCTGTCGCGGATGCGGCCCATGGCCGTCGGGTCGCGTCCCGGTGGTGTCCTCTAACGGTTGTGCACGCACTTGGCGTACAGGTCGAGTAGCCGCCCCTGGGGGTCGTAGGCCTGCTTGAGGCCGGAGTAGGCCGGACCGTTGTAGAGCCGCCAGAACTCCTCCTCGGTGTAGAAGGAGTCCGAGTACAGGGACTTGTGGCCGCCCAGTTCGGCGACCTTCTCCTCGACCAGGCGGTTGTGGTGGGCGCGGCGCTGCCCCGGCTTCATGTCGACCAGGCCCCAGAAACCGAAGTTCACGTAGAGGCGGTCGGCCTCCAGCGGGTAGAGCGGCCACACGGGCTCGCCGGGGTCCGCCCCGGCCCGCCGGGGCTCGCTCAGGCGCAGGGGGCACATCCACACCGGGGTCATGCCGATCTCGGCGTGGTAGAAGTCCAGGAACTCGGCCCCGCGCTCGACGCCCACCTCGATGTCCTGGATCAGCGGTTCCTGGGGGCGTCTGCCCCGGTAGTGGTTGAGCAGCCGGAAGAAGTCGGTGCGGCGGTCCCAGGCGACGAGTCTGCGGTAGACGTCGGAGCGCTTGAGGGAGCGAGGCCACAGGGCGCGGACCAGCGGGTGCTGGACGCCGAAGGCCCGCGAGCACCAGAACCAGTCGGTGTCCCAGCGCCACAGGTAGTCCTGGACGGTGAGGTAGTCGCCGGGTCCGGTGCCCGCGTGGCGCCGAATGGACCGGTAGTAGATGTCCTGGCCCGTGTAGTCGCCGGTCCAGGGCGCCTGGTCGGTGAAGCGGGCCAGGGTCAGGTACAGCTCGTCGGGGGCGAACGCGACGCCGTCCACGAAGTCGACCGGCTGGCCGTCGTGCTCGCGGTCGGCGCAGATCCGGGCGAGGGCGTCCATGGTCTCGGCGGCGTCGGAGAAGCGCAGGTGGCGCAGGTGCACGTAGGGGGAGACCGGTTCCAGCTCGATGCGCAGGCGCAGGCTGTAGCCCAGGGTCCCGTAGGAGTTGGGGAAGCCGTAGAAGAGGTCGCGGTACTCGTTGTCGCGGGTGGCCGTGACGACGTCGCCGCCGCCGGTGAGGATCTCCATCTCCTGGACCGCCTCGTGGGGCAGGCCGTTGCGGAAGGAGGAGGACTCGATGCCCATGCCGGTGACGGCGCCGCCCAGGGTGATGGTGCGCAGCTGGGGGACGACGGTCGGCATGAGGCCGTGCGGGAGGGTGGCCGCCACGAGGTCCTCGTAGGTGGTCATGCCGCCGACGTCGGCGAGGCGTTCGACCGGGTCGATGGAGATCACCCCGGTGAACGCGGACACGTCCAGGGGTGGCGCACCGCTGGCCTCGCGGAAGCGGAAGAGGTTGGAGGTGGGCTTGGCCAGGCGCACCGGGGCGTCCGGGGGGAGCGCGCGGTAGTCGCGGCGCAGCTTCTGGACCGCGGCGACGTGCTCGGCCAGACCGGTCCGCGTTCGGGCGGGGGTGCCGCCGCCCGTTGTCTGATGCTGAGGAGCCATCCCAGTTTCCCGTCCCTCCACGACGCACGGCGTGAGCCGGTGCCTGGCCGCGCGAAGCCGCGCGGACGGCCCGATCCACTCAGTTCTACCTATCGGTAACGACATTTCGCCAACCTATTTGTGACGTGTCGTCCGCCTCATTCCTCGTTCTGGGCCGTGACCGCAAGGCGACCCGCCAGGCCGGCGCGGAACTGGTCGTAGGATCTGGTTCCGTGCGTATCGCTCTCGTTGACTCCGGTATCGGCATGCTCTCGACCGCGGCGGCCCTGCGTTCCGCGCGGCCGGA
The DNA here is from genome assembly GCF_009830945.1 of Nocardiopsis sp. FR4. Lineage (GTDB taxonomy): Bacteria > Actinomycetota > Actinomycetes > Streptosporangiales > Streptosporangiaceae > Nocardiopsis. Next base: position 60,938 of record NZ_VWVV01000011.1, on the reverse strand, counting down.
CGCGGACCTGTTCCTGTCCATGGACCCGGACCACATGCCGTGGGGCCCGCGCACCCCCGACGAGGTGATCGCCCGCGCGCTGGCCGGGGCCCGGGCCGCCCGCGAGGCGGCCGGTGACGGCGGTCTGGACGCGGTGGTGGTGCCGTGCAACACGGCCTCGGTGCACGGTCTGGCCCGGCTGCGCGCCGAGTTCGAGCCGGAGGTCCCGGTGGTCGGAACGGTGCCCGCCATCAAGCCCGCGGCGGCCGGGGGCGGGCCGATCGCGGTGTGGTCCACCGTCGCGACCACGCGCAGCGCCTACCAGCGCCAACTGGTCGAGACCTTCGCGCGCGGCGTGGAGGTGGCCCAGGTGGCCTGCGTGGGGCTGGCCGAGGCCGTGGAGTCGGCCGATCCGCGGCTGGTCGAGGACGCGGTGGCCTACGCCGCAGGACTGACCCCCGCCGGTGTGCGCGCCGTCGTTCTGGGCTGCACGCACTACGACCTGGTGGGCGAGTCCGTCCTGGCCGCCCTCGACGGCCGGGCGACCCTGTTCACCGCGGCCGGCGCCGTGGCGGCCCAGACCCTGCGCCGGATCGGCGAGGCCCCCGCCGGTGAGGGCCACGGCCGGGTCCGGGTGCTGGCCAGCGGCAGACCCGCCCCGCTGCCCGCCGCCGCGCTGGCCTACCCCGCCGGGCGCTCGCTCGCCGACGGGGTGGGCGCGGCCACCCCGTAGCCCCCGTACCGGGGAGCAGGGGCGCCCTCCACGGGGTCGGGGCGAGCAGTGCCGGGGCCACGGCCACCGGGCTGACGTGAGCAGTGCCCGCGTACCGCCTTTAGGGGCGCCAGGGGGATCCGGGGGTGTGTCCGCGCCGCGACGGCGGCGCGGTCCGGCGGATCCGCCCCGAGGCCCTAGGTGTACTGACCTGAGAGGTTGGTGACGCGGGTGGCGGGAGGGCCGTCGAGCGCTCCGGCGGCGAGCGTGCTCACCAGGGTGCGCACCCCGGCGGTGTCGTTGTCGTGCAGGAGGGTCTCCAGCAGCGACAGCGCGGCGCGCTGGTCCCCCGGGCGTTCGCGCACGTGCCTCCACTGGGGCTCGGTCGCCGCGTCCGAGAGCATCAGGGTGCGGCCGACCTGGCCGAGCGCCGTCAGCAGGGACGTGTCGTGCGGGATCCGCTCCAGGGCCGCGTTGACCTGTTCGGCCTGCCGTTCGGGGTTGACCTCCTCCGCGGGCTGGGACCGCAGGAAGGCGAGCACCTCCTCGGGCGGGGCCAGCGGCTGGACGGGCGGCATGGCCGCGATCATGGCGCGCACCTCCGCCAGGTCGCCCGTGATCTCGGCGGTTCGCCCCAGCTGACCGATCAGCCGCTCGGCGCGCTGGGCCGAGCAGCTCGCCACCCAGCGGGCGCCGCGCCCCGCGGCCAGGCGCGCCGAGGCCAGGGCGAGTTCCGCGCCGCGGCGCGGGGCGCCCACCCGTTCGAAGTAGCGCGACCAGGTGGTCACCCGCACCCCCAGCCGCCAGTCGTTGCGCACCACGCCCTGGCACACCAGGTTCTCCACCGCCTCGACCCAGGCGGGGCGCAGGTTCGGCTGGGCCTCGGCCTCCTCCACGGTGGGCAGCGGGTCGATGGCCTCCCGGGGCGGGCAGTGGCCCAGGCGGGCCAGCCAGGACAGCAGCCGGGCCCGCTCGAAGCGGATGCGGCGGCGCAGGGCGGTGCGGCGCGGGTTGGCCTCGTCCAGGTCCAGCTCCGCCTCCACGCGGTCCAGCGCCTCCAGGGCCTCCGTGTGCCTGTCCTGGTACCTGAGCGCTCTGACCAGGGTGAACACCCCTTCGGCGCCGAGCAGGGCCGGGCCGGTGGCCGTGTGCTCATAGCGCCGCAGTTCGGCCTCGGCCCGCTCTGGCAGGTCCTCGTCGATGAGGAGGTTGATCCGGGCCAGGGTGAGGGCGGGCCAGGCCGGAGTGCGTTCCCACCCGGCCAGGCTGCGGGTGGCGAGCAGTTCGCGGCGCAGGCCGGTGGTGCCCCGGGCGTCGATGTTGGCGTGGCAGCGCACGAGGGTCTCCCGCAGGGAGACGGGCAGGGGCCCGTGCTCGTGCGGGTCGGGCTCGTCCTCGGCCGCCGCGCTGACCTGGTCCAGTGCCCTCCCGCCCTCGGCCAGGCTTCCCACCCGGACGGCCAGGGGCCAGTGCGCGAGGAAGAACAGGGTCGGCGGCCCGAAGAGGCCCGGAACCCCGGGCTGGTCCGAACCGGCCTCGGCGACCAGACGGCGCGCGGTCCGCAGGGCCGACCGGGCCACGGCCTCGACCCGCACCGCGTCGCCGGCCTCGCAGAGCACCGGCAGATCCGCGACCGCCTCGGCCAGTTCCCGCTGCCCCGCCTCCCGAAGCCGGCGCGCGGCCTCGGCCACCCATGTCCACATCGGCATGATCTCTCCCCCATGTCAGTGCCGGGTGAGAACAGAACGTAGCAGCGCCGTGACACAGCTGTCCGGAAAACGCGGAAACCGGTGCAGCCCGGGGTTTACGCGTCCGATGGGGCGGGATTCGGCCCGATAGACTCGGCGGCACCGCGGTGCCGCCGAGGGCCGCCCGAACCTACCAAGGGGACATGAGCGCCGATGGGATGGCGAGACCGTTTCGGACTCCGTAAGGCCAATCGCAAAGGTAAGGCCCGTTTCGACCGGGCATCCGAGGATTCGGACATCAAGGCGCTGATCGACTTCGCCAAGAGCCGGGTGGGGGTGGAGTTCTTCGTGGAGCCGGAGACCTTCGCGACCAGGACCACGGCGGTGGCGGTCGCCACGGACGGCGAGTGGATCCGGCGCCGGTGCGGCTCCCCCGAGGTGATCCGCAAGGTCGCCAGCGACCTGGCGGTCCCCGCCTACGACGTGCAGATCGTCGGGTACCCGCAGCGGATGCGCGACTGGAGCGCCCGCAACAAGCGCGGCCTGTCGATGGACGAGTGACCGTCTGGTGCGTGTGAGTAAGACTCGCCACACCGACACGCCGTCGACGACGTACCCGAAACCCCTTACCGGGCCATTTTGGGCATTGATGACGAGTCCTTGCCGCGACTTCCTTTCGGAACGGGTTCCCTAACGGCCTCCATCCGTCGCATACTCGCCTGGGAGGGGGGACTCTGATGAAGCAGGATCTCACGGCCCTGTGCTGCGACTGCGGCACGATTCGCGAGGTGAGCGACTACCAGAGTGTGGGCGAGGCGCAGTCCGCCTACGGACTGGCCCGCTGCGTCGTCTGGCGCAAGTGCCGCACCTGCGGTTACCGCACCTACCACGCCTACCTGCGCGCGGACGAGGACCGCGACGAGTTGGAGGACGCCCTGCGCCTGGACGGCGCGCTGGCCGCCGAGGCCCTCGACGAGGAGGTCGAACAGCTGCGGCTGTGCGGCGTCGAGGTCGGACACGCCCCCGTTCCCGCCATCTGGGACGGGCAGTCCGTGGGCATGGTGACCCAGCGCCTGACCGACCGCGCCTACGCGATCGTGCTGGACCCCGAGGCCTCCGTGGTCTCCCGGCTCAAGCTCATCGACATGATGTGGAACGAGCTGCTCGTCGGCGAGCACGACGACCGCTGGTTCATCCAGGAGGCCGAGGACGAGGACTCCCCCGCGTACGCGGTCCGGCTGTTCGGCTACCGCACGCGGGGGTGACTATCCGGCGGCGGGCTCGGGCGCGGCCCTGCCGGAGAGCCGGCGCAGCGCCGACCTGGCCACCTGCGGGTCGGTGGTGCCCCAGTAGGGCGGCAGGGAGGCCCGCAGGAAGCCGCCGTAGCGCGCGGTGGCCAGACGCGGGTCCAGGACCGCGATGACCCCCCGATCGTCAGTGGAGCGCAGCAGGCGCCCGGTCCCCTGGGCCAGCAGCAGCGCGGCGTGCGTGGCGGCCACCGACAGGAAGCCGTTGCCGCCGTGCGCGGCCACCGACCGCTGGCGGGCCGAGGCCAGCGGGTCGTCCGGCCGGGGGAAGGGAATCCGGTCCACGATCACCAGGGACAGCGAGGGCCCCGGCACGTCCACGCCCTGCCACAGCGACAGGGTGCCGAACAGGCAGGCTCGTTCGTCCTCGGCGAACTCCCGGACCAGGTGGCCGGTGGAGTCCTCCCCCTGGCACAGGATCGGGTGGTCCAGGCGCTCGCGCAGTTCCTCGGTGGCCTTCTGGGCGGCGCGCATGGAGGAGAACAGGCCCAGGGCGCGGCCGTCCGCGGCCTCGATGAGCTCGGCGATCTCGTCCAGGTAGGGCTCCGCGAGCCCGTCGCGGCCGGGCGGGGGCAGATGGGCGGCCACGTAGAGGATCCCCCTGCGGGAGTGCTCGAAGGGTGAGCCGACGTCCAGCGCGCGCCAGCGGGGCTCCCCCGCCGCACGGTGCGGGCCGTCCTCGGCCTCGTCCCGCTCCGGGTCGTTCGCGCGCTCGGCGGCCTCCTGGGTGACCTCGCGGCCCAGCCCCCACTGGTGGGCCAGGGCGGAGAAGGACCCGCCCAGGACCAGGGTGGCGGAGGTCAGGACCACCGTGCGGTCGCCGAAGAGCTTCTCCCGCAGCAGTCCGCCGATCCCCAGCGGGGCGACGTGGAGCGCGGGTTGGCGGCCCGGGGTCTTGGTCAGCCACACCACCTCGGTGCGGTCGCGCAGCGCGGGTTCGAAGGACTCCAGGACCCGCACGGCGGTGTCGTGCACCTCGCCGAGCGAGGCCAGGGCCAGGCGCCGGTCGCTGGCGCTGTCGGGGTCCAGCTCGCCCGGCGAGGGGCCGATCGCGGTGACACAGGCCGAGGCGGCGTCCCTGGTGGCGGCGACGGCGTTGGCCAGGGCGTCGTCGATGTGGTCCAGGCGCCCCTCGGGCACGTCGGAGAACATCAGGGCCAGGCCGTCGGCGCACTCGGTCAGGCGCTCGCTGGTCCCGGGTTCGACCAGGCGGGCCGCGCGCTTGGCGGCGGTGGTGACGGTGCGCTCGTTGAGGACGCCGGTGGCCACGGAGGTGGCGCGGTCGACGAGCTCGTGGGCCTCGTCGATCATGATCGTGTCGTGCTCGGGCAGGATGTGGTGGCCCTGGGACATGTCGATGGAGAGCATGGCGTGGTTGGTGACCACCACGTCCACCCCCTGGGTGGCCTCGCGGGCGAACTCGGCGAAGCACTCCTGGCCGAAGGGGCAGATCCGGGCGCCCACGCACTCGTTGGCGCCCACCGACACCTGGCGCCAGGCCAGGTCGCTGACGCCCGGAACCAGCTCGTCGCGGTCGCCGGTGGCCGTCTCCTCCGCCCACTCGTGCAGGCGGGCCACCTGGCGGCCCAGCGAGGAGAGCTGGCGGGGGTCGAACAGCTCCGCGTCCTCGGTGTCCTCCCCCGCGGTCTGGAGCCGGTTGCGGCACAGGTAGTTGCGCCGGCCCTTGAGCACGGCGAACGTGGGCTCGCGGGGCAGCAGCGGGGCCAGGGCCTTGGCCAGGCGCGGCAGGTCGCGGTCGATGAGCTGGTTCTGCAGGGCGATGGTGGCGGTGGAGACCACCACGGTGCTCTCCTTGGCCATCGCGTGCCGGATCGCGGGCACCAGGTAGGCCAGGGACTTGCCGGTGCCGGTACCGGCCTGGACCACCAGGTGTTCGCGTTCGTCGACCGCGTGGGCCACGGCGTCGGCCATGGCCGCCTGGCCCTCGCGGCGGCTGCCGCCCAGGGCGGTGACGGCCGCGTCGAGGAGGACGGGGATGTCGGGGAGATCTGCCACGGATCGACAGTACCGGCCCGAGCGGACAGGCCAGGAGTTATCCACAGGGCGCTTGTCCGCCGGGGCTCAGCCGCGGGTCCGGGCGCACTCCCGGACGGCGGCGTCGAAGGCGTCGGGGCGCTCGGCGTCGCACACGTGGCCGGCCCCGGGGATGACGGTGAGGCGCGCGGGGCGGACGCTCCGCGCGGGCGGAGCCGACGGTGCCAGCCGGTGCGCGCAGGTCGTCGGAGCCGTGGAGCGGCGGCACCGGGCGAAGGTCCGCCTCCGCGGCCGCGAGGCGCGGCGGCCGAGCGGCGCACCGGGGGCTCGGGGGTCTCCCCCCGGGAAAAACGAAGGACGACCCGGCGAGGCGGCCGAAGGCCCCCGAGCAGGATCGTCCTGAGTCCGTGGAGCTATGGGGATTCGAACCCCAGACCTCCTCCATGCCATGGAGGCGCGCTACCAACTGCGCCATAGCCCCGTGTGCCTTGCGGCAACGGTGCTCAGTCTATCGGATGCGGGAGGGTGCGATGGCCGCGGCCGGTGTCGGACAGCCCACACGCCCTCCTCCGCCCGTGTTCACCCCCGGCCGGTGCGGGGAACGGGGAGGGCATGGACGGTGAGGCACGGCAGGACCCGGTCGCGGTGTTGAGGCGCTGGGAGGAGCACGGTGCCGTGTGGCGGGTGGTGGAGCGCTCCCCCGGCCGGGTCACGGTCGCCCTGTGCCGCTGTGACGGAGGCGAGGAGGTGGAGCGCCTGGTGTCGGGGGACCCTCGGCTCCTGGCCTTCGTGGACGCCGCGGACCGGGCCGGGCCGCCCCGGACGCCGCCGTCCACACGGACGGGGTCATCCCGTAGGCGCGCTTGAACATGCGGCTCATGTGGCTCTGGTCGGCGAAACCGGCCGCGGTCGCCGCCTCGCTCAGCGGTGTGCCCCCGGCCGCCAGCCGCCGCACCAGGTCGAGTTGGCGCATGGTGCGGAACCGGGTCGGGCTGGTTCCGAACGCGGCGCGGAACTGGCGGGCGAGCGTCCACCGGTCCAGCCCGGCGGCCGACTCCAGCTCCGCCGCCGAGTGCCGGACGGCCGGGTCGGAGGCGATGAGGTCGCGCGCCCGGCGCAGTGCGCCCAGGGCCAGCCGCTCCCCTCCGGACGCGCCCGGGCCCGCCAGCAGGTCGGCCACCAGGCAGACCACCTCCGTCCGCTCGGCCTCACCGAGCGGGGTGTCGATGTCGAGCAGCCAGTCCAGCAGCGGCGCGCCCGCCCGCTCCGGTTCCAGCACGGGGTCCGCCACGAAGGGCAGCCGGACGCCGCCGAGCGCCTCCTGTACCACCGCGGGGTCCACGCGCAGGATCCGGTAGCGCACGCCCTCCCCCGTCCCCGGGGCCCCGTCGTGGACCTCGTCGGGGTGGAGCACGCAGACCTGGCCCGGCCGACAGGTGTGCCGCCGCCCCCGGTAGCCGAAGGACAGCACGCCGCCCAGGGTGACGCCGATGCCGTAGGTGTCGTGGCGGTGCGCGGCGAACGCCGAGCGCACCAGGAACGCCTCCAGGCGCTCGATGCCCTCGGTCCCCGTTCCGACGCGCAACCGGGACCTCTCCAGCCCGCCCACCGCCACCCGTACCACCGCTTCCTCCGGAACGCCCTTCCCGGCCATCCCAGCCGGTCCGGCCGCCGGTGACAACGGTCCAACGCGCCTACAGTGGACCGCATGCCCGTCGCCGCACACGCCCGAACCCGGTTGTCCGCCCGGCGCCTGTCCTCCCTGCTCGGTGAGTGGGAGAACGGCCCGAGCGTCTACGCGGCCCTGGCTGACCGGATCCGGCTCCTGGTGGTCGACGGGCGCGTGCCCACCCGGACCCAGCTGCCCTCGGAGCGCGAGCTGGCCGCCGAGCTCGGCCGCAGCCGGTCCACGGTCGTCGCGGCGTACCGGTCGCTGCGCGCCTCCGGGCACCTGGTGAGCGTGCGCGGCTCGGGCAGCGTCACGACGCTGCCCCCGCGATCCGCCTCCGCCCCGCCCGCCGTCGACTTCGCGCACGCGGTCCCGCCCCCGATCGCCGGGCTGGAGGAGATCATGGCCGAGGCCGCCGCGGCGGTGCCCCTGGCCCTGGACGGCCCCGGGCTCGACCTGTGGGGCGACCGCGAGCTGCGCGGTCGCATCGCCGACCGCTACACCGACCGGGGGCTGCCCACCACGCCCGAGCAGGTGATGGTCACCATGGGCGGACAGCACGCCATCGCGCTCACCGCACGCGCCCTCGTCAGCCGGGCGGACCGCGTCCTGGTCGAGTCACCGACCTACCCCCACGCCTGTGAGGCGCTGCGGGAGGCCGGGGCCAGGCTGGTCACGACCCCCGTGTCCGTGCACGGCTGGGACGGCGACCACCTCACGGCCGTCCTGGAGCGGTCCCGCCCGTCGCTGGCCTACCTGGTCCCGGACTTCCACAACCCGACCGGCGCGTCGATGCCGCCGGAGCTGCGCGAGCGCGTCGCGGCGGTCGCCGCCCGCACCGGCACCGTCCTGCTGGTGGACGAGACCACGGCCGACCTCGGTGTCGACCGGCCCTGGGACGACGGGCCGCTGGCCCGGTACCTGCCCTCGGGCACGGTGACGGTGGGCTCCCTGAGCAAGAGCGTGTGGGGCGGTCTGCGCCTGGGCTGGGTGCGCGCGGACACGGAGGTCATCGACCAGCTGGTCCGGGCGCGTCCCTCCCATGACCTGGGAACGCCGTGGTTGGAGCAGTTGGTCGCCCGCGGAGTCCTGGACCGCCTTCCCGAACTGCTGCGCCGGCGCTCCGAACAGCTGCGCGAGCGGCGCGGGCTGCTGTCCTCCCTGCTGCGCGAGCGGATCCCCGAGTGGGGAGTGCCCGCGCCTTCCGGCGGCCTGTCCCTGTGGGTGGGCCTGGGGCAGCCGCTCAGTTCCGCGCTCGCACTCGTCTGCCGCTCCAGGGGCATCGCGCTCTCGGCCGGTCCGCGGTTCGCCGTCGACGGCTCGCAGGAGAGGTTCGTACGCCTGCCCTTCACCGCCGAGCCGGACCGGTTGCGCGCCGGGGTGGCGGCACTGGCCGACTGCTGGTCCCTCCTGCCGCCGGCCCCACCGGCGGATCACCTGCCGGACGTCGTCTGAGGGTCGATCACAAACCTTCAAGACCGGCCTCCGACGCCCGGACTACAACGGTGTCCGGACACGAGGGGAGCCACCATGGGAGTCGGTTTCGTCGGCCTGGGCGTCATGGGCCAGGCCATGGCCCTGAACCTGGCCAGGGCGGGCACGCCACTGGTCGTGTGGAACAGGACGGCGTCCCGGTGCCGTCCGCTGGCCGGTCTGGGCGCGGCCGTCGCCGGATCGCCCGCCGAGGTGTTCGGACGGGCGGAGACCGTGTTCCTCATGCTGACCGACGAGCGGGCCACCGACGAGGTCCTCGGTCGCGGCCCGCGGGGCTTCGGCGTGGAGGTCGCCGGGCGCACGGTGGTGCAGACCAGCACGGTCTCCCCGGCCTACTCGCGGGAGCTGGAGGCGGCCCTGGAGGCCGCCGGGGGCCGTTACGTGGAGGCTCCGGTCTCCGGCTCGCGCGGACCCGCCGAGGCGGGGCGGCTCGTGGCGATGCTCGCCGGGCGGGAGGCGGCGGTGAAGGAGGTCACTCCCCTGCTGGCGCCGATGTGCCGGGAGTCGTTCGACTGCGGGGCCGTACCCGGTGGGCTGCTGATGAAGCTCGCCGTGAACGTGTTCCTGGTGACGCTGGTGACCGGGCTGGCCGAGTCGGTGCACTTCGCCGAACGCCACGGGCTCGACCTGGACCGCCTGCTGGACGTGCTCGACGCGGGTCCGATGGCGAGCGAGGTCTCCCGGGCCAAGACGGCCAAGCTGGTCGGCGGGGACTTCACGGTCCAGGCGGCGATCAGCGACGTGTGGAAGAACAGCCGCCTCATCGCCGACGCGGCCCGCACGGCGGGGATCGCCTCCCCGCTGCTGTACGCCTGCGAGGAGCTCTACGGGGAGACCGACGCGATGGGGCACGGCCACGAGGACATGGCCGCCGTCATCCGGGCCCTGCGGGCCCGCAGCGACACCCGCCCGTCCTGAGGGCCCGACCACAGCCCGGAAGCCGAAGGACCACCGCGACCACGGCCGTGCCGTGAGGCGCGGCGGCCGAGCGGCACACCGGGGGTCGGGGGAGTCCCCCGGAGAAACGACGGGACGACCCGGCTGGCGCGGTCACGCGCGAGCGGGGTCGTCCCGGAGTCGAGTGGAGCTATGGGGATTCGAACCCCAGACCTCCTCCATGCCATGGAGGCGCGCTACCAACTGCGCCATAGCCCCTGGTGTGCCGGGCGGTTTCCCCGCTCGGCGATGTGAATACTGTACCGGAGGTTGGGAGTGGGTTGCGACGCCGGGGCCGCGGGGTGGACGGACGGTGGCCGGTTTGGGGGCGCATACCCTGGAGTGGTGCCCGAATCAAAGCTTGAGATCCAGATGCTCCACGACCGCCTGTTGGTGAAGGCGGTCCCGGACAAGAGCGAGCGGCGCAGCAGTGCCGGTCTGGTCATCCCGGACACGGTCAAGCTGGCGACCCGGCTCGCGTGGGGTGAGGTCGTCGGTGCCGGAACCGGCGCCCGCCACGTCAAGACCGGGGACCGCGTGCTCTTCGACCCCGAGGAGCAGGGCGAGGTCGAGCTGAACGGGGAGCGCTACGTGATCCTGCGCGAGCGCGACGTGCACGCCGTCGCCAACGAGGCCCCCGAGCGGGGCACCGGGCTCTACCTGTAGCCCCGCGGGATCTCCCCCAGCCGCTCAGGCGCGTCCCCGGCCCTCGGCGGCCACGGCCTTGACCAGCGAGCGCACGCAGAGGTTGAGTGCCTCGTAGGCGGACGTGCCCTCGACGTTGACGTAGGTCCACGCCGCGTAGAGACCGGCCCACAGGATCTGCCGCGCCCAGCCCGGCGTGACCTCGGGGTCGATGCTGCCGTCGGCGTGGCCGCGTTCGACGAGCGAGCGCAGGGCCAGGTCGGCGGGCCCCCACTCGGCGTCCTCTTCCCACGTCTCCTCGCCGCCGAACGCGAGCATGACCACCCGCTGGAGCCCGAAGTACTCGGGGATGAGCCGCCGGAACGCCTCCAGTCCGGTGCCCTCGGTGGTGCGCGCCCGCTTGGTGGCCTCGTTGATGAGCTCTTCGGCGTACTCGCCGAGGGCGCGGACCAGGTCGGCGCGCTCGGCGAAGTAGCGCTGGAGGGTGCTGCGCGCCACCCCGGCGGTTCTGGCCACCTCGGACAGCGGCGCCGAGGGGCTCTCCGCCAGTACCTCCACCGCCGCCTCCAGGATCGCGCGACGCGTCCGGGCCCGGGCCCTGGTCTCTTCCTCCGCGGGAGCGCTCTTCACCATGCGCCCATCCTAGGCTCGCTGATAATTGGTTGACACGAATCGGTCAACCATGACCTACTTTGGATCATGAATGATCCTTCTGAGATAGACAACGAATCGCCCTCGGGTGCTTCCGAACCCCGCCTGGCCCAGTTACGGGTGCTGTGGTCCTTCGTGCGCCCGCACCGGGGCGCGCTCGCCCTGGGCCTGGTGCTGGCCCTGCTCGGTTCGGCGCTCGAACTGGCCAACCCGATGGTCATCAAGCTCGTCCTGGACACCGTCTCCGGGGGAGGCGGCCTCCTCGGTCCCGTCCTCCTCCTGCTGGGGCTGTTCCTGCTGGGCATGGGGTTCGGCCTCTGGCACTGGATCCTGCTGGGGACCGTCGCGGAGAGGGTGGTGCTGGACGCGCGCGCCTCGCTCGTGCGCCGCTACTTCCGGGCGGCGCTCCTGCCGCTGTCGCGCCGCCCCTCCGGTGAGCTCGTCACCCGGGCCACCTCCGACACCGTGCTCCTGCGCGAGGCCGCCTCCAGCAGCGTCATCAGCCTCATCAACGGGGGTGTGCTGCTGGTGGGAACCCTGGTGATGATGGGGTTCCTGGACCTGGTGCTGCTCGCTGTCACATTCACGGCGGTGGTCGTCGTCACCGTCCTGTTCCTGACGCTGATGCCCGCCCTGGCCCGGGCCCAGGAGCGGGCGCAGAACTCCCTGGGCCTCATGGGCGGTGTGCTCGACGGGGCGCTGCGGGCCATCCGCACGGTCCGGGTCAGCCGCGCCGAGGAGCGGCTGGGAGAGCGGATCCTGGAGCACGCCGAGGAGGCGGCGCGGCAGGGCGTGCGCGCGGTGCGGCGCCAGGCGGTCTCCTGGACGGTGGCCTTCGGCGGTGTCCAGCTGGCCATCATCACCATCCTGGACGTGGGCGCGCTGCGGGTGACCTCCGGGGACCTGGAGGTGTCCTCGCTCATCGCGTTCCTGCTGTACGCCTTCACCCTGATGAACCCGGTCATGGAGCTGTCCCAGAGCATCACCACGCTCCAGTCGGGCGTGGCCGCCGCCAGGCGTATCCGCGAGGTGGAGGCCCTCCCCCTCGAACCCTCCGCCCGGGCCCCGGCGGCCGGGACCGGCGGAGGAGGCCCCTCCCGGGGCCCGCTGCTGGAGCTGCGCGGGGTCACCGCCCGCTACGGGCCCGGCGCCGAACCCGCGGTGGAGGGGGTGGACCTGGTCCTGCCCCGGCGGGGCCACACGGCGATCGTGGGCCCCTCCGGAGCGGGCAAGACCACGGTGTTCTCCCTGCTGCTGCGCTTCCTCGAACCCGAGGAGGGTCAGCTGTTCCTGGACGGAACGCCCTACCGGGAGCTGACCCCGGGACAGGTGCGCGACCGCTTCGCCTACGTCGAGCAGGACGCCCCGGTCGTGCCGGGCACCCTGCGGGAGAACCTGCTGTTCAGCCGCCCCGAGTCCACCGAGGAGGAGGTCCGCCGGGTGCTGGAGCGGGTGCGGCTGTCGGACAAGGTCGACGCCCTGCCGGAGGGACTGGACACCGTCGTGGAGGCCACGTCCTTCTCCGGCGGGCAGCGCCAGCGGATCGCCCTGGCCCGCGCGCTGCTGCGCTCGCCGGACGTGCTGCTCCTGGACGAGGCCACCTCGCAGGTGGACGCGATCACCGAGGCCGCCGTCACCGAGAGCGTGCGCGAGCACGCCGACCGGGCCGCCGTGGTAACCATCGCGCACCGGCTGTCCACGGTGGTCGGGGCCGACACGATCGTGCTCATGGCGGAGGGGCGGGTGCGGGCCCGGGGCACGCACGTGGAGCTCCTGGAACGGGACGGCCTCTACCGGGAGCTGGTGGCGGCGCTGCGCATCGCGGCCCCCGAGGAGGAGTCGGCCCGGGTGGCCCCGCTCACGTGAGCGCGCGGTAGCATCCGCCCAGAGCCGGTCGGCGCGAACGGCTCGACGGCCGCGGGAGCGGCCGGGGTCCGCCCCGGCCTCCCGCCCCGCCCGCCCCGCGCCGTGCCCCGCGGCGCCCGTACCCGGCGCCCCGGCGCCACTTGAGGAAACATGAGCGACTACGCCCGGTACCAGGACGGCGTCTACGCCGACGCGACCAACGGCAGGCTCCCCGAACTGCCCTACCACCACGAGGATCTGCGCGACCTGGCCGAGCGCGCCATGGAACCGGGGCCGTTCGGTTACGTGGAGGGCAGCGCCGGACGCGAGCGGACCGCACGGGCCAACGTGGCGGCCTTCGAGCGCTACGCGCTGCGCCCGCGCACCCTGCGCCCGGGGTCGGAGGGGTCCGGCGACCTGGAGGTCACCCTGTTCGGGGAGCGCTACCCCACCCCGTTGCTGACCGCGCCGATCGGGGTGCTGGAGCAGGTGCACGAGGAGGCGGAGCTGGCCGTGGCCAGGGGAGCCAACGCGCTCGGGGTGCCCATGGTGCTCTCCACCGCCGCGTCGACGCCGATGGAGGAGGTCGCCGAGGCCGTGGACGCGTGGTGGTACCAGCTGTACTGGCCCAGCGACGACGCGCTGGCGGAGTCGTTCGTGCGGCGGGCGACGGCGGCCGGGGCACGGGCGGTCGTGGTCACCTCCGACACCAGGCGGCTGGGCTGGCGTCCGCGCGACCTGGCTCTGGGCCACCTGCCGTTCCTGCGCAGCCAGGGCACGGCGAACTACTTCAGCGATCCGGAGTTCCGGTCGCGGTTGAAGGCCGACCCGGAGCCGGGCGGGGTGTTCACCGAGGCGGTGTTCCACTTCCTCGGCGCCTTCGCCAACCCGTCCCTGAGCACCGACAACATCGCACGGATCCGCCGGTGGACGGACCTTCCCGTGCTGGTCAAGGGGGTGGTGCGCGGGGACGAGGCCGCCGACCTCGTGGCGGCGGGCGTGGACGGGATCGTGGTGAGCAACCACGGCGGACGGCAGGTCGACAACGCGGTGGCCGCCCTGGACGCCCTGCCCGAGGTGGTGGACGCGGTCGGCGACCGCGCCACGGTGCTGTTCGACTCCGGTGTGCGCTCGGGCGCGGACGTGGCCGTGGCGATGGCCCTGGGCGCCAAGGCGGTGCTGTTGGGGCGGCCGTGGGTGTACGGGCTGGCCGTGGCCGGTGCGGCGGGTGTGGAGCACGTGCTGCGCGCGACCCTGGCGGAACTGCAGATCACCGCCGAGCTGATGGGCCGGGACGCGGCCGACCTGGACAGGAGCGACGTCGCGCGCCGCTGACCGGGTACCGCACGTCCGTCCCGCCCCGCGTGACCGCACTTCCCGTGGAGGAGAGACCATGAACACACCACTGCTGCCTCCCGGTGCGGAGGTGGAGCGCGTTCCCCTGGAGGGCGGAAGCGTTCGGGTCCTGCGGGGAGGTTCCCCCCGCGGACCGGCGCTGCTCCTGGTGCACGGCGGGAGCTCGGACAACGCGGCGATCTCCTGGTACCGCCTGTTCGCCCCGTTGTCGCGGAAGTACCACGTGGTCGCCCCCGACCTGCCGGGGTTCGGCGGCACGACGGGCATCGATCCGGTCGGCGGGCCCGAGCGGCAGGCCGACTTCGTGGCGGCGCTCGCGTCGGAGCTGGGGCTGGCCGACGTGGTGGCGGTGGGCGTGTCCATGGGCGGCGACACCGTGCTCAACCTCGCCCTGCGCCACCCGCGGCTGGTCCGGGGCATCGTGCTGATCGCCCCGGGCGGTCTCGTGCCGGCCCTGCGCGGCCGGACCGCGCAGCGGGCGGCGTGGCTGTTCACCCGTCTGCCCGACCGGGTCCTGCTGCCCGCCGCGAGGCTGGCCAACCGCTTCGTCGGGACCGCGCTGCGCACGGTCGTCAGGGACGTCTCCGCCCTCCCGGACGAGGTGGTCCGGGAGTTCCGCCGGGAGGCGCTGCGCGCGGACGCGGGCCTGGGGTACCTGCGCTACAACCAGGCCGTGATCGGTCCGCGTTCCATGCGCAACAACCTGCTGCCGCTGGTGGGGCGGATCACCGTTCCCGCCCTGTTCTTCCACGGGCGGAACGACCCGCTGGTGCCGCCCGAGGGATCGCGCGAGGCCGTGCGCCGGATGCCGAACGCCCGGCTCGCGCTGGTCTCCGACTGCGGTCACTGGGCCCAGCTGGAGGCGCACGAACGCTTCCTGGCGGAACTGACGGACTTCCTGGCCGGTCTGAAGGAGTGAACCTACCCGGTGACCGGGGGCGCGGAGGTGCCGAAGGGACTGTCGACGACGTAGCGCCACAGGCCGTCGGCGCCCCGCCGCGCCACGTCGGTCGCGGTGCCCCGGATGTCGACCCCGCGGCCGCCGGTCCCCTCGCCCCGGATGGCCCAGTCCACGACGAGGAACGCGATGTCGTCGACGACGTGGACGCGCCGCGGGGCGACCGTGATGGGCGCCCCCAGGGCCATGAGTCGGGCGTTGGCCTCGCGCCTCGCCGCACCGGTCAGCGGGGCGGCCGGGTCCAGGACGAGGACGCCGCGGTCCTCGTAGACCCCGTCGACCCGGTCGGGGTCGCCGGAGTTGAAGGCGCTGGCGAACACGTACGGGTGTTCCTCGGCCTCCGTCGTCAGGGGGAGGATGTCCTCATGCGCGCTGCTTCGATCGTTCACGGCCACAGCACAGCAGACTCCCCCGCGGCTCACCAAGCGGTGAGCCACGGGTGGGACCGGGAGCTGGTGCCCGACGGGGCGGGGGAGACTCGCGAGCCCACACCCACCTGTCCGGTGGAGGCCGCCCTGGCGGCGGTCTCCGGCCGGTGGACCACGCTGGTGCTACGCGAGCTGGCGCACGGTCCGCGCTCCTACGGCGGGTTGCGCCGGGCGCTGCCCCGCCTGAGTGACAAGGTGCTGTCCGACCGTCTGCGGACACTGGTGGAGCAGGGGCTCGCCGAGCGCCGGGAGACCGCGGGGTTCCCGACCCGTACGGCGTACTCGCTCACCGCCCGGGGGGCGCTGCTGCGTCCCCTGCTGGTGCAGCTGTACCGGACGGGCAGTGAGCTGCTCGCCACCGGCGGGGACCGGGCCGGGGCGGGGTCCCCGGTCAGGCCAGACGGCCCAGGACGCCGATCGCACGGTTCCTGACCCCGCCGGCGCGGACGCCGGTGCTCAAGCGGTTGAGGACGCGGGAGGCGCGGACCACCCGGCGGGCGGGGCCGCGGCGCCGGCGGTCGTAGCGGGCCAGCGCGCCGCCGACGGTGGACTCGGCCCCGAGCGCCTCGGAGAGGACGGCCGCGTCGACCAGTGACTCGCAGGCGCCGCGTCCCAGGTTGGGCGCCATGGCGTGGGCGGCGTCCCCGATGACCGCGTGGCGGCCGTGGACGTAGCTCGCCAGGGCGGGGAGGTCGTACAGCTCGCGCCGGTCCACCCCGGTTCCGGGCAGGGCGTCCAGGACACGGGTGACTCCCGGGTGCCAGTCGCCGTACAGGTCCCGCAGCAGGTCCACGCGGTCCTGTCCGTCCCGGCCGTGGAGGAGTTCCCCGCGAAGGCAGGCGAACCAGTTGGTGGTGCGGTCGTCCATCGGGGTGACGCCGAAGAGCCTGCCCCTCCCCCACGTCTCGGCGGCCGTGTCCGTCCGGCCGGGGACCGTGCCCCGGTAGGCGACCGTGCCGAGCGGGCGGGGGGCGACGGCCCCCGGCAGGGCGGTACGGCGGACGATGCTGTGGATCCCGTCCGCTCCCACCACGGCGTCGAACCCCTCCGCGTCGCGGACCTCGTCCTCGGTGACGGGCGTGTCCCAGCGCACGACGCCGTCGGGGAGCCCTTCGAGGAGGACGGCGAGCAGGGACGAACGGGGGATGAGGCAGGCGTCCGCGCGCCGCGGGCCGACGGACACGAGGGCACGCCCCGAGGGGTCGGCGAGCACTCCCCGGCCGGGGCGCTCGGCGCGCTCGCGGATGCGGTCGCCGAGGCCGAGCCGGTCGAGCGCGGCCATGCTCCCGCGCCACAGGGCCAGGGCCCCGCCGATGTCGGGCGGATCGCCCCGGCGCTCGCGGACCTCCACCTCCCAGCCCGCGCGCAGCAGTCCCCGGGCCGCCGCGAGCCCGGCGATGCCTCCTCCGACGACCAGTGCCCTGCCGTGCATGTCCGCCACCTCACTACGATCGTAGTAGTACGCACTACGAATATAGTGGACAGATGTCGCGCACCAGGACCCGGGCCCTCGACGCAGCCCTGTCCCTGCTGGGCACCCAGGGACTGCACGCCCTCACACACGGCAGGGTGGACGCCGCCGCGGGGCTGCCCCGGGGTTCGGCCTCCAACCACTTCCGCACCCGCGCCGCCCTGGTGCGCGGGGTGGTGGAACGGTTGGAGGAGAGGGACCGGGAGGTCTGGGCCGGCCTCTACGACGCCTCGTTGGGTGACGTCGAGCACCTCACCGACGCGGCGATCGGTTTCGTCACCGCCGCGACCACGACGGAGCGCGTGCTCACCGTCGCCCGCTACACCCTGGCGATGGAGGGCGCGCACGACCCGGAGGTGCGCGCCTCGCTGGCCCGGGGGTCCGAACTCATCCACGGGTGGGCCTCGCGCGTGCTCGCCGATCTGGGGGCGGCCGACCCGGACGCGGCCGCACGCACCCTGGTGGCCTACGCCGACGGGCTCATCCTGCGCGGCATCACCCGGCCCGGGGTCGTCGAACCCCGCGAGCGGGTACTCCGGGTGGTCCGGGCCTGCCTGGACTGAGCGGCCCGGGTGCGGCGTCGCGGACCGCTCGCCCTCAGCCCTTGACCGCGCCCGAGGTCAGGCCCGCCACGATCCTGCGCTGCAGGATCAGGGCGAAGGCGATCAGCGGGACGGAGACCAGCACCGAGGCTGCCATGACCTGCCCGATCGGGTTCTCGTAGCCCACCCTCTGGAAGGTGCCCACGAAGACCGGGACGGTCTGCACGTTGAGGTCGTTGGGCGCGAAGGAGAAGGCCAGCAGGAACTCGTTGGTGGCGTACACGAAGGTGAGGATGGCCGCCGCGCCCACACCGGGCGCCGCCAGCGGGGCCACCACCCGCAGGAAGGCCTGGAAGGGGGTGGCCCCGTCCACCTTCGCCGACTCCTCGATCTCCCGGGGGATGCCCGCGAAGAACGTGGCGAGGATGAAGATGGCCAGGGGCAGGGTCAGCGCCACGTACGGGATGACCATGCCCGCGTAGGAGTTGAGCAGGCTGATCCCCGTCCACTCGTCGAGCCGCAGGTACATCTGGTAGAGCGGGTTGACCAGGGCCACCGGCGGGAAGAGCGTGGCGACCAGGGTGGCGGCCAGGAGCGCGAACTTGCCCGCCAGGGGCAGCCGCGCCAGCGCGTACCCGGCCAGCGAGGCCACCGGGATGCAGATGAGCGTGGTCACCGAGGCCACGATCAGCGAGTTGCGCAGCGCGAACTGGAACCCCTGGTCGAAGACCTCGCGGTAGTTGCTGAGGTCGAACGGGCCCCGGAGGATGTTCGGGTCGGTGATCGCCGCCGACCCCGACCGCAGGCTGGTCATGCCCATCCACAGGAAGGGGAACAGGCACCACACCAGCACCACGGCCAGGCCCAGGAGCTTGAGCGCGTTGACCACGGCCGGGTGCGTCCGGCGGCGGGGCCGGTGAACCGGTCCGCTGGCCCTGGCCCTCTCGGTCGCCATCACTTCTCCTTCCGCGCCACGTCACCGACCATGTGGCGGCCCATCCGGCTGATGAAGGCCAGGCCGACGAGCATGACGATGATGAACGTGACCGTGGACAGCGCGTTCGCGTAGCCCAGGTCCGGGTCCCGGACCAGGTAGCGCTGCGCGTAGACCGACAGCGTGGCCAGCGAGTTCGAGTAGCCGGTGAACACGTAGGCGAAGTCGAACATGCGCAGGGCGTCCACCGTGCGGAACAGCAGGGCCACGACGATGGCCGGGCGCAGCAGCGGCAGGGTGATGGTCCAGAAGCGCTGCAGCACGCCCGCGCCGTCCACCTTGGCGGCCTCGTAGTAGTCCCTCGGGATCGTCTGCAGGCCCGCGAGCAGCAGCAGCGCCACGAACGGCGCGGTCTTCCACACGTCCGCGCTGATGATGCCGACCATCGCCCAGGACGGGTCGCGCAGCCAGTTGATGTCCGTGCCCAGGACGGAGTTCACGAATCCCGGGTTGCGGTCGAACATGTAGCGCCACACCTGCGCGGCCACGGCGGTGGGGATGACCCACGGGATGAGGATGACCGCCCGGGTCAGGCCCCGGCCGACGAAGGCCTGGTGCATGATCAGCGCGAAGGCCATGCCGATCACGAACTCCAGCGACACCGACGCGGCGGTGAACACCAGGGTGTTGCCGACGGCGTTGAGGAAGCCGGAGTCGCCCAGGACCCGGAGGTAGTTGTCCGCCCCGGTGAACTCCTGGCGGAACCCCCGGATGTCGTAGAGGCTTATCCCGACCGCGTAGAACACCGGGAAGAGCGCGATCACGGCCATGAAGGCGAACGAGGGGGCGAGGAAGACCCGCCCCATCGCGCGTTCGCCCAGGCCCCGCGCGCGGGCCATCGGGCTCGTCGCCATCGGACCTACTCTTGTTCGAGCGCGTCGCCGGCCGCCCGGTCCACCGCGTCCAGGGCCTCCTGGGCGTCCCCCTGCCCGCGGAAGGCGGGGTGCAGGTTGTCCTGGATGGCCAGTGACAGGGAGTTGTACCCGGGCACCGGCGGCCGGGCGTGGGCCTCGGACAGGATCTCGCCGAGCATCTCGAAGTTGGGGTCCCCGGCGTTCTCGTAGGCGCTGAGCATGGTCGGCGGCAGGCTGTTGCGGGCCAGGATGTCCTGCGCCTCGGGGTCGGTGGCGGCCCAGACGGCGAACTCGCGGGCCAGCTCCTCGTTCTCGCTCAGGGTGCTGACCGCGTTGTTGAGCCCGCCCAGGGCGCTGGTGGTGCCCTCACCGGTGAAGGCGGGCAGCGGGGCGACGGCGAAGTCGTCGGCGACCGCGCTCTCCTCGCCGCCCTCGCCCGCCAGCAGCGGCACGGCGTAGGGCCAGTTGCGCATGTAGACGGCCTCGCCCGCCTGGAACAGGGCGCGCGCGTCGTCCTCCACCATGGAGTCGAAGCCGTCGGCGTAGAAGCCGCTCTCGTAGCCCTCGGCCATGAAGTCCAGGGCGGTGCGTGCGGCGTCGCCCTCCAGGAAGGTGCTCCGCTCCTGTGCGTCGTCGAACAGCTCCCCGCCCGCGGCCCAGAACAGCTCCAGGTAGTTGACGACGAAGCCCTCGTACTGGTCGCCCTGGCCGACGTAGGCGGAGATGCCCTCCCGCTCCGCGGCCTCCGTCCCGGTCTCGTAGAGCTCCTGCCAGGTGGCGGGCGGCTCCTCGACGAGGTCGGTGCGGTAGTACAGGAAGGCGCCGTTGGAGGAGTAGGGCAGCGCGTACAGCTCCTGCTGCCACTGGGCGCTGTCGAGGGCGCCCTCCAGGCTGACCCCCTCGACCTCCCCGCGCAGGTCCTCCAGCGACTCGACGTAGCCGAACTCGGCGAACTCACCGGTCCAGATGACGTCCAGGGCCAGGACGTCGAACTCCCCCGCCTGGTTCTGCAGGTCCTGGAACATGGCCTGCCGCTGTTCGTCGGCCGTGGGGGCGAGGAAGAAGATCTCCACCTGCCGGTCGGGGTTGTTCTCGTTCCACAGGCGGGCGACCTCCTCGTGGATGGCCCGGTCGGCCCCGGTGATCGCCCAGACGAACTGCGGATCTTCGGCGATCCCGGCGCTCTCGCCGCCCTCGGCCCCGGTGTCCTCGCCCGGGGGCTCACCGCACGCGGTGGCCAGGGTCAGGCCGATCGCGGTGAGTCCGGCGGCGCAGGCGCGCACCGCGTGCCTCGTGTGGTGTGACAGCACTGGCATGACTCTCTCCTTCCGCACCGGAGGGGTGTCCGGCCGTGCGGGGTCGAGCGTGTCCTGGTCCGTCTCCCCGAGGTCGTGCGGAAACGATGCCACCGCCGGTGTGACGCAGTCAACACGCACCGCGTCCCCTGTGCACAGCGCGCCCGTCCGAAAAGCGGCACGCGCCGCACGCGGATGAAAACGTTGCCAGGAACGGGGACGCGCTCCTACCGTGGACGCCATGCGCAGCCAGCCCGCCAGCATGCGGGACGTCGCCGACCGCGCGGGGGTCTCCCTCTCCACGGTCTCCCGGGTCCTGCGCGGTGCCCCGGGGGTCGCGCCCGGGGTGCGCGAGCGCGTCCGGCTCGCCGCGGACGAACTCTCCTACGTGGTCTCGCGCAACGCCTCGGGGCTGGTCACCGGCCGTACGGGCCGGGTGGCGGTGGTCGTGCCCTTCCTCCACCCCTGGTACTTCGGAGTGGTGCTGGCCGGGATCAGCGACGTCCTGCGCGAGGCCGATCTGGACATGCTCGTCTACCAGGTCGGCGAGAGGCGCGCCCGCCGGGGGTGGACGCGCGCGCTGCCGCTGCGGCGCAACGCCGACGCCGTGGTGACCGTCTCCATGGACCTGTCCGAGGAGGAGTGCCTCCGACTGGACGACGTGGGCGTGCCGATGGTCCTGGTGGGGCAGCGCGTGCCCGGCAGGGCCAGCGTGTACATCGACGACCGGGCGGGCGCGGCCGCGGCCACCCGGCACCTGCTCAACCTGGGGCACACGCGGGTGGCCTACATCGGCTCGCGGACGCGGGCGTGGTTCAGCGCGAGCTCACGGCACCGGCTGGAGGGCCACGAGGCGGCGATGGCCGACGCGGCGCTGACACCGTGGAGCGTGGTGAGGCCGCCCGGCCACGAGGGCGGCGAGCTGGCCATGGGCGAACTCCTGTCGGACCGCGAGCCGCCCACGGCGGTACTCGCCGAGTTCGACTCCATCGCCCTGGGCGCGCACCGCGCCCTGCGCCACGCCGGGGTGCGCGTCCCCGGGTCCGTCTCCCTCATGGGCTTCGACAACCACGAGGCGGCCGCGGTGCTCGACCTGACCACCGTCGACCAGGCCCCCTACGACACCGGGCTGGCGGCCGGGCGTCTGACGGCGGACATCCTCAGCGGGGCCGAGCGCGGCGACGCGCACCGGGAGATGCCCACACAGCTCGTCCCGCGCCAGTCCACCGCCGCGCCCCGGGGCACCCGGGGCCTGTTCACATGATCCGGACCCGATCACAGAGGAGGACACGGTATGCGGCAGTGGTGGCGCGACGCCGTCCTGTACCAGGTCTACCCGCGCAGCTTCGCCGACGCCGACGGGGACGGGACCGGTGACATCGCCGGGATCACCTCGCGGCTGGACCACGTGGCCGACCTGGGCGTGGACGGGATCTGGCTGTCGCCCTTCTACACCTCCCCGTGGGCGGACGGCGGGTACGACGTGGCCGGCTTCCGCGACGTGGACCCGCGCCTGGGCACCCTGGCCGACTTCGACGCGATGGTGGCGGCCGCGCACGCGCGCGACCTGCGGGTGATGGTCGACATCGTGCCCAACCACACCTCACACGAGCACCCGTGGTTCCGCGCCGCGCTGGCGGCGCCGCCCGGGTCGCCCGAGCGCGACCTGTACGTCTTCCGCGACGGCCGGGGCGAGCACGGGGAGCTGCCGCCGACCAACTGGCTCTCTGCCTTCGGCGGCCCGGCCTGGAGCAGGGTCGCCGACGGGCAGTGGTACCTGCACCTGTTCGCGCCCGAGCAGCCGGACCTGAACTGGGACGACGAGCGGGTGCGCGAGGAGTTCCGGGACATCCTGCGCTTCTGGAGCGGGCGCGGGGTGGACGGGTTCCGCATCGACGTGGCCTCCGCGCTGGTCAAGGACCTGCGTGAGCCGCTGCGCGACCTGGTGCTGGTGGAGGGCGGCCGGGTCGAGGACGTGGGGGCCAACCCGGACCACCCCTTCCTGGACCGGCCCGAGGTGCACGAGGTCTACCGGGACTGGCGGCGGGTGCTGGCCGAGTTCGACCCGCCCAGGGCCACGGTGGGCGAGGTGTGGCTGCCCGGGGAGCGCCGGGTGCTGTACACGCGGCCGGACGAGCTGGACCAGGTCTTCAACTTCGACTTCCTGCGCGCGGAGTGGGACGCCGACGCCTACCGGGGCGTGATCGACTCCTCCCTCGCCGACGCCGCCCGGGTGGGGACGGTCCCCACGTGGGTGATCGGCAACCACGACGTGGTGCGGCCCGTGTCGGTGCTGGGGCTGCCCCGGGGAACCGACCAGGAGGCGTGGCTGCTCGGCGACGGCGGCGACCCCAAGGCCGACCTGGAGCTGGGCACGCGGCGGGCGCGGGCGCTGGCGCTGCTGGAGCTGGCGCTGCCCGGGTCGGCCTACGTGTACCAGGGCGAGGAGCTGGGGCTGCCGGAGGTGGCGGACATTCCCGCCGAGGCCCTGGAGGACCCGCGCTGGGAGCGCAGCGGGCACACCGACAAGGGCCGGGACGGGTGCCGGGTACCGCTGCCGTGGACGGTCGCGGGCCCCTCCTTCGGGTTCAACGCGAACGGGGCGGCCCCGTGGCTGCCCCAGCCCGAGGAGTGGGGCCGCTGGTCCGTGGAGGCCCAGGCCGCGGATCCGGGGTCGGTGCTGCACCTGTACCGGCGGGCCCTGGCCCAGCGGCGGCGCTTCCGGGCCGACGAGACCCTGACCTGGGACGACAGCCTGAACCGGGGGCCCCTGCTGGCCTTCCGTCGGGGCGCGGACGTCCTGGTGCTGGTCAACACGGGAGAGGAGTCCCTGGGGCTGCCCGACGGAGAGGTGCTGGTGGCCAGCGCGGAACTGGACGGCGCGCTTCCGGGCAGCGCGGCGGTGTGGCTGCGCCAGGCCTGAGTTCCGTCCGCTCCACCCTCTATTCTATTACTCAATAGAATACGAGAAAATGGAGACGAGGCCCCGCCATGGACACCCGGTCCCCCGCCATCGCGAACTACTGGATCTGCCGCACCTGCGGCGCCAACCGGGCGCCGGCCGCGACGGCTCCCGAGGACTGCCCCGTCTGCGAGGACGACCGCCAGTGGGTGCCCCCGGGCGGCCACCGCTGGGCTACCCGCGAGCAGCTGGCCGCCGAGGGCCTGCACACCGTGCTGCGCCCCGTGGAGGAATCCGTCCTGGGCATCGGGGTCGAGCCCGGGCTCGGCGTGGGCCACCGCGGCGTCCTGGTGCGGACGCGGGAGGGCAACCTGTTGTGGGACCCGCCGGGCTTCCTGGACCGGGACGCCGTGGCCGAGGTCGGGCGGCTCGGCGGGATCACCACGGTCGCGTCGAGCCACCCGCACATGTACGGCGCCGCCGTGGAGTGGGCCGACCTGTTCGGGGCGGAGATCGCCCTGCCCGGGGCGGACGCGCACTGGCTCCAGCGGCCGAGCGACCGGGTGCGGACCTGGGGCGGGCGGGACCGGCCCCTGCCCGGGGTGACGCTCGTCCAGACCGGGGGGCACTTCCCGGGCAGCGCGGTCCTGCACCTGGACCGGGGGGTGCTGTTCACGGGGGACACGATCATGGTGACGCCCGGCGGACACCACGTGACCTTCCTGTACAGTGCCCCGAACCGCCTGCCCCTGCCCGAGCGCCTGGTGCGCCGCGTGGTCGCCGCCGTGGACGACCTGGACTTCGACCGGATCCACGGCGGGTGGTGGGAGCCCAGCGTCACAGGCGGGGCCAAGGAACTGCTCGCCCGCGACGCCGAACGCTACATCCGTTTCCTCACCGGAGCCCTGCCCTCCTATGACTGACTTCCCCGAAGCGCCGATCTACGAGCACCTGGCCCGTCTGGGCAAGGTGCTCTCCGCCCCGGTCCGGCTGCGCCTGCTCGACCTGCTGGACCAGGGCGAGTGCACCGTCGAGGAGCTGGCCCTGCGGGGCGGTCTGCCGCTGAAGAACACCTCGGCGCACCTGCAGCAGCTGCGCGCCGCGGGGCTGGTGTCCACGCGGCGTGAGGGCACCCGGATCCACTACTCCCTGCGCGACGCGGGGGTGTCCCGGTTCCTGGGGAGGTTCCAGGAGTTCGCCGAGGAGAGGACGAGCGACCTGCGGGCCGAGATCGAGGCGTACCTGGGCCGGGAGGGGGCGGTCAGCGCGGTCACCGGCCCGGAGCTGGAGGAGCTGCTGCGCGACGGCGGGGTCGTGCTGGTGGACCTGCGCTCACCGCGGGAGTACGAGGCGGACCACGTGCCCGGCGCGGTGTCCATCCCCTCGCGGCAGCTGGAGGAGCGCCTGGACGAGCTGCCGTGGGACGCGACGGTCGTGGCCTACTGCCAGGGGCCGTACTGCGTGGTGTCCCCGCGCGCCGTGCGGATGCTCAACGGGACGGGACGCCGCGCCCGCAGCCTCCGGGGCGGCTACGTCGGCTGGAAGCGCCGGCACGGCGCCCCCTGACCCGTCCCGGCGGACCGCGCGCCCCGGCCGCAACCGGAAGGCCGGAGGACCACCGCGGCCGCGCCGTGAGGCGCGGCGGCCGAGCGGCGCACCGGGGGTCTCCCCCCGGAAGACACGAAGGACGACCCGGCGGGCGCGGTCACGCGCGAGCGGGGTCGTCCCGAGTCCGTGGACCCTGGGCAGGCCAACTAACACCCGTGGGGCGAAGCCCCACATCGGGGGGCCGGGGGTCGTCCCCCAGAAGAAACGACGAGACGACCCGGTGAGGCGGCCGGAGGCCCCCGAACAGGGTCGTCTCGGAGTCGAGTGGAGCTATGGGGATTCGAACCCCAGACCTCCTCCATGCCATGGAGGCGCGCTACCAACTGCGCCATAGCCCCGTAAGGGAGTCGATCGGGCCGTGCGGACCGCCGACTCCCTGAACCATAGCGGAATCCGGGCGCGACGTCGAAACGGTTACCTGTCGTCGCTGAGCACGACCGGCTCGGGCAGGCTGGCCGCGTTGTGCTCCATCAGCCGCCAGTGGTCCCGGCGCCGCTGGATCACCGACCAGGAGCAGTTGCTCAGCGGGCCCAGGATCTCCCGTTGCTCGTCGGCCACACCGAGCATGCGGGCGATGCCCACGCGCAGCGCGGCGCCGTGGCTGACCACGACGAGCAGGCCCCCGGGCGGGGTCTTGCCCAACCCGCGCTCGATGGCGGCGCGCATCCGGTCGCCGACCTCGCCGATGGCCTCCCCGTCGGGGATGTCCATCCGCGCGTGCTCGGCCGGCCAGCGCGCGGACAGCTCCGCTCCGGTGAGCCCCTCCCAGGAACCGCCGAAGCGCTCGCGCAGGCCCTTGTCGAACTCCACGCGCACCCCCGAGGCACGGGAGAGGTACCCGGCGGTGTCGGCGGCCCTCTTCAGGTCGGAGGCCACGATGACGTCCGGCTTGAGGGAGGCGAGGAGTTCGCCCGCCCGCCGGGCCTGGGCGTGGCCGACCGGGTCGAGTTCGATGTCGGTCTGCCCCTGGAAACGGTTCTCCGCGTTCCAGGCCGTGCGTCCGTGCCGCCAGAACAGCACGCGGGGCGTGTCACTCACGTGGTGGGTCTCTCCGCTCGGGGTGGGGTCACGGTGGTCGGCGGCGTTACCGCTCGTCCAGCGGGGTGCGCTCGGCGCCGCGCGCGCTCTCGGGGAGGTCGATCTCGGGGCAGTCCTTCCACAGCCGTTCGAGACCGTAGTACCCGCGCTCCTCCTCGTGCTGGATGTGCACGACGATGTCGGCGTAGTCCAGGAGCACCCAGCGCCCGTCGCGCTCGCCCTCGCGGCGGACCGGCTTGGCGTTGGCCTTGAGGCGGAGCTGGTCCTCGACCTCCTCGACGATCGCGCGGACCTGGCGGTCGTTGGGCGCCGAACACAGCACGAAGGCCTCGGTGATGACCAGCTGTTCGCTGACGTCGTAGGCGATGATCTCCTGGGCGAGCTTGTCGGAGGCGGCCTCGGCGGCGACCTTGACGAGCTCCAGCGCCCTGTCGGTGGCTGTCACGTTGTGCTTGCTGCCTTTCAGGTCTCTCGGTAGAGCCCGGTCTTGTTGATGTAGCGGACGATGCCGTCGGGGACCAGGTACCAGATGGGTTCGCCCTTGCGGACCCGTTCCCGGCACTCGGTCGAGGAGATGGCCAGCGCGGGAACCTCCACCAGGGAGACCTTGCCCTCGGGCAGTCCGGGATCGCTGAGATGGTGACCGGGACGGTTACAGCCTACGAAATGCGCGAGCTCGAACAGTTCGTCGACGTTGTGCCAGCTCAGGATGGCGCCCAGCGCGTCGGCCCCGGTGATGAAGTACAGCTCCACGCCGGGCCCGTACTTGGCCCTCATCTCACGCAGGGTGTCGAGGGTGTAGGTGGGGCCGGAACGGTCGATCTCCAGCCGGTCCACCCGGAACTGGGGGTTCTCGGCGGTGGCGATGACCGTCATGAGGTAGCGGTCCTCGGAGGGGGTGACCTTGGCCGGGTCCTTCTGCCAGGGCTGGCCGGTGGGCACGAACACGACCTCGTCGAGTCCGAAGAGGTGCGCGACCTCACTGGCCGCCACGAGGTGCCCGTGGTGGATGGGGTCGAAGGTGCCGCCCATGATGCCGACCTTGGTCGGGTTGGCACCGCCCCTCCGCGCGGAGGGGCCCGCGCTCTGGGGGGCGCCGGAAGCTTCGTGCGCCACTGTGCGCTCCGTTTCGCCGTGGAGGTTGCCGTTGCCGGGATCGGCCAACCGAGAGTAGCCGACGGCGGAGGGTTCCGCCGTCCCCTTTTCTCCCCGTTCGCCCCTCGCCCAGGGACAACGGCCGTCGCGGCGCCCTGCTTCCCCGGCGTGCCGGCCGCGCTCTCCCCGGTGCTTCGGCCGCCCGTGAAAATCAAGTCATATCTCGACCCTCCGAACCGTGGCCAAGCGCGATCGTGACGCATAGCATGCCGATATGGCCAACACACCAGACCGCGTCCGCGTCCGGCTGTCCGAGATCTCTCCCCGCGCCTACGAACACCCCGCCGACCGCGGCGCCCTGGTGGCGCTGCGCTCGCTGCGCGGGTTCGACGAGGTGTTCAAGCGCATGTCCGGCCTGTTCAACGAACGGGCCCTGCGACTGATGTTCCTCTCCAGCGCGGTGCGGGTGGGCCCCACCCAGTTCCCGCACCTGCACGACTACGTGCGCGACGCCGCCTACGTCCTGGACCTGGACGAGGTGCCCGAGCTGTACGTCCAGATGAACCCCAAGCCCAACGCCATGGCGATCGGCAGCCAGCGCCCGTTCATCGTGATGACCACGGGCCTGTTCGAGCTGCTCAGCGCCGAGGAGCAGCGCTTCGTCATCGGCCACGAGGTCGGCCACATCCTCAGCGGCCACGCCGTCTACCGCACCATGCTGCTGGCCCTGGTCCGCCTGGCCATGCGCGTGGCGTGGGTGCCGCTGGGCTTCATCGGTCTCCAGGCCATCGTCGCCGCGCTGGAGGAGTGGTACCGCAAGTCCGAGCTGTCCTGTGACCGCGCCGGACTCCTGGCCAGCCAGGACCCCGAGGCGGCCAAGCGCGCGCTGATGAAGCTCGCGGGCGGCTCCACGCTCGTGGAGATGAACCCCGACGCCTTCCTGGAGCAGGCGCGCGAGTACGAGTCCGGCGGCGACGCCCGTGACGGCCTGCTCAAACTGCTCAGCCTGGTGGGCCAGACCCACCCCTTCGCGGTGGTGCGCCTGGCCGAACTGCACCGGTGGATCGAGAGCGGCTCCTACCAGCGCATCCTCAACGGCGACTACCCGCGCCGCTCCTCCGACCGCGACGCCAGGGTGGGCGAGGAGGCCCGCAGCGCGGCCAGGTCCTACAAGGAGGCGTGGGAGCGCTCGGGCGACCCGCTGCTGGGCACCCTGCGCGACGTCGCGGGCAGCGCGGCCAGCGCGGGCGGGAAGATCTTCGACACCGTCGCCGACCGGTGGCGCAACGGCTCCTCGCGCGACTCCGGTCAGGCGGCCAACGGCTCCTCCTGACGCCTGGGGCACGGTTCCCCTGGCCCGGGACCGGCCCGCGCCGCGCGGTACCCGGCGCGGGGCCCCGGACCCCGCGCCGGAGGCACGGCACCGCCCGGTTCGGGGCGGCGCCGACGGCCGGGGGCCGTCGGCGCCGGGGACGGCACGGCGGGCGCGGGTCCTAGAAGGCGGGACCGGCGGCCATGGCCTCGTCGATGGTCTCGGAGCGGGCCTCCTCGACCTCCTCGGCGAGCTCCTCCTCGTGGGCCTCGATCTCCTCGACCACGGCCGCGGAGAGGCTGCGCAGGGCGACCTCCTGGGTGAGGACGCCGCCGCGGACGCGGTTGTTGTCGCCGATCTGGGCGGTCGGGTTGTTGCCCGAGGTGACCAGGTCGCCGCCGACGATGTTGTTGTCGATGTAGACGCCGCCGCTGACGCCGGTGACGGTGAGGTCGCCGTCGACGTAGTTGACCGAGGAGCAGAAGCCCTCGGTCTCGCCCGCGCCGACCGCGACGGGACCGGTACCGCCGGTGTAGGTGGCCGAGCCGATCACCTCGCTGTCGCAGAGGATGCCGCCGCTGGCCGGGTCGGTGACGGTCAGGGCGCCGCGCACCACGGAGTCGTAGATGTCGGCGTACTCGACACCGGTGGCCTTGAAGGCACCGCTCACCCGGGAGCCGGAGAGGTAGACGGAGCCGACCTCGGCGTTGACGTTGCGGACGGAGGAGTCCACGACGTAGGCGAAGCCGTCGGTGTTGCCGCCCTCGACCGGGACGGTGCGCAGCGCGGCACCGGCGGAGCTGTCCTCCAGGTAGGTGCCGTAGGAGCCGCGGTTGACCACGCGGTCAGCGACGGTGCTCTCCTGGGCGTCGAAGTAGCCGTCCTTCTGGACGATCACCTGGCCCTCGATCTCACCGCCCACGATGTGCAGGTTGGCGCCCTGGCGGACGGTGACGTCGCCCTGGATGACCGTGCCGTCCAGGTAGCAGCTCTTGCCGGCCGGAACCGCGAGGTCCGTGGGCAGGGTGATCGCACCGCCGTGGCCCGAGCACAGCGTGACGAGGTCCGCGTGGGCGGGGGCCGCCGCCATCGTGACGCCGCCGATGGCCAGGGCGGTCGTGGCGATGGCCGCGACCTTGCTCCGAAGCTTCATTCGGGGGAATTCCTTTCGTCGTGACCGTGGGGGATGACGCTCCGAACGGTGGGGATGAGCGTCATGGCACCACAGAGAAAGTACCGACCGAGCTTCGTTTTGGGAATACGTGACAGGCGAAGATTCGCTTCTGTCCAGGTTTCCAGCGGGAAAACCACCCGGGTGGCAACACCGAACGGAACTTCTGTCCTTTTCTCGCCCGCGTTCGCACCCGGGTTCCCGTCCGCGCGCACGCCGCGGGGCCGCCCGCCGGAGCGGACGGCCCCGCGATCCCGGACTACCCGGTCCCGGACTACCTGAGGTGGCCGTCCCCGGTGACGACGTACTTGGTGGAGGTCATCTCGGTCAGGCCCATGGGGCCCCTGGCGTGCAGTTTCTGGGTGGAGATGCCGATCTCGGCACCGAACCCGAACTCGCCCCCGTCGGTGAACCGGGTGGAGGCGTTGACCATGACCGCGGCGGAGTCGACCCGGGCGACGAAGTACCGGGAGGCGCTGAGCGAGTCGGTGACGATCGCCTCGGTGTGCTGGGTGGAGTAGGCGCGGATGTGCGCGAGCGCCTCGTCGATGGTGGGCACCACGCGCACGGCCAGGTCCATGGACAGGTACTCGGTGGCCCAGTCCTCCTCGGTGGCCTCGACCACGGTGGCCCCGGTGTCGTGGGCGGCGGCGGCCTCGAGCACGCGCGGGTCGCCGTGCACCGTCACGCCGCTCTCGGCCAGCGCCGACAGCACACGCGGCAGGAACGCCTCAGCGACCGCCTCGTGCACCAGGAGGGTCTCCGCCGAGTTGCACACCGAGCAGCGCTGGGCCTTGGCGTTGGTGGCGATGGCCACCGCCTTGTCCAGGTCGGCGTCGGCGTCCACGTAGACGTGGCACAGGCCCTCGCCGGTCTCGATGACCGGGACGGTGGAGTCGCGGACCACGGCCTGGATGAGCGAGCCGCCGCCGCGCGGGATGAGCACGTCCACCAGCCCGCGCGCCCGCATGAGCGCGGTGGAGGACTCGCGGGTGCGGCCGGGCACCATCTGGACGGCGTCCACCGGCACTCCGGTGCCCTCCAGGGCGTCCCGCAGGACGGCCACGATGGCGGTGTTGGAGGAGTAGGCCGAGGAGGAGCCGCGCAGCAGGGCCGCGTTGCCGCTCTTGAGGCACAGGGCCGCCGCGTCCACGGTGACGTTGGGACGGCCCTCGTAGATGATGCCGATGACACCGAGCGGGACCCGGATCTGGCGCAGGTCCAGGCCGTTGGGCAGCACGCCTCCGCGCACGGACTCGCCCACCGGGTCGGGCAGTTCGACGATCTCGCGGACGGCCTCGGCGATGGCCTCGATTCGCTGCGGGGTCAGGGTGAGCCGGTCGATCATGGCCGGGCCGGTGCCGCCCTGGCGGGCCCGCTCCACGTCCTCGGCGTTGGCCGCGGTGATCTCGTCGGACCGCTTGACCAGGGCGTCGGCGATCGCCAGCAGGGCGGCGTCCTTGACCGCCCGGCTGAGCGGGGCGAGGTCGGCCGCCGCGTCCCTGGCACGTCCGGCCACCGCGTGGACCTCACGCTCGATGTCGCTCATGGTGTTCTCTCTTGGTTGGGAGGCCATCCCGGCGCACCAGCCCTGCGGCGTCGGAGGGCGTCACTGCGGGAACCGGGTGAACGCCTCCAGCGTATAACCGTGCGCGCCCCGGCACACGGCGGTGCCCGGGACCCGCGGACGCCGCCGCGCCGAAGAACCGGTCCGTCCGCCCCACCCGCCCGTTTCCACCCTCCGGACCAGCGTTTTTCCTGCCGTTCCGGGAACCTGACGGCTCGTCCTTTCCGGCATTTCACGAAAGAAGCCGCCATATGCTTCACGATAAAGGCGTGAAGCATTCCCGCGGCAGCGCATACGTGTGGGCGGTCCCACCTCGCCGGACGGGAGCCGTCCGCCGCCGTCGGCGGTATTCCGCGTTAGCCGGGTCAGCGCCAGCCGTAACGGGCGCGCAGGACCGCGGCGACCTTCCAGAACAGGTCCTCGTCCATCACCGCGGCCTCCCGGCGGATGTCCTCCTCGTCGAACTCGAAGAGGCGGTCCACCCGCAGGTAGGAGTCACGCCGCTCCCGGTCCCAGGGGCCCGAGCCGATCGGCAGCCAGTCCTGGCGCTCCCGGTCGGAGGGGCGCCGGGAGGACAGCATCAGGCCGTGCAGGCGGCTCTGCCTGCGGCCGATCACCAGGAGCGGGCGGTCCTTGCCCTGGCCGGGGTCCTCCTCGTAGGGCACCCAGGTCCACACGATCTCACCCGCGTCGGCGAGGCCGTCGCGCTCGGGCGCGTAGACGAGGGTGGTGGCGTTGTCGGCGGTGGGGATCTGGCGGAGCTCGCCCCTCCGGGGGTGGTCGTCGCGCATGGTTGGTTCGCTCACGCCCGCATCCTAGACCGAACGGGGGGTGCCGCGGCCCACGCTGAGCAGGGCCTCCAGGGCCCGGACGCAGTGGTCGGCCTCCGCCTCCAGCCCCGTGGCCCGCTCCGGCCCCGGTACGGCCGACCAGCGCAGTGCCCGGTCCTCCACGTAGGCGATCCACCCGTGCGCGACGGGCAGCGCCTCCCCGTCCAGGCCCAGGACGGTCGCCACGCGCTCGGCCAGGGTCAGGCGCAGGCCCGCCACGTTCTCGCCGCCCAGGCGCACCGCCCCGCTCCCGAAGACCAGGGCCAGGTACGACGCCCGGCGCCGGTCCACCTGCTCGTAGTAGCGGGCCACGAACTGCGCCAGGGCCTCCTCGGGCGGCAGTCCCTCGTCCGGGGCGGTGTTGCGCACGACGCGGCGCCCGGCGGCGGCCACGACGGCCCCGTGGAAGGCGGTCTTGGTGGGGAAGTAGTGGAACAGCAGCCCCCGGGAGATCCCCGCCTCCCGGGCCACCTCGTCCACGGACAGCTCCTGGATGGGCCGTTCCACCAGCATGCGCAGCCCGATCCGGACGAGCTGGCGCCTGCGCTCGTCCTGCGTCATCCGCGTGCGCCGCGTCCCCTCCCCGCTCACGCTGTTGAGCATTGCTCAACAAGATCGTAGTGTCAACGCCGGGGGCAGCGCGCCGCCGAACCGGCCGGGCGCCCCACGACCGACGGCGGAGGGAAGCACGCATGAGCAAGGGGACCGTTCTCATCACCGGGGCCAGTTCCGGGCTCGGGGCCGAGATGGCGCGCCAGTTCGCCGCGCTCGGCTACGACCTGGGGCTGTGCGCGCGGCGCACCGGGCGGATGGAGGCCCTGCGGGAGGAGATCGCCGGGTCCCGTCCCGAACGCCGGGTGGAGCTGCGGGAACTGGACGTGACCGACGGGGAGGCCGTGTTCCGCGTGTTCGGCGAACTGGCCGCCGCCTTCGGCACCGTGGACCGGGTGATCGTCAACGCGGGGCTGGGTAAGGGGGCCGCCCTCGGCACGGGCCGCCACGGCGCCAACCGCCAGACCGCGATGACCAACTTCGTGGGCGCCCTGGCCCAGTCGGAGGCGGCCATGGAGATCTTCCGCGCCCAGGGGCACGGCCACCTGGTGATGGTCTCGTCGATGTCCGCGCTGCGCGGTATGCGCAGGTCCATGACCGTCTACGCCGCCACCAAGGCCGGGCTGGCCTCCCTCGCCGAGGGCCTGCGCGCCGAGCGCGTGCCCGGCGTGGACGTGTCCGTCGTCTACCCGGGCTACATCCGCTCGGAGATGAACGAGCACGTGGAGCAGCGGACCCGGTTCATGGTGGACACCGAGACCGGGGTGCGGGCCATGGTCGCCGCGATCGAGCGCCGCAGGGCGCGGGCCTACGTCCCCGCCTGGCCGTGGGCTCCGATCGGCTTCGCGATGAGGCGGCTGCCCCTGTCCGTGGTCCGGCGGATGGTCTGAGCGGGGCCCGCTCAGCAGGACTCCCGCAGGTGTCCGTCCCGGCCCGGAACCAGCAGGCCGCGGTCGCGCAGGACGGTACTCGGCGGCGTGTCCGGATCGTCGCACACGCGGGCCAGGCCGGTGCCGAGCGTGTCGGGGTACTCCACGACCAGGACCGCGTCACCGTAGACGGAGGTGTAGGCGGCGCACTCGTCGAAGGCCACGCACTCCTCGGCCACGGCGAAGTCGAAGCCCGCCTCCCGCCGCGCCCGCGCGGCCAGCTCGGCGGTGTTCTTCTGGGCCGCGGCCAACCCCAGCGCGTGGGCGGCGGCGACCAGGTCGGCGGCCAGGGCCAGGTTGTCCACGGCGGTCACCGCGCCCCGGGTGAAGGAGTCCAGGTTGTCGAACTCCACCGCGTCGAAGCCCCGCTCGGCGCAGGTCCCGACCGTGTCCGCCACGAGGTCGGCGATCCGGCCGCGGCGTTCGGCCGTGGAGGTGTCCAGCAGGTACTCGTCCGGCCAGTCCGGATCCGCCACCGGTTCGCCGTCGGCCCCGCGCAGGACCAGGTCGGGGTGCTCCTCCAGCCAGAACGACGCGTCCTGGGGCTGGGTCTGGAACCCGTTGACGTAGCAGACCGAGTACAGCCCGGGCTCGGGGTGCTCCGTGGCGTCGCGGACCACGGTGACCGCGTCGGCGGCCGGAGGGTAGGCGCCGCCCAGCTGGTAGTCGAAGGGCCCCGGCGGAGGCCCGGACGGCCGCGCCGCGGACTCCGCCGGGGACTCCTCCCCCGCGGTCCCCCCCGGCGCGGCGCACGAGGCGCACAGAAGGCAGACCAGGGCCAGGGCGCACGGCCCCCGGTACCGGCGCACGGTCCTCCCTCCGCCGTGTGGCGTCCTCAGAGGAGGACGAGGTCGTCGCGGTGCACCAGCTCCCGCTCGTAGGAGGGTCCCATCTCCCGGGCCAGCCACCGGGTGGAGCGCCCCAGGAGGTCGGGCACCTCGGCGGCGTCGTAGTTGACCAGCCCGCGCGCGATCACACGGCCCTGCTCGTCGCGCAGGTCCACCGGGTCCCCCGCGCTGAAGTCGCCCGTCACCCGCACCACGCCCGCGGGCAGCAGCGAGGCCTTCTCCGTGACCACCGCCGTGACCGCGCCGGGGTCCAGGACCAGGCTGCCGCGTCCCGCCGTCGCGTGCGCCAGCCACAGCTGGCGGGCGGAGGGGCGCCGCCCGTCGGCCGGGGTGAACAGGGTGCCCACCGCGCCGCCCGCCAGGGCGTCGCGGGCGTTGGCGGCCGAGGTCAGCACGGTGTGCACCCCCGCCTCGGTGGCGATCCGCGCCGAGTCCACCTTGGTGACCATCCCGCCGGTGCCCACGCCCCGCCCGCCCGCGGTGCCGATGTCGATGCCGTCCAGGTCGCCCGGGCCGCGCACGAGGCTGACCACGGACGACTCCGGGTTGGAGGGCGGGCCGTCGTAGAGGGCGTCCACGTCCGACAGCAGCACCAGGGCGTCGGCGCGCATCAGGTGAGCCACCAGCGCCGCCAGGCGGTCGTTGTCGCCGAAGCGCAGCTCGTGGGTGGCCACGGTGTCGTTCTCGTTGACGATGGGCAGGGCGCCGATGTCCAGCAGGCGGCGCAGGGTGCGCTGGGCGTTGCGGTGCTGCACGCGGCGCATCATGTCCTCGACGGTGAGCAGGACCTGCGCCGCGGTGAGGCCGTGCCCGGCGAACTCCGCCGTGTAGGCGGCCAGCAGCAGGCCCTGTCCCACGCTGGCGGCGGCCTGCTGGGAGGCCAGGTCGCGGGGGCGGCGGGCCATGCCGAGCGGGGTCATCCCCGCCGCGACCGCGCCGGAGGAGACCAGGATGACCTCCTGTCCGGCCGCGCGGCGGTCCGCCAGCACCCGGACCAGGTCGCGGATACGGCCGGAGTCGATCCGGCCGTCGGGGGTCGTCAGCGACGACGACCCCACCTTGACCACGACCCGGCGCGCGGCGGCCACCGCCGCGCGGCCCGCGGTCTCGGGGGATTCGCTCTGTTGGAGTCCTGCGCTGTGCACCGTGAGGGGCTTTCCATCCAGTGGCGCGGCGCCGGGCGCCGCGCGCGTGCCTGTTGGCCGGGCCGTCGGTCCCCGCGCGGTTCAGCCCAGCCGGGCGTCGGTTCCGCGCGGGCCGGACGGGACGGCCTCGGCGTCCGTGGAGGGGTCCCAGTCGAAGACCACGGAGTCCTCCTCGGTGCCGATGTGCACCTCGGCGCCCTCGGTGGCCCCGGCCTTGGCCAGCTCCTCCTCGATGCCCAGGCGGTTGAGGCGCTCGGCGAGGTAGCCCACGGCCTCGTCGTTGGAGAAGTCGGTCTGGCGCACCCACCGGGCGGGCTTGTCCCCGCGCACCCGGAAGGCGTTGCCGCCCAGCGGCACCACCTCGAAGGGGGTGTCGCCGATCATCTGGGGCCGGATCACGACGCGGGTCGGCTCGGCGGGCGGTGCGGCCTCGCGGGCCGCGGCCACCTGCTCCGACAGGGCGAAGGCCAGCTCGCGCAGGCCCTCGC
The DNA here is from genome assembly GCF_009830945.1 of Nocardiopsis sp. FR4. Lineage (GTDB taxonomy): Bacteria > Actinomycetota > Actinomycetes > Streptosporangiales > Streptosporangiaceae > Nocardiopsis. The sequence goes on along the minus strand of NZ_VWVV01000011.1, from coordinate 24,634 downwards.
GGGAGGCCGCGGAGACCTCCATGACCTTGTAGCCGCGCTCGACCAGCATGGGGGTGACCAGTTCGGCCAGTTCGCGCGCCTCGGGCACGTCGACCTTGTTCAGGGCGACCAGGCGGGGCCGGTCGGACAGGTCCACGCCGGTGGCGTGGCCGTAGGCGGCCAACTCCCGCTCCAGGGCCTCCAGGTCGCTGACCGGGTCGCGGCCCTGCTCGTAGGTGGCGCAGTCCAGCACGTGCAGGAGGGTGGAGCAGCGCTCGATGTGGCGGAGGAACTCCAGGCCCAGCCCCTTGCCCTCGCTCGCGCCGGGGATGAGCCCGGGCACGTCGGCGATGACGTACTGGACGTTGCCCGCCTCCACCACGCCCAGGTTGGGCACCAGGGTGGTGAAGGGGTAGTCGGCGATCTTGGGCCGGGCCGCGGACATCGCGGCGATCAGCGAGGACTTGCCCGCGCTGGGGAAGCCCACCAGGCCGACGTCGGCGATGGTCTTCATCTCCAGGCGCACGTCGAAGCCCTCGCCCTCCTCGCCCTTGAGGGCGAAGCCGGGCGCCTTGCGCTTCTTGGAGGCCAGTGCGGCGTTGCCCAGGCCGCCGCTGCCGCCCCGGGCCAGGACCAGGCGGGTGCCGTGGCCGACCAGGTCGGCGATGACCTCGCCGTCCGCGCGGGTGACCACGGTGCCGTCGGGTACCGGCAGGACGAGGTCCTCGCCGTTGGCCCCGGCGCGGTGGCCCCCCTGGCCGGGGGTGCCGTTGCGGGCGGTGCGGTGCGGGCGGCGCTGGTAGTCCAGCAGCGTCGCGGTCTGGGCGTCGACCTCCAGGACGACGTCCCCGCCACGGCCGCCGTTGCCGCCGTCCGGCCCGCCCAGCGGCTTGAACTTCTCCCGGTGCACGGAGGCGCAGCCATGCCCGCCGTTCCCGGCCTTGACGTGCAAGACCGCCTCGTCGACGAAGTCAGGCATAGCTTCTCCCCGTTGCTCTTCCGGTTCCCCTGCGGAGGAACCTGGACTTCCCCACGTGTCACCCAGTGACAACGCGAGAGGCGGGCCAGTGTTCCCTGGCCCGCCTGTGCACAGTGCCCGCGTGGCCTACTCGGCGGCGGCGGGAACGATGTTGACGGCCTTGCGGCCGCGGAAGTTGCCGAACTTGACCTGACCGGCGACCAGCGCGAACAGGGTGTCGTCGCCACCGCGGCCGACGTTGGCGCCGGGGTGGAACTTGGTGCCGCGCTGACGGATCAGGATCTCGCCGGCCGAGACGGTCTGGCCGCCGAAGCGCTTGACGCCGAGGCGCTTGGCGTTCGAGTCACGACCGTTACGGCTGGACGAAGCGCCCTTCTTGTGTGCCATCTCTCCAGGCCTCCTACTTCGCCGCGATGCCGGTGACGCGCACCTGGGTGTGCTTCTGGCGGTGTCCCAGGCGCTTCTTGTAACCGGTCTTGTTCTTGTACTTCAGGATGTTGATCTTGGGGCCCTTGGTCTCACCGAGGATCTCGGCGGTGACCGTGTAGCCGCTCAGCTTGTCCGCGTCGCTGATGACGTTGCCGTCCTCCACGACGAGGATGGGCTGCCACGTGATGGTGGCGCCGGTCTCCTCGGAGACCTTGTCGATGTTCAGGACGTCATCGACAGACACCTTCTCCTGTCGGCCGCCCGCTCGCACGATCGCGTACACCGGGTAACTCTCTTCCTGCTCGCTCAACGAATAATGCTCGGGACCATCCCCGAGACATGAGCCCGGGGTCCGGGTCCGGCGGTGCCTGTGCCCAGGCCAGCCGGGAGGTCCATCCCCGTGTGGGCGGGGCGGAGCCTCGTTCCACGATCCACTGATCGCCTGTAGCGGGGCGCGGGGATCCGAGGGAAACAAACCCTGCGTGGAGAGCACTTCGGTGTCGGGGCGCGCGATGTGGTGGAGCGCGCCGACGCACCGTCCCTCAGATTACCACTGGCCCGCCACAGGCCCGCACACGTGCCGTGGTCCGGACCGGAGGGAACCCGGTCCGGACCACGGCGGGACTGGTCGTCCCGGACTCAGCCCGCGTCCACCGCGGTCGGCGGGGTGGACGCCGCCCGGGTGCGCCGGGTGCGCCTGCGCTTGGGACGCTCGGCCGCCTCGTCCTCGCCCTCGGCCGGCGCCTCCGCGGCGGTGTCGGCCTCAGCCGCGGCCTCCGCTCCCCCGCCGGGCGCCTCCGGCTCCCCTGCGTCGGCCGCCGCCTTGGCGGTACGACGGGTGGTGCGCCGGGTGCGGGTCTTCTTGGCCGGAGCCTTCTCGGCCGCCTCGGCGGACTCCTGAGCCTCGCCGGTCTCCGGAGCCTCCGCCTCGGGCGCGGGGACCTCCGCGGCCTCCTCGGTCCCGGGCGCGGCGGACTCGGCTGTGATCTCCTCCTGCTCCTGGGCCTGGGCGGCCTTGCGGGAGCGGGAGGCCCGCTTGCGGGTCTTCTTGGCGGGCTCGGCCGGGGCCTCGGGCTCGGCCGCCGGAGCCTCGGCAACCGGGGTCTCGGCGGCCGGGGCCTCCGTGTCGGGGGCCTCCGGCTCAGCGGAGTCGGTCCGGCCCTGCTCGGCCGTCTCGGCCCGGGCCTCCGCCTTCGCCTCCTTCTCCGCGGCCTTGTCGGCCTTGCCCTTCTTCTTGCGTCCGCCGCCGTTGCCGCCGCCGCCCTTGCCCTCGACCGGGTCGGTGGTGATCACCAGCCCGCGGCCGTTGCAGTGCTCGCAGCTGTGCGAGAACGCCTCCAGCAGGCCCTGGCCGACCCGCTTGCGGGTCATCTGGACCAGGCCCAGCGAGGTCACCTCGGCCACCTGGTGCTTGGTGCGGTCGCGCGAGAGGCACTCCAGCATCCGGCGCAGCACCAGGTCGCGGTTGGACTCCAGCACCATGTCGATGAAGTCGATGACGATGATGCCGCCGATGTCGCGCAACCGGAGCTGGCGGACGATCTCCTCGGCCGCCTCCAGGTTGTTCTTGGTGACCGTCTCCTCCAGGTTGCCGCCCTGGCCGGTGAACTTGCCGGTGTTGACGTCGACCACGGTCATGGCCTCGGTGCGGTCGATGACCAGGGAGCCGCCGCTGGGCAGCCAGACCTTGCGCTCCAGCGCCTTGTTGATCTGCTCGTCGATCCGGTAGGCGGCGAAGACGTCGCGGTCCTCGTTCCAGTGGGTGAGGCGCTCGGCGAGGTTGGGCGCCACGTAGTCCACGTACTCGTGCACGGTGGTCCATGCCTCGTCACCGGAGACGACCAGGCTGGAGAAGTCCTCGTTGAACACGTCGCGCACGACCCGCACCGTCAGGTCGGGCTCGCTGTTGAGCAGCGCGGGGGCGCTCGCAGTCCTGGACTTGCGCTTGATGGACTCCCACTGCTTGGCCAGGCGCGTGACGTCGCGCTCCAGCTCCTCCTCGCTGGCGCCCTCGGCGGCCGTGCGCACGATGACGCCCGCTCCGGAGGGCATGACCTTCTTGAGGATCTGCTTGAGGCGGGCGCGCTCCTTGTCCGGGAGCTTGCGGCTGATGCCGTTCATCGAGCCGCCGGGCACGTAGACCAGGTAGCGGCCGGGCAGGCTGATCTGGCTGGTCAGACGGGCGCCCTTGTGGCCGACCGGGTCCTTGGTGACCTGCACCAGGACCGACTGGCCGGACTTGAGCACCGACTCGATGCGCTTGGGCTGACCCTCCAGGCCGAAGGAGTCCCAGTTGACCTCGCCCGCGTACAGGACGGCGTTGCGGCCCTTGCCGATGTCGACGAAGGCGGCCTCCATGGACGGGAGCACGTTCTGCACCCGGCCCAGGTAGACGTTGCCCACGTAGGAGCGGTGCGTGGACCGGTCCACGTAGTGCTCGACGAGGATGTCGTCCTCCAGGACCGCGATCTGGGTGCGGTCGCCGGTGCGGCGGATGACCAGGTCGCGCTTGACCGACTCGCGGCGGGCCAGGAACTCCGACTCTGTGACGATCGGGGCGCGGCGGCGGCCCTGTTCGCGGCCCTCGCGGCGGCGCTGCTTCTTGGCCTCCAGGCGGGTGGAGCCCCGCACCGCCTGGACCTCGTCCTCGATGGGCTTGTCCTGGCGCGGCTCGCGCACGCGGACCACGGTGTTGGGCGGGTCGTCCCCGGTGGCCTCGGCGCCGGTCCCGGAACGGCGGCGACGGCGGCGACGGCGACGGCTGCCGCGCTCCCCGCCCTCGGCGGAGTCCTCGTCCTGCTCGGCGGAGGGTCCGCTCTCCTCGGTGTCGGGCTCCTCCCGGGCCTCGGCGCGCCGATCGGCCTCGGACCCGGCGGCCTCCTCGGCCTCGGTCTCGGCGCGGGAACGGCCGCGTCCGCGTCCGCCGCGACGGCGGCGACGGCGGCTGGGGCGCTCCTCGTCGGCCTCGGTGTCGGTCTCGGCGCCGGTGGCCTGGGCCTCGGGCTCCCCGGCCTCCTCGTCCTTGTCCTCTTCCCCCTCCTCATCCTCGACACCGGTGTCGGCGGTGTCGGCGGTCCGGACGGAGGGCGCGGCGGCCACCGGAGGCTGGAAGAGCATGGCCGGGGCGTGGAAGGCGTTCCCGCCGGCGGACTCGTCGGTCTCCTCGCCCTCGGCGGAGGCGTCGGCGGTCTCGCTGACCGCGCCGGACCGGGTGCGCGCGCGTCCGCGCGTGCGGACGCGCGGGGCGGCCGTCTCCTCGTCGGCCGCGGGAGCGGCCTCGGTGTCCGCCCCGGCGGCCTTCGCGTCCTCGGCCTTCGTGCCCTCGGCGGCGGCACGGGTGCGGCCGCGGCGCGGGGCGGTCGTCTCCTCGTCGGGACAGCCCGCGGCGCGCACGGTGCGCCGGCGCGGAGCGGTGGCGGTCACCGCGGTGTTGACCGTTCCGCCCTCACCGGAACCGGCGGGGGAGGTGACGGGCATCGAGGGAGGGGCGAAGACGTCGTCCGGTTCGGGGGGTGGTCCGGCGGCGCGGCGGACGCCCTTGGCGGGTGCGGGCGTGGACACGCGCACCTCGCCGCCCCCCACGGGGGGCGCCGCCGCCCTGTCGTTGTGTGTTTCAGTTGTACCCGCGGTGCCGTCGGCACCGTTGTTGGGCTCGTTGTCGAGCATCCGGGCGGTCTCCCGTCAGAGTTCTCGGGCGCGCAGCGACCTTGCGGTCGGCGGCGCGGCTCACGAGAACTGTCGTCGCTGTGTCAGCGCCGACGGCACCGGGGTGCCGTCGGGGCAGAGTCCTGTGGTGTCGCCCACGTTCCCCGTCCGGGAGCCGCTCATCCGCGCGGTCCCGGCGTGGGCGTCGACGGCCGTGGTGCGCTGTCGCGCCGCTCGTCCGCGTTGTCGTCCGCGGGGCCGGGGCTCGTGTGAGCTTCGGGCCGGTCGTGGGTGAGCGGGTCCGCGAGCGCACCTGTCGTCTCGTCCAGTGGCCCCTGCGCCAGCCGGGTCATCAACGGCGATGACGGCGGCGCGAGGTCGGCCACGTGGCGAAGGCCGGTCAGCACGTCGTCCGGTCGTACGGCGGGTGTCGTGTGCCGCACAACCATCCGAAGTATGGCATATGTCGTGTGATGTTCCTCTGGGGCGCGCCCGTGGGAGTCAGTGCACACGTCGATACGGACCACTGCGGGTCTCGTGTCGAAGCGGCGACGACCCTTCTTCGTCATCCGCTCCACCTCGACACTGTCGGCGGCCAGATAAGCGGCCACCGCCCTGGCGGCGTCGTCGGGGTCGACACCCGCCATCTCCACCCGCCACTCGGAGGCCTGGAGCCGGTCGGCGAGCCCGGCCTGCCGGGCTTCGACGACCTCGACGATGTCGATGCCCGAGGGCATGGCCGCGTCGATGTCGGCTCGGACCCGTTCGGGCGGGCGCGGCTCGGCCAGAGTGAGTTCAAGGTACTCCGCCTCGCTGGCGACCCCGGTGGGGGCCGCACCGGTGTAGGAGACCTTGGGGTGAGGTGAGAAGCCAGCGGAGAAGGCCACGGGCACGGCGGCCCTGCGCAGGGCGCGCTCCAGTGCCCGGGCGATGTCACGGTGGCTGGCGAACCTCATGCGTCCGCGCTTGGCGTAGCGGACGCGGAGCCGTTGTCCGGGTTTGGCGGTGGAGGGTGAGGTGGTGCCCTCGGATGCGGGGGGCAGCTCAACTCCTTTCCTCATGCCCCCTGGTGTGGTCGGCGGGGCGACCTGAAGGGGCTGTTCCTCGTCCTGTTCAGCGTACGGTGCGCGGTGGTGCACATGCGCCAACAGGACTACGCATACCGGTATCTCCCCCACTGACCTGCGCTCGAAAAGTCCCGGGCGGGTCGGAACGGGCATCGAACCGGCGTTCACTCCCAGAACACGGGGTCCGCCGAAAAAAATCCGAAGAAAATCTGCTCGCGATGGCAACCCCCCGCGCACCCCGCGAGTCCTATTACACGTACGGCCCGGCGCGAGCGGGGCGCCGGGCCGTACACCTTCCTCCCCGGGCCGCCTCCCCAACGGGTTGAGGCAGCGCCGGAGCGCGCATCCTACTCCACACCCCTTCGGACACACCTGTCCGCCCCGGCGTCCGCGTCCCGACCGCCCCAGGCCCGGTCCCACACCGGGGACAACTGCTCCGACTCCCCGCCTCTCCCCCTCAGACCGAACGCAGACCGGTCAGGACCACGGCCGCGGTGCGCTCTCGGGCGGCTGGGGCCGCCTCAGCCGACTAGCGGTGCCCCCCGTCCGCGGGGGCCCGCTCCGGGGCGGCGCGGCTTCGCTCCGCCCAGCCCGGAGCGGGTCCGTGCGCGGGAGCGGCTACACCACGGACAGCGGCAGCAGCGGGCGGCCCTCCGAGGGGGCGTTGATCTGGATCTCGGTGCCCATGCTCGGGCACACACCGCAGTCGTAGCAGGGGTTCCAGCGGCAGTCGTCGACCTCCAGCGACTCCTCGCCGTGCAGCGAGTCCTGCCAGTCCTGCCACAACCACGAGCGGTCCAGACCCGCGTCCAGGTGGTCCCAGGGCAGGACCTCATCCTCGTCGCGCTCGCGGGTGGTGAACCAGTCCACGTCCACCGGAAGGCCGGCCAGGGCCGTCTCGGCCGCCTTGGTCCACCGCTCGTAGGAGAAGTGCTCGCTCCAGCCGTCGAACCGCCCACCGGCGCGCCAGACCTCCTCGATCACCCGGCCGACCCGGCGGTCGCCCCGGGAGAGCAGGCCCTCGATGATGGAGGGCCGCCCCTCGTGGTAGCGCAGGCCGATCGACTTGCCGTACTTGCGGTCGCCGCGCAGCCGGTCGCGGAGCTTGCGCAGCCGCGCGTCGACCTCCTCGTGCGAGGTCTGCCCCGCCCACTGGAACGGGGTCTGCGGCTTGGGCACGAATCCGCCGATGGAGACCGTGCAGCGGATGTCCTTGCGCCCGGTCACCTCGCGGCCGGCCCGGATCACCTCCGTGGCCAGGTCGGCGATGGCCAGGACGTCCTCGTCCTCCTCGGTGGGCAGCCCGCACATGAAGTACAGCTTCACCTGCCGCCACCCGGCCGCGTAGGCGGCGGTGACGGTACGGATCAGGTCCTCCTCGGTGACCATCTTGTTGATCACCCGGCGCATGCGCTCGCTGCCGCCCTCGGGGGCGAACGTGAGGCCGGAGCGGCGCCCGTTGCGGGTCAGCTCGTTGGCCAGGTCGATGTTGAACGCGTCCACCCGGGTGGAGGGCAGCGACAGGCCGGTGTTGGTGCCCTCGTAGCGGTCGGCGAGGCCCTTGGCGATCTGCCCGATCTCGCTGTGGTCGGCGCTGGACAGCGACAGCAGGCCCACCTCCTGGAAGCCGGAGGCCTTCACGCCGTCCTCGACCATCCTGGTGACGGTCTCCTTGTTGCGCTCGCGCACCGGGCGGGTGATCATCCCCGCCTGGCAGAACCGGCAGCCGCGCGTGCAGCCCCGGAAGATCTCCACGCTGTAGCGCTCGTGCACGGACTCGGCCGTCGGCACGATGGGCTTCTTGGGGTAGGGCCACTGGTCCAGGTCCATGACGGTGTGCTTCTGCACGGTGCCGGGGACCCCGGGCCGGTTGGGCGTGTAGGCGGCGATCCGGCCGTCGTCGTGGTAGGACACGTCGAAGAAGCGCGGCACGTAGACCCCGCCGGTCGCGGCCAGGCGCAGCAGGAGGCCGTCGCGCCCGCCCGGCTCGCCCTCCTCCTTGAACTCGCGGATGATCTCGGTGATGGCGAGGGTGATCTCCTCGCCGTCGCCCAGCACCACCGCGTCCAGGAAGTCGGCGATCGGCTCGGGGTTGAAGGCCGAGTGCCCGCCCGCCAGCACCACGGGGTGCTCCTCGGTGCGGTCGGCCGCGTGCAGCGGGATACCGGCCAGGTCCAGCGCGGTGAGCATGTTGGTGTAGCCCATCTCGCTGGCGAAGCTCAACCCGAGCACGTCGAAGGCGGTCAGCGGCCGGTGGGCGTCCACGGTGAAGTGCGGTACGCCGTGCTCGCGCATGAGCTTCTCCAGGTCCGGCCAGACCGCGTAGGCGCGCTCGGCCAGCACGCCCTCGCGTTCGTTCAGGACCTCGTACAGGATCTGCACACCCTGGTTGGGCACGCCCACCTCGTAGGCGTCCGGGTACATCAGCGCCCAGCGCACCTGGGTGGCGTCCCAGTCCTTGACCACGGAGTTGAGCTCGCCCCCCACGTACTGGATGGGCTTGCTCACCTGCGTCAGCAGGGGTTCCAGTCTCGGAAAGAGGCTTTCGACGGACATGGTGTGGGCCTTCGCTCGGCGGACATCGTGTCGGAACGCGCGGCTCCCGCCGGAACGGGAGGTGCCACCGGGACGCGTGGTGGACGCCGCGTGGATCCCTCCAGGCTACCGGCGCGCACGGCCCGGTGACGGCCCGTCGGGAGGTTCCGGTCTCCCCTTCGGCGGACCCGTCGGCGGGGGCCGCCGGACGGACCCGTCAGGCGAAGCCGCGGTCGCGGGAGTGGACCCCCAGCACCAGGCCGAGGGCGATCATGTTGGCCATGATCGCGGTGCCGCCGTAGGACACGAACGGCAGCGGCAGACCGGTCACCGGCATGATGCCCAGGCCCATCCCGATGTTGATGAAGGCCTGGAAGCCGAACCACGCGGCCACGCCCACGCACAGCAGGCGCGGGTAGGGCTGCTCACACCCCTGGGCGATGCGCAGGATCCGCCACAGGATGAGCGCGAACAGGCCGATGACCAGAACGGCGCCGGTGAACCCGAGCTCCTCCCCCGCCACCGTGAAGATGAAGTCGGTGTGCTGTTCGGGCACGAACCGCCCGTGCGTCTGCTCGCCCTGGAACAGCCCGGTCCCGTTGAACCCGCCCGAGCCCACCGCGATGAGCGCCTGGTTGGAGTTGTACCCCGCGCCCATCGGGTCGGCCGCCGGGTCCATCAGGGTGGCGATGCGGTCCAGCTGGTAGGGCTCCAGCATGTCGAACCACCACACGCAGAAGGCCCCGAACGCGCCGCAGGCCAGCATTCCGGCCACCCACACGATCGGGGCGCCCGAGAGCGTGAGCGTCCCCAGGAAGATCGCGCCGAGCACCAGGGTGGTGCCCAGGTCGGGCTGGGCCATCACCAGCGCCAGCGGTGCCGTCAGCACCACCAGGCAGAACAGCACGTCGCGCGTCATCGGCCGCGCCTCGCCGTCGCGGGGCTCCCCCAGCAGGGTCGCCAGGATCAGGACCAGCCCGACCTTGGCCAGCTCACTGGGCTGGAACTGGAATCCGCCGACCACGATCCAGCCGCGCGAGCCGTTGATCACCGCGCCGAGCGGGGTGAGCACCAGCACCAGGCCGATGATCGTGACCAGGTAGGCGACGGGCGCGTAGGCGCGGATGGTGCGGTGGTCCACCGAGGCCACCAGCAGGCACAGCACCCACGCCACCGCCAGGTGGAGCAGGTGGCGGCGCAGGTGGCCGGTGGAGTCCAGCGGGTGCCCGCCGTCGCCGGGCAGGGTCGCCGACCACACCAGCAGCGAGCCGACGGCGCACAGTACGGCCACCGAACCCACCAGCGTCCAGTCCAGCCGCCGCGCCAGTCCCGCGGCGCTGCGCCCGAGTTCGGCGCTCCGCGTCCGGGGAGCCCCCAGGTATGTGCTCATGCTCACCGATCCAGCACGTCGATGGAACCGTCGGGACGGATGGTCGGCAGCTCCTCGGTCGGCTTGCCGCCCGGGAGCAGCGGTTTCGCGGAGGTGGCGCCCTCCTCCCCCTCGGCCTCGCCCGCGGCGGCCGCGTCCGCGTTCGTGAACCCGTAGATGCCGTCGTAGATGGCCCGGGCGATGGGCGCCGCCGTCATACCGCCGGTACCGCCCTGGGAGACCAGGACGACGATGGCGAACTGCGGGTCGTCGGCGGGCGCGTAGGAGGCGAACCAGGAGGAGACCTGGCGGCCCTCCACGTCCGCGCTGCCGGTCTTGCCCGCGACGGACACCCTGTCCTGCGGGAACCCGGCGAAGGCACCGCGGGCGGTGCCCTCCTTGGGGACCGCGGTGAGCGCGTCCTGCAGGTAGCGCAGGGTCTCGTCGCTGATCGGCAGTTTGCCGCGGACCACGGGTTCGATCGGCTGCACCCGCGTGCCGTCCGCGGAGACCAGCGCCTTGCCGATACGGGGCTCGTAGAGCGTGCCGCCGTTGGCGATGGCCGCGTAGGCGTTGGCGAGCTGGAGCGGACTGACCAGCACGTCGCCCTGTCCGATGGAGAAGTTGATCGCCTCGTTGGCCCGCCACTCGAAGCCCTCGACGCACTGCTCGTAGGCCAGCAGCTTGAGGTAGGCCGCGCGCGAGGGGTCGGTCTCGGCCACCTCCGGGTAGCCGTGCTGGCCCCGGTAGCAGTTGTTCTCGCGGGTCTCCTGCCAGAAGGTGCGCTTCCACTCACGGTCGGGGATGCGCCCGCCGGTCTCGTAGGGCAGGTCGATCCCGGTCGGGGATCCGAAGCCGAAGCCGCGCGCCATGTTGGCCATGGCCTCCTTCGGCTCGCCCTCGGGGTGCAGGCCGCCGTCCTCCTTCCACATCTGGTAGCCGAAGTTGTAGAAGACGGTGTTGCAGGAGACCACGATCGCCCGGTGCAGCGTGAGCGGCCCCTGCCCCTGCCCCTCGTAGTTGGAGTAGCTCTGCCCGGCCAGGGTCACCGACCCCGGGCAGGCGTAGGTGCTGCGCAGCGAGTACCCGTTCTCGGCCGCGGCCGAGAGCGAGGAGACCTTGAACGTGGAGCCCGGCGGGTAGGTGCCCTGGACCGCGCGGGAGAGCAGGGGCTCGCCCGCCTCCTCGCTGAGCATCCGGTCGAAGGTCTCCTGGTCGATGCCGCCGCGCCAGATCGCCGGGTCGTAGGTGGGCAGGCTCGCCATGGCCACCACCCCGCCGGTGCGCACGTCCAGGACGATGGCGGCGCCGGAGTCGGCCTTGTACCGGGGCCTGGCATTGGCCATGCCCTCGGCCAGGGCCTCCTCGGCGACCTTCTGCACGCCCAGGTCGACGTGGGTGACCAGGTGCATGCCGGGTTCGGGCGGCGTCTCGGAGATCACCTCCATGACCTCGCCGTGGTTGTTCACTCCCAGGACCCGCTTGCCCGCCGTGCCGCGCAGCTGCGCGTCGTAGACCGCCTCCACGCCGTCGCGGCCGACCTGGTCGATGCCGGTGAACTGGGTGCGCAGGTCCTCGCGGGCCTCCAGTTCCTCCTGGGTGACCGGCTGCAGGTAGCCCAGCATCTGTGAGCCGTGCTCGCCCTGCGGGTACTCGCGGACGGCGTGGGCCTGGGCGCTGATGCCGGGGAAGGCGTCGGCCCGCTCCATGATCTGCAGGGCCACGGACGGCTCCACGTCCTCGGCCAGGGTGACCGGTTGGTAGGGCGAGCCCGGCCAGCAGGGGCGGCTCACCTCGGGGCCGCACAGGCGCATGCGCTGCTGGAGCTCCTCCAGCGGCACGTCGAGCACCTCGGACAGGTCTGCGAGGACCTTGGCGCCGCCGTCCTCCATGCCCGTGAGCTCGTGGTAGTCGCCGGAGACCACCAGCTCGGTCCGGTTGTTCACCAGCGGCCGGCCGGTGGCGTCGAGGATCTGCCCGCGCGTGGCGGGGACGATGAGCTGCTGGTGGTGGTTGGCCACCGCCAGCTCCCGGTAGTGCTCCCACATCGGGATCTGCAGGTACCACAGGCGTGCGGCCAGGACCGCGAAGAGCGCCAGGACCAGGACCTGGGCCATGACGAGCCCGGCCCGGCCGAGCCTGCGCCCGGGGACCTCGAAGTCGTCGTCGGGTGCCCTGAGCACGGCTCACCACCCGCCCGGGACGGGACCGTGCACCGTGGCGTACTCACCGTCGGAGAGGGCGCCGCGCAGGCGCAGCAGCGGGAGGGTGGCCACGGGAGAGACCAGGGCGGTGAGCGCGGTGCCCACCAGCACGTTGACGGCGACCGCGGCCAGCGTCACCCGGGCGTCGCCCATGAGCAGGCCGACGGCCGCGTACCCCAGGCCCACGCCCGCCGCGGTGACGGCGGTGGCGCCCGCCACCGCCCACGCCGAGGGGCGTCCGCCCAGCGGGCCGGCGGCTCCGGTGTTGCGGTGCAGCAGGGCCAGCGTGTAGGCGGCCACGCACAGCACCAGGGCGTAGCGGCCCAGGGCGTGTTCGGCGGGAGGCAGGACGTCCATGGCCAGCCCGGCGGCGAAGCCGCATCCGGCGGCCGCGCCGGGGCTGGCGGTCAGGGCGACCGCGACGACGACCGCGACCACCAGGTCCGGTCCGGCCCCCCACCCCAGCGGGAGGCGGTTGACGACGGCGGCCTGGGCGACGACGGCGACGCACACCAGGGCCAGGGTCGCGAGTGTCCTCATGACTGGTCCCCCTTCTCGGGTCGGGGCGGGAGCACGGAGTCGCGCGGGTCCTGGGCCGGGCCCCGGACCACCACGCCCACCACGTCCAGGGACGCGAAGTCCACGGCCGGGGTGAGGCGGGCGAGGCGGCTGAGCGAGCCGGGCGTGGCCACCACCTCGTCGACGGTGCCGATGGGGACGCCGGGCACGAAGGGGGCGCCCTCGTGCGAGCCGAGCGTGACCACCCGGTCGCCGGGCTCCACCGGTGCCTCCAGGTCGAACAGCTCCAGGGTGAGCTCGGCGTCGGGCCCGCCGGGGACGCTGCCGCCGGTGACCGCGCCGATCTTGCGGGTGGCCTCCAGCCGGGCGCCTACGGCGGAGCCGACGTCGGTGGCGAGCGTGACCGTGGCGGTGCGCGGACCGGCGTCGGTCACCCTTCCCACGAGGCCGGAGCCGTTGACCACGGTCATGTCCGGGCGCACGCCCGACTCGGTGCCCACGTCGATGGTGACCGTGTCGGCGTAGCCCCGGGCGGTGACCCGGGTGACGGCCTGGGCGGGCACGATCTCGTAGCCGCCCAGGCCCGCCAGGCCGAGCAGTTCGTCGAGCTGCTCGGCGCGCCGCTCGTCGATGCGCGCGGCCTGCAGCTGGGACTCCAGCGCGGCGTTGGCCTGCTCCAGTTCGGCGACGCGTTCGGCGGTCTCGGGGCTCTGGCGCAGTCCGTCGACGAGGGCGGCGGCCGGGGCGACGGCCCAGCCCACGCCCGCCGCGGTGGGCGCGAAGACGAGTTCGCCCCCCGCGCGGGCGGTCGAGGTGACGGGGTCGCCGCCCGGGCGGGCGTCCAGGACGAGCAGGGCCACGGCCGCCGCGACGAGCACGGCGAGGAAGAGTCGGGATCTGGTGGAGTCGCGGAACATGTCATCGCCGCCGTTCGGGCACGAGGACCTGGTGGAGCCGTTCGTAGTTCTCGACGCAGGTGCCCGAGCCGACGGCGACGCAGTCGAGGGCGTTGTCGGCCACGTGGATGGGCATCCCGGTCTCGTGCAGGAGCCGTTCGTCGAGTCCGCGCAGCAGGGCCCCGCCCCCGGTGACCGCGATGCCGCGGTCCATGATGTCGCCGGACAGTTCGGGCGGGCACTTGTCGAGGCTGGTGCGCACCGCGTCGATGATGGCGGTGACCGGTTCCTCGATGGCCTGGCGCACGTCGGTCTCGGACAGGACGATGGTCTTGGGCAGGCCGCTGACGAGGTCGCGCCCGCGCACCTCGGCGCGGATCTCCTCGGCGCCGGTCGGGTAGGCCGAGCCGACGGCCATCTTGAGCTCCTCGGCGGTGCGCTCCCCGATCATCAGGGAGTACTCCTTCTTGACGAAGGTCGCGATGGCCTGGTCCAGTTCGTCCCCGCCCACGCGGATGGACTGCGAGGTGACGATGCCGCCCATGGAGATCACGGCCACCTCGGTGGTGCCGCCGCCGATGTCCACGACCATGTTCCCGGTGGGCTCGTGGACGGGGAGCCCGGCGCCGATCGCGGCGGCCATGGGCTCCTCGATGATGTAGACCCTGCGCGCGCCCGCCTGGAAACCCGCCTCCTTGACGGCGCGGTGCTCGACGGAGGTGATACCGCTGGGAACGGCGACGATGAGGCGCGGCTTGGCGAAGTGGCGCCGTCGGTGGATCTTCTGGATGAAGTAGCGCAGCATGCGCTCGGTGATCTCGAAGTCGGCGATGACGCCGTCCTTGAGGGGGCGGATGGCCGTGATGTTGTTGGGCGTGCGGCCGATCATCTGCTTGGCCTCGATGCCGACGGCGACGATCTTGCCCGTGGAGGTGTTGAGCGCGACCACCGACGGCTCGTTCAGAACGATGCCGCGTCCGCGCACGTACACGAGCGTGTTGGCGGTACCAAGGTCGACGGCCATGTCCCGGCCGAGAAAAGCAAGGTTGTTCGGCATGTAACGTCCTCAGAGGCGCCGTGTCGGGCGTGGTTGCGCGGAGCGACCATACGTAGCCGATCCAGCACGATAGGTATTCAGTCCCCCGTATCGTAACGGTCTGCACTTAGTCCGTTACGCAAACACACCGAATTGTTGCCTCGACGGTGGACGAATGGGAAGAAGTCGCCCTGAACAGCGGGGGCCGCGGGTCCATGCCAACCCGCGGCCCTCCCGGTCCTCCCGGCCTACAGGTCGGGGAAGAAGAGCTTGATCTCGCGCTCGGCGGAGTAGGTGGAGTCCGAACCGTGCACGATGTTCTGCTGCACCTCCAGCGCGAAGTCGCCGCGGATGGTGCCGGGGGCGGCGGTCACCGGGTCGGTGGCCCCGGCCAGGGCGCGGAAGGCCTCCACCGCGCGCTCGCCCTCGACCACCATGGCCACCAGCGGACCTCCGGTGATGAACTCGACGAGCGAGCCGAAGAAGGGGCGTTCGGCGTGCTCCTCGTAGTGCGTCCGGGCGGTCTCGGCGTCGAGCGTGCGCAGCTCCATCGCGACCAGCTTCAGGCCCTTGCGCTCGATGCGCGAGATGACCTCGCCGACGATGTTGCGGCGGACGCCGTCCGGCTTGATGAGAACGAGAGTGCGCTCCACGTGCGTGTCAACTCCTCACTGGGGCTCCGCGGGGCGCACGTGGGCATCGCCCACGGCATCGGCCGCACACGGAGGGATTCGGGTGATGGGTCGCGGACGCGGGGACCGAGGAGGGGAGGTGTGCTCCCGGAGCGGCCGCCCGCCCGGACGTGCGTCACACTATCGCGTTTGCCGGGACCGCGCGGAGGACGCGGGGTCTCCGCCCGGCCCGTCGCCGTCAGCCGCCCCGGCCTCGGCCCGGGCCTGGTGCGCGGCCTTCATCTCGTCGGTGCGGCTGCCCATGACCACACCGGTCACCCACAGGGACACGAAGACCACGGCGATCAGCATGGCCCCCGACACCAGGAAGGAGGTGAACAGGAACGCGGCCTGCAGCACCCAGGCGGCGTAGTGGGCCCAGCGGTACTTCTGGAGCCCGGCCAGCACGAGGGCCGCGGCGGCCATGCCGCCCCACAGGCCCGAGGCCAGGAGCGGGTCCATCCCCTCCAGGGAGATGGCGACGGGTATGAAGAGGCCGATCACGATGACCTCGAAGGCCAGGATGACAGCGCACACTACGCGCACGGGAGGTTCCCTTCGTCGTGGACCGCCGTCCTGTCCGTCACTGCCCCGCACCGCGCAGCAGGTGCACGGCGTCGCCCGCGGTCACGACGGAGCCGGTGACGAGTACACCGGTACCGCCGAACTCGCCGTTCTCCTCGGCCAGGCCCACGGCCTGGTCGATGGCGTCGTCGAGTCTGGGAGCCACGTGCACGCGGTCCTCGCCGAAGATCTGCTGGGCGACGGCGGCCAGCCGGTCCGGTTCGAGGGAGCGCGGTGAGGAGTTACGGGTGACGACGATCTCGTCGAGCAGTGGTTCGAGGGGGTCCAGGATCCCCTCCACGTCCTTGTCGGCCATGATCGCGACCACGCCGACCAGCCGGGAGAAGGTGAAGGCCTCCTCCACCGCGGCGGCCGTGGCGATCATTCCGGCCGGGTTGTGCGCGGCGTCGGCGAGGATGGTCGGGCTGGTGCGCACGACCTCCATGCGGCCCGGGGAGTCGACCCCCGCCAGGGCCTCTCCGACGATCGCGGGGTCCAGTCCGACGGCGTCGTCGGAGGAGGCGAACGCCTCCGCGGCCGCGACGGCCACGGCGGCGTTCCCGGCCTGGTGCTCCCCGAACAGGGGGAGGAACAGGTTCTCGTAGCTGCCGGTGAGGCCCTTGACCGCGATCTGCTGGCCGCCGACGGCGACCTCCCGGGAGGTGACCCCGAACTCGAAGCCCTCCCGGGCCACCTGGGCGCCCACCTCGGCGGCGTTGCGGAGGAGGGTCTCGGCTGCGGGCAGCGGCTGCTGGGCCAGCACCGCCACGGAGCCGGGCTTGATGATGCCCGACTTCTCGTCGGCGATGCCCTCCAGCGTGTCGGGCAGGTAGTCGGTGTGGTCGATCCCGATGGGGGTCACCACGGCGACGTCTCCGTCGACGACGTTGGTGGCGTCCCAGCGGCCGCCCATGCCGACCTCGACCACGGCGACGTCCACGGGGGCGTCGGCGAAGACGGCGTAGGCCATGACCGTGAGGATCTCGAAGAACGACAGCGGGGCGTCGTTCATCGCGTCGGCCATCTCGACGTAGGGGCGGATGTCGTCGTAGGCCTCGACGAACCGCTCCTCGGAGATCGGCTCCCCGTCGATGACCACGCGCTCGCGCACGGTGCGCAGGTGCGGGCTGGTGTACCTGCCCACGCGCAGGCCCCGCGCGCGCATGAGCGCGTCGATCATGCGGGCGGTGGAGGTCTTGCCGTTGGTGCCCGTGACATGGATGACCCGGAAGGTGCGGTGCGGGTCGCCCAGGAGGTCCAGCAGGGTGCGGACCCGGTCCAGTCGAGGGTCGATCTCGGACTCGGGCGCGCGGGAGAGGATCTCCGCGGTCACCTCGGTATAGCGTCGCTCGGCGCTGTCGTCACTCACGGCGTCTCGGTGTCTCGTGTGTTCGGGGTGTACACCCGGGCAAGTGTACGCGCCCCCACCTGGGCACGGACCCCGGGCAAAGGAACCGTTGGCGTATGTCGCGCAGACCATACTGGTGCCATGCCAAGCCTTGACCCCTTCTTCACCGAGTGGACGCGACGGAGCCCCGGAGTGACCCGCAGCCTGGACCGCGCCGCCGCGCTCGCGCGCCTGCTCGGACTGGACACCGCACGTGCCCCGGTGCTGGGGGTGGTGGGCTCCAAGGGCAAGGGCAGTACCGCGACCACGGCCGCGGCCGCGCTGTCCTCGGCCGGGCTGCGCACGGTCCTGGTCACCGGGCCGAGCTTCCGGTCCTACCGGGAGCGGGTGCGGGTGGACGGGACGTCGGTGACCGACGCCGAACTCGACGCCCTGGGGGCCCGGATCGAGGCGGCCCGCCGGGAGCTGCCCCCGCCGGAGGAGGCCGGCGGCTACCTGGCGCCGAGCGGGCTGTTCCTGTTCGCGGGTCTGCTGCGCGCCCGGGAGGCGGGCGCGGACGTGTGCGTGCTGGAGGCCGGGATGGGCGGCCACCGGGACGAGCTGCGCCTGGTCGGCCCGGAGGTGGTCGCGCTGGGGAAGGTCTTCGCCGAGCACGTGGGGGTGCTGGGCGCGAACGTGGTGGAGATCGCCCGCGAGAAGACCGGGGTGGCCGGGGAGCGGACCCGGGCGCTGGTGCGCCTGCCCCAGACGGCGGAGGTGGCCGCCGAGGTCGACGCCGCCCTGGCCGGGGCCACCGGCGGACGGGTGCGCGCCGAGGTGGTCGACCCCGCGCTGCCCGGGACGGAGCCGCCGCCCGGCCTGCGCCCGCCGGGCCTGTCCGCCGCCTCGGGGGTGCTGGGCACGGCCGCCGCGGCGCGGATGCTGGAGCACCTGGGCCGGCCCCCGCTGGACCCCGAACGGCTGCACGCGGTGCTGCGCACCGTCCGGCTGCCGGGACGGCTGTCCCGCCACACCGTCCCGGCCGGGAGCGCGCCGGGAACCGGGGCCGCGGGAACGCCGGTGGCGGAGGTGCTGGTGGACTCGGCCATCGAGCGCACCGGGGTCGCCGCCGCGCTGGACCACGCCCGGGCGCTGTGGGGCGGGGTGGACCACGTGCTGCTGTGCCTGCCCGACCACAAGGACGTGTCCGGTGCCGTGGCGGCGCTGGGCGGCCTGCCCGTGACCGCGGTGCGCCTGCCCGAGGCCCACCTGCGCTTCGAGCACGCCCTGCCCGCGCGCTGGGGCCGGATGGAGGCCGGGGACCTGTCCCCCGACTCCCTGCGCGCCCTCGGCGGACGGATCCTGGCCCTGGGCACGGTCTACTTCACCGGGCGGGTGCTGGAGGCGGTGGACGCCCCCACCGACCGCCTCTTCGGCTGAGCCCGGGCCGGACGCACGAAGGCGGGGGCGGTGCCGCGGCACCGCCCCCGCCGGGGCCGCCCTCTGAGGGGTTTGTCCTAGCGACCGTTGCCGCGGCCCGGCCGGTAGCTCGCCTGGCTCTGCGGGTTGAACTCCTCCATGCGGACCCGTTCGGCCGCGCGCAGGCGCGGGTCGTCGAGGCGCAGCACGTCCAGGCCGCGCTCGATGTCCGACGAGTACACGTAGCCGTTGTAGTAGTAGGCCGACCAGGTGTCGTTGTCCTGGACGCCCTCCTCCACGCGGGAGTCGACGTCGAAGAAGCCGATCTCCTCGGCGTTCTTCGGGTCGTTGAAGTCGATCACCGAGACGCCGCCCTGGTACCAGGACTGCACGAAGTAGTCGCGGCCGGGGACCGGGATCAGCGAGCCGTTGTGCGCCACGCAGACCTGGTCGCCCTGGTGGCGCTCGATCTTGTAGTAGCTGGCGAAGTCCAGCTCGGGGGCGCCCTTCGTGCCGCCGACCTGGTAGATCGCGTTGGCACCGCGCTCGGGGCCGATCTCCTCGGTGCAGGTGGGCGCGCCGCCGCCGCCGAGCTCGTCGGTGAACAGCACCGTCTTCGCGTCGTTGGTGAAGGTGGCCGAGTGCCAGAACGCGAAGTTCTCGTCCCGGACCTGCTCGATGACGACCGGGTTCACCGGGTCGGAGATGTCCATCAGGATGCCGTCGCCCATGCAGGCGCCCGCGGCGATGTCGCGCTCGGCGTACACGGTGATGTCGTGGCAGCCCTGGGTGGGCAGCAGCAGGTTGCCCTGCTCGTGGTTCCCGCCGTCCGGGAAGAGCACCGGCTCGTTGACGACCGCGGCCTCCTCGGGCGCGTCGTGCGGCACCTCGATGACGGAGATCTTGTCGTGCGGGGGCTGGCAGTTCGGGAACCTGGCCGAGGGCGAGTACGAGGACACGTAGATCAGGTCGCTGTCCCCGCTCTTGCTCGGCACCAGGGTGTTCGTGTGCGAACCGCAGTCGGTGCGCACGGCGGACACGTACTGGGGGTTGGCCTTGTCCGAGATGTCGAAGATCCGGATGCCCTCGAACCCGTTCGGGTCGGTGGTGGGCACGGCCGGAGCGCCGCAGTCCTCGTTGGCCCGGGGGTAGTCGACCGAGAAGTAGAGCAGGTCGCCGCTGACCGACACGTCGCCCTGGCCGCCGGGGCACAGGACCTCGGAGACCACCTGCGGGCTCTCCGGGTTCGAGATGTCGTAGATGACGAAGCCGTCGTAGTTGCCGCCGATGGCGTAGTCCCCGGTGAAGGCCAGGTCCGAGTTGACGCTGCGCACGGCCGAGGGCTTGGACACGTGGGTGACGTGGGTGACGTTGTCGCTGGTGATGCTGTCGGCGGGGGCCTCGTCCGCGAGGGCGCCGGCCGGACCGAGGAGTCCGACGAGCAGCGAGGCCGCGGCTGTGGCGGCCAGGGCCGCGACGCGCCGCGGCCCCCTCCGGGATCGGGGTGCTGCGGGAGGTGCGGACACTGTTGCTCTCCTGTGCACTAGGGGATCGGGGGTGGGGCGGGGGGCGCGGCGTACACGGCCGCGGCCCCCGTGCCCGAGCGTCCTCCAGCGGGGACGCTCGGGCACGGCGCCCCGGACCGGGGTCCGGGGCGCCGGACGGTCAGCGGCCGTTGCCCCGCCCGGGCTTGTACTCGGGCTGGGACTGCGGGTTGAACTCGTCCATGTGGACCTGCTCGGCCACCCGGAACCGGGGGTCCTCCAGCTTGAGGACGTCGAGTCCGCGGGTGATGTCGGAGGAGTAGACGTAGCCGTTGTAGTAGTAGGCCGACCAGGAGCCGCCCAGGACCAGGCGGTCCTCGTTGATCGGGGCGCGGTCGAAGTAGCCGATCTCCTGGGCGTTCTTCGGGTCGTTGAAGTCGATCACCGAGACGCCGCCCTGGTACCAGGACTGCACGAAGTAGTCGCGGCCCGGAACCGGGATCAGCGAGCCGTTGTGCGCGACGCAGTTCTCGGTGTCGGCCTGGTGGCGCGGCAGCTTGTAGTAGCCCTCAAAGCCCAGCTCGGGGGCGTCCTTCGTGCCGCCGACCTGGTAGATCGCGTTGGCACCGCGCTCGGAGCCGATCCGCTCGTTGCAGGTGGCGCCACCGCCGCCGCCGAGCTCGTCGGTGAACAGCACCGTCTTCGCGTCGTTGGTGAAGGTCGCCGAGTGCCAGAACGCGAAGTTGGTGTCGCGGACGACGTCGGTGACCACCGGAGCGGCCGGGTCGGAGATGTCCATCAGGATGCCGTCGCCCATGCAGGCGCCCGCGGCGATGTCACGCTTGGGGTAGACGGTGATGTCGTGGCATCCGGCGGTGTTGGTGTTGCCGCCCTCGGGGAAGAGCACCGGGGTGTCGATGACCTTGGCCGCGGCCGGGTCGTCGAGCGGGATCTCGATGACGGAGATCTTGTCGTGCGGGGGCTGGCAGTTCGGGAACCTGGCCGAGGGCGAGTACGAGGACACGTACACGTACTCGTGCTCGCCGTCCTTGCCCGGCACCAGCGTGTTGGTGTGCGAACCGCAGTCGGTGCGCACGGCCGACACGTACTGGGGGTTGGCCTTGTCCGAGATGTCGAAGATCCGGATGCCCTCGAACCCGTTCGGGTCGGTGGTGGGCACGGAGGGCGCCCCGCACTCGGTGCCCGCCCGCGGGTAGTCGACCGAGAAGTAGAGCAGGTCGCCGCTGACCGACACGTCGCCCTGGCCGCCGGGGCACAGGACCTCGGAGACCACCTGCGGGCTCTCGGGGTCCGAGATGTCGTAGATGACGAAGCCGTTGTAGTTGCCGCCGATGGCGTAGTCCCCGGTGAAGGCCAGGTCCGAGTTGAAGTCACTCATCACCTCGGTCTTGGGGACGTTGGTCACATGAGTGACGTTGGAGCTGGTGTCGGCGTCGCTGACGAACGTGTCGTCGGCCGAGGCCGTTGCGGGGACCAGCAGGCCCGCCACGAGGGCGGCGGCTCCGGCCAGGGTGAGACCGGCCAGTCCGCGTCTGGCGTTTCGGGGGTTGGGGGCTGAGGGGGATGACGCCATGCGTACTCCTGATTCTGATTGGAGCGAAACAGGAAGAAGGTACACAGTTGCTGATCAATATGTATAGGGGGATACAAAAGAAACTTTTTTCTTAACACAGTGTCGGGCTGACTCGGTCTGGCTACACACCGTGCCTAGGACCGTGCGGCGGGCACACTGAGTGCCGGTGGACCGTCCCGGCGCTCCGCGCGCCCGCCGCCCTCCGTCAGGACATGGGCAGCACCGGCTGCGACTGCGGGTTGAACTCCTCCAGGTGCGTGTCCGCGGCCCCGGCCAGCCGCGGATCCGTCAGTTCGAGCACGTCAAGCCCTCGCCGGATGTCGGAGGAGTAGACGTGGCCGTTGTAGTAGTAGGCCGACCACGAACCCGCCGTGCTCAGTCGCCCCGGCTTCCAGGGGCCGCGGTCGAAGCAGCCGATCTCCTCCGGCCGGTCCGGGTCGGTCAGGTCGATGACCGAGACGCCGCCCTGGTACCAGGACTGCACGAAGTGGTCCTGCCCCGGCACCGGGATCAGCGAGCCGTTGTGCGCCACACAGTGCTCGGTTTCGGTCTGGTGACGTGGCAGCTTGTAGTAGCTCCGGAACTCCAGCTCAGCGGTCACCCCATCGTGGTTGGGCGAGTACACGGCGTTGGCGCCTCGCTCGGGTCCGGTCTCCTCGTCACAGGTGGCCGCGCTGCCTCCGCCGAGCTCGTCGGTGAAGATCCCGCTGCGGGCGTCGTTGGTGAAGGTCGCCGAGTGCCAGAACGCGAAGTTCTCGTCCTGGACCCGTGCGAGGACGACCGGTTCCACCGGGTCGGAGATGTCCAGCAGCAGGCCGTCGCCGAGGCAGGCCGCGGCGGCGATGTCCCGGACCGGGTGGGCGGTGATGTCGTGGCAGCCCGTGGTGGTCCTGTGGGCCCCCTCGGCGAGGATCCGCGGCCGTTGACCACCCTGGCCCCGGCCGGGTCCTCCAGCGGCACCTCGACCACCATGACCTTGTCGTGCGGGGACCGGCAGTTCGGGAAGTCCCCCGAGGGCGAGCACGGGGACACGTACACGTACTCGTGCTCGCCGTCCTTGCCCGGCACCAGCGTGTTGGTGTGCGGACCGCAGTCGGTGCGCACGGCCGACACGTACTGGGGGTTGGCCTTGTCCGAGATGTCGAAGATCCGGATGCCCTCGAACCCGTCCGGGTCGGTGGTGGGCACGGAGGGCGCCCCGCACTCGGTGCCCGCCCGCGGGTAGTCGACCGACAGGTACAACAGGTCGCCGCTGACCGACACGCCCCCCGGGACGCCGGGCAGGACAGTGGTCACCGGGCGCGGCTCGCGCGGCCGGGAGATGTCGTAGACGGAGAAGCCGTCGTAGTTGCCGACGATGACGTGGTTCCCGGTGAAGGCGAGGTCGGAGTTGTACGCGGCGTCGCTGTCCAGCCCCTCGGATTTGGGCAGGTTGGCCAGGTGCTCGACCCCCCGCCGGTGGTCGCGTCGTCGGCCCGGGCACCGGGGACGGCCAGCAGGGAGGCGGTCAGCAGGGGTACCGCCCCGAGGGCCCGCCAGCGCACCCGGTTCCCGTGTCCTCGTGCCTCGGCCATCGCCCGCACCCCCCTATTCACCCAAAGGATTGCATTGGCCACTTTGAGTGATACTCCGCTCGCCTGGGTGGACACCCGGGGAAACCGGAACGACCGGCCCGGCCCGCCGCGGGAGGACGGCCGGGGTCCGCGCCCGAACACGGACCCCAACTGAACGAAGAGGCACCAACACGGGCTCAGGGCTGGACAAAACACCCAGCGAGTGAGTAGAAAGCCCGCAGGACGTTGCCCCCGGAGGGCGTTCCCGTCCCCACCGACATCGCGGCCCCGTCCGCACCCCACCCCATCGGAGGACACCTCGTGCGTCGTTTGGCACTCGCGGCCGGAACCGCTCTCGTGCTGCTCGGAGCCTCGGCCTGTACGGGCGGCGACGGCGAGCAGGAGTCGGCCAACGTCATCGCCCCCGGCGCGCCCGGGGAGTCGTCCACGCCCGCCACCGAGGAGCAGATCGCCTCCCTCGCCGAGGAGCAGGGCCACAACGAGGCCGACGTGGTCTACCTGGTGAAGATGATCGAGCACCACGCGCAGGCCCTGGAGATGACCGACCTGGTCCCCGAGCGGCACGAGCGCGAGGGCGTCGAGAGCATCGCCGACCGCATCTCGGCCGCCCAGGGCCCGGAGATCACCGCCATGGAGGCCTGGCTGGAGGAGAACGTCTTCGGCCCGGCGCGGGAGAACCCGGCGCACCAGAACTTCTGCGGGCTGGAGGGCGACGGCACGCACCACGGGGAGGACTCCGACGTGCCCGCGTGCGAGCTGGAGGTGGACCACGACGACATGCCGGGCATGGCCTCGGAGGAGGACATGGAGCGGCTGGCCGCGGCCGAGGGCGACGAGTTCGACCGGCTCTTCGTGGAGCTGATGACCGTCCACCACGAGGGAGCGGTCACGATGGCCGAGGACCTGATGGCCGAGGGCAAGGACCAGACGGTCCTGAGGATGGCCAACGACGTGATCGCCGAGCAGAACGCCGAGATCGCGCGGATGGCGCAGGTGCTGGAGGAGTAGGGCCCGCGCCCGGGAGGCCGCCCCGGGCCCCGCCCCCGTCGGAACCCGACGGGGGCCACAGGGGTCGTGCGGGGCCTTCCGCGCCAGCGCGGGGTCCCGCCGGACGGCGGGATCCCGCGGTGTCAGGACGGCGGCGGCGTCCCGGGGGCGTGTGCGCGGCCCGGGGCGCCCGCGGTCTCAGACGGGCCTCAGGCGGACTTCTCCTGGCGGGCGCGGCGGAGTTGGGCCCGAGGCACGATCGTCGGATTCACGTGCTCACGCACCGCCTCCCGCGTAATGATCACCTGACCCACATCCTCACGCGAAGGCACCTCATACATCACCGACAACAACAC
>NZ_VWVV01000010.1 GCF_009830945.1 Nocardiopsis sp. FR4 | reverse complement strand
CTCTTTCCGAACCCGGTCGTTAAGTCTCTTTGCGCTGATGGTACTGCCCTGTGGTGGGGTGGGAGAGTAGGTTGCTGCCACGGTTTGTTGTGGGGGGGTCGTCCTTTGTGGGCGGCCCCCTTTTTTTGTGTGTTTTTTGTTGTGTGCCGGGGGGGTGTCCGGTTGTGAAAATCCGGATCCCATCACACTCCAGGGTCTTCGCCCCAGGGGTTCTGATCCTCCCTGGGGCGATCCCCGTGCCCGGGGCCCGGTCAGAGCGAGGCGGGCTCAGTCTGCGCGTGCAGGTCCGCGGCCTCGATCTCCTCGCGGGTGATGCCGAGGATGAACGCGATCGTGTCGAGATAGGGCACGTTCACCGAGGTGTCGGCCTGCTGGCGCACCACCGGCTTGGCGTTGAAGGCCACCCCCAGGCCCGCGACCTGCAGCATGTCCAGGTCGTTGGCACCGTCGCCCACGGCCACGGTCTGCTCCAGGGGCACACCGGCCTCGGCTGCGAACCTCTCCAGGGTGGTCGCCTTGCCCATGCGGTCGATGACCGGGCCGACCAGTCCGCCGGTCAGCCGGCCGTCGACGATCTCCAGGGTGTTCGCGGCGGAGTAGTCCAGCCCGAGGCGTTCCACGAGCACGTCCGTGATCTGGGTGAAGCCGCCGCTCACGATCCCGATCTCGTAGCCCAGGCGCTTCAGGGTGCGCACGAGGGTCCGGGCGCCCGGGGTCAGCTGGATCTCCTCGCACACCTTGCCGATGGCGGAGGCGTCCAGGCCCTTGAGCAGCGAGACGCGGCGGCGCAGGGACTCCTCGAAGTCCAGTTCGCCGCGCATGGCCTCCTCGGTGACGCGGGCGACCTCATCGGCGCAGCCGGCGTGGGCCGCCAGGAGTTCGATCACCTCGCCCTGGATCAGGGTGGAGTCGACGTCCATGACGATCAGGTGCTTGCCCCGCCGGTGCAGGCCGCTCGGCTGTACCGCGACGTCCACACCCTGGGTGGAGGCCTCCATGGCCAGCTCGGCGCGGAGCTGATCGGCGTCGCCGCCGGACACCTCCATCTCCACGGAGGTCACCGGGTAACTGGACAGGCGCTCGATCCGGTCGATGTTCGCACCCGCCCGTGCCACGCACGACGTGATGGCTCCGAGCGCGCCGGGCCGCAGCGGGTCGGCGAGCACGGTCACGTGCAGGCGTCCGGGGCCGAACGCGTTCACGCGCCCGTTCCCCCTCCCGTAGCCGACCTCCATGTCGAGGTCGATCGCGGTCTTGTCGAGCGCGCTGCGGACCTCTTCGAAGACGCGCTGGCGGCTCACACCGGGAGCCACCCGCTCGTCTACGCCGAGGACGGCGCCCAGCACCAACCGCCCCGCCAGGACGACCTGTTCGAGGTCGACGATGGTCACGGGGAAGACGGAGAGAGTGCTCAGGAGACGAGCGCTGATGCCCGGGCGGTCGCGGCCGGTCACCGTCACCAACAACGTGGAGTTCTCATTCATGGCGTCATCCACGGTACTCGGCCACTCCGGGGAGCCGTCGCGCAGGGCTGGCCCTTTTCCCAGCTAGTTCACTATGTGGACAGCTGAAGGGGAGGCGCAGGTCACCTGTCCTTCCGGTTCTTTTTCTTTCGCTTGGGACCCTTGGCCTTAATGTCCACGCCGCCCAGCATGCAGGTCCCGGTCAGTCGCAGGACCGGGGCGTTCGGGTCCGTGACCTGGTCGGTTCCGTGCAGGTCCGTGCCGCCCAGAATCGCCGAGGTGTTGTTGATCACCCTGACCCCGTGCGGCACGGTGATGTCCACCCCGCCCATGATCACCGCGACCTGGATGGTGACCTCGTGCTGGCTCAGCACCGCCTCGCGCAGGTCCAGTTCGACCCCGCCGCACAGCACGGACACGTTCGTGCGGGGCTCCACCAGCCAGCGGCCCCTGCGCTCGCAGCCGCCGAAGACCGCGACGAGGTTCTCCGACCCCTTGCTCTGCCCGGCCAGGTCGCGGGCCTCGCTGCCCAGGATCTCCATCCCGCTCGGGGAGTCGGGGGTCCCTCCCGCGGCCGGGTAACCGTACCCTGCCCGGTACCCGGGGGCGGGAAGGTCCGCCACGATGGGGGCGAGCTCGCCCACGGTCTTGGCCCTGTAGAGGGTCTCCAGGCGTTCCTCGTGCTCCACGGGGCTGAGGCGTCCCTCGGCCAGGGCCTCACGCAGCTGCTCGGCGACCCTGTCCCGGTCCGCGTCGGAAGCTCGGATGTGCTCGGGCTGCATGATGACGGATCTCCTCGTTCCCTCGGTGTGGCCGGGGTTCCGGCCAGCCACACCCCCAGTATCGACGCTTACCCGTCCCCGGGGATCAGGTATCTCCCCTGGCCCGACCCGGATACACAGGCATCCCGGACCCAGGGTCCGCTCAGCGCGGGCCGCGTCCAGGTCCGCTCACCCCTCAGTCTCGTGCTTGGGGGGCCGTCTCCGCACCTGGTTGGGCAGGGAGATCGACGCGTGCGCCGCGACGAGGGCCCGGCGCACCGCGGCGTCCAGGCGCCGCAGGGCCTCGCTCCGGGCCGCGGCCTGCTGGGCGGTCATCCCCCGGCCCGACACGGGTTCGGCCAGTTCCACGACCTTCGCCAGCCGTTCTGCCTGGGCCACGACCCGATGGGCCCTCGGCGGGTACCCGTGGGCCAGGGAGGGAGCCTCCCGGCCGCCCAGGTCGCCGAGCTGGCGGTGCACTCCCGGCGAGAAGGAGGCGATGTCGTCCACCCCCTCCATCACCCGGGCGACCTCGATCACGGTGAGCTTCAGGGCCTGCTCGGCCTCGGCCAGGCCCGGTACCTGGGGCGGCGCGTTGTTCGCCGGATACGGCGTCCACGAAACACCCACATAGGATGAACCACGCCGGTCGGCGGAGGGCACCAGTCCCAGCTGCTGGTCGGCGAGCTGCACCAGAACCCCTTCCCTCGCTTCGACGGCGGCCTGGTTGAGTTCCTTGGGGCCCACCAGTCCGAGGGGATCCCCCCAGGCGGGCAGTGCCAACCGGAAAGCGCACAGACCCAGGCCGCGGAGGCGTACCAGTGCGACGCGCAGCGGTACGCCACTGTCGAAGGGCAGGTCCACGGGGGGTACTGTCCCGATCAGGTTGGGGCCGCTGCGCCGTTCGACAGCGTCGACGGCGTCGTCGAGTCCGACGTGTCCGGACAGCCAGGCGTTGCCCCAGGCGACGAGTGGTGCGGACGTGAGATGCATTGCTTCAGGGTAGGTCGGCCCGTGCACCGGCGTGGGGCGCGAAATGAGGGAGGACGATGGACGGGCGTGTTCTGGGCCTGAGCGGGGTCACGGTTCGGCGGGGTGAGGCCAGGCTGCTCGACGGAGTGGACTGGACGGTCCTCGAAGGGGAGCGCTGGGTGGTGCTCGGCCCCAACGGCGCGGGCAAGACCACACTGCTCAACGTGGCCTACAGCCAGATGCACCCCACCGGCGGTGAGGTGGAGATCCTCGGCGAGCGACTGGGCCGGGTGGACGTGTTCGAACTGCGTCCGCTGATCGGCTACGCGGGCGCCTCGGTGGCCGCGCGGATCGAGGAGGAGACCGAGGTCCTCGACATCGTGCTGAGCGCCGCGTACGGTTACGTCGGCCGGTTCCGCGAGGAGTACGGGACCCCGGACTACGGCCGCGCCCGCGCCCTGCTCGGGCACTGGGGAGTCGCGGACCTGGCCGAGCGCCGTTTCCACACCCTCTCCGAGGGGGAGCGCAAGCGCGTGCTCATCGCCCGCGCGCTGATGTCCGACCCCGAGCTGCTGCTCCTGGACGAGCCCGCCGCCGGGTTGGACCTGGGCGGCCGCGAGGACCTGGTGCGCAGGCTCGGAAACCTGGCGCGCAGCGAGGCGGCGCCCTCCCTGGTCGTGGTGTCCCACCACGTGGAGGAGATCCCGGTCGGCACCACACACGCCCTGCTGTTGCGCGAGGGAAGGGTGGTGCAGGCCGGCCCCATCGACGGTGTCCTGACGGCGGAGCACCTGTCGGAGACCTTCGGCCTCCCGCTGAAGGTGGAGCGCGACGGCGAACGCTGGAGTGCCCGGGCCGTCTGACCCCGCCTCCGCTCCCCGGCTCCGGGTTCCCTCCGCCGCCTGCCCTGGCTTTCGCTACTTCCCTGTCTCCAGCTTGTCCCCGGTTTGCCTTCGGCAACATGAGTCACACACGCCTTATGGGCTTGCTTCAATAACAGAAATCTATTGTCCTTAAACAGGATTTCTGTCCGGATGTGGTCGCCTGGCTGCATATGGGGTAACGTCAGCGCTCGGTGAGCGGATCGCTCTATTTCGGCGCGCTTTATGATCTTCGGGTGGGCGGGCCGCCGGTGCGCGGTCCGTACCCGCACCGCCTGCCGCCCCCGTCAGGAGATCCGGAGCCGCCCTGATGCTGATGCCGAATGCCGCCCCCCGTGCCCAGAGGGCGGTGCGCCCATGACCATGATCATCATCGTGGCGCTTTTCGTCGCCGTCCTGTTGATCATCTTCTGGCGGAGCGTGCGTATCGTTCCGCACTCCATGGAGGACGTGGTTGAGCGTTTCGGCAAGTTCCACCGAACGCTGAGCTCGGGTTTCAACGTCGTCATTCCCGGTGTGGACCAGGTGCGCGAGCGGATCGACCGCCGCGTCCAGGTGGTCAGCTTCCCCCCGCAGTCGGCCATCACCGAGGACAACCTCGCGGTCGAGGTCGACTCGGCGGTCTACATCCGGGTCGTGGACGCCTACCGGGCCACCTACGAGGTCGCCAACTTCATCCAGGCCGTCGAACAGCTGACCCTGGCCACGCTGCGCAACGTCATCGGCGGCATGAACCTGGAGGAGACGCTCACCTCCCGGGACGAGATCAACCGCGAGCTCAAGACCGTGCTGGACGAGGCCACCAGCGAGTGGGGCATCGAGATCAGCCGCATCGAGCTCAAGGGCATCGAGCCGCCGTCCTCCGTCCAGGAGGCGATGGAGATGCAGATGCGGGCCGACCGGGAGAAGCGCGCCCAGCTGCTCAGCGCGGAGGGTGAGAAGCAGTCCGCGGTGCTGCGCGCCGAGGGTGAGCGTTCGGCCGCGGTGCTGCGAGCCAGGGGCGCGGCCGAGGCGCAGGCGCTCACCGCCAAGGCCGACGCCGAGGCGCAGACGACCCGGGCCCGGGGTGAGGCCGACGCCATCCACATGGTCTTCAAGGCCCTCCACACCAGCCACGTGGATCCGGACGTGCTGGCCTACCACTACCTCCAGAAGCTGCCGGAGATCGCTCGGGGCGACGCCAACAAGGTGTGGATCGTCCCGGCGGAGATGGGCCAGGCGCTCCAGGGCATCGGATCCGCCTTCGACCGGCTGCGCGACGAGGTGATCCGGGTCCGCTGACCCCGGTCACCCCGCGAGGCGGAGGGGCCCGTGTTCACGGGGCCCCTCCGCGTCCCGCCCCTCCGCGTCCGGCCGCGGCGGCCGGCGCGGTCCGGGCCCTCCCGGTCGGGTCCGGCCTTTGGGCGGATCCCGGATGAAAGCACCGGCGACCCGCTCTCGTAGTCTGTTGGGGCCCTCGACCGCCGGGGGCGCGGAGCCGGAAAGCGGGACGGATGGAACTCTGGGAGGCGGCGCTCATCCTCCTCGCCGGTGTGGCCGCGGGGGGTATCAACGCCATCGCCGGGTCGGGCACGCTGTTCACCTTCCCCGTACTCCTGGCCCTGGGCTACCCGCCGGTCACCGCCACCATCTCCAACAGCATCGGCCTCGCCCCCGGGACCCTGAGCGGAACCATCGCCTACCGCCGGGAACTGGCGGGCCAGCGGGCCCGGATCCTGCGCCTGGGCAGCATGTCCTTCCTCGGCGCGGTGACGGGGGCGCTGCTCCTCATCTACCTGCCCCCGGGCGTGTTCGAGTCCGTGGTGCCGTTCATGATCGGCCTCGCGTGCGCGCTGATCCTCCTCCAGCCGCGGATCACCAGGTGGGCGCGCTCCCGCAGGCCCGCCCCCCGGGACGGCGGCCCGCTGCTGCCCCTGGGCATCTACGCGACCGGGTCCTACGGCGGCTACTTCGCCGCCGCGCAGGGGATCATCCTGATGAGCTTCCTGGGCACCGCCCTGGACGACGACATCCAGCGGCTCAACGCCCTGAAGAACCTGCTCACCAGCATCGTCAACAGCACGGCCGCGGTGTTCTACATCGTGCTCGCCTCGCCCGCCTGGCCCGTGGTCGGCCTCATCGCGGTCGGGACCGTTCTCGGCGGCTACCTCGGCGCGAAG
This sequence comes from Nocardiopsis sp. FR4, assembly GCF_009830945.1. Lineage (GTDB taxonomy): Bacteria > Actinomycetota > Actinomycetes > Streptosporangiales > Streptosporangiaceae > Nocardiopsis. The sequence goes on along the minus strand of NZ_VWVV01000010.1, from coordinate 194,553 downwards.
TTCGGACGCAGGCTCAGCCCGGCGGGGCTGCGCGTGTGCCTGGTGGTCGTGGGCATGTCCGCGGCGATCCAGATCCTCACGGGCCGGGTCTGAGCGCTCCGGGCCGTCAGGGCTCCGTCCGCCGTTCCCGCCGGCCGCGTCAGCCGGTTCGCCGCCCGCGCCGTCAACCGCGGAAGTAGCCCCGGCGGTCGGCGTCGTCCACCAGGGCGGTCGCGTAGGCTCCCAGCGCCTCCGACCCCTCCTGGATCAGCTTGACCTTCTCCATCACCTGCGACCGGGTGATGCCGAAGCGCACCCAGGTGCCGCCCTCGTTGTGCCAGTTGGCCAGCATGGGCGAGAGCCGGTCGACCGCGCGGGCGAACCGGGCCTCGGGGGTGGCGCGCGCCTCGAACTCCTCCCACAGCCCGCGGGCCCGTTCGGCCTGGTCCTCGGGCAGGAGGGCGAAGATCCGGTCCGCGGCGGCGCGTTCGCGCTCGGCCTGGGTCTCGGTGCTGACCTGGTCGAACAGGAAGGTGTCCCCGGCGTCGATCTCGACGATGTCGTGCAGGACCAGCATCTCGACGACCCGGTCGATGTCGGTGCCCTCAGGCGCGTACTCGGCGAAGGTGCGGGCGGACAGGGCCAGGTGCCAGGAGTGCTCGGCCGAGTTCTCACGGCGGGAGCCGTCCACCAGGAGGCACTGCCGCAGGATGCGCTTGAGTTTGTCGACTTCCAGAAGGAAGCGGAGCTGCGCGTTCAACCGCTCGTTGTCGACCCCGCTGGCAAAGACCGGTGCCGGTTCCGTCACGTGGTTCGCCCTCCTGAAGGATGAGTCGAAACGGTCAGGCGGACCGCTGGGAGCGGTCGCCCCTGGATGATCCCATGGAACGCGTGCCAGCTGTCGCGGCGGCGTCCGCTAAGGGGACGCCGGAGGAGGCGGCGGGGTGTACCCGGTGAACGGTGGGTTTCCTGTCCGGGGCGGTCGGGCGGGACCCGCGCCCCCGGCGCGGGCTAGCCGTCCTCGGCCGCCCGGACCTGCGCGGAAGAGGTCATGTGCAGGTGGAACCACTCCGTCAGCGCGCGGTCGGTGAGGACTCCGGCCGGGGTGAGCGGCCCGGGTTCCAGGCCCGGTTCGGGACCGATGGCATGGGCCAGGTCGGGGACCACGATGTGACGGAGCGCATGTTCGGGCAGGTGGGCGGCCAGGGAGTCGTGCAGGGCCTGCCCGTGCTCGGGCGTGACCACCTCGTCCCGGCCCCCGCTGACGACGAGCAGCGGGACGCCGTCGCGGGAGACCTCCCGGGCGCGGTCGCCGAAGAGCAGCCAGCCGCGGGTGTCGCGGGCCTGCTCGGTCCACTCGTAGGGGGTGCCGGTGCGCCGCTCGCGGGCGGCGATGACCAGGGCGGGGTCGACGACCGGGTTGACGACGGCGGCCGCGCCGACGGGGAGCCCGCTCTCGGCGAGGGTGAGCAGGACGGCCGCGGCGCCGGCTCCGACCCCGACCAGGCCGACCGGGTCGTCGGTCACGGGGAAGGTCCCGCGCAGTTCGGCGTCGACCCGGCGCAGCTCGGAGGCGGCTTCCTCCACCACCGGTCCGAACAGCTCGACGAGGTAGTCGCTCTCGCCGCGCCGGTTGATCTCGGCGACGCCGCCCTCGGGGAGGCGCGCGCCGAACAGCGGCAGGCCGAGGTAGACCCGCCAGGCCGGGAGCGGTGCCATGGGCACGGCTCCGGCGAGCGCGGCCTCGGCCCGGGGCGGCTCGAAGGCGTGCAGCCCCAGGAGGAGCGGGGCCGGGGTCTCACCGGAGGCGGGCGGAAGTGCCAGGAAGGGCACGCCGGCCGCGGTTCCGGTGACGGGTCGGGAGAGGGTGCCGGCGTCGGCTACCACGGATGGTCGCCTCCGTTGCGTTGGGAGAAATGGGACAGATAACTACTGACCAGGCTCTTGGCCTCATCAATGAGGTCGGGGTCGCCTTCGGGGTCGTCGCGGAAGGCGAGCTTGAGCACGGCGTCGGCGGCTTCGACGGCGACGTGGATGGCCCGGTCGAGTTCGTCATTGTCGGGGATGCCTGTGACAGAAACAATGATTCTACGCAGGCGGATGGAGATCACGCGGTTGTTCTCGGTACCGCCGTTGAGGAGGCGGGGGTCGACGATGTCACCGAAGTGCAGGCCGCGAAAGCCCGGCACGTTGCGGTGCATGTCGATGTACTCGTCGACGACGGCGTCGACGGCGTGGGTCCAGTGGCTGAAGGAGGCGTCCGCGAGGCGCTCGGTGACACGAGCGCTGAACTGGTCGAGGAAACGCAGGCCGAGCGCCTGCGTGATGGCCTTCTTGTCCGGGAAGAACTGGTACACGGAACCGATGGCGACCCCGGCCCGCTCGGCGATCCTCGTGGTCGAGAGGTTGTCGTAGCCGACCTCGTCGAGGAGCTCGGCGCAGCAGTCGAGCATGCGCTGGACCCGCAGCATGCTGCGCTGCTGGGCGGGGAGTCTTCGCAGCGGGGCCTGCGCGAAGGAGAGTTCGTCGTGTCCGACGCTGGCTCGTCCACCGGCCTCACGTGACGCGTGGTTGTCTCCCTTGCTGCCTGGGGAGCGGCGCGACCTCGGGGGCGTTGAGCTTCGGGAATTTGTCGTCACGCCTCCTATGATGCCTTTCCGGAATCACCTGGTTCCGGGGAAATTCCAGTTTCGTTCCGGCCCTCCGTCCACAAGGTGCCTCCCGCTCCAGGTGAAGGGCCTTTCCACCGGCGTTCCGGGCCGTGCCCGCGGCCAGGTCCGGTCAATCGCCGCGGCGGTGCGCCGGGGGCGGCGGAGCGGTCCCCGGGCGGACCGAGTGCGGACCCGGGGTGGGCCAGGGGTCTCACGCCAAGCGGAACGGGCGGCGCCGCCCGGCTTGGATAGCGCTTTCCAGTAGGATGATCGGAGCAGGGTCGACGCAGCGTACACACCTCCTGGAGGCTGAGCCATGACCACCGCCCCGGACACCACACCAGAGGAACTCGACTCCGTCCTTCGACGGGCCGCGGCGGCGGCACCGCTTCTGGCCGCCCTCGCCCCCGCCGAACGGGCCGGTCTGCTCCGCGCCGTCGCCGACGCGCTGGACGCCGCGGCCGACGAGCTCGTGCCGATCGCCATGGAGGAGGCGCACTACCCCGAGGCGCGCTGCCGCGGAGAACTGGGCCGGACCACCTTCCAGCTGCGCTTCTTCGCCGACGTGCTGGAGGAGGGCTCCTACCTGGAAGCCGCCGTGGACCCGGCCGACCCCGACTGGGGCACCCCTCGTCCGGACGTGCGCCGCCTGCTGGTCCCGCTCGGACCGGTGGTGGTGTTCGGGGCGAGCAACTTCCCCTTCGCCTTCGCCACCGCGGGGGGCGACACCGCCTCCGCCCTGGCCGCCGGATGCCCCGTCGTGGTCAAGGCCCACCCCGGGCACCTGCGCCTGGCCCGCCGGACCGGCGAGGTCGTGGTTGACGCGCTGGCCGGCGCCGGGGCGCCCGAGGGCAGCTTCGCCCTGGTCGAGGGGGTGGAGACCGGCAAGCAGGCGGTCACGCACCCGCTCACGCGGGCGGTCGGCTTCACCGGTTCCATCCCCGGCGGGCGGGCCCTGTTCGACCTCGCGGCCTCGCGGCCCGACCCGATCCCCTTCTACGGGGAGCTCGGCAGCGTGAACCCGGTGTTCGTCACCCGGCGGGCCGCCGCCGCGCGCGCGGACGAGATCCTCAGCGGGTACGCGGAGTCGGCCACCGCGGGCTCCGGTCAGTTCTGCACCAAGCCGGGCGTGCTGTTCCTGCCCGAGGACACCAAGCTGGAGCCCCTCGTCGAGGACTTCACCGGACGAACCGCCGCCCCGCTGCTCAACGAGCGCGTCACCGAGGGCTTCGTCCGCAACCTGGACAGCCTCTCCGCGCACCCGGCCACCGAGATCCTGGTCCAGGGCCGGCGCAGCGGCGAGGAGTGGACTCCGTCCCTGCTGCGGACGGACCTGGACTCGCTGCTGGAGAACGCGGACGTCCTCCTGGAGGAGTGCTTCGGTCCGGCCACCCTGGTGGTGACCTACGCCGACGAGCGGCGGCTGGTGGAGGCGGCCGGGGCGTTCAAGGGCCAGCTCACCGTCACCGTGCACGGCGAGGAGGACGACGAGATCGCGCCCGCGCTGCTCGCCCTGGGCGCCTCCCTGGCCGGACGGGTGCTCTGGAACGGCTGGCCGACCGGTGTGGCGGTCACCCACGCGATGACGCACGGCGGCCCCTACCCGGCGACCACCGCGCCGCTGCACACCTCCGTGGGCGCCACCGCACTCCGCCGCTGGCTGCGCCCGGTCACCTACCAGTCGGTCCCGCAGTCGCTGCTGCCCCGCGAGCTGCGCGACGACAACCCGTTGGGCGTACCGCGCCGGGTCAACGGCGAGGCCCCGTCGGCCTGACCCCGGTACCGCGCGGCCCCGGGGCGCCCCCGCCCCGGGGCCGCGCCGACCCGTTGCGGCTTCGACCCCGCCGCGCCGGGCACGGCCTCCGTACCCGGCCCGGGCCGGAGGCTTCTGACGGACCGCCGTGAGCTTGGCCCGAAAGACCTTGGTGCCGGGGGAGCGTGCGCGTAACCTCGCGCCATGGACACCGACTCCGCTCCCGCGGCCGCCCACTCCGCCGCCACGCCCCCCGACGTCGAAGCCCTGATCAGGGACCTGCCCAAGGTGGAACTGCACGTCCACCTGGAGGGTTCGATGCCCGCCGACACGCTGTTCGAGCTGGCGCGCAGGCACGGTGTGCGGGAGGTCCCCGAGAGTCTGGACGAACTCCGGGACTGGTACCTCTTCACCGACTTCCCGCACTTCGTCGAGGTCTACCTCGCCTCGGTCGCGACCCTGCGCGAGGAACAGGACTTCGCCCTCCTGACCGCGGCGGTCGCCGGGAACCTCGCCGCCCAGAACGTGCGCTACGCCGAGCTGCACGTCAGCCTCTACGCCCACCTGATGCGCGGCGTGCCCGCCCGCGTGGTCTTCGACGGGATCGAGGAGGCCCGACGCGTCGCCGAGTCCGAGCACGGCCTCCAGCTGCGGTGGATCCCCGACTTCCCCGCCGACTTCGGACTGGAGAGCGCCGAGGCGACCGTGGAGGCGGTCCTGCGCGACGCGCCGCCCAGCGTGGTCGGCTTCGGCGTCGGCGGTGTGGAGACCCCGCTGGAGCAGTACGCCGGGGTCTTCGGCCGGGCCCGAGCCGCGGGCCTGGCCAGTCTGCCGCACGCCGGTGAGCACGGCGGGCCGGAGCGGGTGCGCGAGGCCCTGGACGCGCTGGGGGCCGAGCGCATCGGCCACGGCATCGACGCGATGCGGGACGAGGCGCTGGTCGCGCGCCTGGCGGAGGGGCGGATCCCCGTGGACGTCAGCCCCACCTCCAACCTGTGCACGCGCGCGGTGGCCCGTCTGGAGGAGCACCCACTGCCCCGCATGCTGGAGGCGGGCCTGCTCGTCACCCTCAACAGCGACGACCCCACCATGTTCGGCACCGACCTGCTCAACGAGTACCGCACCGCCCACCGGCTGGGCCTGGGCGCCGCGGACCTCGTCCGGCTCGCCGCGAACGGTGTGCACGCCGCCTACCTGGGGGCGGCGCGCCGACACGCACTGCTGGCCGAGATCGCCGAGGTCGCCGCGCGGCACGGGGTGGACCCGGCGGGGACCGCTTAGGCGGGGGAGTCGGTCAGCGCGAGCCCGCACTCGGTGCGCATGTCGAGCCAGGTCTGTGTGGCCTGCTCGGCCGCCGTGCCCTCGTAGGGCACGGGGATCCCGCCCTGGATCTGCGCCGGGGCCCAGTCGGCCTCGAGCACGCTGCCCTGGTCGAAGGTGAGGGTGAGCACGCCCGTCTCGGCGGTGGGGCCGTTGAAGTTGTAGAAGACGAAGTTGCCCAGCCCGTAGTGCACGTAGGCGTCTCCCATGAAGCCGCCCGGTGAGAGCACGTGCGCGTGGCCGCCCACGACGGCGGTCGCGCCCGCGGCGATCAGCTCCTCGGCCAGGCCGGGGGCGTGGGGCAGCGGGCAGTGCGCGCCCTCCAGCCCCCAGTGCAGGAAGACCACCACGTTGTCGTGCGCGGCGGCGGCCTCGGAGACGGCCGCCACCATGCGCTGCCGCATCTCCCCCTTGGTGGAGGCCAGGCCGGGCTTGTCCTCGCCCGGGGTCCACTCCGCGATGAGGTGGTCGTCCATGACGTCGGTGGCGCCGAACAGGGCGACGCTCTGGCCGTTGACCTCGGCGACGTGGGGCGTGTAGGCCTCGTCGGCGTCGCGTCCGCCGCCGACCAGCCGCACGGAGGAGGCCTCACCGTTGTCCAGCGTGTCCAGCAGCCCGTCCGTGCCGTAGTCCATGCCGTGGTTGTTGGCGATGCTGGCCACGTCCACGCCCGCGGCGGCCAGGGCCTCCAGGGCGCTGTCAGGCGTGCGGAACAGGAAGGCCTTGCCGGGTGCGGGGGTTCCGCCCTCGGTGACGGCGGTCTCCAGGTTCACCATGGCCAGGTCCGCGGCCGAGAGCTGCTCGGCGATCGGCCCGAGCGCGGTCTGGGGGTCGGCCAGGCGGGGTTCGAGGATGCCGTCGAACATCACGTCGCCGCCGAAGGCGACGGTGAAGGGCTCGCCGGCCGCCGCGGGTTCCGTGCTGGGGGAGGGGGCGCCGGTGCCCTCGTCGAGGGGTGCCGCCGCCTCCTCGCTCCGCTCCGGCTCCACCGGGGAGCCGTCGCCCGCGGAGCAGCCGACGGCGAGGAGGAGGGCCAGGCTCGCAGCACCGGTCGAGAGTGCCGTGCGCGTGTGGGGGCGCGGGGATACGGGGTGCATGCATGCTCCAGTGGGACGGGGGAAACGAAGGGCATGTCCTGGAGTAGGACGCACCCCGCACGCTTCCGGTTGGCCTTTCCGTTCCTCGTGGCCGGACGGGTGCCGGACGGGCGTACACCGGTGTGCGGAGCGTCGGGCGGCGCCGACGGCTCCCACCGGTCCGTCGCCCCAGGGTACGCGCGCATGACCAGAGCTTTTGCTGCTCTTGGTGTGATCCGGGGCGTGCGTGAAACCACAAACCCCTGCGGTGGTCGAGGTTTCCGAACGTTCGGCCGGCAGACAAACATGGATATGATCGTTTTCTTGAACTATTCCAGTTTGTGTCCTATGCTGTGCCTCATGGACGACGCCACCGATCTCCGCGCGGTCGGGCTGCGGGTCACCGCGGCGCGGCTGGCCATCCTCTCCACGGTGCGCTCCGGCAACCACCTCGACGCCGAGCACATCGCCGAAGGCGTGCGCGAGAAGGTCGGGCACGTCTCCACGCAGGGTGTCTACGACGCGTTGCACGCCCTCACCGGGGCGGGTCTGCTCCGCCGGATCGAACCCGCCGGTTCGCCCGCCCGGTACGAGGTCCGGGTCGGCGACAACCACCACCACCTGGTCTGCCGCGCCTGCGGAGAGGTGAGGGACGTCGACTGCACGGTCGGTCGAGCCCCCTGCCTGCAGCCCTCCGACGCGCACGGCTACGTCATCGACGAGGCCGAGGTGGTCTTCTGGGGCACGTGCCCGAGGTGCCAGGAGGAGGCCACCGCGGTCTCCGGGCCCCTGGGCGCGTCCGACCGAGCGCACAGGACGGCCGCGGACTGAGCCGGTCCACACGCCACGAGGCCCCGCGGAACCCGGTTCCGGGGTCCCGGTCCGGTGCCGCGATGAGGCCGCGCAGCACTTCCCGTCATTCCCGTATTCCCGTTACCACTTGAGAAGGTGCGAGTAGTGAGCGTTCCTTACAGCACGGACGACGCCGGCATCCCGATGCCGCACGACGGTCTCTCGCAGTCGGTGGGCCCCAATGGCCCGCTGCTCCTGCAGGACCACTTCCTGCTCCAGAAGATGGCGCACTTCAACCGCGAGCGCGTCCCCGAGCGCGTCGTGCACGCCAAGGGCGGCGGCGCCTTCGGTGAGCTGGAGATCACCGAGGACGTCAGCCAGTACACCAAGGCAGACCTGTTCCAGAAGGGCAAGAAGACCCCTCTGCTGCTGCGCTTCTCCACCGTCGCCGGTGAGCTGGGCAGTGCCGACAGCGCTCGCGACCCCCGCGGTTTCGCCCTGAAGTTCTACACCGAGCAGGGCAACTACGACATCGTCGGCAACAACACGCCGATCTTCTTCATCCGCGACCCCTCGAAGTTCTCCGACTTCATCCACTCGCAGAAGCGCCGCGCCGACAACCAGCTGCGCGACAACAACATGCAGTGGGACTTCTGGACCCTCAACCCCGAGTCGGCGCACCAGGTCTCCTTCCTGATGACCGACCGCGGCACCCCGAAGAGCTGGCGCCACGTGCACGGCTTCGGCAGCCACACCTTCATGTGGTACAACGCCGCCGGTGAGAAGTTCTGGGTCAAGTACCACTTCAAGACCGACCAGGGCATCGAGACCCTGACCGCGGGCGAGGCCAAGGCCCTGGAGGCCGAGGACCCGGACGCGCACCGACGCGACCTGTGGCAGGCCATCGAGCGCGGGGAGTACCCGAGCTGGACGGTCAACGTCCAGATCATGCCGTTCGAGGACGCCGCCGACTACCGGTTCAACCCGTTCGACCTCACCAAGGTGTGGCCGCACGAGGACTACCCGGAGATCACCATCGGCCGGTTCGTCCTCAACCGGAACCCGCAGAACTACTTCGCGGAGCTGGAGCAGGCCGCCTTCGAGCCCTCGAACCTGGTTCCCGGTATCGCGATGAGCCCGGACAAGATGCTCCAGGGCCGCCTGTTCTCCTACCCGGACACCCACCGCTACCGCATCGGCGCCAACTACCTCCAGCTGCCGGTCAACCGCCCGGTGTCGCCGGTCAACAGCTACAACCGCGACGGCGCCATGGCCTTCTACAACGGCGGCGACCCGGTCTACGCGCCCAACACCGTCGGCGGTCCCGTCGCCGACGAGGCGCTGTACAGCGGTTCCAGCTACGAGGTCGCCGGTGAGATCGTGCGCTCGGCCTACGAGCTCCACAAGGAGGACGACGACTTCGGTCAGGCCCGCGCCCTGTGGGAGAAGGTCCTGTCCGAGGGCGAGCGCGCCAACATGGTCTCCAACATCGTGGGCCACGCGTCGGCTCCCGAGGTGACCGCGGACATGAAGAAGCGCGTCGTCGAGTACTGGACCAACATCCACCCGGACCTGGGCGGCGGCGTCGCCAAGGGCCTGGGGGTCCAGGGCTAGCACCACCGGCGGTACCTACAACACCCGCACCATGAGGGTGCCGGGGGCCCGCCCCCGGAACCCGTGCCCCGGCCGGATCCTCGGATCCGGCCGGGGTCTTCTTATTTCGGGCATTTGGTTAAATGCTCACATCAAGGATAATTGACTAATCCCAGTAAAGTCCGGGCGCAGGGTTTAAGGCGCTTCCCGGGCTTCCGGCAACGGATCTACTAAGTAGGTTCGTTGATGTGATTCGCGGGTTTACCCGGAAAAATTTCTTTTGCGTTGACAGCGGAGGGCATGTGTCCCTGAGCACAGGGTGTCTGAGGATGATTCTGTGACCTGCATCTACTCCGCTTCGTGGCCAAGCACTCACTTGGAGTATTTAGACTGGGGAAGAGTATTTTCCGAAAACGCCTGCGAGCCCCCCGCGGCTTGCTAACGTTGCGGTCCGTTGGCGGCACCGCGGGGCGAACTCCGAACCGGGCCGCGACGTGTACGCGGGCGGGCCGCCCCGCCGTCACACCGTTTTCCCCGGTGGCGAATCCGCCCCGACGCGGTCCGCGGGACCGAGTCCGCGGTACCGCGCGACAGCGCGGGCGCCGGTCCCCGCGGTACGAGCGCCACAACCGGCGCGATCCCCAGGCTGCATCCGTGAAAGGTCACCTCCGCATATGCGCAACACTCTCCGTTACTCCTTCGCCACCGTTATGACCGCCGGTCTGGTCGTCGCTCCCGTGGCCGCGTCCTTCGCCGACACCTCCACCAGCGGTTCCGGCGGCATCGGCAGCGGCAACCAGATCGTCGTCCCGGTGGACGTCGAGGCCGACCTGTGCGGCAACTCGATCGCCGTCCTGGGCATCTCCAAGGCCACCTGCACGCAGGTCTCGGAGGTCCTCTACGAGGCCAGCGGCAAGGGCGGCGGCACCACGACCGACGGCTCCGGCGGCGTGGCCAGCGGCAACCAGATCGTCGTCCCGGTGGACGCCGCCATCGACGCCTGCGGCAACTCGGCCTCCGTCGGAGGCGTCTCCGAGGCGGAGTGCGTCGAGGTGGTCGAGGCCCTGGAGGAGGAGAGCGCCGACGGGCCCAGGACCACGACCGACGGCTCCGGCGGCGTGGCCAGCGGCAACCAGATCGTCGTCCCGGTGGACGCCGCCATCAACATCTGCGGCAACTCGATCGCCGTCCTGGGCGCCTCCAGCGCCAAGTGCACCACCATCATCAACATCATCCAGGCCTCCCCGGAGAACGAGGGCGGCGGTACCTCCACCAGCGGTTCCGGCGGTATCGGCAGCGGCAACCAGGTCGTCGTCCCCGTCGACGCGGCCGTCAACATCTGCGGCAACGCCGTGTCGGTGCTCGGCCTGGCCGAGGCCTCCTGCCTGGAGCTCATCTCCGAGGAGGAGAAGCCGGGCGGCTCCGAGGGCCCCCGTGAGGACGACGAGAACGAGGGCACCGACTCCGAGGAGGAGAAGCCGGGCGGCTCCGACGGGGACGACTCCGAGGGCCCCCGCGAGGACGACAAGAACGAGGGCGGGGACCAGGAGGAGGGTGCGTCGGGCACCGGTGACGACAAGCCCGCCCCCGAGCAGAGGGCCGACGAGCAGCTCGCGGTGACCGGTGGCGCCCTGGCCGGTCTGGTCGCCGCCGGTGTCGCCGCGGTCGGCGCGGGCGGCGCGGGCCTGTACTTCGCCCGCAAGCGCAGGACCGCCGCCGCGGCCCCCGAGGCCACCGAGGAGTAGGCCGCCGCGGCCCCGTCCACGTCCCGAGGCTCCCCCGCGGGGCCGCCGTCCGCCGGCGGCCCCGCCCGCGTTCGGGCCCGGGCGGGTGAGGGCCGGTGCGGGGCGGCCTGAGACGTCTCATAACCTCGAAGACGTGCTCAAAGTCCTGTTCTCACGACGCATGCTGGCCTTCCACGCGCTGGTGCTGGTGATCGTGCCCAGCTTCATCTGGCTGGGCTTCTGGCAGCTCGACCGCTGGGAGCAGCGCAGCGCGTCGGTCCGGCTCCAGCAGGACAACCTCGCCGCCGACCCCGTGCCGGTCGACGAGCTGACCGGCGTCGGCCGGGATGTCGACCCCGCCGACCGCTGGCGCACCGTGGAGGCCACCGGGACCTGGGACACCGAACACGAGATCCTGCTGCGCAACCGCGACGGGTCCCAGGGCGTGGGCTTCCACGTGCTGACGCCGCTGGTCACCGAGGGGGGCCCGGCCGTCCTCGTCAACCGGGGCTGGGTCCAGCGCGGTGAGACCGCGCTCGACCGGCCCGAGGTGCCGCCCGCGCCCGAGGGCACCGTCGAGGTCGCCGGACGCCTGCACTACTCCGAGACCGAGGAGAACACCGGGCTCAGGAACCGCGACGACCTGCCCGAGGGGCAGCTCATGATGGTGGACGTGCCCATGATCGCGGAGGAGCTGCCCTACCCGGTCTACGGCGGGTACGTGGAGCTCACCCGGCAGGACCCGGCCCCGGACCCCGCACCCGAGCGGGTGGCGCTGCACGAGCTGGACTCGGGGATGAGCCTGTCCTACGCCGTGCAGTGGTGGGTGTTCACCGTCGTGGCCGTCGTCGGATGGGTGTTCCTGGTGCGGCGCGAGATCGGGGACGCCCGCGAGGCCGCCTCGGCGGAGCCTCCCGGGGAGGGCGGCGGCGCTCCCCGGGCGGACGTCCCGGCCGGGCACCGCTCGGAGAACACCGGTCAGGGCGTCTAGGGTGGCGTCCATGGACGAGGACGGTTACCCGCCGCCCGGACGCGTGGAGCGCCGCGCGGTGGACGCCCGCGAGAGCGCCCGAGCCGGGCGCCTGTGGTGGGACGGCGCGGCCGACGCCTACCAGGCCGAACACGGGGACTTCCTCGGCGACGCCGAGTTCGTGTGGTGCCCCGAGGGGCTGACCGAGGCGCGGGCCCGGCTGCTGGGCGATCCCGAACGGCTGCGCGGCTCCCGGATCCTGGAGGTCGGCTGCGGTGCGGGTCAGTGCGGCCGCTGGCTGCGCGCCCAGGGGGTGCGCGAGGTGGCGGGCTTCGACCTGTCCGCGCGCCAGTTGCGGCACTCGCGCCGCCTCGACGCCGAGACGGGGCACGCGCTGCCCACCGTGCAGGCCGACGCGCAGCACCTGCCCTTCCTCGACGCCTCCTTCGACGCGGTGTTCTCCTCCTTCGGCGCCTTCCCCTTCGTGCCCTCCGCCGAGGAGGCGCTGGCCGAGGCCGCGCGGGTCCTGAGGCCGGGCGGGCGGCTGGTGTTCTCGGTGACGCACCCGATCCGGTGGAGCTTCCCGGACGACCCCGGCGAACACGGGTTCACCGTGCGCCAGTCCTACTTCGACCGCCGCGCCTACGTGGAGGAGGACGACGACGGCAACGCGGTCTACGTCGAGCACCACCACACGGTCGGCGACTGGGTGCGCGGGATCGCCCGTGCCGGTCTTGTGCTGCGGGACATGGTCGAACCCGAGTGGCCCGAGGGCCTGGACCGGGTGTGGGGCGGCTGGGGTCCGGTGCGCGGGCGGATGATCCCGGGCACCGCGATCTTCTCGGCCGACCGGCCCGCGGAGCCCGCGGACGGCGGCTGAGCGGAGCCCGCTCAGGCGACGGGTCCCCCGAGGTACTCCGGGGGTACGGCCGCCACCAGCCACACCCCGTTCCCGCTCGCCCGGAACACGTGGCCGTCCCCGTGCATGCGTCCCGCGGCGACGGTGAGCACCACCGGCGTCCCGCGGCGGGCGCCCACCTCGCGGGCGGTCCCGGGGTCCGGTGACAGGTGGACGTCGTGGCGCCGCATCGGACGCAGGCCCCCGGCGGTGATGGCGGGCAGGAAGCGGCCCACCGTTCCGTGGTAGAGCAGGTCCGGGGGCGTGCGCGGCTCCAGTGCCAGGTCGACCCGCACGGAGTGCCCCTGCTGGGCGCGGACGCGGACGCCGTCCGGGCTGAGCGCGAAGCGCCTCTTGTCGTTGGCCGCGACGACCTCCTCCAGGGCGGCCCGGTCCAGGCGCACCCCGGCCCGCTGGCAGCCCGCCAGGAGGTCGTCCACGTCGACCCACCCCTGCGGGTCGAGCCGGAGGCCCGCCCGCCCGGGGTCGTGGCGGAGCACGCGCGCCAGGAACTTGGAGGCGCGTACGAGTTCCCTCTGGTTCATGCGTGCGATGATTCCGCCCCGCGCCCCGGCGCACCAGCGGTTTCCGGCCCAGACCCGTGCCGGTCAGCGGCCGTCGGCGGAGGCACCGGACCGGCGGGCGGACTCGCCGGTCTGCGCCAGCCTGCGCAGGACGGCCAGGAGGGCGTCTCCCAGAACGGTGCCCACCACGGCCCTCTCCAGGATCTCGTCCGTCTCCGTGACGCCCCCGACGAAGTCGAGGTCCACCCGGGCGATCCGCTCCACCGCCGCGGCGTAGCCGTCGAGCATCGCCTCGTCCACGGGGTGTCCCACGCGCCGGAAGGCGGAGAGCACCTCGGCCAGGTCGGTGAGGGCGCGCTGCTCGTTGGGGACGCACCAGGCCCGCCGCCCCACCAGCTCCGCCGCGCGCTCCGCGTCGCTCTCGTCAGCGTCACCGAACCGCCTCGTGAGGGGCGTGACGTCCTCGAGGGTCCGCCCGAGGAGTTCGTGGGCGGTCGGCTCGGGGGAGTCCACGCTGGCCAGGATCTCGCGGACGGCGGCGATGGAAAGGCCGCCCACGTCGGTCAGGGCCCGCACCAGGCGCAGCCGCCGCAGGTGCTCCACGCCGTATCTGGCCTGGCTGCGGCCGGTGCGCTCGCCCCGCGGGAGCACCCCCTCCCGCAGGTAGTACTTGATCGTCGGTACCGGGATCCCGGAGCGCTCACTCAGCTCGGCCATGCGCACGGGGCCGTTCCCCCTTCCGGACCTTCGTCTCCCTTGCGGAACACCGCTCTTTTGGATACTACTAGTATCCATATTAGATAGTGTAGGTATCCATAAAGAGGTCTGCCATGGCCGTTCCCCGCCCGAGCCCCGACCCCCGCATCCCCGTGCGGTCCGTTCCGGACTGGCACCGACCCCTCGTGGCCGTCACCCTCCTCTGCGCCGTCGTCCTGGGCCTCTCCCTGGCCGGGCTCACCCTGGACGACCGCCTCGTGACCGGGGAGCCGGTCTGGCTCAAGCCCGCCAAGTTCGCCCTGTCCATCGCGGTCTACAACGTCACGCTCGCCTGGCTGCTGTCCCTGCTCACCCGGTGGCGGCGTACCGGTTGGTGGCTCGGTACCATCGCCGCCGCCATGGTCGCCGGGGAGCTCCTCGCCATCGTGCTCCAGGCGGTCCGCGGCGAACCGAGCCACTTCAACTACACGACCCCGTTCGACACGGCCGTCTACTACGCCATGGCCGTCATGATCGTCACGGTGTGGACGGCCAACCTCGGTGTCGGCGCCATCGTGCTCGCCCAGCGCCTCGGTGACCGCGCCACGACCTGGGCCATCCGGATCGGTACCGCGATCTCCCTCGTCGGGATGGCCCTGGCCTTCCTGATGACCTTTCCCACCGCGCAACAGATGGCCACCCTGGGGGAGGGCGGCGAGGCCGGCGTCCTCGGCGCGCACACCGTCGGCCTCCCCGACGGCGGCCCCGGGCTGCCGTTCGTGGGCTGGAGCAGCGTGGCGGGCGATCTGCGCGTGCCGCACTTCGTCGGTCTGCACGGACTCCAGGCGATGATCCTGCTCGCCCTGGTCCTGCTGTACCTGCGGAGGCGGCACCCGCGACTGGCCTCGGACCTCCTGCGGCTCCGGGTGGTCGCCGTGGTCGGCGCCTCCTACTCCGGCCTGGTGGCCCTGACCACCTGGCAGGCGCTGCGCGGCCAGTCGGTCGCGCGCCCCGACGCCCTCACCCTGGTCGTGGCCGGTGCGCTGGTGGCGGCCACCGCCCTGGGGCTGTGGTGGGCCTCGCGGCGCGGGCGGCCCCGGGGGACGGACATCCCGGAACGCGCTACACTCCCGGGCTGACCGCCCCACCGCCCGGAAGGAGACGGCATGGAGGACACCACCGACGTACGCGTCCGCGCCGCCCTCCCCGGTGACCACGCGCGCATCGTGGCGGTCTGCGACGCCTGGTGGGAGCGCCCCGTGTCGCACATCCTTCCCCGGCTCTTCCTGGACCACTTCCACACCACCAGTCTCGTGGCGGAGTCCGACGGGGAACTGGCGGGGTTCCTCGTCGGCTTCCACTCGCCGTCCGCGCCCGAGGAGGCGTACGTCCACTTCGCGGGGGTCGCCCCGGCACAGCGCAGGACGGGACTCGCCAGCCGCCTGTACCGCCGCTTCACCGAGGCGGCCCGGGCCGAGGGGCGCACCGTGGTCCGGGCGATCACGTCGCCGGCCAACGAGCGGTCGATCGCCTTCCACCGCGCCCTGGGTTTCAGGGTGACCGGCCCGCACACCGACTACGAGGGCCCGGGGGCGGACCGGATGGTCTTCACGCTGTCCCTGGCGGAGTGAGGGGCGGCCCGCCTCCCGGGGCGCCCTCCCCCTCACCGCGTACGATCCGGCTACCGGAGGCGGAGGAGGCGCTGTGCGGATCTGGGCGGTGGTGGCCTCATCGGTGCGCGAGCGCAGCGACGGGGCCCTGCTCTTGACCGCGTAAATAGGTGGACGGGGCGATGTGCAGCACCCTGCAGATCGGCTCGCCCCCGAACTCCTGTCGGTGGACGTCGACGTAGGCCACTACCTGGTGTGTGGGCCCTCGAGCTCGGCCAGGCGCCGGGCCTGGCCGGTGGTGGTACCGGGCCGGTGGCCGGAGCCGACCCCGGCCCACCCGGTTGCGCAGCGTTTCGCGGTTGATGCCCAGTTGGTCGCTGACACGTGCGATCGCTCCGGGGCGTGCGGCCGCGTTCTGTCGGGCTTCCACCACCATGCGGGTGGCGCGTCCGCGCAGCCCATCGGGGTACTTCCTCGGTGCCGCCATGACTCTCGTCCTTCCCAGGTTTGAGAGCCTCCATCACACCCGGAACGAGACACAGAAGCGGCACCGGCGACCGCGTATGGGCCCGGCCCGGTGCCGCTTCTGTCACACGGGACGGCGATGACCGGTCTAAGAGTCGAAGTCGAGGAGAACAGAGGACGGCCATACCCAGGGCCCCCGGGCTCACCGATTTCACGAACGCCAGTTCAGACCCGAGCGAGAAGGTAGGACACCATGCGTGAGATCTTGATCGTGGGCGGCGGCTATGCGGGTTTCTACACCGCGTGGGGTCTTGAGAAGAAGCTGCGACGCGACGAGGCACGGGTCACCGTGGTCGACCCGCGCCCCTACATGACGTATCAGCCCTTCCTGCCCGAGGTGGTCGCGGGGTCGGTGGAGGCGCGTCACGCCGCGGTGTCGCTCCGGCGGCATCTGCACCGGACCAGTCTGATCGCGGGCGCGGTGACGGAGATCCGCAACGCCGCGCACACCGTGACGATCCGGCCGCAATCCGGGCCGGAGTTCGATCTGCATTACGACACGCTGGTGGTGACGGCGGGAGCCGTCACCCGCACCTTCCCGATCCCGGGGCTGCGCGAGCAGGCGTACGGACTCAAACACGTCGAGGAGGCCGTGGCGATCCGCGACCGGCTGCTCACGTCGTTCGACCGCGCGGCGACGCTGCCGGACGGGCCGGAACGGCGCAGGCTGCTCACCGTCACCGTCGTCGGCGGCGGCTTCTCCGGGGTGGAGGGCTTCGGCGAACTGCTGGGCCTGGCGTCCGCGCTGCTCAAGCACTATCCGGAGATCAAGGCGGAGGAACTCGCCTTCCACCTGGTCGAGGCGCGGGGCCGCATACTGCCCGAGGTCACCGACCGGCCCGGTGAGTGGGTGGTCCGCTCCCTGGAGAAGCGAGGTGCGCGCGTCCATCTGAACACTCGGCTTCTCTCCACCGAGAGCGGACGAGTCGTGCTGTCCGACGGAACGGAGTACGACTCGGGTCTGCTCGTGTGGACGGCGGGCAACGCCTCCAACCCGATCGTGCATAATCACACCGACCTCCCGGTCGACGAGCGCGGCCTGCTGAGGGTGCGCGCGGATCTCCGGGTGGGCACGGAGACCGAGGCCGTGCCGGACGTCTGGGCGGCCGGTGACGACGCCTCGGTGCCCGATCTCGCTGCGGGCCGACCGGACGCCCGCACGGTGCCCAACGCCCAGCACGCGGTGCGTCAGGGCAAGCGCCTTGCGAAGAACATCCTGGCGTCCCTGCGTGGTTGGCCGACCAGGAACTACGTGCACCAGAGCCTGGGGGTGGTGGCCACGCTCGGCTTGGGCCGTGGCATCTTCCAGTACCGACGCCTGGTCGTCAAGGGTTTTCCGGCCTGGCTGATGCACCGCGGCTACCACGTCCTGGCCGTGCCGAGCTGGGAACGCAAAGCGAGGGTGTTCGCCGTGTGGGCGACCGCCGCCCTCTACGGCCGCGACATCGTCTCTCTCGCCTCGGTCCAGCACCCGAGGGACGCCTTCGTCTCCAGCGGTGAGCCTCGGCGGCAGGAGTCACACTGAGCGTGTCCGCCGCCGGGTACCGCCGGTGACCGCCGGGACTCTGCCGTCTGTGCCGGAGGTGAAGAGGGACCTGCCGTGCCGCGGTGCGGCAGGCCCCATCCGTCTGTCGGCGGGCCCTCGAGGGCCCGCCGCACGCCGACTCAGCTCTGCTGGGCGAGCCAGTCGGCGAACCGGGTCGCGCCGATGTTCGCGTCCGGACCGGGGAGCAGCGTGGTCTCCTTCAACTCCGCACCGAAGTACGGGGCGTGCACGTCGGTCACGACCTTGCGCGGGTCCTTCTTGGCGGCCAGGCCCCTGCGGATCAGCTCGTCGAGCTGGAACTCGTCGGGACCGGCGATCTCCACGACCCCGTTGACGGGGCCACCGACCGCGGTGCGGCCGACCGCGGCGGCCACGTCGTGGGAGGAGACGGGACGGATCTTGACCGGGGCCAGCCGGACGGTGTCACCCTCGGTCGCCGCCTCGGCGATGCCCTTCATGAACTCGAAGAACTGCGTGGCGTGAACGATGGAGTACGGGATGCCGGACTCCTTGATCAGGGTCTCCTGCGCCTGCTTGGCGCGGAAGTAGCCGCTTTCCTGCAGCCGCTCCGTGCCGACCACGGAGAGCGCCACGTGGTGGGTCACACCCGCGTCCGCCTCCGCCTTGAGGAGATTGGTGGTCGAGGTCCGGAAGAACTCCATCACGGCGTCGTCCTCGAAGGACGGCGAGTTGGACACGTCGACCACGGCCGACGCACCGGTCAGGACCTCGGCCAGCCCCTCGCCCGTGATCGTGTTGACGCCGGTGTTCGGGGCGGCCGGTACCGCATCGTGCCCGTGCTCATTGAGCTTGGCCACCAGCTTCGAGCCGATCAGTCCGGTACCGCCGATGACTACGACCTTCATGGTGACGATCCTTTCGAGATGTACGGTGTCGTTCACACTGGGGAAGACCGAGTACGAACGTCTTCTGTGACACGGGAGCTGTGCGTGAAGCGGTCCTCTCGGCCGGAGGGCCGCTATTCGACGAGCTTTCCGTCGGTGGAGACTTCCGCCATGAGGGACGCGATCTCGTCCGGAATGGCTGGGATGCTCTCGCGGGTGATTCCCGTTGTCGGGGACCAGACGAGGTTCACGCGGAGGGCGGGATCCATGTCGGGGAAGTCACTGCGGTTGTGACACCCGCGGGTCTCCCGGCGTTCCAGCGCCGCTTCGAGAGTGGCGCGGGCCGCGAGGGCGGCCGACTTCAGGTCGAAGGCGTGGGCGAGGTCCTGGAAGCCGGCGATGTCGGGGTGCACCCCTACGTTCTGCATGCGTTTCTCGATGGCGTCCAGTTCCGCCAGCCCGGTGCGCAGGCCCTCTTCGTTACGGACGACGCCGGCGTGCTCGGTCATCGTGTTGCGGATCGCGCGCTGGAGCGCGCGGACGTTCTCGGGTCCGTCGGCGGCGAGCAGTTCCTCGACGTCGGCGCGCGCCTGGGCCACGGCGGTCGCGGACCGGGGCTGCGCGGTGAGCGACTCCGAGTAGGCGGCGGCAGCCTGACCGGTGATACGGCCGTAGACGAGGAGTTCGATCAGGCTGTTGCCTCCCAGCCGGTTGGCGCCGTGCAGTCCGCTGGACGCCTCGCCGATGGCGTACAGGCCGCGCACGTCGGTGCCGTGGTCCTCGGGACGGACCCAGATGCCCCCCATCGAATAGTGCGCCGTGGGGGCGACCTCGATGGGTTCACGGGTGATGTCGAGCATCTGCAGTTCGAGGAGTGTCTGGTAGACCCGGGGCAGCCGGTTCATGATCGTCTGACGGGGCAGATGGGAAACGTCCAGCCAGACCCCGCCGTTGGGGGTGCCGCGGCCTTCCTTGATCTCGGTGTAGGAGGCGAGGGCCACGCGGTCGCGGGTGGACAGTTCCATGCGCTCGGGGTCGTAGCGGTTCATGTACCGCTCGCCGAGGGCGTTGCGCAGGATGCCGCCCTCGCCGCGGGCGGCCTCGCTGACCAGAGTGCCAGCGGCGTTCTCCGGTTCGATGATCCCGGACGGGTGGAACTGCACCAGCTCGGGGTCGCGCAGGCGGGCCCCGGCCTCGACCGCCAGACGGAAGGAGTCGCCGGTGTTCTCGTCCCGCCGGGAGGAGGTACGGCGCCAGATGCGCGTGTGCCCGCCGGCCGCGAGGATGACCGCGTCCGCGTGGACGAGGTAGCCGGTGCCGTTGTTCAGGTCGAAGCCGTAGGCCCCGAAGACGGCACCTTCGTGGACCAGCAGCCGTGTGATGTACACGGTATCGAGCACGGGTATGTCGAGCTGACTCGCACGCCGGACGAGGGCGCGCTGGATCTCCAGACCGGTGTAGTCACCGGCGAAGGCGGTGCGGCGGAACGTGTGGGCGCCGAAGAAGCGCTGGGAGATACGGCCGTCCCCTTCGCGGGCGAATTCCATGCCGTAACGCTCCAGGTCGTCGATGCCCAGGGCCGCCCCCCGGGTGACGATCTCGGCCGTACGGGGGTCGCCGAGGAGGTAACTCTCCTTGAGCGTGTCCGCGGCGTGCTGCTGCCAGGAGTCCTCGGGGTCCATCGTGGCCAGCGCCGCGTTGATGCCCCCGGCGGCCAGGGACGTGTGGGTGTCCCCTTTGGGGCGCTTGCCGACGGAGACGACGTCGACACCGGCCTCGGCCAGTTCGATCGCGGCCCGAAGGCCGGAACCTCCGGTACCGATCACCAGCACCGTGGTGGAAATTTGTCGTTCGGTGATAGGCACGATTGCTCCAGTCGCAATGGGTGGTCACTGAGTAGGACCGGGTCAGGCGGCGGTTTGTGACAGCGGCAGAACACGTGTCACAACGTGATGGTGGTCGGCGTTCCCCGCCAGGCCATGCGCGCGTACGGACACAACGCGTCGGCCTTCTCGATCAGGTCGTCGACCGTCTCGGCAGCGGCTCCGGGCCACCGCACCACCAGATCGACATGCAGCAGATAGCCGCCGTCCTCCGGGTCCCGCCCGAAGGCGACGGTCGCCTCGATCGAGATCGCCGCCGGATCGAGGCCCTCCTGACGTGCCAGCAGGCTCAGCGCGCCGCGAAACCCGCCGCGAAGAGCTGCTCGGGGTTGGTTCCCCGGCCGTCACCGCCCAGCTCGGCGGGCATCCGCAGGTCGAGGTCGAGGGCGCCGTCGGACGAGCGGGCCCGGCCGGAGGCCCGTTCATGTGAGGCCACACCGCCGTGGACGGTCACGGTGGTCGTGTAGATGGGCGAGAACTCCTCCCCGTCGTAGTCCTTCTCGGTCGGCAGGGTGGACAACTGGATCCGCTCCGTCACGGCATGACTCCGTTGTCGTCGAAGTGCGCGTTCCCGGCAGAGGTCCGGGACCGCTGAATGACCGCCGAGCAGCCGGAAATGTGACGGACGGTCCCTCGAAGCCCCGACCGCGGCGCGGTCAGTCCCGCAGTGAGGCCACGAACGGCTTCAGCTTGTCCGGGTTCATCACCCACATGATCTGCTCGATGCCGTCCGCCGAGATGCCGGCGGTCAGCAGGGCGACCGCCTCCCCGCCGGACGAGACCAGCACGGCCGACCGGCCGTTCGCCTCGACCCACCGGATCTCGGACTGCAGCCAGAAACGCGGAGCGAGGGCCACGAGGTACCGCGAGACATGGGCCCGCCCGACGACCGGGATCTTGGATGCGCCGCGGATTCCGTTTCCGTCCGAGTAGCTGACGACATCGGCGGTGAGCACGTCCTCCAGCGCCGACAGGTCGCCCGTTCGCGCGGCGGAGAGGAAGACCTCCAGCAGCCGCCGATGGGCCGCCGGAGTGACGCGCTCCTTGCGCTCGGCGGCCAGGCGCCTGCGCCCGCGGCTCACGAGTTGACGGGCGTTGGCCTCGGTGATCTCCAGGATCTCGGCGACCCGTCCGTAGGGGTAGTCGAACGCCTCCCGGAGCACGTAGGCGGTTCGCTCCAGGGGATTCAGCCTCTCCAGTAGGAGCAGCACCGCCATTTCCAGGGCTTCGGCCCGCTCCGCGCCCAACTGCGGATCCTGCGCGGTGTCGACGGGCTCCGGAAGCCAGGGTCCGACGTAGGACTCCCGGCGTACCCGCGCGGACTGGGCCAGGTTGATCGCCAGCCTCGTGGCGACCGTGGTCAGGAAGGCGAGCGGCTCATTGACCTTCGCACGGTCGGTCTTCTGCCATCGAAGCCAGGTCTCCTGCACGATGTCTTCGGCCTCCACCGCACTGCCCAGGATTCGGTACGCGATGCCGAAAAGCCGTGAGCGCGCCGAAAGGAAGTCCCTCGTCGCTTGGTCCAGAGTGCCGGGTCGGGCGCCAGGGTGCATGGGTCATCCCTTCTGGCCTCGTGCACCCCATGCTACAAGCGGCCGGGGACGGACGCTGTGGCGGATGGTCGTTCCACCGCCATCACGTTGGCACACCATGTCACCCGGCCACTCTCCGACAACCGCCGTCGCGGATCGGTCGCGCACCTGGTCAGGACCGAGAACCGCCATGGACCAGGAGGCGTACCCGGTGTCGGGCAAGACGCCCGCACTCCACAACGCGGACGCCCCACGGTGGGGCCGCCCCCCGCCCACGACACCCCAGCCGGAGGTGTTCCGATGGCCCACCACACCGCGGCGGACCCGTGCGGGCACTTCCGTCCCCGAGGTCGTCTACGGTGCCGTCACCGCCGAGCCAGGCGCGGGTCCCCGCCGCCACCTTCCGTAGATAGGAGTCGAGGGCGCGGGCCCGGTTCAGCGGGCACACCGGGAGTACCGCCCGGGTGTCCTGGGCGGCGGACCGGGCGGCCGGGACAGGCGGTCCGCGACGGCCTCGGCGAGCGGCGCCGGATCGCCCTCGACGAGGACGGCGGTAGCGTTGACGCACGCGGTGCCGCCCTCGTCTGCGACGGAACCGACGATGATATCGAGGTACTCCTGCCAGTCCGTGTCCGCGGTGACGAGGATCTTGGTCCGGCCGGGTCCCTGCGGCAGCACGCGGGCATCGTTCGCGTACCGGGCGACCATGTCGTCTCCGCCGTACACCACCGCGCGGTCCGCACCGCGGATCAGCGCCCCGACGGCCTGGTGGTCCGTGGGCGGCAGCACGAGCTGGTCCTCCCGGACGCCCGCCCGATGCAGGGCTCCGACCAGGCGGTGCGGAGTGAACGGCTCCCGTCGGGACGGACGTACGGCGACGCGGTAGCCCAGCGTCAGTGCCTCCAGCCACAACCGGTGGACACCGGGGTGGTTGCCGGAGGCATTGACGGCGAACACCTCGCCCCGGCGGGTCCATACGGCAGGCCCGGACCCGGGGGCCGGATCCCAACGGTCCCGCGCCGCCCCGCGCGGCCTGCCCCGGCCGGCCGAGGCACGGGCCAGGCTGACGAATCTCGCGGTGTCCCGTGTCGCGGTGCGCACCACTGCCAGGGGGCCGGAGGTGCGGCTCACCAGGTGCTCGTACTCGCGTACTCCCAGACCGCCGATGGTGCCGTTGGCGAACTCCTCGGCGGCCGCTTCCAAGAGGGCGTCCATGCCGGCCGTCGGTACGGCCCCGGCCTTGCGCAGCACGGCCAGGGCCCGGTCGACGTAGACCGGCGGTACCAGGCTCAGTCGCGTCACCTCGGTACCGGACACGTCCGTCGCGCTGCTCGGTACGAGCGTCCGACAAGGACCGCTGGGGCCCAGCGCGTCCAGGTACGTCGGCCCGTCGGCCTTCACGACCGTCATCAGTACACGCCCTCGATCACGGTCTCGCCTTTCACCGCGGCCACGGGCGCCACGTCCGCGACGGCGTCGCCTGCGTGGTCTCCGGTCGGCCGCACACGGACCGCCGTGTCGCGTTCCGCGTTGTTGGGGATGAGCATGGACTTGCTGACGTGACTGACGATCACCTGGCCGCGCTCACCCACCTTGACGCGTTCCCCGGCGGCAGCGTCGACGACCGACAGGAGCACGTTTGGTCTCGGGAGGGGCGTCGGTGACGTCCACGAGTACCTCGGCCGTCCGCAGCTCCGGGGCGATACCTTTCCCGGTGCCGACGTCGACTCCTTCGCCGTGTGAGATCGGCACGACCTCCACCCTGTGGTCCCAGAGCCCGGCGACGGTCCGGGAACCGATCAGGCCGGCGGCACCTGCGACGACGACTCATCTGGATCTCTTCCGTCAGGGGCGCGTGGATCCGCCGGATGTCGGTGGCGGACGTTGCCATGCCACCGTGCTCATCGGACCTGGACGGCACGCGTTCGGTTCCTGTGACACCGCGCCCCGGCTCCGGACGCGATGGCCTGCCATCCCTTGTCACAGATCCGGCCGACACCTGGTCAGAAGGATCAAGCGGCTTTACGACCGGACATGAACCGTGCCGGCGGACGATGCGTCGCCAGCGCACGATGGAACCACGGAAGGTGAGACCCAGTGTCGGAGAACTCACAGCACGACCACCACGGCCACGGCGACGCGGACGGCCCCAGCTGGACCCGCGCGGCGAAGATGCTCCAGGACGCCTCGCCGATCACCGTTCCCGAGGGCGCCTCGGCGATGACCATCCACATCCAGTGGGAGCCTGGTGACCCCGGCACCCCGCCGCACCGTCACTCCGGCCCGGCCTTCGGGTACGTCATCAAGGGTGCCGTTCGCTTCGAACTCGAGGGTGAGCCCGAGCGCATCGTCGAGGCCGGCGGAACCTTCTGGGAGCCGGGCGGCGACGCCATCCACTACCAGGACGGCAACGCCCTCGACGACGAGACGACGGAGTTCGTTGTCACCATGATGTGCGCTCCCGGCAGGCCCATGCTCGAATTGGTCGACGAGGAGGAGCTGAGGGAGCGCGCCCACCTGCGCGCTCCGCGGGCCACCGCCTGACTCGTGGTCGGACGCTCACAGGGCCCCGTACCCGTGACACCGGTCGTCGCCGGAATGTCAGGGATACGGGGCCCTTCCGTTGGTGGCTGCCGCTCCTATTCCACGAAGTACGAGTCGTGCCTGTCGAAGAACGCTGCACGCTCCTCCTCGGAGGTGCGCACCAGTTGGGAGACCTGCTCGAAGTACTCCTCGCGCGGGGCGTCGGAGTCGTTGCGGAAGGCGTGCGGCCCGCCCTGGGGCACGTGCAGGAAGTCCCCCTGCGGGCGTCGACCCACTGCGCACCGTTGACCACCCGCACCGTGCCGTCGAGGATGAAGAACGACTCCGAGATTCGCTTGTGGTAGTGGCTCTTGGGGCCGCCCGCCCTGGGCCGCATCTCCACCCGGTACAGACCGAACTCACCCTGCGTGGTGCCGGTGGTCGCCAAATAGTGGAGGGCGTCCTTGCCGGTACCGCTCTCACCGATGTCCGGCGGTGTGGTGACCGGCCGGAAGACGGCGCCGACCTCACCGTCCTCTCCCCAGTACTTCTGTTCCGGGTACGGGTACGACATGTCTGGTTCCTTTTCCGCGGCCGGTGCGCTGTGACGCGCCGACTCGGACCGCCGAGGCTCCGGTCGTGTCATTCGACGGCTTGGCGGCGGATGAAGCGGGACGCCAACGGCGGCTCCATCAGCCACCCGTGCGCCCGCCCCGGTCGTCCCCGGCGAGGTAGGCGCGCTCCACACCCAGGCAGCCGTGGATGCCGTAGGGGAAACCGTGTAGCGGCAGCACGGTGTCCTCGACCGTTGAACCCGTCCCGTAGCAGGCGACTTCCAAGACGTCCGTGCCGACCCCTCGCGGGGAGGCGAGTGCGTGGCGTTCTGACATGAGGGTCCTTGGGATCCGTGGCCCGCGGCGGATGGCACGGCCCGCCGGGCTGGCATCCGTCGACCGGCTGGGGCGGGCTCGGCCCGTCGCCTGGTCGGTGGTCGGAGTGACCAGGCGACGGACGGTTCGTGTCCGGCCGGGCCGGAGCGGCTGACTCAGCCGAACATGCCGGGCTTGTAGCCGCCGGCCGGCTGCTGGTTGATGACGTTGATGCGGTTGTAGGCGTTGATGACGGCGATCAGCGAGATCAGTGCGGCGAGCTGGTCCTCGTCGTAGTGCTTCGCGGCGTTCGCCCACGCCTCGTCCGACACACCGCCCGAGGCGTCCGCGATGCGCGTGCCCTGCTCGGTCAGCTCCAGCGCGGCGCGCTCGGCGTCCGAGAAGACCGTGGCCTCGCGCCACACGGCCACCAGGTTCAGACGCTGCTGGTCCTCACCCGCCGCGGCGGCGTCCTTGGTGTGCATGTCGGTGCAGAAGCCGCAGCCGTTGATCTGGCTGGCACGGATCTTCACCAGCTCCTGAGTGGTGACCGGGATGGCCGCATGCACTGCCGCTCCGGCCGAGTTGAGGTGCTTCATGACCTTTCCGGCGAGGGCGTTGCCGAAGTAGTTGACGCGAGCGTCCACGGTGTATCTCCTCAAGTGGGAACACTGACAGCCCATTGACCGCGAGCCCTCGCGTTTTGTGACAACACCTCGCTCACCACACCGTGCGATTGCGCACCGTGTCCCGCTTTCGGCGACGCTGTCGGGTGTCGATGCCATCGAAGGAGTAGATCAGGGCCCGTCGGCCCGAGCCGGCGCCTTCCTTCCGCGCCCACGGACACCGGGTGCGGCGAGTGCCGCACCTCCGAACACAAGGTAAACACCATGGCATCCAAAGGTGCCCTGCACCCGAGTCTCACCGTCCCGATCGGCCACGTCGAACCCGTTCCCCGCCGGATCCGCGGAATGATCGGCAGCCGGGTCGCCTTCGACACCCGCCACGCGCTGTACGTCTGGGAATGGCGGGCACATCCGCAGTTCAGCATCCCGATCGAGGACCTGGTGGAGGGTGTGCTCCACGACGACGAGCACACCGAGCAGCTCGGCGCCGGACCCGCACACCGTCACCCCCTGCACGTCGGTCCGGAAGTCCGCACGGGGGAGGCGTGGATCTGGGGAAGGCGCCCCGCGAGCCCTGCGCGACACCGTGCGTTTCGAGTGGGGGCGCTGGACTCCTGGTTCGAGGAGGACGAGCCGATCTTCTTCATCCGCGCAGCCCGTACTCCCGCGTGGACGCTCTGCGTTCCAGCAGCTCGGTCCGAGTGGAGCTGGACGGCGCCGTGCTGGCGGAAACGGCCGACTGCGTGACGTTGTTCGAGACCGGCCTGCCGACCCGTTACTACCTCGATCGCGCGAACATCGACGGGACGCGGCTGCGGCACTCGGACACGGTGACCCGATGCCCCTACAAGGGGACGACGAGCAGCTACTGGTCCTCCGACGGCGACGACGAGCGCACTCACCCCCCCAGGAGCCCCAGGTCGCCGTGCTCGCCGCCGCCGGCATGACGAAGGCGAAGACCGGCACGGAGCTCTTCACCAGCCCGCACACCGTCGAGTGGCACCTGCGGAAGGTGTACACGAAGTTCGGGGTCAACTCCCGTCGCGCGCTGCCCGGCGCCCTTGCCGCCCGGATGGCCGTGAAGCACCGAAGTGCGGTCGTTGCAAGTATCTTGGCCGTCTATACGTGCATTTCAAACACTGACTCCCGGCGGTCCGACGGGTGAGCGGCAGAAGTGCTTGTCCAGCGACCGGCTGGTCCTGGAACCCCTTGCGGAACGGCACGCCGATGACGCGGTGGACCTGTTCGCCGACCCGGCCATGAGCTCCCTGTTGGGGGCGGATCTCTCCGACCCGGCCCTGGCCCGACGGATGGTCGACAACCGGCTGGCCTACGACGGGCCGCCGGAACCGGGGCACGGGGCCGTGCTGCTCGACGGCGCTCTGGTCGGCCTCGCCCATCTGCGCCCCTCGGGGGGACTGCCCGGCGGGCTGCCGGAGATCGGCTGGTACCTGGCTGTCCGCCACGGCCTTGACCCTCTCGCCTGCACTCGGTCTGGGCGCTCATCCACATCGACAACGCGCCCAGCCTGCGCCTGGCCGCCCGACTGGGCTGCCTTCCCGTAGGCGAGGGTCACCACTACAACGGTCCGCACCGCGTCCATGTCACCCTCCCCGGCCAGGCCTGAGCGCCTCCGAGGTTGCGAAGTGCGGCTTCGTAAGTATCCTGGCCGCCTGTTCATCCACTTCAGGCACTGAGCCGGCGGATCGGTCAGCCCCGCCATCCGGCCAGGGTCGCCTCCGCCCAGGAGCGGACACGCCCGGGGTAGCCGTCAGCGGGGAAGCCGCCGTCCACGGCGACCTCGGCGATGGTGAACGCGAACCCGGTGGGTGCCTCCGAGCGGGGAGCGGTGACCGTGTGTTCCGGTCGGCGGGCCCTGTGGGAGTTGGCGCGGCGGGCGTGTTCGGTCATCCTGCGCGCCGCTTCGGGCCCGCCCTCGACGTAGGCCCGCAGCAGCTCCAGCGGAAAGACGTGCGAGCCCTCGGTGAGGGATGCCGGGTGCTGGAGGCGGTAGCACGCGACGGCGACGCCGTGCAGTGGCCCCCACGGCTCCTGGCGGGAGTGGTCCAGCGCCAACAGTTGCTGGAACAACTCCTCGCAGGGAGTTTCGCTCACCGCTCCGCACTGTGCACACGTGTCCATGCCGCGATACTCGCGTACGCGGCCCGGGAGGGCGAGTCGATTTCCGCGGATGCGCGCGGCTCGGAAGTGAACTCGGGCAAGTATCCTGGCCGCCTCTTCGTGCACTTCAAGCGCTGATCAGGAAGCGGTCGGGCCCGGCGGGAGGCGCGTTGGTGCGGCAGAGCATCGGCCGGGTGCAGTCCGGCGCTCGGTCACGGCGCGCAGCGGCGGCAGGAGCAGGGCGGCGATGCCCAGGGCCGCGGCGCCGCCTATCCGGACGCGATCGGTACTGACGACGCGCACCTGGTCGCGGTGGGGGCCCGGCCCCTCCCGGGCCCCACACCACGGTCTACCACCAGGGGTAGGACGTGCGCAGGGCGTCCTTGCGCGAGTCCCGGGCGTCCTCGGCCAGGAGGTAGCCGTCGTGCCGGGCCCGGTTGACGGCCCGGTTCACCTGCCAGACGTACCCGCCGCGCCGCGGGTACAGCTCCTGGAGGGTCTCCTCGTCGAAGGGGACGTGGGTGCCCTGGAGGACGCAGAACGGGTCGCCGGTGTTGTCGCCGTGGTTGAGCGCCGTGGCGACCTCGTGCTCGGGCAGGCGGATCCCGCCCAGTCGGTTGCCGTGCTCGTCGCGGCGCGCCGTCGCGGCGTCCTCCCACGCCAGCCGCGGCGCCCGCGGCGGCGCGGTGCCGTCCTCGACCCAGTCCACCATGTGCTCGTAGGCCGCGTTCAGGACGTGGTGGAACGGGATGCGGCTGAACGGCGGCCGGTCGCACCGCTGCGGCCGGGTGCCCGGGTTCTCCCGGGCGATGAGCGGGGCGAAGGTGAGGTACTCGGTGTAGCCGACGTGCGCGGTCCCGGCCACCTCCCAGCGGCGGAAGTACGCCGAGTCCGGCTCCTGGCTCTGGGAGCGCAGGCGCACGTCGGTCTCCGCCAGGACCCGCATGACGGGCGTGGTGCCCTCCTCCAGCGCGGTGGGGGCGCCGTGGATCACGAAGCCGTCGACGACCCCGTGGTGGGGGTGGACGGTGTTGTGGTAGGCGGACAGGTACCGGGCCGACTGGGAGTGGCCGGTGGCGATGACCGTGTCGACGTCGAGGCCGGGCAGCGGGTCGACGCCCTCGGGCGAGCGCAGGGCGCGGGCGGTCTGGGAGTAGATGTCGAACGCCGGGGCGTCGGCCAGCTCGCGGCCGCCGACGGTCAGCCCGCCGTAGCGCTCGGGGTCCCAGGCGCGCAGCGCGTCGACCCCGACCCGCTGGGCGGAGAGGCCGACCCAGACGTGGCCCTCGCGCATGAGGTAGTCGTGGGACAGGAACCAGTCGATCTCGATGTCCTGGCCGAAGCTGACGTTGTTCCACTCCAGGAAGGCCGTGCCGCTGAAGTCGCGGGTGCGGGCGGGCCTCCGCACCACCATCCGGGTGGTGTAGGGGGAGGAGCCGGTGACCTCGCCGGTGGCGGGGTCGCGGTGCTCGGCGGTGCCCTCCAGGAGGAACTCCTCCTCGACGTAGCCGTGCGCGCCGAGGTCGACCTCGATGGGCACGCCCGCCTCGATCGGGGGGGCCTCGGGGCCGTCGGCGGACATGAAGGGGTAGGAGTCGTCGGTGACGGGGACGGGCCCGGACACGGTGGCGGCGGGGACGTCGGCGGGTTCGGCGAGGGCCGGTACCGTGCCGAGCAGGCCGGGGAGAACGGCCAGTCCGGTGGCGACCGCGCCCAGGCGCAGGGGGGTGCTCGTCCGCATGGAGTACCTCTGGGTAGCTCGGTGTTGCCGGAATGCTAGGGCGGGCGCGGGGGGCCGACAAGGAGTCCTGGCGCGGGCGGACGGGAACGCGTGGATCCACCGATGGCCGTGCCGTGCTCGGCCGTACGGGTGAACGGCGCAAGCGGATCCGGACCGAACGCCTGCTCCTCCGGCCGCGCCGGGCACGCCGACGCGGTGGCCGGCCTGGTCCACCTGCGCCCGTCCGCGGAGCTGTCCGGGTGCCACCGGGCAACGCCGAGTTGAGCGAGACTTTGCCGCCCCGAATCCCGGGAGGCCGCCGACCGGGGAAGGAGTCGGGTGAGGTGTGCGCACTACCGAGAGGGGCGGCGATGATCACCACCGACTTCATGCCCGGCTCACCGTGCTGGATCGAGGTGTCCTCACCCGACGTGGACGTCTCGGGCGCCTTCTACCGCGAGGTGTTCGGCTGGGAGGCCGCTCCGCCCGCGCCCGAGAGCGGCGGCTATGTGCTCCTGCGCCTGGACGGGGCGGTGGTCGGCGGCCTCCACCCCCGCTGGACCGAGAGTGAGCGCCCGACCTGGACGATCTACTTCGCCGACCCCGACGTGGACGACACCATCATCACCGTGGAACGCCTCGGCGGCACTTTGCTGGTGGAGCCGTTCGACGTGTGGAACTTCGGTCGCACAGCCCAGTTCTTCGACCCTCAGGGCGCCTCCTTCGGCCTGTGGCAGGCCGAGAGGGTCCCCGGGATCGAGGTCACCGACCGGCCGGGAAGCCTGTGCTGGGTCGAGCTGTGGACACCCGACGGCGAGGGTTCGCGCGAGTTCTACACGCGCCTGTTCAAGTGGGGCGTCAGCGACTTCGAACTGCCGGGCGAGGCCGGGACGTACACGGTCCTCACGCCCCCCGGCGCGGGGCGGGAGCGCGCGCACGGCGGCCTCATGGCGGTCGACCCCGCACACCTGTCCGACAACGGCG
This sequence comes from Nocardiopsis sp. FR4, assembly GCF_009830945.1. Lineage (GTDB taxonomy): Bacteria > Actinomycetota > Actinomycetes > Streptosporangiales > Streptosporangiaceae > Nocardiopsis. The sequence continues at coordinate 163,793 of NZ_VWVV01000010.1, read as the reverse complement.
GTTCCGCGGAGTGGCACCCGGTGTTCGCGGTCGTCGACTGCGACCTCGCGGCCGAACGGGTGCGGACCGCGGGGGGCGAGGTGTACATGGGCCCCGAGCACACGCCGGGCGTCGGCCGCCTCGCCGTGTGCTCGGACCCCTTCCAGGCGGGGTTCGTGCTGCTCCAGCCCTCTCCGGACTGACACGGGCCCGCGCGATCGCGCCGGCAGGGGCCGTCTACTGCCGGGAGACGGCGGAGGCGCCGCCGCGCAGCACGAACTTCTGGATCTTGCCGGTGGCCGTCTTGGGGAGCCGGTCCACGAACTCCACGCTCGTGGGCGCCTTGAAGTGGGCCAGGTTCTCCCGCGCGAAGGCGATGACCTCCGCCTCGGTGACCGAGGCGCCGTCGCGCAGGACCACGGAGGCCCGGGGCGTCTCGCCCCAGCGCTCGTGCGGTACGCCGACCACGGCCGCCTCCAGCACCGCCGGGTGCCGCAGCAGGACCCCCTCCACCTCGACGGAGGAGATGTTCTCGCCGCCGGAGATGATGACGTCCTTGATCCGGTCCTGGATCTCCACGTACCCGTCGGGGTGGACCACCGCGGCGTCGCCCGTGTGGAACCAGCCGTCGCCCATGGCCCGCTCGGTGGCCTCGGGGTCGTTGTAGTAGCCCTTCATCACCACGTTGCCGCGCACGGTGATCTCGCCGACGGTCGTGCCGTCCCAGGGCACCTCCGCGCCGTCGGCGTCCACCACGCGCAGTTCGCCGGAGGTGATCAGCTCGACCCCCTGGCGGGCCTTGACGGCGGCGCGCTCGCGCGGGGACAGGGCGGCGTGCTCCGCGCGCGGTTCGCACACGGTGATGAACGGCGCGGTCTCGGTCAGGCCGTAGACATGGGTGACGGTCCAGCCGAAACCGTCCTCCAGGCGTTCGATCGTGGCGGCGGCGGGTGAGGCCCCGGCGGTGACCACGTGTACGCCGGGCGGCACCTCGCCGCGGACCTCCTCGGGTGCGTTGGCCAGCATGATCAGCACGGTCGGTGCCGCGCACAGCCAGCGGACGTCCTCGGCGCGGATCAGCTCGTACACGTTGGCCGGGGTCATCGCGGGCAGGCACACGTGGGTGGCCCCGGCGGCCGTGACCGTCCAGGTGTAGGTCCACCCGTTGGCGTGGAACATCGGCAGCGTCCACAGGTACCGCTCGCCGACGTCGATCCGCAGGTGGAGCAGGGTACCCACGGAGTTCATGTAGGCGTTGCGGTGGGTGATCATCACCCCCTTGGGTCGGGCCGTGGTGCCGCTGGTGTAGTTGAGGCTGAGGAGGTCCCCCTCGGCGATCTCGGGGCGGGTGAACTCCGGTTCGGCCCCGGCCACGAGCTCCTCGTAGTCCTCCCATCCGGGCCGCGCGCCCTCCAGGGCGACGAAGCGCTCCACGCCCGGCATCCGGTCGCGGACCCCGTCCACGGCGTCGAGCTGGTCGGCGTGCACGCACAGCACCCGGGCTCCGGAGTGGTTGACGATGTAGGCGAAGTCGTCCGCCGAGAGCCGGAAGTTGACCGGAACCAGCACCGCGCCCAGCTGCGGTACCGCGTAGAAGGACTCCAGCTGGGCGTGGGTGTTGGGCGCGATGTAGGCGACGCGGTCGCCCTTGGCCACCCCCATGCCCTGCAGGACCGACGACCAGCGGTCGCAGCGGTCGAAGAACTCCTCGTAGGTCAGCCGCAGGTCCCGGTCGACGACCGCCTCGCGCGCGGGGTGCAGCCTACGCGTGCGGCGGGCGAACTCCAGGGGGGTCAGGGCGAGTTCCATGTGCCGTGGTGCCTTTCTGCGTCTGCGGGACAGGGGCGGCGGCGGGCTCGTCCACGGGGGAGATCCGCGTCACAGCGGACACCCTACGTGTCGGTGCGGCGCGGGTCACGGGTTCGGCGGCGTGCGGGCTTCAGACCCGGCGTCGGGCGCGGGCGTTGGTCGGGGCGATGCGGTGGTTGCGCAGGTGCTCGTAGACGATCGACGCGCGCACGTCGGCGACCTCGGGGCGCTCGGTCAGCTTGTCGATGACGAACGCGTACAGGCTGTTGTTGTCGGGCAGCGCCACGTGGATGAGGAAGTCCTCGCTGCCCGAGGTCACGAACACCGACAAGGTGTCGGGCAGCGAGCTCACCCAGTCGCGGAAGGCCTCGATGTTGTGGCGCGAGGGCTTGACCACGCTCACGGTGATGAGCGCCTGCACCGGACGGCCGATCCTCTCCAGGTCCACGTCCAGCAGTGAGCCCCGAATCACACCCCTTTCTCGCAGCGCACGGGTCCGATCGAGGGTCGTCGTGGGCGAAGCGCCGACCGCGGCGGCCACATCCCGGTTGGTTTTCCGCGCGTCTGACTGGAGTTCGGCCAGGATCGCCGTATCAAGTTCGTCAAGATCAGCCATGCGGCCAGTATATCCGTAGAAAGTACGGAATCTTGTCTACCCGTCCGCTCTGTGTCTAACATTTGGGAGAAAAGGTCGTATTTGGCTCGCCAGGAAGCGATCCTTCCGGGCAGGCAGTGTCGCCCCGCCGTTCGGCCCCGACCCGGTGCGATGAGGCACCACCGCAGAACACAAGGGACGTCCGTACCGTGAGACCTTCCTCCGTCGCGGGCACCACCGACCGACCGTCGGTACGCCCGCACGAGCGGGGACGAAGCCGGGCCCACACCCCCGATCCGGCTTCGCTCCGCCGCCAGACCCGCGACCGCGGTCAGCGCCGCGGTCCCGTCCGCGGCCGGCACCGCGACCCGAGCCGTACCCGTGGCCGCGCCCTGGCCCTGGCCGCCGTCGTCTGCGCCGCCCTGAACCTGCGCCTGGTGGTCACCTCCCTGTCACCCCTGCTGACCACCGTCGGCGGGGAACTCGGCTTCGGCGCCGCGGTGGTCGGCCTCCTCGGCACCCTGCCGCTGGTCGCCTTCGCCGTCTTCGGCCTGGTCACGCCCGCGGTCATGCGCCGCCTGGGGCCGGAGTCCACCGCCGTGCTCAGCATGCTGCTGACCGGTGTCGGCCAGGCCCTGCGCGCCTTCGCCCCCGGCACCGGAACCCTGCTGGTGCTCACCGGGGTCGCCCTCACCGGTGCGGCGCTCGGCAACGTCGTGATCCCGCCGCTGATCAAGCAGTACTTCCCCGACCGCCTGGCCGCCCTGAGCACCGTCCAGATGGTCGCCATCCACGTGGGCGCCCTCGTCCCGCCCCTGGTCGCCGTCCCTCTCGCCGAGGTGGTGGGCTGGCGCTTCGCCCTGGGGTCCTGGTCGGTGCTCGCCCTGGTCGCCGCCCTGCTGTGGGCGCTCCAGCGCGGCCGACCGCACCCGGCGGCCGCCGCCGCGCCGACGACCGCGGGCCCCGCGCTGGCCCGGCCGATCTGGCGGGTCGGTATGGCCTGGCGGATGGCCCTCCTCTTCGGCATGGTCACGTGGAACGTCTTCACCCTGTTCACCTGGCTGCCCACCCTCCTCACCGACGCCGGTCACACCCCGGCCATGGCCGGGAGCATGGTGTCCCTGATGGTCGGCACCAGCCTGCTGTTCGGCCTGGTGGCACCCACGGTCACGCTGCGCGCCTCCAACACCTTCCCGGTCGTGGCGCTCGGCCTGGCCGGTTACGCGGTCGGTTACGCGGGCATCGCCCTGGCCTCCGGGCTGGCCCCGCTGTGGGTGCTCGCCCTGGGTCTGGGCACCAGCCTGTTCGTGGTGACCATGACGATGATCAACGCCCGCAGCACCACCCCGCAGGGCGCGGCGGCCCTGTCCGGGTTCGTGCAGGGCGCGGGCAGCGGCATGGCCCTGGGCGGCCCGCTGCTGTTCGGCCTGCTCGGCGAACTGACCGGGGGGTGGACCGCCTCGTACGCGCTGGTGGCCGGGGGCTCTCTGGTGGCCGCCCTCGTGGTGGCCCACGCCGAGCGCACCCCGCGCGGTGTCGAGGCCGCGGCCGCGGGCCGCCCGGTCTGACGGTGGTTCCGCGGTCGGCCGACGGCCGTGGACACCGGTCGGCGGGACGGATGGCCGAACCCGGCCATTTTCGCCGCGACCGCCGTTCGGGCCTCCCGCGGACCCTCCGCCGTCGTTCCTGGCAGCCGGGCCCCGGCGCTTGCCCGGGGCCCGGCGCAGCCGGACCGGGGGCTCCGGGGCGTTCGCGGCCCCGGTTCCGTGTGCGCTCCGTGGTTCCTCCTGTTCACTCGGCACGCTCCCGGCCCCCGACACCGGCGCGCGCGTTCTCCGGGGCGGGTCCCTACACCACGTCCGGAGCGGATTTTCCCGCCGATCCCTACCGTGCTCAGGACAGAAACATCAAAGTTCGCCAAAGAGGGCAATGCGCGCATAATGACGGCATGAGAACCACCCCCCTCGTCAGGCCCCCGTTCGGGGTCTGCGGACGGGTCAGTCGATTGCGATGACAGAGCGGCAGCACCGCCCCTCCGTGTCGACCGGGGCGAGGCCCCCCGCCGACAGCGCGGAACAGAACCTCCCGCTCATCCGCAACCGCGACTTCCAGATCCTGTGGACCAGCCGCTTCCTCGCCGGGCTCGGCAAGGAGAGCGGCGAGGTCGCCTACCCCCTGCTCGCCCTCCTCCTCGTGGGGTCGGCGACGCAGGCGGGCGTCATCGGAGCCGCCCAGGTCGTCGCCACCATGGTCGCCGCGGTCATCGGCGGCTCGCTCGCCGACCGGTCCAACCGCAGGACGATCCTGCTGTGCTGCGACCTCGGTCGCCTGGCACTGCTCGGCCTCTTCGCCGTCCTCCTGTTCACCGAGCACGCCACGCTTCCCGTCATCGTGGGCGTCGCGGTCGGCTCCGCGGCCATGATGGGCGTCTCCAACCCCGTCGCGATGGCCTCCATCAAGCAGTTGGTGCCCCCGGCACAGGTGGCCGAGGCCTCCGCCCAGAACCAGATCCGCTTCTTCACCACCACCGCACTGGGCGCACCGGTCGCCGGGTCCCTCTTCAGCCTCGGCCGTGCCTTCCCCTTCGCCGCCGAGGCGCTGAGCTACCTGGCCTCCGCGGTGCTCGTGGCCCTCATCCGACGCCCGATGCAGGCCCACCGGCTCGACGAGCCCGAACGGTGGACGCTGCGCGACACGGTCACCGGGTTCACCGTGCTGGCCAGGCACCCGATACTGCGCCCGATGATGCTGTGGATCGTCGGCTTCAACCTGACCTTCACCCAGACGGGCGCCTTTCTGGCCCTCATCGCGACCGCCGAGGGCCAGGGCGCCAGCCACTTCCAGATCGGGCTCACCGTCTCCCTGGCCGGAACCGGGGGCCTGGTCGGCGCCCTGCTCGCCGGGGTGGTGGTCAGGTGGGTGCGTCCCTCGGCCACCTTCCTCGCCGCGGCCTGGAGCGCCCCGGTGTGCGCGCTCGCGCTGGTGGTCGCCCCCACCGTGCTGTCGCTCGGGATGCTGGTGGGCTGCGTGTTCGCCATCGTGCCGTGCGTGAACGCGGTCTTCCACGCCTACGTCTCGGCCTCGGTCACCGACGGCCACCAGGGCCGGGTCCTGGGCGCGGTCACGTTCATGGCCCTGGTCTCCCAGCCGATCGGCATCCTCGGCACCGGGGTGATCTTCGACCTGGCCGGACCCACCTGGGTGTTCCTGACGATGGCCCTGGTGTCCGCGCTCGCCGCGCTGTTCAGCCTCTCGCCGGTGATGCGCGACCTGCCCCGGCCCGAGGAGGTCTCCGTGGCCTGACCCCGGCGGGTCCGGACGCGCCGGCCGTCGGCGAGCGGTCCGATCATCGGACCAGTCGCCGTAGCGGGCGGCGTCCGGGAACTCCGAACCGGGGACCGCCGTGCCGGTCACCGGGGACCGGGCCACGGCCGCCCGGGGTCAGCCGTCGATCGGCAGCGCCATCACCGGGTCGGAGGTGGGCTGCTCGGAGCCGCCCTCGGGCTCGATGGTCACGGCCACGCCCTCGGTGGCCGGACCCTGCGGGGCGGCCAGGACCGGGCTCACGAAACCGGACTCGTCCACGGTCAGCACCCCGGCCGAGTACACGGTGCCGTCGTCGCGGGTCAGCCAGAGCTGGTAGTCCTCGTCGTGCAGCCGGTCCAGGCCGTGCGCGCTGAACACCAGCCGCCCGGTGCGCTCGGAGCGCACCACGGTCACGGACACGCCCTCCATGGGCTCCGCGCTGGTGTAGGAGGCGTTGGGGTCGGCCAGCACCGCCGCGATGAGCTGCTCGTTCTCCCGCAGCTCCCGGATCTGTCGGACCTGGTCGAAGGCGACCACGCCCAGGGCGATCACGGCGGCCAGGCAGGCGGCCAGCACGAGCCCCAGACCCCGCGTCCACCCGCCGCGGCGCGGGTCGGGGACGCGCTGGGGCGGAGGGGCGAGCTGCCGTGTCCGGGCAACCTCCTCCATCACCCGCTCGCGCAGCTGGGCGGGGGGCGTGCTCGCGGCGGCGGAGCCGAGCAGGGCGGTGGTCTCGGCGAAGCCGCGGACCTCCTGTACGCAGGAGTCGCAGTCGGCCAGGTGGTCCTCGAAGCGCACGCTCTCACCCGGCGACAGCGCACCCAGGGCGTAGGCTCCCGAGAGGATGTGCGGGTCCTGGCCCAGTCTCCTCCTCACCACTCCACCCCCAGGCAGTCGCGTAGACGGATCAGGCCGTCGCGCATCCGCGTCTTCACGGTGCCCAACGGCGTCGAAAGAAGGCGGGCCACCTCACGATAGGTGTAACCGCCGTAGTAGGCCAGACGTACGGACTGGCTCTGGAGTTCGGTCAGGGTGTCCAGGCAGCGCCGCACCCGTTCGCGTTCCAGCCGGTCGGTGGCCTCCTCGGCCACCTCGTCGTAGGGTCTCTGCGCGTCCGCGGCCGCCGCCCGCGCCTCGCGGTCGGTGGCGGCCTGCTCGGAGCGCACCCGGTCCACCGCCCTGCGGTGAGCCAGGGTCATCACCCACGCCTGCGGGCTGCCCCGCCGCTCGTCGTACCGACAGGCGGTGCGCCAGACCTCCACCATCACCTCCTGCGCGACCTCCTCCGACTGGGCGGGATCGCGCAGCACACGACGGACCAGGCCGTACACCGACGGGCTGACCAGGTCGTACACCTCCCCGAACGCGCTTTCGTCGCCGCGCGCCACCTGGCGGAGCAGCTCCGTGAGCCGCTGGGAGGGCGGAACCCGGGGTTCGGCTCCCACCCCACGGGGACCCCGGGGTATCGCGGCTTGCTCGTCCATCCGCTCCTCTTCCTGGTGTTCCTGTGCTGCTCTGCGGTTGATGGAGTGCCGTGTGCCCGGGGTGCGGGCAGGGGCCCGGACGGCCCGGCGTCAACGCTCAGGCCGCCCGGGGGTCATACCGTCCTCGGACCTTACTCTTACTGGGGCGTCAGCACGGTGTCGACGATGTAGACGGTGGCGTTGGCGGTCTGCGCGTCGCCGCAGACGACCTCGGAGTCGCCGTTGACCGTGAAGTCCTCGCCGGAGCCCGCGGTGGTGACGTCCCCGCCCTGGAGCGAGGTGAACGCGCCGTCCTCCAGGGCGGACGGGTCCTGGCGGCCCTCCACCACGTGGTAGGTCAGTACCTCGGTCAGCTGCTCCTTGTCGGCGAGCAGCGCGTTGAGGTCCTCCTCGGGGATCTCGGCGAACGCGTCGTCGGTCGGTGCGAAGACGGTGATGTCCTCGGCCGAGTTCAGGGTGTCGACCAGGTCGGCCTCCTGCACGGCCGTCACGAGCGTGGACAGCGCCGGGTTGTTGGAGGCCGCCGTGGCGGCCGGGTCCCGGGCCATGCCCTCGAAGCTGCCGGCGCCGTCCTCGGGCACCGCGGCGCAGCCGGGGCCGAAGTTCTCGCCCGCGGTCTGGGCCGTGGCCCCTTCCCGTTGTCCATGCCCGCACTGCCTTCGGTCTCGCTGCTGGTCGGGGTCTCCTCCGCGGAGCCGGCGCTGCCTTCCATGCCGCCGCCACAGGCGGTGGGACCGAAGGCGAGGGCGGCTGCGGAGGCGGAGACGGTGAGGGCGGACTTGCGAATCATCATGCTCTCCTTCAACTTGCTGAACTTCGGTTGTTTCGCTTCACCGCTCCTGGGAGCGGTGACGGATGGGGGACCCCTACTCGCCGGTGAACTGGACTCTGTGCCAGCCGGTCGCGCCGTCGGGGGCGGGGTCGACCCGTTCGGAGGGCTGGGTGAACCCGGTGGTGTCGGTGGCCCGGGCCTCCACGGAGTGCTGTCCGGGTTCGACGCTGGTCTCGGCGACCCACTGGACCCAGGTGTCGATGCCGGAGACCTCGGCCAGCTCGGCGACCTGCCACCCGCCGTCGTCCACGCGCACCTCCACGGCGTCGACACCGCGGTGCTGCGCCCAGGCCACCCCGGCCAGGACGACGTCGCCGGTGGCGACGCGGGACGGGGGCGCGGGCACGTCCACGCGGGACATGGTCTTGATCGGCGCCCGCACGGCCCAGCCGCGCTGCGCCCAGTAGGCCTGCTCGTCCGCGAAGCGGGTGAGCTTGATGTCGGTGACCCACCTGGTCGCGCTCACGAACCCGTACAGGCCCGGGACGACCATGCGGGCCGGGTACCCGTGCGCGTGGGGCAGCGGCTCGCCGCCCATCCCCACCGCGAGCAGGGCGTCACGGCCGTCCATGACGACCTCGGTCGGAGTGCCGCAGGTCCAGCCGTCGTCGGAGGTGCTCAGGATCTGGTCGGCGCCGGACCGGACGCCCGCCCGGCGCAGCGGGTCGGCCAGCGGGAGGCCCAGCCAGCGCGTGTTGCCCGCCAGGTCGCCGCCGACCTGGTTGGACACGCAGGTCAGGGTGATGTCGGCCTCCACCAGCTCCATGCCGAGCAGTTCGTCCATGTCGATCTCGAGCGGCTCGTCCACCATCCCGCGCACCCGCAGGGTCCACCTGTCGGCGTCCAGCCGGGGAAGGGTGAGCGCGGTGTCGATGCGGTAGAAGTCCTGGTTGGACGTGGTGAAGGGGGTCAGCCCCGGAATCCCCAGGTCGGCGGCGGGCAGCGGAGGCAGGGGGTCCGCGGCGTTGGGCAGGGCGAGGGAGGAGCGGGAACCCGCGCCGCCGCCCAGCGCGGGCAGCCGGCGTCCGAGGACACCGGCGGATCCGGACACGGCCAGGACCCCGGCCGCGGTGAGCACGAAACCGCGCCTGCCCGGGCCCCTGCCGGACGTTCCGGTCGTGGAGGACCGGGGAACCTCCTCCGCGTCCGCCGGTGCCGTCGAACTCCCCGTCCCCTGTGGCAGAAGGCTCGCGTTCGCGCTCCGCAGCAGGAGCGCCAGTGCGACGGCCCCCGCCACCGCGCCGGTGATCACTGGCACCGGAGTGACCGGGTCAGCGGCGCGGTGGGGGAGCACGGCGGCCAGCCCGACCGCCGTGAACACCGCCAGCCCCGCGTACCCGACGCGCGGACGCCGCAGCGCCACCACGCCGAGTACGGCCCCGACACCCAGGAGGACGACGGCGATCCCCGAGACCAGCACGACCTTGTCGGCGCTGCCCAGCAGATCGATCGCCACCTCCACGAGGGCGGGCGGTGTGATGTCGACGACCGTGTCGCCGACGGCGAACACCGGTGACACGGTGCGCAGGAGTCCTGCGGCCAGCTCCGCGACGCCCAGTGCGGCGACCACGGTGAGCAGGCCCACGACCGGTCCGACGACGGCCCGTCGCCTGTCGCGTGGCGGGGCGGTCCCGCGTGTCTCGGTGGTCACGTGGGGGATTCGGCGCCGGGGCGGGAGCGGATGGGTGCCGGAGCGGAGTTTTTTCGGCCGTCTCCGGAAAGGGCCCTCCCGGCCCCCGCCGCCCCTCCCGCACCCGGCCGGAACTCCCTCAGGGCGGGCGTATCCCGTCAAGGGGGGACGGGACGGTCGGCCCGGCCCCGCGAGTGCAGGAGGATATTGGCCGTACGTCTCCTCAACGATCGGAGTTCCCCCACATGGCGCGCAAGACGCCCCTCACCGCGGTCGCGCTGGTGGTCTCGGGCAGCCTCCTCCTCAGCGGCTGCTCGGTCACCGCGGACATATCCGACTGGTGGTCGGAGACGTTCGGAGACGCGTCGGGCCCGCCGGCCGTCCGGGAGGAGTTCCCCTACGTCCGCGAGGGCCGCATCTTCCAGGACACCGGTCAGGACGCCGAGATGCGCTTCGCCGTCACGGGACTGGAGCGCACCGACGACTACACCGTCATGTACTACGAGGTCACCTACCTCGACGACTTCTCCGGACCCAACCGGAACCTGAGCATGGCGCACACCCTCGTCGACCCGCTCACCGGCCGCGTCTACCGGCAGTTCCTCGACGGTGATGGCCTCAAGTACGGTTCCGAGAGCCCCAACCGGGACGGCCTGTACCCGGTCCACGACGGCGTCACCAACGAGTACGTGCGCTACTTCCCCCGCATCCCCGACGAGGTCGAGCAGGTCACCTTCGTCGGCAGCGGCCTCGGCGCGATGACCGGGATCCCGATCCAGGACGTGGAGGAGGAGCGGCCCGACCCGGAGGACCCCAACGGCCCCGACCACCTGAGCCTGGACAACCCGCCCGCGCGCGGGGAGAACCTCACCTTCGCCAACCGCCGCCCCGACGGGGACGCGCTGGCCGACGAGGGCTGGGTGCAGAGCTTCGTCGACTCCGAGATCGCCTCCACCACCCGGGACGGCGACCGCGAGATCATCTCCCTGCACTCGGACGTGATGTTCGAGTTCGACCGCTCGGACCTGACCTCCGAGGCCGAGGACGTCGTGCGCCGCGCGGCCACCACCCTGGCCCAGAACGTCGACCCCGACGAGCCCGTCATCACGGTCATCGGCCACACCGACGGCATCGGCGACGACTCCTACAACGACCCGCTGTCGGTCAGGCGGGCCGAGACCGTGCGCGACCTGCTCGCCGAGGAGCTCGGACCCGGCTACGACCTGGAGGTCGAGGGCCGCGGCAAGCGCGAACCGGTCGCCCGCGAGGGCGGCCCCGACGACGAACAGGCCCGCGCCCGCAACCGGCGCGTGGAGTTCTCGTACGTCTTCAACGAGACCCGCGAGGCCACCGACGAGGAGGAGTACGACGACGACGGCCTCGGCGTCGCCCAGCGCAACGTCACCTGGCCCGCCCCCTACGACGACGACCCGGGCTCGGTGGTGGCCGAGGGCGAGCTGGACGGCGTGCGCCTGGAGGTCTACCCGCTGCGCCGCGACGGCGCCTACGTCATCGGCACCGTGTCCCTGACCAACACCACCGACGAGCCGACCATCCCCGACATGGGCGGCCAGGAGGCGATCCAGGCCGGCGGCCCGGAGCAGTTCAACAAGGGCACGCTCGGCGGCTTCCAGCTGCTGGAGCCGGAGAGCGGCCTGGTGCGGTACGTGGCTCAGATGTCCTTCGGCGAGGGCCGCTACAGCAGCTTCGCCGAGGAGGTGCACATGCTCCAGCCCGGCAACACCTACAACCTGGTGGCGGTCTTCCCCGCCCCGCCGGTGGACGTGGAGGAGCTGACCCTGCGGGCGGGCCCCTTCGGGGAGTTCGAGGAGATCCCGGTGGAGTACTGAGCCCGGGACGCGGGGAGGGGGCCGCCCGGGCGGCCCCCTCCGTTCGCTCCCGGTGCCCGCTCAGCCGCGGACGCGCTCGGCGGCCTCCATGACCACCCGCTCCAGGTCCTCGCGCGGCACCTCGTCGCCGTAGGCGATCGCCGTGACGTACAGGTCGCCGGGCAGCGACAGGTACAGGTGGCGGCTGGATCCGTCCACGGTGCCCACGTACTCCAGGTCGCCGCCCAGGGAGTCGGCCTCCTCGGTGTGGTAGGTGTCCACGTCCACGTCGATGTCCACCTCCCAGTTCATCTCCGCCTCGGCGCCGGGCACCCGCACCACGTCGGGGCTGGCGCTGGGGTCGGCGTTCAGGGTGAACACGAGGGTGAACGAGGGCGCGCCCGGCTCGGTGCTCCCGTCGCTGAAGGAGCACACCACCTGCTCGGCGTCGTCGATACCCGCCACCTCGCCGGACTCCTCGGTCAGGACCGGGCCGGGGGCCAGGTCGCCGACGACCTCGGCGGCGCCGGCGGCCTCGCAGGACTCGGGCAGCGCGTAGCCCGACGCCTCCTGCTCCTCTGGCTCCGCCTCGGGGCTCGGGTCGGCGCTGGGCTCCTCGTCCGGGGACTCCTCGCCGCCCCAGGAGGGCAGACCGAGGTTCAGGTCGAACTCGTCGACGTCGACCACGCCGAAGCCGACGAGGGCGACTCCGCCGACGACGGCGACGGCGACGGCCGTGCCCAGGCACGACAGGGGGGTGGACGGGATCAGTCGCATGGGTGGCTTTCGGTTCGGGGAGCGCCGGGCGGCGGGAGGGGGCTCCGGCGGGGGACACAGGGAAACTTAGCAAGTCCCCGGTGCCCCCGGCGCGGGGGCGCGGCACCCGCCCCCGGACGCGGCTCGTCACATGTTGATCATGTGCCCGGCCAGGCCGTGCACGGCCTCCTTGACCGCCTCGCTGAGCGTCGGGTGCGCGTGGATGTTGCGCGCGACCTCGTGCACGGTCAGGTCCCACTGCTGGGCCAGGGTCAGCTCGGGCAGCAGCTCGGTGACGTCCGGGCCGATCATGTGGGCGCCCAGGAACTCCCCGTACTTGCCGTCGGAGAGGATCTTGACGAAGCCGCGGGCGTCGCCCAGGCCGTGCGCCTTGCCGTTGGCCATGAAGGGGAACTTGGCGACCTGGACGTCGTATCCGGCCTCGCGCGCCTCCTTCTCGGAGTAGCCGAAGCTGGCGATCTGCGGCTGGCAGTAGGTGGCGCGCGGGATGAACCGGTAGTCGATCTCCTGGGTCTCCGCGCCCGCGATGGTCTCCGACGCCACGATGCCCATGGCCTCGGCGGTGTGGGCCAGCATGAGCTTGGCGGTGACGTCGCCGATCGCGAAGATGTGCGGCACGCTGGTGCGGCCCCGGCCGTCGATGGCGATGGCGCCCCGCTCGGTCAGCTCCACGCCCGTCTTCTCCAGGCCGTAGCCCTCCACGTTGGGGGAGAAGCCGATGGCCTGGAGGAGCTTGTCGGCCTCCAGGACCTGCTCCTTGCCGTCGCTGCTGACGGTGACCCGGACGCCCCGGCCGGTGTCCTCCACCGACTCCACCCGGGTGGAGGTCATGACCTTGACGCCGAGCTTCTTGTAGGCGCGGGAGAGCTCCTTGGAGACCTCCTCGTCCTCGGTGGGCACGAGGCGGTCGAGGAACTCCACGATGGTGACGTCCACGCCGTAGTTGGCCATGACGTAGGCGAACTCCACGCCGATGGCGCCCGCGCCGGCGATGACGATGCTGCCGGGGAGGGTGTCGGTGAGGATCAGCTCCTCGTAGGTGACGACCCGTTCGGACAGTTCCGTTCCGGGCAGCAGCTTGGTGGAGGAGCCCGCCGCGATCACCGCGTGGTCGAAGGTGACGGTCTCGGTCCCGCCGTTCCCGTCACCGACCTCGATCGTGTGGTCGTCGATGAAGGTCCCGCGCCCCTCGATCTCGGTGATCTTGTTCTTCTTCATGAGGTAGTGGACGCCCTTGACGCGGCCCTCGGCCACCTCGCGGCTGCGGCTGTACGCCTTGCCGAAGTCGAACTCGACCTTGCCGTCGACCCTGATGCCGAACTGGTCGGCCTCGTTCTGGAACAGGTGGGCGAGCTCGGCGTTGCGCAGCAGCGCCTTGGAGGGGATGCAGCCCACGTTGAGGCAGACCCCGCCCCAGTACTTCTCCTCGATGACGGCGGTCGTGAGGCCGAGCTGAGCGGCGCGCACGGCGGCGACGTAGCCGCCGGGTCCCGCGCCGAGAACCACCAGATCGAAGTGTCGCTGTCCCATGACGGGATCTCCTTGAGTGTGTTTGTGACGCACCCAGCGCAGTCGGCTTGCCCGGGTTGTCGGATTGCCGAACGCCAGCCTAGTCGCGTACCCGCCACGCGTGGGTGACCAGCCGCTTTCTTGGTACCACTTTCCGGGGTCGGCGCTGGTCGTCGGCGAGACGGCCCGGGTGCGACCGGTCGCCGGGGCCGCGGGGCGGCTCCGGTCAGCGCGGGGGTTCCGGCGGCGCGGGCCACTTCCACCGGGGCGCCCACGACCAGCTGTCGGAGACCCCCGGAGGCATGGGCGGGAGCTGGTGCGCCCCCGAGGGCCGCTCGTCGGCGGCCGGGGAGGCGGGCGCGTCGGCCCGGGGGTCGGGGTCGGGCCCCTGCGCCGGGGCGGCCCCGTTCGACCGCTCCGCGGGCGCCGTCCGCGGCGGCTCCCCCGGTTCGGTCTGCTCGTCCCCGTGTCCGGTGAACGCCTCCCACGGGTGCGGTTCGGCCGGTCCGTCCGGGGCGGGGGCGACCCGGTGTTCCACGGGCCTGCCCCACACCGGCTGTGCGGGGCCGTCCGCGGCGGGCGGGTCGTCCCACGCGTGCGGCAGGGGGGCGCGGTCCTCGCTGAGTTCGTCCCGGTAGCCGGGGGCGTTCCAGGCGTGCGGTACGGCCGTGAGGTCCTGGTCGGTCCCGCCCGCGTCGGCGGGCGCTCCCCACGGGTCCTGGGGGGCGGCGGGCGCGTCCGGTCCGGCGGAAGCGCTCCGCGGCTCCCGGGACCCGGGAGCCGCGGAGGCGTCGTCGTACTCCCCGGGAGACCTCCAGGCCCCCGGACGGGGAGCCCCGTCCTCCTCGGGCTCCAGCGCGCGGAACGTCGCCGACATCGGTCCCGAGTCCACCTCGGCGAAGTGCGCGGCCACGCCGAAGTGCCGGGGCGCCCGGTGGGTCCCGGTCTCGTCGTGCTCCAGGGGCGGGGCCAGCGGGTGGCGGACCGCGCCGGCCGGGTGGATCCGCGACCACCAGGCCGCCGCCTCGCTGGAGGGGATCTCCTCCACCACCTCCAGGGACCCCGGGATGTGCGGGTGCCGGCGCCCGGCCCGCCAGGAGTGGGTCAGCGTCTGCGGTTCCAGGACGAGTACGCGCTCCCCCTCCAGGACCGGGATGTCCCCGGGGCACGCCTCGTTGCCCACCCACGTGCCGTCCCCGCCGACCAGGTCCCACTCGCCGCGCACCACGTCCGCCAGCGGGTCCGCCGGGGCGTCCAGGCAGGCGGCCGTCCACCGGGGGTCGGGCCGGGTGCCCGGTACCCGCCGGCCCTCCTTGCCGATCAGCGCGTCCGCGAGCAGCGTGTGCAGCTGGAAGTTGTCGCCGATCCCGTCGAAGCGCACCCGGAAGCCCCGCCACGAGGCCCGGTCCAGCACCAGGGCGGTGTCCGCCTCCGCCATCCGCAGCAGTTCGTTCACCTCGACGAACTCACTGAGCTGCGTGGACAGGGCGTGCACGATCTGGGTGAGCCCCTCCAGCGCGCTGGGGTCGGAGCGCACGGCCGCGCGCACCCGGGCGTCGCCCAGCATGGCCTTGGCGGCCAGACCGTAGCGCAGCGACGTCCACCAGCCCACGGTGGCCAGGGGGGCGTTCTCGCCGAGGACCTCCTCGACCCGGGCCTCCTCGGCCTCGGACACCTCGGGGGGCGCGGGGGGCGCGCCGCCGCCGGTCTTGTCCCAGGCGTGCATGAACGCCACCGCGGCCTGACCGTAACTGCCGAGCTGGCGCAGCACCTCCAACCCCACCTGTCCCGCCGGGGCACCGGACTCCACCAGGGCGCCGGCCAGGACGGCGAGGTCGGCCGCGATCCCCGCGGTCGGCTCGGCGTCGCTCAGGACCGGGGCCAGCGCCTCCATGGCGATGGCGAGTTCGTCCACGGGCACCTGGGAGGACAGCCGGAACACGTCGTGCACGGCTCCCGGGAAGTCGGGTGCCTGGTTGGCTGCGGTGTCGAGCACGCGTTGGAACGCGGCGCGGAACTCTTCGGTCACCCGTGAATCCTTCCATATCCACACGTAGAGTCCGAGGTCCGGATACATGCCTCCACAGTGGACACCGTAATTCTCGGTGTGAAACGGGTGATTCCGACTTTGCGCCGGGTGCCACGGAGTACGGAAGCCGAGGCGCCGTTCAGGCGGGAGCGGCGAAGCGGACCTCGTGCCGGTCGCTGTCGCGGGCCCAGAAGCCCAGCAGGCGCAGCCCCTCCGCTTCGGCCTC
Source organism: Nocardiopsis sp. FR4 (assembly GCF_009830945.1). Classification (GTDB taxonomy): domain Bacteria; phylum Actinomycetota; class Actinomycetes; order Streptosporangiales; family Streptosporangiaceae; genus Nocardiopsis. The sequence continues at coordinate 147,788 of NZ_VWVV01000010.1, read as the reverse complement.
CTCGCGGTCGGCGCCCCCGAGCGGCCGGAACGGGGTCACCTCCACGGTCGCGGTCCCCCCGCTCCGCACCACCTTCCACGAGCCCCGCACCCGGCCGTCGACCAGCACGGTGGCGGGCGGCATCCCGTTCCGGGAGGCGAGGCGGCGCAGGTCCTCGGGGTCGATCACCCGGCCGCGGTCGGCGTGGCCGCGCAGCAGGTTGTCGAAGTCGTAGAGGAAGCGCACGGGGGCGGGCACCCCGCCCCCGGGGCGCGGGGCGTCGGGCAGGTCGAACAGCTCGGCGCCGTCCTCGCCGCGCAGCACCGTGAGCCGCTCGCGCAGGCCCTCCACCACGCTCCGCAGCCGGGTCAGCCCCGACCACGCCTGCACGTCCCGGACGGTGGCCGGGCCGAACGCGGCCAGGTAGCGCAGCACGAGGCCGCCGGGGTCCGGTGCGGCGTCCATGGGTAGTCCGGTCCAGGTGTCGGCGGGGGCGAGTCGGGGCGGGCCGGAGGCGCCCCACACCCCGCGCGGGGGCACGTGGACGACGGGGAGCAGGGAGCGGACCGCGTGGGACAGGTCGCCGGAGGGAACGTCCGGCCACCGCTCGGCCAGTAGCGGCCCCAGCTCGCCGGGGGTGAGCGGCCCCTTCTCCAAGAGGGCGCGCCCGGCCTCCACCACGGCCGTGAGGTCGACCCCGGCGAGGGCCCTGCCGTGGTTGCCGTGCGCCAGTCCCCGCTCCATGACGGCGTCCAGGGTGGGGCGCAGCGAGCGCAGGTCCGCGGGGGTGACCAGGTGCAGGGTGCCGCGCATCAGCGTGGCGCGGACGAGTTCGCCGTCGGTGAGCTGGCGCCCGACCTCCTCGGGGCGGACGCCCTCGATCCGGTTCTGCAGGCCCACGTACCAGGTGTGCGTGGTCTGTGCCTGCAGGCCGACGAGGCGGGTGACCACCTCGGTGACCGGCCGGTCCACGCGCTCCAGCAGGAACTGGCGGGCCAGGGTGGCGCGGTTCAGCGCGCGCGGGGAGATGACGGTGTCGGTGGCGGCCATCGCTCGGTTCCTCCGCGTTCTGGTGGAGAGGACACCGTATCGGCCGGGTACGACGGTCGGCGCGGTACCGCGGCCCGTGCGGGGGTCCCCTCCGTGGAGGTACGTGACGGCCGTAACTAAACTCCGCCCCGGACGTACCGACGTATATCCGGAGGAGTTCCCATGTCGTGGTCCGAGCAGTCGCGTGTCCGGTTGGAGAACGAGCACGTGCTGCTCACTCCGCTGACCGAGTCCGATCGCGAGGGATGGCGGGAGCAGGTCATGGATCCCGACATCTGGACCCACTTCGTGACCCGTGTGGAGGACCAGGCCAGCTTCGTCCGGTTCTTCTACTCCTGCCTCTCCGCCAGCGACAGCGGTGAGCAGACCACCTTCACCATCACCGACAAGTCGAGCGGGCGCGTGGCGGGCAGCACGAGCTACGGAAACATGTCCGAGCCCGACCTGCGCCTGGAGGTCGGCAACTCCTGGCTGGGGAGCGAGTTCTGGGGGCGCGGGATCAACCACTGGTCGAAGTACCTCACGATGCGGCACGCCTTCGAGGTGATGGGCGCCGAACGGGTCGAGTTCAAGACCGACGTGCTCAACGAGCGCGCCCGCCGGGGCCTGCGCGCCATCGGCGCCACGGAGGAGGGCGTCCTGCGCAGCTACGACGTCATGCCGGGAGGGCGCCGCCGGGACGTGGTCTACTACTCGGTGCTGCGCTCGGAGTGGCCGGGTGTGCGCGAGTTCCTGGAGGAGGGTCCGCGCTTCCGGTGACACACGACGGCTGGCCGTTCTCTGGCCAGCCGTGACGACGTACCGGTCGGCCTCCGGGAGGCCGCTCGGAAGGAGCCGGAGGGCCGGGTCCGGAAGGCCGCCGGGGCCGACCGCCCCGAGTCCCCCTTCGGCTGAAGCCCCCGCCGGCCTCCGGCCCCGGTCCGCGTTCCGGCGGACGCGGGGCCCTCTCCCGTCCCCGGTCAGTCGAGGACCGCGAACGCCTCGACCTCGACGAGAACGTCGGGCTCGAACAGGTAGTCCACGCCGATGAGAGACAGGGGCGGCAGCGGACGCGGAATCCCCAGCTCGTCGATGACGCCCTCGAGGCCCGCCATGAAGTCGTCCGCCTTCTCGGGGCGCCAGTCGGTGACGAAGAACCTGAGGCGCACGACGTCGGAGAAGTCGGCCCCGGCGCCGGCCAGGCCGCGCGCGGTGTTGCGCAGGGCGTGGGCCACCTGGCCGGTGAGGTCGCCCGTCGCGACGGGGTTGCCCTCCGCGTCGCGCGCGATCTGCCCGGCCACGTGCACCTGACGGGTGCCCGTACCGATCGCGACGTGGTGGTAGGGCACGGGCTGGAACATGCCCTCGGGGGTGAGCAGGCGCACGGTCATGGAAGGTCCTCACGTTTGGCGGCAAGAAGGTATCCAACTAATACTTGGTATACGAAAGGAACTTCAACGAAACCAGGTTTCATGCCGGATACCGAACCCCAGCAGCCCCGGATCAGCCCACTCCACCGCGAACTGCTCGACCAGGTGCTCGACAAGTGGTCGCTCCAGGTGCTGGAGGAACTGTGCGAACAGCCGCTGCGCTTCAACGAACTGCGCCGGGCCATTCCCCTCGTCACCCAGAAGTCGCTCACGACGGCGCTGCGGCGCCTGGAACGCAACGGAATGGTCGAACGCACCGTCGTGGGCACCCGCCCCCTCGCCGTGGAGTACCGCATCGCTCCGCTCGGCAAGACGCTCCAGGACCTCATCGACGCGCTCCTGCGCTGGAGCACCGCGAACATGCCCGCGGTCCAGCGCGCCCGCGCGCGGTTCGACGAGGAGGAGGCGTGACCCGCTCTCCTCCGGGGCCTCTGACGCGCGGGGGCGGGAGCGGGGGCTGACTCGGCCGGACGGACCCGCGCGCGTGCACCTGGACTTCGCCGTGCCCGACGTCGACCGGGCGGTGGAGGAGCTGCTGGAGCTGGGCGCGACGGTGCCGGAGCACCAGCCGGGGAAGGTCGGGTAAACCGTGCTCGCCGACCCCGAGGGGGAGGGGAGCTGCCGCATCGTGTGGGTCCACGACGTGCTCCCGCACGGCCTTGCCCCCGCGCTGGCCGAGAGCATGGAGGGGGTGCGCGCGTGATCGGACGGACCTTGGGCCGTTACTGAGCGGATTCCCCCCGTCGGCCCACCGTGCTCCGCTCCCGATCCTCTCGAGGGGCGGGAGCGAAGTTTCCGGAGTACTCCCTCACCTGGTCAGCCAGGTTTTTTCCGTTCCGCAGACCCTGTGGGACAGGGGGTCTGGAGGTTTCCCCCGCACGGGGATGATTGGGCGCGGAGGTTACGGGCAGTGCGCATTCCAACACCGCCCCCCGGTGTCGGGTGCGGTCCCCGGTGCCCTGGCCGGGGCCGCACCCTCCCAAGGGAGGGAAGGGGGCGGTGCGATAGGAGGCGGTCGGGGTGTCCGGGGCCGCGGAGGGCGGACCGGGCCCCCGGCCCCCTAGGCGCGGTCGAGCAGCTGGGCGCAGCGGATCAGGCCCAGGTGCGAGTACGCCTGCGGGTGGTTGCCCAGCGCCCGCTCGGTGACCGGGTCGTACTCCTCGGGGATCAGACCGGTCGGCCCGGCGCAGTCCACCAGGTGCTTGAACAGCTCCTCGGCCTCCGCGCGGCGGCCGGTCAGCAGGTAGGCCTCGATCAGCCAGGTGGTGCACAGGTGGAAACCGCCCTCACCTCCGGGAAGGCCGTCGTCGCGGTGGTACCGGTAGACGGTCGGGCCGCTGCGTAGCTCCGCCTCCACGGCGGTCACGGTGGCCTGGAAGCGCTCGTCGGCGGGGTCGATCAGCCCGGACAGGCCGATGTGCAGCGAGGCCGCGTCCAGGTCGGTGCCGTCGTAGGCGGTCGTGAAGGCCTGGGCGTCCTCGTTCCAGCCCTTCTCCAGCACCTCGGCGGCGATGTCGTCGCGCAGACCGGGCCAGGAGGGGTCCACGTCGCGGCCGTAGCGCTCGGCCAGCGAGACGGCGCGGTCCAGGGTCACCCAGCACATCACCTTGGAGTAGACGCGCTGGCGGGGCTCGTCGCGCTCCTCCCAGATACCGTGGTCGGGCTCGTGCCAGCGGCGGGCGACGGCCTCGGCCATCGCGCGCACCAGGTCCCAGTCGCGGTCGGCGAGGGTGCCGCGCACGGCGGACAGCTTCTCGATCAGCTCCACGACGGGGCCGAACACGTCCAGCTGCACCTGGTGGTCGGCGAGGTTGCCGATCCGCACCGGACGCGACCCCGCGTAGCCCGAGAGCGACTCGACGACCTCCTCCGGGCCCAGGTCGCCACCGCTCAGCGAGTACAGCGGGCGCAGCATCTCCGGGCCGGGCAACGACTCCACCACCCGGTGCACCCAGTCCAGGAACCCCTCCGCCTCGGCGGTCGAACCCAGGGAGACCAGCGACTGCACGGTCAGGGCGCCGTCGCGCAACCAGCAGTAGCGGTAGTCCCAGTTGCGCACGCCCCCGATCTCCTCGGGCAGCGACGTGGTCGCGGCGGCCATCACGCCGCCGGAGGGGGTGCACAGCCCGCGCAGTGTCAGGGCGGATCGCGCTGACAGCTGCTGGGCTGTCGTCGGCAGGGTGAGCCCGTCGAGCCAGGACGACCAGTGCTCCCCGGCCGCGCGCTGGAGTTCGGGCTCGGGCAGGGTGCCGGGCACGAGGGAGTCCGTGCCGCAGCGCAGCTCCAGCACGACCGGCCGCTCCGAGGACGGGTGCACGACCGCGCGGGCGACGTCGTCGACACCGTCGTGCCCGATCTCCCATTCCACACCGGGCGCGTACAGCGCCATCGGGAAATCGGCGCCCTCCACGAGCAGACCGTTCTCCCGGCGGCTGATGCGCACCGGCGCGCGTCCGAAGTCGGGGCGGGGGGCGAACTCGACGGTGGCCGGGGTGACTCCGCTGATCACCCGGACCAGGTCGGTGCGGCCCTGCGGGGTGCCGTGCGCGAGGTAGTCGGTGACGTCCATGCGCGACCAGCGGGTGCGCACGGTCATCGTGCCGGGCAGGTAGCGCTGGCCCAGCGGAAGGCCTCCGTGCGCGGGGGCGATGGCGAACACGCCCGCGCTCCGCCCGCCCAGGACCTCGGCGAACAGGGCGTTGGAGTCGGGCTGGGGGTGGCAGAACCAGAGCAGGCGCGCGTCCGGGCCGACCAGGGCCACCGAGTTCTGGTTGGACAGCATCGACATGCGCTCGATGGGCGTGGGGCGCTCGCCGAACACCCAGGAGCGGCGCTCGTTGGCCAGCGAGGACAGCAGCGCCGCAGCGGTCGGGGTGTCGGCCACGCGGTGCGCGGCCACGGTGGGCTCCTCGCCGACCCGCACACCCGCGTCCGCGCCGCTCAGGCGCATGAAGACGGGCTCCTCGCCGTCGCCGCCGCCGATGTAGAGGGTGGAGGTGGCCTCCACCTGCTCGCGCAGCAGCTCCAGGGCGGCGGCCTTGTCCGAGGGTGCGGCGTCGGGCCCGGGGCGGCCGATGGTCAGGTCGGTGTCGAACTCGGTGCCGTGCGCGCCCACCAGGCGCACCTCGGCGGGCAGCCGGGAGAGCGTGGCCAGGTCGCGCAGCGGCCGGGCGGAGATGACCGCGCACACGGTGCCGGGCAGGTCGGCCAGGTCGCGCAGCGCGCGCAGGGCCTCCGGCAGCGGGCGTCCGTTGGCCGGGCCCGTGGGGGAGAGGGCGCCGTCGTAGTCGCAGGCGACCAGCAGCCGCGACGTCCGGGCCAGGGCGGAGACGCGTCGCCGGACGTCCACGGGCAGGACCGCGGGGGCGGTGCCCCCCGGGATGCCCGGAACCGTCTCGACAGCCTGGGTGAGCGTCACGTTGCCTCCTCCGTCGGCCCACACTGACCTGGGAAATCGATGATCTGTAGGATTCCGCGCGCACGGTGGTGGTTCACACTGGTGCGGTGTGGAAAAGGTGCGCGGTGCTTGTGGCGCGGAGCGGGCTTCAGGGGGTGAAGAGAAGCCCTGGGGACTTTTCACGTGCCTGCGGGCAGTGAGTTCTGCCCGAACGTAAAGAACCGGTCCGCACGAAGTCAACGCGAGACTACCCGCGCCCCGCCCGTGCCTGCGACACCAAGTTCCAGTGATCGAGGTCACGAATCCATCGCAAACGGACAGTGCGGTCGTACGTTCGCGTCCGCGCGATCGCGCGATCACGTGCGGTTGCGGCGATCCGCGGCGGAGGAGCGCCCCGGCGCCCTCCGCGGGCACCGGGCGTGGGGTGGGGCACACCCGGGCCGTCGGGGGCTGGGGAGGTCGTCCACAGCCTGTGGGCGGATCCCGGTCCGGACCCCTGCGGCCGGAACGACGAAGGGCCCGCCACGGTCGTGACGGGCCCGGAAGGTGTCGGAAGGGTTCAGGAGGTCTTCTCGGGCTTGCGCAGGTGGTGCACCCACGCGGGCGGGATGTTGGCGAACACCCTCTCGGAGCCGATGCCGTAGCGGTCGATCCACTCCTGCACCAGCCAGCTCGTGCGCACCTGGCGCAGGTAGTCCTCGCGGCGGGCGATGACCGCCTTGACCTCCTTGGTGTACAGGTAGCCGTAGAAGGACAGGGTGCCGCCCGGTTCGAGGACCTCGAAGTAGTAGTCGAGGATCTCCCGGACGGCGTCGGCGGTGAAGTTGGCGAACGGCAGACCCGACACGATCACGTCGTAGGAACGGTCCGTGCCCATGTCGTTGACGAGCTTGGCGTGCACGCGCGCGCTGTCGCCCACCCGGGACAGGACCGCGTCCGTCTTCAGCAGGCCTTCGACGTGGGCGGCGAACTCCGGGTTGGCCTCCACCAGGTCCAGGGTGTCCCCGGGGAGCATCTCGGCGGCGATCCCGCGGCTGATCGCGCCCGTGCCCGCGCCCGCCTCCAGGATGCGCAGAGGTCGGTCGGGGTCGGGGCGGCGCCGCACGTACTCGGCCATCGCGCGCGCCAGGGCGCCGCTGCTCGGGACGACGGAGCCGGTGGCGTGGAAGGTGCGCAGCGCCTGGGCCACGAACAGTCGGGTGTCACGCAGGCGCTCGTCCAACCTCAGGGAGGAGAAGGGTCCGGCGGGGCTGTGTGTCTCGGACATACCCGAACGCTAACGCCTCGCGGCCTCTCCGCGGGAGTCGGCGCGGCGACGCTCCGGTAAAACACCGGACCGGCCCGCCTCCGGGCCCGGGCCCCGGAGGGCCCGGAGACCGCGCGACGGGCCCCCGGACCGGGGCTTTCCCCGGCCGTCACCGGGTCCCGCCGCCCGACCGCCCCCGGCCCCGCTCCGGCCGTCACCCGCCCGCCGTCCGACCACCGGCCGTTCTTCACCCGACGGCCTAACCTGGGACACATGAACGAAGCGGCCAGCATCCCCCAGACCCCCGCCCACCCCCGGACCGCACTGGTCACCGGCGCCTCCAGCGGGATCGGGGAGGAGTACGCCCGCAGGCTGGCCGAACGCGGCTACTCCCTGGTCCTCGTGGCCCGGCGGGCGGAGGTGCTCGAAGCCCTGGCCGAGGAGCTCTCCCTCCGCTACGGGATCGGCGCCCGGACGCTGCCCGCCGACCTGGGCACCGACGAGGGCCTGGCCCGTGTGGCCGAGCGCCTGAGAGCCGACGGCAGCGGCGACGAGGCCCCGATCGACCTGCTCGTCAACAACGCCGGGCGCGGTGACGGCGGCCCCTTCGTCGAACAGGGCCCGGCGGAGATCGACGCCATGCTCGACCTCAACGTGCGCGCCGTCCTCCATCTCGCCCGCGCCGTGCTGCCGGTGCAGATCTCCCGGCGCGGGGCGGGCCGGACCCGGTCCAGGCTCGGCGTCATCAACGTCTCCTCCGTCGCGGGCGAGGTCACCTCCAACCCCGGCGGCTCGGTGTACGGCGCGGGCAAGAAGTTCGTCACCCTGTGGAGCGAGAGCGTGGCCGCGGAGGTCCGCGAGCACGGCGTGCACGTCACCGCCGTCCTGCCGGGCTTCGTGCGCACCGACATGACCCTGGGCGTCCAGGAGAGCGGGATGCCGGCGTTCGCGTTCGTCGCCAAGGAACGGGTCGTGCGCGAGTCCCTCGCCGCCTGGGCCGCCGGGCACTCCAGCGTCGTCCCCGGCGCCCAGTACAAGGCCGCCACGGGCATCCTGCGCTTCCTGCCCAAACCGGTCGTCCGCGCCGCCGCCCGCAGGTTCTACTGAGCGCCCCGGTGTGGCGCACCCCGCCGCCCACATGCTGAGACACCGGTGCTCCGTTGCGGCATCGGACCGCCGGAGCGCCTACCCTGGTAGGGCATCTGCCGGTCGACGAAAGACGCCATGAAGACCTTCGAAGAGCTGTTCGCCGAGCTGTCCGAGAAGGCGCGCTCCCGCCCCGAGGGGTCCGGGACCGTCGCCCAACTCGACGCCGGTGTCCATGCCATCGGCAAGAAGGTCGTCGAGGAGGCCGCGGAGGTCTGGATGGCCGCCGAGTACGAATCGGACGAGCAGGCCGCCGAAGAGATCTCCCAGCTCCTCTACCACCTCCAGGTCCTGATGCTGGCCCGCGGCCTGCGCCTCGAGGACGTCTACAAGCATCTGTAGGTCGGCGCGCACCCTCGCGCGTTCCGGCCCCCGACGTCCCCGTTCCCGCGAGCCAAGAAAGCACGAACATGCCCGACATGCTGAGAATCGCCGTGCCCAACAAGGGTCAGCTCTCCGAGCCGGCCGTGGAGATGCTGCGCGAGGCCGGTTACCGGCAGCGCAAGAGCAGCCGCGACCTGGTCATGGTCGACCCCGACAACGACACCGAGTTCTTCTTCCTGCGCCCCAAGGACATCGCCGTCTACGTCGGCGAGGGAATGCTCCAGGCCGGGATCACCGGCCGCGACATGCTGCTCGACTCCGGGGCCCCGGTCAGGGAGGTCCTCCCGCTGGGCTTCGGCGGCTCCACCTTCCGCTTCGCGGCCCCGGGCGGCGCGGGCATGAAGGTCGCCGACCTGGACGGCAAGCGCATCGCCACCTCCTTCGACGGCCTGCTGCGCTCCTACCTGGAGGAGCAGGGCGTCGACGCCCGGGTCATCCACCTGGACGGCGCGGTGGAGAGCTCCGTCAAGCTCGGCGTCGCCGACGCGGTGGCCGACGTGGTCTCCACCGGCACCACCCTGCGCCAGGCGGGCATGGAGACCTTCGGTGAGCCGATCCTGGTCTCGGAGGCGGTGGTCATCCGGCCCACCGAAGCCGAGGAGGACCCCCGGTTCGACACGCTGCTGCGCCGCCTGCGCGGCGTCCTGGTCGCCCGCGACTACGTGATGATGGACTACGACGTGCACGCCGAGCGGCTGGAGTCGGCGGTGGCGCTCACCCCGGGCATGGAGGGGCCGACGGTCTCCCCGCTGCACCGGGAGGGCTGGGTCGCGGTCCGGTCGATGGTGCCGCGCAGGGACGCCCAGCGCATCATGGACGACCTGTGGCAGCTCGGCGCCCGCGCCATCCTGGTCACCGACATCTACGCCTGCCGCCTGTAGGCGGGCACACGCCCCAGGGCGCACCCGGGGCCCGCGGCCTCTCGGCCGCGGGCCCCGGGTCACTCCAGCGGGCGCAGTCCCATGGCGAACTCCACGCCCCCGTCGACGTCCGTGTGCCGCAGCAGGCCGATGTCGGGGAACACGCCGTCGACCTCGTGTCGGAACAGGTGGGACAGCGCCAGGGCGTAGCCGCCGAGGGTCTCCGGTCCCGGCAGCGCCAGGTAGGACTCCCTCCCCTCCCCGTACTCCGCGACCTCCACGCCCGGAGGCGGCTCGGGGGCGCCCGCGGCGGCCACCGGCAGGCACACCCGCACCGCCGCCCGCGAGCCCCCGCTTCCGGCCACCGGCTCCAGTGCACGCCACCACCGGCCCCGGACGCCCCAGCCGTGCTCCTCCGCCAGGCCGGTGAGCGCGTCCGCGAGCGCGGCGGCGTCGGCGGTCACGCGGGCGGTGTCGTACTCCTCTCCGTACTCCCCGGCCACCGCCGTGAGCGCCGTGCACGCCTCCCGGGGCCGGACCCGCACCCGCGGCTCCCACGCCAGGACGGCGGGCGCCGCCGCCAGCGCCCGGTCCTCCTCCCGGCGGCGCCGCTCCAGATCCCGGGTGTGCCGGTGGAGCACCTCCGGGGCCAGACCCGGGTCGTCCACCACCCGGCGGACGTCGTCCAGGCCCAGCCCCGTGCGGCGCAGGGCGGCGATCCGCTCGGCGCGCCCGACCTGGTCGACGGTGTACCAGCGGAATCCGGTGTCCCCGTCCACGCGCGCGGGCACCAGGACGCCGTGCGCGTGGTAGTGGCGAAGGGTCTTGGCGGACAGGCCGGTGAGCTGACTGAAGGCACCGATGGGAAGCATGGTTCCACTGTGGGGCCTCCCCCGAGGGGAGGGTCAAGCGCGCCCTCCGACGACGGGCGCCGCGGCCCGGGGCCGCCCGGGCAGAATGTGGGGATGAACCAGCGAACTCCAGACACCCCCGCGACCGGCCCCCACGCCCCCGAGGGCGAGGCGGTCACGCTGGCCAGGGTGACCGGGGAGACCGGCGGCGACCTCGTGCTGCGCCGGGTGGGCGCGCACTACGAGATCTACTCCAACGGCCTGTTCCTCATGGACACCCGTGACGGCACCTCCGAGCGCGAGATGGTGCGGGCCAGCCTGGCCGCGCTGCCCGCCGGGCGCTCGCGCTCGCGCGTGCTCATCGGCGGGCTGGGCGTGGGCTTCTCCGCGCGCGAGGCGCTGGACCACCCCAGGGTGTCCCTGGTGGAGGTCGTGGAGCTCGAACCCCAGGTGATCGCCTGGCACGACGGTGAGCTCGGGGAGGCGGCCGAGTACGTGCACCGGGACCCGCGCTGCCGGGTGGTCAACGCCGACATCGTGGCCTGGCTGGAGGCGGCCGCCTCCGCCGAGCGGCCCGCCCGCTACGACGTGATCTGCCTGGACACCGACAACGGGCCCGACTGGACGGTGGTGGAGGCCAACAACCGCCTCTACGAGGCCCCCGGCCTGGACCGCCTCACCCGCCTGCTCGCGCCGGGCGGCGTACTGGCCTTCTGGAGCGCCAACGCCGTGCCGGTCTTCGAGGCCTCGCTGCGACGGCGGTTCGCCTCGGTGGAGGTCGTCGAGGTCCCCGTCGCCCGGGGCGTACCCGACACGGTCTACCTGGCGCGCGAGCCCCGCTGAGGGAGCTCCCGCGCCCGTGCGCCGGCCCGGGAAGGCCGCTCAGCCCTCGGCACGGGCCATGTAGGCGGTGAACTCGTCCAGGGTGATCAGGCCGTCGCCGTCCTGGTCCATCACCTCGATGGCCCGCTCGGCCTGGGCCTCGGTGCAGGTGTCGCCCAGACGGTGCATCAGGTCGGCGTACTCCTGGGCGGAGATGCGTCCGTCGCTGTCGGCGTCGACGAACCCGAAGGTCGCCGCGTACTCGTTGGTGTCGGGCATCTGGTGTCCCTCTCCAGGGGGTTCGGGGCGCGGGGAGCGCGGTTCGGCGCAAGGCTATCGGTGCGGATGTGCTTGGTGGAAGCGGTGGGACGGCTCGGGTCCGGGAAGACGACAGGGGCCGTGCGCTCGGCGCACGGCCCCGGAGAGAAGGCGGAGGTACCGGCCTAGCGGTTGCCCACCGAGGCCCGGGAGCCGATCCACCGCGCGATCACGGTGAACAGCAGGACCAGCAGGAACAGGCACAGGGCGGCGCCCCAGGCGCGGTCGATACCGGCCTCGAAGGGCTGCATGGCGCCCCGGTACAGCTGCATGGGCACGGCGCCCTGGGCCTCGCCCTGGAACGCGGTCACGATCAGACCCGAGCCGAAGGCGGTCATCAGCAGCGGGGCGGTCTCACCGATACCGCGCGCGACCGCCAGCATCGAACCCGTGGTCAGACCCGGGGCGGCCGCGGGCAGCACCGTGTGCACGATGGTCTGCCACTTGCGCGCGCCCAGGCCGTAGCTGGCGTTGCGGATCTCGTTGGGGACCAGGCGCAGCATCTCCTCCGCCGAGCGGGTCACGATCGGCAGCATCATCACCGCGATGGCCACCGCGCCCGTGAAGGTGCCGAAGCCCAGACCGCCCCAGCCGATCACCAGCAGGCCGTACACGAACAGGCCGACGAAGATGGAGGGGATACCCGTCATCACGTCGGTGAAGAAGCGGATCACCCTCGTCAGGCGGTTGGGGCCGTACTCCACGATGTAGACGGCGGTGGCGATACCGAACGGGATCGACATCAGGATCGCCAGGGCCATGATGTACAGCGTGCCGACGAACCCGGCCGCGTACCCGCCGCCCTCGCGCCGGGGCGGAGGTTCGGTCTGGGTGAGGAAGTCCAGGTTGACCACGCCGATGCCGCGCCGGGTGACCTCGAAGATGATGAGGATCAGCGGGATCATCGCCACGACCATGGCGGCGGTCAGCAGCACGGAGGCCGCGCGGTCCTTGATCCTGCGCACACCGGAACCGGGCGAGCGCTGGCTCAGCGGGGTGTGGCGGGAAGCCGGGGGTGTGGTGGTTGCGGTGCTCATACGGCGGCGTCTCCCGTGATCTGCCCGAGGCGCCAGACGATGACGCGGGCCAGGATGTTGACGATCATCGTGACCAGGAACAGCGCGACGCCGATCGCCATCAGCGCGATACGGCTCTCCGGCGAGGACTCGCCGAAGGTCGCGGCGATGTGCGAGGCCATGCTGCTGCCGGTGCCGAACAGGCTGGCGCCCCAGGACTGGGAGCCGCCGATCAGCATGAGCACGGCGATGGTCTCGCCCAGGGCGCGGCCCAGGCCCAGCATGGCGGCGGCCACGATCCCGGAGAAGCTGGCGGGAAGGATCACCTTGGTGATGACCTCCCACCGGGTGGAGCCCAGCGCGTAGGCGGCCATCTGCTGCTCGACTGGCTGGACGGCGACCACCTCGCGGATGATCGCGGTCATGATCGGCAGGATCATGATGCCCAGCACGATGCCGGCGGGCAGGTAGCCGACGCCGCGCACCGGGCCCTCGAAGAGGAAGAACCAGCCGAGGACGGCCTCGAGCCCGTCGAAGAAGGGGCGCAGCACGTTCGGGAGGAACCAGTGCAGGCCCCACAGGCCGAAGATGACGCTGGGCACCGCGGCGAGCAGCTCCACCGTGTAGGAGAGCGGCTTGGCGAGGCGGCGCGGGGCCAGGTGGGTCAGGTAGACGGCGACCATGACCGACAGCGGCAGGGCGATGGCGATCGCGATCACCGAGGTGATCATGGTGCCGTAGATGAAGGGCCAGGCGCCGTAGGTTCCGGTGATCTCGGTACGGGAGCCGCCCGGGTTCCAGCTCTCCCCGAGGAGGAAGCCGAAGAAACCCTCCTTGGCGAAGACCGGCCAGGCCTCACTGGTGGTCCGGATGACCATCAGCGCCAGGATGATCAGGACGGTGGTGCCGCAGACCGCGACGATCCACTTGAAGACCGGGTCGGCAAAGCGCCCCCTGCCGGAGTGGAGTGTCCCCCGCTGGGAGTCCTCGGGGGCCTGGGGGGCCTCGCGGGCCTCGGTGGACATGGGCTTCTCCTCTGTGGCTTTCGTGGGGAGTGGAGAGCGGAACGCACCGCCGGGGCGGTGCGGGGTGCGGGGCCGGGGAGGCGCCCCCGGCCCCGCGGGGCGACTTACTCCTCGCCCTCCTCGGCGCCGGCGTCACCGCCGTTCTCGGAGTTGGTCTTCTCCAGCTCGGCCACGACGCGGTCGGTCAGGCCCTCGCCCAGCGGGGCGTAGCCCAGCTCGCCGGCCAGCTCACGGGCGGACTCGTCGGTCAGGGCCCAGGTCCAGAAGTCGATGATCGCGTCGGCGTTGGCCTGGTCGTAACCGCAGGTGTAGGTGAAGATCCAGTTCGAACCGGCGATCGGGTAGCCCTCGCCGCCGATGTTGTCGATGGAGAACTGGAAGTTCTCCGGGATCTCGGCCTCCTCGGACGCGGCGATGGTGGCGTCCAGGGTCGGCTCGATCGGGTTGCCGTCCTCGTTGACGATGTGGGCGACGGCCAGGTCAGCCTCCTGGGCGAAGGACTGGTTCACGTAGCCCAGGCCGCCCGGGTTCTGGGTGATGCCCTGGGCGACACCGTCGTTCTGCTGGCCGCCGACCAGGCCGTCGGCCCAGTCCAGCTCCTTGCCCTCGCCGTACTTGTCGGCCCAGGACTCCACCTCGGTGCTCAGGTAGTGCGAGAACACGTAGGTGGTGCCGGAGCCGTCGGAGCGGTGGACCGGGACGATCTCGTCGTCGGGCAGGTCCATGTCCGGGTTGAGCTCGGCGATGGCCGGGTCGTCGAAGGTGGTGATCTCGCGGTCGTAGATGGCCGCGATGGTCTCGGCGTCCAGGACGAGGCCGTCCAGGTCCGGGTTGCTGAGGGCGATCACGACCGCGCCGAAGACGACGGGGAACTGCACGGCCTTGCAACCGCGGGCCTCGGCGGCGGCGGCGAGGTCCTCGTCGCTCAGGGGCTCCTCGGAGGAGCCGAAGTCGACGGTCTGCTCCAGGAACTGCTCCACACCGGCACCGGAGCCGACGCTCTGGTAGTTGATGCTGACGCCGGGCTGGACGTCGTTGGAGTAGGTGTAGATCCAGTCCTGGAAGAGGGGGTCGGGGAAGCTGGCCCCGGCTCCGGTCAGAGAGGCGCTGAGGTCGCCGCCCCCGCCGTTGGAACCGTCACCGGCGTCGTTGGTGCCGTCGCCGCCGCTGCTGCACGCCGCCGCGAGCAGGGGGATGGCCGCCAGGACGGCGAGCTTGGAACGCCCGTTGCGCATGTCGTAGTTCTCCTCGTGAAAATCACCGCTGTCGGGGCTGACGTGAAACGACAGTAAGCGTGGCGAAAGACGTGGCAACATCGAAATGAAGGCGCACTGGTAGAACCCGGGTGAATGCAGGGTGAATGGAGGTAACCATTGGATAACGGCCGCGTGTTCCCGGCTCTGACCAGGGCTGTCATGTCTCTTCCACGCACCGTGATGACCTGCGGGTATGATCACGGCCACGGGAACTCCGCGGTGGACCTCCGGCAACGAAGATGACGGGGTCGATTATCCGATGATTCACCTTCGCGTTCGTTGGCGGGGCAAATGACGCGAACATGAACAGCGGGCCACTCCGGTGTTCACCGGAGGACCCTGTGGGGGGTTCGTGCTTTTTCGGGCTCGTTCTCCTCCGGGCTCAGGAGCTGTTCGCTGTGTCCAGGCGGTAGCCGATTCCGCGGACGGTGTGGATGAACCTGGGCTGGGACTCGGAGTCGCCCAGCTTGTGCCGCAGGCGGCGGATGTGCACGGCGATGGTGTTGTTCACCGGGGGCAGCGGCTTGTGCCAGACCTCGGTCCACAACTCCTCGCGGCTCACCACCCTGCCGCTGTGCCTGAGCAGGAAGTCCATGATCCCGAACTCCCGCAGCGCCAGGTTGACCGGGTTGCCGTCCACGAACAGGCGGTGTCCCAGGGCGTCCAGTTCCAGCGCGCCCGAGCGCAGCGCGGTCGGGGAGGCGGACGCGTCGTGGCCGCCGCCGTCCGCGCCCGGCAGGGAGCCGCGCAGCAGGGCCGCCAGCTCCGGGATCCGGTAGGGGCGGTTCACACAGGCGGTGGCTCCGGCCGCCAGCGCGCGCATCGCCCGCTGGGAGTCACCGGGGCCCACCCCGATGAGGATCGGGATCTCCGTGGCCCGCCGGGTCACCCGCACCAGCGTCTCCAGATCCACCTCGGGCGGGGTCGCGCTGGTCACCAGGGTGTCCGGCCGCATCATGCCCACCCGCAGCAGGGCCTCGGCGCCGTCGACGCACACGGTGATGTCCACGTCGTGGCCGCTCAGCGACAGCACCAGCTGGTGGGACTGCTCCGACTCCGGCTCCACCAGCAGTACGCGCAGCGGGCCCTCCGGCCGCTCCGCGCGCTCCACCGGCTCGTCCTCGACCGGGACACCCGGGAACGGAACGGCGGCGGACGGTGTGAGCGCGGGCATGGGGAGGGTCCACTTCGTCGAAGGAACGGGAGATGAGGGTCCCGGGCCGCTCCTCCGGCCGGTCGGGACCCCCGGAGTTTTCCGCGGGACCCGTCCGCCGGAGCCCGGTGCGGCCACTCGGGCGCCTCGCCGGGAAGTGGAGCGAGCCAGTAGACGTGCTGCCTGTCCTGGGAGACCGCCCCCGTCACCCCTCGCGGCTGACCGGGCGGTCGGGTGTTCGGTCTAGCCGAAGCGACCGCTGATGTAGTCCTCGGTCCGCTGGTCGGCGGGCTTGCTGAAGATCTTGGCGGTCTCGTCGAACTCCACGAGGCTGCCGTAGCGCTCGCCCCCCTCGTCCACACCGGCGGTGAAGAAGGCCGTGCGGTCGGAGACGCGGGCCGCCTGCTGCATGTTGTGGGTGACGATGACGATGGTGTACTCGCTGGCCAGCTCGTACATCAGGTCCTCGATCTTGAGGGTCGCGATGGGGTCGAGCGCCGAGCAGGGCTCGTCCATCAGGATCACCTCGGGGTTGACCGCGATGGTGCGGGCGATGCACAGGCGCTGCTGCTGGCCGCCGGAGAGGGCGAAGGCGCTCTCCTTGAGCTTGTCCTTGACCTCGTCCCACAGCGCGGCCTTGGTCAGGGTCTCCTCGACCAGGTCGTCCATGTTGCCGCGCACGCCGTTGATCCGCGGGCCGTAGGCCACGTTGTCGTAGATCGACTTGGGGAAGGGGTTCGGCTTCTGGAAGACCATGCCGATCCGGCGGCGGACCTCGATGGGGTCGACCTCGGCGGCGTACAGGTCCTCGCCGTGGTAGGTCACCCTGCCCTCGATGCGGGCGCCGGGGATGAGGTCGTTCATCCGGTTGAGGGTGCGCAGGACGGTGCTCTTGCCGCAGCCCGAGGGGCCGATCATCGCGGTGATCTGGCGGGGCCCCACCTTCATGTCCACGTCGCGCACGGCCTTGTTGCTGCCGTAGTAGATGGACAGGCCGGAGACGTCGAAGACGGGCTCGCCCAGGTCGGGAACCTCACGGTTGTACCGGACGGTGTCGGGGGCGACGCCGCGACCGGACTCGGTGCCGCGAGGGGAGGCGGTGTTGCTGACAGACATGAGGCCACTTCCGGGTCGGACTGTGCATGCGCAGAGAGCGGCCGGAGCCGCACAGCGCGGTCGAACCCATACAAATATGCCCACGTGAAGCACGGGTGAACGAACCCCATGACGGAGGTGAACGTGGGCGGTGGACTCGGGAGGCTTGGCGGACGCTGGGCGTTGCCCGTCGGTCACTCAAAGCTGTCGGAAGGCTCCGACATGCCCTGCGTCACCGGGACGCGGGGCGCCCGGAGCCGCTCGGCGGACCGTGCGCCGCGCTACACGGAGGAACGGGGCAAGGTGACCGGGTTCGAACCCGTTGGTGACCTTTCGCCGCCTCTGGCGGTATCCCGCCGGAGCTCCTCCCGTGGAGGGGCACGCCGTGGTCGGGGGCCGTACCGTGACCGTGCGCCGGGAGTCTACCCCCCGGCCGCCCGGAGCCGCACTCCGGCCCCTCCGGGGTGCGGCCCCCGGCGGCCGGGCACGCGATCCCGGGGCCGCGCGGGCGCACGCGGGCCTGAGCGCGGGGCGCGGGAGCGCGGCGGCGCGTCCCGGGCGCCCGCCGCCGCTGGCGGGGCGTCCGGGGCGCGCCGGTGGTCCGTGTGTGCGGGGAGCCGCTACTCCTGGGACTCGCCGCTCTGCTCGGCGACCTTCTGGTGGACCTCGTTCATGTCCAGTTCCCGGGCCTGGGTGATCAGGCTCTCCAGAGCCTCGGAGGGCAGTGCCCCGGGCTCGTTGTAGATGACCGTGCGCTCGCGGACGATCATCAGGGTCGGGATGGACTGGATCTTGAACTCGAAGGCGAGTTCGCGCTGCGCCTCGGTGTCCACCTTGGCGTGCACGATGTCGGTGTGCTTCTCCGAGGAGGACTCGAACACCGGGGCGAACTGCCGGCAGGGACCGCACCAGTCCGCCCAGAAGTCGATGAGGACGAAGTCGTTGTCCTTCAGCGTCTCCGCGAAGTTGTCCTTGGTGAGCTCGACCGTGGGCACGTGGTCTCCTGTATCTCTTGGTTGGTTGGTGTCGACCGTCGGCCAACCGCCATCTCTGAGTGCTACAGCGGTCGTGCCCGTTCGTTTGTTCCGTATGCCTCGCCGGGGGCGGTCGGCCGTGCCGCCAGCTGAACCTTTTCCGGTCAAACACGTGGTGCATACCGGTTTGGGAGGAAAGACGGGCGACGGCTAGTGTCGACGTGAAGGGCACGGGACCAGCATGGTAGTTCCCGTTCCGCCTGGTGGCCGAACGGGTGAAGTTCCTGCTAGAGGGGGTGCTTGGATGTCTTCCCGGACGCGCGGGGAGGACGCGGGGGACGGCGGCGGACCCGTCGACTACCGGTTCACCCTCGCCAACGAGCGCACCTTCCTGGCCTGGGTCCGCACCGCCCTGGCCCTCCTCGCCGGTGCCGTGGCGGTCCTGCACCTGCTCCCGCTCGGCTGGGCCGACGCGCCGCGCACCCTGGTCGGCCTGCTGCTGGCGGGGCTGGCCGGGTTCATCACCGTCTACGCCCCGCTGCGCTGGTATCGCGTACAGCGGATCATGAGCCGCGGCGGGGTTCTGAAACTCAGCCTGCTACCGCTGGTCACCACCTTCGCGGTGGGTTTGGTGTGTGCACTGGTACTGCTGGGGCACCTGCTGTGACCAGTCCCGTCGAACGCGACGACCCCGGGATGCAGCCCGAGCGCACACTCATGGCCTGGCAGCGCACGCTCGCCCTGATGGTCGTGGTGGGGTTGCTGTTCCTGCGCGGTTCGCTGGTGCCGGGTGACGGCGTGGTCCCGGAGGCACCGCCCGCACTGCGTGTGGCGGTGATGGGGGTGCTCCTGGTCCTGGCGTCGGTGCTGGGGCTGCACGTGTGGCTGAGGTGGCGCGCCACCGGATACGGAACACGGGTGCCGGAGACGGGGAGGCCGCCCTCGTACGTGGCCCGCCCGTGGGCGATGGCGGCCCTGTGCGGGGGAGTACTGGCCCTCAGTGGCGTTCTGGTGGTGACGGTGCTGGTGGGGGTCTGAACCGTCGTGGGGGTCCGGAGCGGCGGGGGGACGGCCCCGCTGCTCCGCCGGGGCGGGAGATCGGATCGTATGCCCTGTTCGGGCTGGGGGGAGACCCGGCGCGACTGCCCTCGACGGGCGGGGCGACGGGTGGGCGGGACGCACGACCGCCCTGACGGAGAGGGACCGGGCCCGGACCCTGTACCCGTACACCGGTCGCGGTGGCCAGCCGAGGCGGAGAGGGCGCCCGGCCGGACCTCGGCTCAGATCACACCGGTTGGGGGAGCGGGTCCGCCGCGTCGCGGTGCTCGACGATCGACCGGATGATGTCGTTGAGGTCGCGCTCGGGGCGGTAACCGATCAGGCGCGCGGCCAAAGACGTGTCCGGGTAGCGGCGCTGCATGTCCTCGTAGCCCTCGCCGTAGGCCTCCTCGTAGTCGATGAAGGAGATCGGACTCCTGGAACCGGTCAGTTCCACGACCCGGTCCGCGAGCCCCTTGATGGACACCTCCTCGTGCCCGCCGAGGTTGACGGCCTGGTTGTAGGCCTCGGGGGTGTCCATCAGCCGGAGGAGGGCGGGGACCACGTCGAACACCGAGCCGAAGCAGCGGCGCTGCGTGCCCGTGCCGTAGACCGTGATGGGCTCGCCCGACAGCGCCTGGTCGACGAAGCGGGGCACGACCATCCCGTAACGGCCGGTCTGGCGGGGGCCGACCACGTTGAAGAAGCGGGTGATGACGCACGGAACGCCGGACTCGAGGCCGTGCACGTAGGCCACGAGTTCGTCCAGGCCCTTGGCCGCGGCGTAGGACCAGCGGCTCTTGGTGGCCGGACCGTAGACGCGGTCGGCGTTCTCATGGAGGCCGTCGGCGTCGTTCTTGCCGTAGACCTCGCTGGTCGAGGCGACCATGTAGGGCACGCCGTACGCCACGGCCGCCTCCACCACGTTCTCCGTGCCGTGCAGGTTGGTCCGCAGGGAGCGCAGCGGGTTGTCGACGATGTTGTACACGCCGACCGCCGCGGCGAGGTGGAACACGGCGTCGGCCTCCCGCACGAGGGAGTCGACGAGCTGTCGGTCGAGGATGTCTCCTTCCACGAAACGGAATCCGGGTGCCCTCCGGGCATAGGACAGGTTCGCCAGCGAGCCGGTCGACAGGTCGTCCAGCACGGTGACCTGGTCGCCCCGCGCGACCAGGTGGTCGCACAGGTGTGAGCCGATGAAACCGGCTCCGCCGGTGACTACTGCCTTCATGGTTTCCCCTCCACTACGGATGTTCCTCTGTTGTTGTCACGGGGGGCGGTTTGTGCGCGGCCGACAGGGCCGCGTGGGGGTGGAAGACGGCGCGCCGGACGCGGGCGGCGCGTTCGGGCCGGACTCAGGCCAGGTGACGCAGGACGTGGAACCCCTCACCGAGCGCGACCCCGGCCTGCATGCCCCGCAGGACGGCGAGGCTGCGCAGGGTGAGGTCGGAGCGCGTGTGCGGGTGCTGGTGGCTCTGCGAGCCGTACAGCCGCATGCCCTGCAGCTTGTCGTCCAGGTGCGTCTCGTCCAGTTCCACGACGAGGTTCGGCGGGCACAGCGCGTCGGTGCGCCAGTGGTCGGCGGCCTCCTCGTAGGCCAGCACCAGCCCCGGGTGGTGGCGCAGCTCGGTGTTGGACGGACGCAGCGCGGTGTGCACGGCCTCCGCCGTGGCCTGGTGGTCCTGGTTGTAGCTGGAGCGGTGCGGTACGAGCACCACGGTCGGGCGGAGCCGCTCGACGGACAGCGGGCTCTCGCGTTCGATCACCTGGGTGAGGTCCACCCGGGCGACGGAGTCGAGCCTCAGGTGGTAGTGGTCGCCGGGGAAGGCCATGTGCCAGTCGTCCCAGCGGAAGTGGTCGGCGACCTTCTTGATCTCCGCGTAGCGCTCCTCCGCGGTGGAGAAGCCCTTGGGCGACAGGTCGGCGGTGTCCCCGACGGTGAGGAACTGGACGAACACCTCGGCGCCTGCGGCCTTGGCCTTGCTCATGAGACCGCCGCAGCCGAGCGTCTCGTCGTCGGGATGGGGCGCGTAGACCAGGATGCGTTCCTGGGACCAGTCCGTCGTCATACCGTTTTCCGTCCTTTGACTAGAGGGTGACCGGGTTTTCCCGAGAGGAGCGTCCCCGTGCCCGGTGGCACGGGGAGATCGCGGACCCGCGCGGATCAGTTCCGGGTTCTCGCCTCCCGGAGCACGCTCAGCGCCTCCGGGCCGGTATTCAGGAGAAGGTCGATCGCGGACAGGCGCGGTACGAAGTCGGCCGGGTCGCACGAGTGCTGCGGGTAGACGGGGTGGCGGAACTCCTGCCACTCGACGTCGATCCCGTAGCGGCGCAGGGTCTCGGGCTCCAGGTAGTCCCTGGCTCCGTCGCCGGAGAGCATGGTGGTGGCTCCCGCCTTGGCGCAGATCTGTGCGAGGAGTTCGCTCTTGTGGCCGGGGAACTCCCCGATCTCGCTGGCGAGCATCAGCGGGGTGTCGATTCCGAACGCCCGCATCAGCATGCGTGTGGTCGCGACGGCCAGGTCCGTGAGGCTCTCCCACTCCTGTTCGTACAGGTGGGCGATTTCCTCGCGGTAGTCCCTCCAGTAGGGAGCCTTACGGTAACAGTGTTCCGCAAGTGCCTTGTAGTGCCTTGACCTCCATTTCTGACTGTTGTCAACAACCTTGTCCCGTATGCGGTCGCCCCGGCTTCCCTGGGTGACCGGAACGGTGAGAAGTACGGGTTTCTTCCCTCCTAACACGTAGTTTCGGTTCTGCCACCCCCGTCGCTCGAACTGAACGTTGTCGAGGATGACGAAGCGGTCACATCGGTCGATCTTGTCCAGAAGGCCCAGCCACGGCAGGTAGTGCGGCTGGTGGAGGGCCACGGTGATCCCGGGAGGGCGCTCGCCCCCCGCGGCGGCGCGGCTCCCTGACCCGGTGTCCCCCGGGACACCGGCACGATCGGGAGAGGGGGATGACGGTACGCCGATCACGCCGAGGATTCTCCTTCTCTCCGTAGGTCACTTTGCACGGATTTTTCTAGGACCTGTACCTTTTGGGAGGAGGTCGCCGACAGTGCCGCGAGCCCCGCTCCCAAATATCTTCTTATGGGTACCACCTCAGACAAGCCCGTGTATACGATTTGCGTGGCCTACATAGGACGCGAATCCGGGTGAACCTCTCGGAGTCGTAAGGCGTCAATCTAACACCGACTTTGCGGGTTAATGTCGGACCGGAACTGAGAACCTCGGAGGGGTACCAGCGCTGTGCGTACCGCACGTTTCCTCGGCGGCCTGCTGACGGGGCTGATCGCCCTGACCCTGGCCGTCACACTCTTTGTCTACTGGTTCGGCTTCGCGACGGACATGGCCGCGGCTTCGGGCCTGGGCGCCCTCGGCTACGCGTTCCTGTGGCTCGCCTTCGGCGCCAACCTGCTGCTGTGGACCGTCATCGGGCTCGTGCGCCTGGCCGACGACTCGGTCCGCGCGGTGGTCCGACCGCGCGCGGCGGGCCGCTCCCGCGCCGTGCGCCGGAGGGCGCGCGAACGCGTCCTGGTCGGTGCGGGCGGGGCCGTCCGGGCCGAGGGGGAGGGCGAGGCCGCCGGGGCCGCGTCCGGGAAGGACTCCGACCCGGCGGTCCCGGCGGAGCGGGCCTCCCCCGAGGACATCTCCCTGGCCGTCATCATCCCGGCGCACAACGAGGAGCCGGTCATCGGTGCGGCCATCGCCTCGGCGATGAGCCTGTTCCCCCGGTGGGACGTCTACGTGGTCTCGGACTCCTCAAGGGACTCCACCGCCGAGATCGCCGCCAAGACCGGCGTGAACGTCCTCGAACTCCTCACCAACCGCGGCAAGGCCGGGGCGATCGAGGCGGTCATCGAGGAGTTCGCGCTGACCGACAACTACGACGGCGTGCTCATCCTGGACGCCGACACCGAACTCGACCCCGGCTACGTGGACGGTGCCCGGCGCCAGCTCGCCGACCCCTCGGTGGCCGCCGTCGCGGGCTTCGTGGTCTCGGAGTGGAAGCCGCGCGAGCGCACCTTCGTGGGCCGCACGATCTCCGCCTACCGCGACCGCCTGTACTTCATGCTCCAGTACCTCATGCGCTTCGGGCAGACCTGGCGGTACGCCAACACGGCCTTCATCGTGCCGGGCTTCGCCAGCGTGTACCGCACCCGGGCGCTGCGGGAGATCGAGGTCAACCCCAAGGGGCTGGTGATCGAGGACTTCAACATGACCTTCGAGGTGCACCACAAGCGCCTCGGCCGGGTCTCGATGGACCCCGACACCAAGGCCTACAGCCAGGACCCCTTCACCTTCCGGGACTACTACAAGCAGGTGAGCCGGTGGACGCTGGGCTTCTGGCAGACCGTCCGGCGCCACAGGTTCTGGCCCAGCCTGTTCTGGGCGTGCCTGGCGCTGTACATCCTGGAGGTGGTGCTGGTCTCCCTGGTGCTGCTGGTCACCTCGGTGATCGGGCTCTTCGTCCTGGCCGGCACCCTCATCGGTGAACCCGTGCTGGCCCTGCCCTACATCGGCGGTGCCTTCACCGCGGTGACCGCCCTCCTGCCGCTGCTGGCCATCGCCATCGGCCTGTTCGTCCCCGACTACATGCTCACCTGCCTCATGGCGGCCATCCGCCGCAGGCCGTCCTACCTGGTCTACGGACTGCTGTTCTTCCCCATCCGCGTGGTGGACGCCTACCTCGCGCTGCGGATGATCCCCAAGGCGTGGACCACCGAGTCCGACGGCCGCTGGGCCAGCCCCGACCGGGTCTCCAACAGGTGATCCCGCCTGCGGCGATGTGAGGTCGCCCTGTCCCAGCCACCCCGGGCGTCCGCGGCGCCGGACAGCGTTTAGGCTGATCTGGCCCGCGCGGAGACCGCGTTCGCGCGACGCCCGGGCGGGCCGCAGTCGTCGGATGGGGTGTGGATCAGCCGTGGACAAGAGACGTGTGTCGTTCGCGTTGTACCGGGTGCTCGCGTACGTGACCGGCATCTTCCTGCTGGGCCTGACCTTCGTGGCCATGCCCGCCAAGTACCTGGTCGGGGAGACCGCCCGGTTCTCCCTGGTGGGCGCGCCGCGGGGCCTGGAGCACTGGTTCGGTCCCGAGTCCCCGCTCATGCTCTTCATCGCGATGCCGCACGGCTACATCTACATGGCCTACGTGTTCGTGGTGCTGTGGGTGGCCCTGGACCGCCGCTGGAGCGCCGCCCGCACGCTGGGCGTGGCGCTCGCGGGCACGGTCCCCGTGGTCGGGTTCGTGGTGGAGCACCGGATCGTGGAGTCCGAGCGGGCCCGGGACCGGGCCGCTCAGGAGGCCGTGGCCGCGGGCTGACCCCCGGCGGTCTCCTCCTCCCGCCGGGAGCGGGCCTCCTTCAGTTCCCGGCGCATGAGGATGATCCAGAAGGCGATCGCGGAGACGCCGAACATCACCCACTGCACGGTGTAGCTGAGGCTGCGCCAGTTGACGGTGAACCCGGTGGGGGGCTCCGGCGGCGGCGCGGGGGTGAGCCCGGCGGCGGCCGGGTCGTTCCCGGGCAGGGTGACGTAACCCTCGTAGAGCCGGTAGTCCCACTCGTTGACCAGTACGGACGTGGCGATCCGCTCGACCTGGCCCTCGGCGGTCTCCACGGGCACGATGTCCGAGCCCTGCGGCGGCAGCAGCCACCCGGAGACGGTGACCTCCCCCTCCGGCGCGGGCGGCGGCTCCTGGCCCTCCTCGGCCCAGCCGCGGTTCACGGTGACGGCGACGCCCTCGTCGGTGACCAGGGGCAGGATCACGTCGTGGCCGCTGACCCCGTCGGCGAACCGGGGCACCAGCAGCTGGGCGTCGGTGTCGTAGCGCCCGCTCACCCGGACCGCGCTGTTGGCGAAGGAGTCCGGGTGCATGTACTCGCCGGGCTGGAGCAGGTCCGCGAGGGGCACGGCCCCGGCCAGGTCCCCGACCGGGTTGGTGACGACGTCCCGGTCGGGCTCGAAGGCCCGGACGAACTGCCACGAGGTCCCGGCGGCGCAGACGAGTGCCACGAGAACGGCGAGCAGGTGGATGCCGAGCCACCGTGGGCTCAGGAGCGGTGATCTCACCAGACCAGGCTAAGCGCGCCCCCCCCGGCGGCCCGTCATGACCCCGGTTTGACGCTGCCCACACGAGCTTGGCCTGCGCCTGCCGAGGAATGACGATCACTTTAAGTAGTTATTCGTGACTGAGGGTTGTTCTTCGCTGGTGGGGTGGGTAGTGTCTCTACCAACGCGGAACGACAAGATCGATTCTGCGGCAGGCCTTCAAGGCCGCGACTCCAGGGGGGAGGAGTCGCTGGCCGCTTCCCGGCGCGAGGGTCGCTTCCGTACTTTGAGGGGGGATGCGGAAGCGACCCTCGCCACCTTTTTCCGGGGCGTTCCCGCCGGTCGGCGGGGGCGCCCCGATGCCGTTCCCGTGGGGTTCCGCGCCGCTGATACGCGTTTGGACACCGAGGGCGGAGCGCGGGGTCAGTGTGGCCGTGATCGGAAGTCGGCCCAAAGGTCCACGGCCTGTTCCAGATCGAGGGCGGCCACCTTCTCAGGGGGCATGCCGACGGTGTGGATCAGACGTTCGGCCAACCAGCCCGGGACGGGTTCTCTCGTGGGGGGCGGTTCATGCGCCACTCTCTCCGCTGGTTTCCCGAGATGCTCGATGACGACCGCGAGCTTCTGGGCGGCGGGAGTGTCCTTCGATGCTGCTCGGACTCTCCGGGAGGCCTCAGCGTAGACCTGGGCGTCCGCTCGCGCTCCGACGGCCCAGACCTCGCAGATCTCCACACGTTTCTCGTCGGTGACGCGGTACACGACACGCCAGGTGTTGCGTCCGACGACCAGTTTGCGAAACCCCGTGAGTTCGCCGCCCAGGGTGTATCCGGCCTCTGGGTTCTCCTCCAGGAGAAGAACCTTCTTGAGGACCTTGGGAACGGCGTCCGGGCCGAGCCGTCGCAGATCGTCGAGGGCGGCATCGGTGAAGGTGATCTCGGCCATCAGTCCTCGGGGAGCTCTTCGAGTGAGTCGCGGCTGTGACCGAAGGCGGCCAGTACGTCGTCCATGGAGGTGCGTCGTCCACTGTCCGTGAGCTCCCGAGCCATGACCAGGGCGAGATCCCTCAGATCCGCCTCCGCCTGCTCCAGTTCCGCGAGACGGGCGAACGCGACCACGGCCGCGACCGGCTCGTGTCGACGGGTCACGATGACCTCGGTGCCCTGTTCCGCGTCGTGGATGATGCCGGCGACACCACGTCTCGCCGCATCGGTGACGCTGATCTCCTGGGTGTGCTCAAGAATCGCCATGCCTCAACTGTATAGAAAAATGCACAGATTGGCGACGGATGTACATGGGGCAGGAACGGTTCAGGCACCCTCCGCTGATACCCGTCGTGATGCCGCCGCCTGAGTATCGGGGGTTCCTGGATGCTTCCCGTTCCCCTACTCACACGGGATGCGGAGGCGACCCTCGCCACCTTTTTCCGGGGCGTTCCCGCCGGTCGGCGGGAACGCCCCGTCGGTCTTCCGGGAGGAGACCAACGTCAGCCCATGGTCTTCTGGCCGTCCAGGGCCTCGCGCAGGATGTCGGCGTGGCCGCAGTGCTGGGCGGTCTCGCGCAGGATGTGCAGCAGCACGTCGCGCGCCGACCAGGAGGCGCCCTCGGGGAACCACGGCGCGTCCGGGAGCCGGTGGCTGACCTCCAGGTCGGGCAGTTCGGCCACGGTCCGCTCGGTCTCCTCGGCGGCGCGCTCGTAGTCGGCCAGCACGCTCCCGAGGGTTTCCTCCCCGACCAGCCGGAAGGTGGCGGCGTGCCCCTCGTACACGGCCGGGTCCCCGTAGTCCACCTCGGGCGCCCCGTTGAGCACGAAGTCCATCCAGTTGCGCTCGACCGACGCCACGTGCTTGACCAGCCCGGCCAGGGTCAGCTCGCTCACCGTGGTGCGCCGGGTGGCCTGTTCCTCGGACAGGTCCTTGAGGGTGAAGCGCAGGAAGTCGCGCTGCTGGGCCAGCATCCCCAGGAGGGAGGTGCGCTCGGCGTCCAGGGTGGTCGTCGCGGTCATGATCATCGCCTTCGCGTCGTGTCGGACTCGGTACGGCGACTCTAGGAAGCAAGGCGGTCAGGTTCTGTCCTCCACTTGGCGAGAATGCGGGAGAACCTTGGGAACTCCGGACAGGCGCGGGCCGATAGCCTGGCGTTCTGGCGACTGGGAGGTTCCATGGCCCTGACTCCGCTCCAGTACCGGTTCGACGGCCCGCGGCACGCGCCCGTGGTCCTGCTCGTGCCGTCCTTCGGGACCACGATGTCGGTGTGGGAGCCGCAGCTGCCCGAGCTGACCCGCACCAGGCGGGTCCTGCGGGTCAACCACCGGGGCCACGGTTCCTCCCCGGCCCCCGAGGGGCCCTACAGCATCGAGGAACTCGCGCTGGACCTGCTCGGGGTGCTGGAGGCGCAGGGCGTCACCCGGGCCACGGCGGTGGGCGCCGGGCTCGGCGGCTCGCTGCTGCTGTGGATCGCGGCCAACTCCCCGCGCACCCTGGAGCGCCTCGTCCTCCTGGCCGCGGCGCCCCGCACGCCCCGCGCCCACCGGTGGGACCGCGTCGCCGCCCGGGTGCGCGGCGCGGGCCTGGACTCGGTGGTGGACGAGGTGGTGCTGTCCTGGTTCACCCCGGACATGGGGGAGGAGCGGCCGGAGGTGGTGGCCCGGTTCGCCGAGGAGTTCACACGGCTGGACGCGGGCGGGTTCGCCTCGGTGTGCGAGGCGGTCGACGCCATGGACCAGCGCCACCTGGTCGCCGCGGTACGGGTTCCCACCCTGGTGGTGTCGGCCGCCCACGATCCGCTGCTGCCGCCCGGGCACGGCCGCAGGCTGGCCGACGGTATCGCCGACTCCCGGTTCGAGGTGGTGCCGGGGGCCGCCCACCTGCTCGGCGTGGAGCGCGCGGACCGGGTGAACGAGCTGCTGACCGAGTACGTGGTGAGCTGAGGGGGAGTCAGACCTCCGCCAGGGGGATCAGGGGTTCGTTGATCTCCAGCAGGTAGCCGTCGGGGTCGCGGAAGTGGGCGGCGCGGATGCCCCAGGCCGTCCAGTCCCTGGGCTCCATCACCTGGCGGGCCCCGTCGGCGACCAGCTTGGCCGCGGTGGCGTCCACGTCGTCCACCTCGAAGATCACCGCGAGTCGGTCCTGGTGGGGCAGTTTCGGGTCGGCGGTGTCCGTTTCCAGCGCCTCCGCCATCACCTCGCGCTGGTTGATGGCCAGCCTCGTCCCCGACTCCACGTCGAACTCGGCGTACCGGCTGCCCTCGTCGCCCCGCAGTAGGGGCAGCTTGAGCACCTGCGAGTAGAAGTGGAAGCAGGCCTCGTAGTCGTTGACGAGAAGCCTGATGTAGCTGCAGCGCATGGGGCCTCCTGCCGGTCGGTTCCGTTCTCCGGACCATTGTCGCCTTCCGCGGATTCGGATGACGTGAGTATCCGTACCCGCTTGTTCTCTGTCCGCGGTGCCGTGTCCGAAACCCGCGCCCTCGCGGTGGTCCGTCCGGAGCGGAACCCCTGGGCGTGGCCGGTACCGGCCACGCCCGCCTGGCGTGTCCCGACCCGGACGAAGGTGTAGTCCTCCTCTGATGATGTGTAGTCTTCATTCTCTGGAATATAGTACTTGTGCTATCAATGGCAGTAGGACGCAGACGACAAGGAGGGCTGATGTGAGGGACTCAGCGGCCCGGGTGAGGCCCCGGGCGGGGGCGGCGGGAACACCGGCGGAGACCGTGGTCAGCGTGCGCGGCCTGCGGATGAGCTACGGCGCGACCGAGGTGCTGCGGGGCGTGGACCTGACCCTGCGGCGCGGCGAGGTCGTCGCCCTGCTGGGCCCCAACGGCGCGGGCAAGACCACCACCGTGGAGATCCTGGAGGGGTTCCGCGCGCGCTCGGCGGGCGAGGCGCGGGTGCTGGGACGCGACCCCGAGCACGGCGGCGAGGACTGGCGCGCGAGGGTCGGCGTCGTCCTGCAGTCCTGGCGCGACCACGGCGCCTGGCGGGTCCGGGACCTCGTCCACCACTTCGGCCGGTTCCACGCCCCCTACTCCGAGCCCGGGCGGCCCCGGCCCCACGACACCGACGAACTGCTGGCGGCGGTCGGTCTCACCGAACACGCGCGCCGGAGGGTGCGCGACCTCTCCGGCGGCCAGCGCCGCCGGGTGGACGTGGCCCTGGGCGTGGTCGGCCGCCCCGAACTGCTCTTCCTGGACGAGCCGACCGCGGGCTTCGACCCGGTGGCCCGCTGCGGGTTCCACGACCTGGTGCACAGGCTCGCCGACGAGGAGGACACCACCGTCCTGCTGACCACCCACGACCTGGACGAGGCCGAGAAGCTCGCCGACCGGATCCTCATCCTCGCGGGCGGAGTGGTCGTCGCCGACGGCAGCGCCGACCAGCTCTCCGGCCTGGTGGCCCGGGAGAGCGAGGTCACCTGGACCGTCAACGGCCGGCGGCACGTCCACAGCACCGCCCGCCCCGCCCGCCACGTCGCCGGACTCCACGCCGAGCACGGCGGCGGGATCACCGACCTGCGGGTCTCCAGCGCCACGCTGGAGGACGTGTACATGGCCATGGTCCGGCGCCACGAGTCGGGGGACGCCGAGGCCGCCGCCGCCGAGTTCACCAAGGAGATCCGATGAACGCCAGGGCCAACGCGGTCGCGGCCGGCCTCTCCCGGGGGTGGATCGAGTTCCGGGCCTCGTTCACCAACTTCCAGGAGGTCTTCGGCGGCTACCTGCTCATGCCGACCATCTTCATGGTCATCGCCCTCCTGCTGGGCCGCGAGAGCGTGGAGGGGGCCGGCACCTCCGTCGGTGCGCTGATGATGGCCGCGGGCATCACGATGCAGCTGGTCATGCTCGGGCTGGCCACGGTCGCGCAGGTGCTCGGCACCGAGCGCGAGGACGGCACCCTGCTGCGGGCCAGGGCGACACCGCACGGCCTGCTCGGCTACGCCGCCGCCAAGACCTGGCACGTCCTGCTCATGTCGACCGTGGCCCTGGCCCTGATGGTCGCCCCCGGGGTGCTGTTCGTCGACGGGTTCGTCCTGCGGGGCGCGGCCGGGGCGCTCACCCTGGCGTGGGTGTTCGCGCTGGCGATGCTGTCCCTGGCCCCGATCGGCTGCGTCCTCGGCGCCACGCTGAACAATCCGCGCACCGGGGCGGGCCTGACGATGGTCCCCGTGCTGGGGCTGATCATGGTCTCCGGGGTCATGTCGCCCATCACGGCGATGGCCGGCTGGGTGCAGGACCTCGCCCAGTTCTTTCCCGTCTACTGGATCGGCCTGGGCGTACGCGCCGCGCTGCTGCCCGCCGACCACGCCGCCCTCGAACTCACGGGGACCTGGCAGCTGCCGCAGGTGGCCGGGGTTCTGGCACTGTGGGCCGTGGTCGGGTTCGCCGTCGCCCCCTGGGTACTGCGGCGGATGGCCCGGCGCGAGTCGGGGTCGAGGGTCCAGGCGGCCCGGGAGAGGGCGATGAAGCGTGGTTACTGAGCGGGGCGGCGCCGGTCGCCGGGCGGCGGCCGGGAGCGGAGAGACCGTCTACAACCGGATCGCGATGCTGCGGGCCGAGCGGAACGTGTCCCGCCGCCAGCTGGCCGAGGCCCTGGGGGTGCACTACCAGACGGTCGGCTACCTGGAGCGGGGCGAGTACAGCCCCAGCCTCCACCTGGCGCTGCGCATCGCCCACTATTTCGAGGTTCCGGTGGAGGTCGTCTTCTCCACCGAGCCCTTCCCCCGTATCGGACAGTAGCCCTCCGACCGAAGGAGTCCCCGTGTTCTTCAGCAAGCCGAGTCCGCAGCGGCAGGAGCGGCTGCGCGCCTTCATCGAGAACCCCCGCCGCCGCCGGTTCTGGGCCGCGCGCTCCCGCCGCCGCCGGGCGGTGGTCCTCTTCTTCCTCGTCACCGTGCTGGCCGCGGTGGCCTTCGCCTTCGGACTCCTGGGCGAAGCGTCCGAGTCCTACCTGCCGCTGGCGCTCTACGGTCTGCTGCTGACCGGTTCGGCCCTGCTCGCCACGAACATCAACATCGCCGCGCGCTGGGTGTCCGGTTACCACGGCCTGGACGAGTTCCAGCGCGCCGAGATGGACCACGCCGCCCGCCTGGGGCACCACGTGACCACGGCTCTGCTGATGGTCCTGCTCGTGGTGGGCTGCGTCTTCGGCAGCTGGGCCACCAGCGTGGAGCTGGGCGCCCGACTCCTCCTGGCGGTCCTGGTGCCGCTGGTGGTCCTCACCACCATGTGCCACACCGCCTTCCCCGCCTGCTACCTGGCCTGGGTCCGCCCGGACGAGGTCCTCGACGACGAGGAGGAGGGGGTCTGAGGGGCCCCGTCCGGGGAGGTCACCAGATGTCCGGGCCCGCCCAGCCGTGGGTGTCGCGGTCGCGGACCCGGGCCAGCTCGTCCTCGGACAGCACCCGGGGCGTGCCGATCTGGCGGGCCCGCAGGTAGACGGCGCTGAGCCAGTCCAACAGCCGCAGGTTCTCCAGCGCGTGTGCCAGGCCGCGGCCCAGGGCCAGACCGCCGTGGCCCGCGAGGAGCGCGGCGTCGCGGCCCTTGAGCGCCTTGACCGCGTGGTCGGCGATCTCACCGGTGCCGTAGGTGGTGTAGGGGGTCACCTCGATCGCCCCGCCCAGGGCGGCGGCGCGGTGGTGGATCGGGGGCAGCTCGGCCAGGACCGAGGACACCGCGACCGTGTCGGCGGTGAAGGCGTTCACCACGGCGGTGGCCTCACGGCCGTGCTCGGCGGCCAGCCGGTGCACGGCCATGTGCAGGGTGGCCTCGGCGGCGGGGTCGCGCCGCCCTTCGAGGACCCGGTCGTCGAGCGACATCACCGGGCAGTCGGCGGGCTGGACCTTGTCGAGGGCGACACCGTGCGGCGTGACGACCACCAGGTCGCCGCTGCGGACGCTGACGGTCCCCGACGCGCCCGGGGCGGTCCCGGCCGCCTCGGAGAGTGCGCGGGCGGTCAGGCACACGTCCCGGCGTTCTTGTTCGAGCAGCATCGGTGTTCCTCAAGGGGTGCGCGGCGTGCGCGGTTCGGTGCGGTCCGCACCGTGCTAGCGCGTTCCGGACAAAACTGCTGAGGTTAGCCTCAGCTAACGGGGTCCACCCCAATGTACGTCAAACTCTCGTCCTCGTCTTCTCCACGCGGGTATGTCCGATACCCGATCATTCGTCACTCAGAGTAGTTATTGGTTTGGATGTGACGTGGGAAGCGCCACGGAGGTCCCTCTCGTGAGCGGTTGTCACCGCAGTTCAGGGCGGTTTCCAGGGAACGATGTGACTTATGCGTCTTATGGGACGAGGCTGTTTGTGAATACTGATCTTGGGCAAACCGGACCCGTGAACGAACCCTACGTAACCCTGCCGTCCGTGCCGTACCTGTCGGAACCGGGTTCGGCCACGGCCACCAGTCTGTACGTCGACGGCGAGTGGAGGGCGGCCCGCAACGGCCGGGTCCGGGAGATCCTGGACCCCGCGGACGGCTCCGTCCTGACCATCGTCAGCGAGGGCGGAAGAGCCGACACCGAGGACGCCATCGCCGCGGCCAGGCACGCCTTCGACCGGGGCGACTGGCGCCGCGTCCCCGACGACGAGCGCGGCCGGCTCCTCGGGCGGATCGCCGACCTCCTCCAGCGCGACCGCGAGGAGATCGCGGTCATGGAGTCCCTGGACACCGGCAAGACCATCGAGGAGGGCCGGATCGACGTCGACGACGTCACCAACGTCTTCCGGTACTACGCCGGGCTGGCCGGAAAGGACGCCGGACGCCTGGTGTCCGCGCCCGAGGGCGTGCACAGCAAGGTGGTCTACGAGCCCGTCGGCGTCTGCGGCATGATCACGCCCTGGAACTACCCGCTGCTCCAGCTCTCCTGGAAGATGGCCCCCGCCCTGGCCGCGGGCAACACCATGGTGGTCAAGCCCAGCGAGATCACCCCCGTCACCACCGCCAAGCTGGTCGAGCTCACCGCCGAGGCGGGCGTCCCCGCGGGCGTGGTCAACCTGGTCACCGGCAGCGGACCCGACGCGGGCGCCCCGCTGTCGGAGCACCCCGACGTGGACCTGATCTCCTTCACCGGCGGCCTGGCCACCGGCCGCCGGATCATGGCGGCGGCCTCCGGGACGGTCAAGAAGATCGCCCTGGAGCTGGGCGGCAAGAACCCCAACATCGTCTTCCCGGACGTGGACCTGGACACCGCCGTGGACTACGCGCTCAGCGCCGCGTTCTTCCACTCCGGCCAGGTGTGCTCGGCCGGTGCCCGCCTCATCGTGCACAACGAGATCCACGACGCCTTCACCACCGAGCTGGCCCGCAGGGCCGAGGCCATCCGCATCGGCCGCGGCCAGCACGAGGGCGTGCGGTGCGGCCCGCTGGTCTCGGCCGAGCACCGCGCCAAGGTGGAGGCCGCCGTCGCGCGCGGTGTGGAGGAGGGCGCCCGGATCCTCGCCGGGGGAAGGCGGCCCGACGACCCGGAGCTGGCCGCGGGCTACTTCTACCGGCCCACCGTGTTCGTCGACTGCGAGCGCTCCATGGACATCGTCCAGACCGAGGTGTTCGGCCCCGTCGTGACCGTGGAGCGCTTCGAGACCGAGCGGCAGGCCGTCGAGCTGGGCAACGACACCGACTACGGGCTCTCCGGCGGCGTGTGGACCAACGACACCGCGCGGGGGGAGAGGGTCGCCGCGGCGCTGCGCCACGGCACGGTCTGGGTCAACGACTTCGGCCCCTACTTCCCGGGCGCCGAGTGGGGGGGCTTCGGCCGCAGCGGCATCGGCCGCGAACTGGGACTGGCGGGCCTGGACGAGTACCGCGAGGCCAAGCACATCTACCGCAACCTGGCGCCCGAGCCGCAGCGCTGGTTCGGCTGAGCCGAGCCCTCCGGGCCGATGGCCCGGCCGCCCGGCGGCGCGGCTCCGTCCTCCGCGCCGCCGGGCGCTCCCGTGGGAGGGGGACGGCGAAGCAGGTCCGTCTCCCCGGCACCCCCTGGACACAGACAACGAGAGGAATCGGACCGTGGACCCCACCGAGACCACCTACGACTACGTGATCGTCGGCGGCGGCACCGCCGGATCGGTGATCGCCAACCGGCTCACCGAGGACCCCGGCACCACCGTGTGCCTGATCGAGGGCGGTCCCGACGACCGCGACCTGGAGCACGTGCTGCGCCTGCGCGACTGGCTGAGCGTCCTGGACGGCGAACTGGACTACGGCTACACCACCGTCGAACAGCCGCGCGGCAACTCCCACATCCTGCACTCCCGCGCCCGCGTGCTGGGCGGGTGCTCCTCGCACAACACGCTGATCAGTTTCCGGCCCTTCGCCCAGGACCTCGACGACTGGGTCGCGGCGGGCGCCGAGGGCTGGGACAACGCCACCGTGCAGTCCTACGCCGACCGGATCAAGTGCAACATCGTCCCGGTCGCCGAGAAGGACCGCAACGCGATGGTCAAGGACTGGGTGTCCTCGGCCGCCGAGGCGGCGGGCGTCCCCGTGGTCGAGGACTTCAACGCCCTGACCTCGCACGGAGGCGGCTTCGCGGACGGCGCGGGCTTCCTGTCCATCGCCTACGACCCCTACACCGGGTACCGCTCCTCCGCCTCGGTGGCCTACCTGCACCCGATCATGGACGTGCGCGAGAACCTCACCGTCATGCTGGAGACCTGGGTGGACCGGGTGGTCCTGGACGGCGACCGCGCCACCGGGGTCAGCGCCCGGACCAAGGACGGCACACGGGTCACGGTCAGCGCCCGCCGCGAGGTCGTCCTGGCCGCGGGGGCCGTGGACTCGCCCCGGCTCCTCATGCTCTCGGGGATCGGCAACGCCGAGGAGCTGCGCGGGGTGGGCATCGAGCCCCGGCACGACCTGCCCGGCGTGGGGGAGAACCTCCTCGACCACCCCGAGTCGATCATCATGTGGGAGACCAGCAGGCCGGTTCCCCGGAACACGGTGATGAACTCCGACGCGGCCCTGTTCGTGCGGCGCGACGACTCCGACCCGCGCCCGGACCTGATGTTCCACATCTACCAGATCCCCTTCGACGACAACACGAAGCGGCTGGGCTACGACTCCCCGCCCGACGGCTACGCCGTGTGCATGACCCCCAACATCCCCCGGTCGCGCTCGCGCGGCAAGCTCTACCTGACCAGCGGCGACCCCGACGTCAAGCCCGCACTGGACTTCCGGTACTTCACCGACCCCGAGGGGTACGACGAGAAGACCGTCGTGGACGGGCTGAGGATCGCCCGCCGGGTCGCCGCCACCGAGCCCTTCCGGTCGTGGATCAAGCGCGAGGTCGCGCCCGGCCCCGGCGTCCAGAGCGACGAGGAGCTCTCGGAGTACGGCCGCCGCGCCGCACACACCGTCTACCACCCCGCCGGGACCTGCCGCATGGGCGCGGCCGAGGACGACACCGCGGTGGTCGACCCCCGGCTGCGGGTGCGCGGCCTGCGCGGGCTGCGGGTGGCGGACGCGTCGGTGTTCCCGACCCTGCCCACACCCAACCCCATGGTCATGGTCCTGGCCCTCGGAGAGCGGGCCGCCGACCTCATCCGCCAGGACGCCCCGGCCTCCGGGGAGGGGACCCGATGAGCACTCCGGTGGCCGAGACGGCCGGTCCGGACCGGGACACCGCCGACGTCACGTTCTCGGTGCGCCACCTGTGGAAGGTCTTCGGCCGCAACGCCGACAAGGTGGTCGGCACCGAACTGGAGCGGGCCGACCGGGACCGGATCAAGGAGGAGACCGGGTGCACCGTGGCGGTGCGCGACGTGTCCTTCGACGTCCGCCCCGGTGAGGTCTTCGTGGTCATGGGCCTGTCCGGCTCCGGCAAGTCCACGCTGATCCGCTGCCTGACCCGGCTCATCGAGCCGACCGCCGGGCAGGTGCTGCTCGACGGTGAGGACATCGGCACGGCCAGTCCGCAGCGGCTGCGCGAGCTGCGCCGGCACAAGATGGCCATGGTCTTCCAGCACTTCGGGCTGCTGCCCAGCCGGAGGATCCTCGACAACGTGGCCTACGGGCTGGAGGTGCGCGGGACGCCGCGCCCCGAGCGCTACGCCCGCGCCCGCGAGATGATCGAGATGGTGGGCCTGTCCGGGTACGAGAACTCCCGGCCCGGCGAGCTCTCCGGCGGCATGCAGCAGCGGGTCGGCCTAGCCCGCGCGCTCGCCGTCGACCCCGAGGTCCTGCTGTTCGACGAGCCCTTCAGCGCCCTGGACCCCCTGATCCGGCGTGACATGCAGAACGAGGTCAGCCGCCTGCAGCGCGAGCTGAACAAGACGTCGGTGTTCATCACCCACGACCTCCAGGAGGCCCTCAGGCTCGGCGACCGCATCGCCATCATGCGCGACGGGGAACTCGTCCAGGTGGGTACCCCGGAGGAGGTCGTGGGCCGCCCCGCCAACGCCTACGTCGCCGACTTCACCTCCGACGTCGCCCGCACCACCGTGCTCACCGCCCGGTGGCTGGTGCGCGACCCCTACCCCGGGGAGCGCACGGACGGCCCGGTCACCGCGCCCGGCACCGTGCTGGCCGAGGTGCTGCCGATGCTCGCGGCCAGCACCGCGCCCGTCCGGGTGGTGGAGGGCGACACCCTGCTGGGCTACGTGGGCCGCGACGACGTGCTGCGCGCCATCGCCGAGGACCAGTTGGAGGACGCCGCCGCGGCCGCCGCCATCGAGGAGGAGGCGGCCGAGGGGGTCTCCGACGGCACCGCGGACGCCGGGGAACGCAGCGGCCCGGCCCCGACCGGGAGCGGTGGGTGACATGACCGCGATGACCCAACCCGCGACGACCCCCCGCGGGACCCCCGCCCGGGATGAGGGCGGCGGCAACCCGCTGCGCCGCGCGTGGGTGCGGGCGCTGCTGGTGGTCGTGGTCCTCGTGGCCGGTTACTGGGTGAGCCGCCTGCTGGGCCACCCCGCCTGGGCGGGCGGTTTCCCGACCGCCGTCGGCGACCGGTTCATGGCCTGGCTCGACTCCGTGTACGCGTGGATCGTCGCCAACCGGAACGACAGCCCGCTGTTCCTGTACTTCTTCAACTACGTCTCGGTGGGTCTGGGATCGGCGGTCGTGCTGATCAACCGGACCCTGGACCTCCTCACCTGGCCCGGCGTGACCCTCGCCGGCGTGTTCATCGCCTGGCGCGTCGCCGGGTGGCGCGTGGCGCTGGTGGTGCTGGCCGCCTTCGCGGTGTTCGCCCTGACCGGCCTGTGGAACGCGTCGATGACGACACTGGCCCTGATCATCACGGCGGTCTTCATCGCCCTGCTGTTCGGCCTCCCCCTGGGCGTCCTGGCCGGGCGCAGCGAGCGCCTCCACCGGGGCATCCGGCCGGTGCTGGACTTCATGCAGATCATGCCCGCCTTCGCCTACCTGCTGCCGTTCGTGCTGCTGTTCGGCATCGGCAACCCGGCCGCGGCCGTGGTGACGGCCGTGTACGCGTTCCCGCCCGCCGTGCGCATCACCGCGCTGGCCGTGCGCGGGGTGTCCCGGGGCGCGGTCGAGGCCGCGGAGTCGATGGGCTCCACGCCCTGGCAGATCCTCACCAAGGTGCAGCTGCCCATGGCCAGGCGCACCATCCTGCTGGGCGTGAACCAGACGATCATGCTCGCCGTGTCCATGGTCGTGATCGCGTCGGTCATCGGCGCGGGCGGCCTGGGCGACGCGATCTACCAGGCGCTGTCCAAGGTCAACGTCGGCCAGGCCTTCGAGGCGGGCCTGGCGATCGTCATGCTCGCCATCGCGATGGACCGGGTGACCGGGGCGGTGGGCCACGGGGCGCACGCCCCCGACATCCCCGAGCGGTACCGGATGCCGCTCCTGGGCGGCGCGCTCGCCCTGGTCATCGCCGTCGTCGCGATCGCCCGCCTGATGGGGGTGGAGGGCTGGCCGCGCGACCGGTCGGTCGACCTCAGCACCCCGGTCAACGCCCTGTACGGCCACGTGCAGGACGCCATCGGCGCGGGAACCGCCGCGCTGGCCACGTGGCTGCTGGAGGGTGTGCTCGCACCGCTCGCCACCCTGCTGACCCACTCCCCCTGGTGGCTGGTGGTGCTCGCCGCCGCGGCCCTGGGATGGATCCTCGCCGGACGCCGTGCGGCGCTCGTCTCCGGACCGTCGCTGCTGGCCGTGGGCCTGCTGGGCGTGTGGAACCACGCCATGGACACGCTGTCGCAGGTGCTCGTGGCCTCGGCGGTCACCATCGTGCTGGGCGTACTGATCGGCGTGCTGATGTCGCGCAGCGACGTGTTCGCGACGGTCCTCAAACCGGTCCTGGACGCCATGCAGACCCTGCCGCCGTTCGTGTACCTGATCCCGGCGGTGGCGCTGTTCACCATCGGCCGCGTTCCGGCCCTGGTGGCGGCGGTGGTCTTCGCCCTGCCGCCGGTGATCCGCCTGGTCAACGACGGTATCCGGGGCGTGCCCAAGCCCGCTCTGGAGGCGGCGCGCTCGCTGGGGTCCACCCGGTGGCAGCTGCTCACCAAGGTGGAGCTGCCCATGGCGCGCGGCTCTCTGCTGCTCGCCGTCAACCAGGGGATCATCCTGGTGCTGTCCATGGTGGTCATCGGCGCGCTGGTCGGCGCCGGGGCGCTGGGCAACGACGTGGTGGTCGGCCTGGCGCAGAACGAACTCGGCCTGGGTCTGGCCGCGGGTCTGGCGATCGTCTGCCTGGGCCTGTTCCTGGACCGGGTGACGCAGGGAAGGAGGGCGCCCCGTGCCTAGGCGGAGAGGTTCCCTGGTCGGGGCCGTCTCGGTGGTGCTGGCCGTGGCCATGGTGAGTTCGTGCGCGGTGCGCACCGACCAGGTCGCGCGCGACCCCAACACCGTCCGGATGGCCCTCAACGGCTGGGTCGGCTACGAGGCCAGCGCCGAGGTGCTGGCCTACATCCTGCGCGAGGAGATGGACTACGAGGTCCAGTTGGTGCGCACCGACGAACAGCCCTCGTGGCAGGCCCTGGACCAGGGCGTGCTCGACGTGATCGTGGAGAACTGGGGTCACGAGGACCTCATGGAGCTCTACGGTCCCGAGGGCAACGGCACGGTGGTCGACGGCGGCCCCAACGGCAACGAGGGCGTGATCGGCTGGTACGTCCCGGCCTACCTGGTCGAGGAGTACCCCGAGATCACCACCGTCGACGGCCTGCGGGAGCACACCGGCCTCTTCCGCACCGCCGAGACCGGCGAGGAGGGGGAGTTCCTGGGCGGCGCGCCCGGGTTCGTCACCCAGGACCAGGGGATGATCAACGCGTTCGACCTGGACCTGGAGATCGTCTACGCGGGTTCGGAGGCCTCGCAGATCACCGAGGTCCGGCGGCGGTACGCCAACGGGGAGCCGGTGCTCTTCTACTTCTACGAACCGCAGTGGCTCCATGACGAGCTGGACCTGGTCAAGGTCGAATTCCCCGACTACGAGCCGGGCTGCGCCGAGGACCCCGACCACGTGCCCTGCGACTACCCGGTCTACGAGCTGAACAAGATCTTCCGGGCCGGGTTCGTGGAGACGAACGACCCCGCGTACCAGTTCCTGGACAACTGGACGTGGACCAACGCGCACCAGAACGAGGTCGCGGGGATGATCGCCGATGACGGGCTCGACCCGACCGACGCCGCAGAGATATGGGTCAGGGAGAACCCGGACGTGTGGCGTGAGTGGCTCCCCGGGGGCCGCGCTGAACGCTGACCCCGCGCCGGGGCGGGGAGGCGCTCCCCGCCCCGGCGGCTCAGCCGCCCTCCGCGGTCGCCGCCGAGGGATCCATGTGCGTCCGCGGGACGCCGAAGGGGACGGTCATCGGCGCTCCCCAGTCGCGAAAGACCGGGCACGCGAGCGGCGGTCTCCGTCGAGGAACCTGTTCACCTCCTCGTAGTAGCCGCCGGAGGGCGGCAGGTAGGGGTGCGGCTCGCGCAGCGGGCAGGCGTTCCGGCCCACGTCCATCCGCCATCCGGAGGGCATCAGCGGCAGGTCGCCCGCCGGCGTGACGCTGAGGGAGCGCGTACCCTCCGGCAGGGGTGTCCCGTAGATCTCGGCGGGGGCGTCCGTGTTCCCGAGCGGCTCGTAGGCCGCCGGGGCGTCGGAGTCGAAGCCCAGGTCCACCACCGCGCCCAGCGGCGCCACCAGGTGCACCAGGCCGGGCCACACCGGCAGCACGCCTCCGGCGGACAGCGCCACGACCGCGGCGGCGAGCACGGCCGGAGGAAGTCAGAGGGATCCCGCGGACCTGGAGCCGGTCCCGTGGCCGGGCCGCCCCGCCCGCCACCGATGCGCCCCCGCGGGACGCGCCCTTCCCGCGCCCGCCGCCCGAGGGGGCGACGCGTTCACCTCCGCGCTCGTGCGTGTTCGCTCCCCGCTCCGTGTCCGGCACGCGGAAACCAGCCGGCCCCGCGCTGACGGGGGCTCCGCGGCTTTCCGGTGCCCGGCGGACCGGCCGTCAGCGGACCGGGCGCTCGTACCTCAGACGGCGCCCCACCCAGTACACGTTCACGCAGGAGGCGATGAAGCCCGCACCGAACAGGACCACCAGCCACGTCTGGTCGGTCCACACGTAGGCGCTCACCGTGGCGACCAGCATCACCAGGGCGCCGAACACGGCCAGCACCAGCCGGAAGCCCAGAGGGCTCGCAGGGCGTTCGTGGCTGCCCAGGGGGCCCTTCAACCTGCCGCGTCGCATGATGTCCGCTCCCTTCGCCGTCCCCTGTTTCTACCGGTGGCCCGCTGTCGGGCCGCGCGGACCCCGTACGATGTCCACTCCTCGGCCCCTACCCACCTGGTAGCGGCGGTCAGACGGAAGTCAGGGATAAATCCACCAGTGTTGTGTCGTATGCGGCATGTGTCCGGCACAGGTCCAGAAACGTCTGGCAGATGCGGAACGCGGTCATGCGCCGGAGGCGTGGACACCATGGTGAGGGACCGGAGGACCACGATCCCTGAGCTTCAGCGCAACGCTGCCGATTCCCCCTGGGCCCGTCCGCGGGCCGACCGACCCGCGGCGGGGACGCGCCCACGGGCGCCTCCCCGCCGCGGTCGCGTGGTGGCTACACGCCGTCCATCAGGGCGGGCAGGGCCGCCTCGTAGGACTCCCGCAGCTCGGCCAGGGGGATCTCCACGGCGCCGCCCGGGTGCGTGACCGACAGGGCGTCGCCGCCCACCTCGCCGAGGCGCTCCACCGGAACGCCGTGCTCCTCGGCCAGGGCGGTGAAGGCCTCCTCCCGGCCCGGGCGCACGGCCACGAGGACTCGGGCACCGGACTCGCTGAACAGCGCGGTGAAGGCGTCCCCGGCCACGCTCACCCGCACGCCCCGGCCGCCGCGCAGCGCGGACTCGGCCAGGGCGACCGCCAGGCCGCCGTCGGACAGGTCGTGTGCGGCGTCGGCCAGGCCACGCTCGGCGGAGGCGGCCAGCACCTCGCCCAGGGCGGCCTCGGCGGCCAGGTCCACCCGCGGCGGCAGGCCGCCCAGGTGGCCGTGGACGGTGTCGGCCCAGGCCGAACCGCCGAACTCCGGCCGGGTGCGGCCCAGCAGGAACACCCGGGCGCCGTCGGTGCCGAAGGAGCTCCGGAGCCGGGTGCGCACGTCGTCGATCACGCCGAGCACGCCGATCACCGGTGTGGGGTTGATCGCCACGTCGCCGGTCTGGTTGTAGAAGCTCACGTTGCCGCCGGTCACCGGGGTGCCCAGCTGCTGGCAGGCGTCGGCCAGGCCCCGCGTGGACTCGGCGAACTGCCACATGACCCCGGGGTCCTCCGGCGAGCCGAAGTTGAGGCAGTTGGTCACCGCGAGCGGGCGGGCGCCCGTGGCGGCGACGTTGCGGTAGGCCTCCGCGTAGGCCAGCTGCGTACCCGTGTAGGGGTCCAGGCGGGTGAAGCGGCCGTTGCCGTCGGTGGACAGGGCCACGCCGCGGTGGGAGTCGTCGGCGATGCGGATCATCCCGGCGTCGTGCGGGGTGGAGACCACCGTGTCGCCGCGCACGTAACTGTCGTACTGCTGGGTGACCCAGGTGGGGTCGCCCACGCCCGGGGCGCCCAGTACGCGCAGCACCTGCTCGCGCAGCTCGGCGTCGGTGGAGGGCCGGGGCAGCTTCGCGGCGTCGTCGGCCTGGAGCGCGTCCTGCGAGGCGGGGCGCGCGTAGGGGCGCTGGTAGACCGGGCCCTCGTCGGAGGCGGTCCGCGGCGGCATGTCCACCACGGTCTGGCCGTGCCAGGTCATCACCAGGCGGCCGCCGCGCTCGGCCTCCTCGGGGGTCACGTCGGTGACCTCGCCGATCTCGGTGGCCAGGATCTGCCACTTGTCGCAGATGGCCAGGAACTCGTCCATCTTGGCGGGCTCGACGATCGCCATCATGCGCTCCTGCGACTCACTCATGAGGATCTCCTCGGGAGTGAGCCGGTGGTCGCGCAGCGGCACCCGGTCCAGCTGGATGCGCATACCGCCGGTGCCGCCCGCGGCCAGCTCGGTGGTGGCACAGGAGACGCCCGCCGCGCCCAGGTCCTGGATGCCCACGACCAGGTCCTTGTCGAACAGCTCCAGGCTGCACTCGATGAGCAGCTTCTCCATGAACGGATCGCCGACCTGGACGCTGGGCCGCTTGGCGTGCGACTCGTCGTCGAAGGTGGCGCTGGCCAGCACCGAGGCGCCGCCGATTCCGTCGGGGCCGGTGGTGGAGCCGAACAGCACCACCTTGTTGCCCGGGCCGGGGGCCTGCGCCAGCTTGATGTCCTCGTGCCGCATCACACCCACGCACAGGGCGTTGACCAGGGGGTTGCCGATGTACCCGGGGCCGAAGCCGATCTCGCCGCCGATGTTGGGCAGGCCCAGGCAGTTGCCGTAGAAGGAGATGCCCGAGACCACGCCCGGCAGCACCCGCTTGGTGTCGTCGGCGTCGGCGGGGCCGAACCGCAGCGCGTCCATGACCGCCACGGGCCGGGCGCCCATGGTGAGGATGTCGCGGACGATGCCGCCCACACCGGTGGCCGCGCCCTGGTGCGGCTCCACGTAGGAGGGGTGGTTGTGCGACTCGATCTTGAACGTCACCGCGCGGCCGTCGCCGACGTCCACCACACCCGCGTTCTCACCCATGCCCACGAGCAGGGCGTCGCTCTCGGGGGCCTTCTCCCCGAACTGGCGCAGGTGCGCCTTGGAGGACTTGTAGGAGCAGTGCTCGCTCCACATGACCGAGTAGATGGCCAGTTCGGCGGAGGTGGGGCGCCGGCCCAGGATCTCGCGGACCCGCTCGTACTCGTCCTTGGCCATGCCCAGTTCCGCGTAGGGCTGCGGCGTGTCCGGGCTGTCGTGCGCCACGGCGACGGTGTCGAGTCCAGGTGCTTCAGACATGCGTGGTTCCGTTCGGGGTGTGCGGGTGTGGGTCGAGCCGTGGCGTCCGCCGACCGGCGCGGAGTCGTGGTCAGGGGCTGGTGGTGTCCCCGCCCGCGTCGCCGAGCATGAGCATCGCGGCGGACTCGGGGTCGTCGTGCGAGGAGGTGTCGGCCAGGATGTGCTCGCCGTCGCTGAGGAAGAGCTGGTCGGCCGGGGCGCCCTGGGGTCGCTGCTCCTCCCAGCCGCGCGCGGTCAGCTGGTCGGCCACGGCCTCCACCGACGCGCGGGAGTCCTCGGGCAGTTCGCCGTCCTCGGTCATGACCATGACCAGCCGGACGCACTCGGTCCCCTCGCAGTAGACGTCGGCCTCCGGGTCGGAGACGTAGGCCAGGCCGGGCGGGGCCTGGCCGAGCACGCCCGCGTCCGGCGGGGCGGCCGGGGCCTGGCCGGTGCCCCGGTCCCCGTTCTGCTGCTGTTCCTGCTGGGGCGCGGTGACGGGTGCGGTCCCGATGGCGTTGAAGAGCCCGATCGCGGCGGACACCACCAGGCCGACCACGACCAGGCCGACGAGGACGAACATCGTCCTTCTGGAGCGCAGCAGCGCCATCATCGCGGGACCTACCCCCTGTTCGGTACGCGGGTCAGGCGTTCACCGGCGAGCCGGCGGCCAGGTGCGTGAGGATCGAGGAGAAGAAGCCCAGGCCGTCGGTGGACGGGCCGGTGAGCGCCTCCACGGCGTGCTCGGGGTGGGGCATGAGGCCGACGACGTTGCCGTGCTCGTTGGTGATCCCGGCGATGTCGCGGCGCGACCCGTTGGGGTTGCCGCCCACGTAGCGGACCACGACCCGGCCCGCGGCCTCCAGTTCGTCGAGGGTGTGCTCGTCGGCGACGTAGCTGCCCTCACCGCTCTTGAGAACCACCAGGACCTCCTGGCCCTCGGTGTAGGAGCCGGTCCACGCGGTGCCGGTGTTCTCCACGCGCAGCACCTGCTCGCGGTTGACGAAGCGCAGGGAGGAGTTGCGGGTCAGGGCCCCGGGGAGCAGGTGGCTCTCGCACAGGATCTGGAACCCGTTGCAGATGCCCAGCACCGGCAGCGCGCCCGAGCGGGCGGCCGGGACCAGCTCCGACATCAGCGGGGCGAACCGGGCGATGGCGCCGCAGCGCAGGTAGTCGCCGTAGGAGAAGCCGCCGGGCAGGACGACGGCGTCCACGCCCCTGAGGTCGGCGT
The DNA here is from genome assembly GCF_009830945.1 of Nocardiopsis sp. FR4. Taxonomy (GTDB): domain Bacteria; phylum Actinomycetota; class Actinomycetes; order Streptosporangiales; family Streptosporangiaceae; genus Nocardiopsis. Next base: position 103,206 of record NZ_VWVV01000010.1, on the reverse strand, counting down.
CCGCGTGCCAGAGGGAGACGGGTTCGGCCCCGGCCAGCGCGACCGCGCGCGCGGCGTCCTTGTCGTCGAGGGAGCCGGGGAAGGTGACGACGCCCACGCGGGCTGTCATGAGCACACTCCGAGAGGTTTGGTTCGGGTCCATCCCCGCGTGCACGGGGAGCGTTCGGCGGGGAGATGCCGGTCCCGTCGCTGGGGACGGTGCGTCCGCACTTCGCAGCGTACCCGCTCACCTGTGCTCAGGTACGACGTCGACCCCCTCCGGGGGCCGCGGACCTGGAGGATCCTCCGAACGGGACGTCCGCGGCACGCCCGGAACGGTGTGCGATCCGACAGTTCTCCCGGCGCGCCGTGCGCTCCCGCGGGGTCTCGGGGTGTATGCCGGGCCGAACACCCCCGGGGCCGACCGCGACCTGTGGTCTTGGTCACCGGAGTCGGTCCCGGCCGCCGGAGCGGTGGTTCAGAGGAGGGCGTAGCGCTGGACGGGCACCCGGCCGGCCGCCGCCTCCTCCTCCCGTGTCGGTTCGTCGCAGGCGGTCAGTCGCTTGCGCAACAGGACCGTTGTTCGTGGTTCCCCCTCGAAGGCGACCTCGTCCATGAGGTAGCGCATCAACAGAATGCCCCTGCCCGATTCTGCTTCCAGTCCCGGCAGGGGCGTGTGGTCGGCGGTGAACCTCTCGGCGAGTGCCGCGGGGTCCGGTGCCTTTCCGGTGTGGGATATGCGGAGTTCGCACCACCGCGTGCCCATCTCGGCCTCGACCCTGTAGTCGGAAGCGGGTCGACCGTGGTCGACCGCGTTGGCACAGGCCTCGGAGACGGCCAACAGGATGTCGTCGGCGCAGTCCCGGCACACCCCCGCCCGGGCGAGGAGGGTGCCGAGAACATCGCGTGCGACGGCGACCGTGTACGCCTGCCTGGGGAGGGAGATCGAGAAAACGGCGTCCATTAGTACACCTCTCGTGCTCCGTCGTCGTGTTCAACCCGGCATGTTAGGGACCTTCCCCGACGGCGGATGGAGTAAAACGAACAGCCGTGCCCCTGAGAGGACACGGCTGGATTTTCCGGAGCTTCTGGCACGTCGGACGCCGTTCGGAGGAATTCGCCGAATCTTTCCGAACGGCTCCCCCGGCGCGGTCACCCGCGGGAAGAGGGGGCCGCTGTTGTGGCGGAACTCACGCCCGCGCTCCCGCGGGGCGACGCCTCCCCCTACTTCTCCACGCGGACCTCGTAGTCCTCGATGACCGTGTTGGCGAGCAGGGTCTCGGCCAGGCGGCGGACGTCGGCCAGCCGGGCCTCGTCCGCCTCCCCCTCGACCTCGACCTCGAAGCGCTTGCCCTGGCGGACCTGCGCGATCCCCTCGAAGCCCAACCGGGAGCAGGCTCCGGCGATGGCCTGGCCCTGGGGGTCCAGGATCTCGGGCTTGAGCATGACGTCAACCACGACGCGGGCCACAGGGTCCTCCACAAGGAAACGGGTGTGCCGCACGTGCCTGCGGCGGGCGGGCCGGCCTCCACGGACTCTCGAACGGGAGGGGGCGTCGCAAGCGTACGGCACGTGGGAGTGGGTAGGCGTCCTGGCGAGGAAGCGCGCCGCGCCTTTACCGCACCCTGACCGGTGCGGGGGATGGCTTCGGGGCTCCCGTGACCCGTATCACGTCGATGGGTGTCATCATCGGAAGAGCGCGGTGGCGTCTAACAGAGTGGAAGTGACCGTCCGGTCGTCCTGAGGGGGAATCTTGACGACTATAGAAATGGACCAGGCCTCCACGACCGGTGAAACCCGTGACGAAGCGCAGACACTGGACTTCGCGACCGCGGTGACGCCGTTCGCCGACCAGCTCTACCCCACGGCGCTGAGGATGACGCGAAACCCCGCCGACGCCGAGGATCTCGTTCAGGAGACCTTCGCCAAGGCGTTCGCGAATTTCCACCAGTTCCGTGCGGGTACGAACCTGCGTGCCTGGCTTTACCGGATTCTGACCAACACCTTCATCAACGGCTACCGCAAGAAGCAGCGGGAGCCGCGCCAGGAGACCACCGACGAGATCAAGGACTGGCAGCTCGCCGCCGCCGAGGCGCACACCTCGTCCGGGATGCGGTCGGCCGAGAACGAGGTCCTGGACCACCTGCCCGACTCCGACATCAAGCAGGCGCTGTCGCAGCTGCCCGAGGAGTTCCAGGAGGTCATCTACCTCGTCGACATCGAGGGCTACGCCTACAAGGAGGTGGCCGAGCGCATGGGGACCCCGCTGGGAACGGTGATGTCCCGCCTGCACCGCGCCCGCCGCCAGCTCCGCGAGATGCTCGCCGACTACGCCCGCGACCGCGGGATGCGGGTACCCGCCGTCCCGTAGGCGGCGGTGGCTGGAGCCGCCCCGCGCTCCGGCCCCGACCGGGCGCCCCGAAGCCGGTGACCTCCGGCTCCCTCACGCGGGCGTCCCCGCTCCCTCCTCCCTCCCGTTCCCTCTCCTCCCGTCCCCGTCGCGATCCGTGCCGCGCCCGGGCCCCCTCGTGCGCCCGCGGCCTCCGGCCGCGCGCCCGTCGCCGACCGGCGCCCGGAGCGGGGCCGCGAGACCCTGCCGATGCTAGGAAGCCCTGGTAACCGCGTTGCCGTGCGGTCCTGGATCATGGGGCACGCAGCTGAAAAGTGACGCTGAGGGCTTGCGCTCTCCATGGTGAGGTCTGTCACGATATGGGGAGGGCTGTTCGCCCTCTCCCACCACCCCGGGACAGGGCGGACCGTGATCCGGCCGATCAGCGTTCACCCACGCGAATTCGGCCCCGAGAACCCGAGGAGCGACGTGTCGGATACCACCGCGCACGAGGAACCGGAGCTCATCCAGCTCCTGACACCGGAAGGGGAACTGACGGGGCACCCCGACTACCCCCTGGACATCAGCGCGGACGAGGTCCGCGCTCTCTACCGTGACCTGGTCCTGGTACGCCGGGTCGACGGTGAGGCCGTATCCCTCCAGCGCCAGGGCGAACTGGGTCTGTGGGCCTCCCTGCTCGGCCAGGAGGCGGCGCAGATCGGCTCCGGCCGCGCGCTGCGCGAGAACGACATGGCGTTCCCCTCCTACCGCGAGCACGGTGTCGCCTGGTGCCGGGGCATCGCCCCCAAGGAACTGCTCGGCATGTTCCGCGGTGTCACCAACGGCGGCTGGGACCCCCACGAGCGGGGATTCCACCTGTACACGATCGTGATCGGCAGCCAGGCGCTGCACGCCACCGGCTACGCCATGGGCGTCCAGCGCGACGGCGCCGTCGGCGGTGAGAACGGCACCGCCGTCATCTCCTACTTCGGCGACGGGGCCACCAGCCAGGGCGACACCAACGAGGCGTTCAACTTCGCCTCGGTCAACAACGCCCCCGTGGTCTTCTTCTGCCAGAACAACCAGTGGGCCATCTCCGAGCCGCTGGAGCGCCAGTCCCGCGTGCCCATCTACCGGCGCGCCGCCGGGTTCGGTTTCCCCGGCCTGCGCGTGGACGGCAACGACGTCCTGGCCTGCCTGGCCGTGACCCGCGCCGCCCTGGACAACGCCCGCGAGGGCAACGGCCCCACCCTCATCGAGGCGTTCACCTACCGGATGGGCGCCCACACCACCAACGACGACCCCACCCGCTACCGGGTGCCGGCCGAGCTGGACGAGTGGAAGGCCAAGGACCCGATCCTGCGGGTCCGCCGCTACCTGGAGCGGGGCGGCCTGGCCGACGAGGAGTTCTTCGCCTCGGTCGACGCCGAGGCCGACGAACTGGGCGCCCAGGTGCGCGCCGAGTGCCACGCCCTCGTCGACCCCGAACCGCTCGACATCTTCCACGAGGTGTACGCCGAGCCCAACGTCCACATCGACCAGCAGCGGTCCGAATTCGCCGAGTACCTCGCCTCCTTCGAGGGCGCGGAAGGGGGCCGCTAGGCCATGGGAACCAACCTCACGATCGGCAAGGCCATCAACGCGGGCCTGCGCGCCGCCATGGAGCACGACCCCAAGGTCCTGGTCATGGGCGAGGACGTCGGCAAGCTCGGCGGCGTCTTCCGGGTCACCGACGGCCTGTACAAGGACTTCGGCGCCGACCGCGTCATCGACACCCCGCTCGCCGAGTCCGGCATCGTGGGCACCGCGATCGGCATGGCCATGCGCGGCTACCGACCGGTGGTCGAGATCCAGTTCGACGGCTTCTTCTTCCCGGCCGCCAACCAGACCTTCACCCAGCTGGCCAAGATGCGCCGCCGCTCCGCGGGCAAGCTCAGCGTGCCCGTGGTCATGCGCATCCCCTACGGCGGCGGCATCGGCGCCGTGGAGCACCACAGCGAGTCCCCCGAGGCCTACTTCACCCACACCGCGGGCCTGCGCGTGGTGACGGTGGCCAACCCCGAGGACGCCTACTGGATGATCCAGCAGGCGGTGCGCTCCGACGACCCGGTCATCTTCCTGGAGCCCAAGCGGCGCTACTACGAGAAGGCCGAGGTGGACACCGAGGCCCCCATCGCCGAGGCCACCCCCATGGGCGCCGCCCGTGTGGCCCGCCCCGGCACCGACGTGACGCTGCTGGCCTACGGGCCCATGGTCAAGACCGCCCTGCAGGCCGCCGAGGCCGACACCGACCACTCCGTCGAGGTCGTCGACCTGCGCTCGCTGTCCCCGGTGGACTACCCGACCGTGTTCGCCTCGGTCCGGAAGACCGGCCGACTCGTCGTGGCGCACGAGGCGCCCCTCAGCGGCGGACCCGGTTCCGAGATCGCCGCCCGGGTCACCGAGGAGTGCTTCTACCACCTGGAGTCGCCCGTCATCCGTGTGGCCGCGTTCGACACCCCCTACCCGCAGTCCCGGCTGGAGGAGCACTACCTGCCGGACCTGGACCGGGTCCTGGACGGGGTCGACCGGGCGTTCGCGTACTAGGGATCGGGGAAACCGAAGGACATGGCGATTTCCAAGAACGAGCCCGCCGTCGACGGCGTGCGGGCGTTCCGTCTGCCCGACGTCGGAGAGGGCCTGGTCGAGGCCGAACTCCTCACCTGGTACGTCAAACCGGGTGACGAGATCAAGGTCAACCAGATGATCTGCGAGATCGAGACGGCCAAGGCCGTCGTCGAGCTGCCGAGCCCGTTCGCGGGCACGGTCCGCGAACTGCTGGCCGAGGAGGGCCAGACGGTGGAGGTCGGCGCGGTGATCATCACCGTGGACGACGGCACCGGCGGTCCGGCAGCCCCCGGCGGCCAGGCGGACGAGTCCGCCCCGGCGGGAGCGGCCCAGGACACCGAGGAGCGCGAGAAGCCGCTGGTCGGCTACGGCGAGAAGGCGGGCTCCACCAAGCGCCGTCCGCGCCGCCGGCCGACGCCCTCCGGTCCGGTGTCACCGTCCGTGCCCCGGCTCACCGAGCCCGCACCGGCGAACACGCCCGCGGCGGAGGAGACCGCGCCGGGCCCGGTTCCGGCCTCCGGCCGCGCGCTGGCCAAGCCGCCGGTGCGCAAGATGGCCCGGGACCTCGGCGTGGACCTGGCGTCGGTCACCCCCACGGGGGCGGGCGGCGTCGTCACCCGCGAGGACGTGCGGGCCGCCGCCGAGGCCGCCCAGGCCCCGGCGGCTCCCGAACCGCAGGAGGCGTCCGCGCCCCAGGCGCCTTCCCCGGCTGCCGCGGACCGCTCCGCGCGCGAGCGGCGTATCCCGGTCAGGGGGGTGCGCAAGCACACGGCGGCGGCGATGGTCGGCAGCGCGTTCACCGCGCCGCACGTGACCGAGTTCCTGCAGGTGGACGTCACCAGGACGATGGAGGCCGTGGCCCGCCTGCGGCAGCGGCCCGACTTCGCCGACGTGCGGGTGTCCCCGCTGCTGCTGGTGGCCAAGGCCCTGCTCATGGCCGTCCGCCGCCACCCGGAGATCAACGCCTCCTGGGACGAGGAGAACCAGGAGATCGTGGTCAAGGACTACGTGAACCTGGGGATCGCGGCGGCCACCGAGCGCGGCCTGGTGGTGCCCAACATCAAGGACGCCGACGCCAAGGCCCTGCCGGAGCTCTCGGCGGAGCTGATGCGGCTCACCGAGACCGCCCGGGCGGGCAAGACCAGCCCGGCCGACATGTCCGGCGGCACCATCACCATCACCAACGTCGGCGTGTTCGGCGTGGACGCGGGCACCCCGATCATCAACCCGGGAGAGGCCGCGATCCTCGCCTTCGGCCAGATCCGGGACATGCCGTGGGTGCACGAGGGTGAGCTGGCGGTCCGCAAGGTGACCACCCTGTCGCTCTCCTTCGACCACCGCCTGGTCGACGGCGAGCTCGGCTCCAAGGTGCTGCGCGACGTCGGCACCGCCCTGGAGGACCCGGAGCTGACCGCCCTGGCCTGGGGGTAGCCGCACCCGGGCCGGGCCCGCGACGGGGCCGGTGCGAGTTCTTCGCACCGGCCCCTCCCGCGAGGAGAGCCCGCCCCCCAAGGGGGAGGGGGACGGACCCCACCCCTGGGGTGTTCCCTCCGGTCGGTCACCGACACCTGGCGCCCCCGGAGGCGGGGCCCGGCGTGTCACGGGACACGGCCCGGCGCCCCCCGCCGGTCCGCGCGGACGCGGGGCCGCTCAGGAGACCATCCACACGAAGCCGTACTGGGCTCCCGTCACGACGACGGCCGCCGCGGCCAGGGCGACCACGCCGAGGTGCACCCGGTCGAGGACGCGCAGCCTCCCCCGGGCCCAGCCGAGGGCGGCGAGGGCGGCGGTGGCCAGGGCGAGCGGGGCGGCCACGGCCAGCGGCAGGGTGAGCGCGGGGGACTCGTCGAAGATCCACCGCTCCAGGGTCTGGGAGTCGAACAGGCCGTACCCGACCAGCCCCGCGCCGACCAGGCAGCTCAGCGCGGTCAGCGCGGCCAGCACCCGGCCGGCCAGGGCGTACCGGCTCCGGGGGCGGTCGAAGCGCAGGAGCGCGACCACCAGGACCAGCAGCGCCGCCCCGGCGACGACGCCGTGCGTGACCGGGCTGGTCAGCCACGTGGTCCGCTCGTAGACCTGGGTGGGGTTGGAGTCCAGGGCCAGGGCCACGGCCTCGCCCCCCTCCTCCAGGAAGACCAGCTGGTCCGAGCCGTTCTCCGCCACGAGGTGGCCCTCCCCGACCGGCAGCCACCGGTCGTCCAGCGTCATCGCGCCGCTGGCGGACAGGGTGCCGTCGCCCGCGTCCCGCACGACCACGTTGTCGAAGAGGCCGACGATCTGGGTGGGTCCGCCGACGGCTCGGCGGGTGGTCACGTAGGTGCCGGAGTAGGCGCCGAGGTCCGCCGCGGTGTCGGGTGCCCCGGAGGGCGCCTCCTGCGGCGCGAAGGTGTCGGTGAACTCCTTGGCCACCGACATGCGCAGGTCGAGCAGGGGGTTGCCCGCCGCGGTGTCGTCGCCGTTGACCGCCACGAACAGCCCGGCGTCGATCTCCGGGATGATCACGTAGGCGGCGTGCATGCCCACCAGGTCGCCGCCGTGGCCGACGACCGGGGACTCCCCGCCGCGCCACTGGTAGGTGCCGTAGCCCAGGGCGGTGGTCCGCGGGTGGATCTCGTGCTGGACGGCCGTCATGGCCTCGGCCACCCCGGCGGGCAGCACCTGCTCGCCGTCGATCCGGCCGTCCCCGAGCAGGGCGAGCATGAACCGGGCCATGTCGTCGGTCGTGGACAGGGCGGCTCCGGCGGGCGCCTGCGAGATGTACAGGTCCTCGGGCTCGGAGCCGTCGGGCAGGTGGAAGGACGGGACCGCGTGGGTTTCGCGGGCCTCGGACATCTGGAGGAACGCGCTCCCGTCCATGCCCAGCGGCGCGAACACGTGGCGGGCGACGTACTCCTCGAAGGGTGTGCCGCTCACCTCCTGCACGAGGTACCCGGCCAGGGCGCTGCCCTGGTTGGAGTAGCCGGCGAACCGGCCCGGCTCGTGGAGCTGTCCGGGGACCAGGGCCCGGGCCGTCTCGGCCAGGGTCATGTGCCGGTCGGTGTCCTCGGCGGAGGGGAAGTCGACGACGTCGCCGAAGCCCGCCGTGTGGGTGAGCAGGTGGTGCGGGGTGACGCCGTCCACGGGCAGCCGCGCGTCCTCGGGGAGGTAGGTGTTGACGTTTTCGTGCAGGTCGACGAGGCCCTGCTCGGCGAGGGTGAGGACGGCCGCCGCGGTGAAGGACTTGGACACCGAGCCCACGGGCAGGGTGTGCGCGGTGTGGTCCAGGGGCGTCCGCTCGGACAGGTCGGCGTAGCCGTGGGAGGCGGAGGCGAGCTGCTCCCCGTCGGCCACGACGGTCACGGCGACACCGGGCGCCCCGTGCTCCTCCAGCAGTTCGGCCACGCGGACCCGTGTGAACTCCTCCGCGCTCTCGGCGGTGAGCGGGACGTCCGTGGCCGCGGCGGCCGGGGCCGGCGCGTACTCGACCGGTGCGGCCGCCACCGCTCCGGGCGCCAGGGAGGCGGCGATCATGAGGGGCGCCGCCAGCAGGGGCAGGGCGCGGGGGAAGGGTGGCATCGGTACTCCCGGGGATGGCTGGGTTCGACACCTTCGAAACTAGGGACCGGAGCCGTCCGGATCACTGGCGCCGACGGGTGTTCCGGGGGTACGGGCAGCTGTACCGCGCGGGGTGCGGGCCGTGCCCGGCTAGCCGAGGAGGAAGGTGGCGGTGAACAGCACCGGGATGGTGAGGAAGGTGGTCAGCAGCACCACCTCGCGGACCATCACCTCCCCGGTCCGGTACTGGGTGGCGTAGTTGAACACGTTCTGGGCGGTGGGCAGGGCCGCCAGCACCACCACGGAGAACAGGGCGGCGGCGTCCAGGCCGAACACGAGGGAGCCCAGGAGCCACGCGGTGAGGGGCTGGACCACGGACTTGAGGGCCACGGCCGCCAGGACCGGCGCGCGGTCGGGGCCGCGGCCGGGGAACGCGCTGCCGCGCAGGGAGATCCCGAAGGCCAGCAGCATCGCCGGGACCGCCATACCGCCGATCAGGTGGAAGGGCTCCATGAGGGGTTCGGGCGGCATCCGGCCGGAGGCGGACACCGCCACGCCCGCCAGGGAGGCGATGACCACGGGGTTGCGGACCGGTGTGCCCAGCGCCCGGAGCAGGACCGGTCCCACGCCGCGGACGCCGCCGTTGCACAGGTCCAGGAGGGTGAGCCCGACCGGTGCCATGATCAGGAGCTGCGTCAACAGGACGGGCGCCACGAGGGAGGCGTCCCCCAGGACGTACACGGCGATGGGGATCCCGAGGTTGCCCGCGTTGACGTACGACGACGCGAGCGCCCCGACGGTGGCCCGGCCCACGCCCATGCGCCGGACCAGCGCGAAGACGGTGAAGGCGGTGCCCACGGCGGCCACGCTGAGCACCAGGACCAGGACCGGTGCGGACACGAGCACGGAGAGGTCGGCGTCGGCGAGGATCGTGAAGAGCAGGGCGGGGCTGGCCACGTAGAAGGCGAGCCTGGTGAGCACCTCCTTGGCCCCCGGGCCCAGGAGGGGGAGCCGCCCCAGCATGTAGCCGATGACGACGACGCTGGTGATGACACCGAAACCGATCAAGACCCCGGACAAGGGGCGCCCCCACTGCGAACGCGCGAACAACCGTGAAAACGCTATCCAAGGAGGAAGCGGGACGATACGTCGCAGGTCACATCAGGAGAGGCTTTCCGGGTCGCCGCTCGGCGGATCTCGTGGACGTCCCGCAGGGTGTCCGGGTCGAGGAAGAGGACGCTCGAACGGCTCGTGCCGAACTCGCTGACCGCGACGGTCTCCCCGAGGGGGTTGTCGGGTTTGAGGTCGCGGTGCACCAGGCCCGCCGAGTGGATCGACCGCAGGGCGTGCGCCAGGCCCAGGGCGAGCACACGCAGGAACTCCTCCGGGAAGGGCCCCTCGGACACGACGGCCTCGCGCAGGGTGGGGCCCGGCACGTACTCCGTGGCCATCCACGGCACGGGCGCGTCGGGATCGGCGTCCGTGAGCGCTGGGGTGAACGGTCCCGTGACCCTCCGCGCGGCCCTCACCCCACGGGAGAACCCGGCCCGGAACCCGGGGTCGAGAGCGAACTCCCCGCGGACCGCCTTGACCGCGACCAGAGCGCCCGAGGGCGTGCGCGCCAGGTAGACCATCCCCATACCGCCGGTTCCGAGCCGGGCGAGCGGGCGGTGGGGACCGGCGTGGGCGGGGTCTGCGGCGAGCAGGGGCTGCACGGGGTCGCTCCACGTTCGTGTGCGGGTACGCGCCGGTAGCGTACGGGGAGCGGGAGACCCCGGCCGGTGCGCGGGGGCAACGGCCCTCTCAGTCCCCGGCGGACGCGCTGGGCTCGGCGGAGGGCTCGGCTTCCTCTTCCCCGGCTTCCTCCTCGGCCTCGGCGGCCGCCTCCTCCTCGGCCTGGCGCTCGGCCTCGGCGCGTGCGGCGGCGCGTGAGGTGCACACCTCCTCCGAGGCGGCGGCCGAGCCGTCCACGGCCACCACCGTGAAGCAGTACTCCATGACCGCGTCGGCGGTGACGATCTGCGCGGAGACCACACCGGGCCCGGTCCGGGCCAGGGTGAGCGGTTCGTGACCGCTGAGTCCGCCCAGTACGAAGAACGAGGCGGTGCCGCCGCTGTTGTCGGTCCAGGACAGCTCGACGGAAGCGAGGCCGTCCGACAGCAGGACCCCGGACGGTGCCGGGACCGGGGGCGGTGCCGAGGGCGTGACGACCGGTGCGGCGGTCTCCTCCGCGGCCACCGGCTCCGGCTCGGCCTGCTCCTCGGCGGCCGCCACCCCGGGGGCCTGGGAGCCGGACGCGGCGAGCACACTGGAGACGCTCGTGACCAGCAGAATGCCGCACACGCTCACGGCGATGTGGAGGTGGCGCCGCCACCGTGCCTGTTCCAGTTCGGGTTCGCCCGAGGGCCCCCACTCGGGCGCGTCCGTCTCCGTGCCGGGGGGGTCCTCGTCCACGGGGAGCGCGGAGGACTCGGCGGTCCCGGTCCAGCCCTCCAGGCGGGACCAGGCGCGCAGGGCGGAGATCTCCTCGCCGCGCAGCTTGGCCATCATGATCTCGGCCGTGCCGCCCGCGTCCGTGGCGGGGATCCGGCTCCCCTCCAGCCCGGTGGGCTGGTGCGGGGCGCTTCCGGAACCCGTGCGCGGGGAGGGGCGCGGCGGGCGCCTCCGGTCGGGGGGACCCTGTTGGCCGACCGGCAGGTGCTGGACCGGACCCTCCGGGAACCGGGGGCCCTCCGGCGGGGCCTGGGGCCCGCCGGCCGGGACGGCCGGTGCCGGGGGAGTTCCCGGTGCGGTCGGGGCGTGCGGGGCATGGGAGCCCGAAGACGGGAACCAGGCAGCGGTGGCGGCGTCCCGCGGTCCTGAAGGCGGTGTCTGCGGAGTCTGGGGTCCGGTGCCTGGCGGGAACGGAGACGCCGGAGGAGGCGGGTGGGGAATCTGCGAGCCCGTCCCCGGCGCGGCTCCGCTCTGGTGGTGGGCGGCGTAGGGCGGGGGCGGGAACGACGCGCCGGAACGCGCGTCGTGCTGGCCCGTCGGCTGTGTTCCGGGCGGGGAGGCCGGGGCCTGCGGTCCGTGCGCGGTGCCCTCGGTTCCGACCGCGGGGGCCTGCGGTGCGGACAGGGGTGTCTGGGCACCCGACACGGGGTTCTGGGCGCCGGGGAAGGGCGTCTGGGGCCCGGATCCGGGGCGCTGGACCTCGGAGAGGGGGCCCTGGGCACCGGAAACGGGATTCTGGGGCCCGGGCAGGGGAGCGCGGGCGTCCGACACGGAGCTCTGCGGTCCGGACGCCGGGGTCTGGGCCCCGCTGAGCGGTTTCTGCCCCCCGGTGGCACCCGACAGCGTCGTCGCGGGCTTGGACGTGCGCGCCTGCTCGAAGGCCGAGGCGAAGGCCGCCGCCGTCTCGAAGCGCTCCTCGGGCAGCTTGGACAGCGCGCGCGTGAGCACCCCGCGCAGCTTGCGCGAGATGTCGGAGCGGGGCACGGGCCTGGGGTCCTGCGCCAGCACCCGCTCCGCGTAGGCGGCGGGGTCGAACGGGGTTCCGTCCGTGGTGGAGAAGGGGGTGTGACCGGCCAGCATCGTCCAGATGGTGGACGCCAGCTGGTAGACGTCCGAGGCGGGGGTGCGCGGTCCTCCCCGCAGGGCCTCCGGCGGGGAGTGCAGGAACGACTCCGAGCGCGGATCGGGCGGGGGCGCGGCCTCCCCGGAGGGCCGGACGGAGCCGAAACCGGTCAGCACCGGTGTGCGGCCCGCGCGCAGGATGTTGCCGGGGCAGACGTCGTTGTGCAGCAGGCCGCGGCCGTGCATGGAACCCAGGGCCGCGGCCGCGCTGCGGGCGACCGCCGCGGCCTCCTGGATCGGAGCGGGGCCCCTCCGGGCGAGCATGTCGCCGAAGGAGCCGTCCGCGTAGAACGGCAGCACCACGAACAGGTCACCGTCGGCGGTGGTTCCCGCGTCCAGGAGGGGGACCACGCCGGACACCCCGCTGAGGTCGCGCAGATGGTTCAGCTCGGCGCGGCCCAGGGGTTCGGGGAGGACCTTGAGTACGACGTCGGCGCCGCTCGTGGAGCGGGTGGCCCGCACGATCCGGGCCCGGCGCCCCCGCCGGAGCAGGGCGGAGGCCTCGTACCCCGGTGCCCAGGCGGTGTTCTCGGAGCCGGACATGAGAGAGCGACCCCCTGTGGTGTTCGTGGTGGAGGATCCTCCGTCCGAGGAGGAGGGAGGGTGTGACGCCGGGTGCTACGGGTTCTGGGGCAGCGGAGGGGCCTCGGTGGCCGCACCCTGGCCCACCTCCTGGCGGATGCCGAACCCCCGCTCCTCGTTGACCTCCTGCTGCCTGCCGAACGCCCCGATGAGGGCGATGACCCCGCAGATGAGCGCGACGAGGATGAGCCCGCCGATCACCGCGGGCCACACCTGCTGACGCCGGCGCCAGTACCGGCTCGATCCGTACAGCAGGGCCGAACGCAGCTGGCGGTGGCGCAGGGCGTCCGCCTGGAGGACGTACTTCTCCTCGTTCGGAGTGAAGTGGAACGCCTCGGGGAGCTGCGGTTCGGGATCCGCGGGAGCGGACGACGGGGACGGTGAGGACATCTCCGCTCAGCCTACTAGAACAGTCCGTCGAGGTAGCGGGTCAGCCGGCCGTAGTTGTCCGCGGTTTCGCTGGTCGCGGCGATCACCTTGGCGAAGGCGGCGTTGACCTCGGAGAAGTGGGTGTCGAACTCGGAGGCCTTGGCCTGGAACTGGGAGCTGCCGGATCCCTCCCACTGGCTGACCGTGGACTCGGACTGCTCGTTGATCTGGCTCATGATCGCGGTGAAGCGACCGAGGTGGGCCTGCTGGTCCTCGGCCAGGCCCTGCAGGCCTGAGACGTCGCCGAACACGTCGAACTGGGCGCCCATGGGGAAACCTTTCTCGGAGGAGGTGGAGCGGAGGGGAACGGGCTCAGGCGTTGACCGGCCTGGACATGGCACCGAGGTCGTTGCCGGCCGCGCTGAACTGGTCGCTGGAATTGGCGTCGGTCCGCGTGAACTCCTGCTGGCCCTCGTTGAGCTTGATGCCGTTCTGGCCGCACCAGGTCATCAGTTCCTCGAAGCGGTTGGAGAGCTCTTCCTGGGCTTCCTGGAACCTGGCGAGGGCTTCGCCCTGCAGGGAGTTCCCGGAGCTGCTCAGGTCCTGGAGGAGCTGGTTGACCTGGGTGCGGATGTTGTCCGATTCCTGGCCGAGCTGTTCGCCGCCCGTCGCGAGGCTGTTGACGTTTTCAAGACCGACGTAGGACATCTGGACCCTTCCGAGGTCGTGAGGGTGGGGGCTCCTGCTTCCCGGGCCGCTTTCCGCGTAGAGCTGGAGGTGCGTGGGGCCACGGTAGAGAGCGGAGATTAAGGACGATAGTAAGGATCGCACCTCTCGGTCAACGGAGCGGCGCTCCTGGTGACACCGTGCGCCGGGTGAGAATCCTTCGCGCGCGCCAGGTGAACCGGAAGCGCCTCCGGGGCACCGGAGGCGCACCAGGAGGCCCTTCCTCCCCGTTCCGCGCCCGGGCCTCCCCCTGCCCGCGGTTCGCGGCCGTGCCCGCTGCGGTGCGCGGACGCTCCAGAGGTGGGTTGGCCACTTCCGGCCACGGGTGCCCGTCCCCGGTTTCGGGTCCCCGCGGAGCGCGCCGCGGGTCCGGGCGCCGTCACGGGCGTCCGTCGCCGCAGTCGACGTAGTCGGCGATGCTGGCCGTGTATGCGTCGTGGCTGTCGAGGGTGCCCCAGAACTCGTCCATGTAGGTGTCGACGAGTTCCCGGCCGCCGACGGGTTCACCGCACCAGGTGACCTCGTCGAAGTTGGTGGCGTCGACCAGGGAGCCGTCGACCTCCGAGAGGCCGTTGACCTCTTCGGTCCGCCACTCGTCCTTGTCGAATTCGACGGAGTATCCGTCTTCGGTCTCTTTGATGATCCCGGCCTCGAAGAGCGCGTTCTGACTACCGGTTATTTTTTCGGCGTCTTCTTCTGGCTCGTTCTCGGTGATCATGCGGTCGAGGATGTGCAACATGACCTCACGCTCGACCCAGGACTCGGAAACGTAGTCCGGCGGTGGTCCTTCGCCTTCGTTCTCGGGTTCGGAGGCGGAGCATGCGGTCAGGGTCGCGAACATGGACAACGCGGCCGTCAGGAAGGCGAGCGGTCGTCCTTCACGGCGAGTCAACGGTTCCTCCGGAAGCGGATCGGATGCGGTGTCGGTGCGGTGGCCCACCAGTTCGTTACTTCTCGGATTCTCCGTCCGGCTTGCGGAAGCCTTCGACGTCGCCGTTGAAGTAGTCTCTCGTCTTGCCGTAGGAGTTCATGTACTCGGTGGTGAAGTCGGCCACCCACGCGTCGCTGGAGTCGTCGCGTTGGACGGTGTCCCCGAACCTGTCGACGTACTCGGCGTTGACGCGGGTCGTGTCCATGATGTTGGAGAGCGCGTCATCGACGGCGCTGAGGTCGTCGGCTACGAACCGGGACCAGTCACCCTTGGTGACACTGACCGTGACGTCCTGGTCGAAGGCGAAGTCGTTGGTGACGTCGGAGGCGTCGAGCACCCGGCCGTCGCGTTCGACGGTCACCACGCCGCTGTCGACCAGAACCCTGAAGTCCCCGCGCTGTGTGTCTTCCTGGAATGCTCGGGGGTCGCTCTGCGCCAGGTAGTCCAGAGTTTCCATTCGGAAGTTCCGGTTGACGGAGTCCTCACTGGTGTAGACGGGGAATCGGGGGGAGACATCGTATTCACCGCTGACGATGGCGTTCACGATACTCTCCTGGCCGAGGTCCAACCCCTTGGAGACGGCCGTGCCGATGACCGGAATCTTCTCGGACAGGCCCGCTGCCTCACCCACCACGAAATCCGCGATCTCCTTCTGGCGGTCGATCTGCTCGTCGAGGTCGGCGCTGCGGTTCTCCGACTCCAGCCACAGGGCCCGCTCCAGCAGTCCCTGGAGTTGCCCGGAGCCGCGCGCGGAGATCGTCTCGTTTCCGGTTTCCAGAAAGGCGAGTGACTCGATCTGCTGGTAGGCGTCGACGGAGTTGACAACGCGTCCGGCGGTCTCGTCGTTGCCCATGAGGAGCTGCATGTACATGGCCCGCTCGTCGGGTCCCATGTTCACGAAGCTTCTGTCCGGGTCGAAGTCGCCGATGCCCTGGTTCGGCTGGTCGTTGCCGTCCAGCACGTCCCCCTTGGCGAAGCTGTAGATGTGCGCGTCGAAGATGTCGGCGAGGCTGTCGGCCAGCGCCCCGTTGAACTGGGTGAACGAGGCGTTGGAGTACTCGTTCTCCCCCTCGGTGACGTCCACGCCGGTGTTGGTGAGGGCCTCGTGCATGTCCGGGTCGGTGATGGTCTCCATGAACCCGGCGAAGGCGTCCCCGGCCCGTCGGCTCACGTCGGGGTCCTCGCTGTGGAGGTCCTCGGCCAGCCAGTCGGTGAGCTGGCGCGCGGTGTGGCCGTCGTCGTGCCACTCGGTGGTGAACACGCCCTCCAGGGCGCGCTCCCGGTAGTGGTCGTTGGACTCCATGCCCGGTTCCTCGTGGAGGTGCTCACCGGTGAGCATGTAGTAGTTGGCGTCCCTGTTGCGGCTGGCCACGTCGAGCAGCGTCCCCATCTCCTCCTGGGAGGGCATTCCGTCCCCCTCCCTGCCGCCCCACATCTCCAGGTGCAGGCCGGTGACCAGGTGGAGGTTGGCGGACAGCTCGTAGCCGCCCTCCAGGTTGGCGTCCGTGTGGGCGAACAGCTCCGACAGCGTGCTCCAGTTCTGCCAGGCGTCCACGTCCAGCGGGACGACCTTGTCCTCGTCGCCGTGGTTCAGGTAGACCCCCTCCACGCCGTGGCGCACGGACGCGGGCAGCATGTCGTAGCCCCCGCCCAGCCTGGTGTCGGAGAGGGCGAGCAGGCCGTCGCCGATGGCTCCGAGGGCGGACTCCCGGTCCTCGGCTGAGAACCCGGCGTTCTCCATGAGGTTGGGGATGGCGAGGATTCCCTGGTTGGGCAGCCCCCTCATGTTGGGGAGGTCGCCCTCCAACCGGGCGTAGAACTCCTCCAGGAACTCGATCTCCCCGTCGCTGAGCTCGGTGCCGTTCCGCTGGTTCTGCCGGGCGCTGGTCCCCACCATCGAGAGCACGAGCATGATCTCGTGGTAGCGGTCGTCCAGCGGCTTGTCACCGGACCAGTAGGCGGCCAGCTCCTCGGCGAACTCCTCGGCGTTCTCGGGGGTGAGCTCCCGGTCCTCGATGAGCGAGGCGTAGCGGGAGGGGTCGAGGCTGAGGAAGGCCCGGTTGGCGTTGCCCGCCTCGATGAGCTTGCGGACGTTCTCCGGGGTCGGACCCTGTTCGAGCATGGTCCGGACCTCCTCGGCGCCGTCCTGGAGGCGCTGCCAGTTGGTCTGCTCGCGGGTGCTGAGCTCCTCCTGCACGGCGGAGAGTTCGTCGTAGAGGGTACGGCACCGCTGTTCGTCCCCGGCGCCCCAGTCCGTCCACCAGAAGCCGTCGACCTCGGGGTGGGTCGAGGTGATGTGGTCGTCCTGGTACTTGGCGGGGACCGCGTTCTCCTTCGCCGTCCTGCTGCTCTCCCAGGTGGTGATCTGGGCGTCGCGCTCCTCGTGGAACGCCTTGACGGTGTCCGCCCACATCTCGGCGACCGAGGCGGCGTAGGTGACGGAGACGGCGGCGTCCCGCCAGTTCTGCAGGTCCTCCTCGGACAGGCTCCGGATGTCCCAGGCGATGAGGTCGGTGAACTCGCGCGCCGCCGAGTCGAAGCTCCCGTTGAGGTCGTCGGCTCGGCCGAGGAGGCGCGCGTTGAGGATCTCCAGGTCAGCGGCGCAGTCGTACACGGGCTTGGAGTCGTAGTAGAACTCGCGGGGGAAGAAGATAACGGAGAAGGTTGCCACGGTCTTCCTCGGAGGGGCGGGGGCGGGCGTGCGCGGGGCAGGGCGGCGGGCGGTGCTGTCAGTTCTCGAAGTTGATGTCCCGGTGGGACTCCCAGGGGTGGTCGAAGCCCTCCGAGCTGTCCAGGTCGTTGCGCGCGATCTCCCCCGCGCCCGCCTGGACGTTGTCGGCCAGCGCCAGCCCGAGCGCCTGGACGTCGATCAGGGCCTGGGCGGCGTCCTCCTTGAACGCCGTGAACCCGGCTCTGACGTCGTCGTGGCCGGAGGCCCTCCCCGCGTCGTCCAGGAGGATGTCGAAGGCGTCGGCGATTCCCGCCATGGCGGACGCGAGCGTCTCGGCGTACTCGCCGCCCTGCATCCCCTCGATCGGGTTGCCGCCCGCTTCGTTGGTCATGTGGGGGTCTCCTCGTTCTCGAAGACGGGGTCCGCGGGGAGGAGCGCGGCGCCCTCCGCGCACGGGAAGCCCGTCGGCGCGCGCGGGTCGGGCCCGCGGGACGGGAGGCACGGGCGAGGGCGGGGGCAGGGGTCGCCGCGGTGCCCGGGGGTCCTGGGGATGCTACCGGTACGGGTGCCGTGTGTGTACCGCCTGTTCCCGGATGTTCTCCTCTGTTCACGGGGAGTCGGACCCGTGGTGAAGCACCCCCTTCCCGGCCGTCGGCCCCCGTCGGCTCAGCCGGAGGGGCTGGCGCCGGGGTCGGCCTCCGCCGGTTCCGCGGCCCAGCGCACGGCCAGCGGCCACCCGTCCATGGACGCGTCGTGGAAGCGGGGGAAGGCCTCGGCGGTCTCCGTCACCTCGCCGTCCGCCAGGCCGACCCGGAACCAGGCCTCGGCGGTCTGGAGCAGGACCGCGTCGCGTTCGGGTGAGGGCGCGTACTGCACCACGGGCCCGTCGGCGTTCTCCAGCAGCCGGGTGGCGGTGTGCCCCTCGCCTTCCACCCGGACCAGGTACGCGCCGGCCGGGGGCTCACCGGTGGTGGCCTCGGGGCGCAGCAGCGCGGTGCCCTCGCCCCACACCAGGGGGTTGTCGAAGGTCTGCCACTGGCCGCCGTCGACGTTGAGGGTCGCGTTGACCACGCTCCCCGCCGTCTCGCGCACCACCAGGCTGCCCCCGCCGGAGCCGTTCCTCTGCTGGGTCGGCACGCTGTTGCGGATGTGCAGCGCCCCGTCCGGGGTGAGCGCCCAGTCGCTGGGCCGCTGGTTCTCGCCCAAGGCGAGGCTGCCCTCCTGGTTGGGGGTGCCGCCCGGTGCCTCCAGCGGCACCGACAGCACCTGCGGGGGCGCGCCGTCCTGGGTGTTGTCGGAGACGAACCACAGCCGCTCGCCGTGCACGACGGGCTGGGACAGGACCTCGTTCGCCGAGGGGGTGACGGATTCGACCGGCTGGTAGGAGACCTCCTCCGCCCCGGCCTCCTCCGGTTCGGTCAGGACGGCGAGGTGCACGGCGTTGGGCTCCGCGGTCGCGTAGACGAAGAAGGTCCAGTCCTCGGAGAACTGGGAGTGCACCGGCAGGTTCGGCGCCATCGGGTCGACCGCGCCCTCGGGCAGCGTGATCCGGTGTACCGGCTGCCCCGTCTCTGGGTCGTGGAAGACCAGCACCTGGTCGGTCTCGGGGTCCCCGCCCTCGAAGCCCCGGTGCAGCAGGACGAGGCCGGACGGCCCCGCCCCGGCCGGTTCCTCCGCGGTCTCGGCGGGGCCGTCGGAGCCGCCCGAGGTGTCGGCGCACGCGGTGGGGGCGAGCAGGCACACGGCCGTGGCCAGGGCGAGGGGACGCCGCATGGAGCTGCCTTTCGGGGAACGAGGGGCACGGAGGTGAACGGGGGACACGGGGCGGGATCCACCCCAAGGGTGTCATGGTTCGGTTCGGAACGGCGTAGCCGCGGTCCGGACGGGACGGCCCGGAAGCCGTCCCGTCCGGGGTCCGGCGGTCACGCGGGGGGCTCGCTCCAGCCCACCTGGACCAGGTCCGGGCGCTGGCCGCGCCGGGCCAGCTGGGCGCGGCCGACGGGCAGCTGCCTGGACGCGGTGCCGTTGGCCAGGCGGCCCTCCATGCGGTCGCCGGAGAACAGCATGCCGGGCGTGGCCATGTCGTTCAGCGCCTGCAGCACCGGTTCGAACATGGCCCGCGCCGCCCCGCCCGTGCGGCGTGCCGCGATGACGTGCAGGCCCAGGTCGGCGCCCTGCGGGATGAACGGCGCCAGCGGGGCGAGCGGGTTCGCGCGGGAGCCGAGCATGTCCATGTCGTCCACCACGATGTACAGGTCCAGGCCCTTCCACCAGCTGCGCTCCCGCAGCTGCTTGGGGGTCACGTCCGGACCGGGCAGGCGCTCCTTCAGGGAACCCGCGAGGTTGGTCGCGACCGCCTTGGTCTGCTCCGCGCTCGTGCAGTACGCCAGGAGGTGCTCCTCGGGCACCAGTTCCAGGTGGCTGCGCCGGAAGTCCACCATGACCACGCCGATCTCCGAGGGCGGGCGCTGCGTGATCTGCCGGACCAGGCCGCGCAGGAGGGCGGTCTTGCCGGTCTGCGGGTCGCCGAACACCACCAGGTGCGGGTCCCGCTCCAGGTTCGTGGTGACCGGCGCCAGCGTGCTCTCGGCCAGGCCCAGCACCAGCTCGTTGTCGCGGCGGCCCCGGGGCTTGCGGCGGCCCTTGAGCAGGTCCTCCAGCTCCACCTTGGCGGGCAGGGTCTTGACGCCCTGGACGGCCTTCTGCGGCCACCGCTCGCCGACCCGCTTGATCAGGTCGCGGATCCCGTCGGTGACGTCCTCGTCGCTGGCCGAGCCGTCCACCCGGGGCAGCGCCACGTGCGTGTGGTGCTCCTCCGAGGTCAGGCCGCGCCCCGGGGTGTCCTTGGGCAGCGCCTCGGCGACCTTGCGGCCCAGGCCCGAGTCCATCGGGTCGCTCAGCCTCAGCTCGAACCGGCCGCCGAACAGCGCCTGGAGCCGGGAGCGCACCTGGGAGGAGGCCGCGCCGGTCAGGATCGTGTGCACGCCCAGGGACGGGCCGCGCGTCGCGATGTCCATCAGGACCTCGTCGGCCTCGTCGAAGGTGTCGCGCACCGAGGACCAGCCGTCGATCATGAGGAACAGGTCGCCCACCACGTTCGCGGGGACCCTGCCGTCCGCGCGGGCCTGGCGCAGCGCGGCGGGCGAGTCCAGCTTGTACTTGCGGAACACGCGCTGGCGCCGGTCCAGCTGGGCCCGCACGTCCACCAGCACCCGCTGCGCCTTCTCCGGGTCGGCCCGTCCGGCCACACCCGCCACCTGGGGCAGCTCCTCCATCGCCTGGAGCGCTCCGCCGCCGAAGTCGATCGCGTACACGCCCACCCGGCCCGGCGGGTACCGCCAGGCCAGGCTGGCGATCACCGTGCGCAGCAGCGTCGACTTTCCGGACTGGGGCCCGCCCAGCACGATGAGGTTGCCCTCGGCGCCGGTGAAGTCCAGCTCGGCCGGGATGACCCGCTGCTCGCGGGGGATGTCGGTCAGGCCGATGACGGCGCGCATCTCCGCCGGGTCCGGCTCGGTGCCGGCGCCCTCCAGGTCCCCGCCCTCGCCCAGGTCGGTCAGCACCCGGTCGAGGGTGAGCAGCTCCGGCAGCGGCTCCAGCCAGATCGGCCGCACCTTCGGCGCGCCCGAGGCGACCAGCCGGTCCACGGTGACCTGCAGCGTGGTGCGCTTGTCCTCCTTGGGCCGGGACTCCTCGCTCCTGGAGTGGGCCGCCTCCACCAGCGACTCCACCAGCGAACCGGCTCCGGTCACCTTGTTCAGCCCGTTGAAGGAGAGCAGGGGCAGCACCGGGGCGTGCTCCTCCTTCTCCTCCCTGGCCGGGGGCTCGTAGGGCTGGGACACCATCGCGGCCTTGAACCGCTCGAAGACCGAGGTGTCCACCTTCAGGTAGCCCGAACCCGGCTCGGGTGGCAGGTGGTAGGCGTCGCCCACGCCGATGGCCTCGCGGCTCTCCGCCTCGGAGAACGTGCGCAGACCCACGCGGTAGGACAGGTGCGACTCCAGGCCCTTGAGCTTGCCCGACTCCAGGCGCTGGGTGGCCAGCAACAGGTGCACGCCGATCGACCGGCCGATCCGGCCGATGGCCACGAACAGCTCGGCGAAGTCCGGGTGCGCGGTGAGCAGCTCGGAGAACTCGTCGATGATGATCAGCAGGTGCGGCAGCGGCTCCAGGTCGGGGTTGTCCTCCCGGGCCGCCTCGTAGGCGTGCAGGTTGGGCAGGTTGCCCGCGTCCTTGAGGATCTGCTGGCGGCGCACCAGCTCACCGAAGGTCGCCTCGCGGAACCGCAGGACCAGCGAGTCGTCGTCGGCCAGGTTCGTGATCAGCCCCGCGCTGTGCGGGAGCCGGTCGGTGTCGGCGAAGGTCGCGCCGCCCTTGAAGTCCACGAGCAGCAGGGCCAGGGACTCCGGGGAGTGGTTGATCACGAGCGACGCCACCATGGTGCGCAGCATCTCCGACTTGCCCGAACCCGTGGCGCCGACCACCAGGCCGTGCGGGCCCATGCCGCCGAAGGCCGACTCCTTCAGGTCCAGCAGGACCGTGTTGCCGCTGGGGCCCACACCGATGGGCACCCGCAGGTAGTCGCCGGTGCTGCGCCTGCGCCAGGTCTGCCGCGTGTCCAGCTGGGCGACGTCGGCCACGCCCAGGATCTCGGGCAGGCCCACGGTGGCGTGCATGGCGTCGTCGCTGTCGGTGGCGGCGATGCCGTACGGGGCCAGGATCCGCGCCAGGGTGGTCATGTGGGCGACGCCGGCCCGGTCCGCCCGGCCGTCGAGCGGCGCGGCGTCCTCGTCGGCGGCCGGGTTCTCGGCGTCCTCCCGCAGGGTGCCGTCCGCGTCGATCTCCAACCGCAGGTCCACCGCCTCCGGCTCCTCCCGCCGGTCCGCGACCAGGGCGATGACGTGGATGCCCAGGTCGGCCAGGGAGATCACCGGCGGCTCGGCGTGCAGGCCGGACAGCGTCGACTGGTACTCGCCGTCCAGGACGACGACCAGCCGCTGGGTGCCCGGGCCGGGCGGGGCGCCCCGGCGCCGCTGCAGGTCGATGGTGCGCCGCTCGACCTCGTCGGCGAGGAGTTCGGCGATCTGCACGGTGTTGACCGCCACGAACCTGGCGGGCATCGGCCCGTCCTTGGCGTCGTCGAAGGTGTTGTGCGGCAGCCACTTCAGCCACTCCCACCGCGACCGCAGCTTGTTGTCGCGCACCACGCCGATCCGCAGGTCGTGCGGGGAGTGGAAGGTGGCCATCTGGGCGATGAGCGCGCGGGCCAGGCTCCGTCCCGCCGCGCGGTCGCCGACGATCGACACCACGCCGTGCTCGCGCAGCGGTACGACCAGCGGCATCTCCGGCACCTGCGCGTACAGCTCGATGAGCTGGTCGGCCGAGCCCTGGCAGACGGGGTCGTAGACGATCAGCGGCGAGGAGGTGTCGACCTTGAGCTTGAGCCGCCGCGCCAGGGGGCGCGTCCCCGTGCCCGCGCGCAGGTCGAGGAAGTCCGGGTCGGAGGCCCGCCGCTCCCACCGGCGGGCCCGCGACCGGGCCGGTTCGAGGAGCAGCTGCGGGTCGGGGTGGCGGAAGGCGTTGTCGGCGCGCTGGACCGAGGCCACGTCCCGGACGATCTCGCGCAGCTGGTCGAGGTAGTCGACGTAGCGCTCGCGCTGTTCGCGGATGCGCTTGCGCGGACCGTTGTGCTGGGCGACGAACATGATGATGCCGACCACCACGCTGGCCATCATGATCATCACGCCGGCCACGGCCATCAGCGGCCGGTGGCCCATGGTGATGGACATCAGCAGGGAACCCGAACCGGTGATGATCGGCATGATGATCATCGCGCCGGAACTCGACGCCGGGGGGTTCTCCGGCATCTGCGGCGGCGTCGCGATGACGAGAGGGGTGTTCCCGGGGGCAGTCGGGACGCTTCGAGCCGGGCGGGGGACAGGTCTCGTCGCCACAGGGATCTCTTTCGGTCCACCTACGGGGGCTGGTATCGGGGTGACTACGCTAAGAATGATCTCTCGATCACGGCGAATCACCTAATTCGCGTCCATCCCTCCCCCCGGGGGCGGCTACCGCCCGCGACGACGACACAAAGGACCATTGGTGTGAGTGGATACTGCCGGGTCACGGTCACCGGGCCGGAACGCTGGGCCGATCTGGCACTTCCCGGAACGGTCCCCGTGGCCACGCTGATGCCGCGCATCATCGAGGTGTGCGCTCCCGAGGAGGAGGGCACCGAACCCGCCGGATGGGTGCTGAGCACCACGGACGGCACCCCGGTCCGTCCGGACGAGCCGTTGGAGAGCGCGGGCGTCTACGACGGCGCCGTGCTGGTGCTGGACCGGTACACCGCGCCGAGCAGGCCCGCGCACGTGGACGACGTCCGCGGCGCCGTCGAGGACCGCGTCGACGGGACCGCGCGGATCTGGAACCCCACGACGACGCTGTCCTTCGGCCTCCTCGTCGCCGCGATCGGCCCCCTGCTCCTGCTGGGGATCATGATGCGGGTGAGCCCTTCGGCCTGGCACCTGGGGATCGCCTCGGTCGGCACCCTGTTCACCGTCGCGGTGATGCTGCTGGCCGCCCGCAGGCCGCTGCCCGCCGTCGCGCACGTGCTGTTCGCGACGGCCTGTGCCTGGGGCGCGGTCACCGCCGTGATCGCCGCCGGTCTGGTGACCGCGTCCGCCCCGCTGGTGACGGGGGCCTTCGCCCTGTGCGGGGCGCTGCTGGTGGCGGTGGTCGGCTGGACGCTGCACGAGACGGGGCTGGCCTACATCTCCGCGCTCGGTGTGGTGGCGGTGACGGCCGGGGTCCTCGTGGTGGTGGGGATCTTCGTGGAGCCGGTGCAGGGCGTGCGGTCCATGGGGCTGGCCCTGGCGCTGTGCGTGGGCGCGCTGCCGCGCGTGGCGATGGTGATGGGCGGGCTGTCCGGGCTCGACTACGAGGTGGGCCGCTCGGGCCAGGTGACCACCGAGCGGTTCGAGGACACCTACACCAACACCGACCGGCTGCTGCTCGGCATCGTGCTGGGCGCGGCGGTCAGCGGCGGGGCGGTCACGGTGCTGCTCGCGGTCCTGGCCACCGGCCTGCCGGACCTGCTGCTGTGCGGGCTGCTGTCGGTACTGCTGGTGCTGCGCTCGCGCCTGTTCGACCGGGTCCGGCACGTGCTGCCGCTGCGCCTGGCCGGTGTGCTCGGGATCGGCGCGACGGGCCTGGCGGCCGTGGGCGAGTACGGGTTCCTGGCCCCGTGGCTGCCGCTGGCCGGGCTCCTGGGCGGGGTCGTGCTCGGCGTGCTGAGCTGGGTGCGCCTGACCGACGTGCCGAGGGCCTCGCTGCGCCGCGTCCTCAACGCCGCGGAGATCCTGGTGATCATCGCGATGTGCGCGGTGTTCGCCTGGGGCATGGGCCTGTTCGCCTTCGTGCAGGCGATGACCGCCTAGCGCCGTCCCGCCCCGGCGGCTCCCCGCGCCCTCCGACTCAGCCGGAGCGCTCCGACTCGTGCGCGTCCCGCCGGCCGGCGACCAGGCGGCGGCGTCGGCGGGCCTCGCGCAGGGACACCCCCACGATCCGGGTGGCCGTGGCCGCCGCGATCACCGCGAGCGGGACGGCGAGCACGGTGGCGGGCTGCCGGATGGGCCGGAACCGGGCCCCGGCGCCGTCGAGCACCACGAAGCCCGCCGGCCGGATCCGGACCAGGCCGGTGCCCCCGGCACCGTCCCCGCCCGCCCTCAGCGCCATGCGCCCGGTGGCCCCGCCCATGACGGTGAGGGCGCTCACGCGGGCCACGGGGACGATGGTGGTGCCGTCGTGTGCCACCGGGTCGCCGAACACCGAGGCGGCCCGCGCGGACGCGCCGGTGTTCTCGATCAGCCGGGCCAGGACGGACAGGGCGGAGCTGGTGGCGCGGGCGCGGCGCGCGGCGGTGCCTGGCATGGCGGATCCCTTCGGGGACGGGCACGGGCCTTCACGGTACAGCGCCGCACCCGCGCTTCGGCGCGGTGGCGGGGTCGGCCTCCGCGGCGTTCTCGGCGGCGAGCACGGCGACCCGCGAACCGTCGGAGGTCAGGGCGGGCATGTCGCAGTAGCCGCGCCCCTGGTTGTCCCGGCCGAAGGAGGCGGCCTCGTTGTCGCTGGTGGCGTGCCAGACCCGGATGAGGTCGGCGTAGGTGGCGGCCACGTGGCCGTCGTCGCCGATCCCGGCGCCAGAGGGGACGGGTTCGAAGGCGTCGACCGGCTCGCCGGTCCGCCGGTCCCACACCGACAGCGTGTTCATGCCGAACACGTACAGGGCCTCTTCGTCGGCGGAGAAGCCCACCTCGTAGATCCATCCCTCCAGTTCGGCCTCCGCGGCCCCGTCCACGGCGCCCGGGGAGGGTTTCCCCGGGACGGCGTCCGCGGCGCGGAGGCCGGGGACGTACTCGGCGGCCATCCACGGCGTGTCCCCGTCGGTGTCGGCGTCGAGGAGGGCGGGGGCGAAGGGGCTGCTTACGCTCCGGGCGACGCGGACCTCCCGGGAGAACCCCGCACGGAACTGCAGGTCGTGCCGCCACTCCTCCAGGACCACCTTGAGGGCGCACAGGCGGTCGTCGGGGCTGCGCGCCAGGTAGACCATGCCCACGCCGCCGTGGCCCAGGCGCGCCAGCAGGCGGTACCGGCCGATGCGCGGGGGGCCGTCGGGAGTGAGGGGCCGCACGGGGGCACTCCTCGCTGCGTCGGCCCCGGCGCGGGGTCCGAACGCTCGGGGAGGGGGCGAACGGGCACCAATCTAGCGGCTCGCCCCGAGCCCTCCGGAGGCGCTCCCGCCCGCGTCCCCGAGCCCGGGAGGCCCGTCGGGCGGGTCCCGGGCGGCTCAGCGGGTGAGCACGTTGAGCAGTGAGAGATCCGTGTCGTAGACCGCGATGTCGCCCGTCCGGGTCCGCAGACCCGCCACCCGCGAGCCGTCCTCGGACAGGGCCATGGGGAACACGCGCGGCAGGTCCGTTCCCAGGGCCACCTCGGTCGCCGCGCCGTACTCCCAGGCCACCATGTCGCCGGTGTCGGTGGCGGGGTCCAGGCGGGCCGCGAACACCCGGCCGCTCGCCGCACTGTAGGCCACGTCCACCAGGACGCCCTCGTCGGTGCCGGGTACGTACTCGCGCAGGACCTCCTCGGTCCGGGGGTCCACCAGGAGCACGCTGCCGGAGCGGATGACCAGGACGGCCGTCCCGTCGGGCACGACGTCGAAGGCGTCGGCGCCCACCCCCGCGCGGTCGCGGACCAGCCCGGCCGAGCGGGGGCGGTCCACGTTCCACACGGCGACCCCGCCGTCGTTCTCACCGCCCGCCACCACGCTGCCGTCGAAGGAGTACCGGACCGAGCCGAGGGGGGCGGACCCCGCCAAGCGGCTCTCCAGCTTCCAGGTGGAGGTCTCGTGCAGGTGCAGGAGCCTGCCGGCGGGGTCGCTGCCCACGCCCAGGGCGAGGGAGGAGCCGTCGGGGCTGAAGGCGAGCGCCCGTACGGCCTGGTCCGCGCCGACGGTGCGCCCGCGTCCGGTCGACAGGTCGACGACGGCGGCGCCGTGCGGGGTCCCGTAGGCGACCAGGCACCCGTCGGGGCTGAAGGAGGCGGGGGTCGGCGGTACGGCGGAGGCCCCGTGGTCGATCTGGGCGATGGCGCGCGACTCCCGCCAGTCCCACAGCGTCACCGCGTCGATCTGGGAGACGGCCAGGACCGACCCGTCCGGGGAGAAGGACAGTTCGAGGGGGAGGTCGTCGGAGAAGGTGACCTGCGGGTCGCCCGGCGGGGCGAGGCGGTCGGAGACGGCGGAGGCGGAGGCCGAGCAGCCGCCGGTGTCGGTCCCCACCGTCGCGGACGGGTCCCAGGCGGGGGCGGCGAGGGAGTACAGTCCCGCGCCCGCCAGGAAGGCCGCCGCTGCGGTGAGCGCGCAGGCGCGCAGCAGTACCCGGCGCCCCCGGAGGGACCGGGGAGCGCGGCCCGGCGGTGGGGCGGCGGCACGCGGGGAGGAGCGGTGGGCGTCCGGGGGCACGTGCTCGGTACCGCCGGAACCGGGGTGGGGAAGGAGGCGGAAGTCCCCGAGTCGGGTGGGCTCGTCGGGGTTGAGGGGGTGCATGGGGCCTCTGGGGTGTTCCAGGGGGTGAATCGAGGACGGCCCGCCCTGGTACGGGACGGTATGTGCCCTGTGTGTCAGCAGTCACCGTAACCCGTGGCGAGCGTCCGCGGTACATGCTTCTGGAGGGTTCCGAGGTCTTATGTGCACTTATGTGGGGCCTTGGTGCCGTAAGTCCGAAGAAAGAAGGCAGGCCAGCGCGACGCGGGGCGGACCGAAAAAGCGCATCCGGACAGGAGGGGTCGACGGGGCGCTTGGGAAGAGGGGAGAAGAGGGTCCGGCGGGGCGTTCGGGCGGAGACGGCGCGCCGCGGCGGACCTCAGGCGGCGACGGTGTGGCTGGCGGCGGTGTGGCTGGCGACGGTGCCGTGGCTGTAGACCGGCTCGGGGCCCCGGGCGAAGGGGTTGAGGAGCTCGGCCGCGCCGACGGGGTCGTTGGCGGGGTGGGAGACGGGGCCGCCGTGGAAGAGGTCGTTCCAGAAGAAGCGGCCGTCCCGGCACCAGACGTTGACGTCGTTGTGGACCGAGATGACGGCCAGCTCCGAGGTGCCCGACCAGTAGAACTGGCGCGGGGTCAACGAGGAGAGCTCGCCCAGCAGGGCGGTGATCGCGCGCTCGGCACAGAAGGCGTGGCGGGGCTTGTGCTTGACTCGCCTGGCGAGGGCCGACTTCGCCCGGGAGGCCCGGGGGTTGTTCAGGCGCCAGTGACTCAAGGTCGTCTCCAGTGGGTCTAGGGTGCCGCGGTGATGATCGTGCCGTGCGCGTCGCCGCGGTTCGAGGGGCGCCACCGCGGCCGTACGGCTTTGGCGGGTTCCCTCCACAAAGTTGGTGAGGCCCGAACGATGTCGTTACCTCGTAGTTATTCTTTGCGCTCCGGATGCTAGCAGTACCTGACCCCCGGTAGTCGAGGCTTCTGAAAGTGACGCATGTCACATTTAACGAAACCATCTCAATGGGGTTTGAGCAAGAACCGCCAGTTCAGACCCCATATTACGATCTGGTATTCGATTTTTGGGAGAGTTGGAACGTGCTCTCCGTTACGCCCCGGATGTCGCCAGCTTCACCCGTTTCGGACACTCCTGGCCCCTCTTCGAACACGGGGGGTGACTTTGTGCAGGTGGGAGATCCTTGACCCGGCCAGACGCGGGCTTTGCCCTTTCCGCATCCTCGCGCCCACCGGACCTCCCGGCCGGTTTTGCCCCGTCCTTCACCCCGGTGTAAGGGGCGGTTACGCGCGTGCCCGAGACTGGAGGGGTCGGACGAAACGGAGAGAAGCCGCCCAGTGACACAGACCGAGACATCGGGTGACCGGACTGCCGCAGGCGTCGGCGCGGTCCCCGCCGAACCCGGGGGCGGCGCCCGCGCCTGGATCGTGTGGGGCGTCGCCGTGGGCGGCTACTTCCTGGCGATGCTGCACCGCAACGGTCTCGGTGTGGCCGCCCTGGAGGCCCAGGCCCGCTTCGACGTCGGCCCCGCGCTTCTGTCCCTGCTGCCCATGCTGCAGCTCCTGGTGTACGTCGTCCTCCAGGTGCCCGCCGGACTGCTCGCCGACCGGCTCGGCCCGCGCTACACGCTGGTGATGGGCATGGTCGCGATGGCGGCCGGATCGTGCCTGTTCGCCCTGGCGCCCGGGGTCGAGGTGGCGGTGACCGGGCGGTTCCTCATCGGGCTCGGCGACGCCCTGGTGTTCCTCAACGTCATCCGGCTGGCCGCCCTGTGGTTCCCGCGTGCGCGCTACGCCCTGGTCAGCGGTCTCACCGGCGTGGTCGGCGGCACCGGCCAGGTGGCCAGCGCGGCGCCGCTGGCCTGGGCCCTGGACGGGGTCGGCTGGGTGGCCGCCTTCCTCGCCACCACGGCCCTGACCGCGCTGATGGCCCTGCTGGTGCTGCTCGTGGTCCGGGACCGGCCCGCCGGGGCGGCCGGCCGCTCCACGGTGGCCGACCCCATCTCCGTGTGGGCCGCGCTCAAGGAGGCGCTGTGCGCCCGCGGCCCGCTGATCGGCATGGCCCACCACGCGGCCGTCATGGCGCCGTTCACGATGATGATGGTGCTGTGGGGCTACCCGTTCCTCGTGGGCGGCCTCGGGCTCGCCGAGGGCACGGCCGCGCTCACCCTCACGGCGCTGGCCGCGGGCGGGTTGTGGCTGGCCCCGGTCGCCGGCCTGGTCATCGGACGCGACCCCGGCGTGCGCCGGTGGCTCGCCCTCTTCCTGGGCGCCGCGCTGTCCCTGGGGTGGCTGCTGCTGGTGGTCTGGCCCGGCGGGGCTCCCGTGGCCCTCGGCCTCACCGTGCTGGCGGTGAGCGCCGCGGGGCAGACCCTGGCCCCGACCATCTCCTTCGACTTCGCCCGCGACGGGATCCCCGCCAGCCGCACCGGGGTCGCCTCCGGCCTGGTGAACATGAGCGGCTTCACCACCGCCGTGGTCTGCACCGTGGCGGCCGGGGCCATCCTCCAGGCGCTGCCGGAGGAGCCGGAGTCGTACCAGACGGCCTTCGTGCCGATGTGCGTGACCACGGCCTGCGCCACCGCCGTGCTGTACTTCTTCGTCCTGCGCCGCCCGCGTCCCTAGGCTCAGCCCCGGGGTGCCTCGGCGGTCCCGGGAGGGACGGGGCGCCCGCTCCCCTTGTGCCGTAACGGTTCGCGTGGGATTTTCTCCTCATGGAATGGAGTCCGCAGCAGGCGCGGGAGCGGTTCGCGGCGAGCCGTGTGGCCAGGCTGGCCACGGTGGACAAGAAGGGCCAGCCCCACCTGGTCCCCGTGGTGTTCGCCGTCTACGACGGCACCGTCGCGATCCCCGTGGACGGCAGGCCCGAGACCGCGTACCGGCTCGGGTGGATGCTCGACATCGAGGCCAACCCCCGGGTGTCGCTGCTCGTCGACGACCACGGAGAGGACCCGGAGCGGTCGTGGTGGGCCCGCGCGGACGGGGAGGCGCTGGTCGAGCACTCCGGTCCCGCCTGGGAGGAGGCCCGCGAGCGGCTCGCCGAGCGGTACCAGCGGTACCGCGACGAACCGCCCGGCGAGGTGATGATCCTGGTCGCGGTCCACCACTGGTCGGGATGGTCCGCGCGCGACCCCGCGCGGCCCTGACCCGCCGCGCGCGGGCCGGGCGCCGGGGTCAGCCCGCGCGCCAGGTGGCGTCCTGGAGCGCCCCGCCGGCCTGCGGTCCCATCAGCGACAGGCCGCCGTCCACGAACAGGGACGCCCCGGTGACGTAGGACGCCTCCGGCCGGGCGAGGAAGGCCACCGCCTCGGCCACCTCGTAGGCGTGCCCGGGCCGCGACAGCGGGTATCCGGCGCGCGAGTCCAGCGCGGGCTCCTCCTCGTGCTGGCCGGTCATGGGGGTGGCGATCTCACCCGGGGCCACGGCGTTCACGGTGATGCCGTACAGCCCCAGCTCCAGCGCCAGGACGCGGGTGAGGAGCTTCAGGCCGCCCTTGGCGGTGCAGTAGGCGCCCGCGGTCACCCGGGGGAACTCCTCGTGGACGCTGGTGATGTTGACGATGCGCCCGCCGCGTCCGGCGTCGCGCATGTGCGTGGCCGCGATCTTCGAGCACAGGAACGGGCCGTCCAGGTCCACCGCCAGCACCTCGCGCCAGCGCTCGTAGTCCGTGTCCAGCAGCTCCTCGCCGGAACCGGTGCCCGCGTTGTTGACCAGGACGCCCAGGCCCCCGAGGTCCCCGATCAGCTCCGAGACGGCCGCGGAGCCCTGTACGGGGTCGGTGAGGTCGTGCTGGCGCACCGCCACCCGGCGGCCGGTCTCGCGGATCTCGGCCTCGGTCTTGCGTACGCCCTCCTCGTCCCGGTGGAAGGTCACGCCGACGTCGAAGCCCTGCTCGGCCAAGCGGATCGCGGTCGCCCGTCCGATGCCGCTGTCCGCGCCGGTCACCACCGCCACCCGGTCGTAGTCGTCGAACTCGCGCGCCCCGTCAACGCGGTCGTCGCTGAGTCGTGCCATGCGGAAACCCCCCTTCCGTGCGCCCCGTACGGCGCACACGCTCGGCTCTGCGGCTACCCAGCGCCACATCGCGTACACCTGCCCGCACGCGTTCCGGGAGCCGAACGGGGCGGACCGGTGACCCGCCTGCTGGACTGGCGTCGGGGGACGGTGTTCACGCCGCCCGGCTGGAGCTCTCCCCGGGAACGGACCTCGCCGGCCTGTGGGGCGCGGCTCGACGCTGCCCGAACGGCGCGGCAGGGAGCGTCTACCGGGTGCTGGTGGCGGCCCGCGCCCGCAGCCCGGGGCTGTGGCGGGCGAGGACCTCGCACGCTTCTCCGGGGCCTCCTCCGACACCGTCGGCCCGGAGGCCATGGAAAGGGCCTGGGAACGAGCCGACCGGGGCCGCGACCCGGGAGCGGGTGACCGGGACCACGGACGCGGGGGCGGGACGGCCCCTGGCCGCCCCGCCCCCGCGCGGTGTTCCGGTACGTCCTAGAAGGCGGACTCGGGGACCTCCATGAGGTCCAGGGTCACGCCCTCGGCGACGCGGCGCTCGGCGGCGATGCGCGGCAGGAACTGCTCGGCGAAGAAGCGCGCGGCGGCGATCTTGCCGGTGTAGAAGTCCTTGTCCTCGTCGCTGGCGCCGTCGATGCGGTTCAGGGCGACCTCGGCCTGGCGCAGCAGCAGCCAGGACAGGACGACGTCACCGAAGGCCATGAGCAGGCGGGTGGAGTTCAGGCCCACCTTGTACAGCTCGCGGGGGTTCTCGGCGGAGCCCATCGCGTGGCCGACCATGAGCTCGACGATCTTCTCCACGTGCTCGGAGGCCTCCAGGAGCAGCGCGCGCTCCTGCTTGAGCTGGCCGTTGCCCGCCTCGCTCTGGGCGAAGGCCTTGATCTCGCCCGCCAGCCTGCCCAGTGCCTGACCGCCGTTCTTGACGATCTTGCGGAAGAAGAAGTCCTGGGCCTGGATGGCGGTGGTGCCCTCGTAGAGGGTGTCGATCTTGGCGTCGCGGATGTACTGCTCGATCGGGTACTCCTGCAGGAACCCGGAGCCGCCCAGGGTCTGCAGGGACTCGGCCAGCAGCGCGTAGGAGCGCTCGGAGCCCACGCCCTTGACGATCGGCAGCAGGAGGTCGTTCATGGCCTCCAGCTCGGTGACGTCCTGTCCCTGGGCGTGCGCGATCTGGATCGCGTCCTGCTGGGTGGCGGTGTACAGCACCAGGGCGCGCATGGCCTCCACGTAGGCCTTCTGCGTCATGAGGCTGCGGCGCACGTCCGGGTGGTGGGTGATGGTCACCTTGGGGGAGTTCTTGCCCCCGGCCATGTCGTTGCCCTGCACGCGCTCCTTGGCGTACTCCAGGGCGTTGAGGTAGCCGGTGGACAGGGTGGCGATCGCCTTCGTGCCGACCATCATGCGCGCGTACTCGATGATGAGGAACATCTGGCGGATGCCGTCGTGCTTGTCGCCCACGAGGTAGCCGATGGCGGGGTGCTTGTCGCCGAAGGTCAGCTCGCAGGTGGTGGAGGCCTTGAGGCCCATCTTGTGCTCGACGTTGGTCACGTAGGCGCCGTTGCGCTCACCGAGCGAGCCGTCCTCGTTGACCAGGTACTTGGGGACCAGGAAGAGCGAGAGGCCCTTGGTGCCGGGGCCCGCGCCCTCGGGGCGCGCGAGCACCAGGTGGAAGATGTTCTCGGTCATGTCCTGCTCGGCCGAGGTGATGAACCGCTTCACGCCCTCGATGTGCCAGGTGCCGTCGCCCTGGTCGATCGCCTTGGTGCGGCCCGCGCCGACGTCGGAGCCCGCGTCGGGCTCGGTCAGCACCATCGTGGCGCCCCAGCCGCGCTCGATGGCGAGCTTGGCGAACTCCTTCTGCTTCTCGTTGCCCTCGGAGTAGAGGATGCTCGCGAAGCCGGGGCCCGCCGAGTACATGTGGACGGCGGGGTTGGAGCCCAGGACCAGTTCCGCGGCGGACCAGACCAGGGAGCGGGGGGCGCCCAGGCCGCCGAGCTCCTGGGGCAGGTCGAGGTTGTACCAGCCGGCGTCCATGTAGGCGTGGTAGGACTTCTTCAGGCTCTCGGGGATGGAGACGGTGTTCGTCTTCGGGTCGAAGACCGGGGGGTTGCGGTCCGCGTCCTCGAAGGATTCGGCGACCACACCGGTGGCGAGGCGGTTGACCTCGTCCAGGATGGTGCGGGCGGTCTCCTCGTCGAGCTCTTCGAACGGGGCCTGTCCCAGTACGTCCTGGCGCTTGAAGACCTCGAACAGGTTGAACTCGATGTCGCGCAGGTTGCTCTTGTAATGCGTCATGGACAGCTCCGCTGTGTCCTGGCCGCGGTGTCTGTACACGCGGATCTACCGACTAGTAACAAGTCAATGTTACTACTCAGTAGCCCTGCTTTGCCAGTAGGGGGTAGGGAGTTGTGTCGTGGTGGACAGCAAACGTGACGAAGGGCCCGGTCCGGGGCATGGCGATACCGGCGGCGTGTCGCGTCCCTATTCCGGGCCCCCGCCCACCGGCAGGAGCGTCAGAGCCACCCGGTCCACCCCGTCCAGGTGCAGCCGCGCGTGCACCGCGTCGTCGGCGAAGCCCGACACCACCAGGCTCCGCAGGCCCAGGGCCGTCGCGCACAGCGTCAGGTTCTGCGCCACGTGCCCCGCCTCCTGGAGGAGCAGGCGCAGGGCGCGCTGCCCGTACCCCCGGCGCAGTCTTCCCAGGTCCCCCACCAGCACGATCAGTGCGCCGACCGTGTCCGCGACCGCCCCCGGGCGTCCGTCGGCCGACGCCCGCAGGAACGGGGACAGCTCCGCCAGGCCCTCGGCGGCCGCGGCGCCGTCCGCCCGCAGCAGGCCGTGCTCCTCGGCGAGGTAGCGGTAGGCGCCCCGCTCCAGCCCCGCCACGTGCCTGGCCACCACCCACACCTGCGTGGCGTAGGCGGACCC
This sequence comes from Nocardiopsis sp. FR4, assembly GCF_009830945.1. Lineage (GTDB taxonomy): Bacteria > Actinomycetota > Actinomycetes > Streptosporangiales > Streptosporangiaceae > Nocardiopsis. The sequence goes on along the minus strand of NZ_VWVV01000010.1, from coordinate 68,876 downwards.
CGGGCTCGGGTGGGTGCGCGGCGGCCGGTGGCGGCCGGGCTCCCCCGACCGGGGGCGGCTGGGTCCGGCGGCGTGCCCCAGTAGGGCCGACAGGTCCGCCAGGGACAGGCGGGAGCCGTAGTCCCCGTGCGCGCTGGACCGGCGGGCCAGCACCTCGCCCACCGGCGCGGTCAGCGGCGCGGGCGCGGGCAGGTCCACCGTGCCGAGCCCCGACGGCCCCCGCTCCGGGCCCGTCTCCTCGGCCGGGACCGGGCGGGGCAGGTGCTCGCCGCCGATGGTCGCCGTCCGGTACTTGCTGGCCTCGGCGTAGGCCCGGTCGGGTGAGGCCACCCCGGGGTCGAAGAAGTCCCCCGGCGGCTCCCACCGGGGGTAGCACAGCGAGAGCAGCCAGGCGATGCGGCGTTCGTCCTCGATGTCCAGCCCGAGGCGGTTGTTGTTCATGTGCAGCAAGGACCACACGATACGGGTGAGGTCGTTGGTGAGCGGTTCCTCGGCGTGCAGTCGGCGCAGCGCCGCCACGGTCTCCCCGAGCGCCCGGTGCCACAGGTGGTGGGTGGAGGAGCCCTCGGCGGCCACCAGGCGCCGCAGCCGCACCCGGCGCTGGAGCCAGCGCGCGGGGGACTCGTGGAAGAGCCGCTCGGCCTCCTCGCGGGCGCGGCCGTCGCCCCGGGCCACCTCCGCGGAGTAGTCCCAGGCCGCGTGGTAGCCCCGCGCCTGGCGGACCGCCTCCACGTCGGACAGGCCCAGCACCTCGAAGGCCAGCGAGGTCAGGTCCGCGGCCACCGCCTGCCGCTGGTGCGGCCGGGGAGCCGAGCGCAGGACGGCGAGAGCCAGCGCCGAGCTGGTGCGGAAGAAGTCCTCGCACACCTCCAGCGCCCGCGGGCCGCCGTAGCGCTCGGTCTCGGGCTCGTAGTCGGCCCCGACCACGTCCCCGTCGCGGTGCCAGCGGTCCGGGTCGGCCCGCGGCAGGCCCGCGTAGTAGGCGGTCCGGTCCAGCTCGACCGCGTCACCGGCGGTCGCCGCTGCGGCGGCGCGCATGTCCTCGCCGAACTCCCGGACGGCGTCGGCGTCCGCGTCCAGGAAGCGCGTCCGCAGGTGGGGGCCGCCGTCCCAGTACCGCAGGAAGAACCACCCCTTGGCGTGCCCCCGCGCCACCAGTTCCTCCGCGCGCGGAGCCAGGTGGTCCAGCAGGAAGGAGTCGATGCGCTCGCGGTCGCGGTGGAGGTGGACGTACACGGCCGACCAGGTACGGGTCATGGGGGATTCCTCGGGGTCGTGGCCGCGCGCCCGGTCCCGGGCGCGCGGCGGATCAGGCGTCGACGGGAAGGTCCAGGTAGGAGCCGCGTTCGGCGCGCACCCACAGCTGGTAGGCGGGGGTCTGGCCGGGGTCCAGGCCCAGGACCGCGGCCCAGTCGGCCTCCTGGTGGTTGCGCATGGGACGGGCGCACAGCCCGGTGGCCGCCGCGCCCAGGCAGCCCCACTGCGCGATCCAGCCCAGGAGGGTGTGCAGCACGGCCGGTGCGCGGTCGCCGTGGGCGCGCGCCCACGCGGTGAAGTCGGCCGTGAGCGTGTAGCCGAGGGGAGAGGAGAAGTTGGTCTCCCCGGTGCGCTCCACCGGCCGGTCGGGGTGCTCCGTGCCGTCGGGGGAGAGTTCGCGGGCCGCGCGGTCCTCCACCCGGTCCGCCACCAGGACCTGGCGGTACAGCCGCAGCGCTCCGGGTCCGGGGACGGCCTCCCGGGCGGCGCCGAGGGCGGCCGTCAGGGCCGCCGTGACCACCGCGCCCTCCTCGGGCGAGACGTACGCGCTGGTGACGAGGTTGGCGGCGGACACGCCGCTGCCGCGCTCGTCCAGCCAGCGGCGCAGCGTGACGCCCGCCGGGGCGCACGCGGCGGCCACCCGGGCCAGGGCCTCGGCCGGGACGGCGGGAGCGTCCGGGCCGTCCGGGTCCAGGGTGATGACACCGCAGGGGGCGTAACCGTCCGGGGCGTCGGCGGCGCCGAAGCGCGTGCGCGGGCGCAGGCCGGCGCGTTCCAGTGCCAGGCCGAGCGTCGCCAGCAGGTGCCCGCCCTCCAGCAGCGCGAGCGAGGGGCGCAGCCGTCCGTACTCGGGCGGGTAGCGGCGGTGGTCCACCGCCACCACGAGCCGGAAGCCGGAGAGCTCCTCCGGGTCCGCTGGGGCGGGGACGCCGTCCCGGGGCTGGAGCGCGTGCGTCCCGGGGTCCACGCGCAGGCACCGGGGCGCGGGGCCGTCCGCGACCAGGAACAGGTCGGCGCCGAACAGCCCGCGCGGGGACGGGTAGGCGCGGTGCACCGGGTAGCGGTCGGCGGCCGAGACCCGCCGGATCCGCACGGCCTCCACGCACGCGGCGAGCAACCGCTGCGCGCGCGTCCAGGTTCCGCCGAGCGCGGGCCCGGCGGCGTCCAGGTCCCGCAGCGGCCCCAGCGCGGGCAGGGGCGGGCGCACCTGGCCCGGCACCGGACGGGCCAGGCCGGTGGACAGGCGCGGACCGAAGAACAGCGTCCGCACCTCGGCGACGTCCTTGCCGTACGACTGTCCGTGCAGGTCCGCCAGAACCCGGGCCCGGGAGCCCTCCCCTGGCGCGGGGCCGGTCACGGGAAGGGGTGCGGTACCGGGTGGATCTGGCCGTGTCGTTCCCATGGGACTCCCCCCTCGAACAGCGTGGACGCGCGGGTCAGCCGCTCCAGCGAGCGGGTGCGGCGGTGGGTGTGGCCGAAGGTCATCGGCAGGGCGCCGGGCACGATCACCTTCGCCGAGCGGACCCCGGCGGCCTCCGCGTACGGCGCGCTGCTCTGGTCGACCACGACCACGTCCAGCCCCCGCGCGTGCACGGCCGCCAGGCGCTCCCTGAGCAGGGCGGTGAGGTCGGTCCCCGCGAAGGAGGAGGGCGCCCCGGCGGCGAACTCCGCCAGGGGGACGGTGCCCGCGGGCGCCTCCAGGAACTCCCAGTGCGGGCGCGACTCCCACAGCCCGTGCAGGCCCGTGTGGTCCTCCAGTGTTCTGACCAGGGTGAAGTCCTCCAGCATGGGGCGGCAGCGCTCCACGCTGACCGACGCGCGCATCCGCACCCACTTGGGGTACATGAGCGCGTTGGTGGCGGTCTCCTCCACCGCGGCCATGACCGCCCGACGGGGGTCGGGGTGGGTTCCGGTGGCCAGGCTCAACGCGGGCGCCCGACCGGCCCGGACCGCCTCCTCGGGGGCGGTCACCACCGCGAGCGCCGTCGGAACCCCCAGGTCGGAGGTGAGGTCGAGCAGCCGCAGCCGCAGACCCCGCTCCTCCAGCAGGTCGGTCAGGTGCACCAGGGCGGGGTCCTCACCCGGGTCGATCTCGCGCAGCCGCGTGCGCGAGTACCAGGCGAGCAGGAACGCGTCGCGCTCCACCACCTCGAACAGTCCGTAGAGGACGGCCTCCTCCAGGCTCCCGCCGACCGCGCAGCCGTTGGAGGACTCGTACAGGAAGCGGGTCTCCCGGGTCCCCGCGTGCCAGTACGCGACGTGCTCGGGCACCAGGACGCGGCGGCGCTCCCGGGTGGACCAGCCCCACACCCAGGTGGTGGGCGTGTCCGGGGTGTAGGGGACCGGCTCGAAGGCCGGGTGCCCGTACCACTCGGGTTCGTGCAGGCCCAGGCGCTCGGGGTCGAGCGCGTCGTCGGCGAGGTCGGCGTAGCAGCCGGAGACGACCGGCCCCCCTGTGTGCCGGTGGCCTCCCGTGACGCGCTCGACGCCCTCCAGGAGGGCGGGGACCTCGCTGTCGGTGAACCGGGTCGAACGCCCGTAGCCGCCCTCGCGGCGGGTGTGCCCGGGGGCGACCGTCTCGCAGGTCACCAGGGACAGCGGTGACTCCTCGTCCCGGTAGAGGTGGGCGGCGGGACCGAACCGGAAGTCCAGCAGCCGCGCGCGCAGGCCGCTCCGGTCCGCGCCGCGCACGCGCAGGGAGGGGCCCGGAACCGGCTGCGGGGTCCGCAGGTCCAGTCCGCCGGGCACGGCGAGCCCCGCGCCGCCGGGAAAGCAGTGCGCGCAGCCCGGGTGCGGGACGAGGGTGTGCCGGGTGAGGGCTCCGGTGCGGCAGTCCAGGGCGGTGAGCGCCAGCCGCAGGCGGCCGGGGTCGTCCGCGGCGGTCTCGACCAGGGCGGTGAACGCGTGCCGCCACAGGGGCAGGAGTTCGTCGGCGCCCCGCTCGGGGACGCCGTCGCCCTCGACGTCGCGGCGCCAGAGCCCCGCGCACCGCGCGCAGCCCGTGGCCCCGTCGGGGGTCCACGGGCCGACGACCGCCAGCGCGCCGCTCATCGCCACGTGCAGCAGGCCCCCGGCCACCGGGACGGTGCGGGGTTCGGCCAGGGTCGCCCCCTCCGGGGAGGGTGCCCGGGGCGGCCGGTGGAACACGGCGGTCATCGGCTCAGCTCCATACGGCCACCGCCGCGTACACGCCGCGCCGCGCCCAGTCCCCGGCCCCGCCGGGCGCGCGCACCCGTACCAGGCCGGTCTCGCCCGCCCAGCGCGCCAGGGCCGCGGTCACCGGGGCGGTCCGCGTCGCCGCCGGGGCCACGCGCCCGTCCCTCCCCGCCGCCTGGGCACCGGCCACGGCGCGGAGCAGGGCCTCCCGTACCGCCGCGTCGGCGTCGGGGGCCGCGCTGGCGCCCAGCAGCGCCCCGTCCGGGCCGTGGACGGCGACCCGCCACAGGCCGGTGCCGTCCCACTCCTGCCAGCGCGACCGCGCGTCCACCCCGAAGCGCAGGGTCAGCGCGGCCCACATCCTGCGCGCGGGCGCCGACATCGGCTCCGGCGGGTCCGCGTCCTTCCATCCGGCGGGGTCGGCCGTCACCAGGCCGCCGACCGCCTCGCCGACGGCGGCCTCCGGGGTCAGCCCCAGCCCGAGTCCGAGGGGGCCCTCCGGCGCGGCCGCGCCTTCGCCACGAGGCCAGGCGACCGTGTGCAGCGCGGCGAGCAGCGCGTCCAGCCGGGCCTCCGCCGTGGTGGTCCCGGCGCCCAGCACCGGGGAGCGCTCCACCCGCGCCAGCCCCACCGGCAGCTGTTCCAGGTCCTCCGGGCGCGGCTCGCCGACCGGGCCGAACACCCGGTCCCACAGGTGCGCCACCGCGTCCAGCCGGTCGGGCACCTCCCCGGGCGGCTCCGCCGCCGGGGCCAGCGGCGCCCCGGCCTCCGGGTCCAGCACCGGCAGGGCGACGAACGGGTGCGGTTCGCTGACCAGCTCGTCCGTGGTCACCATGAACTCCGGGTCGGCCGGGGGCGGCGTCCCGTCCACCACCTGGGCCACCCGCGCCACCAGGGCCAGCGCCAGCTGCGCGGCCACGAGGGAGCGGACGATCCCCGCGGCGGGCTCCTCCCCGGTCCCGTCGGCGACCCCGCCCTCTTCAAGGGAGGAGAACCAGTCCCGCACCCGTTCCACCAGCTCCGGGTCGGCGGACGCGTTCCGCGGCCCCGACACCCACACCCCGTGCCCCGAGGCGACCAGGTGCAGTGCCTCCCCGTGGCCGGGCACGGACAGGCGCGTGGTCAGCAGCGCCCCGGTCGCGGGCCCGGTGTCGGCGCTCACCTCACGGAAACCGGCGCGGCCCAGCGCACGGCGCACCTCGGCCTCCAGCAGCGGGCAGGAGGAGCGGATCCGCACGCCGCTCCCCGCGAGCGCCCGCAGCGCCGCGTAGGGCCGTGCGGTCAGCGACTCCAGGTGCGGGTAGGCGACCCGCTCGGCCTCCGACAGCGCGTGCTCCTCCTCCACCTCCCGCAGGAAGGAGTGCTCCTCCAGCTGGTCCAGGACGCCCTCCAGGAAGGGCCGCCCCCGGGCCGGGAACCGCTCGGTCAGGGCCTGCCGGGTGTACCCGGCCCGCAGCGCGGGCTCCAGGGCCCGCCACACGGCCTCGGCCCGCGCGCCCCGCACCACCACGGCGGTCGCGCCCATGCTCAGGGCCACCCCCTCCTCGGCCAGGGAGCGGGCGCGGACGGAACTCTTCAGCCGCCACGCGGCGGCGGGTTCAGACATCGCCCCTCCACGGCAGGGTCGGCCGCAGCCCCGGGTCCTCGCTCTGGTGGTCGACCACGCGGCGCACGGTCTCCTCCCAGGTCTCGCCCACCACCTCCTGGGCGGCCTCCGTGAACAGGTAGGCCAGCGAGTACCGCTGGATCGGCGACACCCCCATGACCGGCAGCAGGTCGAAGAAGCAGTTGATGAGGAACCGGAACGCCGCGAACCCGTACCCGTCGCCGAGCCGGGTGAAGTCCAGCTTGCGGAACTCGTTGTGGTAGTCGCTGTAGGAGCGCTCGTCGGAGCCGCTCCACCGCACCCGCGTCTCCTCGTCGAAGCGGGCCGCCGCGTCCTGCCGTTCCGGGTGCGGGAACGGCAGGATGTGCTCCCCGCGCGCCAGCTCCACCGCCTCGGGCAGCCACCGCCGCGTCCACTCCAGCCAGGACAGGGCCAGGGGGTCGTCCGTGGTCCCCTCGTGGACCGCCCGCAGCGCCCCCACCAGGTCCTCGCGCTGGGCGGCGTAGGACTCGGCGAGCCGCGCCTGTGCGCTCCCGTCGCGGTCCGTCCAGTGGAAGTACTCCTTCCAGTGCGACAGGAACGCCTGGTAGCCCGAGCGCAGGCCCCACCCGGGGTAGCAGGAGGCGATCGCGCCCATCCCGGCGAACACGTTGCCCGTCGCGTTCCGGCCGCCGATCTGGCCGGCCACCCGGGGGAGGCCGTCGGCCAGCACCCGGCCCTTGAGCGCCACCGCCTCGCGCCCGCGCAGGAACGTGTCCACCGGGTCGCCCTCCAGCCGTCGGAGGGAGTTGTCCGGCTCCAGCGGTTCGTAGGGCGGTTCCACCAGCTCCAGACGGCCGATCCGACGGGAGAACGACGCGTACTGCTGGCGGTCGATCGGGTAGGCGGACGGGCTGCGCGCCAGGAAGCCCCGCACGCGCTCCTCAGCGTCGCGCATCACCTCCTCCACCGCGTCGCCCCGGCCGTCCGCGTAGAGGACGCAGTGCGGGCCCAGCCGCCAGTGCAGGTGGAGCCACGCCGCGGTCACGCCCTCGCGCCGCCCGGCGGCCAGGGCCTCGGGCACGAGGCACTCGCCCAGGAGCGCGCTCTTGTCCTTGTCGTAGTAGGTCACTCGGAGTCCGAGGGTCACGGAACCAGCCTCACTTCGCCTGGGGGATCGGGCACCGGAGGAACGGGGGAGGGGACGGTGGACAGTTCGAGGAACACCTCCGTGGCGTGCCGGCCGCGCGGTCCGCTCAGACCGCTCCGCGCCGGGGACGGCAGGAACTCCTCCGCGAACAGCGTCGGGCCCAAGTGGGCCAACCGCTTGGCCGCGGTCATCGTGTGCAGCCTGCTCAGGAAGTCCACGTGCTGGGGCTTGGGCGCCATGGCCCGCTCCATCGGGCCCATCCGCGCGCCCTGGAGCGGACGCAGGAACACCTGGTCGGGCATCCCGCGCAGGGTCCGCTCGACGTTGACCCGCCGGTGCAGCGCGCTCGGCGCCTCCCCGGGGCGGGCGGCCAGCGCCGCGGCGTCCAGGGCCCAGCGCCGGCGCAGGAGCACCACGTCCCCGAAGCGGATCCGCGGGGTCGGACCCGGCGCCCGGCGTTCGGACCGGCCCTCCTCCCAGCGCCGGTGCAGGTCCATCACGGTGTCGCTGAACGAGAAGAACGGCGAGTCGGCGACCATCGCCACGAGCATCTCGTCGTAGGGCAGCGCGTGCGGCACCAGGAACCCCGTGTACACCGGGTCGACCTCCCGGGAGCCGCGTACGAGCCGCAGCCCCGACGGCGTGTGCACCAGGTCCAGGTCGCCGGTGGAGGGGCCGGGGGCCAGCACGGGCTCGTCGCGCAGCGCCAGCTCCTCGGGGGCCAGCAGCGGCGACAGGTTGGCGTTGAACCCCAGCGCCGACCGCATGTGCACGGTGTCCGCGTCCGGCGGGCCCAGCCGCCGCACGTGGGCGGACACCCGGTCGCGCACCTCGTCGGGAAGCGCGGACAGGAACCGGCTGAAGTACCGGGCGCGCCCCCCGTACAGGTGGTTGAGCACGAGCCTTCCCCGGTCCGGCTGGCCGAACACGGCGAAGGAGCGGCGCGCCGCGAACTCCCGCTCCGGCAGCAGCGCGGCGACCTCCGCCACCACCGCCGGGTCCACCTCGACCTCCTCGTCCTCCCGCCGGGAGAGCTCGTTGAGGTGGCCGACCGCGCGGGCCCGGGCGGCCAGCAGGCGGGTCAGGCCATCGTCCGCCTCCCGGGTGTCGCCCGCCATCAGGCGCTGGGTCAGGGGGAAGGCCGCGCGGGCGTGCCCGGCGAACTCGTCCAGGTCGGTGCACCGGCCGCCCCGGCCGTAGCGGGACACGAACACGCTCTCCAGAGCGCCCGCCAGCACCCGCTGGTCGTCCAGGGCGAACAGCAGCGGCACGAGTCCGCGCAGGTCGGCGGTCCACCGCCGGGTCCACTCGCGCGGCACCGGGGCGCCGCGCGAGACGTGGCAGTCCTCCACCAGGGGGGAGGACGTGACGCCGCCGGTCGGCGCCCGGGGCGGCTCCGCGTTCCCCGCCTCGCCCCCGTTCCGGTCCCCCTCGTCCCCCGGCCCGCCGGGGGCGGCGGACGCCCCGGCGGCCGGGGCCAGGGCGGCCGACCACAGGCGCTGCAGGTGCAGCACCGCCTCCGACCGCTCCTCCCCCGTCGCCTCGCCGAACTCCGCGAGGATCCCGCTGGTGGCCTCCAGGGCCGCGGCCACCCGGGAGGCGGCCTCGCCGGGCAGGGAACGGGCCAGCTCGTGCCAGCGTTCGGCGAAGTCCGGGGACTGCTCGGCGGCCGGGGCCCACGGCACCAGGACACCCGCGCCGATCATCCTGTCCAGCACGGCCAGGGCGTCGGCGGGGTCCCGGCCGAGGTCGGTCGCCAGCCCGTCGCGCAGCGCGGCCAGGCGCACGGGCCGCGCGGCACGGCGTTCCAGCGCCGCGACCAGGGGCTCCCACGCCCCGGTGAGCGGGAGGCGCACCTCCTCCTCGCCGAAGGCCTCCGCGCGCAGCCCCGGCGCGGGCGGCACCCACCGGCGGCGGCGCACCAGCAGCCGGTCGCCCTCGCGGCGGGCCCCGCCGGTGAGCACCCACTCCATCTCCATGCGCGCCTCCGGGTCGGAGGCCAGGGCGCGCCCCGCCTGCCGGACCAGCAGGCGGCGCAGGTCGGCGCGGGCGGTGAACCGCAGCGGCTCGCCGTCGCGGGTGGCCGACGACGGCTGCTCCACGTCGTCGAAGTGCACGCCCGTGTAGAGCGAGTACGGGCTGACCTTCACGGTGGAGCGCGAGTGGTAGCGCACCAGGGACGGTTCGGCCTTGCGCATCCTCTTGTCCGGCGGCCCGTCGGCGGCCGCCCGGGCCGCCACCGCCCGGTGCAGGTCCGGGCTGGACATCGCCGTGCTCCGGCCGGTCCCGGGGTCCCGGGCCCACGCGGCGAGCACGGCCCGCTCGTCGGCCAGGGCCGCCTCGTGCGCGGCGTCGAGCGCCTCGGCGGCCTCACGGGTGCGCCCCCAGCTCTCCACCCACGCGCCGAGCGCGCCGATCCGCCACGTGACCGGGTGCCCGGCCAGTGCCGCCCGCGGCGGGCGGCGGTTGTACACGTCGCGTTTGGCGGTCAGCGCGGTGCGCCGGTGCTCCTCGTCCTCCAGGTCGGGGGCGGCCGCGTGCAGGGCGTCGAGCAGGCGCTCGCGCAACCGTTCGCGGTACGCCTCCTCCTCGGCCAGGACGCGCACCCGCTCCCGGTCCAGGTCCGCGTCCGCGCCGCGCAGCGGCAGGTAGGGGTACAGGTTCACGCGGGAGACCAGGTAGGGGCCCTCCACGCACTCGAAGGAAGGCAGGCTCAACCCTTGCCCTCCGACCCCTTGCGCCGGGCCGAGCCGAAGCCGCGCGGCTCGCGCTCGGAGGCCCAGCGGAACCAGCGCAGCGCCGCCGCCGTGCCCAGCACGGACCAGGCGAGCAGGAGCCACACCGACGGCCAGTCCCAGGCGGGGCCGGACTCGGCCAGGGAACCCTGGAGGAGGACGGTCAGGGGGCGGCCGGGCAGCAGGTCCACGACCGCCTGGACGGTCTCGCCCAGGGGCAGGACCACGAACCCGCCCGCGAGGAAGGCCGCGGGGAAGAAGATGCCGTTGACCATCGGCACGGCGGCGTCGGCGTTGGGAGGCAGCAGCGACACGGCGGCGCCCAGAGGGGCCATGCACACGAAGCCGAGCAGCAGTGCCAGCAGCAGCTGCGGCACGCGCGCCGGGTCCAGGGTCACGCCCATGCCGAGCAGGCCGATCGCGGCGACGACCGCCAGCACGATCACCGCCGTGAGCAGGGTGTTGGCCAGGTAGGCCCCCATCACCGTCGCCGGGCTGACCGGGGTGGTGCGGAAGCGCTTGAACAGGCCGTGGTGGCGGCGGATGGCCAGGCCGATGGCGACGTTGGCGAAGGCCACCGACATCAGCGCGAATCCGAGCACCCCGCCGAAGCTCAGGTTGGCCTGGGTGATCTCGTACTCGCCGACCGCGCGGACCGCGTCGGCCTGGGAGCGGAACGCGAGCCCGAAGCCCACGTAGAACATCACCGGCATCAGGACGATGAAGGCCAGGGTGATGGGGGAGCGCCAGAACTCCTTCAGCTCCCCGTCCACGTGCAGGAGGAAGCTGCGGACCGGGCTCGGGGCCCGTACGGTCTGGGTGGTGGTCATTCGGCCTTCCCCGTCTCCAGCATCGCGATGTAGGCGTCGTCCAGGCTCGGCGGGACGATCGTCAGCCCGCTGATCTCGGTCCTCTCCCGCGCGGCCCACTCCTGGACCTCGCGCACGACCCCGTCCTGGTCTGCGGTGCGGATGCGCACCCGGCCGTTGACCAGCGAGGCCCCCTCGGGCAGGCGCTCGGCGGCCACGCCGGGGTCGGCGAACTCCACCACGGTCAGGGCGGCCGAGCCGCGGACCAGCTCCTCGGGGGTGCCCGACGCGATGAACACGCCGTCGCGGATGACGTCCACCCGGTCGGCCAGCTCCTGGACCTCGGTGAGGTCGTGCGAGGTCAGGACCACGGTGGTGCCGCTCTCGCGCAGTCCGGCGACGAGGGCGCGGATGCGGCGGCGCGACACAGGGTCCAGGCCGGTGGTGGGCTCGTCCAGGAAGAGCAGCTCGGGGCGGCCGGTGAGCGCCAGGGCCAGGTCCAGGCGGCGGCGCATACCGTCGGACAGCGACCTGACCAGCGCGGACCGCTTCTCCACGAGGTCGACCTGGGCGAGGACCTCATCGGGGTCCAGGGGGTCGGGGTAGTAGGAGGCGTGGCGGCGCAGGATGTCGCGCACCGACAGGCCCGGTTCCAGCATGGTCTGCTGCAGGACGACGCTCACGCGCCTGCGCAGCAGTGCGAAGTCCCGGCGGTTGCCAGGGTCGAGCCCGAGGACGGACAGCTGACCCGAGGTGCGTCCCCGGTGTCCCTCCAGGATCTCGATCAGCGTGGTCTTGCCCGCTCCGTTGGGGCCGAGCAGGGCGGCGATCTGCCCGGCGGGCACCTGGTAGGAGACGCCGTGGAGCACCGTCCCCTTCCCGTAGTCCTTGGTGATGTCGGTGGCGTGGATGGCGTGCACGTGCGGCCCTCGTGGTTCGTCGGGGGGTGGAGCGTGGGGGCGGCCCCGCCCTGTGAGGGGGCCGCCCCGGCGGTGCCGTCCGGGCGCGGGAGGCGGGGCTCAGCGGCGCCCGGTCACGGGACGGAGCGGTCCCGTGCGGGGCACCGTCAGCCGCAGGAACCGGAGGAGCAGCAGCTGCTGGAGCCGCAGCAGGACGTGGAGGTGCAGCTGCTGGATCCGCTTGTGGCGCCGGTTTCGGGGACCGCGACGGCCTCGCGGACGCTCATGACCTCCATGTCGTCGAAGTCCAGGTCGGGCAGGTCGATCGCGGGGGATTCCTGCATAGCCATGACAACACCTTCTTCTGGTTCAGGGGATGTACGCGCCTTCACGCGGGCACGCGAAAACAGTTCACGCTTTGATCGGTGCCGTTGCGTGAATTGTTGGAAAGAGGGTTTGGATGAGGTTTTCAGGGGGATGAAGCAGGGTCTGCCTCAGCCGCAGGAGCCGCCCGAGCAGCAGCTGCTGGAGCCGCAGCAGGACGTGGAGGTGCAGCTGCTGGATCCGCTTGTGGCACCGGTTTCCGGTACCGCCACGGCCTCGCGGACGCTCATGACCTCCATGTCGTCGAAATCCAGCTCCGGCAGGTCGATGTCGGGTGCCATCGAATGGGGCATGTGTGCCTCTTCGCTCGTTGGTTTCATGCTGGTTCCCCCGGGCGGGAAGAAAATAACATGCGCCGAACGAGGTCGATAGAGGTTGTATTGATACTTTTCTCAGCTGTGGCCGCCAGTTACGCCCCGCGTTACACGGACGCCTTCGGGAACGGGGCCCGGGGCGGCACGCGGGACCGCGGAGCGGCGGTGGGCCGCCGCTCCGCAGGACGGCGGCCCACCGGGCGGACCGGGGACGCGGCCTCACCCCTCCCGGGTCCGCTCGATCGCGCCGCTGATCTCGCCCACGCGGTCGGCGAGCAGCCCCATCGCGCCGATGGCCCCGGTCACCGGGTCGTCCTCGGCGCCGCCCAGCGCACGGCTCCGGCGGAAGGCCGCCCGGACCTCCGCCCAGCGGGCCTCCTGCTCGGGGGTCATCACCCCGCGCAGCTCCGCGAGCTTGAGCAGGTTCGCCTCCGCGCCCGAGGCCAGGGTCTGCGCCTCGCCCAGGTAGTGGTCGTCGATCACGGCCTCCACCTCGGCGTCGTTCATGACCGGCACGATTCTCTCCGCCATCCGGTTCATGTTCCGGTACGAGCCCTGCAGCTGGAACGGCGGCTCGGTGCGCGCGTCCTCCGACTGCGCGGCCGAGGCGATGTAGGCCTGGTTGTTGGCCAGCACCACCTCCTGCACCCGCAGCAGCTTGCGCAGCACCGACACGATCCGCTCCACCTCGGCCGCCGAGTAGGGGTGGGCGAGCCGGTCCGTGCCCGCCGAGTCGTCCCCCCGGGCCATGCGCACGAACAGGTACACGTCCTCCCGGTCCCGGGTGGACAGCGGCGCCAGGGTCGGGTTCGAGGTGAGCGCGTTCTCGACGTAGCTCAGCGCGAACAGCTCCTCCTTCCCCGAGAGCACGTCACCCAGGTTGTACACGTCGGCCCGGTTGGCCAGCATGTCCGGGATCCGGAACCGCTTGCCCCGCTCGGTGTAGGGGTTTCCGGCCATGCACACCGCGAACCGCTTGCCCCGCAGGTCGTAGGTCCGGGTGCGCCCGTTCCACACGCCCTCCATGCGGCGCTGGCCGTCGCACAGGGAGATGAACTTCTGGAGCAGCTCGGGGTTCGTGTGCTGGATGTCGTCCAGGTACAGCATCGTGTTGCTCCCCGCCTCCAGGGCGAAGGAGATCTTCTCGACCTCCTGCCGGGAGGTGGCGTCCGGCGCCTCGGCGGGGTCCAGAGAGGTCACCGCGTGCCCCAGCGCTGGCCCGTTGACCTTCACGAACACCAGCCCCAGGCGGCTGGCCACGTACTCCATGAGCGTGGTCTTGCCGTACCCGGGCGGGGAGATGAGCAGCAGCCCGCTCTGGTCGGTGCGCTTGCCGTCCCCGGCCGCGCTCAGCTGCTTGGCCAGGTTGTCGCCGATCAGCGGCAGGTAGGCCTCGTCCAGCAGCCGGTTGCGCACGAAGCCGCTCATCACCTTGGGCCGGTACTCCTCCAGCCGCAGGCGCTCGCGCTCGGCGGCCACCAGCGCGTTGCGCCGCCGCTGGAAGTCCCGGTAGGCGGGCACGTCCTCCAGCCGGAACCGGCGGGTGCGCGCCAGGAACTCGTCCAGGCGCAGCTCCAGCGACCGTTCGCGCACGCGCGGGTGCGATCCCAGCAGCCCCTCCACCCTCGCGCTCACCGCCGCCGAGGACTCGTACCGGTCCAGGGCGCCTCCGGTCAGCTCGATCGCCGCGGCCTCGGGCAGGTCCCCCGGGTCCACGTCCTCCAGGGTGGTCGCGAACGCCTCCAACCAGGCCGCCACCAGCTGGTGGCGCGCCGGAAGGTCCCCGTCCAGGGCGCGCAGGTCCTCCTCGAAGGCCTTGCGCGTGGTCTCCCGGGCACTGCCCAGGGCGCGGTGGAACCGGTCCAGCAGCGCGCGCGCCCCCGAACCGGACACGAAGCCCCGCCCGCCGGGCCTCCGCTCGGCGATCTCCTCGAACAGGTACTCGCCGACCAGGTCCAGGTCGGCGTCCTGGTGTAGACCGGTCCCGATGAGGAACCCGTCCACCCCGGCGGCCAGCTCCGCGCGCAGCCCGTCCACAGCCGAGGAGCCGCGCACCCCGAACACCTCACGGGCCCGCGCCAGCGAGCCCGCCCGGGTGCTCCACGCCGAGCGCTGCTCCTTGGTGGTGCCGAAGGCCCAGAACAGCTGGGCCGCCGCCCGCGTCCCGCCCGGGTAGCGCAGCAGCCCGGCACCGGTGCGCAGCCGCAGCAGCGCCGACAGGATCCGCGCGGCGTCGTGGTCGTGCACGCCCCGCTCGTAGCCCTCGTCGTAGCGGGACTCGGCGACCCCGCGCACGAGCGCCAGCAGGGAGGACCCGTCCTCGGCGCCCACCTCCGCCTCGCGCAGGCGCTCCGGGGTCAGCCCCTCCGCGCCCTCCTCGGCCGCGGCCAGCACCGACGCCGCCAGGTACTCGGCCCGGTACACCCGCGGGCTCTCCGACACCAGCACCCGGTCCCACAGGCGGCGGGTGCCCTCGAACCCCTCGTCGGTGACCGGGGCCCGGAAGTCGGTGCCGGTGACGGCCACCGACATCCGACCGCCGTGCGGGGTCAGGGTCAGGTCGATCGGCTGCGTGTTGACCGCGAACCGGTGCCTGCCCAGGCGGATCGTCTCGCCGCCCTCGCCGCCCTCGAACAGGTCGGCGCGGTCCCGCAGGGCCCGCCCCGCCTCCTGCCGGGCGGCCAGGATCTGGCCCTCCAGCTCCTCGGCCCGGACGGTGTCGCCGAGCTCGCGCATCTCCTCGACGGTCCGGCGCAGCCGCACCACCATCGCGTCCGAGGCGAAGTAGGTGTTGACGTCCTCCAGGGCGCCGAGCGCGGCGACCCGCCGGTGCACGCCCTCCAGCACGCGCGCGGCCGAGGAGGCCAGGCGGTCGGCCCGCCGCGCCCGCTCGCCCACCAGCCCCTGCTTGCGGGTGGAGAAGGCCTCGTAGACGTCCTCGCGCTTGTCCGCCAGCTCCGAGAGGAAGTCGTCGAACTCGGCGAAGCGCGACTCCAGGTTCTCCAGCTGGAGCATGATCCGCCCCAGCTGCTCGTCGCACCGCTCCGGGGTGTCGGCGGCGGCCAGCGCCCCCGTGATCGCCTGCCCGAGCAGGGCGAACTCGGCCGCGAACTCCGTCCGGCCCTCCCGGGCCAGCAGTTCCCGGCGCCGGGTCTCCAGCGTGGCGCGGGCCCGGTTGACCCCGGCCAGCACCTCGCTGATCCGCTCCAGGACCCGGGTGCGCACCCGGGCGTCCCCGATGTCCAGCGAACCCACGACCTCGGTGACCGCCTGCAGGCCCTCGGCCCGCTCGGCGACCCGCTCGCCGATCGCCGCCGCGGCGCTGACCGCCCCTATGCCCTCGGCGTCCGCGACCAGGCGTTCCACCTCGGCGTGGTAGCCGTCGAAGGCGTCGTCGCGCTCCAGGAACGCCACCGTGCGGCGTCCAGAAAGGCACCCATGCACTCCTCCAGCCGGGGTGAGGACCCGGAACCGCACCGGGCGGCCCCGGGAGCGGAACCGCCACCGGTGATCGTGGCCCGGGTCCCCCGCCCCTAGGTCCCGTGGAATCTGCGGCACGACAATAACAGACCGTGCTCGGACAGGGTGAAGACGTCCACGAATTCTGTTTCTCTATTGTTTCCCGGCTGCTCGCCTTCGCATGTGAACCGGCCTATCGCCGCGACCGTGTCACCCCCTGAGACCATCTTGAATATGGAATGCCGCCCCAGTGTGTAGGAGGACCGCTCCATCAGGGCCGAGACCTGGGCCGGGCCCCGGGAGACCGGCTGGCCGGGGTACCGGAAACGTGTCTCGGGGTCCAGCAGGGACGCGTACCCGTCCATGTCCGCGCGGTCGAGGTAGTGGTACGAGAGGCGGACGTGCTCCGCCCCGATCGTGGCGACGGCCTCACTGGGCGTGAGGTATGCCCCTCCGGTCTGGGAAAACATGGTGGAATCCTCCTGTGTTCTGGGAGCCCAGGGTGGGGCAGGGGGGAATCCGGCGGCTATCGCGCCGCTATCACCCATTAAAAGAAGCCCATTTGTGAACTCCATTCGCCCATTGCCTGTGATATAAGTCGCCTGTGGGGTGAGCCCTCCTGTCTTTGTAATGAAAATGGGGTGTCACGATAAGTACGCGCCATGGCACTGAGTGCGAGAATGGAGCTGTTCATTTTCGGCTGCTGGGGCCGGTCGAGGTGCACGTCGACCAGGGGCCGGTCCGCGTGCCGCCGGGCCGCCAGCAGGTCGTTCTGGCCGCGTTGCTGCTGCAGCTCAACCGGGTGGTGTCCACCGACTACCTGGTGGACGCGGTCTGGGCACACGAGCCCCCCGAGACCGCGCGGACCCAGGTGCAGATCTGCGTGTCCCGGTTGCGCCGTCTCCTGGGCCCCACAGGTGCGGTCATCGACACCCGGCCGCCCGGCTACGTGCTCCGGGTCGACCCCGAGGCCGTCGACCTCCACCTCTTCCACGCGGCGGTGCGCGACGCCGAGATCCTGGTGCGGGAGGGTCGTGCGGAGGACGCCTCCTCCCGACTGCGTGAGGGGGTCGGGCTCTGGAGGGGGTCGGCGCTCTCGGGAGTCGACGCCGACGTGCTCCGGAGCAAGGCCGTCCGGCTGGACGAGGACCGGGTGGACGCGATCGAGTCCTACCTGGACATCGACCTGGCGCTGGGCCGCCACGCCCGGCTGGTCGGGGAGATCCCCTCCCTCGTGGAGCGGTACCCGCTGCGCGAACGGTTGCGGGCGCAGCTCATGCTCGCCCTGTACCGGTCGGGCCGCCAGGCCGAGGCGCTCCGGGTCTACCGGGCCGGACGCGATCTGTTCATCGACGAACTGGGCCTGGAGCCGGGAGCGGAGCTGCGCTCCCTGGAGACCGGCATCCTCAACGCCGACCCGTCGCTGGACCTCCCGGGGAGGGACACCCCCCTGCCCGGAACGGCCGCGGCCGAGCACGACCGTCCGGAGCGGTCGGCCCCGGCTCCGGCCGCGGCGCCCGCGCACACCACGGCGCTCTTCCAGCTGCCCACGTCCGCGGCGGACTTCGTGGGCCGTCCCGACTCCGTGGCCGCCATCACCGACACCCTGCTCACCGACACCGAGAAGGTCGGTATAGCGGTGCTGCTGGGACGCCCCGGCGTCGGCAAGAGCGCCACCGCCGTGCACACCGCGCACCTTCTGGCCGACGAGCACTTCCCCGACGGACAGCTCTACTGCGACCTGCGCGGAACACAGGAGGCACCGCTGGCCCCGTTGAGCGTGCTGGGTCGGTTCCTGCGCGCGTTCGGGGTGCCCGGGCAGGCCGTCCCCGACGACCTGGACGAACGGGCGGCGATGTACCGGGGCCTGATGGCGTCGCGGCGGATCCTCCTGGTCCTCGACGACGCCGCGACGGAGGCCCAGGTGGCGCCGCTGATCCCCGCGGGGAGCGGGTGCGGTGTCCTGATCACCTCTCGGGCGCGGTTGACCGGCCTGCCCGGAGCCCGCCGCATCGACCTCGGCATCCTCGACGACGCGGCCGCCGTGGCGCTGCTGTCCCGGGTGGTCGGCGCCGACCGCGTGGAGCGCGAACCCGAGGCGGCGCGCGTCCTGGTCCGTGCGGTGGGGCGCCTCCCCCTGGCCCTGCGGATCGTGGCGGCCCGTCTGGCGGCCCGGCCGCACTGGACGCTGGCGGCGATGGTGACACGGCTGTCCGACGAGCGCCACCGGCTCGACGAGCTGGCGCACGGCGACATGACGGTCCGGGCCAGCCTGTCGCTGACCTACGACGGTCTGGACGGGGACGCCGCGCGCGTCTTCGGCCTGCTGGGGGCGGTGGAGGGACCGACCGTCCCGGCGTGGGCGGCCGGAGCCCTGCTGGGCGACGACCGGCCCTTCCCCGCCGACCTGTCCGAGCCGTTGGTCGACGCGCACATGCTCGACGCCACCGGGATCGACCCCGCGGGCGAACCGGTGTACCGCTTCCACGATTTAGTGCGCGAATACGCCCGGGAGAAGGCCCGTGCGGACGGACTCCACAACCGGGACGAGGTCCGGCGGCTGGTCGGGGGGTGGCTGTACCTGCTGGACGAAGCCAACAAGCGGATACTCGGCACCAACCTGCTCCGGGTCCGGGGCGATGGTGCGCGCTGGCGTCCTCCGGGGGCCTACACCGACCGGCTGCTGGCCAACCCCCATCAGTGGATCGACCGCGAGCGGGCCAACCTGCTGGCCGCCATCACCCAGGCCGCGCGTGCCGGGCTGGACGAGGAGTGCTGGGAGCTGACCTCGCAGTTCTGCGTGTACGCGGAGAGACGGGGCTATTTCGACGAGTTCGGAGAGGTCCTGGGAGTGGCCTCCAGGGCTGTCCGGGACGCGGGCAACCGGCGCGGAACGGCGGCCATGGACTTCGCGACCTCCCTGCTGATGAGCAACGACCGCAGGGCCGAGGAGGCCGAGGCGGCGCTGGCCGCGTCGTTCGCCGGGTTCACCGAGGTCGGCGAACGGTTCGGCCAGGGACTGTGCCGGGCCTGGATGGCCGACGCGGCCTACGGACGCGGTGACGCGGAGTCCGCACGCGAGCTGTGCGAGACCGCTCTGGAAGATTTCGCGGGGACGGGGGAATCCAGTGCCATGTGGCGTCCGCTGATCCTCCTGGGGCGCATGGGCGTCGAGGTGGGCGAGCACGGTGAGGGGACGGTGTTCCTGGAGCGTGCGCTGCGGTGCACGGAGGAGTCGGGTGATCCCCGGGCCCAGGCCCAGGTGCTGTACCAGATGGCCAGGCGCGACATGGCGCGGGCCGAGTACGCGAGCGCGCGCGGGCGGTTCCACGGCGCCTTGGAACGCATCGCCCATCCGGGTGACCCGGTCGGTGAGGCGCTGCTCAGGTTCGGCCTCGGCCGGGCCCAGGCGGAGCTGGGGGAGCCGGGCCCGGCACGTGCGTCGATGGAGCGGGCGATGGAGCTGTGGGAGCGGTTGGGCGACCGGGACGGCGTCGACCAGGTCCGGTTCGCCCTCGACGCGCTGGTGGTCCGCACCGATCCGGCCTTCGCCGGGCACGGACGCCGGGGAGCCTGATCCGGAACCGCGCACCCGGCTACTTGGGCCAGTTGCCGCTGTCGGTGCACACGAGGGGCGCCTCGCAGGGGAGGGGCGGCTTGCTGCCGTCCCCGTCGTCGGCCAGGGCGGGGGAGGACGCCAGGGAGGCGAGGGTGAAGGCGGCGGCGACGGTCAGGATCACGGTGCGGACCCGCATGGGAACCTCCTGTTGTGGTGGGCCTCTCGTCGAGGTGCGTCCACACCGTAGAAATCGCTCCTGTCCCGGCTTTATCGCCGTACTATCGCGATCCGGTCGGGCCCGGGATAGCGGTTCCGCCGGAGGCCGGGCCCGCCCCCGGCCGCGCCGGCGGCCACCGCCTCCCCGCGCACCTGTTCAGGGCGCTCCCGCTCCGCCCGGGGGGAGCCCGGCGGGGTGCCCCCGGTGCCGGTAGCCCGGGCAATACGCCTGGGATAGCCGTGTCCCCGATGGTGGTGCTCCGTCCGAGAGAGCGCCGTGAAAGGTCGTCGTGGAACATGGAATCCCAGGAAGAACCGCAGTCCTTCGGCCACCTACTCCTCAGGTACCGCCTCAGAGCTGAGCTGACCCAGCAGGAGCTGGCCGACTTCTCCACCATCAGCGTTCGCGCGATCCGGGACCTGGAGCACGGCCGCGCACGCCAGCCGCGCAGGGACACCGTACGCCTGCTCGCCGACGGGCTCCACCTCAACGACCGCGACCGCGTCTGTCTGGAGGACGCGGCCGGCAGGAGACCGGGCCGGTCCCGGCTCAGGGCGGGGCGGTCCGGATCGGCCACCGCGCCACCCGTCCCCCGCACGCCGCTCATCGGCCGACACGGCGAACTGCGTTCCCTCACCGAGGGCCTGTCCGCCACCGCGCACAGGATCACCGCCCTCGTCGGCGCTCCGGGGACGGGCAAGAGCCGTTTGGCGGTCGAGGCAGCGGTGCGCCTGCACCGCGAACTCGACCTGCCCGTCCTGTGGACCACCGCCTCCTCCCACGGTTTCCTCGCCCACGAACCCGACCGGAGCGCCGTCGACCTGCCCGGGCCCGTCGTCGACGCCCTCTACGGCACCGGAGAGGACACCGGGCCCCTGGACGCCCTGGCGGACTCCGTGGGCGACGAGCCCGTCCTGCTGGTCCTGGACGACCCGCGCCCGGGCCCCCTGTCCCCGCAGCCGGTAGCGGACCTGCTGTCCGTATGCCCCAACCTGCGCATCCTCGCCACGTCCCGCGGCTCCCACGGGCTCGCGGACGAGCGGGTCTTCCTCCTGGACCCCCCGCCGACCGGGGACGCCGTCGAGATCCTGCGCGCCAGCATGGACGAGACCGCCCCCCTGGCCGCACCGAACGGGGCGGACGACGGCGTGCTCGCCCGGATCTGCGGCCTGGTCGACCACCTCCCCGGCGCGCTCGCGGCTGTCTCCACCTGGTCCGCCGTGTACGACACGGCCACCCTCCTGTCCTGCCTGGGGGAGGACCCGCTCCCCCTGCTGGCCCCGCTCTCCGGGACGGGTGCCGACATCGGCGACGGGTTCTCCCTCGCGCTGCGGCAGAACCCGCCCGAACAGACCGCGATCCTGCGTCTGCTGTGCGAGTCCCCCCTCGGGGAGACCGCCGCCGGAATCGCCCAGGCCACGGGTCTGTCCCTCACCGACTGCGGCCGCGCCCTGGCCTCGCTCATCACCCGGGGCCTCGTCCACCGGGACCGCGAGGCCACCGACTCCCGCTTCCGGGCCTTCCGCCTGGTCAGCGTGCTGTGCGCGTCCACGACCTCCCCCACCGAGCACATGGAGTTCGCCTCATGAGTGACACAGGACGCCTGCCCCGGGGACTGCGCCCCGGTACCCGCAGGATGCTCTTCGAGAGCGGCCCCGCCGACGTCGGCGCCGAACTCTCCCTCATCAGCGAGGTCGACCTCGCCCACCTGGTCATGCTGGTACGGCAGGGGCTGATCGACAGGGAACGGGCGGCCGCGCTCACCGGGACGATCACCGATCTGCGCGCCGACGGCTTCTCCGCGCTGCGAGGCATGCCCCGGCCGCGCGGTCTCTACCTGGCCTACGAGGAGCACCTCAGCCGTGTCCTGGGACCCGGGGTCGGGGGCGCCCTGCACACCGGCCGCTCGCGCAACGACCTCAACGCGACCACCTCGGCCATGCGCCTCCGCGGCTGGTCCCTGGGCTTCCTGGAGGAGGCCGTCCGCCTCAACGCGGTGCTGCTCAGCCGGGCCAGGGCCCACCAGCACACGGTGATGCCCGTCTACACGCACTTCCAGGCCGCCATGCCCCTCACCTACGGCCACTACCTGCTGGGGGTGGCCGAGGCCCTGGGGCGGGACGTCGACGCCGTGCTCCACGCGAGCCGCGGGCTGGACCGCTGCCCCCTGGGGGCGGGGGCCGTCGCCGGAACCGACCTTCCCATCGACCCAGGGACCACCGCCGACCTGCTGGGGTTCCGGCAACCCGCCCGGCACGCCGTCGACGCCGTGGCCAGCCGGGACACGCACCTGGGCCTCCTGGCGGCGGTCGCCGGGCTGGGTGTCACGCTGAGCAGGCTCGGCACCGACCTCCAGCTGTGGAGCACCGCGGAGTTCGACCTCGTGCACATGCCCGACCACCTGGTTGGGGGCAGCTCGGCGATGCCGCAGAAACGCAACGCCTTCGTCCTCGAACACCTCAAGGCCAAGGCGGGAGGGGCCATCGGCGCGTGGACGTCGGCCGCCTCGATGGTCAAGTCCACGCCCTTCACCAACTGCATCGAGGTGGGCACCGAGGCGGTGGGCGCCTGCCAGCCCGGGCTCGACGCCGTGGCCGACGCGGTACGCCTGGCCCAGGTTCTGGTGAGCGGAGCCAGGCCCGTCCCGGAGCGCATGCGCGCGCGTGCGGTCGAGGGCTTCACCACGGCGACGGCGGTCGCCAACCACCTGGTCAGGGAGGGGGTGGCGTTCCGCACCGCGCACCACGCCGTGGGCGCGTCGGTGCGCCGGGCCCTGGAAGCGGGGCACACCCGGCTGGAGGAGGTGGCCGTCGACGGGGAGCGTCACGCCGTTCCCGGCCACCTCGCCTCCCCCGCCGCCGCCGCGCGCGCCACCCGTGCCGGGGGAGGCCCCGGGGCCTTCGCCGACACCTTCGTCAGGGCCCGCGAGGATCTGCGCCGCCGCGCGGACGAACGCGCCCGGACCGCCGCGCGGGCGGACGACGCGCGCACCCGGCTGGACCGGGCGGTCCGCGAACTCGCCGCCCCCGTGGCGGCCTGACCGCCCCCGCCGCGCCCCGGCGCCGCCCCCGCGGGCGCCGGCCCAGACACCACGATCCCGAGGAGTATCCCCCATGGTCCGCCGACACACCCCGCCCCACCTGGTCTTCGTGGAGAGCAACACCACCGGCTCCGGCCGTCTCTTCTGCGCGCGGGCCCGAGACCGAGGACTGCGACCCCTCCTCGTCTCCAGGGACCCCGAACGCTACCCCTACGTCTCCGAGGACGGCGTCCCCGCGGTGGTCGCCGACACCAGCGACCCCGGCACCGTGCTGCGCGTCTGCCGCGGGCTCGAAGGCCCGGTGGCGGGAGTGACGTCCAGCTCCGAGTACTTCGCGTCCACGGCGGCGTCGGTCGCGCGCGGCCTGGGACTGCCGTCCCCCGACGCCGCCGCGGTGGCCCGCTGCCGGGACAAGGCCGCCCAGCGCCGGACCCTGGCCCGGGCGGGCGTCCCCGTTCCCGCCTTCCACGAGGTGCGGAGCGTCGACCAGGGCGTCTCCCTCGCCTCCGGCCTGGGCCGCACCGTCGTGGTCAAACCGGTCCTCGGCTCCGGTTCCGACGGCGTGCGCGCCTGCCGTGGCCCCGGTGAGGTCGCCGAGGCACTGGGCGCCCTGCTCGGTGAGGGGTCCGGACGGGCGGATCGCGCCCTGGTCGAGGAGTACATGGAAGGGCCGGAGTTCTCCGTCGAGACCTTCGACGACCGGGTCGTGGGGGTCACCGCCAAACACCTGGGCGAGCCGCCCCGCTTCCTGGAGACCGGTCACGACCACCCCGCACCGCTGCCCGCCGACCTGGAGTCGGCCGTGGCCGGCGTCGCCCTGGCGGCACTGGAGGCCCTGGGCCTGGGGTGGGGACCTGCCCACGTCGAGCTGCGCGTGACCGCCTCCGGACCCAGGATCGTCGAGGTCAACCCCCGCCTGGCCGGGGGGATGATCCCCGCCCTGGTCGAGGCCGCCACCGGAGTGGACCTGATCGCGGCCACTGTCGCCCGCGTGCTCGGGGAGCCCCCGGACCTCGCCCCCACGCGGTCGGACAGCGCGGCCATCCGTTTCCTGTTCGCCGCCCGCTCCGGCACCGTCACACTCGCGACCACGGAGGAGGCCCGCCGGTCGCCCGGGGTGGCACGGGCGGACGTCACCGTCCCGGAGGGGCGGCGCCTGACGGTCACACACACCTTCCGCGACCGCATCGGCCACGTCGTCGCGGCCGCCCCGACCCCGGCGGAGGCCGGGAGGCGGGCCGAACGGGCGCTCGGACTGCTGGGGGTCCTCATCACCCCGGAGGAGGAGGTCACGGTCCCCGCCGACTAGGGCGTGGGCCCGCGGAGCACGCCGCTAGGTGCCGCCGTTTCTTCCGCTTTTTCTTCCGGTCCTCCGAAGCGTTCACGGGATACGTTTCTCACGCCCGACGACAAACGTCACCTGCGAATTGCCTGGCGGTATCCCATGAGGTCCATCCCCAAAGGCGCGTCTCCGGTGGACTCCGGACCCGTGACCGTACTTTCCGGTACATCCTCCGACTCACATACGTGGAACCTCGTCTTCCTCCAGTTGCTCCTGGAGGAGGCGGGGCACCGGGTCGCCAACATCGGCCCGTGCGTTCCGGACCGGCTCCTCGTCGAGGAGTGCCTGGCCCGGACGCCCGGGCTCGTCGTGGTGAGCAGTGTCAACGGACACGGGTACGACGACGGCCTCCGCGCGGTCAGGGAACTGCGGGCCCAGCCCGGACTCGCGCGCGTCCCGGCGGTGATCGGCGGCAAACTCGGCGTCAACGGCACCCTCGCGCCCGACCGGGTGCGGGATCTGCTCGACGCGGGTTTCGACGCGGTCTTCGCCGACGGTGACACGGAGGCCTTCACCTCCCACCTGTCCCGCTTCGGGCTCAGGGCGGCGTCATGAGCACCGCTCCCGGCCTTCGGGGCGACCGCTTCGGGGCCTTCGTGGCCGCCTCCCGCGACCGGGGAGAACTGGTCGTCCAGCCGCGCATGGGGTTCGGCGATCCAGGACGCATGCGCGCGGGGCTGGCCGCCACCCGCGCCGCGGACGCCACCGCGGTCGGCACGATCACCCTGGACAGCTACACCCGGGTGGGCGACCACAGAGCCGCGCGGGGGGCCGTCGCCCACGGAACCGACCTCAACGGCTACCCGATCGTCGCACGCTCCGCCGACCAGACCCGGGCCGTCCTGGACCGCCTGGAGGGGGAGGACTTCCCCGTGCAGGTCAGGCACGGTTCCGCCGTTCCCCAGGACATCTTCCGCGCCCTGTTGGATGTGGGACTGACGGCGAGCGAGGGCGGGCCGGTCTCCTACTGCCTCCCCTACGGGCGCACCCCGCTGAGCGAGTCGGTGGCCAACTGGCGGGAGGGCACCGAGATCCTCTCCGGGGCCGACGGAACCGGGCGGTCGCCCCACCTGGAGACCTTCGGCGGCTGCATGCTCGGCCAGCTGTGCCCTCCCGCCATGCTGGTGGCCATCAGCCTCCTCGAAGGCCTCTTCTTCGCCCAGCACGGGGTCCTCGGCGTCTCCCTCAGCTACGCCCAGCAGACGAGCCCCGAGCAGGACCGGGAGGCCGTCCGGGCGCTGCGGCGCCTGGCCTCGGAGTTCCTGCGGGGCGCCGAGTGGCACGTCGTCCTCTACGCCTACATGGGGCTCTACCCCCGGACGGCCGAGGGAGCGCGTTCGCTGCTCCGGCAGGCCGCGCGGACCGCGGTGGAGGCGGGCGCCGAACGCCTCATCGTCAAGACCGAGGCGGAGGCGCACCGGATCCCCACGATCGAGGAGAACGTACGGGCCCTGGAGGACGCGGCCCGCGCCGCTGAGGGAACCCGTCCCGTCGCGGGAGCGGATCCGGACAGCGAGACCTACACCGAGGCCCGTGCCCTGGTCGAGGCGGTGCTGGAGCACTCCGACGACGTCGGCACCGCACTGCTGCGGGCCTTCTCCCGGGGGCACCTCGACGTCCCCTTCTGCCTGCACCCCGACAACGCCGGACGGACGCGCTCCTTCATCGACGACGCCGGATACCTGCGCTGGGCGGACACCGGGGCGCTCCCCCTGCCGCCCGTGGCCCGCCGCTCCCGGGCCGACGCGGTGACCTCCTCCAGCCTGCTCTCCACCCTCTCCTACATGGAGCGCCGACACGACAGCCGGGCGGGACGACGTCCCGCACCAGGAAGAAACGGGTGAGCCCATGACCACGACGCCGACCACCGCCTACGGAAACGCCTTCACCGCGCACATGGTCCTGTCCACGTGGACCGAGCAGGACGGGTGGGGCGAACCGCGACTGACCCCGATGGGGGAGATCCCCATGCACCCGGCCATGGTGGGACTGCACTACGGGCAGGTCGTCTTCGAGGGGCTCAAGGCCTTCCGCGGCGAGGACGGCGCGCTCGCGCTCTTCCGGCCCGAGGAGAACGCCCGCCGCTTCCGGGCCTCGGCCCGCCGCCTGGCGATGCCCGAACTCCCCGACGAGCTCTTCCTCAGGGCGGTGGACGACCTCGTGGCCCGGGACGGCCACGTCCTCGGCGACGACGGCTCGCACAGCCTCTACCTGCGTCCCCTCATGTTCGCCAGCGAGCCCGACCTCATGCTCCGCCCGGCCCGCGAGTACACGTTCCTGCTCATCGCCTTCGTCACCGGCGGCCTCTTCGGCGACGCCGACGCCATCTCGGTCTGGGTCTGCCACGACCAGAGCCGCGCCATGCCCGGAGGGACCGGGGACGTCAAGTGCGCGGGCAACTACGCCCCCACCTACCTCGCCCAGAACCAGGCCGCGGAGCACGGCTGCCAACAGGTGGTCTGGCTCGACTCGGTGGAGCGCCGCTGGGTGGAGGAGGCCGGCGCCATGAGCCTGTTCTTCGTCCGGGGCGGCCCCGGCGACGCGCGGGTGGTCACCCC
The DNA here is from genome assembly GCF_009830945.1 of Nocardiopsis sp. FR4. GTDB lineage: Bacteria > Actinomycetota > Actinomycetes > Streptosporangiales > Streptosporangiaceae > Nocardiopsis. Next base: position 42,412 of record NZ_VWVV01000010.1, on the reverse strand, counting down.
CGAACTCACCGGGACCGTCCTGCCCTCCGTCACCCGGGCCAGCCTCCTCGAACTCGCCGCCGACCTCGGACACCCCCCGGTGGTGGAGCGGGTCTCACTGGAGCAGTGGCGCAAGGAGTGCGAGTCGGGCGAGATGACCGAGGCGTTCTCCTGCGGCACCGCCGCGGTGGTCACCCCCATCGCCCGGGTTCGCGACCGGGGAGGCGACTGGGTGGTCGGGGACGGCGCTCCGGGCCCCGTCACGCGCGCCCTGCGCTCGGCACTCCTGGACCTTCAACGGGGGCGAACCCCCGACACCCGCGGCTGGATGCGTCCGGTCGCCCTCGGCTGACCCGGCCCCCGAGCCGCGTCCGCAGACACCACCCGCGCACACGATCCGAATCCCCGAAGGAGAACCCCCATGACCGTCGCCCACGACCTCAGCGTCCCCCGTACCGCAGATTCCTCCGAGCACCGGGACGCGGGGCCCGAGCTCCGGGAGACCGCTCCCGACCTGCGCGAACGGGTCCGCCAGGTGTACGCCCGGGTGGACTCCGGGGACATCGCCGGCCTCCTCGAACTCTTCAGTGAGGACGTCGTCTACGACCGCCCGGGCTATCCCCCCATCGTCGGCAGCCCGGCCCTGGAGCGCTTCTACCGCGGGATCCGGGTGATCCGCGAGGGCGTCCACACCCCCGACGCCATCGTGGCGGACGGGGACGGCGGGGTCGCGGTCCAGGGCAGCTTCAGGGGGGTGCTCAAGGACGGGAGGACCGTAGACCTGCGCTACGCGGACTTCTTCCGCGCCGCCCCCGACGGCCGCTTCCGGCGCCGCGACACCTATTTCTTCGCACCCATGGTGTGATTCCCGGCCGGCGGCGGGGCGGCGGACAACTGCCGGTGAGCTGCCCCGCCCGCATGCCGGGAAAACAATTGTCCCGGAACTAGCTTTTCCTCGTGCCGTAACCGAGGGATCCCTTTGATCACCTGGACGACGAGGAAATGTGCGATGTCCCCCACCAATGACGATTTCTGGTCGCTCAGCGAATCCCAGAGCGGTATCTGGTTCGCGCAGCAGTCCGATCCGACCACGCCGATGTTCACCAACGCCGAGTACTACGAGATCAACGGCCCGGTCGACGCGGAGGTGCTGGGCCGGGCCGTGGACACGGTCGTCGCCGAGGCGGAGACGCTGCGTCTGCGCTTCGTCGAGACGGACGACGGCCCCAGGCAGTACCCCGATCCAGGTGCCCGGCGCCCGCTGCGCGTGTTCGACCTGCGGGGCGGGAACGCCCCCCGGGCCGAGGCCCTGGCGTGGATGCGCGAGGACGTGGGCCGGGCGCTCGACCCGCTCGCGGACGAACTGTGCGCCTTCGCCCTGTTCCGGATCGCGGACGAGCACTACCTCTGGTACCAGAGGGCGCACCACCTCATCGTCGACGGCTACAGCTTCATGCTGCTCGCCCGCAGGATCGCCCGCGTCCACACCGCGCTGGCCGCGGGTACGGACCCCGGCGAGCCCTTCGGCTCCCTCCGCGAGCTGCTGAAGGAGAACGAGGAGTACGGGAACGGCCCCGAGGGCGAGGCCGATCACCGCTACTGGGAGAGCCGCCTGGAGGGAGCCCCCTCCTACACCTCGCTCACCGACGGGCTGGCACCCCCGCAGCACCGCCACCTGCGCTCGACCGCCGTCATCGACGAGGAGGGGGTCGCGCGGATCGAGGCGGCCGCCGAGCGTATCGGTACCGGGTGGAAGCAGGTGCTGATGGCGGTGGCCGCGGTGTACACGCGCCACTGGTCGGGCGAGGAGGACGTCCTGCTCGCCATCCCCGTGGCTGCGCGGACCACCGCGCTGAGCAGGCGGGTCCCCGCCATGCAGTCCAACGTCGTGGCGCTGCGCTGCCCCGCGGAGGCGGCCACCCCCTTCGCCGAACTCGCGCGGACGGTCGCGGACGAGCTGCGCTCCTGCCTTCCGCACCAGCGCTATCCCGTGGCCTCCGCGCTGCGGCTCCTCGGCCAGACCTCAGACGCCCGGCACGAGTGCGGGCCCCTCGTCAACATCATGGCGTTCGACTACGACCTGGCCTTCGCCGGGGTGCCCGCCACGCCGCACAACGTCTTCCAGGGGCCCATCGAGGAACTGCGGATCGACATTCTGCAGCGGAGCCGCGGGGGCGCCCTGTACATCGACTTCGACGCCAACCCCGAGGTCCTGTCCGCGGAGGAGCTGGAACGGCACCGGCGGAGTTTCGAGATCCTGCTCGCGGCGCTGTGCGAGGACCCCGACCAGGCCGTGGGCGCCGCGGACGCCCACGACCCGGCTGACCGCGCCCGCCAGATCACGGAGTTCAACGACACGGGTGTGGTGCTGCCTGAGTTGACGGTGGCGGGGGTGTTCGAGGGGCACGTGCGCCGGGCGCCGGATGCGGTGGCGGTGGTGTTCGGGGGGGAGCGTGTCACCTACGGGGAGCTGGACGCGCGTGCGAACCGGCTCGCGCACCACCTTCTGGCCCGTGGTGCCGGTCGGGGTGACGTGGTGGGTGTGCTGTTGGAGCGGGGTGTGGAGTTGGCGGTGGCGGTGCTGGCCGCGGCCAAGGCCGGGACCCCCTACCTGCTGCTGGATCCGGACTTCCCGGACGACCGGCTGTGCACCCTGGTCGAGGACGCGGACGCGAGGTACCTGGTCAGTCGGGACGGGCTCGCCGGAAGGATGGGAACGGCGGTCCCCGCCGTTCTGGTGGACGCCGATTCCGGGGCGATCGCCGGGTGTCCCGACCAGGCTCCCGACGTCGGAGCGGATCCCGATGACGGGGTGTGTGTGATGTTCACGTCGGGGTCGTCGGGGCGTCCGAAGGGTGTGCTGACGTCGCATCGTGCGGTGGTGGGCACGTTCTGGGGCCAGGACTTCGTGGACTTCGGGTCGGACCAGGTGTGGTTGCAGTGCGCGTTGTTGTCGTGGGACGTGTTCGTGCTGGAGTTCTGGGGTGCTCTGCTGTCCGGTGCCTCCTGCGTCCTCCAGCCGGGGCAGAGGCCGGAGCCTGAGCTGATCGAGTCGTTGGCCCGTGAGCACGGTGTGACGACGCTGTGGTTGTCGGCGGGGTTGTTCAACCTGATGGTGGACGAGTATCCGGGGGCGTTCGCCGGGGTGCGGCAGGTGATGACGGGTGGTGAGGCGCCGTCGGTGGAGCATCTGCGCCGGTTCCGTGAGGCCTTCCCGCACGTTCGTCTGGTGCACGGGTACGGTCCGGTGGAGTCGGTGATCTTCACCAACGCTGTGACGGTTGGTGAGGTGCCTGAGGGTCGGGTTCCGGTGGGTGGGCCGCTGGTGAACAAGCGCACCTATGTGTTGGACGGTCGGTTGCGGCCGGTGCCGGTGGGTGTGGTGGGTGAGGTGTATGCGGCCGGGGTTGGTGTGGCCGGGGGTTATCTGGGTCAGCCGGGGGTGACGGCTGAGCGGTTCCTGCCTGATCCGTTCGGTGGGTCGGGTGGGCGGATGTACCGGACGGGTGATCTGGGCCGGTGGACCGGTGGCGGTGAGCTGGTGGTGGTCGGTCGGGTTGATGCCCAGGTCAAGATCCGGGGTTTCCGTGTTGAGCCGGGTGAGGTGGAGAGTCATCTGGCCGCTCAGCGGGGGGTTTCCCAGTGTGTTGTGGTGGTGCGGGAGGACCGGCCGGGCGAGAAGCGCCTGGTGGGGTACGCCGTGCTCACCGAGGACGCCAGAGCGGGTGCCGCCGAGGACACCGGTGAGACCGCTGGCGTGGAGCTGCGCTCCGCCCTGGCCGCGGTCCTGCCCGAGTACATGGTGCCGTCGGCGGTGGTGGTGCTGGACCGGCTGCCGCTGACGCCCAACGGCAAGGTGGACCGGCGTGCGCTGCCCGAGCCGGACTTCGGTGAGCTGTCGTCGGGCCGGGCGCCGCGCGACGCCCGCGAGGATGCGCTCTGCGGATTGTTCGCCGAACTCCTGGGGCTGGGGTCGGTGACGATCGACGACTCCTTCTTCGACCTGGGCGGCCACTCCCTGCTCGCGGCGCGTTTGATCAGCCGGATCCGGGCGGTGTTCGGTACGGAGGTGACCCTACGGGAGGTCTTCTCCCACTCCACGGTGGCCGCGCTCGCCGCGTTCCTGTCCGAGTCCGCGGATGTCACCGTTGTCGCGGATCGTCCGGTGCCCCGGCGGATGGAGCGTCCGGGGCGGGTGCCGTTGTCCTTCGCTCAGCGCAGGCTGTGGTTCCTGGACCGTCTTGAGGGGCCGAGTGCGACCTACAACATCCCGGTGGTGCTGAGGCTGTCGGGCGGGTTGGACGCTGCGGCGCTGGAGGCGGCGCTGGGGGACGTGGTGGAGCGGCACGAGGCGCTGCGCACGGTGTTCCCCTCCCACGAGGGCGAGCCGTACCAGCACGTCCTGGACCCCGAGCACGCCCGCCCCGCCCTGACGAGGCTCAACCCCGAGGCGGACGCGTGGGACGAGGCGTTCGACACCGCTGTCCGGTACGCGTTCGATCTGGAGCGTGAGGTGCCGGTGCGGGCGTGGCTGTTGCGGGAGGGGCCCGAGGAGCATGTGTTGGTGCTGGTGGTGCACCACATCGCGGGGGACGGCTGGTCGATGGCCCCGCTGCTGCGGGATCTGGGCCGGGCCTACCGGGACAGGGTGGGCGGCAGGGCTCCGGACTGGGAGCCGCTGGAGGTCCAGTACGCCGACTACGCCCTCTGGCAGCACGGTCTGCTGAGCGGATCCGGGGGAACCGACAGCCCTCTGGAGGTCCAGACGGACTTCTGGAGGGACGCGCTGAGCGGGGTGCCCGAGGTGCTGGACCTGCCCGCCGACTGCTCGCGGCCCGCCGTCGCCTCCTACACGGGAGACGTGCTGTCCTTCGAGGTCCCCGCTGACGTGCACCAGCGCCTGGTCCGGGTCGCCGCGGAGCACGACGTCACCTTGTTCATGGTGCTCCAGGCCGCTCTGGCGGTCCTGTTGGACCGGATGGGTGCCGGGTCGGACGTCCCGATCGGTACCCCGGTGGCCGGGCGCGACGACGAGGGGTTGGAGGACCTGGTCGGTTTCTTCGTCAACACGCTGGTCCTGCGCACCGACACCTCCGGCGACCCGGGCTTCGGTGAGCTCCTGTCCCGGGTCAGGGAGAGCGACCTGGCGGCCTTCGCCCACCAGGACCTGCCCTTCGACCGCCTGGTCGAGGCGGTCAACCCCGCCCGTTCCACCGCCCACCACCCCCTCTTCCAGGTGATGCTGGTTCTCCAGAACAACGCCGAGGTCTCCCTGGAGCTGCCCGGGCTGTGCGTGGCCGAGGAGCCCTTCCGGACCGGCATGGCCAAGTTCGACCTCACCTTCGTCCTGCGGGAGCGCCGCGGACCGGACGGCGCCCCGGCCGGAATCCAGGGAGGACTGGAGTACGCCACCGACCTGTTCGACCCCGAGAGCGCCGAACTGCTGGCCGCCCGGCTGTGCCGTCTGCTCGACACCGCCTCCGCCGACCCCCGGCGCGGTGTGCGCGACCTGCCGCTGCTGACCCCCGACGAGTACCGGCACGCGGTGGAGGAGTACAACGGTACCGCCGTCCCCGGACGTCCCCGCGCACTGGTCCACGAGTTGTTCGAGGACAGGGCCGCTGAGACTCCCGACGCCGTCGCGCTGGTCAGCGGGGACGAGAGCCTCACCTACGCCGAGCTGGACGCGCGGGCCAACCGGCTCGCCCACCGCCTGGCCGCCCTGGGGGCGGAACCCGAGTCCGCGGTGGCGGTGCTCATGGACCGCTCCGTCCAGCAGATGGTCGCCACCCTGGCGATCGTCAAGTGCGGGGCCGCCTACGTGCCCCTGGCGGCCTCCTTCCCGCCCTCCCGGGTCAGGACCATCATGTCCGAGACCGGGGCGCGGGTCCTGGTCACCGACAGTGCGGGGCGGGACCACGCGGTCGTCACGGCGGAGGCGGAACTGGGCACGTCGGTCACCGTGGCCGATGACCTCGCCGAGGACGGGCCCGTACACGCCCCAGGGGTGCGCGTCGACGGCCAGGCCCTCCTGTACGTCATGTTCACGTCGGGTTCCACCGGCCGCCCGAAGGGGGTGGCGGTCAGCCACCACAACGTCGTCGAACTGGTCCTCGACCACTGCTGGGACGGTGAGAACCACCGGCGCGTCATGGTGCACTCCGCCTACGGGTTCGACGCCTCCACCTACGAGATGTGGGTGCCGCTCCTGCGCGGATCGACCCTGGTGCTGGCACCGCGCACGGACGGGGACGCGCGGGTCCTGGCCGACACCATCCGCGACCACGGTGTGACGGCGGCCTACTTCACGACCGGCCTGTTCAACGTCATGGCCGACGAGTGCGTGGAGAGCCTGTCCCTGCTGCGCGAGGTGTGGACCAGCGGGGACGTGGCCTCCCCCGCCGCGGTCCAACGGGTCCTGGACCACTGCCCCGACACCGTGGTGGTGCACGGCTACGGGCCCACCGAGACCACCGTCTGGTCCAGTTACCAGACCTTCGACACCTCCCGGCGCACCCTCGGTGAGCTCACCCTGGGGACGCCCATGGACAACACCACCATGTACGTCCTGGACGATCGGCTGCGTCCCGTGCCGCCCGGGGCCACCGGCGAGCTGTACGTGGGAGGCGACCACGTGGCCCGGGGGTACGTGGGTCGGCCGGACCTGACCGCCGAGCGCTTCGTCGCCGATCCGCTGGGCGGGCCGGGGCGGCGCATGTACCGCACCGGCGACCTGGTGCGCTGGACGCGCCAGGGGCGGATCCGCTTCATCGGCCGCGTCGACGGCCAGATCAAGATCCGGGGGTTCCGTATCGAACCCGCCGAGGTCGAGGCCGCCCTCGGCGCCTGGCCGGGGGTGTCCCAGTGCGCGGTCGTGGTCCGGGAGGACCGCCCGGGCGACAAGCGGCTCGTCGCCTACGTGGTCCTCGAAGCGGGCCGTGACCTGGACCGCGAGGCGCTGCGCCAGAGCATGGGCGAGGACCTGCCGGACTACATGGTCCCCTCGCTGTTCGTCACGCTGGACCGACTGCCGCTCACCGGTAACGGAAAGCTGGACCGCCGCGCCCTGCCCGTCCCCGACTACGGGGCGTTCGCCCGGGGGCGCGGCCCCCGCACTCCCCGAGAGGAGGTCGCGTGCCGGATCTTCGCCGAGGTCCTGGGGCTGGAGCGGGTCGGTGTCGACGACTCCTTCTTCGACCTGGGCGGGCACTCGCTGCTGGCCACGCGCCTGGTCACCAGGATCAACGAGGCCACCGGACTCGACCTGGGGGTGCGGGACCTGTTCCAGACCCCCACGGTCGCCGGACTCCTGGGCGGCGAGGACCGCACCGGCGCCCTGGACGTCCTGCTGCCCCTCCAACGGGAGGGCGACGAGCGCCCGCTCTTCTGCGTCCACCCCGCCGCGGGGATGAGCTGGTGCTTCGCCGGCCTGACCCGCTGGCTCGGCGGACGGCAGCCCGTCTACGGGTTGCAGAGCCGGGTGCTGACCGAGCCGGACACCCTGCCCGCGAGCGTGGAGGAGGTCGCCGAGGACTACCTCCGCCTCATCAGGGAGGTACAGCCCGCGGGGCCCTACCGGCTCCTGGGCTACTCCTTCGGGGGGCTGGTCGCCCACGCCATGGCCACCAGCCTCCAGGGGGAGGGCGAGGAGGTGGAGCTGCTCGCCCTGATGGACTCCTACCCCGCGCACGGGACCAAGGGCGCTCCGGCGCCCGGCCACGAGCAGTTCCTGGGCATGCTGCTGGGTCGGCCCCCGGAGGACCCCGGATCCGGCCCGCGGCGGGAGGAGCCCCTCGACCTCGACCGCGCCGTGCGCGAACTGCGCCGCCGGGATCCGGTCATGGCCGGTTTCGAGGAGGCCGAGGTGACCGCCCTGGCCACCGCGGCGGTCAACCACATGGAGATCGCACAGAACTTCGTCCCGCGTGTCTTCGAAGGAGACGTCGTCTTCTTCCGTGCGGAGCTGGGACGGATCGACGGAGCACCCGACACCGGTGCCTGGAGGGAGTACGTGGGAGGTGACATCGATGTACACCGTGTCGGGGCCACACACGCGCAGATGGCCGAACCGGCGCCGATCGAACAGGTCGGCGGCGTTCTGACCGCGCGGATGAACGCCGCCAGGAGCACCGCCGAACGCGGTGCGGTGAAGGAGATGCTGACATGACCAACCCCTTCGAGGACAACGAGGGCCGTTTCCGCGTCCTGGTCAACACCGAGGGCCAGCACTCGCTGTGGCCGTCCTTCGCGGACGCCCCGGCGGGCTGGACCGTGGCCAAGGAGGAGGACACCCGCCAGGCCTGCCTGTCCTACATCGAGGAGAACTGGACCGACATCCGTCCCCTGAGCCCGGTCGGCTGACCGGTCCGGACGACGGCGAGCGGGTCCGCCACGAGCGCACCCGCTGACGGCGACCCGGCCCCGACACGAGCGGGGCCGGTGAACGGAGACGGCGCGGACACGAGCCGCCCGAGGAGCACGCCCCGGAGCCCCGGACACGGAGAGGAACCTCCGCGTCCGGGGCTCCCGTGTGCCCGGCGATACTGCCGGTCGGCTGCCGCGGCGCCCTGCCTGGGGCGGGCCGGAACCCTTCGTAGTCTTCTTCCCGTCCGGAGCCGGGCGAGCCGTCCGGAGCCGGTGACGCCTTCGGCGCGGCCTCCCCCGGACGACGGGAACCGAGCGTGACCGAGCGTCGGTGAGTGCGCCACGAAATGGGTAGTGGAATGCGGATATCGGAAGACGAGACAACCAGCGGCACCGCCTCCCCCAAGGCGTTCCGGGCCTTGCGGTCGGCGTCGCGTACGGCCGGTATGGGCTTCGGTTCGTCCCGGGCCCACCACGGCGAGATCCTCCAGGGGGTGTTCGAGCACCAGGGCAGGCTCCTCCGCGGCCTGGTGACGATGCCCTGCGACCTCTACCGCTCCTACGTGGTCTTCGAACCCTCCCGGACGCCCGTGCTCACGGTGACCCCTCCCGACCGGGCCAAGGCCTTCCGGGCGGCCGCCGAGACCCTGTCCGCGCTGGGCAGGTCCCACACCGGCGGAAACCTCTACCTGGAGTCCGACGTCCCCCTCTCCCGGGGCTTCGGATCCTCCACCACCGACGTCATCGCGACCATCCTGGCCGTCCAGGACGCCTGCGGGCAGAGCCCGGACAGCGCCGTGACGGCCAGGCTGGCGGTCCGGGCCGAACAGGCGTCGGACTCGTTGATGTTCGGTGAGCGGTCGGTCCTGTTCGCGCAGCGCGACGGTGTCCTCATCGAGGAGTTCGCCGCCCCGCTGCCGCCCCTGGCGGCGCTCGGCTTCGGGACCAGCCGCGACGGCGCGGGGGTCTCGACCCTGGACATGCGGCCCGCCGTCTACGACAGGGCCGAGGTCGCCGAGTTCGCCGACCTGCGGGCGCGCCTGCGCGAGGCCGTGGCCGCGGGCGATCCGGCCGGGATCGCGGAGGTCGCCTCGGCCAGCGGAAGGATCAACCAGCGCCACCTGCCGGTGCCCGGCTTCGCGGACCTGGAGGCCCTGGCCGCGCGGTGCGGTGCGCTCGGACTCCAGGTGGCGCACAGCGGGGACATCGCGGGCCTGCTCTTCGACGGCCGCGACCCCGACGTCGACAGGGCCCGGGGCCGGGCGGAGCGCGGACTCCGCGACCTCGGCGTCAAGGACACCTGGCGGTTCTCCGCCGACGGACGGAAGAAGGACTCCCCATGAACCAGCCGACCACCGCCTTCGACTCGATGGTCGAGGCGATGGCGATGCCCCGCGTGGTACGTCTGCGCCCCAACCTCTACGCGGTCGTGTTCAGCCTGATGAAGATCCTGCCGGCCAAGCACATCATCGAGCAGGCGCGGTCCAACGGCCTCCTGGGACCCGGCACCCCGGTCCTGGAGACCTCCTCCGGAACCTTCGCCCTCGGCCTGGCCATGGTCTGCCGCCGGTGGGGCCACCCCCTCACCATCGTCGGCGACCCCGCGATCGACCCCGCGCTGCGCACACGGCTCGAACTGTTGGGCACCCGGGTCGAGATCGTCGACGACTTCGACGCCCCCGGCGGCATCCAGGGCGCCCGGCTCGCCCGGCTGGAGGAGCTGCGCCGCGAGCAGCCGGGCGTGTTCGTGCCCGGACAGTACGACAACCCCGGCAACCCCGGGTCCTACCTCCCGGTGGCCGAACTCGTCGCCGGCGCCGTGGGCCGTGTGGACCGCCTGGTCGGACCGGTCGGCTCGGGGGGCTCCAGCGGCGGCCTCTCCAGTGCCCTGCGGCTGTTCGGGATGGACACGGACCTGGTCGGGGTGGACACTCCTGGCAGTGTCATCTTCGGGCTGGACAACGGTCCCCGACCGCTGCGGGGACTCGGTAGCAGCATCCACCCCGGCAACGTCGTCCACGAGTCCTACGATGAGGTCCACTGGGTGAGCGCCGCCGCCGCCTTCGGCACCACCCGCCGCCTCTTCTCGGACCTCGGCATGTTCGTCGGTCCCACCAGCGGCGCCGCCTACCTGGCCGCCGACTGGTACGCCCGGCGGAACCCGGAGGAGACCACCGTGGCCGTCTTCCCCGACGACGGCTACCGGTACCAGGACACCGTCTACTGCGAGCGGTGGCTGCGGGAGCGGGGCCACTGGGCGCCCGACCTGCCGCGTGAGCCCCTCCTCGTGCACGAGCCCCGGAACCTGCACCCGCACTGGACGCGGATGGAGTGGAACCGGCGCCCCGCCCCCGAGCGCGCACTGACGCCCTGATCCGCCCGGCCGATCCCAGAGACAACGGAGACACGATCATGAGGAGCACGACCGTCCTCCCCCCGTTCGCCACGGCGGACCTCATGGACGAGTACGGAGCGCTGGCGAGCTGCCAGGCCCAGTTCCGGCACTACGGCGGACGGGTGTCCTTCCACGGGGCCGTCGCCACCGTCCGCTGCCACGAGGACAACGGGCTGGTCAGGGCCGCGGTCGCCGAACCCGGCCGGGGCCGTGTCCTGGTCGTGGACGGAGGCGGATCCCTGCGTACGGCGCTCGTGGGGGACAACGTCGCCCGCCTCGCGGCCGACAACGGGTGGGCCGGGATCGTGGTCAACGGCGCCGTCCGCGACGTCCTCGGACTGGCCCGCGTCGACATCGGCGTGTGCGCGTTGGGCACCAACCCGCGCAGGCCCTCCCGCACGGGCGCCGGCAGCGCCGGCGTCCCCGTCGCGTGCGGAGGAGTCGTGTTCCTTCCCGGGAACCCGCTGTTCGCCGACGGGGACGGCGTCGTGACGGGCCCCCCGGACACACTCCCCCTCCTCCCCTCCGACCCCCCCAAGGAGCAGTCGTGACCACTTCCAACGAGGCGCCGCCCGCCCTGAACCGTGACTTCCGCAGGTTCTGGGCCGGCAGCCTCCTGAGCAACCTCGCCGACGGGATCATGCTGACGGCGCTGCCGATGGCGGCGGCGATGCTGACCAACGATCCGGTCCTGGTGTCGGGGCTGATGGTGGCCCGCTTCCTGCCCTGGCTGCTCTTCGGCCTGTTCGCCGGGGTCGTCGTGGACCGCCTGGACCGGGTCAGGCTCATGGTCGCGGCCAACGCCGTACGGGGCGGTGCTATCGCGGTCCTGGCGGTCCTGGTGGCCGCCGGGTACGCGACGGTCTGGGCGCTGTACGCGGTGATGTTCGTCGTGATGCTGTGCGAGGTGTTCTACGACCTGTCGGGGCGGGCCATGCTGCCCGACCTGGTCCCGGCCGGAGGCCTGGAGCGGGCCAACGGGCGCCTGGTGGGCGGCAAGACCGTCACCGAGGACTTCGGCGGAGCGCCCCTGGCGGGCTTCCTGTTCGTGGTGGCCGCCGCCCTGCCCCTGGCGGTGAACGCGGGCGCCTACGTCCTGGGCGCGCTGGTGCTGCTCGGCCTCCCGCTGGCGGTGCGCCGCCCCGCGGGCGCGGAAGAGCGGACGGCGGCGGCTCCGGAGGGCGCCCCCCGCGGCGCGGTGCGCGCTGTCCTGGCGGAGATGCGCGCCGGACTGGCCTTCGTCCTCGCCGACCGTGCCCTGCGCCCGACCGTCCTGTTCGGCGTCGTCGTCAACATGGCGTTCATGGCCCAGGCCGGAGTCCTGGTCCTCCTGGTCCAAGAGCACTTCTCCGTGCCCGAGGCGCTCTACGGCGTGTTCCTCGCCTCCTCGGCCGCTGGCGCCCTCCTCGGCTCAGCCGTGGTCGGCGCGGTCACGGTGAGGCTGGGGAGGTTCCGCACCGAGGTGGTCTCCTTCGGCCTCATGGGCCTGTGCTGCGTGGCCTTCGGACTGGTGCCCAACGCCTACCTGGCGGCCCTGGCCTGGATGCTGCTGGGCGCCGCCATGACGGTCTCCAACGTCGTGATGCTCGGCTCGGCCCAGCTGATCGTCCCCGGAACCCACCTGGGCCGGGTGATGTCGGTGATCCAGGTGCTCGGTTTCGGCCTCGCTCCGGTGGGCGCCCTCCTCGGCGGTCTCCTGGGCCGGGTGGAGCTGTCCTACGTGCCGGTCGCGGCGGGCGCCGCGGTGCTCCTCGCCCTGGCCCTGGCGCTTCGTGGACTGCGCGGGCTGACCGCTCGCGCCGACGAGGCGGAGGCCGCCGCGGCCGCCTGACGGGGCTGGACCGGAGGCCCGGTCCCGGGGCCGGGCGGAAGAAAAGGCGAAGGCGTTCCCACCCGTGTGTCGATCCGGGCCCGGCCCGTTCGTCGTGTGGGCGAGAGCGGGGGAAGGGACCCCGCGCCACACGGAGGGCGGACGCCATGCGCTACCTGATGATGATCATGTCCGACGAGCAGACCGAGGCCGGGCAGTTGCCCGGGCCGGAGGTCTTCGAGGCCATGAACAGGTACAACGAGGCGATGGTGAAGGCCGGGGTGCTGCTGGCCGGGGAGGGTCTGGCACCCGGCTCGGAGGGGGCCCGGGTCACCTTCAGCGACGGCAGGGTCACCGTCACCGACGGCCCCTTCGCCGAGGCCAAGGAGGTCATCGCCGGGTACTGGGTGATCCAGGTCTCCTCGCGGGAGGAGGCCCTGGAGTGGGCCCGGCGCTGCCCGCACCCGCCGGAGGGCAGCGGCGCCGTGCTCAACCTCCAGCTGCGGCGGATCGCCGAGACCGAGGAGTTCGGCGACGCGGTGCCCGAGCACGTCCGGGAGCAGGAGGCCCGGTGGCGCGCCGAGGGGATCGGCAACGGCTGATCGCGGCGGGCGGCCCGCCCCAGGCGGGCCGCCACGCCCCAGGCGGCCCCGGGGTCAGACCTTCGCGGCGGGTTCGGCGGTGACCTCGTCCCGGTAGAAGATGTCGATGTCGACCTCCTCGCCGCCGACCGTCAGCGTGTCCCACGGGCCGCCCGCGACCAGGGACCGCAGCGTCTCGTCGGTCAGGGTCCGCAGGTGCTCGCGCAGGGCCGCGTCGTCGGGCATTCCGGAGATCCGCGAGGACAGGCGCTCGCGGATCGCGGTCAGTCGCTCCATCAGCGTCTCCAGGTCGGCCTCCCGGTCGCCGCCCTCCTCCTCCACGCTCCGGGCGATCAGCTCCTTGATCGCGACCGTCGCCCCGTCCTCGCCGGCGGTCACCATCGCGTTCCACGCACGGCTCTTGTGCCGGTACTGCAGCATCGACATCGCCGCCTCGTGGCGGATGAAGTCCGCGTCGCGGAAGGGCCTACCGTTCCACGCGCTGCTGAGCGAACGGGCCAGCGAGATGGCCGAGGCCAGGCCGCTGTTGAGCCCGCGTCCGGGCCAGAAGTGGATCGCGTTGGCGGCGTCCCCGAGCAGGAACCCGTAGGTGCCCGGACCGGTCGCCGTGGCCGGGCGCAGCTGGGCGGTGAACCGAGGCCGCTGCACCATGTTCAGTCGGAAGGCGGTGACGGCGCTGAGGTTGCCCTCGGCCACCCCGAAGAACTCCAGCCCCTGCCGGACCCGCTTCCACAGGGCTGAACCCTTGACCAGCGCGGGCAGGAACAGGGTGCTGTGGGTCGAGCAGGTGAAGTCGCCGTACTCGTCCCGCGCCATCACGCACGGGCGCGAGGCGATGCACTCCTCGAACACCTGCCGCACGGGGTCGATGCCGATGACCTCCCGGGCCTCGGCGTCGGTCAGGCGCATGTTGAGGAAGCCCTCGCCGCGCAGCGAGTTCAGCAGGAAGCGGTTCTGGGCCACGGTCAGCAGGACGGTCATGGGGTCCGACAGGTCGGACCGCACGCGCAGGCCCAGCACGACGTCCTGGAGGTGCTCGCCGTCCAGCGAGTAGATCGTCTTGTCGGCCTGGCCGAACTTGTCGGTGAAGTGCTCGCGGGTGCGCGACCGGGACCCCTCGCACACGGCGAGCACGTGGCTGCGGGCCAGCTCCTCCGCGTTCTCGACCGGGTCGAAGCGCTCGGGCACGAGCCGGATGCGGCCCGGCCGCTCGTTGGCCATCTCCAGCAGGACGTCCTCGATCCGCGAGATGCGGATGTTGCGCGGGCCCTGGCCGCGGATCGAGTCGGGGCCCGAGGGCCACATCTCGGTGTAGGCACCGGGCTGGAACAACCGCTCCTGCATCGGCTCGGTGAGGTTGAGGTACTGGCGGCTCTGGACGGTCACGACCTGCTGGCGCCGGACGTTGCCCTGCTTCTCGTCCTTCCACACCACGCGGGATCCCTCCCGGGTCCAGCGCGCGTCGTAGACGGTGACGGACACCTGGGAGCCGATGAGGTGTTCGAGCAGCAGGGCGAAGGCCAGGCCCACGGGGCCGCCGCCCGAGACGAGGACGTTCAGGACCGGGCCCGAGGGCACCGCGGACCGGACGAACATCTGCGTCACCGGGGGTTCGTCGGGCGCCGCCGGGGTGCCGGAGGGCTCCCAGCGGAAGACCTCCTCGCCGATCGTGATGAGGTCGCCGGGACGGAGGCGGTACGAGGCCACCTCCTCCCCGTTGACCACCGTTCCGTTGCTGCTCTCCCGGTCGCGCAGGACGTAGCCGCCGCCGTCGCGGACGATCTCGGCGTGGAAGCGCGAGGCGGCCCTGCTGGCGACCACCACGCTGTTGTCCCTGTGGCGGCCGAACGTGACCGGCGCGTCGCCGACGGGGAACCTCTGCCCGGCGAAGGGCCCTTCGCGCCCGACGATTTCGAATGACACAGGCCGCTTCTTTCTGTGAGGGGGAGAACACGGTTTTCGGCTGCCTGGGGAAGGCCGCTCCCCCTGTGGGACGCGGCTTTCGGGCATTCGGATCTGAACTCTACGGAATCCGCGCCCTCGGCGCACCACCGGAAGTCCCGGTCGCCGTGCGCCGTGCCGGTGTGACCCCGCAGGTACGGTTACTTCCAGTCGATGATCGGAGGAATCCGCGCCCCACCTGTGGACTCGTGTCACCCGAGGAACTCCGGCGATTCTCTGCGGAATCGATGCCTCACGAAATGAACCGTTCTGTGCCCTAGTCCGTAACCAGGGTTACGGCCTTCTCCCTGCCCTCTCCGGGGCTGATTTCGCAGGTGGGGAATTGCACGGCTTCGCCGAATCGGATTCTGGTCTTTCCTCGGGCAGCTTGCGGTGATCCGCCCCGCGGTGCTCTGATGACCCCGTGAGTTCCACCGACACCACCCGCGCGGTCGAGGCGGTCTGGCGCATCGAGTCGGCCCAGCTCGTCGCCACACTCGCGCGCATGGTCGGCGACGTCGGCCTGGCCGAGGAGTTCGCCCAGGACGCCCTGGTCAGCGCCCTGGAGAAGTGGCCGGACGAGGGCGTGCCCGACCGGCCCGGGGCCTGGCTGACCACGGTGGCCAAACGCCGCCTGCTCGACCGCTGGCGCCGCGACGAGCGCTTCCGGCAGCGCATGGCCGACCTCGGGCGCGAGATGTCCGCGCACGACGGGCAGTCCGCGTTCGACGCCGTCCTGGAGGAGGACTACGGCGACGACCTGCTCCGGCTGATGTTCGTGTGCTGCCACCCGGTGCTGTCCACCGAGGCCCGCGTGGCCCTCACCCTGCGCCTGCTCGGCGGGCTCTCCACCGACGAGATCGCCCGGGCCTTCCTGGTGCCCGAGCCGACCGTCGCCCAGCGCATCGTCCGGGCCAAGCGCACCCTGGCCAGGAGGAGGGTGCCCTTCGAGGTACCCGTCGGCCGGGACCGCGACGCCCGTCTGGCCTCCGTCCTGGAGGTCGTCTACCTCGTGTTCAACGAGGGCTACACGGCCACCTCCGGCCCCGACTGGATGCGCCCGGAACTGTGCGAGGAGGCCATGCGCCTGGGCCGGGTGCTCGCCGGGCTGCTGCCCGGGGAACCCGAGGTGCGCGGACTCCTGGCGCTGATGGAACTGCAGGCCTCCCGGTTCCGGGCCCGGGTCGGTCCCGACGGCGAACCCGTCCCCCTCACCGAACAGGACCGCTCCCGCTGGGACCGCATGCTCGTCACCCGGGGACTTGAGGCCCTGGTCCGGGCGCTGTCCGCCGACCCCGGCCGGCCCCGGGGCCCCTACACCCTGCAGGCGGCCATCGCTGCCAAGCACGCCCAGGCGCACACCGCCGAGGACACCGACTGGGCGGGCATCGCCGGGCTGTACCTGGCGCTGGCCCGGATCACCGGGTCACCGGTGGTGGAACTGAACCGGGCCGTGGCGGTCTCGATGGCCTCCGGCCCCGGCGAGGCCCTGGAGATCGTCGACGCACTCCGCGACCAGCCGGGGATGGCGGACTACCACCTGCTGCCCGCCGTGCGCGGCGACCTGCTCGCGCGGCTGGAACGCGCGGCGGAGGCCCGCGAGGAGTTCGAGCGGGCGGCCGGACTCACCCGCAACGAGCGCGAGCGCGCGCTCCTGCTCGCCCGCGCCCGCGGGTGCGACGGTTGACGCACCGCCCCGCGTACGCCGCGGAGGTCACCGTGTTCCGGCCGGGACGACCCACATCGAGCCGCTGGCGGCGATCAGGGAGTGCGGCGCGTCGCGTGCCCGCTGGCAGCGCCGCACCATCCCGTAGGCGGACTTGTCCGCGAGGCAGAGGGGCAACGCCGGACCTTCCGCATGGTCTGTTCGTCCAGGTCCAGGTCCAGTTCCTCGACGAGGTCCAGGAACTGGTGGGACCGTCTGCGGGCGGCCACCTCACGGAGGGCTCTGTTGACGGTCTCCACCATCGAAACGTGCTGAAGGGCCGGGTCCCCCGTTTCTGCCCGTGGCAGGAAGCCCTGGCGCGTCGCCCGGGGGAGCGGCCAGACTGCCCCGCATGAGACTTCTGGTTCTGGGTGGCACCGAGTTCGTGGGACGGGCCGTCGTGGAGGACGCGCTCGCCAGGGGGTGGGAGGTCACCGTCTTCCACCGGGGCAGGCACGCGGCCCCGCCCGGGGCCTCGGCCCTGCACGGGGACCGCACCGGGCCGGGCGGGCTCGCCGCCCTGGAGACGGGCCGCTGGGACGCGGTCGTCGACACCTGGTCGGGCGCCCCGGCAGCCGTGACCGCGGCCGCGCGCCTGCTCGCCGACCGCGTCGGGCACTACGCCTACGTCTCCAGCCGGTCCGTCTACGCCTTCCCGGCCAGGGCGGGCCTGGACGAGGACGGGCCGGTCGTGGACTCCTCGCCCGAGGACGACGGAACCGACTACGCGCGGGCCAAGCGCGGCGGCGAACTCGCCGCCGAGGCGGTCTTCGGCGACCGCGCGCTGTTCGTCCGGGCCGGTCTCATCCTCGGCCCGTACGAGAACGTCGGCCGCCTGCCCTGGTGGCTGGGGCGGATCGCCCGCGGCGGGCCCGTCCTGGCCCCCGGCCCGCGCGACCTGCCGCTGCAGTACGTGGACGCCCGCGACCTGGCAGCCTGGACCCTCGACGCGGCCGAGCGGAGCCTGGGCGGCCCCTACAACCTGGTGAGCCCGCCCGGGCACACCACCACCGGGCAACTCCTGGAGGCGTGCGCGGAGGTCACCGGCTCCGGCGCCGAGCTGCGCTGGACCGAGCCCCAGGCCGTCCTCGACGCGGGGATCCAGCCGTGGACCGACCTGCCCGTCTGGGTGCCGCCCGGCGAGCTCTACGACACCCTGCACCAGGGCGACGTGTCCCGGACGCTCGCCACGGGCCTGCGCTGCCGCCCGGCGGCCGAGACCGTCGCGGACACCTGGTCGTGGCTCGGCACCCTGCCCGAGGGCGCGCCCCAGCGCCCGGACCGCCCCCGGCTCGGCCTGGACCCCGAGGTCGAGGCCCGCCTGCTCGGAACCTGACCCGCGTCCGCGTTCCCGGAGCAGAGGCGTAGCACGGTGAGACACGAAGAGCTGCACTTGTGCCATGAAGACCATCACCCAGCGCACCGAGAAACTCCAGTTCGCGGCGGTCGACTTCGCCCCACTGCCCTTCGACGGTGCGGCGGCCGCCCGCTATGGAACGCTCCTCGCCCTCACCCTCGCGGCGAACCGCAGCCCCAAGCCGCGGCGCATGGACCTGATGATCGCGGCTGTGGCCTCAGTGCACGGGCTGCCCCTCTACACGCGCAACGCCGACGACTTCGCCGGGCTCGACAGCGCGGTGCGGGTTGTCGCCGTCTGAGAGGGCGGAGACCGCACCTTCCCACGGCGAGGGGCCGCCCCTCGCGGAGCGGCCCCACACGTGTCCCGGCGGTCCCGGTCAGACCGAGGGCACCCCGGTCTTGCGGGCCTCGACCCGGAGCCGGTCCCTGCCCTCCTCCACGTCCACCACCACGGTGTCGCCCTCGGCGAGCTGGCCCGACAGCAGTTCGCGCGCCAGCGGGTCGCCGATCGCCGACTGCACCAGGCGGCGCAGCGGCCGGGCGCCGTAGTTGGGGTCGTAGCCCGTCAGCGCCAGCCACTCGCGGGCGCCCGGGGTCACGTCCAGCTCCAGCCGCCGGTCCGCCAGCCTCCGGGCCAGCCTGTCGACCTGCAGGTCCACGATCCGGGTGAGGTCCTCGGTGGACAGCGCGTCGAACATGATCACGTCGTCCAGGCGGTTGAGGAACTCCGGCTTGAACGTCGCGCGCACCACGTCCATCACGCGGTCGCGGCGCACCGATTCCTCCAGCGTCGGGTCCACCAGGAAGGTCGATCCCAGGTTGGAGGTGAGGATGAGGATGGTGTTACGGAAGTCCACCTGGCGGCCCTGGCCGTCGGTCAGCCGACCGTCGTCCAGCACCTGGAGCAGGGTGTCGAACACCTCCAGGTGCGCCTTCTCCACCTCGTCCAGCAGCACCACCGTGTACGGGCGGCGGCGCACCGCCTCGGTCAGCTGGCCGCCCTCCTCGTAGCCCACGTACCCGGGGGGCGCGCCCACCAGCCGCGACACCGAGTGCTTCTCGGAGTACTCGCTCATGTCGATGCGCACGATCGCGCGCTCGTCGTCGAACAGGAACTCCGCCAGCGCCTTGGCCAGCTCGGTCTTGCCCACGCCCGTGGGGCCCAGGAACAGGAACGAGCCCGCGGGCCGGTCCGGGTCGGAGATGCCCGCCCGGGCCCGGCGCACCGCGTCCGAGACCGCCGCCACGGCGTCCTTCTGCCCGATGAGCCGCCTGCCCAGCTCCTCCTCCATACGCAGCAGCTTGGAGGTCTCGCCCTCCATCAGCCGCCCCACCGGGATACCGGTCCACGAGGAGACCACGTCGGCGATCTCGTCGGCGCCCACCTCGTCCTTGACCATGGTGTCGGCGCCCCCGCTGGCGGCGCTCTCCTCGGCCTTGGACGCCTCCTCGATCTGCTTCTCCAGCTGCGGGATGTCCCCGTACATCAGCCGGGAGGCCTCGGCGAAGTCGCCCTCGCGCTGGGCCAGCTCCGCCCGCGTGCGCAGGTCGTCCAACTGCCCCTTGAGCTCACCCACCCGGTTGAGCCCGGCCTTCTCCTGCTCCCACCGGGCCACGAGCGCGTTGAGCTGCTCCTGGCGGTCGGCCAGGTCGGCGCGCAGGCGCTCCAGCCGCTGGACGCTGGCCGGGTCCGACTCCTGGGCCAGCGCCATCTCCTCCATCTTCAGGCGGTCGACGGTGCGCTGGAGCTCGTCGATCTCCACCGGGCTGGAGTCGATCTCCATGCGCAGCCGCGAGGCCGCCTCGTCGATGAGGTCGATCGCCTTGTCCGGCAGGAAGCGCGCGGTGATGTAGCGGTCGGACAGGGTCGCCGCGGCCACCAGCGCCGAGTCGGCGATCTGCACCTTGTGGTGCGCCTCGTAGCGGCCCTTGAGCCCGCGCAGGATCGCGATCGTGTCCGCGGCCGAGGGCTCGCCCACCATCACCTGCTGGAAGCGACGCTCCAGGGCGGCGTCCTTCTCGATCCGCTCGCGGTACTCGTCCAGCGTGGTCGCGCCCACCATGCGCAGCTCACCGCGGGCCAGCATGGGCTTGAGCATGTTGCCCGCGTCCATCGCGCCCTCGGCCGCACCGGCGCCCACCATGGTGTGCAGCTCGTCGATGAACGTGATGACCTGGCCCTCGGACTCCTTGATCTCCTGCAGGACCGCCTTGAGCCGCTCCTCGAACTCGCCCCGGTACTTGGCGCCCGCCACCATCGCGGACAGGTCCAGGCTCACCAGGCGCTTGCCCAGCAGCGACTGCGGCACGTCCCCCGCCACGATCCGCTGGGCCAGGCCCTCCACGACCGCGGTCTTGCCCACGCCCGGCTCGCCGATGAGCACCGGGTTGTTCTTGGTGCGGCGGCTGAGCACCTGGATGACCCGCCGGATCTCGCTGTCGCGGCCGATCACGGGGTCCACCTTGCCCTCGCGGGCCCGCTCGGTGAGGTCGACGCCGAACTTCTCCAGCGCGCGGTAGGTGTCCTCGGGGTTCTCGGAGGTGACCCGCCCCGAACCGCGCACCCGCTCGAACGCCTCCAGGAGCGCGTCCGGGGTCGCCCCGGCCTCGGTGAGCAGCCGGGCCGCCTCACCGCCGTCCGCTGCCAGGCCCACCAGCAGGTGCTCGGTGGAGACGTACTCGTCCTCCATCTGCTGGGCGCGCTGCGCCGCGGTGTTGATCGAGACGATCAGCTGGCGCGAGGAGCTCGGCGAGCTGACCGTGGACCCGGCCGCCTTGGGCAGCGCGCCGACGGCCGCCTCGACCTTGTCCTTGAGCGTGTCGGGGTTGGCCCCGACCTCCTTGAGCAGCGGCCGGGTGACGCCCTCGGCCTGGTCCAGCAGCGCCGCGAGCAGGTGCACGGGCTCCGTCTGCGGGCTCCCGTCCGTGGTGGCCCGGCGGATGGCCACCGACAGGGCCTCCTGGCTCTTCTGGGTGAGCTTGTAGTTCATGCGCGGTGACTCCTTTCACATGTCGTGTCACGGGGGGTGATGTACGACGGTCGACCGCGCCCCGTCTCACTGTGGCGGAGCCCGTCGGCCCATCCGTACCGGGCCGGGCCGGTCAGCCCTGTCCGTCCCCGGTACGGCCGGAGCCGCCCTTCCCGGGGCCCCCGTCCCGGGAATCGTCGTCGTTCCTCTGCTCAGCGGTGTTGAAGATCGTCACGCGGGTGCGGCGCACCAGCTCGCCGCGCGCCTGCGCACCGCCGTCCGGGGGCGCGGGCCGACCCCGCCTGGACACGGCCCGCCGCGCCGCCTCCAACTCGTTGGCCAGGTGGAACACCTGCTCGCGCAGCTGCTCCACCTCGTGCTCCAGCTCCAGGATCCGCTTGATCCCGGCCAGGTTGATGCCCTCCTCCTGCGACAACCGCTGTACCTCGCGCAGCGTCTGCACGTCGCGCATGGAGTAGCGGCGCCCCCGCCCGGACGCGCGCCCGGGCGAGACGATGCCCAACCGGTCGTACTGCCGCAGGGTCTGGGGGTGCATCCCCGCCAGCTCCGCGGCCACCGAGATCACGTAGACCGGAGCGTCAGCGCCGAAGGAGTCGTTCACGTCGTTCACACACCCTTCGCCCGCGCCTCGAGTCCCTCACGCGGGTCGTAGTCGGAGGTCGCGGCGCGGAACTTCTCCAGGGCCTCCCGTGCCTCCCCGCTGAGCGTCTTCGGCACCGCCACCTCGATCGTGACGAGCATGTCCCCCTTGGTACCGTCCCTGCGGGTCGCCCCCTTGCCGCGCACCCGGAGCTTGTGGCCGTTCTGCGTACCCGGCGGGACCTTCACGGTCACCGGGAAGCCGTTGAGGGTCGGGATGCGCACCTCGGCGCCCAGCGCGGCCTCGGGGAAGGTCACCGGGACGGTGATCGTCACGTTGTCTCCGCTCCTGCCGAACACCGGGTGCTCCTTCACGCGGACGACCACGTAGAGGTCGCCCGCCGGGCCGCCGTTCTCCCCGGGCGCGCCCTTGCCCTTGATCCGGATCCGCTGCCCGTCGGACACGCCGCCCGGGATGCGGGTCTGGACGGTGCGGGCGCTCTTGCCGCGCCCGCTGCCGTTGCAGGTGGGGCAGGGGTCGTCCACGACCAGGCCGCGGCCCTTGCACTCGCTGCACGGCTCGGACAGCGAGAAGCCGCCCAGGTTGGTGTTCTCGTGCCCGGTGCCGGAGCACTTCGGGCACATCCGCGGGGCGGTCCCCGTTCTGGCGCCGGTGCCCCTACAGGTGGGGCAGGCCGCCTCGGTCGCCAGCTGGAAGGAGCGGGTGACCCCCTCGGCCGCCTCGCGGAAGGTCAGTGTCGTCTCGGTCTCCACGTCGGCGCCGCGCCTGCTGCGGGTGCCCCCGCCGCCGCGTCCGCGCCCGCCGAACAGCCCCCCGAACAGATCGCTCAGCCGCTCGCCGCCGGGCGCGCCGGCGCCCTGGCCGAACAGGTCGCCCATGTCGAAGCCGCCGGGGCCGGCACCGCCGCCGGGCCGGTAGGCACCGCCGAAGAGCGACCGGGCCTCGTCGTACTCCTTGCGGCGCTTGTCGTCCGACAGGACGTTGTACGCCTCGGAGATCTCCTTGAACCGCTCCGCCGCGCCCGGGTCACTCGTGTTCGCGTCGGGGTGGTTCTCCCGGGCCAGCTTGCGGTAGGACTGCTTGATCTCGTCCTTCGAGGCGGTCTTTGAGACTCCGAGGACCTTGTAGTAGTCCTTCTCCAGGTAGTCCTTGGTGCTCATCGACTGGTGCCTTCTCCCGCTGGTGCCGGTTGCGTCCGATGCTTCCACGTGACCCCGGGCCGCGCCGGCCCGGGGTCCGTCTCCGGCCGCGCCCCCGCGTGGTGCGGGGCCGCGGCCGGAGGATCACGGGCGGACCCGTTACTTGTCGTTCTCCCCGCCGTTGGCGTCGGCGCCACCGGTCGGCTCGGAGGACCCCTCGCCGCCGGTGTCCGCCCCGCCCCCGTCGGCGGCGGTTCCGGAGTCGGGCTCCTCGCCGCCCTCGACGGGTTCCCCGACGACCACGCGGGCCGGCCGCAGGATGCGCTCACCCATGCGGTAGCCGGGCTGGAACACCTCGATCACGGTCTGGGCGGAGATGCCCGGAACCGGGACCAGGGTGAGCGCCTCGTGGAGGGTGGGGTCGAACTCCTCGCCCTTCTCCGCGTAGCGCTCCAGGCCCAGCTTGGCGACCAGGGCCTCCAGGGCCTCGCCCACCGCCTTGAACCCGCCGGTGAGCTCGTCGTGCTCCCGGGCGCGTCCGACGTCGTCCAGGATCGGCAGCAGTTCGCTGACGACCTGGGCGGTGGCCATCTCGCGGACGGCCACGCGGTCGCGGTCGACACGCTTGCGGTAGTTGGCGTACTCCGCCTGCACCCGCTTGATGTCGTTGGTGAGCTCGACGACCCGCTCGTCGGCGTTGATCGCCTCCGTCACCACCGACTCCGGCGTGTCCGGGACCTCGGGGACCTCGTCCTCCAGGTCCGTCTCGACGACGTCCTCCTCGGCGACCTCGGGGATCTCCTCGGTGGCGTCGCCCTCGGACTCGGGGTCCCTGACCTGGCCCGTCTCCGGGTCGATCCGACGGTTGTCGCGGATCACCGGTCCCCGGCGCTCCTCACCGTCGCCGCTGCTGCTGCTGTTCTCCGACGGCGCCATATGCGACGCACCCCCTCCTTCCTCGGCTCGACCTCGGGTCAGGACTGGTTGCCCTTGCCGTTGTCCTCGTCGACGATCTCGGCGTCCACGACGTCGGCGTCGTCGGCAGAGGCGCTCTGGCCCGCGTCGCCCTCGGCGCCGCCCTGCTGGCCCTGGCTGTAGATCGCCGAACCGATCTTCTGGCTGGCGAGCGCGACCTTCTCGCTGGCGGAGCGGATGGCCTCCACGTCGGAGCCCTCCAGCGCCGTCTTGAGCTCGGCCACGGCCGACTCGGTCTCGGAGCGCACGTCCGCCGGGATCTTGTCCTCGTTGTCCTTGATGACCTTCTCGGTCTGGTAGACGAGGGACTCGGCGTTGTTGCGGACCTCGGCCTCCTCGCGGCGCTTGCGGTCCTCCTCCGCGTACTGCTCGGCCTCGCGGACCATCTTGTCGATGTCCTCCTTGGACATCGCCGAGCCGCCGGAGATGGTGACGGACTGCTCCTTGCCGGTGCCCAGGTCCTTCGCGGTGACGCTGACGATGCCGTTGGCGTCGATGTCGAAGGTGACCTCGATCTGCGGGACGCCGCGCGGGGCCGGGGGCAGACCGGTCAGGTCGAAGACGCCCAGCTTCTTGTTGTACTGGGCGATGTCGCGCTCACCCTGGTACACCTGGATCTGCACGGACGGCTGGTTGTCGTCGGCCGTCGTGAAGATCTCCGAGCGCTTGGTCGGGATGGTCGTGTTGCGCTCGATGAGCTTGGTGAACACGCCGCCCTTGGTCTCGATGCCCAGCGACAGCGGGGTGACGTCCAGCAGCAGGACGTCCTTGACCTCGCCCTTGAGCACACCGGCCTGGAGCGAGGCGCCGATGGCCACGACCTCGTCCGGGTTGACGCCCTTGTTGGGCTCCTTGCCGCCGGTCATCTCCTTGACCAGCTCCACGATGGCGGGCATACGGGTGGAGCCGCCCACCAGGACCACGTGGTCGATGTCGCTGAGCTGGATACCCGCGTCCTTGATGACCTGCTGGAACGGGGTCTTGGTCCGCTCGACCAGGTCGGCGGTCAGGCGCTGGAACTCGGCGCGGGTGAGCTTCTCGTCCATGTGCAGCGGGCCCTCGGCCGAGGCCGTGATGTAGGGCAGGTTGATCGCCGACTCGCTGGAGCTGGACAGCTCGATCTTGGTCTTCTCCGCGGCCTCGCGCAGGCGCTGGAGGGCCATCTTGTCCTTGGACAGGTCCACGCCGTTGGAGTTCTTGAAGCGCTCGACCAGCCAGTCGACGATGGCCTGGTCCCAGTCGTCGCCGCCCAGGTGGTTGTCGCCGTTGGTCGCCTTGACCTCCACGACGCCGTCGCCGACCTCCAGGAGGGAGACGTCGAAGGTACCGCCACCGAGGTCGTAGACGAGGATGGTGGCCTCGTCCTCCTTCTCCAGGTGGTAGGCGAGCGCGGCCGAGGTCGGCTCGTTGATGATGCGCAGGACGTTCAGGCCCGCGATCGTCCCGGCCTCCTTGGTGGCCTGGCGCTGCGAGTCGCTGAAGTACGCCGGAACGGTGATGACCGCGTCGGTGACGTCCTCGCCCAGGTAGGCCTCGGCGTCGCGCTTGAGCTTCTGGAGCACGAAGGCGCTGATCTGCTGGGGGTTGAAGGTCTTGTCGTCGATCTTCACCGTCCAGTCGGTGCCGATGTGGCGCTTGACCGAGCGGATGGTGCGGTCGACGTTGGTGACGGCCTGCCGCTTGGCCACCTCGCCGACCAGCACCTCGCCGTTCTTGGCGAAGGCGACGACGGACGGGGTGGTGCGGGAGCCCTCGGCGTTGGCGATGACCGTGGGCTCGCCGCCCTCCAGGACCGCGACACACGAGTTCGTCGTACCGAGGTCGATTCCGACCGCACGTGCCATGGTTGCTTCCTCCGTCAGGGTTGAGTCTTTCGGACGTAAGTTTGCTTCGCCCGATCGCTGCTGTCAAATCAGTTGAGCGGACTAGACTCAAGTTAGTTCCTACGCCCTGACAACGGTCGGTCGGGCCGGGATGTTCCCGACCAGGCCAGCTTTCAGCGGGCCTATGGCGGAACCCGGGGACAAGTCAGGGGGATCCTTGACCCGAAGATCAGGGGGCCTCAGGGGTCCTCGGGGTAACCGGGAAGGCGGCCCACACGCCCAGGCCCAGTCCCGGCCAGGGGCCGAGGGGGTAGTGGCCCCATGCCCGGGCCAGGGCGTCGATGAGCATCAGCCCCCGCTGGCCTTCAGCCGTCGCCCACTCCTCGTCCGACCGCTGTGCCGGGATACGCGGAAGACTGGTGCCGCCGCCCTCGTCGGCGATGGCGAGCCACAGGGTGTGGGGGTCGACCAGGGCCAGGGCGCGTAGGAACTCTTTCCCGCCGGGGGCGTACTTGACGGCGTTGGCGGCCAGTTCGGCCGCGCAGAGCAGGACGGTGTCGACCAGGTCGGGGTCGAATCCGGCCAGGTCACAGCGCAGGTCGGCGCGGACCTGCCCGATCTGGGACAGGTGGGAGGGGTAGGTGCGGTGTTCCCACCAGGTGGCCGCGCGTCGGGGCGGGGAAAGAGTGGTGTTCGTGGTCATCGCGCTCACCCGACCCGGTGCAGGTAGACGCGGATGACGGCGGCCAGGTCGCCGAGGTCGTCGGCCGCTGCCGGAGCGGTCGGTGCCAGTAGGTCTCCCTCAGGAATTCGGGGGCTGGGAACCATCGGGACGGCGGGGCGTCGCGGCGTGGTGGTCATGTAGGGGCGCACCAGTGCGCCCGCGATCTGGTCGGGATCGCCCAGGTCCTCCCACTGGGCCGCCGGGTGGCGCTGTACGGGAACGGGCGGGAGTTCGGGGCGGCGGGGTGAGTGCGGCTCGTTCCCGGGGCGGGGTCGGGGGGACGAAGACGTAGGCCAGTGCTGCGGCGAGCAGGGTGGCGGTCAGGGCCCACAGGCGCCCGGTCAGGCTCTGGTGGGGCTTGCGGTGTCGGCCGTTAGGGTGGTGTTCCACGGTCTCCTCCTGGTTGGTTCAGGTGGTGATCGAGCCCCGTTCCGGTGGTCCTACGCACCGGCGCGGGGCGCTGTTGTTTTCGGTGTTGCTGCTTGGGCGGGTGTCATTGGCCCGGGTGGGGCCGCGCTTCCCGCCTTCGGTGGTCGGAGTCGAGTTCGCGTTCGGTGGCACCGATCAGGTCATGCAGGAGCTGCGGGGTGGTGGCTCTGAGCGGTGTGACGTGGTGCGGGCCGAGGTAGAAGGCGAAGAAGCGCCGGGAGCCGGGGCCCCAGAGCACCCACCAGAGGGTGTGGAAGTCATCGAGCAGGCGGGCGGCCTCGTACTGCGCGGCGTCGTGGCTACGTTTCCACCCCACCCCGGATCCCTTTCCTTCAGACCTGGACGTGGGCGGGTTCGGGGACGGGGGCGTAGGGGTCGATGTGCGCCCACACGGTGAGCGGCCTGCCGGGTTCGCCCTCCCATCCCCAGTTGGTGGAGAGCAGTTCCACCAAGCGCAGGCCGCGCCCGCACGCGGCCAACACGTCGCCCTCCGAGCGCAGCTCGGGGAAATGGATGGGTTGGCCGGGTCGGGGACCGTCGTCGGTGACCGCGATACGGACGAGCCGGGTGGTCAACTGCTCCATCTCCACGCGGATGTGTCCGCCCGCCAGCCCGGACGCCGAGTGGGTCAGGGCGTTGGTGGTCAGCTCGCTGACCACGACCACCAGCGCGAAGGCGCGGTTCGCGGGCACCCGGGCTCCGCGCTGGCACCAACTGCGGATCTGCGCCACCTGGGCGGGTTCGGAGCCGAAGTAGGCCCTGCGCACCCCGGTCCCGGGACTGGGCCTGCCCCGGCGCGGCAACCCACTCCCGTTCGTCTCCCGCCTCGGTCGCGGTACGCCAAAGCCGTCCATCGTGATTCCTCCGCGTGTCAGAAGTACATGGGATGAGCGAAGAGAGGCGCTGATGAGAGGGCGCAGCAAGTTCCGCAGGGGAACACCCCTACGTTGCCCTACCAGCGATGTGTAGGCTCAACGCAACTCAAGCTAAATGAGGCCGCCTCAGTTAGCAAGAGCGTCGTCTAGTATCTGCATCAAAGTCGCAATAGTTCGTTTCAGACCTGGGAGACTGTCAGCCAGGTGGCAGCAGTCACAGCAGAGGAGAAGTCCGTGGCAACTGGAATGCCTGTTCGGCGGCGCTATCTGGCCATTCAGCTCAGGCGCCTGCGCAGCGCCGCGAAGTTGACGCAGGACGAGGTCTGGAAAGACCTGGGATGGAGCCGTGCCAAGATCCAACGGCTTGAGGCTGGCAGCTTCCAGCGTCTGAAGGCGGGAGACATCATGGCGCTGTGCCAGCTCTACAGCGCGCCCAGCGATGTCGCGCAGGAGCTCATCCAGATCGCCCGAGACTCACGCACCCACAAGCCGTGGTGGCTCCAGTACGAGGACGTTCTCCCTGGAGCCTTCGTCGGCTTGGAAGCAGAAGCCACGATGATCCAGGAGTTCAACGTGGGCCTTGTCCCTGGTTTGCTTCAAACGGAGCGATACATTTCCGCTCTGCTTGACGCCGCAGTGGGCAGCACGCGCGAGCAAGCAGCACAGCGGCTTGAGGGAAGGCTGAAACGGCAGCGGAACGTGCTGGAGCGGGAAGAACCTGCGCTCATCTTCGCTGTAATCGACGAGGCTGCCGTGAGACGCGAGGTCGGAGGCCCGCAGGTGATGCGTGAACAGGTGCTTCACTTGCTGGAGGTTGGCCAGCGTCCCAACGTTGAGATCCAGATTCTGCCCTTCAAGTCAGGTGCTCACGCTGCTATCGGGCTTCCGTTCACCATCCTTGGCTTCGGTGACGGTCACAGCTCCGACAGTGTTGTGTTCCTGGAGTCACGGGGTGAGGGCTTCTACCTGGAGGCTGAACACGAGATCAACCGCCATAGGCTGGTTTTCAGCCGAACCCAAGGGAGCGCGCTGTCCGTGCAGGACTCGGCTGCTTTCCTGGAAGGCCTGATCTCATAAAGTGCAGAGTGGAAACGAGGCCCTCCCGTGGACGTGAACGTCGCTCGATGGCGCAAGTCCAGCTACAGCAGCCCTGACGGTCCCCAGTGTGTCGAGGTCGCAGACCTGCTTGATGGAGCGGCTGTGCGTGACACCCAAAACCGTGAACTCGGCTATCTCTCCTTCACCAGAGACGAGTGGGCTGGTCTGCTGAACACCCTCAAGGCGCGTCAGCCGTAGCTGCACTGGGTACCTCGGAGTTGCCGGGGTACCCAGATCGCCTGAGGGAGCAGCACATGAGGTGGCGTAAATCCAGTTACTCCGGTGGTAGCGGGGGCAACTGCGTCGAGGTTTCCGACTGGCACAAGAGCAGCTACAGCACCAACGGTGGTGAGTGTGTGGAGGTGGCGAAAGGCCGGAACGTCCTGGTGCGCGACACCCAGCACCGCCACCTCGGCCATCTCGCCTTCACCTCTCCCGAGTGGCTTGCCTTCCGCGCGGGCATCCGGGCCGGTTAACCACGCGTGGAGAGGCAGCTTTAGCCGCCTTCCATCACCGGGTGGCCACGCCGATCAGTGTTCCCACGTGGTCGGCCTCCGGGGCTGGTTCCTCCCACACCCGAACGTTGCGGAATCCGTGGCCGGTCAGGATCTCCCCCCACGTTCGTGGTTCGTAGGCCCACCGGTACACCCACACCCGGCGTCCGGTGAACCCGCCTCCGTACACGCCCTGCACCCCGTATGTCCCGGGGACGGCGGGGGCGTGGGAGAACGCCAGCCTGCCGCCGGGTTCCAGCCGTTCGCGGACCAGGGGCAGCAGTATCTCCGGGTCGGTGAACCACAGCGCGCCCCACACCGAGTAGACCGCGTCCCACTTCCGGTCCGTGCCGGTCAGGAACTCCGTCACGCCCGCTTGGTGGAACTCAGCCCCCAGGTGCCCCCAGCGCTGGCGGGCCTGGTCGATCTGCACCGGGGAGAGGTCCACCCCGACCGCTTTCACACCTTGGAAGGCCAGCGCCGCGACGGCGTCACCCCGTCCGGAGCCCAGTTCCAGCGTGGATGCGGGCTCTCCCAGGAGTTCGAACCCCGGCCCGTGGCCCGGGTACTGGGTCCACTCCAGCGCGGTGGCCAACGCCTGTTCCGCTTCCTGCGGGGCGACGCCCCGCGCGTAGTGGTCCCAGTAGCTCGGGACGTCCGTGGTGGGGTTGGCCATGACGTGGTCCTTGTGACGTGAGGGACAGGACCCGTCCCACGCTAACCTCGGATCCCCGGAAGCCACAGGCAAACCACGGAAAAGGGCCGACAGCCCGTAGGCGCCGACCCTCCCTGCCACTGGTCAGTGACAGTTGCTTCCGGGGTGGCAGGGGCTGCACCGCATCGCGTCACGGTCCCACAGCGGCCAGTCCACCGCGAAGCCGTTGGCCTCGATGATCCGGGCGGTGCGCTCTACCGTGCCGTCGTACTTGAACGTGACCTCGGGGACGTGCTCCAGGAACTTCCCGTCGAACCACTTGGCGCAGAAGGCGCGGTAGTTCACCGTGTCCAGGATGAACCCGTGCACGGCGATGTCCACCAGCGGTCCGCACCCCATCTCCAGACCCTGCTCCCACTTCTCCATCGCGGTGATCAGGTAGGCGATCGCCTGACCGAAGCACCGGTTCGCCATCACCATGTCCCACGGGTGGTCGCGAGTGAGCAGGGTGATCTGCCGGTCCCACACCTGCGGCTCCACGAACCCGCGCGGGTTCCGGTTCGCGGTGGGGGCAGCCGGGGTGTCGAGGACTCTCGTCATGGTCTGCTCTCCTCTCTCTCCCCTGTGGATCCGCCCACGGGGGTGTAACTCCAGGAGACGTCCCAGCAGGTGGGCGCATCAATGCCAGCGTGGTGAGCACTTATTGACCCCATCAGGCAATGTTGCGCGCCCTCGCGGCCGGGTACGTTCTCCTGTCCCAACCCCCTCTGGGAGATGGACGTGAAGGTCAGCCGAGCCACACGCGCCCAACTCGCCCGTGAAGCCGCACGTATCCGCGCCGACCGGCAACGCCACGGCGCACCCGTTCCCGCGATCGTCGCTGAGATCACGCGTGCCTTGCCGGTTACCTCTCTGGAGGCATGGCGACTCGCCTACGGGTGGTCCCGTCCCCACGTCGTGGACGCGGTCCGGGAGGTGTACCAGGCTGACGGACTCGCGCCCCCGGGATTGACCACGGCGATGCTGTGCCGCTGGGAGCACGGCCACACCCGGCCCGGACTGGACTACGTTCACGCCTTGGCCCGGGTGTACGGCGCGTCTCCGGAGCGCCTGGGTGTTCCTCTCCCCGCCTGTGCACCTGCTTGGTACGGTCACCCCATACCACAGCCGCGACAGGAGCATCACATGCCCGCCGAGCACCCCGAACTCTCCGCCGTCGCCGACAGCATCGCCCTGAACGGCCCCGGCGCGGGAGTCAGGGACCTGGCGGAACATGCCCTGGAGTTCTACAACCTGCGGTACAGCGACTACCCACCCAAGGTGCTCGCTTCGGAGGTGGCCCGATGCCGGTCTCTGCTGATGGCTCATGACAGCAGGGACATCCGCCGAGTGCTCGGGTGGTTGTCCGCTCTGCTCGGCAACCTCGCCCACCACACAGGCGACACGGCTGGGGCTCTTATCCACCTCGGTACCGCCGCCCGGCTCGGTGAGCAGGCGGGCGACATCCACCTCTCCGGGTGGGCGCTGGGAGCACAGTCCATGGTCACCATGGGACAGGACCGGGCGATCGAGGCACTCGAACTCGCTGACCAAGCCGCGGCCTACGCTGACACACCGCTACGCCGAGCCCAGATCACCGCGTGGTGCCGCCTGCGTCCGTTTGCGGCACTCGGGGACAGGGACAGGCTCGCCCAGGCTGTCACTTCCGCACGGCGGCACATGGACACCGCGATCGAGGAGTCCGGGCGGTTCGGGTTCGATCGCGCCGAATTCGAGCTGCATCTGGCCGAAGCGGTGTTGGGAAGCGACCCTGCGGGAGCTGCCCGCCATGCGGAAAACTCGGCGGCGTTGAAGCGGGTGGGGTCTCCAGGGTGGGCAGCGGCCACAGCGGTGCTGGCGCGCTCCCATGCGGCGTCTCGGGACGGTGAGAGTGCGACTGGATTGGGCTGGCACCTGTTGGAGGCGGTACCGACCGAAAGGATTCGGGAGACCACACGGATCCGCTTGCGCTTCCTGGTTTCGGATCTGGAGGGATATCCGGAAGCCGCAGCGTTGCGTGAGGCGGTTGAGGCCAGGGGCTAAGGCAGGGGGAAGCCGCGCCCTGCGGCAGTTGCGCCAGAGCATGGATCTCACCGAGCTTCACCTCACCGGCGGCGAACCCACACTCCACCTCCGCTTCCTCTCCCACAACGGCACGCAGCGCGGAAGGAAACCCCACGCCATGAGCGCGATCGAATACGAGGCCAAGGTCCTGGACATCGACGTCGACCAGGTGGCCCGGCGCATTCTCGACAAGGGCGGCACGGAGCTGGGCGAGGTGCTCCAGCGCCGCTACGTCTACGACATCGCACCCGGTGACGCCTCCCGGTGGGTGCGCCTGCGCGACACCGGCAACCAGGTGACCCTCACGGTCAAGGAGATCGACTCCGACGCCATCGGCGGCACCCGCGAGACCGAGACCACCGTGGGTGACTTCGCCACCGCCAACGCCCTGTTGGGCAAGCTCGGCTATACGCCCAAGGCCTACCAGGAGAACCGCCGCCGCAGTTTCACCCTGGACGGCGCCCAAGTGGAGATCGACACCTGGCCGCGCATCCCCGCCTACCTGGAGATCGAGGCCGACAGCCACGCCGAGGTGGTGCGCGTGGCGGCCCTGCTGGGCTACACCGAGGTGGACCTGACCGGGGAGAACACCACCAAGGTCTACGCCCGCTACGGCATCGACCTGACCACCATTCCTGATCTGCGCTTCGACACGGAGTGAACCCGCGGCTGTGGTGTGTCCGCCGATTCCCGCCATCATCGGCTGCGACCAGCGGACCCGCAGCAATGGAATCGTGGCGGGTGCTTTGACAACCGTTCCACCTGGGACAACTGGAGCAAGTAGAACGGGGAGGGTTCCGTGCAGACAGCCCGGATCCGGGGCGCTAAGGTGCTCCTGCCCAGCGACGACGAGGCCCCGGTGGCCTCGTGGCCGCACCCGAACCCGTTGGAGGAGGAAAGGGTCGCCAACACCGATTTCCGGTCGGTGGACCTGTCCTCGCACCGCCTGGTGGACGTCACCGTCGACCGGTGCCGGTTCCGCGCGTCGAGGCTGATGGGTGTGTCGCTGGTGCGGGTGTCCCTCCGGGACGTGGTCTTCGAGGGCTGCCAGTTCGACTACGCCACCTGGGTCCAGGTCCGGGCCGTGAGTGACGTGGCGTTCGTGGGCTGCTCGTTCAGGGAGGCCGTGTTCGAGGGGTGCGACCTGCGGGAGGCCGTCTTCGACGACTGCGCCTTCGGCGTTGATCTCCAGGGCTCCTCCCTGGTCGGTGCCGACCTGCGGGAGAGCGACCTGTCCGGACTGTCAGGGCTTGCCTCGTTGCGCGGGGCCAAGGTGACCGCGATGCAGTTGCGTCAGCTCAGTGAGGTCATGGTCCGCGACCTGGACCTGACCGTGGCCGAGGTGCCGCTGTAGGAGCCCAAAGGCGCGGTTGTCAGCTCTCAACGAGTAGCCACGCCGATCAGTGTTCCCACGTGGTCGGCCTCCGGGGCTGGTTCCTCCCACACCCGAACGTTGCGGAATCCGTGGCCGGTCAGGATCTCCCCCCACGTTCGTGGTTCGTAGGCCCACCGGTACACCCACACCCGGCGTCCGGTGAACCCGCCTCCGTACACGCCCTGCACCCCGTATGTCCCGGGGACGGCGGGGGCGTGGGAGAACGCCAGCCTGCCGCCGGGTTCCAGCCGTTCGCGGACCAGGGGCAGCAGTATCTCCGGGTCGGTGAACCACAGCGCGCCCCACACCGAGTAGACCGCGTCCCACTTCCGGTCCGTGCCGGTCAGGAACTCCGTCACGCCGTACGCGACGCCCGGCACCGCGACCTCGGCCATCCCGCCTTCTCCTCTACCGGGTGGCTCACCTTCCGCGTGAGCACCAAGGCGCTGAAGCTGAAGGAGGGTACGGGCGCGCAGGGCGCTCCGACTTCGCTTGGGGGCTGACCGCGAGGGCCTGGTACGGCCGGTCTCATGCGAAGTGATCTTGTACTTGTAGCGAGGCTGGGGCACCCAACCTCGGTACAAGTACAAGATCAACGTGGTGGGGCCTCTTCCTTGGCCGCGGGGAAACGGCTTCTTTCCTCGCTCGTCCACAGGTTCGGTGCTGTGGTTGTTCCACCCCCGCGCATACCGCACCCTGGTATGGAGGGGAAAACGGTGAAGTCACCGATACCCCCGTCGCGTCGTGCCGTGACCGCCGTCCGCTACATATAGGACGTGGAGTGTGGCCGAACCTCGTTCGGGCGCATCCGTGCGGTTCCGCCGCACCAGCCCCGGCCGGTGCCGGGGGCGCGCAGACCGGGTTCCGCGGCCCGGGGGCGCGCGGCGGCGGAGGCGAGGGTGTTTCGGGCAGGGCCCCATGGCCGGGCCTCCGGGGCGGCCGCGCTATTACCCGCAAGTAACATAGACTTGGACCGCCGGTGTGTGGCGCACCGGTCGACGAAGCAGGATGGGAGGCCACGGACGATGCTGTACCTGACTCTGGGCATCATCACCTCGGTCTTCGCCGTGGTCGCGTTCACCATGTTCGGGCTGGCGATCCGCCAGATCGTGCGAACCGTGGGTGTGGGCCGTGCGGTGGAGCCGGAGCGCAAGGGGCCGTTCGGACAGCGGCTGACCATGACGCTCATCGAGATCATCGGGCACGGGCGGATGCTCAAGCGGCCCTGGATCGGTGTGGCCCACTGGTTCGTGATGGTCTCGTTCCCGCTGCTGGTCTTCACGGTCATCGAGGCCCAGGGCGAGGTCTTCGACCCGCACTTCAAGCTGCCGCTGATCTACGACTGGACCCTCTACGGCCTGGCCATCGAGTTCATCGCCGCGGCCAGCCTCGCCGGCATCGTCGGCCTGACCGTCTACCGGCTGCTCAACGGCCCCAGGCGCAAGGGCCGCCAGTCCCGGTTCACCAACTCCCGGCACTGGACCGCCTACTACGTCGAGGCCTACCTGTGGGGCCTGCTGATCTCGATCTTCGTGATCCGCGGCTTCAAGTCCGCGATGGGCGACTTCCCGTTCCCCGCGTGGGCCACCCCGATCTCCAGCGGCCTCGGCGCGATCCTGCCCGGCGACCCCGCGATCGCCGAGCCCGCGATCGCCCTGGTGGCCGCGTTCAAGCTGATCATCAGCTACCTGTTCTTCGTCGTCATCGCCCGCGTGCTCACCATGGGCATCGGCTGGCACCGCTTCCTGGCCCCGGTCAACATCTACTTCAAGCGCAACGCCGACGGCTCCCCGACGCTGGGCGCCGCCAAGCAGATGATGGACAAGTCCGGCACCAAGCCCCTCGACTTCGAGGAGGCCGACCCCGACGAGGACCCCTTCGGCGCGGGCAAGCTGGAGGACTTCACCTGGAAGGGCCTGCTGGACTTCACCACCTGCACCGAGTGCGGTCGCTGCCAGTCCCAGTGCCCGGCCTGGAACACCGGCAAGCCGCTCTCGCCCAAGAAGGTCATCCTCGACCTCCAGGCGCACGCCTACGAGAAGGCCCCCTACCTGCTCCAGGGGATCACCGAGGAGACCCTCGCCGAGAAGCCCGACGACAGCCACGCGGGCGTGGACGTCCTGGCCCTCCTCAACCGGCCGCTGGTCGGCACCGAGGAGGAGAACGGCGTCATCCACCCCGACGAGCTGTGGGCCTGCACCAACTGCGGCGCCTGCGTCGAGCAGTGCCCGGTGGACATCGAGCACATCGACCACATCCTCGACATGCGCCGCTACCAGGTGATGGTCGAGTCCAACTTCCCGTCCGAGGCCAACACGCTCCTGAAGAACCTGGAGAACAAGGCCAACCCGTGGGGCATGGCCGAGGACCGGCGCATGGACTGGATCGAGGAGCTGGCCTCCCAGGAGAACCCGGTCGAGGTGCAGGTCGTCGACGACAAGCTGCCCGAGGACACCGAGTACCTGTTCTGGGTCGGCTGCGCCGGCGCCCTGGAGGACCGCGCCAAGAAGACCACCAAGGCCATCGCCGAGCTGCTGGACATCGCGGGCGTCAAGTTCGCGGTTCTGGGCGGCATGGAGGCCTGCACCGGTGACCCGGCCCGCCGCCTGGGCATGGAGTACGTCTTCCAGATGCTCGCGCAGCAGAACGTGGAGACGCTCAACGAGGCCGGGGTCACCAAGATCGTGGCCAGCTGCCCGCACTGCTTCAACACCCTGGCCAACGAGTACCCGCAGCTCGGCGGCACCTACGAGGTGGTCCACCACAGCCAGCTGCTGGCCAAGCTCGTGGACGAGGGCAGGCTCACGCCGGTCAGCTCCGTGGACGAGAACATCACCTACCACGACCCCTGCTTCCTGGGCCGCCACAACAAGGTGTACACGCCGCCGCGCGACATCATGGCGCAGGTGCCCGGGGTCAAGACCCAGGAGATGCACCGCCACAAGGAGCGGGGCTTCTGCTGCGGCGCCGGCGGTGCCCGCATGTGGATGGAGGAGCGGATCGGCAAGCGCATCAACACCGAGCGGGTGGACGAGGCGCTGACCACCAACCCCGACACCGTCTCCACCGCGTGCCCGTTCTGCCAGGTCATGCTCGGCGACGCGATCAACGAGAAGAAGTCGCAGGGCGAGGCCAAGGAGTCGCTGGAGGTCGTGGACGTCTCCCAGCTGCTGCTGCGCTCGGTCCGCGGTGAGACTCCCAAGGAGACCGCCGAGACCGCCGACGCACAGGGTTAGCGGAGGACACGGGGGTAGCGGACGCGCTTCCGGGGCCGGGCACCGACCGAGGGGTCGGGGCCCGGCCCCCTTCACGTCGCTGGGGGGTTCCGGAGAAGAGGGGTTTAGGTTAGGCTTGCCTAAACGAAAGTGATCTGAGGTGGTTCCCGTGAACGTGCCCTGTGCCGCCGACCGCGCCCGCTCCACGCTGGCCCGGGGAGGTCCCGTGACGGTGGCGGCTCCGTCCGGCGGAGCGGGGACCGCGCACCTGGAGGACTCCCCGCGCCACGTGCACGCCGACGGGTCCGTGAGCCTGCTGCTGCCCGACGGCCACGCCCTGACCGCCTCCCGGGACGAGCACCCCGTGGTGATGGCGGAGTTCGCCGACCTGTCGCCGGTGCGCCTGCGCGACCGCGCCCGGGCGGTGCTGTGGGTGAGCGGCACCCTGGAGGTCCTGGAACACGCCGACGCGCGCGCCCGCGCGGCCCGGCTGGTGGACACCGACCCCGACGACCGGCTGCTGCGGATCGGCCACGGCATGACCATGGTGGTTCTGCGCACGGCCCTGGCCGTGCACTCCGACCCCGACGGAGCCCGGGTGCTCGGCCCGGCCGAACTCGCCGCCGCCCGCCCCGACCCCTTCTGCCGCTGGGAGGGCCCCTGGCTGCGCCACCTCGACGAGGACCACCCGGACCTGTTGGAGGACCTCCTGGCCGCCGTCCCGGAGGCCCCGGAGGGACGCCCCCGTCCGCTGGGCGTGGACCGCCTCGGCCTGCGGCTGCGGGTCGAGACCGAGCGGGGCCACCACGACGTGCGGCTTCCCTTCGCCCGTCCGGCGCGCACCCCCTACGAGGTCGCCCTCCAGGTGCACTGGCTGGCGGGCCACCCCGTCCCGCAGGGCCACCACCCGGGATGACATTTGTCAGTGCGCCCGCCGGGAGGTTTCCCAGCACCGGTCGGTGACAACGCCCTCTGCCGGCGGGCGCCCCCGCACGGGAGCCTGGGGGCATGACGACGACAGCCAGCACCCCGGCCCCCACCGGACGCCGCGACACCGCCGAACCGGCGGTGGTGGTCCGCGACCTGCGCCAGCACTACGGCGACTTCGAGGCGGTCAGGGGGGTCTCCTTCGACATCCGCCCCGGCGAGCTCTTCGCCCTCCTGGGCACCAACGGTGCGGGCAAGACCACCACCATCGAGACCCTGGAGGGCTTCCGCCGCCCCAGCTCGGGCACCGTCCGGGTCTTCGGCCTGGACCCCTACGGCCAGCCCGCCGGGGTCCGCGAGCGCACCAACGCCGTCCTTCAGGGCAGCGGCCTGCTGGACGACCTCACCGTCGACGAGACCGTGGACCTCGCCCACGGCCTGGCCACCGACCCCCGCGACACGGCCGAGGTCCTGGACCTGGTCGGCCTGTCCGACAAGGGGCCGGTCGCGGTCCGCCAGCTCTCCGGCGGGCAGAAGCGCCGCCTGGACCTGGCCCTGGCCCTGCTGACCCGGCCCGAGGTGCTGTACCTGGACGAGCCCACCACCGGCATGGACCCCGAGGCGCGGCACGAGACCTGGCGGATCATCACCGAGCTCAAGGAGCAGGGCGTGG
The DNA here is from genome assembly GCF_009830945.1 of Nocardiopsis sp. FR4. Classification (GTDB taxonomy): domain Bacteria; phylum Actinomycetota; class Actinomycetes; order Streptosporangiales; family Streptosporangiaceae; genus Nocardiopsis. The sequence goes on along the minus strand of NZ_VWVV01000010.1, from coordinate 4,161 downwards.
CGATCCTGCTCACCACGCACTACCTGGAGGAGGCCGAGCGGCTCGCCGACCGGCTGGCGATCATGCACCGCGGCGAGGTGCGGGTCGAGGGCACCCTGACCGGTGTCCTGGCGGGCTGGGGCGACCGGATCGGCTTTCAGCTCCCCGAGGACGTGCCCACCGGCGACCTGCCCGACCTGCCCGGCGCCGAACTGAGCGTCCAGACGCGCGACCACGCCCTGTGGGCCACCTACACGGCCACGGGCGAGGACGTGGCCGAGCGGGCCCACCACGCGGTCGCCGCCCTGATCGCCTGGGCCGCCGAGCACGGGACCACCCTCCGGCACCTCCAGGTGCGCGGCGCCTCCCTGGAGGACGTCTTCCTCCGGGTCGCGGACGGCGCCTCGGACCTCCTCTCGGACTGACCTCCCCCACACCTCCTCAGGAGCCCTCATGAGCACGACCACCACCGCGCCCGCGGGCACCAGGCCCGCGATCAGCCCCCTGAAGCAGCTCCTGCGGCTGACCCGGACGGAGTTCACCCTCTTCGTCCGGTACAAGACCGCCTGGATGTTCCTCGGACTGCCGGTCTTCCTGGCCGTCGTGACCCTCCAGATGCCCAACGACGAGGTCCTGCCCGGCTTCGGCATGGCCGACATGACCATGGTCGCCTCCATCGGCACCATCACCCTCATCCTGGGCATGGGCCACCCCTCCAACGTCTTCACGGCCCGGCGCGAGTCCCTGGTCCTCAAGCGCCTCCGGGTCAGCGGCGTCCCCCAGGCGGTGATCTTCGGCGCGGTCACCGCGATCGTGATCCTGTTCTCCCTGGCCCTCGCGGCCCTGGTCGCCGCCCTGGTCTTCGCCGCCTCCGGCGCCCTGCCGCGGGACCCCCTCATGCTGCTCGTGGCCGTACTCCTGAGCGGCGTCATGTACTCCCTGATGGGCCTGCTCGTCACGCCCCTGGTTCGCAACGCGGAGGCCGCGCAGATGGCGGTGATGGTGCCGATGATGATCCTGCTGTTCGCCGGGGGCGGTGTGATCCCCCTGGAGTTCCTCCCCGAGGCCGCCCGCCAGGCCATGACCCTGGTCCCGTCGACGTCCGTCAGCACGCTGGTGCAGGCCGCCTACACCGGCCACGACGTCTTCACCGGTTTCGCGGGGGCCGAGGAGAGGAGCTACCCGGGCCTGTGGGCCGCCGCGCTGCCCTCGCTCGGGGCGGTGCTCGCCTGGACCGCCGTCATGGGGCTGCTGGTCCGCCGGTACTTCCGGTGGGACCCCCGCCAGCCCTGAGGCGGCTACCGGGGAGGCCGGAGGACGGACGGCCTCCCCGGAACGGCACACTGGGTCCGCCCCGACACCGGCCGCACCCCCACGAGGAGACCCCCTTGGCGCAGAACGGGACCCCGCCCCCGGAGGAGGCCAGGAACGACCGCAAGCTGCGGATCGCCCGGCTCGTCATCCTCGGATCGATGTCGGTGGTCCTCCTCATGGTCCTCGGCCTGCCCGTGTTCGACGCGGTGGCCGTGGCAACCGACACCGCCCCGTGGCGCTTCGTCGCGGCCCAGGCCGCCGCGATCCCTCTCGCCGTGCTGCTCGTCCTCCTGATCCAGGGCAGGCTGGACGGGCGGCGCGATCCGGACCCGCGGGTCTACTGGGCCTCGCTCGCCCTCACGGTCGCCGGCGCCGCCGCCCTCCACACGCCCCTGTACAGCATGTTCCTCATCGCCCTGTGGTGGGCGGTCGGCGTCTTCACGGCGAAGCGGCGGCTCGGGATCCCGGTCTCGCTGGGACTGGCGGTCCTGCCCTGGCTGCTCCTCCCGCTCGACCCCACCGACGCCCCCGTGGCCGTCCACCTCGTGATGTGGGTCCTCTCGGTCGCCTGGGCTCTGCTCATGGCCTCCGGAACCATGGCCTCCCTGTGGCTGTGGGACATCACCAACGACGCGGTGCGCGGCCAGGCGGCGCGCGCCCAGCTGGCGGTCACCGAGGAGCGCCTGCGCTTCGCCCGGGACATGCACGACCTGCTCGGCCACAGCCTGTCCGCCCTGGCGGTCAAGGCCGAACTGGCGAGCAGGCTGGCCGAGCGCGCGCCCGAGCGCGCCGCCGCGGAGATGACCGAGGTGCACGAACTCGCCCGCAAGGCGCTCCAGCAGGTGCGGTCGGCGGTGAGCGGCTACCGTGAGATCGACCTCGCAGGGGAGGTCGACGCGGTCCGGGCGGTCCTGGCCGCCAACGGCACCAGGGTGTCCGTCAGCGGCCTCGACGGCCTGGCCCCGGCCCCCGCACCGGCGGCCCTGGCCGCGTGGGTGGTGCGCGAGGGCGGCACCAACGTGCTGCGGCACAGCGAGGCCGGCGAGTGCCGGATCGCCTTCACCCCGACCCTGGACGCCTCCGGGCAGCGGACCCTGGTGGTGGAGGTGTCCAACGACGGGGTGCGCGGGAACGGCGCCGGAAAGGAGTCCTCCGGCAACGGGCTGGCGGGGCTGTCCGAACGCGTCTCCATGGGTGGGGGGAACCTGTCGGCGACCCGCACCCGGGACGGCGGCTTCCTGCTCCGGGCCGTCATCCCCCTGTGAAACCGCTCAGAGCAGCCCCACGGTGTCGAAGGCCCCGTCGATGGCGGTCGAGACCTCCTCGCCGCCGCCCGTGTTGAGCCCCACGACGAAACCGCCCCTGCGGTCGCCCGTCTCCACCAGCAGGAACCGCCCGTAGGAACCCCCGCCCTCCAGGGCCGCGCCGAAGGCGGACGCCCCATCCACCTCGGTGGCGCCGGAGGGCCCCACCCGCAGCGAACCGGGGTCGGACAGCAGGCCGCCCAGCGAGTCCAGGGCCAGGCGCGCCCCGGCCACGGGCAGCGGCTCCACCGGCCCCAGGTCAGTGCTGCCGGTCACGAGGAAGGCCTCGGGGTCGTCCGGGGACCCGTACACGGCGTAGGAGGAGTACTCGGCGGGAACCTCGTCGTCACCGAGCCGACGCCAGCCCTCTCCGGGCAGCTGGTAGGACAGCCCCGCCGCCGGGTCCTCGACGGTGCCCTCCGAGGCGGGGGAGTCCCCGCCCGGGGTCTCGGGGGCGGCGGAGTTCCCGCCCTCCCCGCTCGCCTCCTCCGACGCGCCGGAGCCCGGGCCGTCGGCGGACAGGAGCCAGCCCAGACCGGCCGCGGTGACCAACAGGAACACGAAGGTCACCGTGAGCGCGACGGCCAGGGTCACCCTGGGGGCGGAGTCGAGCTCCTGCGGGCGTCGCGGGTGTGCACCCCGGGGCTTCGGGCGGTCCGGAACCTGTGACTGCATGTGCCTCTCCTGGACGGCGGTGCGCACGGGGGCGCGGAAGGCGCCCCTTTGGGGCGATACCCCGTCAGAGGGCGCGCGGATCAGGAGAGGGTGGCCGAATCAGGACGGCCAGCCGGTGAGCGGCGGAACGCACTGGTGCCACGCCGCGAAGGGACCGCTGAGCGGGACCGGGAGCACGTCGCCCAACGGCGGCGCCTCCGGCAGGATGCGCGCCTGGGGGGACAGCGGGCCGGTGTCGGGCAGCGTCCGGGTCCCGGGCTCCTCCTCGCGCGGCTCCGGCGGACGCGGGTCGGGGCCGCGCTCCGGGGTGCGCGGGGGAGGCCCGGTCGGCCCCGGCGGACCGGGCGGCCGCTCGGGACCCGGGGGGCGGCCGGTCTCGGGGCCGCGGGCGCCCTGCCGGGCCGGTCGGGGCGAGACGCCCAGCACCCGGTCGATCTCGGCGGGGCTGAGCGGCCGGTCGGCGTCGGCCACGGCGATGAGCACCTCGGCGTAGAGTTCGATCTCGTCCAGTGCGACGTGGTCGTGGAGGAGGGGATGGTCGAGCTGGTGCGGGTCCGCGTCGCGGTCCACGTGCGCTCACCTCCCGGAGACAACGGTGTCGCGGAAGGGCGTGCCGCTCCTGCCGGGCAGGACTGCTGCGGGGTCCGGGCGCGACGAGACCGGCCCCACGCGGCATGGGGACTCCAGGTTACGCCGACGCCTCCGGCGCGCACATGGCCCGTGCGGACCAGTGGAGGGGTCACCCGGGTTAGCCACGGCGGGAGCGCCCCCGATCCCGTGCGGTGCTTTCGGGTCACCGCCGCGGACCCCGCCCACCGGACCGGCTCCGGCTGGTGCGTCGTCGTCCGGCCGTCCCGGGGTGGCCGCGCCCCGGGGGGGGGGCCCCCCG